>NZ_JBKIII010000008.1:0-557 GCF_046557615.1 Haloferax sp. DFSO60 | reverse complement strand
GCTTGGGAGGGGCTCACGACCATACTTATTATTAAGGGAATGTTTTACAGTTATTTTTTCAATCTATTTTTGGGGATGTTATTAATTATGAAAAAAATTTTATTTATCAAATAATGATAAATCGATGTTGTTTACGATAGCTTACATGCTAGAAATAATTATCTGTAATGATAATTAAGAAAAATACATAGCACTGAGTCCAAGGAAACTAACTCTACTAGCAAATGTTACTCACTTGCTAATTTTACATGGTTATTAAGTTGGGATGGCTTAATAACTCATACTTTTAGTACTATACGAAGATAACAAATTTACAATGAAAGTAATTAATTATTCATCTTATTTTTTAGTGAATTTGTTCACTGTGTCGATAATCCATTTTACTAAGTCACCGATTGTTGAAATGATATCTTGTGCCATTGAAATCACTCCTTCCTTAATTAAGATAAAAATTCTTAAAATTAAACAACTCATCAACGATGCGCTTCAAGCGCCTAAAACACGTTCGACTACAAATGCAGCAGCAGATGCTAAAAAGGTTCGACCACTTAAAGCGA
>NZ_JBKIII010000007.1:0-648 GCF_046557615.1 Haloferax sp. DFSO60 | reverse complement strand
CTCTGTTCATTCTTCGGCAGACCTTGTATGCTACGTCGCTCTATCGCCAACTGATTTCAAGCCCTATTGCACCGCCCTTTTCGGGGTGCTTTTCAGCGTTCGCTCACGCTACTTGTTCGCTATCGGTCTCGAGGAGTGTTTAGTCTTCGCGGTTGATGCCCGCGGAATTCACGAGGGATATCCAACCCCCGCTATTCTGGAACAACCCCAGGATCTTTCTTCTACACTACGGGGTTGTCACCCTGTATCACGCTCTGTTCCAAGAGACTTCGTGTAGAATCCAGTTCCGTGTTGGGTAGTCCGTACACCACATTGCCCGTGAGGGCTTCGGTTTGGACTGTGTCGCTTTCACTCGCCGTTACTCACGATATCGCGGTTGCTTTCTTTTCCTGCACCTACTAAGATGTTTCAATTCGGTGCGTTCCCCATTGCGCAAGGCAATTGCGTGGGGATTCCCATTCGGAGATCTTCAGTTCTTAGCCTCCATGCGGCTCCCTGAAGCTTATCGCAGCTTGGCACGTCCGTCATCGGCTCTCGAGCCGAGCTATCCACCAGCTGGCACAGTAGCCAGTTGTGTATATATTTGCACTGTGACCCGGAGAACGGGTCCAGTGGACGCCTGGATTGCACGTACACACGGTTTCATCA
>NZ_JBKIII010000006.1:0-2026 GCF_046557615.1 Haloferax sp. DFSO60 | reverse complement strand
CGATTCACGGACCGAATCCGAACCAGGTTCGATGGGTTTATACCCACGAATCACTTCGACTCAGGTCCGAAGGAAATGAGGATTTCGCCCCTGCGGTACGCCGTAAGACGATATCTGATGTTAGCTTTGATAGTTCGGTGATATCCGGATGGATATCGCCGAATTGGACCTAAATGACACGTAACGGTGACATTGCAATCTACACAGACCATGCAATATCACCCGCCAAACCCGCATACATCCCACCCTCGGGATGTATGCAATACATTCCGGTTGATCCTGCCGGAGGTCATTGCTATTGGGGTCCGATTTAGCCATGCTAGTTGCACGAGTTCAGACTCGTGGCGGAAAGCTCAGTAACACGTGGTCAAACTACCCAACAGAGAACGATAACCTCGGGAAACTGAGGCTAATAGTTCCTAGGAGAGTCATGCTGGAATGCCGATTCTCTCAAACGCTCCGGCGCTGTTGGATGTGGCTGCGGCCGATTAGGTAGACGGTGGGGTAACGGCCCACCGTGCCGATAATCGGTACGGGTTGTGAGAGCAAGAGCCCGGAGACGGAATCTGAGACAAGATTCCGGGCCCTACGGGGCGCAGCAGGCGCGAAACCTTTACACTGCACGCAAGTGCGATAAGGGGACCCCAAGTGCAAGGGCATATCGTCCTTGCTTTTCTCAACCGTAAGGTGGTTGAGGAATAAGAGCTGGGCAAGACCGGTGCCAGCCGCCGCGGTAATACCGGCAGCTCAAGTGATGACCGATTTTATTGGGCCTAAAGCGTCCGTAGCCGGCCTCAAAGGTTCATCGGGAAATCCGCCAGCTCAACTGGCGGGCGTCCGGTGAAAACCATGTGGCTTGGGATCGGAAGGCTCGAGGGGTACGTCCGGGGTAGGAGTGAAATCCCGTAATCCTGGACGGACCACCGATGGCGAAAGCACCTCGAGAAGACGAATCCGACGGTGAGGGACGAAAGCTAGGGTCTCGAACCGGATTAGATACCCGGGTAGTCCTAGCCGTAAACGATGATCGCTAGGTGTGGCACAGGCTACGCGCCTGTGCTGTGCCGTAGGGAAGCCGAGAAGCGATCCGCCTGGGAAGTACGTCCGCAAGGATGAAACTTAAAGGAATTGGCGGGGGAGCACTACAACCGGAGGAGCCTGCGGTTTAATTGGACTCAACGCCGGACATCTCACCAGCTCCGACTATAGTAATGACGATCAGGTTGATGACCTTATCACGACGCTATAGAGAGGAGGTGCATGGCCGCCGTCAGCTCGTACCGTGAGGCGTCCTGTTAAGTCAGGCAACGAGCGAGACCCGCACTTCTAATTGCCAGCAGCAGTTTCGACTGGCTGGGTACATTAGGAGGACTGCCGCTGCTAAAGCGGAGGAAGGAACGGGCAACGGTAGGTCAGTATGCCCCGAATGAGCTGGGCAACACGCGGGCTACAATGGTCGAGACAATGGGTTGCTATCTCGAAAGAGAACGCTAATCTCCGAAACTCGATCGTAGTTCGGATTGAGGGCTGAAACTCGCCCTCATGAAGCTGGATTCGGTAGTAATCGCATTTCAGAAGAGTGCGGTGAATACGTCCCTGCTCCTTGCACACACCGCCCGTCAAAGCACCCGAGTGAGGTCCGGATGAGGCGTGGACTACCACGTCGAATCTGGGCTTCGCAAGGGGGCTTAAGTCGTAACAAGGTAGCCGTAGGGGAATCTGCGGCTGGATCACCTCCTAACATCCGAGACCACCCCGACGGGGTGGCTCACCATTCATACGGTCCATCGACGACACCCATCCGGACACCTTAGAACTATCAAAGCTAACAGTAGGGCCCATAGCTCAGTGGTAGAGTGCCTCCTTTGCAAGGAGGATGCCCAGGGTTCGAATCCCTGTGGGTCCATGGTAAGCAGTGTTCAACCCTCGTTGAATCGTGCCCCTTAAGTGTGGGACGGCGATACGAACGGATGGACATTGACGACAGATGCACCAGCCCGCGCAAGTGTGGCTGGGAAGGGTCGAA
>NZ_JBKIII010000005.1:0-2602 GCF_046557615.1 Haloferax sp. DFSO60 | reverse complement strand
TCTCTTAGTAAGACTCGTCAGAAGCCGATGTTACGTCGTGCGTTTTGAAAAACGAACCAAGGAGTGTATCTGTTTGGCGAGTCTAAGGAGTGAACCTCCGAAGGCATAGGGAAACCGATACGGCCGCAGTCTTACGACCAGGGCCACCGTCTTCAAGGGCGGGGAGTCAAATGGATACGACCCGAAACCAAGTGATCTACGCCGGAGCAGGGTGAAGCGTGGCGAAAGCTGCGTGGAGGCCCGTTAGAGTTGGTGTCTTACAATACCCTCTCGTGACTCTGGTGTAGGGGTGAAAGGCCCATCGAACTTGGCAACAGCTGGTTCCAACCGAAACATGTCGAAGCATGACCTCTGATGAGATAGTCTGTGAGGTAGAGCGACCGATTGGGAAACCGGCCTCCGAGAGGAGTTCGCTTCCCTGTCAAACTCCAAACTTACAGACGTCGTAGACTCAGGGAGTCCGGACTGCGGGGTAAGCTTGTGGTCCGTGAGGGAGACAACCCAGAGCTAGGTTAAGGACCCTAAATGTGGATTAAGTGCGATTCGAAGATTGTCTCGAGCCCTAAACAGCCGGGAGGTGAGCTTAGAAGCAGCTACCCTCTAAGAAAAGCGTAACAGCTTACCGGCCGAGGTTCGAGGCGTCGAAAATGATCGGGGCTCAAATCCACTTCCGAGACCTGGCGACGTTCTTATGAACGATTCCGTAGGTTGGCATTCTGTTTGGGTGGAAGCACGGGAGAGATCTCGTGTGGACCGAACAGTAACGAAAATCTTGGTCTCAGTAGCAGCGAGAGTCGGGTGTGAACCCCGACGGCCTTACGCGCAAGGGTTCCTCGGCACTGTCATTCAGCCGAGGGTTAGTCGATCCTAAGTCCCACCGTAACTCGAATGGGACAACAGGGAAACTGGTTAATATTCCAGTACCGTTCTACACTAAAAGTCGACGCTTTGGGAAACATCGAGCGGGGCCTTCGCCCCGTCGAATCATCGAAATCCGTGGAAACCGTAATGGTACGAAGCGGGTGAATGTTGAGATAGAGAAATTCGATCGTACCTAGAGCCCGTGAAAAGACGAGTAGACGATCGTACCGAGATCCGACACAGGTGCGCAGGCAGAGAAAGCCAAGGCTTGTCGGGATGAACCGACGTTAGGGAATTCGGCAAATTGGTCCCGTAAGTTCGCGATAAGGGATGCCTGCTCTTGATCGAGCAGGTCGCAGTGACTCGGACGCTTCGACTGTCTAGTAACAACATAGGTGACTGCAAATCCGCAAGGACTCGTACAGTCACTGAATCCTGCCCAGTGCGGGTATCTGAACACCCATTACAATGGGACGAAGGACCCGTCAACGGCGGGGGTAACTATGACCCTCTTAAGGTAGCGTAGTACCTTGCCGCTTCAGTAGCGGCTTGCATGAATGGATCAACGAAAGCGTCACTGTCCCAACGTTGGGCCCGGTGAACAGTACGTTCCAGTGCGGAGTCTGGAGACCCCCAAGGGGAAGCGAAGACCCTATAGAGCTTTACTGCAGGCTGTCGCTGAGACGTGGTCGCTAATGTGCAGCATAGGTAGGAGCCGTTACACAGGTACCCGCGCCAGCGGGCCACCGAGGCAACATTGAAATACTACCCGTTAGTGACTGCGACTCTCACTCTGGGAAGAGGACACCGGTAGCCGGGCAGTTTGACTGGGGCGGTACGCGCTCGAAAAGATATCGAGCGCGCCCAAAGATTTCCTCACGCGAGTCGGAAACTCGTGGAAGAGCGCAAGAGCAAACGGAAGTCTGACAGTGACATTCCCAACGAGTGTCGCTGACGCGAAAGCGTGGTCTAGCGAACCTACGAGGTTCATTCATGGGACCCGTAGATGACAGAAAAGCTACCTTAGGGATAACAGAGTCGTCACCGGCAAGAGCACATATCGACCCGGTGGCTTGCTACCTCGATGTCGGTTCCCTCCATCCTGCCCGTGCAGAAGCGGGCAAGGGTGAGGTTGTTCGCCTATTAAAGGAGGTCGTGAGCTGGGTTTAGACCGTCGTGAGACAGGTCGGCTGCTATCTATTGGGGGTGTTATGGAATTTGACGTGAACGTTCGTATAGTACGAGAGGAACTACGAATGGGTGCCACTGGTGTACCGGTTGTCCGAAAGGGCAGATGCCGGGCAGCTACGCACCACGGGGTAAGAGCTGAACGCATCTAAGCTCGAAACCCACACGGAAAAGAGATTCCACTGAGGACACTTGTAAAAGACGAGTTTGATAGACTCGGGGTGTACGCAACGAGGCAACGAGTTGTTTAGCCCGCGAGAACTAACAGTCCAAGCCATAGTCATACATATTCTGCACTGGACTCGGAGGACGAGTCCAGGCGTTAACTGGATTGCACGTACAGACGATTTAAACGATCGGCCCTACCGATTAGTGGTCTTTGACAACGGTTCGATTCCGTTGGTCGGATTTAAGGCGGCCATAGCGACGAGGTAACACCCGTACCCATCCCGAACACGGCAGTTAAGCTCGTCAGCGTACTGATCAGTACTGGAGTGAGCGATCCTCTGGGAAATTCAGCTCGCCGCCTCCACTCATACTACACACAGCCCAG
>NZ_JBKIII010000004.1:0-155302 GCF_046557615.1 Haloferax sp. DFSO60 | reverse complement strand
CCGACGGACACGCCAACAGACACGCCAACCGATACACCGACGGACACGCCAACAGACACGCCAACCGATACACCGACGGACACGCCAACAGACACGCCAACCGATACACCGACGGACACTCCAACAACAGAGACGCCGACGGACACCCCCACGCCGACGGTAACGACCACGGCGACGCCGACACCGGAACCGACCACCAAAGCACCGACGTCGACACCAAGACGCACACGTAGTAGCGGTGGAAGCTCGGGAGGAAGCCGGTCTGGTGGATCTAGTGGTGGCTCCGCACCAGCGGAACCCGCGACGAAAGTCCGGGCCACAACACAGGCCGATGGCGGCGTCCAGTACGATGTCGAGGATGCCAAAGCCGGTGAGCCGGTCGAATTCCAACTTCCCGAATCCATCGCTGGTGACTCGGGCATCGAGTTCGGTCGAAGCACGATTACGCTCTCACAATCGGTGTCTTCCGCGTCGGTGAGTGTGCGGAGCTTCACGGACCAACCCGATGGTGTCGATTCACTCTCGGACGTTGACGACGTTCCGCTCTACTTGGAAATCGAAGGCGACGAGACGGTCAATCAGTCGCTCGAAGAACTCACGGTCGAGTTCTCGGTCTCGAAAGCCAACCTCGAAGCGCGCGGAACGTCTCCCGAAAACGTCGCGCTCTACCGCTACACCGACGGTGCGTGGGACCGACTCGACACGAGCGTCATCTCGGAGAACGAAACTCACTACACCATGCGGGCGACCTCTCCGGGGATGTCCTACTTCGCGCTCGGAATCCAACAGCCCGAGCCGACCGTCTCGAACCTCACGACCGAATCGAACATCGTGGTCGGTGACCCAACGACCGTGACTGCCGACGTTACTAACACCGGAACAGGTGACGGCGTCGTCACGGTAAACTTGAGCATCGACGGCGACGTGGTGGCGAGTCGGTCGGTCGAAATCGCGTCGGGTGAGACCAAGACCGTCTCGTTCGACTATCGGTTCGATTCGACCGGGTCGCACACCATCGCTATCGGCGAGGAGAGTGTCGACGTAACAGTCCGCGAACCCACTGCCGCGGTCCGGCTCACCGAGTTGAAGGCGGATGCGACGCTCATGGGTCCGGGCGAGAGCGTGACGCTCATCGCCACCGTCACGAATACTGGTGGGGCAGAGGGTGAGATAACACTCACCTACGAGGCGTTCGGCGGTGTCATCGACACGAGAACCGTCTCGGTCCCCGCTGGGCAGTCCCAGGTCGTGACGTTCGACCAGACGATTGAATCGCCCGGCGTCTACACACTCTCGGTGAACGACGAATCTATCGACATCACTGTCGAGGAAGGTAGTTCGAAGTTCAGCACCCCCGACCCGGAGACCAACACGACCGAGTCCGAAGATGACGGTCGCTCTCGACTCAACCCGGTTGGCATGTTGTTACTCGGCGTCGTGGCCATCATCGTGGTCTTCGGTATCCGCAGTATGGCTTGGAGACGCTGACCAACTCATAACGGTTCCAACCACTTCGTCCACCGAGAAACATACGTGACAGTGGTGTGTACCATTCAGTCAATGTCCAGCGACCCCTTCGTCGTCGTCGGTGGTGATGCTGCCGGACTCTCCGCAGCGAGTAAGTTTGCGCGCACGACTTCGGACCGCGAAACCATCGTCTTCGAGAAAGGACGATGGGTGTCGTACGCCCACTGCGGGACGCCATACTTCGTGAAGGGTGAAGTCGAACGTCTCACCGACCTCCTTTCGCTCTCCCCCGAGGATGCCGCCGACCGCGGTATCGACCTCCGGCGCGAACACGAAGTCGTCGCAGTCGATACCGACGAACAGGTCGTGACGGTCGATGGGCCAGATGGGTCGTTCGACCAACCCTACGGCGATTTACTCCTCGGGACTGGCGCACGCGCCCGCACGGAACCAGTCGATGGCTTCCACCTCGACGGCGTGTTCAAACTCCACGGTCTCGACGACGCGGGGGCCATCCGTGCTTACCTCATGGACCCCGAAACCGCATCCATCGAAGACCTCGGCGGCGGCGAGTATCTCGACGAAGAGCGCGCCGCTCGATACCTGGCGATGGACCCGCCAGAATCGATTGCCATCATCGGCGGTGGATTCGTCGGCATCGAGATGGCCGAGGCGTTTTCGTCGTTCGACACTGACGTACACCTCTTCCAGCGTTCTGGACACGTTCTCAAGACGTTCGGCGAGGAAGTCGGTGAGAGGGTCGAATCCCACCTGCGTGAGCAAGGGGTCTCGCTCCACCTCGGCGAACCTGTCGAACGACTTCGCGGGAGCAACGGTTCGATTGAAGCCGTCGTCTGCCCTGAGCGGGAACTCGACGTGGATGCGACGCTCGTCGGTATCGGCCTGCAACCGAACGTCGAACTCGTCTCAGAGCAAGTCGAACTAGGTGACTCCGGTGCGATTGCCACCGACGAGTACGGACAAACGAGCGCCGACCACGTCTACGCCGCGGGCGACTGTGCCGAGATGGTAAATACAGTCACGAAGCAACCGACGTGGGTTCCATTGGGCCTTCCTGCCAACCGTGCTGGCCGGGCAATCGGGCAGACGGTGGCCGGGAATCCCGAACCGATTGGTGAAGTTGCGGAGACGGCGATGGTGAAAGCGTTCGATTTGGAGTGTGGACGGTCTGGACTCATCGACCTCGATTCGGCACGCGACGCCGGATTCGACCCGGTTTCGAAGACGATTACTGCCGGGTCGCGCTCGGGATACTACCCCGGGTCGGCCGAAACAACGGTCACACTCGTTGCGGACCGCCACAGCGGGATGCTCCTCGGAGGAAGCATCGTCGGGGCGGACCGTGCGGCAGTTCGAATCGATATCATCGCAACGGCGCTTGGAGCAGGATTGACTGTCGAAGAGTTCGAGCGGTTGGACCTCGGGTATGCGCCACCATTTAGCCCCGTCTGGGACCCTGTGTTAACCGCGGCGAAGGTGCTTCGCGGGTCGATGTCGTAACCCCTGTCCTCTCCTCTCCTGTCCTCTCCTCTCCTCTGCTCGTCCTTCACGACGTAGCGGGAGCCGTGTTTCGTGTCCCCGAGTATTAATAAAATCCAAATATATGATAATAGCTCTTATTACAAACAGTGTTCTAATTGTTAATATGAAGAACTCAAACCGACGGAGGTTCCTCTCCCTGACTGCGGGAGTGTTTGCCGGAGGACTCGCTGGCTGTCTTGGCGCTAACTCTGGTTCACAATCGGCGAGTCAGACGGCTAGCTCTGCTTCGTTCTTCGTCTTCGGCGACATCGCCGAACACGTCGCTGGCGACGTGGCTGTCGCCGAGACGCTCGTCCCGGTTGGACAACACGGCCACGGGTGGGAACCCGGTCCCGACGTGCAGGGTCGAATCTACGAATCAGACCTCTTCGTCCACGGAATGCCCGGTTTTCAGCCGTGGGCTGACGACGTTCTCACGTCGCTCGAAGCCGACGGTGCGGACGTCGTCACCGTCTCTGCGGCGGAAGATGTCGAACTCCACGAAATCGGGGCTGACGGCGAGCACGTCCACGACCAGCAGGAGGGCGGACACCACGAAGAAACGGGTAATCACGAAGAGGAGACACACACCGAAGACGACCGCCAGGACCACGGTTCGATGGACCCACACTTCTGGATGGACCCGTTGCGCGTCGCCACCGCGACAGAGACGGTGAGAGATGCGTTCCAGCGCGTTGACGGGGAGAACGCCGAGGCGTATGCCACCAACGCAGCGTCGTACCGTAACGCAGTGTTCGACCTCGATGAGACGTTCGAATCGACGCTCGAATCCCGACGAAAGGACGTAATTCTCGTCGCAGGACACAACGCCTATGGCTATCTCGCCGACCGATACGGCTTCGAAGTCGTCGCACTCACCGGTCTCTCGCCCGATGAAGAACCCTCACCGCGAGATATCGAACAGGCACAGGAAGTCATCGACGAACACGACATCCGGCACGTGTTGGCGGACCCACTGGAATCGAACCGTGCCGCGACACAACTCGTGAACGAGACGGATGCAGAGGAGGTGCTTCCACTGACTGCGATTCCGGGCCGAACAGCCGAGTGGAACGAGCGCGGATGGGGATATCTCGATATCATGGCAGAACTGAACCTGCCATCGCTTCAGACCAGTCTCGGTGCGAAATGACCGCAGTATCACTTCACGAGGTTGCCTTCTCGTATGGCGATGTCCCCGTCGTCGAGGACGTTTCACTCGATGTGGACGAAGGAGAGTTTCTCGGACTCGTCGGGCCGAATGGGTCGGGAAAGAGTACGCTCTTACGGCTGCTGCTTGGGTTACAACGCCCCGATAGCGGAGAGGCATTCCTGTTCGATGAACCCGCTCACGCGTTCGCCGATGGTGAGCGAGTCGCCTACCTCGCACAAGACGTGACAGACACCGCCCGTGACATGCCAATCACCGTCCGCGAGGTAGTCCGAATGGGTCGCTACCCGAGAAACCTCTTCGGCAGATTCTCCCGTGAAGACCGTACTGCCGTCGATACTGCACTCGAACGCGTCGGCGTGTCTGAACTCTCTGGGCGTCGAATCGGGTCGCTTTCCGGAGGACAACGACAACGGGTGTTCGTCGCGCGGGCGCTCGCCGCGGACGCAGACCTCCTCGCACTCGACGAACCGACTGTTGCACTCGATTCGGCGTCCCGAGAGTCGTTCTACGACCTCCTTGCCGACCTCAACGACCGCGGACTGACTATCATTCTGGTCGAACACGACATCGGTGTGGTCACCTCACGCGCGTCTCGAATCGCGTGTCTCAACCGGCGATTGTTCTTCCACGGTGAGTCTGATGAATTCGCCAAGAGTGACGCGCTTGCCGACGCCTACGGTGCGAACTATCGAGTCCTCGACCACACTCACCATGCCCATCACGACCCGGCCTCCAGCGGTGAAGACGACGACTCGCAAGGGGGCCAGCCGTGACGGACTTCACACTCCTGTTCCTGGGCGACCAATGGCTGCCACTGTTCGTCGTGGACTCACTCGTTGGCCTGTTCGATTGGTTCCTCCAGGTCGTCGTCGGAGAGAGTTTCTCCCTGCTCGCGGATGCGACAGGTCTCGAATTCCTCGAGTATCCCTACATGCAACGGGCGTATCTTTCGATTCTCTGTATCGCGCTCGTCGGTCCGCTCGTCGGGTCGTTCTTGGTGTATCGTGACCTCTCGATGGTCGGCGATACGCTCGCGCATACTGCCTTTGCGGGGGTTGCAGTTGCACTGTTTCTCGATGCCGCTTTCGACATCCCCGTTTCGCCGCTGGTCGGCGCACTCGTCGTCGCCGTGGTTGCAGCACTGCTGGTCCAATTACTCATCGAGTACACAGACACCCGCAGTGATGCTGCGCTTGCCATGGTTCTCACCGGTGGGTTCGCACTCGGGAGCGTCCTCATTTCGGTGACTGGTGGCGGAATCTCAGTCGGCATCAATCAGTACCTCTTCGGCTCGCTCGCAACTGTCTCGCGAGCGGACGTTGGACTGCTCGTCGCTATGTCGTTCGTGGTTGCCGCCGCCGTTTTCGTCGCCTATCGTCCATTGCTGTACGTTACGTTCGACGAAGTCGCCGCACGCGCATCTCGAATGCACGTTCGCACTGTGAACACGGTGTTGTCGGTGTTGACCGCGTTCGTCGTCGTGAGCGCGATGCGAATAATGGGTGTAATACTCGTTGCCGCGCTCCTCGTCGTCCCGGTCGTCACTGCGGCCGGAGTGAGCAAGAGCTACAAGCAGTCGCTCTTCGTCGCCGTTCTCGCTGGCGAGTTCGCTGGAGTCGTTGGCGTCTCGCTCGCCTATCTCTACGGACTCGCCGCCGGGGGGACTATCGTTCTCGTCGCTATCGGAGGTTTTCTCTCCGTTGCAACTGTGGCGACTGTCTGGACGCACCGTGGCTGAGGGCTTCTATCGCTTTCTCAAATTGTTGCAGCCTACTGCTACGCCCGGTGTTTTATATATAGACGAATTTCTGAGGAATGTCTTTTATATTATGTTGTTTATACTCTCTCGTTTTATATGTTGCTTGCATACCAAAAATAATCTGACGTTTGGGCTTATATTTCCAATATGGTAGGAAAATACAATCTATTACGGGCGAATTCTGATTATATGTTTTGATACCCCCGAGTAAACCTTATAACTAGTTCCTTGTTTTATCAATTGTATTTCCATGAGTCGTGAATTCAACAAATTGGATACGTCTTCGAATACGATTACGACTGACGGGGGACTCAGTGAGCAAGTCGCACCTGCGGTCGAGAACGAAGATGTTCTAGACGATATCGACGACACGACGGATGCAACCGAAGAAATCACCGAAGCGGTTGCAGAACTCGCCGATGCGTCCGAGAGCGTTGCGATAAGCTCTCAGGAGATTAGCGACCTCGCCGACGTTCAATCGATGAACATGCACGAAGTCTCTGGCGAAGTGTCCAATCTTAGTGCGAGCGTCGAAGAAATAGCTTCGAGTGCGACGCAGGCAAAGCAGATGAGCAACAGGGCGCGAACGATTGCGACCGAAGGGCGAACCTCTGCCGACAATGCGGCGGACGCCATGGAGACGGTCGATGCCGTCACGACCGACGTGTACGATGAGATTCTCGAACTCCGGGAGAAGGTGGACCAAATCGACGACCTCGTCGAGGTCATCACCCAAATCGCCGACCAGACCAACCTCCTTTCGCTCAACGCCTCTATCGAGGCCGCTCGCGCTGGCGACGCTGGCGCGGGATTCGCTGTCGTCGCCGACGAGGTAAAATCGCTCGCTGAACAGTCTCAAGAGAGCGTAACCGAAATCGAAGAGATGGTTGACGACATTCAGGATACGACCGAAGAGACTGTCGAGAACATCGCCGAAGCTAACGACGAAGTCCACGAGGGACTCACCGAAGTCGATGCGGCGGTTGCGGCGCTCCGCGATATCGATGACGCAGTCAAGGAGGCGTCTAACGGGGCCGAAGAAGTCGCCCGCGCGACCGACCAGCAGGCCGCGAGTACAGAAGAAGTTGCAAGTCTCGTCGATGAAACTGCGAACGGGGCCGAAGAGGTCGCCTCCGAAATCAGCAACATCGCCGCCGCAGCAGAAGAACAGACCGCAAAAATAACCGAGGTCAACCTCCTCGTGGACCACGTCGAGGACAACGTCGAAGACCTCGAAGATGAACTCGACGCCTAGTCGAATCGTTCGCCTTTCCCTACGTTAATCGTGGAGCAATCCCTCGGCTTTCTCAATGGCTACCCGGCGAGACTCTGTCGATGTTTTCGACTCATTCCGTCAGTTCATCGGGCTCGAACGCGACGTTCTCGTCCTCTCGATTGCGATGCTCGCGTTCAGCCTGTCGTTTCAGATGACCGGGCGATACATCCCCGAGTATCTACGTGTTCTCGGCGCGGGCGCGACTGTCGTTGGCCTGTATGGCAGTCTCGGAAATTTCATCGGCGCGCTGTATCCGTATCCCGGTGGGGCGCTCTCTGACCGCCTCGGGTCTCGGATTTCGCTGACGCTCTTCGGGACGGTTTCGACCGCTGGGTTCTTGTTTTGGTTCCTCGCACCGCTTATTCCTCCCGTTTCGGTCGCTGGTGTCTCGCTCGAACCGTGGATTTGGATTTTTCTCGGTCTCTTTCTCACGCAGGCGTGGCAGTCGTTCGGCCTCGGTGCGACGTTTGCCATCGTCAAGCAGAGCGTCTCACCGAATCAGTTGGCGATGGGCTTTGCCAGCACCGAGATATTTCGACGTATCGGCTTCTTGCTCGGCCCACTTATCGCCGCAGCACTCTTGACCGCCACGGCGACGTTCGTCACCGGATTCCAGTACATCCTCGTCGCCGCCGCGGTGTTCGGTCTCATCGCGACGGTCGCACAGCACTTTCTCTACGACGCGAGCGAGGACTCGCTCGGAAAGTCGTTCGAGGGTCTCTCGCAGATTCGAGACGACATGCGCTCGCTCCCTGCGACCTTGCGGCCTTTACTGGTTGCAGATACGCTCATTCGATTCGCCAACGGCATGGTGTACGTCTTTTTCGTCATCGTCGTCACCGAATTTCTCGCCGTTGGCTTCACGGGATTCGGTGTGTCGCTCCGCCCCGACGCGTTCTTCGGTGTCTTACTCGGCGTCGAGATGGTCGTTGCCATCGTCACCAAACTCCCCGTCTCGAAACTCGCAGAGGGAACTGGCCTCAAGCCTGTCGTGGGCCTCGGTTTTTTCGTGTATGCAATCTTTCCTGTCCTCCTCATCGGCGCGCCGTCGAACCAGTGGATGCTGGTGGCACTATTCGCCTTTTCGGGGCTTCGGTTCGCCGGACTGCCAGCACACAAGGCGCTCATCGTCGGCCCTGCAGAGCGCGATGCTGGTGGGCGGGTGACGGGGACGTACTACCTCGTCCGCAACACGATTGTCATTCCGAGTGCCGCACTTGGTGGGTGGCTGTATGCCCAAAGCCCATCGCTCGCATTCGGCACTGCATCCGCGATTGGACTCGTCGGTGTCGTGTACTTTGCCCTTCGTGGCGAGGAGTTCGAGGCGTACGCAGGTGGTATCTGAGCAAGCGACTGACATCTGCCATAAACGATTAATTAGACAACAGTCTAACTATTGTTCATGAAGATAGGGGTTCTCGGTGCGGGGCGGCTCGGTGGGACAGTCGCCCAACTACTCGTCGAAGAGGGTCACGAAATCGCCATTGCAAACCGAAGCGGGCCACAATCGCTCGCCGATTTATCGGAGGTACTTGGTCCACGACTCCACGCTGTCTCGCCCGAAGAGGCGGTCCGGTTCGGGAGGGTGGTCTTTCTCGCCATCCCGTTCAGAGACCGTGAATCGCTCCCTGATGCGTCGCTCTTCGAGGGCAAAATCGTCGTCGATGCGATGAACCCGTACACCGATGACTTTCACGTCATCGACCTCGGTGACGAAACGTCGTCTGAACTCGTCGCTCGACAACTGCCGGGTGCGCGTGTCGTCAAAGCGTTCAACACGATGTACTGGGAGACACTTCGAGACTTCGGGCACCGAAACCTCCCCGAATCCGAGCGGTTTGCACTCTTCGTCGCTGGCGACGACGACCAGGCAAAAGCAGTCGTCTCCGACCTCGTTCGAGAACTTGGTTTCGGCCCGGTCGATGTCGGTCAGTTAGCCACCGGTGGACGGCTCATGGAACCCGGTGGACCACTGTACGCGCGGGAGTTCTCGACACCAGATGCACGCAACGCGGTTGCGAACCTCCAACCACTTTGGTAGTTTCTCTCGTACCCAAGACTCACGCACTGGACCTCCAAACATTCACGAATTCCAGATAGTCACGTACTACTACTGTTCACAAATAGCATGGATTTAAGAAGAGTGGGTCCAGACGGTGCAATGACTACTATGATGGCACGGACCGAAGCGCGGATTCAGTCTAGTATTGAATACGATTCTGACGCTGGAACCTATCGAACTACCCCCACCGGTGACGAACCTCTTGGGACGAGTCTTGTACTATGTATTGCAAGCATCAAGAACACGCTCCCGACCCAACTGCCACCACTGGCCCGGACCATCGACCCGGATGCGCTCGATGCGATTTTCGCGGATGCACAGAATGCGAGGCTATCTTTTTCTTACGCTGGCTTTGACATCACTATCGATTCGAATGACTCGATTGAACTTCGACCACTCGACGGGCACGGCCCCGCCGAGTTGAACTAGTTGAGACGCACTATTTTCCACCACCTGTGTTCTGTCTCTCGATTAGCTGCTGCAATAATGGCTCCCTGAATCGTTTCAATCGGCAGTAGGAAACATATACCAAAACATCCTCTTTGCGTCCCGTGTACTATGTTTGGAACGAGTGGAATCAGAGGTCCAGTTGGAGAGACTGTGACTGCCGAACTAGCTCTCCGTATCGGCCGTGCAGTCGGGTGCGACGCACAGACTATCGTCGTTGGACAGGACGCCCGACTAAGTGGCGACGTACTCGCAGATGCTGTGAGTGCTGGCGCGAGAGAGTGCGGTGCTGACGTGATTCGAATCGGTGTCACCTCCACACCGACGATTGCTCGAACTGTCGGCTGGATGGGTGCAGATGCCGGTATCGGCATTACTGCTTCGCACAACCCTGCCTCAGATAACGGCTTGAAACTCTGGACGCCGAGTGGTCGTGCCTTCGACCGGTCGCAAACGCGCGAAATCGTCCATCGCCTCAACCGAGACGAAATTTCACTCGTCGGGTGGGACGAACTCGGCGAAGAGCGTGAGTGGCCGGACGCTTCGGCACGCCACGTTGACCACCTCGTCTCCTCGTTCGACGAACTCGACGACGTCTCGATTGCGTTCGACCTCGGCAACGGAACTGGCCGCGTCTCCGTCGATGCACTCTACGAACTCGGTGCGACCGTCAACACCATCGACGGGCAACGTGATGGGCGCTTCCCAGCACGAAAGAGCGAACCTAACGCAGAGACGCTCGTCGCCCTGCAAAAAGCGGTTCCTGCCCTCGGTGTCGATATCGGCCTCGCACACGATGGCGACTCTGACCGACTCGTCGCTGTCGATGAAACTGGGTCGTACATCTCTGGTGACTACCTCCTCGCGCTGTTCGCCCGCGACGCAGTCACCGAAGGGTCATCCGTTGCCGTTCCAATCGACACCAGTCTCCTCGTCCAAGACGTCGTCGAGGCGGCCGGTGGCTCTGTCAGCTACACGCCCGTCGGTGACGTGTACGTCGCAGAAAAAGTCTCGAAACAGGGCTTCGTCTTTGGCGGCGAACCGTCGGGTGCGTGGATTTGGCCCGACGAAACGCTCGCCCCCGACGGCCACTACGCGGCACTCAAACTCGCTTCGATAGTGGAGCGAGATGGCCCGATTTCCGAACAGATCGCGTCGCTGAACGGTGATAACTACACGACCCGCCGCAAGAACATCCCGTTCGACGACAAGAAGCAGGCGATGAACCGTATCGCGTGTGCGGTCCACTCGAACTACGACACTGTCAACACTATCGACGGAATCCGCGTCGATACTGACGATGGCTGGTTCCTGGTCCGCGCCAGCGGGACGGAACCGCTCATCCGCGTGACGGCAGAAGCCCGAGACGAAGACACTGCGAACCGCCTCTTCGACGATATCGTCAACCTCGTCGAAGGCGAACGCGTCGCCGCCTAACTCCCCCTGTCCGACTCGTTCTTCGCTCTCTTTCTGTCGCTTCTCTTCGCTATCGCGCCAGCGATGACCGGTAGGCCACGGTTTCGACCGAACACCAGACGAGTAGACTGCGTCTCGAACCACGACTGCAACTGTGATACTTTACATACGACGACGGCTGAGTTCGGAGAGAGACGCTGATGACCAACGACCCTTTCGACGACTCATCGTCGCCCACCTCACTCACTCGGCGCTCGTTCGCTACCTCGCTCTCGGTAACGACGCTTGCCGCGCTCGCGGGGTGTATCGGAACGCGCCAGTCGGAAACTGTTCCCGAACCGGTCGATCTCTCGGGTGGAAAAGAAGACGACCAGGGAGGGATGGTGATCGGCCTGCACGCGGGACCGAACGGGCAGATATTCTACCGCGATGAGACACCAGAAGGCCGTGAGAACCCCGCGTGGTTCCACACGCTCAGTATGGGATTGTTCCCCTACTACTTCGAGCACGAACAGCAGGGGTGGACGCCCGAAATCATCTACGTCACCGACTACTCTGTCGTCGAGTACGAACTGACCGAAGAAGATGGCCGACTTTCGATTTCGACCCACACCGAACCCGAGACGTTCGGTGATGCAGAAGCGATGACCTACGCCGTTGGGAGTGACGTCCTCGGAGGTATGGGAAAAGAGTTGCTTCCGTTCTCAGATGCGGCGGACGCAGAGGCATTCGCCAGCGAACACGGGGGTGACACTATCGAATTTGACGACATCACTCCCGAGTGGCTCAACGGCTACATGCGCTCGTAAACGGCCCCGACTGCTATGTGTAGCGGGGACGGCAACCGCTATCGAGAGCGGTCGCTGGTGAGTTTGGGTTCAGAAAAGTACGTTGGAGCGTCGTCTCAGAAACTGTTGTCCG
Source organism: Haloferax sp. DFSO60 (assembly GCF_046557615.1). Taxonomy (NCBI): domain Archaea; kingdom Methanobacteriati; phylum Methanobacteriota; class Halobacteria; order Halobacteriales; family Haloferacaceae; genus Haloferax; species Haloferax sp. DFSO60. Next base: position 143,238 of record NZ_JBKIII010000004.1, on the reverse strand, counting down.
GAACGCGCACACCATCGACGTACACTGTCACGGAATCGCTCGATTGGAAATTCGTGATGTCCCCTGCGAAGCGGTAGCTTCGAGATTCCTTCACGACTGCGCCTTCTGCGGCGGGACCAAGTGCGCCGACGGTGCTGAGTGCCCCGTTCGAACTGAGCGGGGTAATCTGACCATCGACAGTCACCTCGAACGTCGAGGGTGTGCCGGTCCCTGCGACGACGAGGGTGTGTTCGTCGGAGTCTGCGTTCGATTCTGACTCACTTGCGGTTGCAACTCCGGACAGGCCGGTGATTGCACCAGTCGCAGCTACTGACCCGAAAAGGGAGAGATATCTGCGCCTCGCAACTGAGAGGTTGTCGTTGGTGGTTTCTGGGTCCTGTTCGGTGGACCGTTCGCGTGCCATATCGCACGAGTTGGGTATTAACGCAATAAATGTTGTGATAATTACATTAGTAGGATTTTGTGAATGTCAAAATACAATGTAGGTGGGTGTGACACAGTCACGAATTCCGACTCGTTTTCTCGACGGGACACGCCAGAAAAAACGCAGTACAGTGACGACTTATTACGGAATTAATCAAATTTTACCTCTGCATTAATTTGCTGTTCAGACTGTTTCGATGTCTGTAAACATATCTAAACATTCAATATATTGGTACTGTCTAATAAGTTGATATGCACGGTTTTTCACCCCGAAAACGGGGTGGTTTGCCCCGCATTTTCCTCCTGCGCAGGTCTCGGTGTGAGCGACGCAGTACTCATCACATCGGGAAAATATCGTCTGGCCAATGGACATTCGTGACTCGACCCTGGCTGCCATCGGAGTTGGCACAGTTATCGGTCTCGGTGGAGTCATCGTTCACAACCCGGTCCATGGGGTGGAAACGTGGTTTGGACTCGCGAGTGTCTATCTCACGTTCGGTGTGGTTCTGAGCCTTCCTCGACTTGTCGGCTATACCAACCACACGTCGTTCGAGTCGGGAGCGTCGTCGCTGCTCGACCGAGCCTCTCCCCCTCCGAAGCGTTGTTCGTCGTGTGGCAACTCCACGTCCTCGTCCCCCTGGTTGTCGCCTTCATGCTCCCGCTCGGCGTGGCCAGCCGTCGAACCGAGTCTCTCGTTGCACTCTCGGCGATAGTTCTCCCCTTTGCCATCGCAGTCGTTCGTGGTCTTTGGTTGGGGTTCGGCTTTGGAAGCGCGTTCGTCGTCGTGTTCTACGGTGTACTGCTTCTCTCCGGTGGCGTTCTTGGCAGTGTTACCTATGCGTACGGACGTACGCTTGCGCAGAACCTTTAGATAGATTCACGCACTCGTACGCACGCGAGGGACTGAAAAATGAGGGGCCTTCTGACCGTGGGTGGTGTCTAGTCTTCCCGTTGGAGGAGCGTGGGTAGACAAAAAATGTTCGAAGAGGCGTCTATCCAGCCGTCTGTCTCCATCAGCGCGATACGTCCCGTAGGCTCAGTCGAGGAATTCAACAAGGCGGTTTTCCCATGTTCGGCGTTGAATGATCGCTGTTCGACCCTTCTCTGACATCTCGTAGAAGTTTGTCCGTCGGTCATGTTGGCCTTTGTTTACGTACCCGCGTTCGACCAGTGCGTCGAGGTTGGGGTACAGCCGACCGTGGTTCACTTCTCCGACATCTTTGCTGATAGATTCTTTAATCTCTTGGCCGGATGGCCTGTCTGCTCCTGCAATTACGTACAGAAGGTCTCGCTGGAAGCCAGTCAATTCGAACATTTAGTCTCGAATCTAACTATTGCTACCCTCCCGTATTGTTAGTCACCGCTATACCGTGTTTTCGCCTTTCTTACTGGTTGTGGTAGGCATTTACAATATTTCAGGAATTTCGTACTGTCTTGGTGAAATGGTCATTGCAACTGTTCTGCAATGGTGGATAAAATGGACGGCGTGAACGTTTTTTCCGGCTGACTCTCATCTGAATATGAACTTAATCTGATTGTTCCAACCGCTTGAGCCCCACTGGAAACGTCACGATAACAAAGGCTGTCTATGGTGTAATCAAAGTCAACTGGCGTAGGTTCCTCGCACTGGTCTGATGAATCGCGCCCGCACACGACGATGACAAATTTATCCAAAGACGAACTGTTCCGCATCCTCAGTAACTCGCGGCGACGACAAATTATCTACTTCCTTCATCGGGAGGGCGATAAGCTCTCGCTCAAGGAACTTGCTGCGATGGTCGCTGCGAGAGAGAACGAAACTTCAGTTGCGGACGTAACCGACGAAGAGCGGCAGCGAGTGTATATCTCGTTGTACCAAACACACTTACCGAAACTCGAAGCGGCAGACCTCGTCGTCTACGATGACGAAGCGCGAACGGTCGACCTCGTCGTCGACGTCGCACGCGAGGGATTCTTTTGGATGCAGCCGGAGGTTCAGCGCCCATGGTACCTGTACTACGGTGGTATCGGTCTCCTTGGCTGGATACTCATCATTGGACTCTGGCTCGGCCTCCCCGGGTTCGTTCTCCTGTCGTGGAGCGTCGTCGCTGTCCTCGTTTCTACGCTGCTTTTGGTCTTCGTTCTCGCCCAGTACGTCACCGAAGAGAGTACCAGTGCTTCGATTGATGCGTTCGAAACGCTCGTCGAGTGACACCTACTGCGCCAGTTTCTCTGCAGTGGTGTGTCAGATACCATTACTATCTGTCATTCTCACACGCTGCCAATCGTCGTCAACTATTTTCTCTGCTATCTGTATCAGATTCTATGGATTTACATTCACAAATACGTGAATACCTTTGATATTATGCGTCTCTGTCTCTTGGTTACCAGTTTTCGGATAATAGTTCAGAAATAGTGAATATCACGAACTCTATTGATTGTTACACAGATTCTTCTCTCACATTTTGCAAACCTAACCCTCGGATAAATCAGAGTGTGAGGCTACCAGACAAGTATTTACCCTTCTCTAACCTATTGACTCGCTGACCCTCTCGTGTTAGGTGGTGACGGACACCTACCCGAAACTGAACACTTCGGACGTCCGTTTTGAACCGCTGTGTGCTCGGGATATCCCTGAGAGCACAGTAACACACGTTGGTGGGGAAGGAAGGAAGGAACATGGTTACTGATTCACTACAAGCTAACACTACCGCTGCCGAACAAGCGGAATCTGAGCAAACGGCCGAGTCTGTTGGAGGATCGAACGCATTCGCCGAACAAACCGAGCCTGAACAATCTGTACCCGAACAACTCTCGAAGGATGTTGTCTTCGAAATTCTGAAGAACCAGCGCCGACGCGATGCCCTTCGGTACTTGAAAGAAAATAGTGGTGAAGCGAAACTCGGCGACATGGCCGAATTCATCGCTGCGAAAGAGAACGGCATCGAGATCAAGGCGCTCTCGTCGAGTCAGCGCAAGCGCGTGTACATTGGACTCTACCAATGTCACCTCCCGAAGATGGACGCTGTCGGAATCATCGATTTCGACAAGAACCGTGGTGACATCGTCCTCCTCGACACCGCAGAACAACTCGAACAGTACCTCGACGGTGACGTCGTCCAGACGCCCACCGAGACCGAAGTTGCGCCACGCGCCGTCCCGTCGGCCAAGCGCAACCTCTCGATTGCTGGGGTTGTTGCGCTCACCGTCGCTTCGGGACTCCTCGGAGTTCCCGGACTTGCAGAGATTCCCGCTGCGGGATGGGCAGTCGTGAGTACTGCGACGCTCATGGCCATCACCGCGATGGAAACCTACAAGCACAAACTCCACGCGTAGAACTGCGACGCTGATTCTCGGCTCTCCGTTTTTTTTCGAACCAACTTCGACGACTGCTGTCTCTGTCTTTCTCTGCAGTGACTGTCTTTTCTGAGACGACTTCTTGAGACGTCAGCACGCTACACGCGTGACTCACTCATCCCATCCTCGAGCTGTGGATTCTCTCTTCGAGCTGTGATGGTTCCCCCCACATTTCGTGGCCCTGGGCCGAATTGATGCTGGACACGCATGGTTTAAAACGCCACCCTCACGCTTCAAATAGCTGAATTACAGTGTGTCATCCCTCAGAACGACTGGTACATATGTTCGATTTTCATCGTGAAAATACTCTCTCCACCATTGTCATTAGGATGTGTAATACCACTCATTCCCTCGAATTAACGACTGTTGTGGTCCATCGACTGTTTTCGACCGGTCGTTAGTGAGTCCCGACAGGTAGCAGAATTCAACCTATAACAATGCCCGTTCGTATCCCCATTTCTTCTATGACTTCGGCACTTGCAGCCAGCACTAGTCCATCGACGTCTGCCGAGGGGGGACGCCGATGAATCATCGCATTACTGACGCAGTCGTTCTCGCCGCAGGTGAGGGCCGTCGGCTCCGACCCCTCACGACGTTCCAACCGAAACCGATGCTCCCCGTCGCGAACACACCCGTCATCGAGTACGTCCTCGACTCGCTCTTCGAGTGCGGTATCGAGCACGTCGTCGTCGTCGTCGGCTATCGCTCTGGGCGTATCCAGTCGTACTTGACCGCGCGCTACCCTGATGCTGACCTCGAGTTCGTCAAGCAAGACGCTCGTCTCGGCAGCGGCCACGCGCTCATGCAGGCGATGGGCCACGTCGAAGGGCCGTTCCTCGTCTGCAATGGCGACAACGTCATCGACGCGGATATCGTCGCCTCGACGCTCGAACGGTTCTCTGTGACTGACTCCGTTGCGACCCTCGCTGTTGCCAGTTCTGACACCCCCGAAGAGTACGGTGTGGTCATCTCTGACCGTGGTCGCATCTCCGATATTCACGAACACGCAGACGCGAACGAGGGATATCTCGTCAATGCGGGCGTGTACGTGTTCACCGAGCATGTCTTCGACGCACTGGAGCAGACTCCCGCCTTCGACGGCGAGATTCGGCTTCCAGACGTGATTCATCACCTCGATGGGCCGGTCACCTCCGTCCTCGTCAACGGCGAATGGCTCGACCCCGCTCAACCGTGGGGTCTCCTCTCTGTCACCGAGAAACTCCTCTCGCGCCAGCACGGTTCGGAAATCGCACTGACCGCGCGAGTCCACGAATCCGCGGTCATCGAAGACCCCGTGATGATTGGCAACGACTGCGAAATCGGCCCCGGTGTCTTCCTCTCGGCTGGGTCGTGTCTCCAAGACAACGTCTCGGTCGGAGCCAACAGCGTCGTCGAGCGCTCTATTCTCTCGACTGACGCGCGAATCGGTGCGGGTGCGGTCATCCGCGACTCCGTTATCGGACCGGGCGCAACCGTCGGCGACGGCGTCGTCTCGCCCGGCGGCCACGCGGACGTCATTATCGAACAGAAACTCTACACTGACCGCCGACTCGGCAGCATCATCGGCGACCGTGCAACCGTTGGCGCGAACGTCACGCTCTCGCCCGGAAGCCGCGTCGGTGCGGAAGCAATCGTCGGCGCGGGAACCGTGTTACATGGTGACGTGCGCGAACGCGCGGAGGTGGTTCATTAATGTGTGGAATTACTGCTTGCATCGGAACTGACGAATCGGTCGATTCCCTACTCGATGGGCTTCGACGCCTCGAATACCGCGGTTACGACTCTGCGGGTATCGCAGTCAAGAATCAAGCCGGTATCTCGCTCACCAAGCGCGTCGGCGAAGTTTCCGAACTCGTCGGCGCAGTCGAGCGCGACCCCATCGACGGTACCTTCGGTATCGGCCACACCCGCTGGGCCACCCACGGCGGTGTCACGGACAACAACGCCCACCCGCACACCGACGAATCCGGTCGCATTGCGGTCGTTCACAACGGCATCATCACGAACTACCAGTCGCTCCGGTCGGAACTCGAGTCGAACGGTCACAAGTTCGAAAGTGAGACCGACACCGAAGTCGTCCCGCACCTCATCGAGGAGAACCTCCGCGACGGTGCGACGCCGGAAGAGGCATTCCGCGCCGCAGTCGGTCGCCTGAACGGCACCTACGCGCTCGCCTCAATCATCGGCGACGAAGAAGCAATCTTCGCCACCCGGTCGGGGTCGCCCCTCGTCCTCGGCGTCGGCGAAGGCGAGTACTTCCTCGCCAGTGACGTGCCTGCGTTCATCCAGCACACCGACCAGGTAGTCTACCTCCACGACGGCGACTTCATCATCGCCCGCCCGTCGGGATACGAAGTCACCGACTCCGGTGGTCGGCCTGTCGACCGCCCGCTGAAGTACATCGAGTGGGACCCCGAAACCGCCACGAAAGGCGGCTACGAACACTTCATGTACAAGGAGATTAACGAGCAACCCGGTTCGCTCCGCCGCACTATCCACGGGCGTCTGAACGCCCTCTCTGGCGGTGTCGAACTCGAAGAATTCCCACCGGGAACGTTCTCCGACGTGGAGCAAGTCCACATCGTCGGCATGGGAACCTCGCACCACGCGGGCATGTTCGCCGCATCGCTCCTCTCTGAGCGCGGTATCCCCGCCTACGCGTTCATGTCGGGTGAATACGCCGTCATCAAACCACCAGTGACCGAAAACACGCTGGTCATCGCCGTTACGCAATCCGGCGAGACGGCCGACACGCTCGATGCGATTCGTCGCGCCCGCGCCGCTGGTGCGCGCACGCTCGCGTTGACGAACGTCGTTGGGTCGTCTATCACCCGCGAGTGTGACGACGAGTTGCTCATCCGTGCCGGTCCCGAAATCGGCGTCGCCGCGACCAAGACGTTCTCATCGCAGGTGACGGCGCTCATGCTCCTCACCGAGCGCTTCGTCGAGGACATCACTGGCAACAAATCCGGTGTCGCACGTGACGTGATGGACTCGCTCGCCAGACTACCCGGTGACGTACAGGAAGTCCTCGACACGTCCAACGCCCGCGAAATCGCCGAAGAGTACCAAGACAGTGACTCGTACTTCTTCATCGGCCGCGGACTCGCCCACCCAGTCGCGCTCGAAGGCGCACTGAAGTTCAAGGAAATCTCCTACGAACACGCCGAGGGCTTCGCCGCCTCCGAACTCAAACACGGACCACTCGCGCTCGTGACGCCCATGACGCCCGTGTTCGCCATCTTCACTGGCTTCGAAGACGAGGCGACGCTGAGCAACATGAAAGAAGTCCAAGCACGCGGTGCCCCGGTGGTCGCAATCACGAGCGACCCCGACGGCGAGATTGCTGAGTTCGCCGACCACGTGCTGACGATTCCCGAGACCCACCCCGACGTGGCCGGAATCACCGCGAACATCCAACTCCAACTCGTCGCCTACCACGCGGCGAAGTTGCTCGACCGCCCCATCGACAAACCGCGCAACCTCGCGAAGTGCGTCACCGTCGAATAAGGTGGTCGTTGCGGGACGACCTCGGTAGGACGACTCGTCTCGCGCCATTGGGCTGAGTTAGACTATACTCGCCCCCTTCCTTCACGAGTAGCGTGTTATTCTGTTGATACCATTTCTGTCCCTTCTGAGGGCACCGGTTACATTACCCTTTAGGTCCATACTACGTGTGATGACCGAGCGGGACCTCGTCGACAACATCCTGTCATCCCCCGATGACCCGGATGGCCCGTTGACTGATGAAACGCCTCCAAACGACGACTCTCCGAGACATCAAAAGGTTACACTACCGCCTGAAGCATCCGATAACGAGCTTCTCGATGCCCTCGGTGATAACGTCTCCCGGAGTGTACTGCAAGCGTGTAAGCAACAACCGATGACCGCAGAAGAACTCGCTGACGCCTGTGACGTCTCGGAGTCCACGATTTACCGGCGCTTGGAGACGCTCTCCAAACTCGGACTCGTCGAACGAACACAACGCGTCGAATCCCCAGCAAAAACGTGTTACGAAACCGTCGTCGATGGACTCTCCATTCACGTCGGTGAGACACTTCGCGTCGAGCCCGGTGCGAGCGATTACGTCGTCGACGCCATGCGGACAGTTCTCTCTGCAATCGACGTACAACAACTCTCGTTCGAGCGAGAAAACGACACGGTCGATATCCGATTCATGCTCTCCAAAACCCTTCTCGACGCACTCGTCGAACTCTACGTCCGAGATACATCCTCACGAGAACAGTAGACCATACCCAAGAGCGCGCTATCGGCTTACTACGTTACCGTTTCCACGACTCGTCGATTTCACCGAGTACGAGCGCGATTGCGTCTTCAGGCCGACCGGCAGTGATGAGGTCCCACGCCGTCGCGGCAGTGAGTGGTCCGATGTACTGTGATGCTTCGAGTCCAGAGACGATTCCTGGTGCCTCTTGTGCGAACCAACTCACGATTCCCTCACTGCTCGTAGCCGACACTGTGTCCGCTCGCGTCTGTTCGGAAATCATACCATTGGTACGCTTCTCAGTAGGTTAGTTAGTGTGTCCTATTATCACAATATGTCTCCGTTATTGCGGCTCTGTCACTCGATTTCGAGTATCTTGACTGCTCATATTGTGTCTAACCTTCACGAAAAGAATCAAGTAGTGACCAGACAGTTACGATATTACGTATGTCCCTCAGTGAACTTATCGCGGGGGTCGCTGCTGCTGAAAAGACACTTACTGTGTTCAACCCTGCAGGTGACGTCGCCGAACGACTCACTGAACACTTTGCGGACAGGAACGTCTTTGTCACGACTGCAAGCCACGACCTCGGTCCCACCAACTACGTCGTCCTCGGCGAGGGGCGACGATTCCTCACAGCGGTAAACGTCGAAGAGCTACTGAATTCGACGACAGAGTTCCGCCCCGGATTCGAAACCAACACCTATCGACCGATTCTCGACCACCTCGACGAAACGCTGTTTCGGTCTTACGACCGCACTCGAATGCTCGCTGCGACTCGTGAAATCGAAGACCGGGCGTGGCGCGTCGGTGCTGGTCAACTCCACGCCGGGTTCCAAACTGCGGAGAATCTCGAATCGCAACTCGATTCTTACGAGCGACTGGGTGAACGAGACGACCTCTCGGTCCACGCCTATATCTACCCCTCCGGCACCGTCCCGAAGGTCGAACGCTTCTTACTCCATCTCGCTCGAACCGAAGAAATCGAACTGTCGTGGTTCGTCGTCTACGACGGCAACGGCATCGACGACTACAAATGCGCTCTATTGGCCGAAGAAGACCCGTTGGGTGGCTTTTCGGGCTTTTGGACCTACGACCCCTCCACGGTCGATTACCTCGTCAACTACTTGCAGTCGACCTACGCAATCGTAAAACCTGACGGCGATGGCAACGACGATACCGTCCATTGTCTCGCTGAGGATGAGACACAAGCAGTCGCACCTCCGACACACTACACGTCCACCTCTGCCAACACATAATCAAATGCGAGAACCAGGCACGAAACCTTACGACTCGACCGTGATTACCCGGTCGTATGGTCGATGGAGTCCTCCTCGACGGGTCTGAACTGAAAGGAAAGGTGAAAGGTGGCCGCGCCGGTGCGATGATTGCCGGAAAGAAGTACGTCGGCTACGAACTCGGCATCGCTGCGGGGTGTATCCACATCTACGGTAACGACTGCAGTTCAGACATCCGTGACGAAGAGTTCCGCTATCTCGTGATTCCGTTCGATTCGATTCAAGGGCTCGAGCTGAAAGACCTGACTGACCGTGGTCGGGCTATCGAAATCCACGCAATCGGCGAGACCGTGACGCTCTATTCAGAAAACCAATCGCGACTTTCAGAGAACCTCAAGCGCGCATTCGTACTCGTCTCGAAACTGTTGTAATCGAACTCTCGTTCGTGCTGTGGTCGAATCCTCGTTCACCGCGTCGTCGGCCGGATGAACCGAACTGAGACGCCTTCTCCGAAGAAATCCGAAACCGTTCCGTCGAGGACGCCACGTGGCCACAGCTCGGCTGCGGGGTCGCCGATGAGTCCGTCGTCGTCCCACGCGACCAGATGCTCGACCTGTATCGAATCTTCGTCTCCGACGGGAGTGGGCCTGGTGATTCGACTAACTGACCCACCATCGGCACGCATCACCAGGACGTGTTGGCCACGCTCGATGTACCCATCGGGGTCGCTGACAAAGTGGCGACGGCCCACCCAGATGTTGAGTCGTTTCGCCCGAACGAGTACGACAGCGGCGTCACAGTCGAACACACCCGGACCAGAAGGATCGGGCTTTCCGACGATCGTCGTCTTGATTGTCCCCTTCGGTTGCATACTGTCTGTACGCGCTCAGAAGAGACAACGACTATGCTTACTACCAGATAGTTCCCGATTCGACGACGTTTTTTGTCTTTCACGACAGTTGTTCCACTTCGTTAGTCGCTCACTTCGAGCGGGTCGTCTAACGGTGGGAGGGTCGCCTCAATCACTTCCCGGCCAAATTCGAGCCACGACGAGAGTTTGAGCGACGTTCCGAGTTCGGACGGCTCTTCGTCAACCGTGAATCCGGGCACGTCGGTTGCGATTTCGAAGAGAACCCCACCGGGCTCGCGGAAGTAAATCGACCGGAAGTACTGGCGGTCCTTCTGAGGCGTAACGAACTTGCTGATTTCGGTGAGTCGTTCTCGCCACGTAGCCTGCTCGTCGTCGCTCGCTCGCCCGCCATTTGCCGTATAACGAAGCCGATTGGTGCCGCTGTGGTCTATTCGTAGCCGAGTGTTTCGAGGTGGTTCGCGTGTCACCACGTCGGTGTGGGTGCGTCCTCGACTCCGATGGAGTGACGAGTACGACGACGCCGTACACCGCTTCAGTCTGATACCAGGTAACGTGATGAAAGCAGGTTCGAACCCGAACCACTAAAGAGGGTTGGAATCTACGGACTGGTATGGCTACCGACCCCGAAGCAAACGGCGCACCCTGCCCAATCATCGACTCGATTCAACAAATCGGGTCACAGTGGCGGCTCATCGTCCTTCACGACCTACAAGACGGGGAAAAACGGTTCAACGAACTGAAGCGCTCGACGGGTGCGAGTTCGCGGACGCTCTCTCGCGTCCTCGACGACCTGAGAGAGACTGGATTCGTCGACCGGAGACTCGAAGAAGACGCGCCGGTTGCAACCTACTACTCGCTGACCGACAAAGGGGTGTCTCTCTGTCCCGTCTTCGACGAAATCGAGCAGTGGGCGGACGAATGGCTCGACGCCGATACCGAAGAGGTCGCAGCCGACCCCGAGGCTGTCCAGTCGCGTGCCTGAAAAACGCCGAAAGATTTTCGCTCGCCGAGTTTACGCTTCGAGCTGTTCAGTTCCAGCCGCGTCGGCAATCGACTCGTACACGTCGGCGACGGTCACCGAGTCGAGTTCTTCGAGCATGGCCGTAATCGATGGTTGGAGCAGGTCGCCCAGCACTGGTTGGATGTGCTGTCCAACCGTACACTCGTCGTTCGGTTCGCTCGTGTGGTAACAGAACGGTTCTGGGTCTTCGACGGCTTCGTAGATGTCTCGGAGCGTAATCGTCGCCGGGTCGTCTGCGAGCGTGAATCCGCCAGTTGGGCCGCGCTTGGAGTCTACGAGGTCTGCTTCTCGAAGCGAACACAACAGTTGTCGAATGACGACTGGGTTCGTATTGACACTCCAGGCGAGGCGGTCGGACGACAGCCGCTCGCCGCGCTTCCCGGCCAGATTCGTAAGCACGTGCGTTGCAACGACGAATCGGCTGCTATTCGACATACACTACGTTTCGGTTTTCATCCGTTTTAGACTTCACGGTGAGCCACTTTTGCGCCGGTTTCGCGGACAGTCCCGACGTTGTCTCTCGATTCATCACTTCGATTTCTCCTCGATTTTGTCGTAGAGGACGACTTCACCGGGTTTCGTACTTCCTTCGGTCGGGAGTCGTACACCCGCGTTCAACGAGGTGTTGATTCCCGTCTTCGCCTCGTCGCCGAAGACGACGCCGTACTTTCGGCGGCCCGTCGAGACGAGTTCGCCTTTGAGCATCTGTCGCACCGACTTGCCGTCGTGGCGGAGGTTCGCAACTTTCGTCCCTGCGCCGAAGTTCACGTCGCGACCGAGAACGCTGTCACCCACGTAGGAGAGATGGCCGACGGTCGCACCCTCCATCAGGACGCTGTTTTTGACTTCGACCGCGTTACCGATTTTCGCACCTTCGCCGACCACGGTCTTCCCGCGGATGTAGCAGTTCGGGCCGACCGTCGCCCCGTCGCGAATGAGCGTCGGCCCTTCGATGACGACGCCGGATTTGACTGTCGCACCCGCTTCGACCACGAGCGGGCCGTCGAACTCAGCGCCGTCGGAGACGTCACCATCGAGTCGGGTTTCGAGCGATTCGAGCGCCCACTCGTTCGCTTCGAGGAGTTCCCATGGACGGCCCACGTCGAGCCATCGCTCGAAGGGAACGGCGCGAACGTCGTACTCGGCGCACATCTTGTCGAGGACGTCGGTCAGTTCGAGTTCGCCGCGCTCGCTCTCTTCGACGTCGAGCCACTCGCGTGCTTCGCTTGGGAAGACGTACGACCCGGCGTTGATGAGATCTGACGGCGGATTCTCGGGCTTTTCGACCACACCCGCCACGTAGCCCTCGTCGTCGGTGTCGAGGACGCCGTACGAACTCGGGTTGTCAACTCGGTAGGACCCGACTGCGGGCGTCCCTTCGTACATCGTCGAGAGCGTCGGCACGTCGTAGAGTGCGTCACCGTTGAGGACGACGAACGGTTCGCCAGCGTCGATGTGGTCCACGGCGGCGCGAACCGCGTGCGCGGTCCCTCGCTGCTTTTCTTGGACTGCAAACTCCACGGGGACGCCTGCTCGCTCCTCGCCGAAGTACGCACGAACGTCGGCTGCCTCGTATCCGACGACAATCGTGAGCTTCGTTGCACCTGCTTCGATAGCGGCGTCGGCCGTGTGACCGACGAGTGGCTTGTCGGCGACCGGAAGCATCGGCTTCGGACGCCGGTCAGTAAGCGGGCGCATCCGGGTTCCGCGCCCGGCAGCGAGAATGACAGTTTGCATGTGTATTTGAGAGACGGCGTGACGCAAATGTCTTCCGTCCACGTGATTATCTGCCTCGATGGAATCTACGGTGATGTCACATATCATATGAATACCGACTAATTGGGGAGCGTGGCTCGGCGGTTGCTCTGCGTGAAGAGTCGTCAAGCGGCCTTTTCGTGACACTGCGCGTCGCAGTCGCTCAGGACAAAGTAGCCCACACGGGCCGCGAAGCACGAAAATTTAGGGTTACAATTGGTTGGAGATTCGCACGAAACGCGGCACCGTGTGTTAGTGAACAGATGCAACCCAGCAGGTAATATTTTCGTTCCGCGGCGACCCCCTCCGCGTCCCGCGGAATTATTATCCCACACCCCTTCGCTGTGGAGGGTTACAATGGAGATTCGCACAGGTCTCTCGTATGGAGATGCATTGCTGGTTCCACAGCGCTCTGCGGTCGATAGCAGACAGGATGTGGACCTCTCGACCAACATCACGCCGAACCTCACCATCGACACACCGCTGGTGAGCGCGGCCATGGACACGGTGACGGAAGCCGAACTCGCCACGACGCTCTCGAACCTCGGCGGCCTCGGCGTCGTCCACCGCTTCCTCGATATCGACGAGCAGGCCGAACACGTTCGCCACGTCGCCGAACAGGGCGGCACCGTCGCGGGCGCAGTCGGCATCAACGAGGACTATCTCGCCCGCACCGAGGCACTCCTCGATGCCGGTGCCGACGCCATCGTGATGGATATCGCTCACGGGCACATGGAGCGGTGTCTGGACGCCGTGGCTCGAATCCGCGAGGAGTTCGACCCCGAAATCGTCGCCGGAAACGTCGTCACTCCCGAAGCGGTCGAAGACCTCTACGAAGCAGGCGCAGACTGCGTAAAAGTCGGTGTCGGCCCGGGCTCACACTGCACGACGCGCGAAGTCGCAGGTGCCGGATTCCCGCAACTCACTGCCGTCTCAGACTGCGCCGAGCGCGCACACGAACTCGGAATCACCGTCATGGCCGACGGCGGGATTCAAACCTCGGGCGACGCCGCGAAGGCGCTCATGGCGGGCGCTGACAGCGTGATGATGGGGAGTTTCTTCGCCGGGACGGACGAAGCACCCGGTACCGTCGTCTCGGTCGATGGGAACCAGTACAAACGCTCTCGCGGCATGGCTTCGACGGAGGCCGCGACCGACCGCGACGACAAAGACAGCGACGTCGACGCCGGTGAAGGCGTCCAAGCACTCACGCCGTACAAGGGACCACTCAAACCACTCGTCACCGAGTTCCTCGCCGGACTCCGCTCGGGTGTGAGCTACTGCGGTGGCCACACCATCCCCGAAGCCCGCGAGAAGGCGGCGTTCATTCGCGTCGCTGCGAGCGCGCAAGCACGCGAGGGGGCCCACGGTGTCGTCTTCGCAGACGGCGCAGTCGATGTCGAACCGGAGGTAGAGGCGCAACTGCAAGCGCCGCTTTCGGACTGAGAGTCACGAACGGCGCGCCCGCCTTCGGCAAAGACGTATAATTTTTGTCAGCCAATTGTATGCATGGCCGAGCGTGGAGAGATACTCAAGCCGTTTTCGGTACGGCGTCGGGCGACTGCCGATTACATGCAGGTGGCTGGCGGACGGAACAACATCCACGGACTCGTCGAGTTCGACGTAACAGAGTCCCGAGGTCGTATCCACGAACTGGGGGCGCAAACGGGCGAGCAACCGTCGTTCACCGCATTCCTCGTCTACTGCGTCGCCCGCGCAATCGACGACCACCCACACGTCAACGCCTATCGCGACTGGCGAGGCCGACTCGTCCAGTTCGACGTCGTGGACGTGAACGTCTTGGTCGAACGAGAGATTGGGAGCGAGACGATTGGCGTTCCACACGTCATCAGAGCCGCGAACCGACGCTCGCTTCGGTCGATTCACGACGAGATTCGAACGGCGCAGACCGCCCCAACTGAGAGTCGGTTGTCGGTGTTGGGTTCGCTTGGCCTGCGACTTCCCGGCCCCATCCGTCGGTTGCTTTGGCGACTTCCGACGGTCTCCCCTCGTCGCTGGAAGCGTCTCGCAGGGACGGTTTCGATAACGTCTGTGGGGATGTTTGGCTCAGGTGGTGGGTGGGCAGTCAGCCCGACGAACTACACACTTCAACTCACAGTGGGCGGAATCGCCCGAAAACCAGGCTTCGTCGGCGACGACATCGAACCCCGCGAATACCTCTCACTCACGGTGACGTTCGACCACGACGTCGTGGATGGTGCGCCCGCCGCTCGCTTCGTCAATCGACTGAAGGAGTTGGTCGAAGGGGCGACCGGCCTCGAATCGGCTGACGGATTCTAGTCGCGGTCGTAGAGCAGGAACGAGGCGACGAGCAGGCAGACGACGAACCCAGCGAAAGCGACGACGTAACTCACGTACGTCGCCACGATTCCGACGTACGCCGGGCCGAGCGCGTTCGCGCCGAGAAAGAGCGCGCGTGCCGCCCCGAGGTCTGCGCCCATCTCGTCGTCCGGCGCGTTGTCTACGATGATGGCGTCGGCGAGGGGAAATTCCATCTTGTAGCCCGCAGCGAGCGCGATGACTGCCACGTAGATGAGTATATTCGACCCGGCCAGCGAGAGGACAACGAGTGCGCCCGCCGCGACGAGCAGGCCCACGACGGCAATCGATTCGCGTCTGAATCGGTCGCTCAGGCCCCCAGCGATTGGTTTGATGGTAATCCCGACGACGAACACGAGCGCGAACGTCGCACTCGCTAACTGTGGACTGAACGACTTGGTCTCGATGAGGTAGGTCGGAAAGAAGTTCACGAACCCGCCGACCATGAAGTAGAACAGCGCGAAGGCGACGAGCGTCTTCCGTTGTTCGGGACTTGCGATGAGACGGCCAATCGTCCCCGATACGTCGAGGGTCGGTTCTCCAACGGTGACTGCCTCGTTCGACCAGAGTGCGAACAGCACGGTGAGGCCAGCGAGCACGAGTGCGACGGGGAGAAATGGTGTTTGCCACGTCGCGTACGTGAGTGCGAGAATAGCCAGCCCGGAGGCGACGAGGCCCCCGAGGTCGGTTCCTGCCGCGTAGAGACCGAGTGCCCGCCCGCGACGTTCGACAAAGAGGTCCGAGAGGAGTGCCCGAGACGGAATCGCAAAGAGGCCTTTTCCAAACCCGGTGATGGCCGCGGCGAGGACGAATCCAGCGAGACCGCCCGCAAGCCCGAACGTGGCGAACCCGAGGACGAGAATGAGCAGACCGGGGATGATAAGCGTCGCCCGCGTCCATCGGTCGGAGAACTCGCCACCGGGGTACTGCGTAATCGCGTAGATACCCTGAAAGAGCGCCAGTGCAATCCCCGCGGTCGCTTCGGTAATCTGCAAATCGGCGATAATCGTCGGCAGGAGCGGTGAGAGCAGGAATCGCCCCGTCTGGAGGACGGCCCACGCCAGCGAGACGGTCATCAACATCCGCCCGGCGTCCCCCGCCACGAGTCGCTCTGTCTCTCCAGACTTCTGGTTCACACTTTCCGTATAGGGAGGTGATACCAGTGGGTTACGATTGTGTGCGCACACCGGTATTCGACCGAGTGAAAATTGTGTACCACTTACTGACTAATACTCGGGATTTCCTTCTATATTGTGCTGGAGTCTATCGATTTCTCAACGAGTTATACGACGTTAAACTAGATATTTTGCCCCTGTTATTGTGTGTCTTACCAACATATCTCTACACGTGACTTTCTTCTATGGGTGGACAAAGAATTGACAATAATTCCGACGAATCGGAGTTCGAGTGGGTGGACCTCACTGACTCGACCGTCCCTGGGGTGGGCAGGTCAGGTTCACGTCGAACCTCCGAACCGCTGTTCAGGAGGGTATGCGCGCTATTACTCGCGTTTTCGATAGTTATCGCAGGAACCGGGTTGCTAGTGCCCTCGGCGTCGGCGCAGACCACGTTGACCGCGACTGACGAAACGGTCGTCTCTCACAATGGGCAGTTGACGAGCATCACCGTCGCTCCCAGCGGGACAGTCTCGTATGAAGGCCTCGAACAGACTGCAGCGAACGTCACAGTGACTGTCGAGGCGAGTCTGGATGGCACATCGTGGAGCCACGTCGCGTCGAAACAGGTCGATGCATCCGGTCTCAACGGAACCGTCTCGTACGCGTTCAAACCCCGGTCGCTCTTGAGCGGGAAAGACTCGTTCTCGAAGTCGGCGTTCAGGTCGAAGGCAGACGGCAGTTCCGAGACGACTGACGTACACATCCGCGTGCGTTCGGTCGTCTACGAGTCCAGCGGAAAGAACGTCTCGACGCAATCGAGTACGGTGTTCACGGTGGCTGTACAGAACGTTCCTCGTGGGTCTGGTGTCGGTGGGAAGGTGAACGGCAATGCCAACTGACGAGCAGAACACCAGACCTGAGTTCGGTAGCATCCGGTTACTCTCGCGGGAGACACCCAATCGAGCGGATGTACTTCGGAGCGTCCCGATGGCGTACCTGCAATCGAGGGACCGCCAAGAGTCTGTAGACCACCGAGAACCAACGGATGACCACCGAACTGGAGGGGACTAGCGTGTCTCAATCAGACGAGTTCGACCACGTAGACGAACTGTTCGATTCGTCGTGTGAATCTCCGCCGCTTGGACAGCACGACACGTGTGACGACCAACTCTCGTTACTCGTGTTCCTCTGTGACGACCAGCACTCCACCGGCGATGTGGTTTCGCAGGTCTTGACCGACATCTCGTGGTTGCAGTTCATCGAGGGACTCGGTGTGTACGTCGTTATCGACGTTGGCAACGCCGTCGTGGACCCGATGACCAGCGACCGAGGCCACGTGTTCCTCGTGGACGACGCGGGGGCCATCCAACGGCGGTGGAAGTTCCCTGCTGAGACGGAAGATGTTGCGTTGATTCGGCAGACAATCGAGCAGGCGATTGCGGCACAGGAGGTGGCGGTGTGACCCTTTCGTTCGGTGAGATGGGGCAAGTGAGCGAAACGTCGAGGAAAACAGTCGATGGTGTCTCCGCCGAGTCTTCGGTGTGGACCGCCGATAATGCGCGTCTCTCTGTCACTCAACTGGAATTCACATCCCAACGAGACGACGCTGTCGTAGTCCACTTCGTCGAGGACGTTCCCGCAGGGATTCCACTCGACGACCTCGGTCCGCACCCGAAGTACGGCGGCGACAAGTGGCGCAAACACGAGGACGGGATGGTCGCATTCACTGACGTACTCGAACCCGACGGAACCTCGTTCACCATCTACGGAGCCAAAGGGCTCGACGCGACGCAGGTTGAATCGTTTCTCACCGACCCGGCTGTGGAAGTCCACCCGGTCGATGACGAACCACCGAGCGGCGACACTCACAGTGAGACAATGACCAGTGACCAATCGACGACGAACGACGAACCGACCGAAAACCAATCAGCGACCAAGCGAAGCGGCGACTTCGACGACCTCATTCCACGCGTAGACGACCCTGACGAGGCAACGAACGGCGAGTTCGAATCAGCCGAAGGCAGTGAAAACGGCGACGACTCGGACGAACTTCGGTTCGTCGGCACTGACGTGCGCCCCGCCGACGAGCGACCACTCGGTCCGGAGGAACCCGAGTCGTTCGGTCCGAGAGAACTCCAAGACCAGTCGGAGACTGCGGTGACCCGTGCCGAAGAGACAGACGATTCGAACGGCTCGGATGCCGATTCGGCAGATAGCCCCGAATCCAATGACAAAGGCGACTCCAGTTTTGACGACGATAACGACTTGCACACGGACAGCACTGCAGTCGAAGTCAGCGTCGAACAGTCACTCTCCGAAGACGACTCGGAATCGAATCCCAAACCCAACTCGGAAGTCGACCCCAGCCCGGAATCTGAGAGCGATTTCGAGCCAGAACCTCCGACTGAAAGCGTCGTTGCGTCGCTTGTCGCCGAACTCTCCAGTGGCAACCTCTCTGACGACGATGCCGAAGTTATCCGGAAATCACTCGGTATTTCGACGCCGAATTCGCTGGAAGCACGGCTTCAGAACGTCCGAACCCGTATGGACGACCTTGCAGTCTACACCGACGCCTTGGAGGACTTCATCGACGAGAACGGAACCGCAGAACAACTGCTGTCGGACCTCCAAGACGACTCCGACGAGATGCGACGCGACCTGACCGAAGTCGACGAGGCGCTGTCGGCTACGAATGCAGCCCTCGAATCAATCGAAGAACAGGTCGAATTGCTCGAAAACCGCGCCGTATCTGAATCTGAGTTAGAAGCACGCCTCGGTGAATTCGACGAGAAATTCGTCGAAGAGTCGTCACTCGATGACGAGCTATTGGGTCTCACCGAGAACTTCTCGGCACTCTCGGACGAACTCTCCACGGTTCGGTCGGAAGTCGAACAGGGCAAGACGTGGCGCAGCAACATGAGCCGGGCCGCTCAAATTCCCGACTCGCCGGAAGTAGACGACGAAGTGGCGGACGAGTAGTCGGTTTCGTTTCTCTCCTGGTTCGACTCACTCTCGCTCTCGTCTCAGGTCACGTACTGCATGGCGAACGACATGACCTTCCGTTCTGCTCGTCTGAGATGCTCTTCGGCGGTTCGACGTGAGACGCCCATCTCGGATGCAATCGTCTCGGTGTCGGTTCCTCGCGGGAGTTCGTAGTATCCGTTCCCGTGGGCGAGACGGAGGGCTTCTCGCTGCCGTGCCGTCAGCGTTGGAATCGCGTCGGTGGGCGCCAAAAGTGGCCCGCCGCCGGTTGCAAAGGAGATAGCACGCTTCGATTCGACGTGTACCTCGTGGCCGCTCTCGACGAGGTCGTGGAAACACGCCGTCATCGCGTCCGAACTCACGGCCAGTAGCCGACAAACTTTCGCGCCGTCGCGGTACCGAAGCGGCGGCAACAACAGTACGCCGTGAGAGTGGAGGTACCCCTCGATGTCGTCGATCTCGTGGTGTCGAAGGCAGTCGGCCGTGACTACGACCACTTCGCTTCCCTGTTCTCGGACTGCCTGTACACCCACGGTCTCGCGCACCCGTTCGATGACTGCTTCGGCCCCATCGCCGATGTGTAAGAGGTCGCAGTGGTCGTTACACCACAGTTCGATTGTCGCCGAACTCTCGGCGGTGGCCGCCGCGTACGCACTCTCGTCTCGGATGGAAAACGTCGCTTCGTACACAGGTAAGCAACGCACGAGTAGTATATAAATAGCGCACCATATGGTGGGCAAATTGCTACCCGTCGTGCCAGCGAAGAGTAGACTATGCACACGCCATCGTCATCGCGCCACACCGACAGACTCGGAGAGCCGAGTTCGGAGTGGGAGCGGTATCAGGGGGCACCGACCGGGACGGAAATCGAGTGTAAGGGCTGGCGACAGGAGGCCGCCCTTCGAATGCTCAACAACAACCTCGACCCCGACGTGGCCGAGCGCCCCGAAGACCTCGTCGTCTACGGCGGAACCGGTCGGGCGGCCCGGTCGTGGGACGCGTACGACGCGATTCTCCGCGAACTGCGTACTCTCGAAGACGACGAGACGTTGCTCGTTCAGTCCGGCAAGCCCGTGGGTAGATTCACGACGCACGAACGCGCGCCGCGTGTCCTTATCGCCAACTCCAACCTCGTCGGCCACTGGGACGACTGGGAACACTTCCACGAACTCGAAGCCGAGGGGAAAATCATGTACGGCCAGATGACTGCGGGGTCGTGGGCCTACATCGGCACGCAGGGAATCATTCAGGGCACCTACGAGACACTCGCTGAACTCGGCCGCGAACACTACGACGGCGACCTGCGCGGCAAACTCGTCGTCACTGGCGGCCTCGGCGGTATGAGCGGGGCACAACCCCTCGCCGTGACGATGAACAACGGCGTCTGCCTCGTCGCGGAGGTCAAAGGCGACCGAATCGACCGCCGACTGGAGACGAAGTACCTGATGGACCGCGCCGACTCGCTGGACGAGGCGCTCGAACGCGTCCACGAGGCGCTCGACGCAGGCGAACCGTACAGCGTCGGCGTCCAAATGAACGCCGCAGACATGCTCGAAGAACTGCTCGCACGCGACGAGATTCCAGACATCGTCACAGACCAGACGAGCGCCCACGACGAGCTGGAAGGCTACTACCCGAGTGGCTACTCCGTCGAGGAAGCCGACGAACTCCGCGAAGACGACCCTGCGGCGTACGTCGAAGCCAGCCTCGACACGATGGAGCGCCACGTCGAAGCGATTCTCGACCTCCAAGCACACGGCGCGGTTGCCTTCGAGTACGGCAACAACATCCGCGGCCAAGTCCTGACCCACCGCGGATTGGACACCGCCTTCGACTTCCCCGGATTCGTCCCCGCCTACATCCGACCGATGTTCTGCCGCGGACGTGGGCCATACCGCTGGGCCGCACTCTCGGGTGACCCAGAAGATATCTACCGCACCGACGAGGCCATCCGTGAACTCTTTCCCGAGAACGAGTCGCTCATGCGCTGGATCGACCTCGCACAAGAACAGGTGTCGTTCCAAGGACTTCCCTCGCGGGTCTGCTGGCTTGGCTACAACACCGACGAGTCAGGTCTGACCGAGCGGGCACGGTTCGCTCTCCGAATGAACGAACTCGTCGCCGAAGGCGAGATTTCCGCCCCAATCGTCGTCACGCGTGACCACCTCGACGCCGGGTCGGTGGCGAGTCCGAATCGCGAGACGGAAGCCATGCGCGACGGCACCGACGCCATCGCCGACTGGCCGATTCTCAACGCACTGCTCAACACCGCCGCAGGCGCTGATATCGTCTCGGTTCACGACGGCGGCGGCGTCGGCATCGGCAACTCGTTGCATACAAACAACCACGTCGTCCTCGACGGTACGGACCTCGCCGCAGAGAAGGCACGCCGCGTCTTCACCACCGACCCCGGCATGGGCGTGATTCGCCACGCCGACGCTGGCTACGAGGACGCGCTGGACGAAGCCACCCGGTCGAAGGTTCATATACCAATGCGCGCAAGCGACGAGCAACACGAGGACCAATGATGTTCGAGGACACGTACGACTGGCACGGCCCATCTTCCGACCCGAACGACGAGCAGATCGGCGATATCGTCTCGCCCGCGACGCTCGACACTGGAGACGACTTCGACGCCGTCCTCGTCGGTGAACCCTACGACGGCGCAGTTATCGGGCGCAAAGGGGCACGCGAGGGTCCAGAGGCAATCAGAACCGCCCTCGAAGCCGTCAAATCGCACCACTTTGACGCGGGTCCGCTCTCGAACCTCGGTGACCTCGGAAACGTCACGTTCGACGCCGACGCTGACGTTTCGGTGGTTCAGGACGCCGTTACCGAGGCAACGCGCGAAGTCTACACCAACGCCCACTTTCCCGTCTTCCTCGGCGGCGACAACTCGCTCACCGTCGCCAACGTTCGCCCGCTCCTCGACCGAGACGCGTCGGTCGGCGTCGTGAGTTTCGACGCACACCTCGACTGCCGCGAACCCACCGACGGCCCGTCCAGCGGGACGCCCTATCACCAACTGTTCGACGAAGGCCTCGACAGACTCGCCGTCGTCGGCGCTCGGCACTTCGAGACTTCGACTGCCTACGCTGAGTTCATCAGCGAGCAAGGCGGGGTGATTTTCACGGCTAAAGAGGTTGGCCGAGACTCGGACCAGACCATCGACTTCGCGCTCGATTCGCTCACCGGATGCGATTACATCTTCGTCAGTCTCGATATCGACGTCCTCGACGAGACTGCCGCACCGGGTGTGAGCGCACCGACTCCGGGCGGAATCACGACTCGTGAACTGTTCTCGATGCTCCGACGCGTCGCGTCCGACCCGCGCGTCGTCGGCTTCGAAGTCGTCGAATGCGCCCCGCCGCTCGACCAAGACGGGCGTACTGTACGCGCCGCCGCCCGTGCGATTGCCCACGCGCTCTCGGGGGTGACAGAGCGTGTCTAAACACGTGACGGTCGTCTACGGCGCGTCCGAGTTGGTCGTTGGACCGGAGGGACCGACCAGTGTGGAACTAATCCGAGATGGTGCGCTCGCCGCAGTCGATGGAACCGTCGTCGCGGTCGGTTCGACTGGTGATGTTCTCTCCGACTACTCCGTCGAAGACGCCGACGTTGCCATCGACGCGACGGGACAGACTGTCCTCCCTGGCTTCGTTGACCCACACACGCACGCGCTCTTCGCGGGTGACCGCTCCGACGAGTTCGTCGCAAAGCTTCAGGGTGCGACCTACGAGGAGATTCTTGCAGACGGCGGTGGCATCCTTCGAACCGTGGATGCTGTCCGTGAAGCCTCAGATGAAGAACTCGTCGCCACCCTCACCGAACACCTCGACGTGATGCTCGAAAACGGCACGACGACGGTCGAAATCAAGAGTGGCTACGGTCTCGACACCGAGACGGAGTTGCGAATGCTCGCCGCAATCGAGCAGGCGGGTGCCCAACACACTATCGACGTGGTTCCGACGTTCATGGGCGCCCACGCTGTCCCGCGCGGGATGGATACCGAGGAGTACGTCGAACACGTCGTCTCCGAGCAACTCCCTGCCGTCGCCGAGCAGGGAATTGCGACGTTCTGCGACGTGTTCTGCGAACGCGGCGTGTTCTCGGCAGAACAGTCCAGACGCATCCTCGAAACGGGTGCTGATTTGGGTATGGTCCCGAAGATTCACGCCGACGAGTTCGCCGCAATCGGTGGCACAGACGTCGCCGCCGACGTTGGTGCAGCGAGTGCCGACCATCTGCTCCACACCGATGAGAAGGGGAGAACACGACTCACTGAGGCGGGTGTCACACCCGTCGTGCTCCCGGGGACAGCCTTCGGCCTCGGTGCCGACTACGCCGACGCTCGTGCGTTCCTCGACTCGGGGCACGAAGTCGCCCTCGCAACCGATTTCAATCCCAACTGCTTCGTCCGAACGATGGGATTCGTCGCCACACTCGCCAGCGTCGGCATGCGAATGACACCCGAAGAAGTCGTCAGAGGGTGTACGAGCGCCGCTGCAAATGCGCTTGCACTCTCCGACGGACGGGGAACTCTCACCCCCGAGAGCCCGGCGGATGCCGTCGTCCTTGACATGCCGAGCATCGCCCATCTACCATACCGATTCGACACAAACCCAGTTTCGACGGTGCTGAAATCGGGGGTAGTTGCCCATGAGTGAACACGATATCCCGAAAACGGTCGTCATCGACGGCGAGTCGCTGACGCCCGAAGAAGTCGTTGCCGTCGCCCGCCACGATGCCCGCGTCGAACTCGCCGACGAAGCATACGAGAAAATGCAGGCCTCGCGCGAGCGTGTCGAATCTGTCATCGACTCCGGCGAACCCGTCTACGGTGTCAACACCGGATTTGGACACCTCGTCGAGACGCACATCGAACGTGACGACATCGAGAAGTTGCAGACGAATCTCGTTCGAAGCCACGCCGCAGGCGCAGGGCGCGAACTCACCACGGAAGAGGTTCGGTCGATGATGGTCTCGCGGGTGAACACACTCGCAAAGGGTTACTCCGGTATCCGGCCACAGGTCGTCGAACTACTCGTGGAGATGCTCAATGCGAAACTCCACCCTGTCGTCCGCTCTCGCGGGAGCCTTGGCGCGAGTGGTGACCTCGCGCCCCTCGCACACATGGCGCTCGTACTCATCGGCGAGGGCGAAGCACACTACGATGGTGAGCGACTCGCAGGCGGTGTCGCCCTCGCCCGAGTCGGCTTAAAACCAGTCACACTTGCGTCCAAGGAAGGACTCGCGCTCATTAACGGAACGCAACTCACCGTCGGACTGACATCCCTGTTCGTCGTCGATGCCGAGCGAATTATCGATGCGGCGGACGCCGCGGGCGCGCTGACGACCGAGGTCACGATGGGGACGACCGCAAATTGCGACCCTGCGATTCACGAAGTTCGTCCCCATCCCGGCCAGCAGGTGAGTGCGGCAGCAATTCGACGCCTGACCGCGGGTTCGACGGTCCTCGAATCGCACAAGGAGTGCGAGCGCGTGCAGGACGCCTACTCGATTCGCTGTCTGCCGCAGGTCCACGGCGCGGTCAGAGATGCCGTCGAACACCTCCGTGAAGCGGTCGAAATCGAACTCAACAGCGCAACCGACAACCCACTCGTCTTCCCCGCAGGGTCGGTCGATGAGCGTGCGCCGGGGACAGACGTTGCCGCCGTCATCTCCGCGGGCAACTTCCACGGCGAACCGCTCGCACTTCGTCTCGACTACGCCGCTGGTGCGCTTTCTGACCTCGCGGCGATTTCAGAGCGGCGGACAGACCGTATGCTCAACCCGAAGGTCCAAGAACCACACCTGCCACCGTTCCTCACCGAACACAGCGGCTTGCGCTCGGGCTACATGATTGCCCAGTACACCGCCGCCGCGTTGCTCAACGAGTGTCGGTCGCTTGGCCGCCCGTCGCTCGATTCGACGCCCGTCAGTGGCGGGCAAGAAGACCACGTGAGCATGAGCGGCCAGAGCGTCCTCAACGCTCGAACCGTCGCAGACAACGTTGCCACCATCGTCGGCGTCGAACTGCTCTGTGGTGCGCAAGCCGCAGAATTCCTCCCGGATGGGCTCGCACTCGGCGACGGAACTGGTGCTGTCCGCGATGCGATTCGGGAAGTCGTCCCACCGCTCGACGACGACCGGCAACTCGATGGCGAACTCGAATTGGCCGCAGAACTCGTTCGGTTCGGTGCGATTCGGGAGGCCATCGAAGGGACTCTCGACTGAGTATCTTAGTTCCCCGCCACGATGTCGGCGACGCGCTGTCGGTCGAACAACTGCTCTTCTTCTGGAATCTCAGGATAGGCACCGCCGTCGTACTCCGGCCACTCGCCAAACTGCTCGGGGAAGAGCTGTTTTGCGGTCATTTCGAGTTGGAAGAGGTTCATAATCGGGCCCTGTACGGGGTTGCCCGAGGGGTAGACGCGGCCGTTTTTGACTGCGGAGAGTTCGCTCCCAACGGGATGGTCTGCGAGCGTCTGCTCGATGCTGTTCACGTCGTAGTAGGAGGCGACGCCGAAACTGTGCAGGAGGACGTCGGGGTCGATTTCGAGCATCGTCTCGTAGTCGTACGACGTTTCGTAGGTTACGTCGTCGGCCGCGAAGGCGTCTGTGACGCCGAGCGGGCGGATGTGCGACGTTGCGAACCCATCGACGTTGATTTTCGAGGGGTAGAACGTATCGCTCATGAAGATGACGACGCCGACGGTCGGTCGCTCTTCTTTCGGTGGGAGGTTCGACTGAATCGTCTCGACCAAGTCGTCGTGGACGGATTTGAGTTCCGCGGCGCGTTCTTCGGCTTGGAACACCGCACCAACCTTCTCGGAGAGTTCCCAGAGCGTGTAGTACTCGTAGCCGTCGGCATAGGGTTCCGGTGGCGTGCTGTGTGCCCGACTGTACACGTTGCCGAACCACGGCGCGATGGTTTCGCCGACCTCTTCGACGTCCGATTGTTCCCACCCGTCGAAACTCACGGCCAGCGCGGGGTCCATGAGGTGGAGGTCAGAGTCCAGTTCGTAGAGCAGTTCTTTGTCCACGCTGATACTGCTCGAGCCGTTGTTGAGCTGGGCGATTCCCTCACGGTCGAACGAGACACCATCGAGGCGGTCGTAGTAAGCGTCGAGTGTCCGGCCTCCGGCGTCACTGTCGAAGCCGAGAGAGTTCACCGCGTCACCGTGGCCGTACGCGACCGCCATGTCGGCGTACAGGAGGCTGTACACCATGACGTTCTCCGGAACTGACTCGAACGTGACCTCGCCGACCGGCGACATCGACACCGAATAACTGGAGTCAGCGGCCGTCGTCTCGGTCGCGTCCGTCTCTGTCGCAGCCGTCGTCGCCTCAGTTGTCTCGGTCTCTGTCTCAGAGCCACTTTGCCCCGTACACCCGGCCAGCAACCCGCCTGCGAGTACCGCACTACCACTCTTCAGGTAGCTCCGGCGGGTCGGTGTGACGTCGTCGAAGAACTTCTTTCCCATATGATTTAGGCCACCCTAAACTAATAAATGGCTTTCGAATTTTTTTGCCAGCCTAAAACTGACACGTTGGTAACGGGCGACCTCTCTGCCTACTGATGAGCGAAGAACGACTACTCGATACGTCACGGCTGCCGAAAATACGGGTTGGTCGGTAGACGGGGTGAAGACTGGTCAGTAGAGGCGATTCAGCAGGGAGTCAGGTCGTCCTCACAGGGAGTCAACAAGGTAGTGGTAGTAAGAGCGGTCGGGGAACGTGGGTGCCTTCGACCGAGTACACCCGATTACGCTCGTTACTTACCACACCTGCACTGCGGGTGTTCCGCAGTCGTCGCAGACGATTGCGTCGTTATCCTTGTAGGAACTCAACACGAGCGTCCCATCGTCGCAGTAGGTGCAGTCGTCGTCGGCCATCGTCTCGAAAATGAGTGAAGATTCGGACATAGTACATACTCGGTATTCATAACTAATGAACATTACTCCAGAACAGAATATTGTGCTGTGAATCGTTGTACACACGTTGAACGGTCACTGACGATGTGAACAGCGTGACGGGCCGAGGGTCGAAAGGAGATTCTGCACGTCCGTTGCGGACCCGACGAGATTCGCAGCGCGTTCGTACGGGCCGGTTTCGTCGGTCCCACCGACAACTCCCTGTGGGCGGGTTTTCTCTGCATGCGCGTACACCGCGTCGATGAACGCCGCTCGTGGACCGTCGTTCGCAAACAGGTCGTGGATGTACGTCCCCGCGACGCGCTCAGTCGCCGCACCGTCACCCGCGAGCGAAACCGCTTCACCGACGATTCGGGTCGCCCCGTGGTGAATCTCGTACCCGCTGATGGGACCACTCGCACCGGCAAGTGGCCCCGCACCGTCGAACTCGATGGTCACCGCTCTGACCTGTTTTTCAGGGTCGAACCGAGTTACCGTTGGGAGATAGCCGAGTGCGTCGATTTCGGTCACGTCGTGCGTACTCTCCACGTCGGCGTTTTCGATTCGCTGGCCGAGGAGTTGGTAGCCACCGCAGATACCGACGAGTGGGCCGTCGAACTCCTGTAACTCTTCCTCGAATCCTGCGTCTCTGAGTGCAATGAGGTCGTCCACGGTGTTCTTGCTCCCCGGAAGGACGACGGCATCGATGTCTTCGAGCGAGGCAGTCAGTGGGAGCGAGACGACGCGAACGCCCGGTGTCGCCGCCAGTGGTTCGAAGTCGGTAACGTTCGAGATACGTGGCAATCGCGGGACGCCGATGGTGACTGCGTGGTCGTCCGCAACGCCGTCCTCGCCGCCGAAGGTTGCTCTTGCTCCTTCCGATGGGAGCGCTAGACTATCTTCTTCGGGGAGTCCGGGGTCGTCGTATGGGAGTACACCGAAGACTGGGACACCGGTTCGGTCTTCGAAGGCATCGAGGCCGGGTTCGAGGATATCGAGACTCCCGCGGAATTTGGTGATGACGACGCCGATGACCCGTTCTCGAACGTCGTCGGGGAGGAGTTCGAGTGTGCCGACGAGACTGGCGAAGACACCGCCGCGTTCGATATCAGCGACGAGGAGAATCCGTGCGTCGGCGAACCGCGCGGTTTCGATGTTCGCTAGGTCGCGGTCGTGAAGGTTGATTTCGGCAATCGACCCTGCACCCTCGGCGACGACGATATCGGCCCGCTGTGCCAATCGTTGGTGAGATTCGAGTGCCGCCGTTCGGGCGGCGTGCCAGTGGTCGTCGTAGTAATTTCCGGCAGTGTTGACCGAGACGGCCTTTCCCTGTACGACCAGTTGCGACTTCCCGTCGCCGTGAGGTTTGAGCAATACGGGATTGTGGTCGGTGGTCGGCGTCACTCGTGCGGCCCGGGCCTGGACGTACTGCGAGACCCCGATTTCGCCGAAGTCGTCGCCGTCGGGAGTAACGACCGCTCGGGCGTTGTTACTCATGTTCTGCGCTTTGTAGGGTTCTACGTCGTAGCCATCGTTTGCGAGCAGTCGGCAGAGTCCAGCGGCGACCGTACTCTTGCCGACGTGGCTGGCCGTTCCGGCGACGAGGAGGGTCGGCGCTGTCATTGCGTTGGTTCTCGCGTGGACGCGGGTCAAAACTACCGGTTCGGGATGATTCGTCGTTAATGCCCAGTTAGTTCACGATTTCTCATCTGCTTTTACAGGGCTTCTGTCGCTCGCTTTTCGATGATTCCCAATTCTATGAAATTGAAAATGACGCTGTATTTATATTCCCATTCCGGGCGACTATTCAGATGTAAGGTGAGAAAAAATGACCACGAACGCCCAAGTCGAGATGCTGGGACAGCAGATTGAATTCAACTACAACGAAGGGCTAACCGGCTACGTCCTCGTGCTGGTTCGCCTCCTGACGGGTTACTGGTTCCTCCACGCTGGGGTGACCAAATACCTCGCCGCAGAGCCGTTTAACGCCGCGGGATGGATGGTCGGTGCAACGCAAGGAACGCTCGTCCACGGCCTCCTCGCGTGGGTCGCTGGCGTCCCCATCCTGATGGAGCTGACCAACTTCATGATTCCGCTCGGTGAGGTTCTCATCGGCCTCGGAATCCTCGTCGGCGCGCTCACCCGCCTCGCCGCCTTCTTCGGCGGCTTCCTGATGGTGTTCTTCTACCTCGGGAACGCGGACTTCGCGCACGGCTTCGTCAACGGTGACCTCTTCGGCCTGATGCTCTTCGCCATCATCGGCACCCTCGCGCTGGGCCGCATCTACGGCGTCGACGCAATCATCGAAAAGACCGAATTCGTCCGCCAGCGCCCCGCCCTCAGATACATCCTCGGCTAAGCCGGGGATGTGCGATGGCGTGGTGGTGGTGTGAACGGCGTCTTGTTTCCTTTCTTCCCCGTTTCGGTTTTCCAAACGCTTCTACTGAGTCCTACTTTCTGTCGAGTCGAGACAGTCCGTGCCAAATCGCATTGACGAGCTTTGTCTCTTCCTCGCCATCGGCGTCACTCCACCCGCGAGCGATTGCGTCTTCGAGTACCGTCAGCGTGTGATTCTCGAAGTTGTTCATCCCGCGGAACGACTCGAGTGCGTCCTGTGCTTCGTCGCCGAACGAGTCGCTCGGCGCCCCGTCGTAGAAGCCGAGTTCTCCGAGTGTTTCGAGGACTTCTCGTGCAGTTTCGCCGGTGAGTGACTGGACTTCTTCGGGGGCTTCTCGGGCGAGCAGTGTGATATCGTACAGACGAAACACCCGTTCGAGTTCGTCGATTGGATGTTCGTGGTCGTCCACACGAACGTCAACCCACCGGTCGTTGCCGCCGTCGTACCCACCTTCGGGCTTGGCGATGTACATCGCGGCACTCTGTTCGCCGCGTTTGTCGCCGCCAGCGTCGTTACCAGCGTGGAGCGCGGCGAGGAGTTTCTCGGGCAGCCCTCCCGCTGTGGTCTCGAACGCCTCTGCCATCGCTTCGAGTGTCTCGTAATTCTCGAGGATGTTGCCTTGGACGGTGTAGTTGTCTCCTTGGATATCGTCGGCCACGTCGAAACAGGCCTCGCCGGTGAAGGCGGCGATGCTCCCGTCTTGGCCGACGACACCCACCTGTCTGCTTTCGGCTTCGTCGTCGCCCTCGGTGAGGAGTTCGACCGTTTCGGCGGCCGTCTTGCCCTCGCGGAGCGCATCCAAGCCGTCGGGGCCGTAGGCGACGTTCGCAAAGCTCTGGGTTGCGATTGCACCTGCATCGGCGCTGACGAACGGGACGACAGAACCGACACTGATGAACTTCGACTGGACGGCGACGCCGACGGCGTCGGTATCCGGGTCGCGGGCGACGATAGAGAACGTGGATGGACGCGGTTTCATCGTCGCCACCGACACACTGTGGTCGAATAAGAATTCACCTCCCGGCGGTGTTGGCTGGGGGTGAGATTTCGCTCCCGAACGACGAACGTGTGTACTGTCTACGAAAAATTACAGTATCTTCATCGCTGCCTCTGTGTCGAATACTATCCAATTTGAATCCTTTAGAAAGAATTGTTTTGAACATCTCGAACGAACAATTTCCACAATTTTTGAAAATTGCAAACGGGAACGGTGGCTATCTCAGCATTTCAATATATCCTGTTTAAAATCCACGCTCACACCGTCAGTGGTCGATGACGGTTATCTCTTCGACCGGCCACTGGCTGAGCAGTTCGACGCCGTCGTCGCGGACGACGACCATCTCTTCGACGCGAACGCCCTGTCTCTCTGCTGGCTCTTGGGTCTCGACCGCCATCGTCATCCCTTCTTCAATCTCGATGGGGTGGTCTGGTGAGAGGCCGCGCCAGATGAGCGGGACTTCGTAGAGTTGGAGACCGAGGCCGTGTGCCCAGTGATTCGTCGTCATCTGCCAGTGGTCGGTCGCGCCGTACCACTCGGCGTGTTCACCCTCCATATCTGGGAAGGCCATCGCAATCTCGTCGGTCGTCTTCCCGGGTTCGATTTCGTCGAGGACGGCATAGAGGTTGTCGCGGGCGAGTTCGTAGGCGTCTTTCTGTGCCTGTGTCGGTTCGCCCATCGAGAACGTCCGATAGTAGCACGACCGGTAGCCGAGATAGCCAATGTTGTAGCAGTCAGCGTAGACGAGGTCGCCAGGGCGAATCATCCGGTCGGTCGTGTTTGCTTGGTGCTTCGGCCACGTGTTCGGTCCCGAGGTGAGATAGCCGCCTTGGACCATCGCGCCGTGTCGCCACATCTCTCGCACTGCGTCACCCCACACCTCAGACTCCCGAGCGCCTGGTTTGGCGTTCTCGACGATTGCTTGGAAGCCCGATTCACAGATGGCGGCGACCTGTCGCAGACACTCGATTTCGTCGTCGGTTTTGGTCTTTCGTGCGCTCTCCATGGCCTTCAGGCAGGGTTCGGGTTGGACATCGACGCCCTTCGATTCGAAGGCGTCGAGCAGGCCGCCGTTGGCAACGTCGATGCCCATCGGCTCTTTGGCGAGACCGTACTCTTCGAGCGCATCGACCACGCCTTGAGCCATCGTATCGAGTAAGAACCTCCGTGCAGAGTCGCTTCCCGAGGCCCGCGGGACGTTTCCTAACCCCGGACACGCGTACCGAATGTCGTCCAACCACGGGCAGTTGTAGCGTTGGTTGCTCGCGTGGTCTGCGGTGTCCCAGTGGACGACCTGCCCGTCTTCGAGTAAGAGCGAGTAGTGGTCTGCGCCCGACCCGCCGGTCATGGCCAGACCTGTCACGTAGCGAATGTTCGGGTCGTCTAACAAGAGCATACTACTGAGTCCGGCGTCGCGCATTCGTTCGAGCGCCCGCGACTTTCGCTCTTCTCGCATCCGTTTGACGTCGATTCGGGCCTCCCAATCGACGGCCATCGTCCCGCGAGTTCCACTCATAAAGTCCCGTTCGTGGAAAGGCATGGTGATACCACACAGGACTATCACATTAAATTATTGTAGAGTACTCTCGCGCTTCCGTACCCTGATTTTCACCCAAACGTACCTCATGATTTATTATTCGAATCGCCGAACCGTGTACGCATGTACAAGCACGTCGCCCTTCTCGTTCGAAAATCGGGGATGACTCACGACGAATTCGTCACCTACTGGCAGGAGAATCACACGCCGATTGCACGCCAAATCGAAGGTGTCGTCCGCTATCAGACGGTCACTCCCGCCGACCCCGAGGCCACCGAATTCGACGGCATCGCCGAACTCTACTTCGACGACCTCGACGCCCTCCACGACGCACTCGGCAGTGAGGGGTCACGCGATTACGACCCCGAAAAAGGCTATGCGAAGAAAGCCCGTGAAGATGTGGACAACTTCCTCGATATCGGAAGTCGCCCCCGATTCATCGGCGAGGAAGTCATCGAGAAAGACGAGACTGGGGGCGACACCACTGGCTTGTACAAACACTCGGCGTTTCTCGTTCGGAAAGACGGCATGACCCACGACGAATTTCTCGACCACTGGGCCAACACACACGTTCTGCTCGCCCGTGAGATTCCCGGTGTCGTCAGATACGCACGAGTCGTCCCGACTGACCCCGAAAACGCCGAGTTCGATGGCGTAGCGGAACTCTACTTCGAAAACCTCGATGCACTCCGCGCCGGACTCGGCCACGAATCTTCCCGCGACTACGACCCAGACCACCCGAAAGCGAAGGCTCCGAGAGAGGATGTGGACAATTTCCTCTCACTCGGCGACCGCCCGCGATTCGTCGGCCAAGAGACCGTCCAGAAGGACGAAACAGCGGACACGACGGTGTGAGTATGCCCGAACCCAATTACCGAAAACAGGTCACTGCGGCGTTCCCCGAACTCGTCGATATCGACTCTAGCGACCTCCGCGAGCAGGTCATCGAAGCGTGGTGTCTCGGACTCGCTCGCGGTGGCTGGTTGGATATCGAAGACATCCCCTACGCGTGGAACATCCACGAGGTTTCGAACGTCGAACACACGCGCGGCGTCACGCGAATTGCCGTCCGGGGGGCCGAAGAACAGCGCGACTTCCACGGCGCTGACCCGGACTTCGACGTGATTCGCGCCGCCTGCCTGCTCCACGACGTAGGCAAGTGCTACGAGTACGTCGAGTTCGTCGATGCGGACCGAATCGACGCGCCGGACTCCGAATACGCAACCGAGGAGATTCCACACTCGCTGTCGGGCTACGCCCTTGCTCACGAAGTCGGGTGTCCACTTGCGGTCCAGCGGGCGATTCCACACTTCATCGGCGAGATTCCGAAACGGACGCTCGAAGCCGAACTCGTAAAGAGCGCCAATTCCATCTCCTCGAACGCGATTACGCAGGCCACGATGGGAATCAGCCTCGACGAGTGGGTGAAACAGTACTCACAGACGCAATCGTAGCGTCGTGGCCGGTGCCCAGTAACGACTTTGTTCGCCCCGTGTGATTCGTAGTCATGCGAAAACACGTCAACCTGAACGAGATGGAGTTGTACGATGCCGACGTTACCCGAGGAAAGCTTCTGCCGGTCGGCTACGAACTGCGACCACAGAAGATGCGGCCGTCTGTCTGGGTGTTCGAGGCGGGTGGCCACGGCACGAGACACAAGCAAAAGGAACAAGAAGAACTCTATCACGTCCTCTCTGGTCGGTTCGAGATGGTCTTCGACGACGAGTCGATAGAACTCGAACCGGGGTCGGTCGTCGTCGTCTCACCAGACGAAGAACGACAGTTGCACTGTCTCGAAGACGGGAAGGTGTTCGTCGTCGGCGCACCGAACGTCAAAGACGACGGCGTCGTGCTGGATTAACCCGTACTCAGACAGTCTCTAATCCGTTTTCAGACCGAAGCACGTTGATGTAGTCCCTGAATCCCGTTTCGAGGTCGTACGCGGGGTCGTATCCCAAATCGGTCTGTGCTTTCGTCATATCGAGTTGCTGGGTCCACGGGAGGTCGCCTTCGTCCGACACTGTGAGGTCTGCATCGGGGAGGATTTTCTCGACCATCTCTGCGGCCTCTCGAATCGTCGCTAACTCGCCACGGACGTTGTAGACCCGTTGTGTAAGGTCCGATTCAGGTGCGAATGCGGCCAGCCTGAACGCCTGTGCGATGTCGCGGACGTGTTGCCAGTCGATAATCTGGTCGCCGTATTCGACGCTGAACGGTTCACCGAGTGCCGGTTTCTCGACGATGTTTGCGAGGAAGGCAGAGCCCCCCGTTTCGCGGTATGGACCGTACGCGACAGTCGGCCGCAGACCGACGTGCGAGACGCCGAAGTCCTTGTGATAGACCTTTGCTTGGTGTTCGTTGTACTCCTTTGTCGCCCCGTAGAGGGTGTCTGGATACACGAGGTCGGATTCGGTGACGAACGACTCGCCGTAGTTGGTCGGTGGGGCGTAGACGGCGGCCGAAGACGCCCACGCGACGCGCTCGACTTGGTCCGGGAGTGCCCGTGCCGCTTCGAAGACGTTGTTCGTCCCCGTGATATTCACGTCGAGTGCGGCACGGGGGTTCGCCCGCGCCGAGGTCGTGAGGAGGGCGGCGAGGTGGATGATGTGGGTCGCCCCTGTCTCACGGACGGCACGGAACACGTCTGTCGGGTCCGTTACGTCACCTCGACGGATGGTCACGTCGTTGCCGATCCCGAGTTTGTCGAGGATACGAGGGTCCGTCGAGAGGTCGTAGGCGACGACGTCGTGGCCGGATTCGAGGAGGTCCTGCGCGACGTACGAACCGATAAATCCGGTTCCGCCAGTGACCATCACGGTAGATGATGACATTATCTCCTACGTCCACAGCAGGTGAGAAAAATGTTTCCCGCAAGAAACACGACTGCGGCTGTTCGCCTACTCGTGGAGTCCGCCAACGGTCGTATAGAACGACGACTGAAGCGTCTCAGCCATGTCTTGGTCGCGGTCGATACGAACGTCGATGACCGTTGGACGGTCGCTCTTCTTCCCGTCTGCGAGTGCGTCGGCCAGTTCGTCAGGTGTTTCGGCGCGAGTACCGACTGCGCCAAAGGCTTCGGCAACCTTCGTAAAGTCGGTGTCGTGGAATTCGACGCCTGCGATATCGTCTGGTCCGTGTTGCATCTGTCTGACCATGCCGAGGCTCGTATCGTTGAGGACGACGAACGTCGGTGAGACACCGTGTTCGACGGCGGTTTCGACGCTCGTCATCGTCATCGCAAACCCGCCGTCGCCCGTGACGCCGATGACGTGTTTGTCGGTTGCGAGCGCGGCCGAAACTGCGGCCGGAGTCGCCCATCCCATCCCGCCGACGCCGCCAGAACCGTAGTAGGTCTCGACTGCCGAGACTTGCAGGTAGTTCAGGAGCCAAAAACGGTTGTTGCCTGAGTCGGCGGTGACGATGGTATCCTCGTCGATAACGTTCTGAATCTCGGCGACAGCGCGTTGCGGGAGAATCGGCACTGCGTCGGACTCGCACTCTGGTGCATGGAACGATTTTCGGGCTTCTTGGGCTTCGCTTTCGGCCCAGTCGTTGTCGTTCCCGCCCGACTCGGCGAGTTCTCGGAGTGTCTCTGCGGCGTCACCGATGAGTCCAATCTCGGCGGGATACACCCAACCGGCGTTCTGTGGCTCGATATCGGCGTGTACAATCGTCTGCTCGTCGGGTCGGATGAACGTTGGGGCCTGCCAGTTGGTGTCCATCGGATTCAACCGACAGCCAACGACGAGCAACACGTCTGCGTCGCTCACGAGTTGGTTCGCCCCTTCGTGGCCGAACGACCCGATGACGCCACCAGCGAGTTCGTGCGTCTCGGGGAACGTCGATTTTCCGAGATACGAGGTGACAACGGCGGCGTTGTACCCCTCGGCAACCGTCTGCAATTCGTCGTAGGCGTTGGCGGCGTGGACACCGTTTCCGGCGACGATGACGGGTCGTTCGGCACCTTCGAGTGCGAGCGTCGCGGCCGCAACGTCGTCGGCACTCGGTGCTGCCTTCCACGTCGCAGTCTGCCGAGTATCGTCCCACACTCGCGGTGTCGAACTGTCGGGAAACTCCGCGGTCACGGCGTCGCCGTCGAGGATGACTGCGGTCGGCCCCGGACGCCCCGAAATTGCGTGTTTAAACGCCAGTTGAAGGCTCCGAACCGTCTCGGTGGGGGTTCGTGGGAACCAGTGTTCTTTGGTGACGCCGTCGAGAATCTTCGGGAGGTTGAGACCGCCGTAATCGCCGCGTGCTTGCTGATACGGTGCGAGCGTGGAGTAATTACCGCGCTCGGACGCTTCGGTAATCGTCACCATCGGCGACGAGGCGAGTCGTGCTTCCATCTGTCCGATGAGGCCGAGACTACCAATCCACGGGCCTTGCCCAGCGAGAACGCCGGGTTCGCCTGTCAACCGACCGTGCATCTCGGCCATGACACTCGCCTCTCGCTCGTCACGTGGGCGAACGAGTTCGACGCTCGATTCGGGGAGGTGGTCGAACAGTTCGATGACGCGACCACCGGGGTAGCCGAACATCCGCTCGACTCCGAGGGCTTCGAGTGACGCGACGAGTCGTTCGCTCGTGTTCATCTTACGCGTCGTCCAGTTGGGTTTCTTCGTCGACGTACAGCGTCGGTCCTTGTTCCATGTCGATGAACTCTGCGGCGTCGGCGTTGACTGCTTCGCCTATTTCGGATTCGAACGCCGTTTTCAACGCACCCATGTCTTCGAAGTAGAGTTCGACGACGCCGTCGTACTCGGAGCGTTCTGGTGCGGTCGGAAGGCTCGTGACGTACTTCTTCAGCCCGGGGAGTTCCTTTGCCATCTCGGCGTGGTCACCCATCCAGCGCTCGACGAACTCCTCGTGCGAATACTCGTCCTTTTTGACGACCAAATTCACCAATTTAATCATGTGCGTCCGATATCCCACTCGGGATTACTTTGCTCTATCGCCGTCGCGGAGTCTTCCGGTCTGCCCCTCGCGTTCGAAAGATTCGAACAAGACTTTTGGTCTCTGCCTCACGAGTGTCGTACCATGACGCAGGAGGGACAACGTAGACCGGTGAAGACGGCGACGACGGCCGTTGCTATCCTCGAATGCCTGAAGACTGACGGGCCACAGGGTCCGACCGCGCTCGCCACGGAACTCGGGTTAGCGAAGAGTACGGTCCACAGACACCTGAAGACGCTCGAGCGCGAAGGGTTCGTCGTCCCCGACGACGACGGCTATCGAATCGGTCTTCGACTCCTTGACTTCGGTATCCACGCCCGAAACGAACATCCACTGTACGAGGTTGCACGGCCGAAAGTCGAGGAACTCGCCGAGCAGACCGGTGAAAAAGTGTGGTGCATCACCGAGGAACAGGGCCGCGGTGTCCACCTCTACGGTGCTGGCGGCCACCAGTCGGTGCGGACGCCCGCCCGCGATGGAACACAGACGTACCTCCATCAAATCGCCGCTGGCAAAGCGATTCTTTCGGCCTTCTCAGACGAGCGAGTGAACGAAATCATCGACGAACATGGCCTCCCCGCGAAGACCACGAAGACGATTACCGATCCGGACGAACT
Source organism: Haloferax sp. DFSO60 (assembly GCF_046557615.1). Lineage (NCBI taxonomy): Archaea > Methanobacteriati > Methanobacteriota > Halobacteria > Halobacteriales > Haloferacaceae > Haloferax > Haloferax sp. DFSO60. The sequence goes on along the minus strand of NZ_JBKIII010000004.1, from coordinate 105,510 downwards.
CAGCACAGAGTTAGCGACGATTCGCGAACGAGGGTACGCGCTCAACCGCGAAGAAATCGTCCCGAAACTCCACGCGATTGGTGTGGCTATCACCGACACCGATGGCATTCCAGTCGGTGCGCTCAGTATCTCTGGACCGTCGAATCGACTCAACGACGACCGGCTGACTGGCGACATCGCGGACCTCTTGCTCGGAGCGGCAAACGAAGTCGAAATCAACCTCAACTTCTCCTGAACTTCGCCTTTTCGTTCGAACTACTCGAACTATCTTGCTCAGAGAGCTGGTTTTTGCACCGTGTTCATCTCAAATTGATGTCGAAGTATTACAAATGTACTGATGTAATGTCTCGTGATTCCGACCAGCGCGAGATACGCTGACGGCGTTCGGTTTGCCTTGTTTCATTCTCCATACCACTCGAACGACTGGTATTCTGGTGTCACGGGCTTATTCGCAGTTCGTTCACACTGTGAATCGGTTTCTGTTCGAAAGGTTCGAACTTAGTGTGTCTCCCCAACGTCGGTCACGGAAAACTGCGAGGCCAACACCACCGTGTCCGCTGTTGTACCGCCCCCAGGCATCGTTCTCGGCTGTCTCTCCCAACTCCTTGCTCTGTTCGATAGGTGACCGTCAAAAAAACGTTCGAACTGTTCGAACGTCAGCGCTCGTCCCACTCTGGGTCGCGGTCCTCGAAGAACGCGTCGATGCCTTCGTTCTTGTCGGGCGTGGCAAACAGTTGAGCGAAGAGTTCTGCTTCGTACTCGATTCCCTGTTCGAGGTCCATTCTGGAGGCGGCTTTGATGGCTTTCTTCGCATATTCGAGAGCAACCGGACTTTTCGTGGCCATCATCTCGGCGAGTTCGTACACTCGGTCGTCGAACTCGGGTCCGTTGTACACTTCGTCGACGAGGCCGATTCGGGCTGCTTCCTTTGCGGAGATGAGTTCGCCGCTGAGAATCAGACGCATCGCGTGGCCTTCACCGACGAGACGGACGAGTCGTTGGGTACCGCCGCCGCCGGGCATGATTCCGAGATTGATTTCGGGCTGTCCGATTTTCGCGCGTTCGTGGGCGATGCGAACGTCACAGGCTTGGATGAGTTCGCATCCTCCCCCGAGGGCATGACCGTTGATGCGGGCGATAACGGGTTGTCTGAGGTCATCGACACACTCGTAGACTCGCGGGCGCTTGCTCGCTTCGCGCTGTTCGAGCATGTCGCGTTCGCGGAGTTCCTTCACGTCTGCGCCAGCGACGAACGCTTTCGCCTCGTTTGCACCCGTGAGGACGACGACTTTCGCGCTGCTCTCCTCGATGGCGCCGAGTACGCGTTTGAGTTCGGCACGGAGCGTTGCGTTCAGCGCGTTCCGTGCATCTGGCCGGTTCAGTGTAACCGTGACGACGCCATCGTCGTGGATGGTCACATCGACTGTTTCACATTCTTCGGCGACAGCCTGGACCTCGCTCATCGGTCCATCACGTCCTCGCTCGCACCGACGATTTCGCCATCTTCCCAGACGTAGAAGCCTTCACCGCTCTTCTTGCCGAGTTTCCCGGCACGAACCTTGCGCTTGAGAATCTGTGGCGGTCGGAATCGCTCGCCCAACTCTTCGCGGAGATATTCGAGAATCCCGAGTCGAACGTCGAGACCGACCACATCGCCGAGTTCGACCGGCCCCATTGGGTGGTTGTAGCCGAGTTCCATCGCGGCGTCGATGTCGGCAGGCGAGGCGACGCCCTCTTGGACCATCCGCATGGCTTCGACACCGAGTGCGACGCCGAGACGAGACGAGGCAAAGCCGGGCGAGTCGCCGACTTCGACGGCGGTCTTGTCGATTCCTTCGACGAACTCGCGGGCGAACGTCAGCGTCTCCGAACTCGTCTGCTCGGCGATGACGACTTCGACCAGCGCCATGATGTGAACGGGATTGAAGAAGTGGAGACCTACTCCACGTTCGGGCTTATCGAGGGCGCTCATAATTTCGGTGACAGAGAGCGAAGAGGTGTTCGACGCGATGACCGTCTCGTCGCTGACGAGCGCCTCGACGTCTTGCATCGTCTGCTGTTTGAGGGCCATCTTCTCGGGAACAGCCTCGACGACGAGGTCAGAGCCAGTGACTGCGTCTTCGAGTTCGGTCGTAATCGAAATCCGGTCGAGCGTCTCTGCCATCTCGCTTTCGGTCACTTTGTCCCGGGCGACGCCACCTTGGAGGTTCGACTCGATTGCTTCGAGTCCATTTTCGACGTATTCCTCCTCGATGTCGCGCATGGTTACGTCGTGACCGGCCATCGCGGCGACTTGGGCGATTCCGTGGCCCATCGTGCCAGCGCCGAGTACACTCACGTTCATTATCGGAAGGCCTTCGGGAATCCTCATAATCGTTTGCCTTGGTTAGTGAAGATTCAAGACGGATAGCCTCGCACACAGTGGTATGAGTCGCAGTAGCACTCCCCGGCCCAGCGAGCGCGCCGTCGTCGTCGATGCCGTTCGAACCCCACAAGCAAAGAAAGACGGTGGCTTCGCCGACTGCTACCCCGAAGACCTCACAATTGCGATTCTCGACGCTCTCGTCTCACGGACGGGTGTCGAACCCGAAGCGTGGGCCGACTTCCGTCTCGGGTGTGCGAACCAAGAGAACGAACAGGGACGAAACCTCGCACGTCAAGCACTCTTGGCTGGTGGATTCCCAGAATCCGTCCCCGGTGCGACGCTCTCTCGACTTTGCGGGTCGTCGCTGACGACCATCAACGACGCCGCCAGAGCAATCGAGGCGGGTGATGGCGACGTGTACGTCGCCGCCGGTGTCGAACACATGTCGCGGATTCCGTTCTCTGATTGGCTTCACCCGACACTCGAAGAACGCTACGAGGGCGGAAAGTCGCTCTCGATGGGCGCCACCGCCGAAACGGTCGCCCGCCGATACGACATTGCACGCGACGACCAAGACGAGTTCGCGCTTCGGTCTCACCAACGAGCACTCGATGCCCGCGACGCTGGCCGATTCGAGACCGAAATCGTCCCCGTCGAGACGCCGGACGGCGTTGTGGAACACGACGAAGGCCCGCGAGAGGACACTTCCTTAGACGTGCTTTCGTCGCTTCCAACCGTCTTCGCCGACGACGAAGACGCATCGGTCACCCCCGGGAACGCTTCGCCGCTCACCGACGGCGCGGCAGGGGCACTCGTCACCGCAGAGTCGTACGCAGAGGCAAACGACCTCCCAGTTCTCGGGCGTATCGTTTCGCGTGCCGTCGTCGGCGTGGACCCCGAAGAGATGGGTATCGCACCCATCGCGGCGAGTCGCACGGCCCTCGACAAAGCGGGACTCACGATTGACGATATCGACCTCGTGGAACTCAACGAAGCGTTCGCCTCACAGAGTCTCTACTGCGCACAGGAACTCGGAATCGACGAGGAAAAACTGAACGTCAACGGTGGCGCAATCGCTCTCGGCCATCCACTCGGCTGCTCCGGGGCGCGGATCGTGACGACGCTTCTCCACGAACTCGATAGACGAGACGGAACGTATGGACTCGCGACGATGTGTGTCGGATTCGGTCAGGGCGTTGCGACGGTGTTCGAACGCCCCTGAGGGGTGTTAAAAACTGCGACGACTGTGCTACCGGCGACCGTCAACTGGGACGACTTTGAAACCGTACCGAATCACGCCTTCTTGTTCGTAGATGCGGCGCGGTACTGCTTCGACGGTATCGCCCATCGATGGCACGTCCACAGGTGAGTTGACGACCTGTGCGGGGACGCTCACTGTTCTGTCGTCGTCCTCGGGACCGTCGAAGGCGACGATGGCGACGCCGAACGCTCCGGAGCGTTGCTGCTGTTCGACGAACTCGGGTGGTGCGCCGCCTTGTCCAATGACTGTCGTCGCTTCGACGGTACCCGTCCCGGGAAGCGTCACTTCGTCGTAGCCCTCGGTTGCGTGGCACTCGAAGCACGCCCCTTCCGGCGGGAACGACAGCGCGCCACACGCGCGACACTCGCCCGCAACGAGGCGATGGCGCTGTGGAATCGTCTGCCGCCACGTCGGGATGCTCACGTACGCACCGCCGCCTTCCGGCTCTTTACCGGTGATGGTCCCGCGCCGACGCAGTGCTTCGGCGTAGGAGAGTTCGGTATCACCTTCGAATACGCCCGAGACGGGAACCTCGCCCGTGGCCGAGAGTTGCAGTGCAGTCGCGCCTGCGCCGGACCCATACCCGACGACGAGAACTGCTTTGGCACTGTCGTCGAACGCGGATGCGAGGCCGAGCAGTGGACTTGCCGCTCCGGTATCTCCAGTTTTCGAGACGACCGTTCCGGTCATGATTTGCGCGCTCGAAACGCCCAGCGTGCGAGCGGCACGGTACGGAAGCTTCCCATCTGGTGCTGTGAGTGCAACCGCATCGACGTTCGAGATGTCTGTCTCCAGTGCCTCGACTGCACCGCCGACTGCCGACGTGTAGGAACGTCGTTCGTACTTCGTGATGCCGATAGATTCGGTCGCTGAACTCCCCTGTCGGCGGAAGCTAGTTCCGGGGTATGGCTCGCCGTACTCACCTACTGCGTCGATTTCGACCGGTCCATCGTCGGTCAGCAGCAGTGCGACTGCCCCTGCGCCAGCACCCGCGGCTTCGTCGCTCTCGGGCGCACCTTGTGGGCTATCTGCGACGACGACGAGTGCCGGGCCATCAGTATCCAGCGCCGTGATGGATGCGAGCGCACCGACGCCCGCTCGTGTCCCGCCGCTAAACTGGCGCATCGTCGCGCTTTCTGGAACGCCGAGGAGTGACGCGAGACGGACGACGATTTCCTCTGCTTCGATGGGCGGCGTGGTCGTCGCAAACGCGAGGTGTGTGATGGTTTCGGCATCGGTGTCCGTTGCATCGAGAGCGCGTCTCCCTGCTTCGGCGGCCATCGTCAGCGTGTCCTCGTCAGCGTCGGGGACGGCGACTTGCTCGACGCCTGCTGCGCCGCCTTTCCCCCACGCCTCGCGGTAGGTTTCAGCGGTGAGGAAGTATCGGGGGACGTACGCACCGATTCCAGCGATGTGCATCAGAGAACACCCCCTTCGAGGATGTGGACAACTGCGGCACCGCCGGACCCACCGACGTTGTGGGTAAGCCCGACCTTCGCATCCGGTATCTGCCTCTCTCCAGCCTGCCCGGTGAGTTGCGAGAACGCTTCGACCACTTGGCCCGCACCCGTCGCACCGATTGGATGGCCTTTGGACTTGAGGCCGCCGGAGGGGTTGACAGGAAGGTCACCATCGAGTTCGGTGATGCCTTCGTCGATGAGGTCGGGGGCTTCGCCGCGGCCACAGAATCCAAGGTCTTCGTAGGCGAGGAGTTCGGCGATGGCAAAGCAGTCGTGTACCTCTGCGAAGTCTATGTCGTCGGGGCCGAGTCCAGCCATCTCGTAGGCCGTGTTTGCGGCCTGCTCGGTGGAGCGAATCGACGTGTAACTGTCACGCTGGAACAGGCCGACGCGTTCGGAGGCGGCACCGACGCCCGCGACGCGGACGGCACTATCGCACTTCTTCGCAAATTCTTCGCTGGCGACGATGACCGCCGCCGCGCCGTCAGAGGTCGGACAGCAGTGATACAGGTTCAGTGGGTCGGCGACCACGGGGGCATTGCGCGCGTCGTCGAACGAGCAGGTAAATCCGAGGTGTGCTTTCGGATTCTTCGCGCCGTTCGCGTGGTTCTTTACGGCGACTTTCGAGAAGTGGTCGGAAGAGGCGTCGTAGGCGTCGATGTACGCAGATGCCATCTGTGCGTACACACCCGAGAACGTCGTCCCGGTGAGTCGCTCCCACTCGGTTTCACCACTGACGCCCAGCCAGTACTTCGCCACGTCGCCGCTCATGTCGGTCATGACCTCGTAGCCGCCGGCGAGGGCGACGTCGGCCATCCCACTCTTGACCGCTTGGACAGCCTGTCGAACTGCGTAGCCGCTCGCAGCACAGGCGTTTTCGATTCTCGAACAGGGGACACCGTGGAGTCCCACGTGTTCGGTCACGGCTGGGCCGGACAGTCCAAGTTGTCGTCCCCCGACACCGAGTGACCCGACGACTGCCTCGTCGATATCGTTCGGGTCGATTCCACCGGCGCTGTCCAGGGCCGATTCGAAGGCCGTCTCGAACAGCGACCGGTAACTTTCGTCCGGAAACGCGCCATACTTCGATTGGCCCGCTCCGACGACGTACACGTCTCGCATGATATCCGCTTGCCTGCGACGTGCGAAATAGGTTCGCCCCGAAGAGGCCATTGGAATCCCCGCACCATTTTTATCATAATCAATCGTCGTATTTGATACAGATGGTATTCGATAGTATGGAGACTACCTCACGAGCCGACCTTCGTGCGGTACAAGACAAGCGATTACAGGCCACCGTTCGGAATGCCTACGAGAACGTCGAGTACTACCGCGAACAGTTAGACGAGGCGGGGATGACACCCGACGACATCGACTCTGTCGAGGATCTCTCGAAGCTCCCGTTCACGACGAAAGAGGACTTCCGAGACAACTACCCGACAGGGATGTTCGCGGTCGATATGGACGACGTGATTCGGATTCACGCCTCCTCGGGAACCACAGGAAAGCCAAAAATCGTCGGGTACACCCAAGACGACCTCGACGTGTGGAGCAAGGCCGTCTCCCGGTGTCTCGTCGCCGCGGGCGTTGGCTCCGAGGACGTGGTGCAGAACGCCTACGGTTATGGACTCTTTACGGGCGGTCTCGGCCTCCACCAAGGAATCGAGGAGATTGGTGCAACCGTCATCCCAATCGGCGGCGGCAACACGCAGCGACAGGTCGAGCTGTTGAACGACCTCGGCAGCGACGTCATCACCTGCACGCCCTCCTACGCCCTCTATCTCGCCGAAGTCGCCGAAGACATGGGCATCGACGTTCGCGACCTCCCGCTTCGTGTCATCATCTTCGGGGCCGAACCGTGTACCGAGCCGATGCGCGCTGAAATCGAAGAACGACTCGGCGTGACGGGAATCGACCTCTACGGCCTCTCCGAAATCGTCGGCCCCGGCGTCTCTATCGAGTGTGAGGAAGCCCAAGACGGACTCCACATCTGGGAGGATTACTTCTACCCCGAAATCATCGACCCCGACACTGGGGAAGTCCTCGAAGCAGGCGAAGAGGGCGAACTCGTGTTGACGACGCTCGCAAAGGACGCACTTCCCGTCCTTCGATATCGAACTGGTGACCTGACGACGCTCAACTACGACACCTGTGACTGTGGCCGCACCGCCGTCCGCATGGACAACGTGACCGGTCGTTCTGACGACCTCATCATCGTCCGCGGCGTCAACTTCTATCCGAGCGAAGTCGAGTCGGTCGTCCTCGAATTCGATGAAGTGGCTCCGTACTACCGCATAGACCTGCGCCGCGATAACAACCTCGATGTACTGGAGATTACGGTCGAACTCGAGGAGGAGTTCGACGGTTCGACCGACGAACTCGAATCACGGATTCACGAGCGCCTCGTGAACGTGCTGTCGTTCAAACCCGACGTGCTGAACCTCGTCGAATACGGTGGTATCGGCCGCACCGAAGTCGGGAAAATCAAGCGCGTGTTCGACCACCGCGAGCAGTAGTCGCGCTTACTGTTTCCACTGCCCGTTTTACCTTGCTCTCTGACCCGTTGACGACCTGGATTACCGACTCGGCTTGTACACCCGCCCGCGAAACGTCGCAATCCGCTCGCCGTCGTCGTCTGAGATGACGACTTCGTACTCGGCAGTCCGTCCACCCAGATGAGTCTCGGTCGCAACCGCGCGAATCGTATCGCCAACTTCCGCGGCGGCGAGATACGAGATGTTGGTTTCGAGGGCGAACGCCGCGTCGCCGTGGCTGTTCGACGCCGCCGCGAAGGCCGCATCAGCCAGCGTATAGATGAGGCCACCGTGTGGCGTTCCGTGGAAATTCAGATGGTCTTCGTCGATGACGGCCCGTGTTTCGGCGGTGCCCTCGCCAACGTCTTCGAGTTCGATTCCGGTGCGACCGCAGAAGGGGTCGTTCGATGCGCGTTCGCGTATCTCGGCGTGGCTGTCAGATGTTGTCATAGCAACTGCGTCTCTCTCACTCGTGAAGTATGCTCCGAATGTCAGTAAAGATGGGTATGTAAAATTCTTTATCCGATGAGGCTGACGGACAGGTATGGCATACAGCTACGAACCGCATCACTTCGAGGACTTCGTCGTGGGCAAAGAGTTCCAGAGCGTCGGCCGCACCGTCACCGAAGCCGACTTCATGATGCACTCGGCGCTCTCGGGTGACTGGACGGAACTTCATACCAACAAAGAGTACGCCAAAGACACGCAGTTTGGCAAGCGCATCGCCCACGGGCCGATGACGTTCGTACAATCGACGGGCTTCGTCTATCGTTCTGGTCTCGTCGAACGCACCGCCATCGCCTTCCTCGGGATGAACTACATGGACCTCCCGAATCCCGTCTTCATCGGCGACACGCTCTCGCAGACGATGGTCGTCACCGGGCAATCAGAACTCAGCACCCGCGACGACGCGGGGCTCGTCACTCTCGAAGTCGAGATGACGAAGCAAGACGGAACCGTCGTCCTCAAGGGTGACATGAAGTTCCTCATCAAGACGAAAGCTGGCGAAGAATAGACCCAAGAACTGCAAGTTGAGTCGCCCATCACGGATGAAAAGCACGTCTTTGGGGCTTTTCTGGTCGTACTCGTCGTGGTACTCTCTCAGTTGAAGCGGCGGACCAGTCTACTTCGCTGTTCCTAACCATTAATACTCGAGGTTGTGACGGACAGCCATGGATATCGGAACGGGTCTCTTCACGTGTCAGCGACGGCCTGACGACGACCGACCGATGGCAGACCTCTACGACGAGATGCTCACACTCGGGCGCGCCATCGACCAGTCAGGCCTCGCGAGTGCGTGGGTCTCGGAACACCATTTTCTCGACGACGGTTACCTCTCTGCGACGATGCCCTCTCTCGGCGCACTCGCCGCCGTCACTGAGAACATCGAAATCGGGTCGTGTATCGCGCTTGGCCCACTCTACAATCCGATTCGACTCGCTGAGGATGCGGCTACCGTGGACTTGCTCGCCGACGGGAGGCTGACGCTCGGACTCGCAATCGGGTCGAATCCACGCGAATTCGAGGCGTTTGGTGTTCCGCAAGACGAGCGCGTCGAGCGACTCGCAGACATGCTCGACCTCCTTCGAGATTCGTGGAGTGACGGACCGATTTCTCACGAATCACCGTTTCACGAGGGTGCGACTGGTGTGGACGTCACGCCGAAACCCGCTCGTGAAATTCCAATCATGCTCGGCGGGAGCGCGAAACCTGCAGTCAGACGTGCAGCACGTACTGCGGATGCATGGTGTGCCCCATCGTCGCTCTCTATCGACGGCGTGAAGAAGCGAGTCGAAGATATCCGGAACGTCCGTGAATCGGAAGGCCTCGATGGCGATTTCACCATCTACGTTCTCCAACACGGTTTCGTCGGCGACTCGAAAGAAGACGCGTGGGAGACGATGCGAGACGGATACCTCTACCTCCAACGCCGGTACGCCGAGATATTCTCGGGTGAGTCGGTATCGGAACTCTCCGACGAGCGAGTCGCCGAACTCCGCGAGCAGGCAATCTACGGCACGTCCGAGGACGTCATCGAGGGACTCGAACGCTACCGCGACGCACTTGGCGACGATATCCACTTCATCTTCCGCACGTACCACCCCGGCGTCGGCACCGCCGAACAACTCGCGTGTATCGAACGACTCGGTGACGACGTCGTCCCACATTTCGAGTGACAGGTCACTGAACCTTCCGTGAAAATTCCGTGAAAATATTCACTTTCGACCACTTCGGCGAAACCAACTTACCAACTCCCTGAGAGAGAGTACTATGGATATCGAGGCGTTTTTCGAGGAGATGCCCTTTGCGGACTTGCTGGGCATCGAACTCACAAAAGTAGAAGATGGTCACGCGACAGGAAGACTCGAACTTCGAGAAGAACTCTCGTGGAACGCGGACCGGCTGATGGCACATGGTGGTGTGACGTTTACCTTGGCTGACACAGTTGGCGGCGCGGCGCTCGTGAGCCTCGTCGAGAAACCTGTCCCGACTATCGACATGCGAATCGACTACCTGAACGCGGGCCAAGGCGACCTCTCTGCTGAAGCAGAGGTCGTCCGCCTCGGTGGGGACGTTGGAACCGTCGATGTCGCAGTCTACGCCGAAGACGGGACACACATCGCCGATGCTCGTGGTGTATACAAAACCGGCTAGTCAGTGAAAACCGAATCGTGTTACTTCGACGTGTCATCTCGTTTTTGAGTAACCAATAATGATTAATAATCGGGGTCGAATAGTCTATCCAGAATGGAATATCGCGGTCCAACGAGTCTCTACATTGACGGCGACTGGGTAGACAGCAAATCGGGCGAGTTCATCGAGACCCTCGACCCGGCAACCGAAGAGCCGTATGCGGAAGTTGCGCGCGCCGACGAACGTGACGTGGATGCGGCCGTCGCCGCTGCGTCTGCTGCTACCGCCCGCGGAAGTGAGTGGCGAACCATGGACCCTGGAACGCGCCGTGCCAAACTTCACTCGATGGCCGACGCCATCGAAGAACGCAAAGACGAGATTACGCTCGTCGAATCCCACGATAACGGCAAGACACCGTTCGAAGCGGGCATGGAAGTTCAGATGGTCATCGATACCTTCCGCTACTTCGCCGGATGGACGGACAAACTCACAGGCGACTACAACCCTGTCCCCGGTGACCGCGTGAACTTCACGACGCGCGAACCCCTCGGTGTCACTGGCCACATCGTCCCGTGGAACTACCCGTTCCAACTCGCAGGGCGAAGCATTGCACCTGCACTGGCCTGCGGCAACACTGCTGTGGTCAAACCATCGAGTCAAACGCCGCTCTCCGCACTCTACTACGGTATCGCCGCCGAAGAAGCAGGGCTCCCAGATGGCGTCGTTAACGTCGTCCCCGGTAGCGGGTCCGAGGCAGGTTCCGCACTCGCTTCCCATTCCGAGGTGGAACACGTCACTTTCACCGGTAGTACGGGCGTCGGCACGCACGTCATGGCCGCCGCCGCCGCCAACGTGACGGGCGTGACGCTCGAACTCGGTGGGAAAGGCCCACACGTCGTCTTCTCCGACGCTGACCTCGATGCAGTCGCTCGCGGCGTCCACTACGGCATCTTCATGAACGCGGGGCAGATGTGCTGGGCGGGCTCTCGACTCCTCGTCCACGAAGACGTGGCCGACGAGTTAGTCGAGAAAGTCGTCGCAGGCGCACAATCGACGCCGCTCGGTTCCGGTATCGACGACGACGCCCGCATGGGTCCGGTCGTGAGCAAAGAACACCGCGAAGACGTACTGGAGTACATCAACATCGGTGTCGAGGAAGGCGCAACAGTTGCCTGTGGCGGCGGCATCCCAGAAGACAAAGAAATGGGCTACTTCGTCGAACCGACCGTCCTGACAGACGTAACGAACGACATGACCGTCGCCCGCGAGGAAATCTTCGGTCCAGTTCTCTCCGTCATCGAGTTCGATGAGGACGACGACCCAATCGAGATCGCCAACGACTCGCCGTACGGCCTGCTCGCCGGTATCTGGACGAACAACCTCTCCCGCGCCCACTAGGTCGCGGACGGACTGGACTACGGGATGGTTAGCGTCAACGAGTACCCGGTGACGTTCCCACAGACGCCATTCGGCGGGACGAAACAGAGTGGCCACGGCCGCGAGCAGGGTCTCGAAGCCGTCCGCGAGTTCACGCAGGCAAAGAACGTCAACATCAACATCCGCTGACGCAGGCCCCTCCTTCCGTATTCGATTGGCTTTTGTTTTCGAGCGAATCGCTGTGTGCATCGTAGCGGCGCGTTGGGCGTCTCAGAGCGCCGCCGCTCTCCAAGATTGCTACGGGCGCAGGAAAGAGGACCTCGAAACGCGGTTACTCGAACCGCTGGAAGGGCTCGAGACACTCGTTGCAGAAGTGCATCGAGCGGCACAGCCCCGGACCTTTGGGGTGTTCGCGGACGGTATCAGTCGAACCACAGTAGGGACATTCTGCCCCCGTGGTGTCACCCGTCGTCTCGGTGCTGGGGTCGAAACGGCGCATCATACACTCAACCCGAATTCGCGGAGCGCCTTACGACCGTTTTCGGTGACCATACTGACGGTCCATTCGGGCGTAAAGCGGAGTCGAACGGACGCCTCGTCGACACCTGACGAGAGGATGGCACACTGCACGTCGTTCGTGATGTAGTCACGAGCGGGACAACCAGTGTACGTAAGCGTCATCTCGACGATACCGAGAGTCGCGGCTTCGCCGTCGTCGTCTTCGGTTTCGGTGACGCGAACGTCGTAGATGAGACCAAGGTCCACGATACTGACAGGCATCTCCGGGTCCTCGATTTCGTAGAGGGCTTCCCAAATCTTCGCTTCGGTGCCCGTTGCACCCTCGCCGGTCTTGGGGTATTCCTCGGGAACGTCACCGTCTACGTACTCGGTGTACCCACACGCCGTTCCGGAAGACTCCTCGGTACTCATGCCTTGCGCTCCCTGCCGATTCTCGCAGGCTCGGGCTCGTCGATTTCGTGGTACGTGCGGCGGAAGTCCTCGGCCAACACGTCCCAGTGTTCGGTGTGGCTTCCATCGCGTCCACGGGCAGTCGGGCGTTCGACTTCGTCAGGGTCCGGAACGTCGAGACCGAGCGATTCGAGGTACGGAATCACGGTGTCGAGCCACTCGATTTCGAGGTCGTACGTCGAAACCGTCTGGAACCCAGCATCCATGAGTTCGTCTTCGTACTCAGGCTCAGCAAAGAGCGAGAGCGCGTGAGGGAACAAGCGGTCGAGGGCTGTCTGGACGCGTTCTCGGCTCTCGCCGTCGCCTTCACAGAGGCGGTCGAGCCAGTTCTGTGCGTTTTCGAGGTGATAGCGTTCCTCGCTGAGTGCCTTACCAACGCGGTCTGCGAGCGGTGCGTAGCTCGTCTCGAGGAGCGATTCGAGACGAAGGCGCTCGGCGGCATCGTAGAGATAGCCTCGGAGGATAACGTCTGCCCAGTCTCCCTCCTCGAAGGGGAGTTCGACGAGCGTGCTGTGTCGGAAGTCGTCGGCAGGGCGTTTCCAGAGAACTTCTGCTTCGGAGTAGCCGAGTTCTTGCAGGAGGTCGTACCACAGCCGCGCGTGGCCGAACTCGTCCTGTGCGATGTTCGCGAGCGCGAGGTCCGATTCGAGCGTCGGCGCGTAGATTTGCCACTCGATGAGGCGTTCGCCCTGTACGTACTCGTCGTCGGCGAGGCGGAACAGGAGTTCTTCGAGTGCGGCCTGTTGGGTGTCGGTGAGGTCTTCTGGTTGAATCTTCGCCATCTTAGCTGTCTACCTCGACTTCGTGTTCTGCCTGTTCTCGTTCGCTGTCTGCGACTTCGGGGGCCGCCGCTTCGATGTCGGTGTACGACGTCGCCCAGCGGTAGGTCTTGTCGGTCGAGCCGCCGAAGTTCGCTTCGTCGGCGCTGATTTCGCCGACTTCATCCTGTGGGACGACCCACAGACTGTGCGTTCGCATCCGCCGACCGTGCTGAATCGCCGCGAACTGGAGTGCCATCTCGCGGTCTGGTGCGTGGACGTTCCCACAGTGTTTGTGGTAATCGCCCGGTTTGTCCTGTCTGAATACTTCCCAAATCATGGTTTAGTCTGCTGCCTGTGGCGTGGTGTTCGACGACTGTTCCCAGCCAGCCATGGATTCGCGGACCCACTCGACTGCCTCTTGGGCGCGAGCGCGCGTTCCAATCTGTTCGTGGCTTCCGTCCGAGGAGTTCTTCGCGATGGTCCAGAACTCGTCCCAGTCGAGGTCGTCTTCGTTGACGTGGTAGGTCTGTTCGTCCTCGTCGTACTCGATGCGTGGGTACTCAGGGACGACCAATCCGTACTTCTCGGCTTTTGGGACGTAGGTTTCGAGGAACGTGTCACGAAGCTCGTCGTTCGACTTCATCTTCAGGCCGACCTGTTGGGCGAAGTTGTTGTGGACGGACTTGTCGTTGGTGGGGCCGAAGAACTGGATGATGCGTGGCCACCACTTCTCGAAGGCGGCTTGCGTCTTCTCTTGTGTTGCCTTCGAGCCGTTCATCAGTTCGGAGAGGATGGACTCCCCGTGCTTGACGTGGAAGCCCTCTTCGAAACACACCTTGTCCATCGCGTGCGCGTAGGGCTGCCACGACGTCTGCTTGAGCGTCACTTGTCGGTGCATCGCCGCGCCATCGACGAAGAACGCAATCATCGGCACTTCGTGCCACGACTCCATCGGGTAGTGGAAGCAGTTCAGGAACTTTCCTTCGCCCGCTGCGAGTTCGTCAAGCATCTCGTCGCGGGTCTTGACGCCGAGTGATTCGGCCGCACGGTAGAGCAACTGCGCGTGGCCGATTTCGTCCTGCACCTTCGCGGAGAACGCAAGTTTGCGGTCGATGCTGGGCGCTTGGCGGATAAACGGCTTTTCGAGGTAGCCACCCATGACTTCGCTGTTCGCGTGGAACTGAATCATCCGAGTCGCCGCCTTGCGGTACTCCTCGGGCATGTCGTCCTTCGGAGAGAAGCGCCGCGGTCCGGCGAGTTCTTTGACAGTTTCGAGGTCCATTGTCTACGATAAACTATCATTGATAACCACTTACCGATTGGCCAGTCCATAGACTGCCTTTATATATGATGTCGTCGAACTATCGGGTTAGGGTGAGCTTAGTCGCGGCAAAATACGATGATAGACGAATGCTTAGTCGCTGAATTTCGTATCGAAGGAGACGATTGTCCACTCGCGCAGGCGACCGAACAGGTCGATATCGCTATCGACGCCAGCGCACCCCAGTTACGGGGTGACGGCAACGTACTCTTGCACTTTTCAGCACCGCCAAATGACCACCTCTCGACCGTTCTCGACGACGACCCAAACATCAGATATCTCCACGTCACTCGCGGTGAGAAGGCCTACACGTACCGCTGTCTGTCGAAGCATCCCTGCGTCGTCCATAGACTGGTCAACGTTGGATTTCTCGTCGAGTCCATGCGCTACCACGATGGCGGCGCGACCATGAGCGGGGCCGTCGTCGGATACGACGTACTTCGTGGCGTGATGGAGACGGCGGGCCAAACTGTTGGGATTCAACTCCAGCGCGTCTATCCACTCCGGTCGGAGGGCGACGACCAGCGCAGTCGCGCGTGGGGGTTGACGCGCGCGCAAGCCGAGAGCCTCCGTGTCGCCCACGAGATGGGATACTTCGAGATTCCGAAGGCGGTCACTGCCACCGAAGTTGCCGAAGAACTCGGAATCAGCAAGACGGCGTTTCTCGAACGACTCCGGCGCGGCCAGTCGTCGCTCTGTTCGTCCGTGTTCGGGTAGGGTATTTAGCCACCTTCTGTGTAGGCATCGATATGCGAGTCGAAGACGAGAACGGCATCCGGCGCGTGACGTTCGACCGACCCGAGGTGAAAAACGCCTTCAACGCGGACGTTGCCCGCGAACTCTCTGAGGCGCTCGAAGCACTGAATTCCGAGGACTTCGATGTGGCCATCGTCTCTGGTGACGGCGACGCCTTCAGCGCGGGTGGGGACATCCAAGCGATGGCCGAACGTGACGAAACCGCCCGTGAGGCATACGAACGAGTCAGAGGAACGCTCGGGCGCGTCGCAGAAGCCATCCTCACCGCCCCGGTACCAGTCGTCGCGCGCGTGAATGGTGATGCAGTCGGTGCAGGGATGTCACTCGTCGCCGCCTGTGATTTCGCCTACACCGTGCCAGAAGCACGCTTTGCCGCCTCGTTCGTCAACGTCGGCCTCATCCCCGACGCTGGCGCGACTGTGACACTTCCACGACTCGTCGGTCTGCGCGCCGCGAAAGAACTCGCTTTCACTGGCAAACTCATCTCGGCAGAACGCGCGGCCGAACTCGATATCGTGAACGAAGTCGTCGGCGACGGCGAACTGGATACGGTCGTCGACGAGATGGCCGAGACACTCGCCTCACGCCCGACTGAAACACTCGCACTCGCAAAAGAAGCGATTCACACCAACCTCGGGCGCACGTGGAACGATGGTCTCGAACGCGAGGCCCACGCCCAAACGATGGCCTACGACACAGAGGCACATCACGAAGGTGTCTCGGCGTTCTTGGAAGGTCGGCGTCCGGACTTCGAGTGAATTAAACTGTGCGTGAGTGTCGATGATTCGGAGTTCGGAGAGCGATTCTCGTACAGACATACGTGAATACCCACGCGGGCGAGGAAAACATCGACGGGGGTGAACCGCTGGACGAAGAAAACGAGTTGAAGTGGGGTTATTCGACGTAGCCGAGGTTGGCTAACCGGTCGGTGACGACATCCGACGAGATACTCTCGTCTGTATCGATTGGGGTTCCCTCGGTAATCGTGCGACGCTGACCGTTATCGAAGACCAGCCACGGAATGGTGACGAGTTCTTTCGTGTGGATGCCCGGTGGGTGGCCCCACTCACGAATCGGGATGGGGAACGCACGTTCGCCGACCATGTTGCCGTGGTCGGACGTGACGACTGTTCGGCCCGGAAGCGACTGCATCAACTCCTCGACGACAGGGAGAGCGAGAAGCAAATTGTCGCGGTAGGCTTCCCAGATAACCTGTGGGTCAACCGTGCGCTTTCGCATCATCAGTTCGGCCCAGATGTCGAGTTTCTTGTCACTGCTCTCGAACGGAGAGCGTGAGTTGAGTTCGGGGCTCCCGATAAATGGGTAGTGAGGCTGCATAAAGTGGACAATAATCCGCTTGTCGGGGTACTTCTCACTCGCTCGAAGGGCGTATTCTGCCATCGTTTCGGGGAGAACAGTCCCGTGGGTTTGGTCCCACCCTTCCTCAGACCAGACGTGAATGACGTCGTGGAACGTTGCACGGAGAGAATCTCGTTGGGCGTACAGTTGCGGGCTCGCGCTGACGTACACCGTGTCCTGAAGGTCGCGGTCGGTGAAGTTGCCTCGGAGGAACTCGACTGTGTGCGAGCCACGAGATTGACGCGATTCGAGGCGACCGGGGAGGGTGCTGTGCTGCTCGAAGAGATCGTACCGGCAGGCATCGAGGATGAGGAGATTGTCCCAATCTTCAGCAACGATATCGGTGCCCTGGTGATTGAACTCTCGCTGGGAGAAACGGCTGTAGTACAGCCGATTGAGTTCCCGACCGAAGAAGGCGGGGTTAGAGCGCCCGAGGTTGACCCCTTTCTGTATTTGCGAGAATGTGTACATCTGATGTATCGATGGGCATAGAAACCGCATTGTAACTCGGCTCTTAACGGGGACACTCCCCCCAAGTGTAGGCAAAGGATACATTGCTGAATCGCCTACTAACAGGATGCTGATGCAGATGTGGCGCTTCATAATTATATTGGCGTGCTACCAAGTTCAGGTGGTCTAAAATATGGATAGACGGGCGTATCTTGGCTTAGTCGGTGTTGCCGCTGCGACGTTAGCTGGCTGTCTCACGAGAGAAGAGCCAGACATCCCGGAGACACCGACGGACGACGAACGAACCCCCGAGCGGACGCCAGATCGAACACCCGAACAGACGCCCGAGTATCCAGAAGGAGTCAACGTCGTCGAAGATTTGGGCTGTGACCCGACCGGTCGAGAGCCCTGTGCCGCCCGCATTCGACAGGCGCTCGAAGACGATATCGTTCTTCGGTTCCCGTCGGGGACCTACCGCTTCGAACACCGCCTACGTGTCTCGCAGTTCAGTAGTGTCGTGATGCTCGGCGAAGGCCCCGTGCAGTTGCTTCCACCACAGGGCTACAACAACTTCCTCATCGACGTTTCCGAGGTTGGAAACTTCGTCTTCCGCGGCATCGATATCGACATCACCGCGCCGGAGACTACCGCAGGAGTCCGTATCTTGACGCGCGATACCTTCCTCGTCGAGGATGTCGAATACATCGGTCGCGGCGAACATCCCGACAGCGACGTCGTTCACGCGATGTTGCTCGGATTGACGACGAACGAAGGCCGTGGCATAATTCGAAACTTCCGCGCGAAGAAGGGCTCTGCAATCGGCCACTACAAGAGCGGTGACGGCCGCGGTGGTATCTCTATCGGCCCGTGGAACAGCGGGAACATTCGTATCGAAAACTGCCACCTCGAAGAGTTCGGCAACAACGGCATCTACGCGAGTCGGACCACCGGCAACATCGAAGTCATCGGTGGGACGTTCCGCAACAACAACGTCGCCGGAATCAGAATCGCCGGTGAAGGAAGCTACGTCGAGGGCGCAACTGTCGAGGTAGATATGGATAGCTACACCGGCCCCCTCACACAACTCGATTCACAGTTCAACACGCGTGGCATCGTCATCGAACAAGGACCAACCCAGAAGCCCGCTGGTGCCGAAATCCGTGATTGCACAATCGTCATCGAGAAGACGCCGCAGTCGAAAGGCGGTGTCTACGTCTTCCCGACCGGACGGACGGTCACAATCCGCGATTCGACGATTCGCATCAACGCCGACAACGTTCCAGCAGTCTTCCGAAGCCCACTCGAACGGCAAGGCCAGTACCGGCCACCGGATGGCCCGTCGTGGGTTAAACTCGAGAACGTCCTCGTCACCGGCAACGCGAGGGGTGCCGCAGGAATTATCTTAGCTGACGCCCCCAAGTCGGTGATTCGAAACTGTACTATCGACCAACCTGGTGACCAACGCGACGGTGTGTACCTCTCGAACTCCAATTCGACCCTCGTCGATGGTGGCTCTGTGACGACGACGCGCTACCCGTACATCATCGAATTCGATGGCGACAACAACACAGACCCGTGTCTGCTCCAATTCGACGCTGTTCCAGAGATGCGGCAATCCGTCGCGAGATGGGATCCCGGTGCATCCGGCAGTACAGTCCTCATCGACGGGAGAGAGTACCGTGCCAACGGCGGCGGCGTGTTCTCCACGACAGGATGTATGACGACGAACGACCTCTCGTCACCCTCAGGCGACAACACGCTTGCTATCACCGGAGAACAAGACGGCCAACTCAAGTGGCTCCGATTCGTCCCCGAATAAGCGTCGAATTCGGTTTTTGCGACAGCACGCAGGCGGTTAGTGTGCGATAACCTGACGAGGAAGCGATTGACTGCCCGAACTAATCGAAAATTCAAATCGGTTCAATGAGACCGTTAGCTCTCTGTTCTACCAGTCATTGAGCGTATAACAATACCCTTATCAGTTAAATCACGAGGCGTATGACGTTGAACACAGCAGTCGTCGGTGCCGGTGTCGTCTCCAGTACGCACCTCTCAGCACTGGAACGAAACCCACGGACGAACCTCGTCGCAATCTGCGATATTGACGAGGGACGGTCGAACGATGTCGCGACCCAGTATGGCATCAAACCATACACGGACCTCGACGAGATGCTCGAAACTGAGGATCTCGACTGGGTACACATCTGTACTGGGGTCCAGACGCACGTTGCGCTTGCGAAGAAAGTCATCGACAAGGGCGTCCCCGTGATGATCGAGAAACCAATCACCACGACGCTCGAAGAGTATCTCGAACTCGAAGCGTACGCAAAAGAAGCAGGCGTCCAGTTCTCTGAAGTTCACCAGCACGTCTTCGACCCTGCGATGCGTACTGTCGAAAAACGACTCAAGCGCGGCGACCTCGGGAAGGTTCGCAGTGTCGAAGTTATCTTCACGGGCCTCACGCCCCCGGACCTCGAACAACGCGGTCGCTGGGCGCTCGAACTCGAAGGTGGTGAATTCGAAGAAGGGCTTCCACACCCACTCTACATCGCCCTCCACGTCGGCGGCTATCCAGAGAGCGAAGACGCAGTCTCCGCACTGACCAGCCTCACGAAAGAGTACGAAGAAGGCTTCACCTACGACAACGCCTCCGTCCAGTACCGGACCGACGATGGCTGTGTCGTCAGCGTGAAGATGATTTCCGGCGCGATTCCACAGCGCCTCGTCATCGTCCACGGCGAAGAACAGTCGGTGATGGCTGACCTCGTCTCGCAGACGGTCATGAACGTCACCCGCGACCCGACGAGTACGTCGCTCTCGAAGGCCCGATACAACTTCGAACGCTCTGCCAACCTCATCGGCGGCGTCGTCGGCAACGCCGGGACGATGCTCAAGACCAAGTACGACGATGGGTGGGAGAACATCAAGCAGATGAACCCCCACTACTACCAAATCGACCTCGAATCCAAGGCTATCGACACCGACGGCCCGATGCCCATCCCAATCGAAGAGTCGAAGTGGACGATGGTTCTCCTCGAAGCGGTTCGCGAATCGGCGCGAAACGCATAAACGTACACCTCTGGTGGGGTGTCCGTCGCTATTTTCGTTTTCTCTTTCGAGCCTCGATTCGTCCCTAGCCTTCGGCTTCCCACTCCTCGACTTTCTCACTCATAAAGTCGTGAGTGTGGTCCGGCGGCTCAGTAAACCACTGCGCCTCGACGATGTCGTCGTCGGTAATGAGGAGTTGCCCAGATTCGTACTCGGCTTCGAATTCGACAGTGAGCATGTGGAGTCGTCTCTCGTCGTCGTCCGCGTGGACGATACTTTTCCGACGTGCCCAGTAAATCCCGGTCAGCGAACACACAATCCCGGTCTCCTCGTGGACCTCACGTCGAGCGGTCTCTTCGAGTGATTCGCCGGGTTCGTGCCGTCCTCCGGGTGTCCCCCAGCGGTCAGGGTCGTCTGCATGGCGAATCAAAAGTACCCTATCGTCTTCGTCGGTTACCCACGCACCAGCATCACCAATCCACCCTTCTTCGGCGAGTTGCTGTCCGTGTTCGAAGAAGTCAGGTTCGTTTGTAACCTGTTTCTGTTCGGTAGATATCGAACCGAACTTGTCTTCGAGGAGTTGTAACTCGCGGGTGACCGCCTCCCGTGTTTGCTCCCCGATATCCATGTGGGAACATCACACATAGACACCAAATGTCTTTGGTGTATCACGCACGTAGACCGCACAAAACACTTGATTAGCTGTCCATCGAGAGGACCTGTATGAAGAAAGTGAACCTCACCGACGCGTTCGACTCGTTCGACGAACAGTGGTCCCCACGTCTCGCTGGCGAACTCAACGGGCAAGAAGTCAAACTCGCAAAAGTCGAAGGCGAGTTCGTCTGGCACCAACACGACGACGCCGACGAGCTATTTTTCGTCCACAGCGGCGAGTTGACAATCCAATTCCGAGACGAACCGGACGTACACCTCGAAGCAGGTGAGTTCGTGGTCGTTCCTCGAGGTGTCGAACATCGCCCTGTCGCTGACGAGGAAGCACAGATTCTCCTCTTCGAGCCACGCGGGACGAAGAACACGGGGGACGTGGATTCGGAACTCACACAAACAGCAGAAAAGCGACTCGAATAATCAGACTCAGCGGAGCATCGAGACGACGCGCCGGAAGTTCAGGAGACCGCTCGCCGAGACGAGTACCGACCACGTGACGAGGCCGATGACCACGGCGGCACCGAGTGTGACGATACCCGAGATGAACGGTTCGAACGCGAGGACGGGGACCGCCATCCCGAAGGTGACGAGGCAGACGATTGCCGTCGTCCGGGCGAGTCTCCAAAGCGAGAGGTTGAACTCGGCGTAGATGAGGTACACCTCGAATCCGACGAGGAAGATGTAGGTGATGACCGTCGCAACGGCGGCACCGACGACACCGAAGACGGGGATAAGGGCGATGTTGAGCCCGAAGTTGGCGGCGGCAGTTGCACCTTTCGCGTACGCGCGGGATTTTGCTTGGCCGATGTAGTCGAGACTGTCGTTGGTGATTTTGTCGATGGCGCGGAGGAGCGCATAGAGGCTGAACACCTGCACGACGGGGACTGCACCGAGGTACTGCTCGCCGAAGATGAGGCGAACGGTCGGTTCGGCGAGGATGGCCATGCCGACTGCGGCAGGAATGTACAAGGTCACGACGTACTCGAAGGTCGTCTCGTAGAGTTTCGATGCGCGCTCGATTTTATTCTCGGCTTTCTGTTCGCCGAAGGTCGGCGAGACGGAGAATCCGATGGTCGTCGCGGGCGCGATGACGAAATCAGTAATTTGCTTGCCGAGCATGTAGAACCCGACTGCAACCGGGTTGAGGAAGAACCCGACGAGAATCGCATCGACACGGGAGTCGAGCATGACCGCCCCGCGCGTCACCGTCAACGGGACACTGTATCTGAGAATCCGATTCGAGAGACCCGGTTCAGGCTCCGCTCCTTCGTCGTATCTGCGGTAAAACCGGAAGTAGAGAACTGCGAGGCCGACCAGTGCGGCGAGCGCGTAGCCAATCGAGTACCCGATGACAGCACCCAGCGGGCCGAGACCGAATAGCAGGAAGACAACGATGAAGAGGATGAATCCGACGTTCGAGACGATAGACGTCTTCGCACTCCAATCGACGCTGTTCAGCCCTTGGAAGCACAACGAGACGAACGTCGAGAGCGAACTAAACGCGATGTAGCCGACACCCGCAACGAGCAGTGGTGCGATGCGCTCGTCGCCCAGTATCTCGGCGACGGGGGCGCTGAACAGCACGACGGCCACCACAACCACGGCAATCGTGAGGAGATTGTATTTTAACGTAGACCAGAGGATGTGTGGAATCTGTGCGGGGTTCGTCTTTCGGTACTCGGCGAGATATCTCCCGGCAGACTTCGCTAATCCGAGGTTCGCAAACAGGAGTGCGACCGAGATGATGGAAATTGCGAGGAAGAGAAGCCCGTACTCGTCGGGCGTCATAAAGTAGCGCGTGAGCAAAATGAGAAGCAACCCCTTCGAGAGCAGCGAGATGCCCTGGGCTGCGAACATTGCTTTGATGCCCCGGATAATTGTGCCTGTCACCATGACTTGTTTTTCCGTCCGTCTGCGGGCCGCACACTCAGAAGTGAATTGGAAGCCATCCAGCATAAACGAGCGGAGGGCTTCGAGAACGCATCGTTCGCACTTCTAAGGGCGTTCTCCGCAAATCGTAACTCACCAAATGTGGGCGTCGTTGGGGCTTTGTTATAGATGACTTACTGGTTGCAGGCCAGTGAAAACGCTCCGCAGTCGCTCGATTGTGTGAAAAATACATCCGGCCCACGAACAGGGTGGGCCGTGACGCGTAAAGAAGGAAGGACGGTTTGTGGGTGACCGCGAGGGTCAGCTATGCTGGGTTAGGCAGAGAGCTTGACCTCGTCGAGGTAGATACGTGCTGGACCGTCGAGGTCGAACGACGTGAGGTTTCCAGTGAACACGAACTCGTCGAGACCCTTGCGGACCTTTCCGGTGACCGTGTTTCCGTTGACCTTGTCTTCGCCGGGGTCGTCAACCTGCTCGACTTCGCCGCTGACGGTGAAGCCGTACTTCGCCATCTCCTGGGTACCCATACCGTCGATGGTAATCTTCGTCGCCTTTTCGACCGTCTCGTCGGTGGACGAGTCCGTGGTGGAATCCGTCGAATCGGTCGAGTCGGTCGAATCCGTACTGGAGTCCGAGCTACCGAGCGTAGACGGATCGACTGCTTCGCCATCGAGGAGAACCGTTGCCGGGCCGTCGATGGAGAAGGCAGTGATGTCACCCGTGAAGTCGAAACTGTCGAGGCCACCACCAACTGCACCGATGACGGTGGTTCCTTCGATGGTATCCTCGCCGGGGTCGTCGGTCTGCGAGACAGAGCCACTGACGCTGAACTCGTAGTTCGTGAGTCCGTCGCGGCCTTCGCCGTCGATGACGAGTTCGCTGGTGGTGGAAGTCGAACCCGAGTCCGTGGAGTCCGAGCTACCGAGCGACGAGAGGTCAACTTCTTCGCCGTTGACGAGGACGCTGTAATTCTCGACATCGACGTTGGCGCTGAACGCGGTCAGTTCGCCGCCGATCTGGAAGTCGTCGGCGTAGCCGTTGCCGGTCTTACCGGTGACCGTCGTCGTGCCGTCGCCGTTCGACGCCAGCGTGTCGGAACTCTCGGAGTTCGACCCCTTGGAGACAGAGCCATCGACGGTGAATTCGTACTCGACGAGCGGGCCGCCTTCGACGGTTTCGACCGTGAGCGTGTCCGTCGAATCGGTCGAGTCGGTCGAATCCGTGGAAGAGTCCGTCGAACCAGAGTCCGTACTCGAATCGGTGGTGGAGTCCGTTCCGCTGTCGGTCGAGTCAGAAGACCCTCCGAGGTCTTCGGGGGTTACTTCCTCACCGTCGAGGGTGAGCAGTGCGGAGCCGTCGATGGAGAACGACGTGATTTCGCCCGTGAATTCGAAGCTGTCGATGCCAGCGCGAACTGCACCCGTGACGGAGCTTCCCTCGATGGTGTCTTCACCAGGGGAGTCCGTCTGGGTGACGGTGCCGCTTACACTGAATTCGTAGTTAATCAGGTCTGAGCTACCTTCACCATCTACGACTAGTTCATGTGTTTTTTTTTCCGTAGAGTCGGTCGTGGTGGAACCGCCGTCAGTGGAGTCCGAAGAGGAGTCACCACTGGACAGGTCACCTTCGCCCGGGAGCGGACAGCTACCGGACGTCTCGATGGACTGCGTCTGGACGTTCGTGTCGACTTCGCGGACAGCCTGGCCATCGACGTTGATGGTCGAAGAGCCGACGTAACAGTCGCCTGCGTTGACGACGGTCACACCGTCACGTCCGTTTGCCGTCTGCTGAATACACGTGTTCTCGACGGTCGAACCGGGGCGGTTGATGACCTTGATGCTCTCGCGGTCCGCTGCGCTACCCGTAATCGAACAGTTCGTGACCTTGAGGTCCCACGGCTTGGGTGCCTTCGGGTAGTTCGACGCCTTGTCTTCCGGACCGTACGCCGTGATTGCACGGGTGTTGTTGCGGTCGATGACGAAGTAACAGTTGTCGACTTCGAGCCATCCACCGGTCTCGTCGAGGTCGATCGCTTCGAGCGAGTTCGGCGCGTCACGGATGACGAACGTACAGTTACGTGCGTAGCCACCGTTCTTCGTGCCGCTGAACTTGGTCTGTTTCGTTTCGACCCACAGACCACGCATCTTGCGGGGCGTGCCGGGGTTGTCCTCGGCTTTGTTCATGTCGATTTCGATGAGTGCACCATCGACGTACGAGTTGGGACCCATCAGACGGACCTGCGCAACGTCGTTGTTCCGGTAGACGCCACCCTCGACTTGGATAGCACCGTCACACCGCGTCGCGTAGATACCGTTGTTTGCCATCTCTTCGAGGTGGCAGTCGATAATCTTCAGCGTCCCGTGGTGACCCGGCGTCGCCTGGATACCACCGGAACTGTTCCGGTACTCACCGAGGACACCACCGTCTTTCGCGGTGAAGTTCTTGATGATGGACGTTCCGTTCGAGTCGTGAACGTCCATGAGGATGTGCTGGTCGAGGCGGTGGTCGGCAGCAGGCGAGCGACCGACGATATCGACGTTACGGATTTGACCGTTGTCCTCACAGAGGAGCTTCATGTTACCGAACGCATCCCGTGCGGTCTGGTCGATGGTGAAGCCTTCGAACAGGACGTTGCGGCCACCACGGTTGAAGAAGACCGTTACCTCTCCACCACGGGGAACCTTGAGGGTCGCACCCTCTTCGGAGTACATCCCGACGTTGTTTGCCGAGCCAGTGTTGATGTTACTGGCGATTTTGTACGTTCCCTTGGGGAACTTGATGAGCGTCCCACTCGAAAGGCGGTTCTCGATCGCGCTCGAACAGTCTTGGCTTCCTGAAGTGTCACAGAAGTCTGCGGCGTTCAGGACACGGTCGAAGGAGATGCCACGAACGGTCGTGGCGGCCGAAGCGCTCTCCGCTGCTGCACCTGCAGCAGCCATACTACCAAGCGCGACACCGGCCATTCGCAGATACGATCTGCGGCCCATGTTTGTTTCATCGCTCGAAATCTTATCGAGGAGCTGGTTGCGGTCGTTGCGGTCAGAGTCCTTCTGCATGGTCGGCCCCTTGAACCTTGCATAAATAACGAATCTGGCCACATTTGAAGCAAAATGTGGTTAGTTTGCTATGGATAGTTGCGAATAATAGTCAAATTCGAGCGATAAGCTTACAAATAGGTAGCGAGGTTTGAGCAGAATGTTTACCAACTGTTCTCAACGGCCTCCAAAAAGCATGCTACTTGTTACCAACACCAATCTCGTGTCACCGATATACGAGCAATTAGTACACAAAATCAGTGGAAAACTGGAAAAACGGGCACCTCTAGAAAACAGAGAGGGTACCGGGCGGTCTTCCCTCGGAAAAAGGCGATTAAGGAGAGCGTAAAGCCGAAAAGAGCGACGAACAGTTAATCGACGAGGTAGCCAAGGTCAGCAAGTTGTGCTCGCATCGCCTTGGTGAACCGCCCGCTTTGCTGTTGTTCGCTCACCGGTACACCGTCGGTTTCGAACCATTTCTGGAGGCGTTCATCGAGTTCAGCTCGAACCTCGGGGTACTCCGTAGAGACGTCGTGTGTCTCGTCGGGGAGTTCGAATAGTTCGGCCCCATCGTCGCTGTATTCGTACTTGAAATCCGACGTTCGAAGCGCTGTGAGTGTCGATTTCGGGAACTTCGACGCATCGAACTCGGGATTGAGCTCGACGAGTTTGTCGAGGTTCTGTTGACTCCGGTCTGCACCGCGCTGGACGATTGCAAACTCGCGGTGGTCCGACTGCATATCGACGCCTTGCGTTCCCTCAGTCGATGCACCGACTGCCGAGAGCAACGTCGTCATCACGTCGGCGTGTTGCACCAGTTCGCCGTCGTAGTCCCGTGCCACGTCGAGGCCGTGAATGATGAGCGGAACGTGGCAGACGGCGTCGTCGGTGACGATTTGGTGAGCGAGCAAGCCACTCTCACCGAACAGTTCGCCGTGGTCGGCGGTGATGACGAAGATGGTGTTTTCGAGGTCGAGCGACTGAACGGTGTCGAACAGTTCGCCGACGAGTTCGTCAACGTGAGCGATTTCGCCGTCGTAGAGGGCCGAAATCGCCTTCCACTCTTCGTCCGAGAACGGACTGTTCGCCGCCATGTGTTCGAACAAGCGGTCGTGGTGGTCTAATCCGATCTCTTGAATTCGCTCGGTTGGAAGCCCAACGTCCTCGGCGAACGTGTCGAGGTGACGCTTCGGCGGGTAGTATGGGTGGTGGGGCCCGCCGTAGTGGAGGTAGAGAAACATCGGGTTCTCCTTCGTCTGGCGGTCTTTGAGCCACCGCATGGCGAGTTTGTTCATCATGTAGTCGGTGCTGTGCTTTCGCGTATCGAGCGTCAAGCCCCCACCGTGCTTGTTGATGTTGCGGAGATACGAGAAAATCGTCCCAACACCGACTGACTCGCGGAGCGTGGACTTACTGAGCCAGACGAACTCGTCGAATCCACGGTCGAGGCCGGTCGCAGAACTCAGATGCGAGTTTGGAGAGATACAAGCCGTATCGTAGCCAGCCTGTTGGAATCGCTCTGCGACGGTCGGGAGTTCATCGGGAATCGCTTCGCCAGTCATTCCTGCGCCGTGGTGCGAGGGATACGTCGCCGTGAGGATAGACGCAGAAGAAGCGAGCGTCCAGATACCGTGAGAGAAGGCTTCAGCAAAGTACCGTCCCCCGGCGCTATCTGCGATTCGCTGGAGATTCGGGGTGGTGTTTTTTTCGTATCCACCCATCGTCGTGTGGTCTGCTCTCGTGCTTTCGAGTGTTATCCAGACGATGTTTGGTCGCTCAGTCATAGCTCTGAGCGGTGCTTCGTCTGTTCATCGGATAGTTATAAGTCGCATATCCGAGCGACGGCGTCTCACGGCCTGAAATTCAAAATCAGAGCGATTCAGAAAAACAGGTCGAGAATCGCAATTAGTTCGTCCCGGTCATCGTCACCTTCGTTTTCGTCATCCTCGTCGTCATCCTCGTCTTTGTCGTCCCGTTCGTCGTCATCATCACGGTCATCATCCTCATCTCGCTCTTCCTCTCGGTCGTCGTCCCGCTCTTCTCGCTCCTCACGACGTTCCTCGTCTCGCTCGTCTTCGTCATCGTCCTCCCAGTCTGCGTCTCTTCCTTTGGCCTTGCCATTGTTCTCGGCCTTGTCGTTGTCGTTGCCTGCCGCCTTGTTCTTCCCGTTACCCTTGTTTTTCTCCTTGTCCTTTCCCTTCGCCTTGCCGTTGTTTCCGTTCTTGTCGTCGGTGTTCTTCTCGTCTGTCTCACCTGCTTGGCGTTCGTTCTCCTGTTCAACACGGGCAACTCGCGTGTCGTTGACTGCGGCCACCGCAGCACCGGTGTTGAGGTCGTCTTCGGGGTCGTCAGTCACCGTCTCTTCGGTGTCGGGGGTCGTGACTGGCGTGTCGCTCTCGGTTACTTCACTCCCAGAAAAAGAATTAGAATCGCCGCCGGTCGTTTCGCCCTCCGTCTCTCCGGTCTCATCGGGTGGGTCTGCCTCCCTATCGGGTACCTCAGAGTTCGTCACAGATGACGAGTCGCCTCCACTGGCACGGGTTGCGTCGTCCGGTGTGCCACCTTCATCGAGGTCTAAATCGGTGACTGCGGGTTGATCACCGGTATCGATAGATTGCTGTGTGCCCACCGATTCGGCACGCTCCTCGAAGTCCTCGACGAAGAACAGCGTGAAGTCTCCATTCGAGATGACACGGTTGACGCCGGGTGTCACATCGAGCGAGTCGAACCCTGCTTGCGAGTATCGGAGTTCCTTGTACGCGACGAGTTCGCGCTCACGGTCGTAGTCGGTGATTGCGAGGTATCCCGCGCCTTCGAAACTCGAATTCAGGTCCGCCAGCCCGTTCGTCTGAACGTAACTGTCGTACTCCGTCTCTTCGCTGGCAGCCACGCCCAAGGTGGCGTCGTTGTAGCGCCACGGACCTTGCCGGACGCTCTGGACCACGAGACTCTCATTTTGGAGTTCGAACGTCTGTTGGTAGCCGTCGAGTTGCATCTCGGTGACCTGCTGGTTCGGCTGGTAGATGTACGGCGACGGGAAAGCCGTCAGCAGAGCGAGCGGGAGGAGAATCACGAAGGCGAGTACGATTCCTGCGTGTGCCGTTCGAGCGCCCATCCGCGGAGAGATACGAATCGCACCGAGCGTTATCATGACCGACCCGAGTACCGTTGCAATCAGCATCAGGTAGCCGAGCAACCGGAAGTGAAGTTCGCCGATGTTGCCGACGATGTAGACGAGTGCGAACGGCAGGGTCCCGAGCGCACCGAGGGTCAAATACTGTATCTTCGCGCTGGTCTCGGGCATCGAGTCGAGTCGGCGAGAGAGACTCGCGAGGACGAGCATCCCCATCAATCCGGTGTAAATAGTACCGACGAGGAACAGTTTGAGGAAGATTTCCTCGATACTGACGCCGATGGCTGCGAGCGATGCGCCCTGAGAGGCCGCCGCCCCCGCAGCAGTTGGCGGCGTCCCGCCGAGGTAACCAGTCGCAGTGCGGCCAACCGCACCAACCGTGTTCAAGAACGCGTTCCGCTGGGCAATCCAGGCGAAGAACGCGATAGCGAGAATGGCAGTCTGCGCGTACACCGGTCGGTTAGCGTGGAATCGCTCCCAGCGCCCGGTCCGACGTGCGATGAACTGCACAACGGCGGCTAACCCGAGCAGAATCAGGATGTTGAGTGCCTGCATCGGGTGGTAGAGAACTGTGGCAATCCCGGTGAGACCGAGGAGGACGCCGAGAGCAGTTGGGCGGAATCTCGATTCACTCGAGGGCCTGCTCGTCACGTACCGGAGGAAGAGGAACACCGCGAGCGACCCGAAGAAGACCGCTTGGCTGAACGTGTGCGGTGCCACGTGGGTACTAATCGTGTTAATCGGCAGGAGGAGGAACGCCGAAAACGTCGCGATGACGACGACGGCGTCGTCCTGCGGGAAGACCAGCGACGCGATGCGTGGCACGAGCAGGAACGTCAGTGCGATGAACGCCAGAACGACGAACAGGAACGAGTGCTCCAGCGAGTAACCAGTGAACATCGACAGCAGGATTGCAAAGGTGTGAATCCCCGGGTAGAGAATCTCCGAAACCGGTGTTTGCCCACTCACGATATCTCGTGCCCATCCAAGGTGCGTCAGCGAGTCACCAGCACCGAGGAAGTAGTACCCGCGGATGACTGGCAATGCGACGATGGAGAAAACACTAATCCCACCGAGGAATAACGCGAACGACCGGAATCGAGCCTCTCCCATCACCGCGATGATGAGCGAACACAATACCGCAAATCCAACGAGAATCCAGTAGATGCTCGGCGTTGCACCGTAAATTGAGAGTTCGTAGCCAGTCGCTGGGTTTTGATATGCGACGAACACAGCAATGGCAAACGCTGTGAACCCTCCAATCAAC
Source organism: Haloferax sp. DFSO60 (assembly GCF_046557615.1). Classification (NCBI taxonomy): domain Archaea; kingdom Methanobacteriati; phylum Methanobacteriota; class Halobacteria; order Halobacteriales; family Haloferacaceae; genus Haloferax; species Haloferax sp. DFSO60. Next base: position 75,221 of record NZ_JBKIII010000004.1, on the reverse strand, counting down.
CCAACGTGGGTGAAAGACCACGACCGCGATTGACTCATTACCCAGTTGATGGGTAGCTAGGAGTATTGTTATGGTTCGCCAACTTCCCGCTCTGTCTGCCGTTTCTACTAGACAACCAGAGCATAATTTTCACTGGTATTTCGGGATATGGTGACAATAACAACTCGTGATATGTTGAGCCACTAGAGCTAGTGATTCGCACGTGTGTACGTACGCGATTCTGAAACAGTGACAGTGGAACAGTGGACGAGTGGCTACGAGTGGCTACACGGAGAGCTACGAGTACAACTGGACGAGAGAGCAGATGAGAGTGTGAGTAGAACACAAAGGAACGAGTAAAATCGAACAGCAACTGGTGTAACCGATGGTCAACGAGTAGTCTGGTTACTCGTCGACATCACACCCGCAGTCGAGTCTGAGGTCGTTGTTGTTGAACGCATCGAGGATGTTCTTGAGTTCTTCTCCATCGACGCCGCTAACAGTCCAACTCCGTTGGGCATTCGGGAAAGAAGAGTCGTCAAGCCACGATTCGGCGTTTTGCTTCGCTTTGCGAACAGTCGTGTCGTACTTGGGGAAGTACGCATCGACACAGGTCGGTTCCGAGCCATCTCGTCCTTGGAAGTTGAGGATAGTGGCGATGAGGTGCGTCGCCATGATGATGCCCTTGTCACCTCTCGTTGGCATCTTCAGGAATTCTTGGCCCTCTTCGACACTCTGGAAGCTCGTTCCGAGTTTGTCGTTTACCTTTGTGAGTCCACCCTCGGGCCAGTCGTGGTTCATCCAGTAACCGGGTGTACGAGGACAGGACGTTGCGGCAGCGGTCCCAGAGACGGCAGGGATACCAACACCCAAGGCGACTGCGGTGAGCGCGCTCTTTTTCATCAGCGAACGGCGAGAAAGCCGGAAGATTGGTCGGTCGGTCATGATTGAATCGTCCGTTTTGGACAGCCAAGAAGTCGAGATGGGTCCAGTTAGTTATGGATTTCACCCCTGAATGTCAGTTTGAGTTAGTAGTCTGGGTGGTGAGATAATTGGTGACGAATAGGTGAAAATCCGGTTAAAATTCAGTACTTCCTGAACGCCAGCAACGTTGATAATTTGAGAGAAAACGGTCACGAGCGAGTTACGATTACAGTCAGCGATAGGTCGCAAATGCACACACTGTGGTCTGGTTTTCTAAGCGGGGAACCTGATTATCTCGTGCATTAGCTCGATGGGTGGTTCGATTGGGCTTCTCACGAGGAGTAACAGATGTATAACAAAGCACGAAAAACGTGATTTTTCAACCTACGAACAATGACGATAGAAGTCAGGCATGCAAATCAAGATGACCTCGAACGCTGGGACCAGTACGTCGAGCAATCGACGCACGGGTCACTTTTCCATCAGTACGCAGCACTCCAGATACAGGCCAAACACGCTGGTGCCGAACTCTACCCACTAGTCGGGTTCAAAGGGCAGGAAATCGTCGGTCTCTTTCCAGTATTCAAGATAACGAAGGGCCCAATCCGGACGGCGTTTTCACCGCCGCCAGAACTCCGTGTTTCCTATCTCGGACCGGTACTCCTCAACATGGACAAGCTGAAACAGCGCAAGCGTGAGCGCCGACACCACGAGTTCATGGACGGTTGTTTCGAGTGGATACAGAACGAAATCAGACCCCAGTACACGCACATCCGCCTCGACGGAACCTACACAGACCTGCGACCGTTCTCGTGGAATAGCTTCACCATTACGCCCTCGTACACCTACCACGTCGACCTCACCGGTGGCGAAGAGGAAGTGTTGATGAACTTCAGCAGCGATGCCCGAGCGAACATCAGAAACGCCCCAGAAGACTCCTACACCATCGAAGAAGGCGGACTCGAAGAAATCGAACTCATCGTCGAACAGATTACCGAGCGCTACGAGAGCCAAGGAATCTCCTACCGTATCACCCCCGATTTCGTCAAGGACCTCTACACGAGTCTGCCCGAAGGACAGATTCGCCCCTACACGCTCCGTGTCGATGGTGAGTTCATCGGCGGCATCCTCGTCACCGACTACAAAGACGTGGTCTCTCGCTGGCAAGGCGGCGTCAGAACCGACATCGACGTCGATATCGCCGTCAACGACCTGCTCGACTGGCGCGTTATGACCGACGCAATCGAACGCGGTCGGACGACCTACGACCTCGTCGGTGCCGACAACCGCCGCATCAACAAGTACAAAGCGAAGTTCAATCCCGAACTCAGACCGTTCTACAGCCTCGAAAAAGGCGAGTCTGGCATCGGAACACTGGCCCATCTCTACAAGTCGATTCGGCAGCGTGCGTGACTACAGTGGCTCGATAAGTAGTATCGCCGTCTAACCGCTCTTTTTTGCAGTTGTGTAATCACCAGCCGTGGCCGAGTTGTTGAGGTATCCACAATAGTTACTTGACGGCCATTTGAATAGAGCATGTGCCTGAAAGCCCCGCAGTCAACTCCTTACGATACGCGCTGAATCCGGAATTGGTCAAACTCTACGTGGCAATCGGTGTCGGGTGGTATATCGTCGGATTCTCACAGGAGGGACTGTTCATCATTCCAGTTCCCTTCCAGTTACTCGTCTCGCTGCCGCTGTTTCTCCTTGGACTCGCACTCGTCGTTGGGGGACTCGTCGCCGTGGTCCACCGCGTTCTGACTGATACGAAACTCTCGGGAGCGTAGCGACGTTCTCGCCCACATCCACTCTGTTGTTAGAAGCAGACGACTGAGAGCGAGACGGAGATTCACAGGGTGACCAAACCACACGACATAGTGACAAAAGTAAATCACAAGAGGCGAGAAGTGTGACGACTACAGCAGGAGTCAGACGAACGAAGCGAACAACCAACGAACGTGAGAAAGAGAACAGAATGCGCTCGTCTACACCGTCTGTCGAGTGGTCTCGGGAGTGGGAGTATCGACGACTTCGTAGCCTTCTGAGCGTGCGACCGCGTTCAGGTACTCTGACATCGCGTAGGCCATCCACGCCTGTGCCCAGCGCATCAGGGTGGTCTTGACGGTGTAGTACTTGTGCTTGCGGTAGTAGAACCGACCGTTGCCTGCATAGAGGTTTTCGAGCGTCCACTGGAGGATGCGACCGGCAAATTCCAAGTCGCCAGCGGCCGTGAACACCTGAATCGCCGTCGCGGCGGCGTGGATGTCGCGGGGGAACGCCTTGGACTCGTCCCAGTTGGGAGCGCCGTCGGATTCGAACAGGCCGTTGCGGTAGAACTCGAGTCCACGGTCGATAGTCTGGTCGTAACGGTCTGAACCAGTCACCTCACGGTAGCGAAGGAACGCATCGATGACGAACCCGTTGTGGTGGTTGTCCATCGAGAGGTGCGAACTCGACGCCGGGATGCGGTAGGTCCACCCACCGATATCAGCCTGATGCGACGCGATGAAGTCCAGAATCTTGGTCGCACGTTCGAGGTCGGCTTCGTCGCGGTGTTGGTCGTAGATATCGATGAAGAGTCGGGCACCGAGCGCACCCGAGTTGATAGTGTAGTACGTATCGGGATGGTTGAGGTGATAGTTGATCTTCGCACCACCGTCCACCTCGTGGTAGTTCAGGTCTTCGACGACGAAGTCGGACGACGTCTTGGCGATAGTTGGGTAGATGGGGTCGTACGGGGCGGCTCTGAGGAGCGCTTTCACCGCGTACGAGGTAGAGACGACGTCGGGGTCGTTCGGCATCCCCTTTCCATCGAGCATCTGAAGGACGTGTTTGTGGCCGCCACAGAACCCGTGGTAGCCGACACTTCTGTTTTGGATGAGCCAGTCGGCGAGTTCTCGTGACTCTGCTAAGTAATCGACGTCGGATTTCTCACCCATCGCGTTCTTGTACTGATGGAAGTTCAGGTTCGCAATCGAGAACAGCGCAGTGCCCTTGTAATTGCGACGCTTTTCCACGAGGAAGAGTGGCCGAACGTTGACTGGAGGGCGCTTGACGAGTTCTTGAACGACGAGGTTCACCCACTTGTTGTCGAAGGGGAGTGCCTGGAGGAGACGACTGCTCATGCCGTCGCCGTAGTCCCACCCCTTGTAATCCCGCTTGCGCGAGTATTCGAGCGTCTCTTCGAGAATTTCGGAGATGGGTTGCCCGTTAAATTCGAGAATTGGTCCGACCGCCGTCTCGGAGGGTTCTTTGAGGTCGGTCAGGAGCGAAGCATCTTGTGACATACAATACGTTGAGAAACAGAGTTTAACGGCTTTGTTACGTGCCGCCTACGCCAGTTGAACCGAATTTTCCGTGTGAAAGTATGGAAAACGTGGTCCCGAAATCAGTCGCTGTCCGGTGAAAATTACACATAGAACAGTTCACCACTGCAACAGACAGCCGACGTGTCTCAGTTTTCGTCCCACGTGAGTGCCACTTCCTTTCTGCAAAGTATTATCTATTATTTGTTAATTGGGCTGTCGAACGCAGACTAGTGGGTTTAGTGATGGGTTCCCCGGAGAAAGTCACTCTATAACAAAACACCGAACACGCCATGGTTTCAGTATGACCGAGACTCGTTCGGGAGAGATGAACACGTTGTTGGTAGGATTAGACGCAGCGTGTCTCCCGGTTTTAGAACCCCTCTTCGAAGAAGGAGCGGTCCCAACGTTGGAGTCACTTTTTACCCAAGGTTCGTACGGGCCGCTCGAATCACAGATGCCTCCGTGGACCGCGAGTGCATGGCCCTCGATTTACACGGGTATGAATCCCGGCAAACACGGGATTTTTGACTTTCTCTCGTTTGACGGCTACGATTGGTCCGTCGTCAACGGGAGCCACATCCGCGAACGGACGCTGTGGGAACTGCTCGATTACCACGGCTACTCCAGTGTCGTCGTCAACACACCTGTTACACACCCGTGCCGAGAATTTAACGGCGCACTCATTCCGGGGTACACCTCACCGGAAAACCCACCCTGCTACCCTGACGGAATTCTCGACGACGTGCGCGAAGCCATCGGCGACTATCGCGTCTACGCTCGTGACCCCAAACCGACAGATGCTGCTGCGAGCGACCGCTACTGCGAACTCATTCGAATGCGTGGTGACGCATTCTGCTACTTAGTCGACCGATTCCAACCCGACTTCGGCTTCATCCAGTTCCAGCAGACAGATACCGTCTTCCACGAACGCCCCGGTGACCTCGATACAGTCAGAGACATCTACGCAGAAGTCGATGCACAAGTCGCCCGAATTATCGACGCCTACCAACCCGAGAACGTCATCGTCGTCAGCGACCACGGAATGGGCGAGATGGCCGGTTACGAGTTCCGCGTCAACGAGTTCCTCCACGAACACGGTTACGTCAAGACCATCAACGGCGGACAGGGAATGCCGACCTGGGCCACCGTCCGCGATTCGAAGTTAAAAGCAGGTGTCGAAGCCCAGACTGTCGAACTCGGTGCCGCCGCAAGACTGATTCAACTCTTGGCCCGCGTTGGCCTGACGAGTCAACGAATCGGTGCCGTACTCAAACGCGTCGGACTGGACGAAGCAGTCGCCAAACACATCAACACCGACCTCATCAGCGCCGGAACCCGGCAAGTGGACTTCGAGCGGTCGATGGCGTTCATGCGCTCACGGACCGAAATCGGCATCAGAATCAATCTCGAAGGACGGGAGCCACACGGCATCGTCCCGGTATCTGAGTACGACGTCGTTCGCAAGGAACTCATCGAACTCCTGACGAACGCGACTGGGCCGGATGGGAAACCAGTATTCGACGAAGTGGCCCCACGCGAACAGTATTACTTCGGGCCCGAAGCAGACACCTCCGTCGATATCGTCACCGTCCCACGCGGATTCGACCAGTTCCTCTCGGCGATGATGCCCGGGCAAATCTTCGGGACACCCAGCGAACCGTGGAACCACAAGCTGTTCGGCGTCATCGCTGCGACGGGTGAAGCCATCGACGCCGGTTCGAGTCTCGAAGGGGCACACATCTTCGACGTAGCCCCCACCGTCCTCGCGACCTTCGGCATCGAGAGCGACGAACGAATGGACGGGCGCGCGCTTCCAATCGTCGCTTCGGCAGGGTCGATGGCGTACCCGACGCTCGATGCAGGAGATGTGAGTACGACGGAGGACAGCATGGTCGAAGAGCGACTCGCAAACCTCGGCTACCTCGAATAGTCGAACACGGCGACAAATCGCTCTCTTTTGCGTTCCTCTCTTCCGCGTTCAGTCCTCGTTTTTGTGTTTGTACTTACTCTGTGTCGGCAAGCAACTGCCGTATCTCGTCGGCGTCACGGCACTGCTCCGGGAAGACATCGGTGCCGAAGAGTCCAGTGGCTCGGGTCGCGCCGGGGTGAGTCGTGCGTTCGCGTTCGATAGTGAGCGTCCCATCGCTTGGGGCCAAAGTCGAACCGTTCGATGGTCCGCGTCGTCCCCCACTCGTCTCGAAGGGCAGTGAGAACCCGGTCTGTTCGGTCAGCGATTCGTTCACGAACGGATACCCAATCGGTTGCCACCTGTTGTTCCTCCGGGTGACACGCATATCACGACGCGTAGCGTACCCTGTGAAGCATACAATCATCTGTCAGATAATCCTACTGCCGCCGCTTTCGAGAGGCGGCGCTACCGAGTACTGAATCGAAAGTCGAGAACGTAGAGACCGAAGACAGCGGTTACTGAACAGAGACCCAGATGTACGTCGAACGGTACGCGTTCTCTTCGTCGGGTGAAGCGGGTGCGTCTCCCTTGTAGAGGAGGTAGACGAGCCGGAGGTCAGTCCCGGTCAGTCCCGGCTGAATCGTCGGGTTGGCGGTCCACGTCTCCCCAGAAGCAACCGATTGTGAGGTTCGGGCGAGTTCCTGAGCCTCGATGATTCGTAACTCTCCGGTCGATGTATCGACGCGCTGGAGTTCGACGACGAGTGTGTAGGTCGTTGCGGCCCCTTCGTGATTCGTGACAGAGACGAAGAGGTCGTCCTCTTGGGCAGTCGTTAGCGACGAAGGGTAGTTGGACGCGACGAACTCACCGTTCGATTGCTGTGTGAGCAACGACATCGACGAGTACTGTTCAGCAGTGTTGGGTACGACGAGTGCGTAGCCGAGCGAGCTCACCGCGAGGATGATTGCGAATGCGAGGGCGATGTTGATACCGCGCTGAGCAGTGTCTTCAGCAGTAAGCGCGGTAGAGACGCCGGTCAGCCACCGAGCAACTGGGAGCGAGTATCGCTCAGATTCGGGGAGTTGCTGGCGACGGTACTCGCCAAACAGCAGTCCGATGGCGATGAGGACGAAGAAGAGCCCCACCAGTGCAACCGCCCCCAGCGACTGCCCGAACTGGAGGAAGACGAGTCCGAGAATCGGAATCAACGCGAGACTCATCCCGAACGACAGAACTAGCCGCTCGGTGAGATCGATGTTTGTCGGCGCAGTTCGGACGTTCACGTCGGAGACCGTCGATACGCTCGTCGAGTGGTCAGCTGGGAACAAGACGAGAAGGAGGGTGTACCCTGGAAGGAACAGAAGGACGGGCAACCCAAAGAGAGCCCGGAGACTCCATGAACCAAAATACAGTAGCGACAGGGAAGCACCGACCAGAAGGAGCAGTCCAACGGAAACGTCAACCGAGGAGTGGCCGAGGACCCGCAACAGGCGGTTGCGCTCTTTGTTCGGTAATTCCACCATACCCTCTAATCATGAAGAAGGTATTTTGTTGTTCATCGGCTGATGGGCTTTTCTTCGAGGTTATGAAGTGCTTAATGGCCAGCAGAGAGGCCACCAAGCAACAAAACAATATTTGAGAGTTTCAAGAAAAACAGGCTATTTGTTCACCAAGCTACCCATAGAGTAGCTCCAGAGTAGAGAAAAGAGCGAGGCGGTAATCTACCAACTCGCGATTACAGGAGTTCTTCTTCGTCGATGGTCTTCCACGACTCTTCTCCCTCGTCGGTCAGACCATACACGCGACCCTTCGTACGGTCCTCAGGAACCAGCAGGTCGACTTGGTCGCGTTCGCGTAGTCGTTGGAGCGCGCGCGAAATGTGTGCAACGTGTTGTTCGGTGTCCGATGCAATTCGTGTTGGCGTTGCAGGTCCCTCGGAGAGTCGCTCTAGGACCGCGAGTCGGTAATGAGAGCTAATGATGTAGCTGATTACGTTCCAATTGATTTCGTCGTGATTACCAGCCTCGTTCTCTTGCTTACTAGCCATTCACCTGATTAACAGGCACTTAATTACATAAGCTCTTTGGTGATAATTTATTCAAAATTTCAGGACATTCGCTAGTTCCTGTGAGTTCAGTGGAAATACATACTACATCCCCGTGCATTAATTCCGATTATAAAAATCATCGAAGATGCGAATATTAACACACTCCTTTGTCAGTACGAGTTGGCAAAATTACCAGTTATCTTGGGAGGTTTGAACGAGTAATCGACCGACTTCGACGTGTTCGACGAGTAGCTACAAACACCTAGTCTTGATACTCAGACAAACACAAATACATGAATCTCTGTGTACACAAGACGACGCGACGATGAGTACATCACTATCGAGTTTCAGAATTTCACAAAAAATTCGAGTACTAATCGGAATCGTCCGTATTTCAGAGTTATTCGCTCTCCAGATTCACCCACAATCGGGAACCACGTGATAAACTCTATATCGTGCTGACTAGTTTCACAGACTACGATGGTTGGAGAGACGAATGACACAGTCGGGTGACGTTAGATTCCACTTTCGATATAGCGGTGGCTCGCCGTGGCATCCTACCCACAAAGGCGACGACTTCAACCCGGCGTGTGACGCGGCACTCCGGATTGGCGGGACGTGGATTCCCGGGGAGAACTCCCACGGAATCGTCTACTTCGAGGCGTCAGAAGTCTCGTTTCTGAACGAGATACTTCGTGTGTTGAAGCGACTGTACTCGGGCCAGGCGGAAGTGACGATGCACGCTGGAAATCAAGGGTTCCTTCACTCCGAGCGCGTCGAACACGACCACGTTCGGGTGACAAACCACTACTCTGAAGAAGGCATCACCGACGAATCGGAGCGATTGGGAATCGAGAACACGGGAGTCTGTCCACTGCACTCGCTGGCGGAGGCGACGCTCAAGCGGGTACGAACAATCATCTCCTATGGACGCGATGCGTCTCTCCCCGGGACCACGGCGAATCTGTTCCACGTGTTGGAAGAAAACGCACAGTACGTCGAGTGGGAAGCCGACCAACTCCAGTGAACGCTAATTTTGTGAGCCAGTTCCCGAAAACTTTGGAATGAAGACGTACACATCGCCGTCTCCGTTGACGTTCACTTGCGTCCCGGCAAACGGGAAGACGATAGAACAGCGTTGGGTAGTTGCCGATTCGACCAGTGTATCGAGTGCTTCGGGGTCGATAGAGTCAGTAAGTGGAGGGAGTTCCATCGGAGAAGCATCTTTGAGTTCGGCGACGCAGGCGATTATCCGATACGAGATACCGTCCATGTCGTCGCCACCGTTGGGCGAAAATATCTCGTAGTTACTCTTCCGCTCGATCTTCATGAGTATAGAAAAATAGACTAATCATCAGCACCCTGTGGCTTTCCTGCTTGGGCCGTCAACTTCGGGGAGAGTATCTCTCTCGGAAGTCGCCGCAAGAACCCAGAAGGTCTAATCTCGGTTCCACCGTCCCACTCAGCGAGATTTGCGCGGCACAACTTCGGTAGGTGTACGTGGTACATCTTCGTTCGGGCGCGTGCCAGTTCGTCGGGTGCCGACGAAACGTGACCATCATCGACGAGACGTTCGACAACGTCATCGAACGCCGTTGGGCTATCGGTTTCTTTGAGGTAGCGCAGAGTACTACGTCGATGCGAATTGGACAGTGCCTGGTACACCACCTCCCACGGATCGCTCACTTCTCCACTCATCTATACTGCCATATGAGGTCTTATTGTATGTACAGCCTGCCTGTTATCTCAGGGTATACAAAAGAGGTGGCCTGGGAAAGTTGATTTATCTGAGATCATCAGCCGACGAGGCAAGCAAGACTTTTGACAGCACATTGTTGGCCCCACGACGAAGGTTTTCGGACGTAGACTGCTCGGTGATATCGAGTTTTGCACCAATCTTTCCAAGTGTCGTCCGGCGTGGGACCTCGAAGTACCCGTCTTTGACTGCGGTGACGAGCGCCTTGCGTTGTGCATCGGTCAAGTCAAACAGATATCCACCTTGCTGCTCGTCGGAAAGCGTGTAGACACGATTCAATTTGAACGTGATATCGTGTTCCATACAGAAGTTGTGGAACTGCGTCAATCCGGAGTGGTCGTCGAAGCGAATTCGGAAGTACCAACTGTCGTTTCCACGCGCCTCTAAAATCGTCGCGTTGGTTTCTGCCATCCCGTAGAGGAGACTCTGGATATCTTCCTCCCAGTTAACGCGGTAGAGTGCACTCTCGCCGATGACATCGAGCGCTGTGATGTCTCGAACATACGGACTCTGGCTGACTGCGGCTTCAAACGCAGTAAAATCCGCCCCGTGTACCCAGATATACGGCATCACTCGACCCGAAGCGGGGACAATGCGTTCCATCTCGATGTTCGTATTTGGGTGCCGAGCAAGGACTTGTCCGAGGATGAATTCGTCCGAATTGATAGTGAACTCAGCGATAACAGTCACAGAGCGAATACGACCGCAGAAGCCATGAAATAGATGGTCTGGAGAGTTATCCGAGTTGACTCGCACAGTCCGCACGTACTCAATCGGTTCTCGATGATACGCACTCAGCCTCAGAGGCTGTCGTGAACATTCGACCAAAAATGAATATAGCGAAATATGATATATTTAAATCGGCAGGTGGTAGTACACTATTTTGCTAAACCTCATTGTCTATGAGAGACAATGAGCTTAGCAATATTATCAATATTCTAATCAATTTGCTGTGAGATGCATTCCTCACAGACTCAGCACCGAACCCAATCGCAGCCTCAGTGTTCCAAATCGAATGACTGCGAAACAGCGCAACACCCAAGCACATCGCTCAAAATGTCACAGATAGCGAAATGGAACGGGGAACGAAGGCGACACCGAACGAATTTGAGACAATCGAGACGCACGCATCACTCATTCGGTGGTCGAAAGCCTACGTGAGACAGGCGGTTGAAACCTACGAGTTCGACGTTTCACTCAATCGAGTCGGGTGGGAAGTTTCTACGCGCGCGAAGCGGCGGGCGGCCGCGGTGAAGTCGCCGTCACTTCCAGACGCGGTTGTCGGGACGCCACGAACGTGGAATAGCGACGGTCCGCCAACCTGTACACTCTCGCTATCGTGGCGTGCCGCGAAATCGTTCGAGTACGAAGAGTGGACGGCGACACTCAGACACGAACTCGTTCACGTCGAGCAGTTCCAAGCGTTTGGCTCGACAGACCACGGAAGGGCGTTCAAACGACGCGCGAACGAAGTCGATGCACCCGTCCGAGTACGGCGGTTTTCGGAACCAAAGTACGTCCTCACCTGCACAGACTGTGGCGAGACCGTCGCCCACCGGTATCGAGACTGCAAACTCGTTCGACAATCTGAATCGTACCGTTCTGGGTGCTGTGAAGCCCCGCTTCGATGTGTCCAACCGGCATAGGTCGAGTCCAGAGGTAAAACGCCCATCGAGATGGTATAGAAATACGAACAATCTGGAACACAAACTGATAAGAATTGCAGACATTCTGCAAACAGATGAGTTAGACACGCTGTAAGGCGCTTCCAATTGAAGAAAACCATTTGCGGATTATAAACCACATAGTTACAGAAATAGGAGAGGATACAATTGTTTCCGAGCTTCTATAATTGGATTTGAGATATTTTTTGTGGTTTATTATTTTAAAACAGGGTAGTAGTCCAGTTATTTTGCATTATTGACCCACCCACACCCGGTCGTTTGCACGTGATGGGTGACTATTTATCACGCGCGCGAGACCAGAGAACTACCTTAGCGAGCCATGCGACATCTCCCAGGAACCTTCTCGATAGCGGCGTACGACCCAGAGACGAACACGTTCGGCGCGGCAGTAACGACGGGGACCGTCTCGGTCGGTGCGACGTGTCCCTACGTAAGTAGCACTGCTGCGGCAGTCACTCAATCCTATACGAAAACGGAGCATGGACGGGATGCAGTCGAACGTGCCGACGCGGGCGAGGGGATCGACGAGGCGTTCGAAACCCTGCTCGAAGCCGACGAACACGCCGCCTATCGGCAGGTCCACGGAGTGGGAACCGAGAGTGCCTTCACGTTCACCGGTAGCGAGTGCGTCGAATGGGCGGGCCACCGACGTGGAGACACCTACACCGTCGCAGGAAACATGCTTTCCGGGGCGGGTGTCGTCGATGCAACTGCCGAGACCTACGAATCGACCAAGGGCGACATGGCCGAACGACTCGTCTCCGCGCTCGAAGCAGGTGAAGAGGCGGGTGGTGACGACCGGGGAGAGATGAGCGCCGCGATTCTCGTTCACGCCCCACAACCGGAGATGTACCACAACCTTCGGGTTGACCTCTCCGAAACCCCCGTCTCTGACCTTCGTGACCTCCTCACCGAAGCACGTCGCGCAAAAGACCGAATCCGTGCCGAAACGGACGAGATGTTCGGTGAATATCCGGAAGAGATTCTGAACTTCGGCGTGAAGTACTGAGTCGATAGACGAAGTTCTTCGGCGCGACCGGACCAAGAGCGACTGCGCAAGTGCGAAAGAGAGTAGCGACTCGCCAGTCGGTCGCGTGGTGAAGAGAGGAGGGGTATGGGGAGGAGAAAAAGGTAGAGAGAAAGACGAGTTCTAGTCCGAAGCGGATGGTGCGATGAACGATTCGTGTTCGCTCATCTCACTCTCCGAGAGGTGACACGAGATGTAGTGTCCCTCGTCGTCCATAGCTTCGAGTTGTGGGACGTGCGTCTCGCATTCGTCGCCGATTTTCTTCGGGCAACGCGTCTGGAACGGACATCCAGACGGCGGATTGATCGGGCTCGGAACGCTCCCTTCGAGGAGAATCCGGTCTGTCTTGCGGTCCGGATTCGCGTGCGGAACCGCCGACAGGAGACTCTCCGTGTAGGGGTGGAACGGCGCGGAGAACACCTGTCCGATGCTCCCGAACTCGACGATTTTGCCGAGGTACATCACGGCCACGCGGTCGCAGATGTGTCGGATGACACCGATGTTGTGCGAGATAAAGAGGAACGAGATGTTCTCTTGTTCCTGAATCTCGTTGAGCAGGTTGAGAATCTGCGCTTGCACACTCACGTCGAGTGCCGAGACTGGCTCGTCGCAGATGATGAGCTTCGGCTCGACGGCGAGCGCGTGCGCGATAGCGACGCGCTGTTGCTGTCCGCCGGAGAACTCGTGCGGGTATTTGCTCGCTGCATTGCCGGAGAGACCGACGCGTTCGAGCAGGTCACGCACCCGGCGACGTTTCTCTTCGCCCGACGCGATGTCGTGTTTCTCCATCGCGCGACCGACGATTTGACCGACCGTCTTCCGGGGGTTGAGCGAACTCGACGGGTCTTGGAAGATCATCTGCATCTCGCGACGCAGGCTTCGAATCTCCGACGAGCCGAGTTCGTGGAGCGGTTGGCCTTCGAAGTAGACCTCGCCTTCCGTGGGTTCGAGGAGTCGAAGCGCCGTCCGCGCGACGGTGGACTTCCCACACCCAGATTCGCCGACGAGACCGACTGTCTCGCCGGGGTACACGTCGAAGCTCACGTCGTCGACAGCCTTGACGTAGCGACGTTCGATAGACGGGAGACCACCGCCGTCGCGCGAGAAACGGATATTTCCGAAGACACCCTCGCCTGCGCTGAAGTACTTCTTCAGGTTGTTGACCTCGAACAGCGGCTCGCCGCTGCGGTCGATGCCGCCACGGCCACCGCTGCTCTCCGAAACTGTACTCTCGGAGAGGTCTAACTCGTCTGCGTGGAGACACGCCGCGCGCGAGGACGACTCACCAACCGAGTCGAGCGACGGGTTGCCGTCCGTGCGACACGCTTCGGTCGCGTGTGGACACCGCGGAGCGAAGTTACACCCCGAGGGAAGGTCCAGTAAGTCGGGCATCGCGCCGTCGAGCGTCGGCAGTTCGTCGTACTCCGTACCGACTTCTGGGATAGAGTCGATGAGCGCACGCGTGTACGGATGTCGCGGACGGTCGAACAAGTCGTGCAGTTCGGCCGTCTCGACGAGGTTTCCAGCGTACATGACGCCGACGTGGTCACACGTCTGAGCGACGACACCGAGGTTGTGCGTAATCATCAGCACCGCCGTCCCTTCGCGCTCTTGCATCTCGTTGAGCAGGTCGAGAATCTTCGCCTGCGTCGTCACGTCGAGCGCGGTTGTCGGTTCGTCGGCGATGATGAGGTCGGGTTCGCACGAGAAGCCGATTGCGACGAGAACGCGCTGGCGCATCCCACCGGAGAACTCGTGCGGGTAGTCGTCGATACGCTCGGCTGCGTCCGGAATCCCGACTTCGTCCATCGATTCAATGGCGAGCGTTCGTGCCTCTGTTTTCGTCACGTCTTGGTGGCGGCGAATCGTCTCGATGATTTGCTCGCCGACGGTCATCACGGGGTTGAGCGAGGACATCGGGTCCTGCGGAATCATCGCGATTTTGTTGCCGCGAATGTCGCGCATCTCGGCTTCCGACTTCTGCATGAGGTCTTCGCCATCGAAGACGACTTGCCCGCCGGTAATCTCACCCGGCGAGTCGATAAGGCGCATGATAGACCGCGCGGTGACGGATTTACCCGCGCCGGACTCACCGACGAGACCCATCGTCTCACCGCGGTCCAGCGCAAACGATACTTCGTTCGAGGCGACGACGCTCCCACCTTCCGTGCGGAACTCGGTCTTGAGATTCCGCACCGTGAGGAGTGCGTCGCTACTGCCGTTCGATGTGGATGTAGATGTCGAGTTCGTACTCATTCTATCGCCTCCACCTTGGGGTCGAGAACGTCACGGAGGCCGTCACCGAGCATGTTGAAGCCGATGACGGTGATACCGATTGCCAGCGCGGGGAAGATGAGCATCCACGGCGCGGTCTCCATGAAACCACGACCGGTGTTAATCATCAGCCCCCACGAGGGACTCGGTGGTTGTGCGCCCAGGCCGAGGAACGACAGACTCGCCTCCGCGAGGATGGCGAACGAGATGTTCAGCGAGCCTTGGACGAGCATCGGTGCGAGACAGTTCGGGAACACCTCGCTGAAGATGATGCGCGGTTCGTTCTCGCCGCGGGCGATAGCCGCCTCGACGTAGGCCTCGTTTCGCTCCGCGAGTGCTGCGCTGCGCGAGACCCGGGCGATGTACGGCGTATAGACGAACGCCAACGCGATGATGACGTTCGTCAACTCCGGGCCGAGAACGACGAGGAGTGTCAACGCGAGAAGTATCGGCGGGAACGCCATCGCGGCGTCCATCACCCGCATGAGTATCTCGTCGGTCAGGCCGCCGGTGTACCCGGCGACGACGCCGATGACGGAACCGATGGCGAGTGCCGCGAAGATGGCGCCGAACCCGACTCTGAGCGAGATCCGACTCCCCATGACGACGCGACTGAAGATGTCGCGGCCCAGGTCGTCGGTTCCGAAGAGGTGTTCGGCCGACGGAGCCTGCGAGCGGTCTTCGATGTTCGTCTGGTCGATGGGGTACGGTGCGATGAGCGGCGCGAAGATGGCGACGAGTACGAGCATCACCACGATGGTAAAGCCGAGCATCGCCTTCGTATTGCTCCGGAACTTCCGGACGAAACGGGCGATTCGCTCGCGCTGGGACTCGGTGAGTTCCAAGCGTTCGCGGATCGAACCAGTCTGTGTGGACATCAGTCGTCACCTCCGTAGCGGATACGGGGGTCGAAGTATGCGTACAGCAGGTCTGCAGCGAAGTTCGAGAACATGTAGATGAGTGCGATAACGATGATACATCCCTGAATGAGCGGGATGTCGCGGCTCTGAATCGCGGTCAGCGTCAATCGACCGATGCCGGGCCAGAAGAACACTTCTTCCAGCACGACGACGCCACCAAACGCGTAACTGAATTGGAACGCGATGACGGTAATGACGGGGATGATTGCGTTTTTCAGGGCGTGGCGAAGCACGATGACGCGCTGGCTCATTCCCTTTGCGCGTGCGAGTTTGATGTACTCTTCACTCAGGACTTCGAGCATGGACGACCGGGTCATCCGCATGATGTAGGCAGTGAGGGCAAAGCCCATCGCACCTGCAGGGAGTGCGAGTCGCTGAAGCGACCCCACTAAGTCCTCGCTGGGGGCGACATAGCCCCCAGTCGGGAAGAGATTCAACCAGACGGCGAACACCAAGATGAACACCAGACCCCACAGGAAGATGGGCATCGAGATGCCGACGAACGCGAACATCGAGGCGCTCACGTCGGGTGCTTTGTTCTGGTTGATAGCGGCATAGACACCGAGTGGGACCGAGAGGACGACTGCGATGAGCGTTGCGGCGACAGCGAGCATGAGCGAGCGAGGCAGACGCTCGGCGATGAGCGTCATGACTGGCTCACCGAACCGCAGTGATTCGCCCATATTTCCTTGTAACAGGCCGATGACCCAGTCGATGTACTGAACGTACAACGGGCGGTTGAGTCCCAGTTGGGTTTGGAGCGCTTCGAGCGACTGCTCTGTCGCGTTCGGCCCCAAGATGAGGAGCGCGACGTCACCAGGGAGGATATTGGTGACTGCGAAGGCGATGAGCGTGATGAAAAACAGCGTCACCACCATGAAGCCGACGCGACGTGCAATATAATTGTACATCGACATGGTATGGAAAGGTTATGTAGTCGATTTTAGCGGTCGAGCCAGTTGTCGCCGAATTGGAGCGTAGAGCCATCGGGGGCACCGATGTCGCCCTTGTACTGCGACGCGGCACCGTAGAGGCTGGGTTGCCACCACAGGAACATGTGGCCTGCGCGCTCGTCGTGCAGGATTTGCGTCGCCTGGTGGTAGAGTTCGGCACGCTCGTCTTCGTCGTAGATGGTACGGGCTTCCTCGACGAGGGAGTTGTACTCGTCGTTGGTCCAGTTGGTGAAGAAGAACGCACCGTCTGGGTGCAAGAACTTGTAGAACGACACGTCAGGGTACCAGAGTGCGAGGTAGGAACTCGTCGTCGCCTGGAAGTCGCGCTTGGAGTAGACGTCCGAGAGCCACGTACTCCACGTGATTTGCTGGATTTCGAGGTTGATTCCCACGTCAGCAGCGTCGTCAGCGATAACTTCCGCGGCCTGCACCTGCGTCGGGTAGGACTGCGGAATCTTGAACGTCGCCGTGTAACCGTCGGACATGCCTGCGGCGTCGAGGTGCTCCTGTGCCTTTTCGAGGTCGCGACCACGAGGTTCGACGTCCGGGTTGACCCACGGACTGCCGGGGGCGGCCGGGGACGCAGTGGTCTGGCCGGTTCCGTAGAGCGCCGCCTCTGCGACCTTTTCCTTGTCGATAGCGTAGTCGAGTGCGAGACGCGCGTCCTTGTTGTCGAACGGTGCGACGTCACAGTTCATCCCGAGGTAGACCAGCGACTTGGGGAACTGCGTCTCGAATCGAACGTCAGGTGCCTGTTCGACACGGGAGACGTCTTTCGGTGCGATACCGTTGATGAAGTCGTACTCGCCAGCGAGGAACGACTGGAGACGGACGCTCGGGTCCGGCACTTCGCTCTTGACGATGGTGTCGATGAACGGACCGTCCTCGTCGGAGGCACCCCAGTAGTCCTCGTTGCGCGTCATCGTGAACGACGTCTCGATTTCGCGGCTATCGAACTTGTAGGGGCCCGTGCCGATTGGTTCTTCGGCGATGTCCTTCTCGGCGTTCTCGGCGGGCATGACCGAGAGTTCGGCCGTCGCCATCTTGGCGAGGAACGGCGCGAACGGTTCGGTCAGCTCGATTTCGAAGGTGTACTCGTCAGGTGCGCGGAGTTCTTCGACGAACTCGAAGAAGCCCGTGGCGAGGTAGTCGCCGTTCTGGACGCGTTCGTACGTCGCGAGAACGTCTTCGGAGGTCATCTCCTTGCCGTTGTGGAACATCACGCCCTGACGGAGGTTGAACGTCAGGACCGTGTTGTCGTCGGACTGCTCCATCGATTCGGCGAGGTGGGGTTTGATGGAGTAGTCGTCTTGCAGTGCGACGACTTCTTCGTAGATGTTTTCGAGGACGCGCTTCGACGCCGCGGAGGTGTCGAGGTGGGGGTCGAGTCCCTGCACGGGGACTGCACCGCCCCACTGGAGCGTACCGCCTTGCTTGCCCATCGATTCGGTGGTCTCTTCGGTTTCGGAGTCGCCACCGTCGTTTCCGCCATCCGAACCGCCGGAGTCGCCACCGTCGTCGGAGCCACCAGTACAACCGGCTAACGCAGCAGCGCCAGTCGTTGCGGCGGCACCGAGGAACGTGCGGCGTCCGAGACGCCCGCGACGCGACTCATCAGCAGAGCTATCGGGAGAGTCGGTTCCCTTGCCATTACCTTGCATACAAACCCTCAAATCCATTACGTTGTGATAAAAATTGTGGTTATGTGGGAAATCTTCTCATACATATCTACTCGTTTTCACGACCAGTTGGTGGAAATCCGCAACTCGTTCGCACCAATAACTGGTCATAGATAAATTATCATCTCGAGCAATCTTGTAAATTAGAATGTGGGCGGCTGGGTGACCCTCACACAGCAAAATTGGCGATTTTCCAGTTATGTCAGTCGTGTGTGTTAATTCCAAACAATAAAATAGTGAGAGTCACGAATCCCGCCAGTAAGCACCATGCACATCAACCAGCAGCGACTCCGTAGTGACATCGAGTCAAATGCGGAGTTTGGTGCCGTCCCGACCGAAGAGGGTCGCGGACGGACGGTCGTGACCGGGAGCGAGCCAGACCGACGAGCGCGAGAGTTCTTCTGTGAGCGACTCAGAGATGCAGGTCTCGAAATATCTATCGACGAGGTCGGCAACATCGTTGGACGATGGGTTCCCGAGAGTGCCGACCCCGACGCAGCTCCCGTCGCAACCGGGAGCCACCTCGATTCAGTCCCCGAAGGTGGCATCTTCGACGGCCCACTCGGGGTCTATGCCGCCTTGGAGAGTGTTCGAGCGATGCAAGACGCAGGCGTCGAACCAGTCCGACCCGTCGAAGTCGTCAACTTCACCGAAGAAGAGGGACAGCGATTCGGTGGCGGTCTCATCGGGTCTGCGGTCGCCGTCGGCGACATGAGCGTCGAAGAGGCACTCGAAATCGAAGACGAAGACGGCATTCCGCTCGGTGACGCGCTGGCCGATATCGGCTATCGCGGCGAAAGTCAACTCGACGCCTCCCAGTGGGATTCGTGGATAGAACTCCACATCGAACAGTCCGAACGACTCGAAGACGCGAACGTTCCCGCTGGTGTGGTCACCAGTATCGTCGGTCTCTCTCGTTGCAACGTCGAAATCACGGGCGAAGCCAATCACGCCGGTTCGACGCTCATGGACGACCGCTCGGACGCACTCACTGCAGCGAGCGAATTCATCCTCGACGTCGAGCAGGCGACGAACGAGCGCGGTGCTATCTCGGAGACGGCAGTCGGAACCGTCGGTAAGCTCGAAGTCTCGCCGAATGCACCGAACGTCATTCCCGGGACCGTCTCACTGACAATCGACGTTCGAGACGTTGACTACGACTCTATCGAGTACATCATCGACGAGGCGCGAACAAGTCTCGCCCGCATCGAAGACGAGCGGCCCGTCGAGACCTCGCTGGAACACCCGTGGAATCGCCAACCCATCGAGATGAGCGAGCGGTGCCGAACCGCACTACACGATGCTGGCGTCGACGCTGGTCTCGAGACGCTCGAGTTACACTCCGGTGCTGGTCACGACACGATGCACGTCGCGGAAGTAACCGATGCCGCCCTCCTGTTCGCACCCTCTAGAGACGGAATCTCGCACAATCCGCTCGAATGGACCGACTGGGAAGACTGTGCAAAAGCGACGCAGGTTCTCGCCGGGGCACTCGCCTCGCTGGCGACCGAGTAGTTCGATAGACCGAGTTTTCTCTCTCGTATGCTCCACCGTGAGCAACTGTCACCGTCGGTTACCCGTTCTGTGAGCGCCTGAAAGCATCCTGAAACAAACCATGCGACGTTACCTGCACAGAGTCAGACACGAGTCTGACGCGTACACCATATGTGAACAGCAATTTGTAATTAGTGAATTATTGCGATACAGAACCCAACGAGTACGAAATTGCAATGTGAGTTGAGTACCTATTTCGTGAATACTGACCATATGTCGGGATATGAGCGGGTTTCACTAGTTGCAGTAGTTCGTGAAATACAAACACATATGGGGATGCATCCGGGATGTATGCTATGGCAGACGAACCCACGACCGGCTCGCCGCGGACCCTCAAGACGGTGTCTCGTGCGTTCGATGTCATCCGTGCGCTCGAAGAGTTAGACGGCGCGCGCGTGACAGAGTTAGCCAACCACCTCGACCTCTCGAAGAGCGTCGTCTACAACTATCTCAGTACGCTCAGAAGCGAGCGGTTCGTGGTGAAAGAAGAGGACACCTACCGCCTCTCGTTGCAGTTCTTGCTCGTCGGCGAGTACGTGAGATATCAGAACATCCTCTACCGAATCGGAAAATCAGAGTTAGAAGAACTCGCCGCGAAGACCGGCGAGTACGCCCACCTCGCGACCGAACAGCACGGGTTGGGTATCAACCTCTACAAGGTTCGCGGTGAGAAAGCAGTCGGTGCAGATTACCAGGTGAACAAGCTTCAGCAGGCCGATTACCTCCACTTTTCGGCGACTGGAAAAGCGATTCTCGCGCACCTCCCACGCGAGCGCGTGAACTGGATTGTTGACCAGTACGGTCTTCCGCAAAAGACGGACCGCACCATCACCGACCGCGACGACCTCTTCGAAGAACTGGAGACCATCCGAGACCGGGGCTACTCGCTCAACGACGAAGAAGAGATTACGGGCCTCCAAGCAATCGGCGCGCCCGTCACCAACCGCCATGGGCGCGTCCTCGGGTCGATTAGCGTCTCTGGTCCAGTCCGTCGAATGAAGCAACCAGACTACCACGAGCGTATCATCGAGAGCGTCGTCAACACGGCGAACGTCATCGAAGTCAACGTCAACATGGAAGAGTCAGACGACGAATTCCCGACGTTCAGCTAATACACAGTCTGTTTTTCACACACATTCAGTGACGGTTCACAAACTGAGAACGACAGTTCAATCCGAAATTCGACCGAGAGAGCCCTTAGATTTCCGTGATTCTCGCGTGTTCATCGTCGAGTGCCGCGGCATCCTCGGGGAGGAGTGCGACGACGACGAACTCGGCGTGTTCGTGGATGTATTCGACGAGTGCCGAGATACGCTGAGAATCGATTGCCTCCAGCGAGTCGAGCAAGAGGAATGGCACCTGTTGAGCCACGTCGTGAACGAGGTAACCCGCGAGGGCGAAAATTAGTCCGATGACCTCACGCTCGCTCTCGCTCAGGTGGTCGATCGTGTCTTCGTAGACTGTTCCCATCTTCGTCTCACGGACGATATGAAGCACGAATTCGTGGGCGTCGTCCGAACGCCCGTTAGACTCCCGCTGGATGCGTTCTATCCAGACGCGTTCGACGTTTCCGTAGTCGAGAATTTCGAGGACGCGCTCCATGTGGTCGTTGAACGCCTCGACGGCGTTCGATTCGATACGGTCGATGCGTCCACGCAGGTTGTGAATTTCGTCGTCGATCTCGTCGCGTCGCGCTCGGAGTTCTGCGAGTTCGTCCTTGCGCATCTGGGCTTCGTCCAGTCGTTCCCGCACGCGTTCACGCTCGGTTTCGAGGCGGTCGCGCTCGAGTTCGGCCCGATTCGCCTGCGAGTGGAGTTCGACCAGTTCGTCGCGTTCGTCGTCGATGTCTTCGACTTCTGCTTCGACGGTTGTGATCTCCTCACGGAGTTCTTCCTGCCGTGCTTCGAGGTCATCGATACGTGCTGTCGTCTCCTCGCGCTCGGCAACCGTCTGTTCGAGGCGAGTGTCGAGTTCACGGCGGCGATTCTGCCGCGATTCGATGGTATCGAGGCGGTCCGAAAGGTCGTCGATAGCTTCTCTCGCATTTCGTCGCTCGGATGCGAGCGTCGCGCGGTACGACTGAAGGTTGTCGATGGTCGCTTCGATGGTCTGGGAATCGACTTCCGACCCGCAGGTCCAACAGACGATTTGGTCGTCTTCGAGCAGTCCTTTCGTCACATCTCGCTTCCCCTCGCCGCGAAGGACGTTCGCAATGTTACGATTCGTCCCCGAGAGCATGGATTCGTTGACGCGGATGATGTTCTGGAGTTCGTTCATCTGCGACTCGATTTGTCGAACTCGCTCGCGGCGCGTCGAGAGTTGAGATTCGAGGTCGTCGGGCGAGTCGTGGCTCTCGTCGGGGAGTTTGTCGAGTTCCTCTCGAATCGTGGCCTCGTCGTCGATGAGTGCTTCGAGGCTCTGCCGTTCGGTTTCGAGACGGAATCTGACGTTTTCGAGCGACGAGCGCAGGTCGTTGAGGCGGTCGAAGAGTTCGTCACCGCTTCGTGACTCGGCTTCTTCTTCGGCCTCGATTTTGTCTTCGAGGTCGGCACATCGCTCTCGGGCCCCCTCGATTTCGTCTTCGAGGTCGGCCTCGCGTTGTTCGAGCGAGTGGATGGTCTGGTCGATATCGTCTGCTGTTTCCAATCGCTTGCTGACAGAACGGCGTTCGGCTTCGAGCTGGGCGATTTCAGCCTCGATAGCCGTCGTATCGACCGGACGCATGATGAGTTCTCGGAGGTCGTCGCCACGTTCGACTGCGCGGCGGACCTCGTTCGACTCCAAGAGGAACGCAAAGAGGTCGGCGAGCATCGGGTCGTCGAGATACGGAGACCCGCCGGTGACGACGTTCGACCCCTCTCGGCGAAGTGTTCGCGTGTAGGTTTCGTCGTCGATAGAGAGTGTGACACGTCCTTCGTCGGCGTCCGCTTTGAGCGAGGCCCGATTACTACCGAGTGCGGCCATCAACGCCTGCAAAAACGAGGTTCTGTTGGTGGCATTTCGTCCGACGAGAATCGTGATACCGGGTTCGAAAACGACAGACGTGTCCTCGATACCGCCGATGTTCTGTGCCTCAACAGAGACCTCTGAGGCACTCGTAGTAAGAGTCATTGGACTACGTACTAGGTGACCCGTGATAACATTTCGTGTTGGATTACAGAAGTACGAGTGTAATGGGTACGCTTATTTTGTTGGGGAAGTTGTGATAAGTAATGGCAGATGTGCGTGCAGACCCGACGGATTCGAAGGTGGGGCGTCTCATCGAAACCTACGGATTCGACGGGTTTGGGGACGAACTCGAAGCGCGGTGGACGGCAGACGAAGACGACGATAGCCTGCGAACGCTCGCGCGTGCATTCAATCTCGAACTCCTGCAACGCGCAACGACCGACGTCGGTCTCGACCTGCTGGATGGAGAAATCGAGTCGCTGTACGAGGCACTGACAGACGACAGTGCGACTGGTGCAGAGCGGACGCGCACGCGTGGACGCTTAGAGCGAGCAGGGGTAGATATCGACCAATTACAGAAAGATTTCGTCTCCCACCAAGCAATCCACACGTATCTTACGTCCTACCGAGGAGCGTCGAAAGCACGACGACAAAGTGACCCGACAGAGCGAGTCCAGCGACTCCGCGGGCGACTCGTCGCGGTCACCGAAAGCGCACTCGAGTCGCTCGAACACCGCGAAACCCTCGAAATTGGGTCTGCCGACGTACTCGTCGATATCCAAGTGTTGTGTACCGAATGTGGTCGCCAATACGGGTTCGATGAGTTAATTCACCACGGATCGTGTGGCTGTTCTGTGGACGAGTGAGAAGAAGAGAGTAGTGCATTTTACTTGGAAAGTAGGCGACAAACAAATGAGTGTACAACAGAGTGGTTAACAACACAAGTGCAACTGGCTCACCTAGTTCGAGGAACGAACCACTACGAAAGTCGTGCTTAATCGTTAATGACAAGGCATTTTACAATTTGTAAACATTGTAATAGAGCAGAGATAGAGAATATCATAAGAGAGTTATGAATGGCCAACCACCAATATTGTGATTTTTGTGAAATTCTATTCACGAATGAACACGTAGTTTGGAGGGAGAATATCCACGTCTCACTCAGTAGTCGAGAGAAAACACTTTGTCTCCAACGGACGGTGAACTGAGATGATGGAGTTGCGCAGTCGTCGAGAGAGAACGCGTCCACGGGGAAGCCACGAATGAACTGGTCTCGAAAATCCCTCGACGAACTCGAAGCCTATTATTGGGAGGTGGTTGCGCCCGCGATGGACCGCGATGGAATGGACCCAACGAGCGACGCACCGACCTACGCGTGGTTGGCCGAGCAAGGATGGTCAGGTATCGCGTACGCACTGCGCGAAAAACACGGATTGACGCCAAGAGAGTTCTTCGTGGACGTTGTCGGTGTCGGCGACGGCGACTCGCAGGGGTACGACTGGGGAATCGAAGACGAATCAACTATCCGAGCCTTCGAGTCCTACCTCGACATGCTCGAAACGCGACGAGGACTCGCGGAGACGACACTCCCTACTCGGCGAACGCACCTCGCACGGTTCGCACGGATATACCGCCGACTCCACGGGGAGGCAAGTCTCTTGGACCACCTCAGCGATAGAGACACAGAGCCCGACGAAATCGACCGCTGTTTGCGCGTCCTCGACGAGTTCGGCAACCAGTTGACGACCGATGGGACGAAACTCGCGTACCTTCAAACGGTCCGCGCATTTTACGACTACCTGGTCGATTTCCGACGAGCGCGGTACAACCCGGTTGCGAACGCAGCAAAGCAATTCCGGTGGGAGCAAGGGCAACCAGACAACCAGACGATGACCGCAGCGCAGGTTCGGTCGGTGTATCAGGCCGCCGAGAGCCTCGAAGAACGACTGCTGGTCCTCGGACTCGCCGGGTGGGGACTTCGGCCAAACGAACTCGCAACGCTCGATGCATCGCAGTTCACGCTGAGCGACGACGACCCGCACATCGCCTTTAGCGAGCGGAAGAACGGACCGGGAACGGTGGCACTCCTCTACGGAACCGAGGCAGTTCGCCAGCGAATCGACGGTCTCGCCGGAGACAACGAGTGGACGGGAGCGATATTCCCCTCTTCGCGGTCCGAAACAGGGTACATCGCACGCGAGACAGTCAACCGTCGATTCAAGCGCCTCGCAGACAGCGCGGGCGTCCGCGTCGATGGCGAAACGCCGACGGCCAAACTGTGTCGTCGGTTTTGGTACACCACGTATCAGGCGGCCGTCGAATCGATGGTCGCACAGTTAGAGGGCATCGCCGCCGACCAAGGTTCGAAGAGTGCCGAAGTGGTCATGTCCAACTACCTGTCTGAGGAGCGGCGACGTGCATTCCGAAGAGAAGCCATGCGAACACGACTCGCAGCAGTTTTCGGTGACGAAGAATCAGATTCAGAGTCACAGACGGTAACCCGGATACCCACGCAGAGAAGTCGCTGAAGTTGTGGATAACTGCGGACATGGTGGTGTATGAAACCGGTATAGAATGTCAGCAATTCAATTATTTTGGCAGCCTACGAGAAGTCGAACGTCGGAGTGGTCGCCTCTCGTCGGTAGTAGACCTGTGTGATACCGAAGACGAGTACGTACCCGAGTATCGACAGTCCGACCGCGAAGATGGCGTTGCCGAGCAGTTGTCGGATGATGATGTCGTAGCCAGCATCGAGCGTGAACTGGGTCGGGTCTACTGGTGCTGTTCCGACCGGCCCGAGGAGGAACGACCCAAGCCAAAAGCTCGCCCCGTAGAGCGCCCACTTGACCGGTGGATTGAAAATGACGACCGTCGCGCCGAGGGCGAGTTTGCTCGCGCGTTCGAAATAGTACGAGATTAATACGAACAGAGCAAGCGCGGTTCCAGCAGTTGGGAGAACCGTCACGAACACGCCGAACGCGAAGCTCAGCGCAATCTCGTGCGGCGTGTGCTGTGCTTCGAACGCGGCGAGTATCCCCGTCCGGATGCGGTCGCGGACCGCGAACAGTCTCTCGTACACGCTTGCCCACGAGAGGGAATCAGTCGTTATCAACTCTTCGGCCTCGGAAAGTCAGAATATTCAATTTAGTAGGTTAGAAAGCCCGAATATCAGTTATTCCAGAACGAGAGAGAAGCCCCACGTCGCAGATTGTGAGTCATCGCTACTACCCATCTCTCCCTGCGCGGAAATCTGCGTCTCGAATCGGAACTCACCGACTGGGAGACAACTGTCTTCGCCCTCTTTGGCCATCCCGTAGAGGTCAACGAATTTCGTCTTCGACTCGCCGGGGGCGAACGTCTCCATGCGGTACTCTTCGGTGATAAGGATGCCTTCCGACAATCGCCAGCATCCCGCTTCAGCAGGCCACTCTTGTTCTGCCGGGAGGAACATGAGTTCACGCGAGTCATCGGTGACGTATTCGAAGAAGATAGCTCGACCTTCGCCCACGAGTATCTCCGAATCGCTCGTGTTCGTCAGGGTGACCTGAATCTGTGGTGGGTGTTCGTCTGTCGCCACATCTTCGCTCACATCCACCGCGGGTTCGATTGGGATGTCGGGCGCAGCATCGACGCTTCTGAGCGAGATGCCTGGTCCGCCGGTTCCTGTCGGTCGTGTGCCGCCTGGGTTGTCGGTCATCGTTGAATCACCGGGCGTGTCTGTGAGTCCATCGTCTGGTTGAGCAGTACCGCCGAGACAGCCCGCGAGCGCAGACAGAGAAACGAGTCCGAGCGAGCGAAGCATCGTTCGACGTGTCGGGGACATATCTGTATCTCACTCGATGAGTGCATAATCCTACGTGAGAGTCAAAAATCTGTTTTACTCACCGATAGTTCGGGGGGAGTGGCCGGGCGATATGCTCGCTACGCCTCAATCGTCGAGGCTCTCGCGGGACCCCGACTGTCGGCTTCGGTAGTAGTCCCACTCGGTGTCGGTGCCGTAGTGGACGACCAACTCGTCGGCGGTCTGGTCGGCGATACCCGAGACGGAACACAGTGCGCTCGTATCTCGGTCGAGGATGAACGCGGCGACAGTATCCGCGCGGCCAAAGTGTTCGAAGAGCGCGCGCGCAACCGTCTCACCTGCGTTGGGAACCGGACCGCACGCCGACCGGATCCGTTCGAATTCGGTTCGCTTATCGAGGGATTCGACCCACGTCTGAACCCACGACGCGATTTCTGTGCGGTCCACTTCGGTTTCTGGGTGCTGAAACTCTCGAATCGAATCGTCGAGGAGGCCACCGAGTCGCGCAGAGACCGACAGGCCACCGGGATGCGGAAGGACGTGGACGCCCGGTGAATCACCGGACTCCGTTCCCACGAGCGCAGTCGGCACTGCCTTTTCGAATCGAAGTGCGAAGTTTGCCGGGCGAGGTTCGCCGGGTGGGTAGATGACCCATTCGACGCTCGGAAGCGAGATACGTTCGGGAAGCCAGTCGAGTTCGTCGGGAGCGGACTCACCCACGACACCGTCAGATTGTGAGTCAGGGTCGTGTGTCATGTGAGTCGTCCTCCGAGCGTTCGAGTGTGCCTGCACCATCAGCAAATACGGACAGTCAACTACAGTGACACACCGAGGGAACAGTCATAAGCGACCCGGTTATCTGTCTGTGTCACACCCGGTTGCTCAAGTACGTTGAGTACGAACCGAGGGTAATGCCCGTCGTTGAAGTGAACCTGCCCGACGAACTGCTCGTGGAGTTCGAGCAGTTGGTAGATGAAGAATTCATTACTGAAGAGCAAGCAGTCGAAGAACTGCTTTCGATGGGGATGGACGCCTACGGTGCCCCCGTCGAAGAAGAGAGCGCGATTCGGTCCGATTTCGTCGAGAGCGCCCAGAACAACCTCTTCGATACTGCCGGTGACCCCGGCGGTATCGATGACGACATCCTCTAAGGCCCACATTAGGCGGTGGTACACGCCGTCCATCCCATTTTAATCACCACCAATAGCACCCCGAAGAGATTCGAGTCTGTATCCAAAGCCGAGCGGGGCGAACACAGCGAGTCACAGAGTCAAGGTTCCCACTGACCCGCTAGGTGCCTGTAAAGACCGAGGAGACAACGCTGTGTCAAATTATGTCGCCAAATGTGAATATCTCACAATCCAGACAGACAGTGTTAGTATAATATTTTTCAGACATATTCGGCGTCCTGAAACGGGTCTTTATCTGGACATTCGAACAGAAAACGAAGGCACGATTTCTCTCAGATACACATCTCAGCCACCCTGACTATTGAAATTGGTTGTTCAATGACTGAATATTCGTTGACACGGGTCGGTGGCGATTAACAAAGATGTTTCTGACACAATCTGGACCTGAACCAGAAAATGTGTCTAATGTTCTCGAAATCTTCCACGCAGACACTGGTCCTGCCGGAGGAGTTCACTCAAGTCGAATCTGCTCAGTCGGCCGCAACTGGGCACGGAGGTCTGAATGTACCGCGGTAAGGCAATCGGTGTCGTCGTCCCAGCACACAACGAAGAGTCGTTTATCGGGCCAGTTATCGACACGATGCCAGCATTTGTGGACCGAGCGTACGTCGTCGATGACTGCTCGGTCGATGGAACCTGGAACGAAATCCTCGAACACACAGAACAGGTGACGACACAGCAGGTCGCACCATTCGCGACCGATGGTGGCCAACGATTCGAATCGCGAATCGTTCCTATTCGACACGAAACCCAACAGGGTCGCGGCGCAGCAGTGAAGACAGGCTACCGCCGCGCACTCGACGACGGGATGGAGGTCATCGCCGTCATGGACGGTGACGGACAGATGGACCCCGATATTCTCGATACGATTCTCGACCCCGTGGTCTCGGGCGAAGCCGACTACTCGGTTGGAAACCGACTCAGCAGTACTCACCACCTCGTCGGCATGCCTCCGTTCCGCCTGTTCGGAAACGTCCTCCTCATGGGATTGACGCGAATCTCCAGTGGCTACTGGCACATCCGCGACCCCCAGAACGGCTACACCGCAGTCTCTGCTGAAACCCTCCGCGACATCGACATGGACGACCTCTACGACCAGTACGGGTTCCTCAACGACATGCTCGTCAAACTCAACGTACACGACAAGCGCGTGGCGAGCGTCCCGATGCCCTCCCGCTACGGCGACGAAGAGAGTGGAATCCGATACTCGACGTTCATTCCCAAACTCTCGACGCTCCTCTTACGGAACTTCATCTGGCGTCTGTGGGTGAAGTACACGAAATCGGGTGTACACCCGGTGGCCATCCTCTACGTCTTCGGCGCGCTCGCAACGCTCTTCGGTGTCCTCCAGACAGGGTGGAGATTACTCACGAGACACGGCGAGACAAAGCCCTCGATGCAGGTGTCGATTCTCGGCATCGTCTCGCTCCTCGGGGCGATGCTAAGTGACAGACAAGAGAGCGACGAGATTTCGAGTTCCGGGCGACGAAAACTGCGCCGGTAGTCAACCCCGCAAGTAGCCGAGGCAACCGACCGAGCAGTTCGAGAACGACGCATTTTCAGCAACCTGTACTTCCCGATCAACAACCGATTCTCTTCTATCGACGTTGTAGCCGAGCGAACTGACGACGCCAGTGGCTAGTCCTCACGCGGGAGGTACGGAAGCGGACTCACCGGGCAGAACTGTGGGAACTCGGTGAGTAGATGTCGAAGAATGTGGACGTGACCAGACCCGACGATGAAGAGGACGCGCTCAGTATCGTCGTCCACGGCGCGCCAGATGTTGTGGACCATGCGAAGATTTCGTCGATACCACCGAGCGAGTGCGTCGGGTCCGGCGTAGTTCTCGTCTGTACCCATCTGAAGGAACTGGTCGTACATTCCGTCGTTGTAGTGGAGTGCGGCCTCTTCGTTGAGAAAGCGATGGTATGCAGGAATAGACGAGGTTTTGAGGCGCTCGGTGAGCGATTCCTCTAGGGCTCTGGTATCGAGTCGCGGAACGTCTCGCTTTGGCGTTGGTTCGAACCCATCTGCTTCGAGTGCATCTAAGTCCGGGCTGTCACCGAGGTCTTCTGGAACATCGACCGGAACGACACGGTCGTGGCCGAATCGGTCGGCCAGTCTGAATCCGATTTGGACGACTTCACTTCGACTTCGCTGTCGCGCATCGTCACGCTCCGGATGCATGGCATTGAGCGCGTGTGCTTCGCCGTACGAAAAACCGCCGTCGCGATATTGCAAATAGGCGTCCTGTACTGCGTCCGCCGCAGATGCAGGGCGCTCGACAGCGACGAAATCCGGGTCGATAGCTTCGAGGTTCGAGACCAGTTCGGTGAGTTCCCGTTGTCGGTCGTCGCTCAGTACGTCGTCGGCATCGACGTTTGCCGCATCTAATCCGGGGTTGTCCATGTGGTAGGTGCCGAGAATGACGACCTCAATTTGTTCCGGCGTTGGAGTCGGCCACGTCGGCGACTTTCGTGCAGCTACGTTGGGCCTGGGCATCGTGAGAACGTGTCACTCACAGAATGCTTTATAGGTGTTTGTTCGCCGAGCAGAGAAAAATCGAGGGTGTTTCGGTATTCACGAACGCGACTACGTCACCGTATTCGACTCAGCACGTCGGCGACGGGGTTCATCCGCCGCGACCCCCGAAACGTAGCCGACTGAACGAGTCGCTCGACGACAGGTGCGGCGAGTTGTTGTGCGTTCAACGCGAGATACGCAATCGATGCCGCCGGGTCGTCGCGGCCAAGTACGTCGTACGTCCGAGGCACAGACGGCCGTTTGAAGAGTTCACGGGCGGCAGTAAGCTTGTCCGGGCGACCGAGCAACTGCCCGATTTCACCCGGGAAGTGCTGTGCTTGGACGCCGACATTGTACGAACACTGCGACTCACACGTACCAGTCGTCACGAGTTGATAGAGGAGATACGGGAATTCGACGCCTGCAAAGACGGAGAGTGCCATACTCCCCCAGAATCGGGGATTGATTTCGAGCATCTTAGGCACGCCATCGCGGCTATCGATTCGATACTCGACCATGGCCGCGCACGTCCAATCGATCGACCGAAGCAATTTGTCTGCATACTGAACGGCCACCGGGTGGTCAATCGTCTCACGGAGCGTGCTGATACCACCCTCTGGTGGGTTGGTTCGAAGCCGTCGTTGGACGGTGAGACCCACGAGGTTCGACGACCAGTCGTAGAGCGTGTACACGCCCATCTCGCCGTCGCTCGGGATGTACTCTTGGATGAGATAAGAACCAAGCTCTCGATTTCGATTTCGGTAGGCTGTTTCGAGTTCAGCCTGCGAGTGGCACACGACGAAACCATGACGACTGTGGCTCTGGCGAGGTTTCAACACCACTGGGTAGCCAATCTCTGATTCGACCGCTTCGAAGTCGATATCGTCGGGCAAGACACTCTTCGGAACGGGAATCCCAGCGTCACAGGCCGCTTGGTAGCTATCCCACTTGTCGAACCCAATCATCAGTCGGTCGTGTGGCGGATAGGGAATGGCCGTGTACTGCTCGAACCGCTCGCGGTGTTTCGTGAGCGCGGGGATGGTCGCGTTGCCGAGTCCGACGACCATATCGTACTCTCGTGCGCGGAGTTCAGCCTCGATTGCATCGGCAAAGCCCACCTCGTCAGTAAGCGGTGAGGGATAGCAGAGAGAGCGGGTTGCGTACTTCGAGTATGCACCGGGGTTGAGGTCAGTGGTCGACCCAGCAGTGATTTCGATGCCGTGTTGGCCTAAATTCCGGAGGGTTACGAGCCCCTGTCTGAGGTTCGTATCCAACACCAGAACCCGGTTTGCGACCATCAGCGTGCCCCTCCTGTTGGGCAGAGGTACGGTGAAGAGCCCGGTGACTCAAGACGGCAAATCGTCGTAGGTGCCATACGTATCGACTGGGTATTGACGCGAGAACGTGGTAGTAAGCGTCATTCTAACCAGAAAACTATCGAAACTGGGGAAAACAATACAGAAATCAGGACACTCATACTTTCAAACTAGTCCGCTTTTGCGTACATATCGACGAGGTTGTTCGCCGTCGCCTGCCACGAGTACTGCTCTTCGATGAGGGTTCGGTTGCCACGTCCCATCTTCGAGGTGAGTTTCGGGTCGCGAATGAGTTGTTCGAGCGCCGTCGTCAGCCCACTCGCGTCACCGGGTTCGACGAGCAGACCGCGTTCGTTCGTGATGACTTCGGGAATACTGCCGACAGGCGTGGAGACGATGGCGTTCCCACCGGCCATACCTTCGAGCATCGCAATCGGCAATCCTTCGGCGTAGGTCGGTAAGGCGAAAATCGACCCGCTGCTGAGCAAGTCGCGTTTTTCTTTTTCGGTGACGAACCCGAGATACTCGACGTTGTCGTACTTCCGTGCAACCGCCTCGACACGGTCTGCAAGCGGGCCACCGCCACCGATAGTCACCCGGAAAGAGAGGTCAGACATCTCTTCGAGCCGCTCGATAGCGTCGAGAAGTTCGAGGACACCCTTTCGCTCGATGAGGTTCGAGACGAAGACCAGGTGAATTGGGTCGGCGTCGTAGGTTGGACTGTATTCACTCGGGTCCACGGCGTTCGCAAGGACGTGGATTTTCTCCTCATCTGCGAGCGGTGAGACGACGCCGCGCCAGTATTCTGAGAGTACGACCACGTCGTCGACGGTGTCGAAGACGACCGATTGGAGGCGTTTGACGATGGGAGATCCCGTGTTCAGGAATTCGTCGAACGACGACCCGTGGATGTGTAGCACGACGGGGGCGTTCCACACGTACGTCGAGAACAGGACGAAGAATGCCGACCGGTAGAACGAGTACGTATGCGAGGTGTGGACGTGAACGACATCCGGGCGAGGTTGGAACGGAAACAAGAGCATTGCCCAGAGCGACGACAGTACCATTCGGATGCCGCGTTCGAGTCCCTCGCCCTCGGGCGATGAGTACTTCGTATAGACACGGACGTCCATGCGGTTGCTGAGATGCCGCTGTTGTTCCGTGATATATCGGTCGATGCCGCCAGTCCCTTTCGGGCCGACGATGAGGAGTTTCTGCGTATGTGTCATGGTATCACGTTGAAGCGAGTGTGTACAGTTCCGTACGCGAAACGTGGTGTCCTTGGTGGATAGTTATGGGTCGGTTGACCGGCCAGTTTGCCAGTGCAAAAATGAGTCAGTGCGTCGTCGTACCGGGAAACGAACGACGATTCGAGAGCGATACAGTTCCAGACTCAGGTGTCGGTCGTCGCCGTTTTCGTCGCCCGTGCGATGCCTTTGGCCGCCTCCTCGGCGGTTCGTGGAATCGGTGGAAGCACCGAGTCAGGTGAACCTGCTGGGAGACCCAACACCGTGCCACGGTAGAAGAGCCCAACGTCGGTTGTCTCGAAGTACGTATCGACGACGCTGACTCTCGCGTCGAGACCTGCTGGCCACTCGAACGTTCCACAGGCGACATCGCCGCGGGCGTGACCACTCAGGTGGCAGTTGATCACCTCGATATCGTTGAATCGAGCCCACACACCGCGGTCACCTTGGTCGCCGCCGACTGCAACACAGTTCTCGATACGCGAACCCGTCGTTCCCACACGGAAGTGCGATGCTCGGCATCCCTCGGCGTAGGAGTTCTTGATAACGACAGTACCACCTTTCCCGGGGAGTCGATTGGCAACAGTCTCCTGTGGATAGCCCGGCGTACTCGCGTAAATTGCGTTGTCTGGCAGGTCTTGGATGTTCGTCTGGTTGATGGTCAAATGGCCTTCGTGCGTGCGATAGACGTAGATGCCGGTCACCCCGTCGTACTCGTCGTCGGGACAGCCATCCGCGAAGTAGAAATTCTCGATGAGGCCAGTTCCGCCCTCATCCACACGCGCTCGAAATGGCTCTGCTTTCTGGTACTGGTCCCAGACACCTTTGATGCCGACGTTGCGGACGACCCAGTTGGCCCCGTTGGCTTCGATATCGAACGTCGCACCCGGTGCTGAGATGTCGATGAGTTTGTTCTCGAGCGTCTCACCCGACCCGACTCGGGCCGTGTACGTCTCTCCGGCCGCGACGGTGACTTCTTCGTATTCAGGAAGCGTATTGTCAGCGGCCCAAAGACTCGTGATTCCGACTGCGATTGCGAGCAACACACTCCCGACGGCTTTGAGAAGCGAGCGACGACCGAACTCGGTTCGAGAGTCGTCGCGTGCAGGAGGCGAGTTTGGAGAGTCAGACACGTCACCTCGTGTTCCGAGCGAAGGAAAATCACGAAACTCGAAGAACGAATCTTCACCTTCCGATGTCTCTCGCTCGTCGTCAGCCTGCATTGTCTTGTCTAACAAGACAGCGGATTGAAGAATGAATGTTTGGTCCGGGTTGGGGACGACTATCCCCGTCGAACCACGACACGAGTAACGACATCGTGCCGCTAGCCACGTGAGTGGCTTGCAGAAGGGTTCGTATGTTCGAATGAGGTGCGCTTAGAGCGAGTCCACCTCCTCGCCGTTTACGAGTACGCGGTAGTCTGCGGCGGCGGCGTCCGCAGTGAAGTCCGTGAGCCAGCCGACGAACTCGAAGTCGTCGGCGTAGCCGTTGCCGGTCTTCCCAGAGACCGTCGTCGTGCCGTCGCCGTTCGACGAAACCTTCTCAGAGCCTTCGGATTCGGAGCCCTTCGACACCGTGCCGTTGACGGTGAACTCGTAGCGCACGAGCGGGCCGCCTTGATTCGTCTCGACGGTGAGTGTGTTCGTGGACGAAACTTCGATCTCCTCGCCATCGACAAAGACGCTGTAGTTCTCGGCGGTGACGTTTGCGGTGAAATCGAGCAGTTCGCCCGTGAACTCGAAGTCGTCGGCGTAGCCGTTGCCGGACTTGCCAGAGACCGTCGTCGTGCCGTCACCGTTCGCGGTCACAGTATCGGAGTTCTCGGCGTCTGCGCCCTTCGTCACGTCGCCATCGACCGTGAACTCGTACTCGACGAGTGGGCCGCCTTCGACGGTCTCGACCGTGAGCGCGCTCGTCGATTCGAACGACACTTCTTCGCCGTTGACGAGGACGCTGTAATTCTCGGCATCGACGTTGGCGGCGAAGTCGAGTAGTTCGCCATCGAACTGGAAGTCGTCGGCGTAGCCGTTGCCGGTCTTACCGGTGACCGTCGTCGTGCCGTCGCCGTTCGACGCCAGCGTGTCGGAATTTTCGGCGTCAGCGCCTTTGGCGACGGTCCCATCGACGGTGAACTCGTACTCGACGAGCGGGCCGCCTTCGACGGTTTCGACCGTGAGCGTGTTTGCCAAGTCGGTTACGTCACTCGTGCTACTGCCGCCGCCGGTCGACGAGTCCGTCGATGAGCCACCCATCGCGGCTTCTTCAGCACTCGCCGGAGCACCAGCGGGGAGCGACTTGGTCGGCGAACCCGAAGAGCCGCCGAGAACGGTCCCGCGGTACGTGAGAGTGTTGTCGGTCGTCTCGAAGTACGTGTCTTTGGGAGAGACCGTCGCATCGGTTCCGTCGGGCCACTGGTAGGTCCCACAGGCGATGTCACCCTGTGCGTGACCCGTCAGACTGCATCCCACGACCTGAATGTCGTTGAAGCGCGCCCAGACACCGCGGTCACCTTGGTCGCCGCCGACGGCGACACAGTTCTCGATACGCGAACCCGTCGTTCCCACACGGAAGTGGGATGCACGGCATCCCTCGGCGTAGGAGTTCTTGATGACGACGGTGCCACCGTTGCCCGGGTAGCGGTTGTCGCCAACGGTCTCTTCGGGGTAGCCTGGCGTACTCGCGTAAATCGCGTTGTCCGGCAGGTCTTGGATGTTCGTCTGGTTGATAGTCAGGTCGCCACCGTGCGTTCGGTAGACGTAGATTCCTGTGACACCAGCGTATTCGTCGTCAGGACATCCATCCGCGAAGTAGTAGTTTTCGATGAGACCGGTTCCGCCTTCATCGACGCGTGCCCGGAATGGTTCTGCCTTCTCGTAGACGTCCCAGATGCCTTTGATACCGATGTTACGGACGACCCAGTCGCTTCCGCTGGCTTCGATATCGAACGTCGCACCCGGTGCCGAGATGTCGATGAGTTTGTTCTCGAACGTCTCTCCCGAGCCGACTCGTGCGGTAAACGTCTCGCCAGCGCCAACAACAATCTCGTCGTACTCCGCGGCCGCGGCGGTTCCCATACTTCCCGTACCAACTGCGCCCGCTAAGAGCGCACTCCCCGCTATTTTAAGATATGATCGTCGATCAAATTCGTTTGGCCGCTCTTCCTGACGGCTGTCCTCTGACATACTAATCCCCCACTAATGTGGCTCATTAAGCAATTTTACCAGCTTCTCGCAGATGATATTAATTTAGTTGCGGATGGTTTGCATATGATATCCAGATATTCATCAAGTCAATACACGATTAGTAGACTATTAATCCAAAAATTCACCATTTTGGATAGGATTAATTTGTCTCTCGAACTAGAAATTAAACAGACATCTTATAACTCCTAGTGGTCAAAGACAACAATTTCAGCCGATAGTATGGATTAACGTACAATTATTCAACTTACTTCGAAGAGGGAAGACAGTCAGTCAAAAATTCAATTGGGTGTCATCTATTGGGCCGATATTTGCTGATTCGATGTCACGTCACAGGTAGAGTCAGAAAGCGACCGAGTCAGCGGTCAGCCTTGCGGCGAAAACCGACCAATTGCGGGGAGTCATCGTGCGGATAGACTCTCCATTACAATGACCAGTCACGTGGAATCGTTGAAAGATGAGTCGAGACCTTACGAGTGGGTTCCTGTCGATTTTGAACGGGAAAATACTGACCTCGGTAGTTGGTATCCTTTCGCTCCCACTCATCGTCCGCGTACTCGGCCCGACCGGGTACGGGAACTACGCATTTCTCTTATCGACGTTTTCGCTGCTCATGATTCTAGTTAGCTCAGGCGTGACCGAAGGAACACAGAAGTTCATCGCCGAAGAGCGAGGAGATGTCGATAGATGGCAAGCCGGTGTCGTCGGATTCTATCTGAAACTCGCGGTAGTGCTGGCAGTCATCGGAAGCGTAACGCTCGTGCTTCTTA
Organism: Haloferax sp. DFSO60; assembly: GCF_046557615.1. Lineage (NCBI taxonomy): Archaea > Methanobacteriati > Methanobacteriota > Halobacteria > Halobacteriales > Haloferacaceae > Haloferax > Haloferax sp. DFSO60. The sequence continues at coordinate 38,209 of NZ_JBKIII010000004.1, read as the reverse complement.
CTGCCTCAGGCGTCCTACAACAGGTGTTAGACCGAGAGTTCGAGGTGTACTTCTATCTCCTTGCAGTACTCGTCATTACCGTCCAACTTCGCTCGTTCATCCGTCGTGCCTTGCTCGGACTTGGACTCGAACCGTACTCTGAATCACTCACCGTCGTCGAGAAAATCATCTTAGTCGGCGTCGGCCTCGGATTGGCGAGTATTGGACTGGGTGTCGCTGGTTTTCTCGTCGCCCAAGCCATCGGTTCGACTGTCGTACTGCTCGTCGGGGTCATCGTCTTGTCCCGTCGGCTATCGATTCGTGCGGCAATTCGTAAACCGATGTCGTCGCTCCCGTATCGAGAGTTGCTGTCGTTCAACGGATTGAACATCGTCCTCGTGTTGCTGATGACGTCGCTGTTCCACGTGGACATCATGATGCTGCGGTTGCTCGTCAGCGGTGAGCAAACCGGATTCTACAAGGCCGCGTTGGAACTCGCCGAGTACATCTGGTTAATTCCAACGGCGTTCCAGACGCTCATGCTCCACTCGACGTCGAAGATGTGGTCTCGCGGCGAACACGAGCGCATCAGCGATTTGGCGGGGAAAGTCACTCGCTACGTGTTCCTCATCACTTCGTTGCTCGTCATCGGCGTGTTCACACTGGCAGACAGATTCATCCCGATATACTACGGCGCTGAGTTCAGTGTGGTCTACCAGCCGCTTTCGTACCTCCTGCTCGGTGCGTTCGGGTTTGCACTGGCGATTCCGATTTCGGGTATCAACACCGCAAAAGGCCGACTCTGGCCGCTTATCGGAGCCACTGCGTTGGCAGCACTCGGGAACGTCACGCTGAACGGGATACTCATTCCACAGTACGGAATGATCGGTGCCGCGGTCGCGACGAGTATTAGCTACGGGTCGATGTTCTTCTTGCACGTCGCGTGTGGGTACTATCTTGGCTACCAGCCGCTCGCAGGCCTTCGTCCCGTTCGGATTGTCGCTACCGCCGTGGTGAGTTTCCCACTTATCTTCTCTCTCGAATCGGTCATCGCCAACGATATCATCGCGTTGGTACTCGTCCCGCCGGTGGGCTTTCTCCTGTTCTGGGCGGTCGCCCTCGGGACCGGTGCAATCGACAGAAAGGAGGTTCGTCTGGGTCTCTCAGCGATTCCATTCCCGGTTCCGAAGGTCTCTCGGTGAGGTGTTTTTTCATTCAAAACCTGTCGATTCTACCTCTCAGCAATCGACCACCCCTACCCAATTAGGCACTAAACAACCAATAGCAAAAGTGTTCAATAAATCATCACATGGTACAGTCACACGGCGCGCACATTATGGAACATCTGACGGTCTGGAACCCAGATGTGTCTTCACAAGAAATTACGAGGGATGAGCTTGATTAACAATAGCCCTCTCGGAGCACGGCAGCTAGATACGTTCGTTGCTAGCGCCGTTCTCGTGATTGCAATTCTGCTCTTTCCGCTACGCTTCTTTGCCTCGCAAATTCTAATCGAAACGATTCCGCTCGTCCTCGGGGGAGCGAGTGTCGTCTTTCTCGCTGTCAAGCACTACGGACACCCGGACACCTCGTTTACGAACTGGCAGCTATCCGAACACACCGTTCACATCCTGCGAGCAGTGACCATCGTCGGCCTCGGCGGCATGGTCTCTGTCGGCCTCCTCACCGCTGGCCGGACCATTCCGTTCTTCATGGTTGCCTCTGTCGTCGCCACTCTCATCTTCGTCCAGATTATCTTCGCACGCGAATCCGCGCTCAAACCCGGATTCATCATCGGCGAACTGCTGGTGTTCGCCCTTATCGTGCGGGGTATCGCACTGGTCACGACACCGGGATTGATTGGAGTCGATACCTGGACACACATCACCGAGTTCGCCGCCTCGATTCAACAGGCAGGCCACCTCTCGGGGATGGCAGACTCCAAATATTACGCCGCACCGCTGTATCACCTCTTTGTCGCACTCGCTGGAGAGTTGTTCGACTCCTCGCTCAGAACCGCAGTGTACGTCTCACTTGGCTTCGCTATCCCCTTCTCGACGCTGCTGATATACTTCACGTCGCGATACTTCCTCTCCGTTCGATGGTCACTGCTCGCGATGGCAATCTACAGCGTCAGCGACCACGTCGTTCGGTGGGGACTCGAAATCATTCCCACCAGCACGGGAGTGGTGTTCTTCATGGCGATATTCTATGGCGTTGCGAAAATCTACGTCAGCGAAAATCGCCGCCCACTGTACATCTTCGTGCTGTTCTTCAGCCTCGCAATCGTCCTCACACACCAGATTTCGTCGTTCGTCGCACTCGTCTTCCTCGGGACGGGAGCAGCGACACAACTCGCCTATCGGTACGCGCTTCCCGCACGAATCTCGCATCACCTGTACGACGCTCGCAAGCAGGTGAACTTCGTCGCGTTGTTCGCGTTCACGTTGCTCGTGACGTTCGTCGATTGGATGTACACACCGCTTTCGAGCGAATCGTTCCTCACCGGGATGATTGACCTGTTCAGACGCCAGTTCGAAGCCTACGCTGGCTTCCTCAACCTCGTCAGCAACACGTCTGTGACCGATAGCACCATCGAGTCGCTCATCACCACGATTCCGATGTCGGTCGGGCTCATCGACTCCCTCGGGTTCTTGCTGTTCTTACTCGTCACCCTCATCGGTTCGTTCACGCTTCTTCGACAGAACCGACTGAAGATGCTACACCTCACGTGGCTCGTCTCGGCGGGGGTCATGCTCTTCGTCGCGCTCGGCATGCCCATGTTCGGTATCTACACCTTCGTGCCGAACCGCTGGTTCGCCTTCCTGTTCGTCCCGATGGCGCTCGCCGCGGCGTTCGGAATCCGATATCTCACCGCGCATCACCCCTCGAAAGCCATCGTCGCTGGTATCCTCATCTTTGCCGTCGTCTTCCCCGGTGCGACACTCGTCGCACACAAAGGAACTCCGGACAACCCGGTGTTCAACGACATCTACCCCGAGTTCAGTTACTCGGAATCGGAACTCCAAGCCGCAGAGACGATATCGAGTATCCACCCGAACGACGCGACGCTTCAGACAGACCATCCGTACTGGACCGTCTACGAACGCAGGCAGCAAGACGAGCGGATGAAGCAGTTCGAGCTAACAGAAGAAGGAACGATAGCAGCTGACGCCGCAGTCTACCGGCGCTACCAAACGGAGGGTGCGCCGAAAGCGACGTACAACGGAGAGCTACTGCGCGTCCAACTCCCGTACGACTCCGTCTGTGGGTCGCGTGATACGGTGTACACGATTGGGGCGGTAGAATACTGCCGCTAGAGATGACTATGCTTCCAGATAACCCCACCCAAGACGTTGAATCGGTGTTCGACCAACGGTTCACCGCGATTCTCGTGGTACTCAGTGGCTACACCGCCCTCGCCGCAAACGTACTCTGGTGGTTCGAGTGGCTTCCGACGGTCGTTCGAATTCCACTTGCACTCCCGATACTGCTGTTCACGCCCGGATACACGGTTATCACCGCACTCGTTCCGACCTCCGCGAAACCCCCAGCAAAGCCCGATGCCGACCTGGCTGCCACAAATTCGTATCTCCCCGACGGCATCTCGCTGTTCGAGCGGATAACGCTCGCCGTCGTCATCTCCATCGCACTCGTGCCGATGGTTGCGCTCGTGGTCAACGCCGTTGCCGGGCTCAACGTTGGGTTGATTTTAATCGGTATCTCGCTCGTGACGGCGGGTGCCGCAGTAATCGCGGTGTACCGACGCCCGACGACGAGAACGCACGCCTACACAGGAGCGGCCACGAACACGAGCATCTGGGAGAACGTTCCAACCGACCGCATCACGCTCGGTGCAGTCGTCATCGCCCTCTTGTTGGTCGGGACGAGTGCCGCCGTCTCGATGACCGGTAGTGGGTCCCAAAGTATGACCGAGTTCTACGTCGGGAGTACGAACGAGAACGGCACTTTCGTCGCGAGTGGCTATCCACAGTCGTTCGATGTCGGCGAAGAAAAGCCGTACACCCTGAAGATTCGGTCGCACGAAGACGACCCACAACAGTACGAGATTGTGGGACTGCTCGTCTCGGAGGACGGCCAATCGGTGACCGAACTTGGCCGGACAACAGCGAACGTGCAACCCGGAGAGATAGCGACAGTCCAGTATCCGGTCGCACCGACGCAGAAAGAAGAGAACCTCACTGTCCAATTCCTGCTCTACCAGGGAGAAGCACCCCAAGATGTGACCGCCGAAACGGCACACCGCGTACTCGAAATATCGGTCACCGTCGGTGACTCAACAGTCGATACTGACAGTACTGAAACATTGATAGTGTCACCAGTTGAAGACATAAGAGACAATGGAGTGACAATATGAGTGAAGTGTCGTTTTCCCCAAACGGTTGGAGTAGCCCGGACAATTCGACAGAGAGCCCCAAAATCTCTGTCGTCATTCCGGCGCTTAACGAAGAAGAGAACATCGAAACGTGCCTCGAATCAGTGTTCGAAGCGTTTCGTGACGGCCCCTCGTTCGAAGTTATCCTCGTCGATTCGAACTCCGAGGATGCAACTGTCGAACGCGCCCAACAGTATCCAATTACAGTTCTCCAGATTACGGAAGACGACCTGACGACACCTGGCGCTGGTCGCTATGTCGGCTGGAAAGCAGCCAGTGGTGACTTGATTCTCTTCGTCGATGCCGACATGGAGGTTGCCACCGGGTGGATACAAGAAGCACAGCGTATCATCGAAGAGGACGACAGTGTTTCAGGTATCGATGGATACCTGAACGAAACAGAATCCGACGAGCAGAAATCTGTCAACGCGATCCACGGGGTGATGCTGTACGATGCAGCGGCCCTCGATGAAGTCGCTACGTTCGACCCATTCTTGAAGGGGTACGAAGACATCATCCTTGGGTTTCAGTTGCGGGCCGCCGGGTATGACTTGCTTCGGCTACCTACCGTCTCGGCCACACACGCTCGCCCCTACGAGATTTCGCAGTTGAAGCGCCGTTGGAGCAACGGCTACATGTACGGACTCGGGCAGGTGGTCCGCCAATCGCTGTCCTCGCCACAGATTCTGAAGCTCCTGTTGATTCGGAATCTCATGTTCGTCCTGTTCTTGCTGTTGTTTTCGCTCGGGGTGGCGACACTCGTCGTGAGTCCAGTGATGTTCGTCGGGTGGGTCGCGATGGCTGTGAGCCTGTTCGTCGCCGACGCACTCTGGGAAGGCCCATCGTTTGCAACAGAACGGTGGGTTCGGAACGGTATCTCGTGGATTGGGTTCTGTCGTGGGTTCGTCATGGAGGTTCGAGAGCCCTCCGAGTTCCCGCTAGAGACCGTCGATGTCGTCACAGAAAACGACTATCACGAGACGGGTCGTGAGATCAAACCCGTCGTTTCGGCATCGTAAGTCCGGTAAACAGCGTAGATTGATCCTCTTCTCAGCGTAGACGACAAATCAATCTCCCTCTCTCGTTCTCCCGCGGCGTCTAGAATACCCGATAGGTACTGGATAACAATGTGTAGTAGAGAAATATTGTCATTTGTAAATGATATTCAATAGTTATGACTGGTGTGAGACTGCTCCCTCGGTTTGGGTTGGGAGGCGCTGATGACTGGCTTCGTTGGCGGACACCTCACCGACACGGCACTCGAAAAGAGCGCCTCCGAAATCCATCAAGAACAGTGGTACGAGCGCGATGCGGACCACGTCGCCGGATTCGGACTGACTGCGTATCACCACGGCCCGAAAGACCCCGAAGGCTGCACGACGTGGCGAGACAGATGGCGAATGGGTGTTCTCTACGGGGTGGTGACGAACGAGGGCGAACTGAGCCGTGGTACGTTGTTCAACCAACTGCTGGACGATCCACACTCGTTGCTGCCCGAATTGGATGGCTCGTTTCTCATCGCCGCCATCGACAGTGAGGCCGAGCGTATTGTCCTCGCCAGCGACAAGCTGGGGACGCGGCATTTATATTACACTGACGGAGACCCCTTCGCGTTCGGAACCGAAGTCGGTGCGCTGACCACCCTCCTCGACGACCCACACGTCGACGAGCGAGCGATAAGTGACCTCGTTATGACCGGTCACGTGTGGGGAGACAAAACACTGGCAAGGGAGGTGAAGTATCTCCCGGCAGGGACGGTACTCGAATACGACCGCACGTCCGGCTACGAACGAAGTCGCTACTGGGAACATCCGTTCACGCAGAGTCGAGGCGAGTCGTATCTATCCGACCTCGCAGATGCCTATCGTGCGTCGGTTGCGGCCACCGCATCGACGGTGGGCGAAAGCGTCGGAATGTGGCTCTCGGGAGAACTCGATGACCGATTGTTGGCCGCGGAGTTCAGCCGTCACGGAAGCATGAGTGCGTACACTTCATCGTCTGCTTCGGGAGGGCATCCCAACCTCGCCCCAGCGGTTGTCGACGAACTCGGTATCGACACGAGACAGATACCAATCGACCCCGAGCAGTTTGTCGATTCCGTCGAGAAATCCGTCCAACTCACGAGCGGGATGGCCGAACTGGCGACACTTCTCGCGCCTTCTGCCGTGTTCAACACCCCGAGTACTCCTGACGTATTCATCGACGGGAATAGACAAGACAGCGCGTTGGGAGACGGAATTACCCGGTTAGCACTTACCCAGAGCAAGTCGCCCGAAGAGGCGCTCTACCGTGCTGGCCACCGGGTCGATGTGGACACTGTTCGCCGACTCTTGAACACCCCGTTCGACCCGATGACGTCGTTCCGCGAAGCAGTCCAAGCGAGCAACAAATCGGGGTTCTACAACGGGACGATGGACAGCTATTACCGGAACTCCGTCTCCAGGTCTGCGTTCGCACATACGCCGCTCGTCGAGAGCCAGGCCGGGACGCGAATCCCATTCAGCAACACGGCGTTCCTAACGGCAGTCGCGAAACTCCCACTGGAACACCGTGTTCGAACGCTCCCGTTCACCAACGGGGCGGTCCCGGCGGGAACGTCAGTCCCCAAACTCGAGCTGATGCGCCGACTCGACGAACGACTGGCGGCGGTCCCCGACGAACAGACGAACGTCGCACCCTCGCGGCCACTGTGGCAACACGCCACCGGAACCGCCATCGGCAGTTCGCTCAAAAGCCTTCGAAATCGTATGACGGGCGGTGTCGCCGACGACTCACAGTCGGACGATGGATGCTCGATGCTCTCCAAGTGGTACCGCGAAAACGAGGCATTCACCGAGTTCGTTGATTCCCTGCTCGACTCGGCCTGCGAACGGCCGTACTTCGACGCGGACGCAATTCGGCGATTACAGTGGAATCACCTCACGGGCGACGGGTCGTCCATGAATGCGCTCTCCGGCGTCATCACGAGTGAGTTGTGGATACAGCGATACATCGACCACCGAACGAACCGAACTGAACCAGCAGCCGTGACGACAGAAACCGCTAACGCTCGCTGAACTGATGCTGATTTTTGCAGAAAAATTCTCGTCCGAGAGCGACTGGCTACGTCGGACGGTTCGACTACGTCGTGACGGTGTGTTTCGACAGCGACGGCACCCGTTCGACGGTTCCGTAGTTGAGCGCCACTTGAACGATTACGTCGGTGAGGTTGACCTTGTCCGCGAGGAACGCATCGCGTTTGTCGGCCCAGCGAGCCTTCGATTCGTCGTCGGCGAGAATCTCCTCGGAGAGCTTGATAACCTCGTCGAACTCCCGAACGTTGTAGATGAGTCCCTCGCGTTCGAGTGCTTTGAAGTTCCCCATGTCGTCTTCGCCGACGAAGGAGTTCGACCGAATCGCGGGCGTGCCGAGTAAGGCCGCTTCGGTCACCATCGTCTGCGTGTCGGCGACGAGGAGGCTCGCTTCCGAGAGTACGTCGTGAATGAGCGCCGGGTGGAAATCGAAGGGCCGGGTGTCGAGGTCGCCGTCGCGGCGTTCTTCGCTCTCGTCGAGGACGAACACGGTTGCGTACTCGCTCAGCGTCTCGATGAGTTTGCGGCGGCGTTCGGGGGTGAACCCCTTGTGCCCTACGTCGTGGTGCGAGCCAAAGGCGTTGAAACGGACGACAGCGAACTTCTCGTCGGGTTCTAACCCGAGTTCTTCTCGGATATCGACAGAGGGTTCGAACACGTCGGGGTGGAGATAGGCGGTCTCTTTGAATCCGCGGAACTGGTAGTGGTTCTTTGCAAGTTCCTTGCCGAAGGTGTGCGGGGTGAGAATGGCCTTCGCGAATGGGCGAGAGACGATGTGGTCGATGGACGTTGGCTCGGAGTCGAGGACGAGGACGGTCGGCGTCCGCGAGATTGCTCCGGCGTGTGCCGAGTAGCCACCCATGCCGAAGATGAGGTCCGGCTTGAACTTTCGAACCTCACGGAAGATGTTCCAGTAGTGGAACGGGAGTTCCTTGAACAGCGAATTCTTCGTCGTCTCGCACTTGCCGTAGATGACGTGCGGGAGGTCGTAGTACTCCAACAAGTCCTTGGTACAACCGTAGTCGCGTCCAAGGATGAGAACGTCGTGACCCTGCCGTTGCAACTCGCGCACTGCGTACTTGTAGAGGTGGACGTGCGCGGGAGTGTTTGTGAAGAACACGTATCGCATAAGTTCTGTCCGAGATGAGGACGCCTGCAAGAGTAGTTATTCAGCGTCTACCCATGCGAGCCCGGACGAATCTCGCCAGTTGGGAGACACCAGCCTGGTGATTACACCCACCATAACAAAACGACGAACGCCCCTCAGGTGTCCAGCAAAGACGATCCGAAACTCGCACTAGTCCGAGTGACCGATTTCGGCGAAAGTGGCACGATACTCGGCGTCCTCTTGAATATAGAAATGGTACCATCCTCCACCGCGGCTGCCGACCCGCACAGAATACATGCAAGTTCACGCGTGGAGCCTCGCTAATGTGGCCGTGGGAACACCTCGCAGTCGGCTACATCGCCGTCTCGATGTGGGCGCGAGCGGCGAATAGACCACTCGATGGCTTTGCCGTTCTTGCGGTGGCCTTCGGGACGCAATTCCCCGACCTTATCGACAAGCCCCTCGCGTGGTCGTTCAATATCTTCCCCGGCGGAATTTCGGTTGCTCACTCGGTTTTCGTCTCGATTCCGCTGGCACTCCTCGTCGTCCTCGTCTCCAGACGCTACGGAGTCACGACTGTTGGTGTCGCGTTCGCACTCGGCTATCTCTCACACATTCCCGCAGACCTGTTCTACAGCGGGTTCTTCTTCGGGAACTACGGCGCGTTAGATTCGTTCCTGTGGCCACTGTCACACAGCGGCGAAACCGCGACAAACGGCTTCTTCGGACAGGTGTGGTACTACCTGAGCCGGTTCATCTTCTACCTCCGACGGCCGGAAGCGCTCGCCTACCTGCTGTTCGAACTCGTCCTCGTCGGCAGTGCATTCGTCCTCTGGATTGCAGACGGAAAGCCCGGAGTCGAGCTTTTGAAGCGTTCCTTGACAGAGATTCGTCGAAGTGCATCCCGGTAACCCGGTCGGCCAATCGAGCGAACGGGTGTAAATGAATGCTTTGTGTCGAAAAAGAGGTCGGTAACGCTGTTTCACGGGTAGCAATCACTCCATAACAAAGCCGTTACCGAGACTGAATTTCGCTGAGGCAGGCACGCCCCCGCCGAAATGAAAATGACACCAATGATTTTACCCTCGACTCGGCACTCCGCCGAGGATGCTCGGCCGTCGAATCGCCGCGAACACGCCGGAGGAGTACGATGAGCGCCGAATCCGAAACTGGTTCCCTCATCGACGAGGGGGTCACAGTCGGCTACGGAGACGGCTCCGAGCCAACGATTGGCGAGCGCGCGCGGATTCGCGCAGGCTCGATTATCTACCACGACGTCGAGATTGGTGACGATTTCATCACCGGCCACAACGTGCTGGTCCGCGAGCACACCACCATCGGCGACAAGGTCCTCATCGGGACGCAATCGGTCGTCGATGGGAACACGACCATCGGCTCACACGTCAGCATCCAGACGAACGTCTACATCCCGACGAATACACACATCGGCAACGACGTGTTCGTCGGCCCCGGCGTCGTGATGACCAACGACATGTACCCGATTCGCTCGGAGTACGAACTCACCGGGCCGACGCTCGAAGATAACGTCTCTATCGGCGCGAACGCGACCATCCTCCCCGGTGTCACCATCGGCGAAGGCGCGTTCGTCGCCGCCGGAGCAGTCGTCATCGAGGATGTGCCGCCACACACGCTCGCAGTGGGTGCCCCAGCCACGTACCGCGAACTGCCTGCACCCCTCCAAGGAGAGAACACGATTCGCAAATGATGACTGACAAGCATATCTCAATCGCCGCCCCCCAGCTCGGAGACGAAGAGTTCGAGCGCGTGAAGGCGGTCATGGAAAGCGGAATTATCGCAGACGGCCCCGAGGTTCGGGGCTTCGAGCGTGAGTTTGCAGACTACTGCGAGGCCGACTACGGCGTCGCAACGTCGAACGGGACGACGGCTCTCCACGCCGCACTCCACGCGCTCGGCATCGGACCTGGCGACCGCGTTCTGACGACACCGTTTACGTTCATCGCCACGGCCAACTCCGTCGCCCTCACGGGTGCCGAAGTCGATTTCGTCGATATCGACCCGCAGACGTACAACCTCGACCCCGACGCGCTCGAAGCGCGGCTCAAAGCCGGAGAACAGGTCGATGCCGTCATCGTCGTCCACCTCTACGGCCTTCCAGCCGACATGGGGCGGTTCGTCGAACTCGCAGAGACGTACGACTTCGCGCTCATCGAAGACGCCGCACAGGCCCACGGGGCGACTATCAACGGCCAACCCGTCGGTTCGTTCGGTGATGCCGCGTGCTTCTCGTTCTACCCGACGAAGAACATGACCACGGGCGAAGGTGGGATGATTACCACCAACGACCCCGACGTGGCCGAACGCGCCGCTCGATTCATCGACCACGGTCGTGTCACCGGCTACGAACACTCCGAAGTGGGTCACAACTTCCGGATGACGAGTATCGCCGCCGCCATCGGTCGCGCTCAACTCAAGCGCCTGCCCGTCTTCACGACAGTTCGACAGGCCAACGCGAAACTGCTCACCGAACTCCTCGAAGACGCCCCGGTCACCACGCCGTACGTCCCCGAGGGGACAGAACACGTCTTCCACCAGTACACTGTCCAGTGCGACCAGGTCGAGCGTGATGCACTCAAATCCTACCTCGATTCACAGAACATCGACACGGGCGTCTACTACCCCAAACCGGTCCACCACCAAGAACCGTACAAGCACCTCAACGTCTCTGCGCCGGTCGCAGAGGAAGTTTCCAAGCGGGTGCTGTCGCTGCCGGTTCACCCCGGACTCGACGGTGACGACGTAAAGCGCATCGGCCGCAGCGTCGCCCGCTACGCGGAGGTGGTGACGTGAGCCGAGACGCCAATCGAATCGTCAAAGCCGGAGTTATCGGCGTCGGGTCGATGGGAACGAACCACGCCCGCGTCTACTCCGAACTCCGCAATGTCGAACTCGTCGGCGTCGCAGACGCCGACCTCGCCCGCGCGAAATCGGTCGCCGAAGACTTCGGAACCGACGCGTACACTATCGACGACCTGCTGGACCACGCCGATGTCGTCAGTGTCGTCGTTCCAACGCCGTACCACGCCGACATCGCGCGAAAGTGCATCGAAAAAGGCGTCCACGTCCTCGTCGAGAAACCGTTCGTCGAAGACCTCGACGAAGGCCGCGCACTGGCGCAATTCGCCAAAGAACGCGAAGTGACGCTCCAAGTCGGCCACATCGAGCGGTTCAACCCTGCAGTTCGCGCGCTCAGCAAGTTGCTGGACGAAGTCGAACCCATCGCCTTCACAGCGAATCGCCTCGGCCCGCCACTCGACCGGCAGATGGGCGACGGCGTCGTGATGGACCTCATGATTCACGATATCGATATCCTCCTCTCGCTCGTGGATTCCAAGGTCCAATCCGTCGCGGCCGCGAGTGCCGCCGACGAACAGTACTCAACGGCCCAGTTGACCTTCGAAAACGGCATGATTGGCTCGCTGACCGCGAGTCGCATGACCCAACAGAAGACGCGAACCCTCGATATTACGACCACAGACCGACTCATCCGCGTCGATTATCTCAATCAGTCGGTCCAGATATTCCGCCAATCGAGACCTGATTACCTGCGTGACAACGGAAACATCCGCTATCGCCACGAAGTAGTCATGGAACAGCCGATGCTGGAGACCGGCGAGCCCCTGAAGTACGAACTCGAATCGTTCATCGAGAGTGCGATGACGGGCGAACCGCCGTTGGTCTCGGCCGAAGATGGCCTCCGAGCCATCGAGATGGCCCGACGCATCGAAGAACACGCCGCAGGAGGGACCCACGACCCGGTGACACAATGATAGGACTCTACAATACTACACTCTCGTCTGACGAACAGCAACAGGCCCTCCGCCGCGGGGACGTCCCCGTCGCAGTCTACGGCCTCGGAAAGATGGGTCTCCCCCTCGCAGCAGTCTACGCCAAAGCGACTGGCAACGTCACCGGCATGGACATCAGTGAAGACGTCGTCCAACAATTGAACGACGGGCAGTGCCACGTCGCCAAGGAACCGGGACTCCCAGAACTCGTCGCCGAACAGGTCGAGCGTGGTGCATTCCGCGCGACGACCGACGGCGAAGAAGCCGCCGACAGAGCCTCGATTCACGTCATTATCGTGCCCACGCCGCTGTCGGACGACAAGGAGCCCGACCTCTCGATATTCGAGTCCGTCCTCGACACCATCGCCACGGGCATCAAGGCGGGCGATATGGTCATCGTCGAGTGTACGGTCCCGCCGGGAACCAGCAAAGATCTCGTTGCACCCTACATCGAAGCCGCGAGCGGCCTCTCGCGTGACGAGTTCGGTGTCGCCTTCTGTCCCGAGCGAACCTCGTCGGGGCAGGCACTCGAAGACATCACCGAGTCGTACCCGAAAATCGTCGGTGGCGTCGATGCCGAGTCCACCCGTGTGGCCTCGCTCATCTACGGCGAGATAACCTCGAACGAGGTTATCGAGATGAGCGATGCGACCACCGCGGAGTCGGTGAAACTGTTCGAAGGCCTCTACCGCGACGTGAACATCGCGCTGGCGAACGAACTCGGTCGTATCCGCGACGACCTTGGAATCGACGTGCGCGAGGCAATCGACGCCGCGAACACCCAACCGTTCTGTAACATCCACGCACCCGGTCCCGGCGTCGGCGGGCACTGTATCCCGTGGTACCCATACTTCGTCACGAGTCGCGTCGAGACGGAGACGCCGTTGATTCTCACCGCACGCGAGGTCAACGACAGCATGCCCGCCTTTACGGCACAGAAACTCGCCGACGAACTCGGTGAGATGGGCCGCGATATCGACGGTTCGACGGTTGCCGTCCTCGGCGTTACCTACCGACCCGGTGTCGCAGAAACCCGCGCCACACCCGCCGCAGGCGTCATCGAGATGCTCTCCGACCTTGGTGCAACCGTCCTCGCAGTGGACCCGATGCTCGATGATGGGGTTATCGCATCCTTCGGTGCGACCCCCGTCGCGCTCGATTCGCTGGCGACCCACGATATCGACGGTATGGTCCTCGTCACGCCGCACGAAGAGTTCGATACCATCGACTGGGCGGCCTTCGACGACCTCGTCGTCATCGACGGGCGCGGCACGCTCGGCGACATCGGCCACCGCGTCTACACGGTCGGCAGTGGGCTGACCGAGACGGAACGCCAGCAGAAAGTGGCGACCGACGGAGGCGACCGATGAGTAAAATCCTCTCTGTCGTCGGCGCTCGCCCACAGTTCATCAAGGCGTTTCCCGTCTCGGCGGCGCTCCGCGAGCAGCACGACGAGGTGTTGGTCCACACCGGCCAGCACTACGACGAGTCCATGTCGGGCGTCTTCTTCGACGAACTCGACATCCCGAAACCCGACTACAACCTCGGTGTCGGGTCCGGCCCCCACGCGCTTCAGACCGCCGAGATGATGCAGAAGCTCGACGCGGTCATGGAAGACGAAGACCCGGATATCGTCCTCGTCTACGGAGATACGAACTCCACGCTCGCCGCCGCACTCGTGGCGTCAAAGCGCAGACCGCTCGTCGCGCACGTCGAGGCCGGACTCCGCAGTTACAACTGGGAGATGCCCGAGGAAGTCAATCGCGTCCTCACCGACCACTGCTCGGACATGCTCTTTGCACCGTCAGAATCGGCCGCGCTCACCCTCGAATCAGAGGGCGTCACCGAGGGCGTCTACGTGACCGGCGACGTCCAGTACGACGCGATTCTCAAGAGCCGTGCGACCGCACGCGAACACTCGACTGTCCTCGAAGACCTCGGTCTACGAGACGGTGAGTACATCCTCGCAACCGTCCACCGCGCCGCCAACACAGATGACCACGAAAAACTCGAAAATATCGTCTCTGGCCTGTCTGCGGCCGGAAAAACGGTCGTCTTCCCAATTCACCCGCGAACCGAGAACGCGCTCAAAAACGCTGGGCTCTGGACGCGCGTGGTCGAAGACGAGCATCTCATGGTCGTCGACCCGGTCGGCTACCTCGACTTCGTCCGCCTGCTCGACGGTTCCGAGCGAGTCGCAACCGACTCTGGCGGCGTCCAGAAAGAGGCATTCTATCTCGACAAGCGGTGTGTCACACTCCGTGACGAGACCGAATGGGTCGAAACCGTCGATGCTGGGTGGAACACCCTCGTCGGTGCCGACCCCGTGGCAATCGAACGGGCGCTCCAATCGACCGATGGCCTCCCCGAAAAGCCATCCCTGTACGGTGACGGAACCGCAGCAGCGCGAATCGTCGATGCAATTGCGGAGTTCGGCGATGAGTGAGTTTGCCCTCCTCCTCACGCACGACGTTGACCGCCCGTACAAGACGTATCAGGGGCTCTACTACGGCCTGAAAGAGCAATCGCTGTACCACCTCAAGACGTTCTTACTCCAGCAAAATCCCTACTGGCAGTTCGAGGAGATAATCGAACTCGAACGAGAACGCGGTGTTCGCTCGTCGTTCTACTTCCTGAACGAACCGAGTCTGCTCCGAACCGGGAGCGTCAGCGACTGGCTCGAAGCCAAGAACTGGATCGAACACTTCGGACGGTACGACATCACCGACGAGCAACTCGTCGACGTCATCCGCGACCTCGAGGACAGTGGCTGGGAGGTCGGTATGCACGGTTCGTTCCGGTCCAGTGACGACTACCGAAAGCTCAAAGCCGAGAAAACCGCCCTCGAAGAGGTACTCGGTCACGAGATTGTCGGTGGGCGACAGCACCACCTCAAACTCGGCTCTCGAACCTGGCAGTACCACCGCGACCTCGGCCTCAGGTACGACGCCAGTCTCGGGTCGAGTCGAACCTACGGTTTCGAAAACGGCTACCAACCGATTCGTCCGTTCGACGATTCGTTTACCGTCTTCCCGCTCACGCTGATGGAGATGGCGCTGCCCGACCCAAGCGAGAACTACGACGAAGCGTGGGCAATCTGCGAAGAGTTGCTCATCGAGGCCAAGGAGAACGACGCGGTGATGACCGTGCTGTGGCACCCGCGATACTTTAACGAAGTCGAGTTCCCCGGCTACCGCCGCCTCTACTGCGAACTCATCGAGTGGGCGCTTGCCAACGGCGCATGGGTCGGCCCGGTCGGAGACTACTACCAGCAGTTCCTTTCGAACGATACTCCCGAATCAGCGGTCATTTCGGCCTCATCCTCCTGGACTCAGCATTCGAACGGCAGCATGTAGGAACACCCTGCGAGGGGATAGACGCCGCATAACAATTCCACCCGAATGCATTTCATAACTCGAACATGACTCTCAGGATTTCGCGTATGAACGGCGGCCTGAGAGAGTACGGAGTGAGATACCCCGCTTCGAAACCATGACAATAGAAATTAGAGAATTAGATGCAAGCCAGCGAGAGGAGTGGGACGGCTACGTCGCACGCTCTCCAGATGCTGGACTCTTCCATCAGTATCACGCACTCACGGTGCAAGCCACCTATTCGGACGCAGTGTTGCATCCACTCGTTGGGTTCAACGGGAACGAACCGATTGGGCTATTTCCAATCTTCGAGGTGGAGAAAGGACCGTTCAAAGCGGCCTTTTCCCCACCCCCGGACATCCGAGTGACGTACCTCGGTCCAGCCATGCTGGACATGGGGTGTATGAAGGCACGCAAGGCCGAGCAACTCCGAACGGAGTTCATCGAAGGCTGCCGTGAATGGGTCGAACTCTCGTTCAACCCACACTACACGCACATCCGAACAAACGGGTCGTACGACGATATGCGACCGTTTCTCTGGGAAGGCTGTGACGCCGAACCAAAGTACACCTATCTCGTCGATATCCAACCGGACGAAGACGACCTCCTGATGTCGTTCAGTCGAAACGCGCGACGTAACATCCGCGACGGTCGGAAGTTGGCCTCGAACATCACCGTCGGCGGCGTCGATGAAATTCGAAACATCGTCGAACAGGTGAAAGCGCGATACGAAGAACAGGACGAGTTCTTCGGTATCCCATCGAATTTCGTGGTCGATCTGTACGAGGGACTCCCAGAAGGGCAGATCAAGCCCTACGTCTTCCGCGACGGTGACGAGTTCGTCGGCGGCATCATCGCACTCGAATACGGTGACAGGGTCTACCGCTGGCAAGGTGGTGTCAAGACAGAAAACGACGTGGACGGCCAAATCAACGACAACCTCGACTGGCGAGTGATGATGGATGCAAAAGCGAATGGCAAGTCGTGGTACGACCTCGTCGGTGCCAACAATCCCCGGCTCAACGGCTACAAGAGCAAGTTCAATCCGACACTCGAGATGCACTACCAAATCGAACACGGGTCGAGATTAGCCAAGACGGTCGCACACGTCTACAAACACACTCTCACGCCGCTCGTGAGTCCGAGCAGGTCGTCGCGTCGCCCGCCACCCGTTGCGGTGATGGAGGCCCTGTACAAGCGATTTCACTGACGAACACTCGCATAGCACTGCCTGAACTGAACACCCACTTCCAACACACAACACATGACAAACTTACGAATCGAACTGATGAGCCTCGACGAATGGGACGCCGCACTACCGAAAACCGGCTTCGAAGTGTTCCACACCGGAGCGTTCCTCGATGCAATCGACCAGCACTTCGACGGAGAGATGCTTCTCTTCGGCGGCTTCAAAGGTGACCACCCGGTCGCACTGATGCCGGTCTTCCTTCGCAAGACTGCGCTCGGGCGAATGGTCGTCTCTCCGCCGCCCTCGATGTCGATTCCCTTTATGGGCCCGATTGTGAACCCGAACAGCCCGAAACAGAGCGCCTACGAGTCGATTAACAAGGATTTCACCGAGCAAATTATCGACGAACTCGACATTCGGACGACGCGAACATTCGTTCGCCTCCTCTGTTCGCCCGACTATATGGACCCCCGACCGCTCGAATGGTCCGGGCTGACGCTCAAACCCTCGTTCACGTATCGAATCAACGTGACTTCGCTCGACGACGTTAACAGCGGCTTCAGCCGGAGTCTGCGACGCGAGATTAAACAGGCCAAAGACCTCGATGTGACCGTCTCTGTCGAAGGAATCGAAGGCGCACACGACGTGTACAACGACATCGTCTCTCGATACGACGAGCAGGACGAACCGTTCACTATGCCCTGGGAGTTCGTCGAAACCGTGGTCGAAAACCTCGGTGATAGATGTCGAACCTACGTCGCCCGCGACCCAGACGGGAACTATCTGAGCGGCATCATCGTGCCGTTCTCCAACGAATCGGCCTACTACTGGCTCGGCGGCGCACGAGCGGTGTACGAGAACGTGAGTATCAACAACCTCCTCCACTGGACGATACTCGAAGATATCGCCACCGACGACGCGCTCGAATCAGTCACGAAGTACGACCTCGTCGGCGCGAACACCGAGCGCCTGTGCGACTACAAGTCGAAGTTCGGCGGTGAACTCGTGCCGTACTACGTCGCCGAGTCCGCAGGGACGAGTATGACGATCGCCAAACGGACCTACCAACTCCTCAATAGCTCGAAGATTCCGCTCCCAAAGTAGTGGGGCGGGTGGTGGGTAGGTGGCGGCGATAGCCGCCGGTCAGATCACAGGAATCGTCGTTCAGCTTCGGTACAGACGAATTTTTGGAGTAAACAGGACGGACCTCAGGCCATCTCCTGTGCTTCGATAATCCTCCAGACGCTCTCCGCGTCGCCGGTGATACCGTAGACGCGCCCCTTCTTCCGCTGTTCGGAGACGAGCAACTTGACGAGCGAGCGGTTTCGAAGCTCTTTGAGTGCGCGCGAGACGTGGGCAATCGTGCTGTTGGAGTCGGCCGCGATTTGTGACGGTGTCGCGGGCCCTCTAACCAGTCGGTCGAGGACAGTCACGCGGTACTGCGAGCTAATGATGTAACCGACTTCATCCCATGGAACGTCGTCGGTCATGCCGTAGACGGTACTCATGCGTGAGTCACCTCAGGTGCGGTCAGATGCTGTGCAGTCGGCAGTCCGAACGCTACTGATGGTGCGTCTCCAAGTGCGTTATACGACTGTTCGAAATTAATCATGGTAGTGAATGTACTGCGCGATCGATGTGGTGCGCGGGCAACGGACGTTCGGTACGTGCTGCTCGACGTAACCCGCGGAATGCAGGAAAGCGAGCCAATGGGGCAGATGCGATACCGAACCGGGTACGAACCCATGGAGGTGTCGAAGATGTCCATAGATATCGGTTTAACGGCAGATTAACCGGCCAAATGACAGGAATTCCGGTCGCCGGGCACATCCGTCCGTGGCTCATTCAATTCATTAGTTCGAGGTTAATTACATAAAGTCACCGTTGTAAATATGGTCAGGAATTGCTGACTATCTTGAATTCGTGAGTAACACAAATTCGTGAGTGAAGTGAGTTGGCCGAGCAACCCGAAAAGTGAGACAGCAATCGAGAGACGAGAGGTGGGACTAGCAGATACGAGATAAACCGAGAGGAGAGTGACGAGATTACTCGTCGCCGATGAAGGTGTCGCGTCGATACCGGCAGTGTTCACAGAAGAACTGCGCGAATCCAGCGGGTTGCGTCCCGCTGAACAGTAACTCTTCGCCACAATCAGGGCACCACTGTGGGCTTACGCCTTGTGGTCGGTTCACGTCCATACCATCTGCCTATGTGTGAAGTAATATCACACTATCGATTCTCGGTGGACAATCATGATGGACCAACGTCGAATTAGTCCTGAATGAGGCGACGAAATTCTCCCCGTTCCGGAACGACTACGACCCCCGCAGTGGACCGTCCACAAAATGAGTGGCTCCCCCCTCCAGATTCTCCTCACGAACGACGACGGTATCGACGCTCCGGGACTCGCAGCGATGCGCGAAGAACTCACTGCAGTCGGTGAGGTGACCGTCGTCGCGCCCGCAGACAATCAAAGTGGCGTCGGCCGTGCGCGAAACGAATTTGCCGTCCGTCGAACACACCCGTGGGGCTACGCGCTCGACGGAACACCTGCGGACTGTACCGCTTATGCGCTTCGCGGGCTCGAAACCGACTTCGACATCGTCGTCTCCGGTATCAACGACGGCCCCAACGCCGGAAACTACGTGGTCGGACGCTCGGGAACCGTCGGGGCAGGTATCGAAGCCGTGTTCCTCGGCACGCCCGCGATTGCCGTCTCCAGTTACCACGCCCGCGATTTCTTCTGTCACCCGCCAGAAGAGTACGACTTCTCGCGCCCCGCCCGAGTCGCGCGCGCACTTCTCGAACGAGTTCAGGGAACAGATATCTTCGACGACGTCGGGCTGTTGAACGTCAATGCGCCAATCGACGTGCCGCATCCTCGACTGCGCGTCACCAATCCACTCGCTGATTACGACCAACACGTTGACCACCACGAGGATACAACCCTTCTCCCAGACGGCGACACCGACCAACAACTCGACGACGACGAAACGCTCGTCCGACTTCGTGACGTGTCGTGGCCCGATACAGTCGGGTACGAGAATCCCTTCCCCGCACGCGATGAACACCGCGAGCGATACCCTGTCGGCACGGACCGCCGGGCGATGGTCGATGGCGAAGTGAGCGTCTCGCCGCTCTCGGTCCATCACGGCCACGCCGAATCCCAGTCGCTCGCCGGAATCGTCGAGAGCCTCTCCGAGCAAATCGAGTGAATTAGTAGGGGAGTTCGAAGAGAGCGGGAGGGTTCGAAGACACTGTCCAGCATACCGGCCCACGCTGCCACCGCCGCGGGGCTTAATCTATCCGCAGCGTAACAGTACGTATGAGTACAGAAGTCGCGACGTTCGGCGGAGGCTGTTTCTGGTGTATCGAAGCCGCGTTCAAAGAACTCAATGGCGTCTCGGAAGTCACCTCTGGGTACGCAGGTGGCGACGTTCCCAACCCCAGTTACAAAGAAGTCTGTAACGGAACGACTGGGCACGCCGAAGTCGTCCAAGTCGAGTTCGACACCTCACTTCTCGGGTACGAAGACCTCCTCGAAGTGTTCTTCACCGTCCACGACCCGACGACGCTCGACCGCCAAGGGCCCGACGTTGGCAGTCAGTACCGGTCGGCGGTTTACACCCACGACGAACAACAACAACAGGTCGCCGAATCGTTCGTCGACGAACTGGAATCCGCAGGCGCGTTCGACAACCCAATCGTCACCGAGATCGAACCGCTCGAAACGTTCTACGAGGCAGAAGGCTACCATCAAGACTACTTCGAGAAGAATCCCGACCAGCCATACTGCGTCATCAACGTGACGCCGAAAATTAAGAAAGTGCGCGAGAAGTTCGGCGACAAGACCAATCCCTCGCCGCCGAATTAAATACAACAGCGGTGAGAGTCCCTCGGACAACACCACCACGTCCGGAGTAACCGAACGGAAGAGATAGAGTACAGACCAGTTTTCAACGTCTACAGCACAAACATTGTACAATGTGTACACAGTGGTGAGTGTGTAGACACTAGAGCAATTGGACACAGTCTACACCCATGAGACGATGAACGCAGTCCAGAAATCGAGGCGGAGAAGCGTCTGTTCAATGTGGGGAGAGCGTGTACTCCACACCGTACAGAATGTGGGGACAATCTACCAAGTGAAGAAATCGAACACGCCCCACACAGCGGAGAAGTTCGACACATCCCACACAGTAGAAAAATCCAGCACAGTTTGCACATCCTAAAAATTTTAAAATTTGTAAACTGTGTGCCAGGTGATATTCGTCAGAGTTGGCGAGCAAAGCGATGTGAAGGCGATTTACGAAGGGTGAGAAGCCCACATAGTGAGAACATTCTACAAATTTTAAAATTTGTGGAGATTGTATAACTTTTGGACTGTCCAGAGCGTCTCAACTGTCTAAAAGTCGTGGACACCATTATGTAGTATGCCGCAGTACGCGAGTTTAGACCCATATGCCCACACAGTCCACCCATCGAAGACAGTTTGGACGGCCCACACTGCGCGAAAATTTCACAAATTGTGAAAATTATACACTGTTTGAGACGCAGGAGGGCCGATAAATGTCTCGCGCAGTGAGCGTTTCGCTACAGAAGGGTGGCGTCGGGAAGACGACGCTCGCAATTAATCTCGCGGACGCGCTCGCAGCACGAGGGAACGACGTTCTTCTCGTCGACCTCGACCAGCAAGGAAACGCGACCGAAGGAGTCGGATTGAAAGCACAGTACGAATCTGACGAAGAGAACATCGGTGACGTTCTTACCGACGATGACCCACTCGACGTTCGCGAAGTCGTCCAGTCTCGCGAGCAGTTCGACGTGTTGCCTTCCCACGTCGATTTAGACGATATCGAAGACCGTGTTCGTAACTCGACGTTCGGAGTACTATGGGTTCGGCGGCGAATCGTCGAACCGCTCCTTGGTGAGGACTACGACTACATCGTCATCGATTCGCCCCCAAGTCTTGGCCCGCTCTCCGACGCTGCGCTCATCGGCACTGGAAACGTCGTCGTTCCTTTGCTGATGAGCGAGCCGAGCGTCAGCGGTTTCGAACGGATGTACGAACAGCAAGTCGGGCCAATCCGTCGCGAAGTAGACCTCGATATCCTCGCAATCGTCCCCAACGACCTCACCGGAAACAACGAAGAGCGGCGTATCATTCAAAACCTCGAAGAGTCGCCATTCGAACCCTTCCTCCCGGCATTCGCTCGGTCGGAACTCTTTGACGATTCGAACTCCAAAGGCCCGGGAATTCGCCATCGAATTGCCTTCAGTCGGGCGTGGAGAGACGGGAAAACACTCCGCGAATTCGACCCGGAGAATGATATGCTCGAACGACTCGACCAGCTCGCAGCAATCGTCGAGCGAGGAGGCGTTGACGATGCCTAAGGAGAACCGATTCGCTGGTCTCGGTGAAGCAATGGATGGCGACGGTGACGCCAAGAGTGATACCGACCAAACCGGAAAACAAACAGACGAATCACAGTCCTCGTCGAGTAGCAACGAGAGTGCAGCGAGTACTGAAGAAGAAATCGTCGAGAGTTCGGGCGAAGACACACACGAGGATGAACGTGGGTCAGTTCTGGACGACGAGGCGGTCACCGAGAACGGGTACAAAGAGGAGGAAGACAACAAACCCGAACCTGACGAGAGTGAGTCCGATGGGTCCGAACCAGCCTTCGAATTCGAAGCGACGACTGCCAAAAGCATCTACGTCCGTCGAGCGACGCTCGACCAACTCGATGACGCAGAATTCGAAGTCGAGTCACTCCTTCGGAAAGACCACGACATTCGAAACTTGACCGGGCGAGAGTTTCACGATGCACTCGTCCGGATTGCAACCGAACACCCAGACGAAATCGTCGAGGCAATCCTCGAAACGAGAGACGAGTAGTGCCGAGAGTCTAAAATTCGAGAGAGGCCGCAATCCAAAGCATGAAGCGGGCAGCCACAACACCACCGCGTCCGTAGTTCGGTTGTCAATTTTGAATGGGTCGAGTAGCGAAACACACCACGATGTCCGGAGAAATTAGTACAGAACCGAGTCGAGAACAGCGGACATGATGGTGTTCGGGCGACCACGTTGGTCAACAGCCTCGGTGGGGAGATGTCTTCCGAGAGCCAAAACAGCGACCAACCTCGCCGAAAACTAATCGTCGGTAGGAATAACTCATGGAAGTGAGCCTCCGATTCTCGAAGTGCAGTTAGGATTCTCCGGGGAAAACACGAGAAACATGGGGAATACGGACGAATCGAGAAATCAAGGAAGAACTCGGAGACCAGACAGAGACACCACGATGTCCGCAGTTCTGACCACAGAACGGTTTACAGAACGAAGTGGCCGTTGGATACAACTAGTCGTGTGAGTCACGTTTGAGTCTGCCTCACGGAGGGACGAACGGTAGTGAACACTCACACCACTTTGTCCGCTGTTCTCGTGCCGAGAGAGTAGGGGGTGCCGAAAGAAGCGGAAGTAATTTCCTCGGATGAGAGTCAGTCAAGGCACACGGTCGGTAACCTTCACTAATCTTCACTTCTTTTAGTATTAGTTTATCTCCAGTACGGATTTGGTTGAACTGTATTTGTATTAAATCTTTGCTGTTACAATATTCCCGTTCTTCTCCCTTCCCACACCTTCGAGACCAACAACAGCGGACAAAGTGGAGGGGGTGTGTTCGCGGGCTTCTTTATATATAATCAGAACAGCGGACACTCCGGACGCGGTGGTTTTATAAAGAAAGTGAACGAATCGTGTTCACATGCCCCTCTTTGAGCGAGATACCGAGATCTACCGTGATCGGGATGCCCTCCGCGAGGACTACCAACCCGAGGAACTCGTGGGGCGTGACAAAGAGCTTCGAACCTTTCAGGCGGCCCTCCAACCCGTGATTAACGGAGAGCAACCGAACAACATCTTCCTCTACGGGAAGACTGGTGTTGGAAAGACCGCTGCGTCGCGGTATCTCCTCTCTCACCTCCGTGAAGACGCCCGCCGATACGACGATATCGACCTCACCGTCATCTTTCTCAACTGCGATGGACTGACGAGTTCGTATCAGATTGCGACTCGTCTCGTCAACGAGCTTCGAAGCGAGTCGAACCAGATCAGCACGACTGGATATCCATTGGGTTCGGTGTATGGAATGCTCTGGGAAGGACTCGACGAGTGCGGTGGAACGATTACCGTCGTCCTCGACGAGATCGACCACGTCAACGACGATAGCATTCTCTATCAACTTCCGCGCGCACGCGCGAATGGAAACTTGTCGTCCGCCAAAGTCGGTCTCATCGGTATCTCTAACGACTTTTCCTTCCGGGACGACCTCTCTCCCAAAGTCAAGAGTTCGTTGTGTGAACAAGAAATCCACTTCCCTGCCTACAACGCGAAAAATCTACAAGCGATTCTCGAACAACGTGCCGAGGTTGCGTTCCGTGAAGACGTCCTCGCCGACGAAGTGATTCCACTGTGTGCGGCCTACGGTGCAAAAGACGCAGGTGACGCACGGCAGTCCATCGACTTGCTGATGAAAGCAGGCGACTTGGCCCGAGACGAGGAGACCAACCGAGTCACCGAAGAACACGTCAAACGTGGACGACGCGCGCTCGAACGCGGTCGAATTAAAGAAGGAATCAACGGGCTCACCGAACACGGCCATCTCGTTCTCTACTCGTTGTTGACGCTCGACCTCGAAGGAGAGACACCGATTCGCTCTCGTGATGTCCGGCCACGATACACGCGCTTTGCCGAACTCGCAAATCGAGACCCGCTCGTCCCGAGACGAATGCGTGACCACCTCAGCGAACTCGCCATGCTCGGTATCGTCTCGGTCACCGAACGAAACGAAGGGCGTCGCGGTGGCACCTACCGCGAATACGCACTCGATATGGATGTCGAACTCATAATCTCGGCGATGCAGGATACTATCGACCTCGTGGGAGTTCACGAGACCATCGAGTCGTATCTCAACACCGACTCGAAGCGCACTCTCAACGATTTCGTGTGAAACTATCGACCCTTTCGAGTATCCAAATACTGTGTTCGAATTATTGCGTGAATTGCTACGTTCGAACTGTTGATTTGAACTGTTGACCACTTTCCAACGTATCATTATTACTGAATTTCATATTTCAGTGAATAGCACTCTCGAAACGACTGAATACTACGGACACAACGGTGTTCGAACCCTCTCTGGGACGGGACTGCCTGAGGAACCTGTCGGCCGCTTCTACTTTCGTCCCTTTAACCGAGATGAACCGTGTCGATACGACACTGATACCAACCCCAGTATGTCCGTTGTTTTCACCGCTTTCAAGTCATCTACCACTCCCTGAGTGGGTTTTCTATTCGGTACAAAAACGGTAAATCCAGATTAGAATTCCGTACACGTTGGCCGAAACACACACGAAAAATAACGGCGTGATAGCACTGAAACTGCGACAGGCGCAGATCAGATAAAAAAAACAGCGGACATCGTGGTGTTGTGCCCGTCGAACGTGGGTTCGTGATACGATACTTCTCTCGTCGTCACTCGGTTCGACCACAGGAGAAAGTCATTTTGCACCCTTCGGCGGACAAAGAGACACGAATGGCTCTCCAACGAGTGTGTTACGACTGTGGTACCCGAACCACGGACCTGGTTGCTCGGTGCGAGTGTGGTGAACCGCTGTGGCTCGATACTGATTCGTCGTCGTTCGACTGGGATGCAGTCATCTCGGTCACCAACGACGAAATCCGGCGCGCTCAGCGTGTACTCGCAACCGACGCCGGACTCAGCGTCGAGGCCGCGTCCACAGCCGCGCTTGCTGGCACGAAGCAACTCGTCGCCGATGGCGTACTCGAAGAGAGTGACGACGTTGCAGTCGTCGCAACGGGAACTGGATTGAAAGACGCGTCCGCTGACGCGATGCCGACACACGTCACACTCACCGACGTTCAGCAGTCGCTTGCAGAGTTTGTCTCGAAGCACAGTTACCCACTCTAACGGTCGGATGAACAGCGGACAGAGTGGTGTTCCTCTACGTTCGATTAGCGTGTCACTCGTCGACGTGGTTACTCGAAGACGTCGGCCATCCGCGGGTCGGCAATCGAACGGAGTTCTGATGGGGTGAGTCGAAACACGGCTTTTGGTGTGCCTGCGGCGGCCCATACTTCCTCGAACGTCTCGAAAACGGGGTCTGCAAGGACGGGAACGGGTGTTTCGTGACACGTCGGCGGGACGCCGCCGATGCTCCATCCAGTCGTGGTTTTCACTTCTGACGGGTTTGCACTTCGAACGTCACCGGCATCGACACCGAACTCGCTGGCGAGCGCCGTTTCATCGACGCGGTGATTGCCGCTCGTGAGAACGACGACCGTTTCGTCGCCGACGCGCATGACGATGCTCTTGACGATTTGCGCGATATCGCACCCAACCGCATCTGCAGCGTCCTGTGCTGTCTTCGTTCCTTCTGGAAACTCACGAACGGTAATGTCGAAGTCGTGTGTGTCGCGGACGGCGTCGGAAAATTGCTGTGCCGTGGGATGCATAGACAGGGATTATTCGTAATCTGTTAAGAACGTTTGTCGTGCAATCACACGACTACTCGGGTACTGTCTTCGAAAAAATCGGAATGTCCGAAAACGGGTTGGTTGCTGGAACAGCGTGTTTCTACCCAATCGCGGTCAACCCATCACCGCTCGTTCGATCCAATCTATCGTTTTTCGACCGATTTAGTGCGTGTACTTCTGCAGGGTTGCAGAGTTCGCACCGGATTCGGAGGTCCAGACGACGCGGACTTCGTCGCCAGAGTCGAGGCTACCAGTGCCGACTTCGATGGTTTCACCGGCACTCAGCGTACCGTCACCGTCGTTGAACGTTGCAACCGCGCTCGCGTTCGAGGAGACGACCACACTCAGGTCGTCGCTGGAGATTGATTCACCGCTCTCGTGGGTGATGGTCACGTTAGACGTTCCATCGTATTCGAAGCTGAAACTTGCTTGCGGTGCGGTGTCGCCGACTTGGTCGCCGAGACCGAGTACGAACGTGCCGATGACGGCCGCGAGGATGACCGTGATGGCCACCATCAGGATGACACCGATAACGGGCGATACTGCACGAGACTCTGTAAGGAATTCTTTGAGATTCATTGTTTTACCCCAGGAACGGCCACCCCACACCCTGCCCACCTAACTGGAGCATCTGAGAGGTCGTGAATCCGTTTCCTGTTGACTATCCGTATGTTCTGGATATACTTAATTTCGCAATGCCTTACCAATCTATTACGGCAGTTATATGGTCTCTAACTGCTGAATACGGCACTTTAGTCTCAAGTTGGAATTGTCCGCTAAGGCCCATCGAATGCGGGGAGTTGAACGTCGATGAAATCCTAAATGAGTGATTTCACGCCGAATCGAGCGCTAATTGCGTACCAACTACTTGTCGCTCGCGGAAGGAACGCCCTCGGCGAGTTACGAGTACATTAGTGCGAGACGCGCGCGTTGGGCTATTCGCTCAGCTAGTTCACAGAATTACTGCGGACACACTGGTGTTCGAGACGTCGAAAACGTCAAAAATCGAGTTACTGTGGTGGGTTCCAGAATCGCGGTGTCGTCTCCCAGTCGATTTCGGCGTCCGACGGCGCTCGTTCGTACAGTGCGTCGTGGGCAGCCTCGTAGGCCGCTCGCGCGCCGTCCTGGGCGAGTTCGAGGTGGTCGCGGGTGTCGAAGACGATGCGCCACTCGCCGTTCGAGAGGTGGAGACCGAGGATGTACTTCCCGCGAACGTTCACTAACAACTGTGTCGCGAGCGCGACGGTTTCTCCGTCTCGCTCGACGTTGTATCCACGGACCGCGATGGCCTGCTGAATCGCGTCGGTAGCTTCTAACTCTGAGACGACCTGTTGGGGAATCGCTCGCGGTGGTAACGACTCGACGAGTTTCTCGCTCATGTGTCTCCCTCTGTCGTTCGAATCGCGTTCATCGTACCCGATAATCCATCGCTCAGCGGGTATAGGATGCACGGTCTGTCCTGTGTCTATCTATCGAATGTCGGTCTCGAAGCGCAACCGCCATACGGACTCGCTCGTAAAATCCACCAATAGCCCCACCGTGAGGAGGGGTACTCCCACAATGAAACGACGAGACGCCCTCAAGACGCTCGGACTCGGTGCGCTCGCGACGACTGCTGGCTGTCTCGGTGGCTTCGAACGACAGTCCGCGTGGCGTGACCCTCCACTTGTCGAAAACCGACCCACTGCGGTCTATCTCCCTGCGATTACCGAGGGCATGAAGATGTACGGGATGACGACTGCCGGGTCGTACGGCGTCGCACTCACCTACTCCTATCCACACCGATTTTGGTCTGTTGCCGGTGGCGAACTCCAGAAGACCGTCGTCGAGGCCGACGACACCTTGCATCTCATGGCCTCCGTGTGGGACGCTGAGACCGGAACGATTCTCCCACTCGATTCGGGCGTCTCTATTGAGATTCTCCAAGATGGCTCGCTCGTGAGCGAAGAAGTCGCCTATCCCATGCTCTCTCAACAGATGGGCGTCCACTACGGGTCGAACTACGAACTCGACGGGGAAGGCGACTACGAGGCCCGCGTCCAAGTCGGCGGGACGACGCTCCACCGAACCGGTTCGTTCGCCGAGCGGTTCGAAACCGCAGAGACAGCCACGTTCTCGTTCGAGTTCGACACCGACGAACTCTACGACGTCGAACTCACGAGACTGGGTGACCGTGCTGGGCAGCGTGGTGCAATCTCTCCGATGGAGATGATGAACATGCCGACGGGCGTCGCTCCCGCCATCTCCGACCTCTCTGGAACACACCTCGGACGACAGACCAGCGGCGACGCACTCTTCGACTGCTTCGTCGTCGACGATGGTGCGCGATTCGATGCAGACGAGTCGTACCTCTATGTCTCCGCGCGAACACCGCACAACGAGTTCGTCCTTCCGATGATGGGACTGCGCGCGACAGTCGAGCGCGACGGCGAAACACTGGTCGATGACGTGCAACTCCGACGGACGCTCGACCCAGACCTCAGCTATCACTACGGTCTGCCGGTCGAATCACTCGAATCGGGCGATACAATTGACCTTTCGGTCGATGTTCCTCCACAAATCGCCCGACACGACGGCTACGAAACGGCATTTTTCGAGTTCGAACCGATGTCGTTCGAGCGATGACGTGGATACAGAAACGTTCAGAACCCGCTGCGGTCGTAGAGTGAGGTACGTGGGATGACTACCGACACGACGCCCGCTCGACACGTTTGCTCGACCTGCGGTGAGGCGTACCCAACCGAGACGTTGTTGGTTCTTCACCGAGGTGTACGCCATCCAGATAGCCTCGATGCGAGCGAGATAGAAGCGTATCGCGAGGCGTACTACGACGAAGAGCGAGAGCTGAAATCGTTCCGCATTCGCGCTCTCGGTGGCCTCGTCGTCCTGTACTTTGGCTTTCTCATCCTGTTCATCATCTTCGCATCATGATTCGGGCAACGCTCTTTCGTCGTCTCGGTGCCGGACTGTTCATCGCGAGCGTCCTCGCAATTTTGTCGGACCCCGTTGCGGCGAGTAACGCTGCTGTCGGCCTCGCTGGCGCATCACAGGACAATCTCTCGGTCCCGAGATGGCTGTATCTCGCAACCGGCGGCGCGACGGTTGGCGCGTCTGCGCTCCTCGCTAGTTTCGTCACCGACCGCCGATTCATCGACCGCGTCCACTTGTGGCGTGAATCTGTTGCCGTCGGCGACAGCGTTCGTCGAGGACTCGTCCTTCTCGGCCACGCGTTGGGACTCGTCCTCCTCGCACTGCTCGTCTATCTCGGCTACACCGGGCCACAAGTTCCAACGGTCAACTTCGCCGTCATCGTCGTGTTTGCGGGACTTCGTGCGGGATATACGATGTTCACGTACCTCGTCGGCGACACGTGGCGCGCACTCAACCCGTGGCGGACGCTCGCGTCTGCTGTTCCCAACGGATTTCTCGATTACCCTGACCGGTTCGGTCGTTGGCCTGCGGTCGCTGGTATCCTCGCACTCGTCTGGATTGAAACCGCCGCGGGCGTCACGCGCCAACCCAAACTCCTCGCGCTCGCTCTCGCCGGATATTCCATTTTGACCGTCGTGGGTGCGATTCTCGTGGGTGTCAAAACGTGGTTCGACCGCATCGACCCTGTTTCGGTGTTTCTGCACTTCTACGGTCGAGTCGCACCGCTTCGGTGGACCGATGACGGGCTCTCCGTTCGGTTGCCCGGGATGCGACTCGTCACGGACGACTACGTGACTGATATCGCCGACGTTGCGGTCGCTATCGTCCTCGTCTGGGAACTCACGTTCAGTGGATTCGTCACGACCCAGCAGGGTGCAAACGTCATTACTGCCATCGTCGAGGCGGGCATCCCACCGCTTCTCGTCTACGTAATCCTCTACCTCGGTGGCTACGCAATTTTCCTCGCACTCTACCTTCTCGCCGCGCGCGTGACGGCCCGCCGAATCGAGACGTTCCAGACGTCGCGGTCGCTGGCTATCACGTTCGCTCCCTCGCTCATCGCTATCGCCGCCGGATACCACCTCGCCCACTACTTCGGCTTCCTCATTTCGCTCTCGCCGATGCTCGTCGGCGCGCTCGCGTCGCCGCTGTCACCCCCGCCGAATCCTGTCGTCCTCACGCTCCCCGCGTGGTTCGGCGCTCTCAACGTTGCCTTCGTCTTACTCGGCCACTTGCTGGCCGTCTGGGTGGCCCACTCGCAGGCCTATCGAACCTTCCCGAGTCGATTGCAAGCGATTCGAAGCCAGTTGCCCTTCGTCGCGGTGATGATTCTCTACACCATGCTGAGTCTGTGGCTCATCTCGCTCCCGACCACGTCGCCACCGTTCCTCTAATTTATTAATGCAACCCGTTCAATTTATGACGTTCTTGTATTACCACGGTCCTTTGTAATAGGTGTATTATTAACTCGTCACCTACTAGTGTCGCGTATGACCGAGCACGATGGTCGCGTCTCGTCTTCTTCTGACGCGGCCGACAGCCAGCAAACCGACGAGTGTGGGTGTGACGATGCCTGCACCGTGGACTCCGAACGTGGTGAGGAGTCCGACGTAGCACACGCTGGCGACTCTATTGCGGACGAATCTACCTTTTCGAGCGCGTCGTTCGGCGTCCCAGAGATGGACTGTCCGACCTGTGCTGGGAAGGTCGAATCGAGCGTGCGGAAACTCGACGGCATCGGTGAGGTAGACCCCCGTGTGACGAGTGGCGAACTCACCGTTTCCTACGACCCACAGCGGACGACAACCGCCGATATCACGGACCGAATCGAACGAGCAGGCTACGACGTCGAATCCTCGCCCGACAGTGATGTCCGCACGCTCACACTGTCGGTTCCCGATATGGACTGTGCCTCTTGTGCGGGAAAGGTCGAAAACGCGCTCACGACCGTCCCCGGAATCACCGACTACGAAACCCGTCCGACGACCGGAACTGTCGTCGTCTCACTCTCCCAGTCAGTAACGCCCGATTCCGTTATCGATGCCGTCGAAGGAGCGGGTTACGAAGTCGTCAGTTCTGCTAGCGACGACGCGGACGGTGGCGGCGACACCGCCGATGCAGAACGCGAGAGTATCTGGCGAAGCACGCGCGCGATGAAGACCTGGGTCAGCGGGGGATTCCTCGCTGCGGGTCTCGTCACGGAGTACGCACTCGGCCTCGAACTCGTCATTGCGACGCTCCTCAGTGTCTCGATTACGCTCCCCGAACTGCTCTACCTCGTTGGCGCGGGCATCGGTGGGCAGGCAATCCTGCGAAACGGTTACTACTCCGCTCGAAACCGTAGCCTCGACATCGACTTTCTCATGTCGGCGGCGATTATCAGCGCCATCGCCGCGAGTCTCATCTCGGCGTCCACGAGTCTCTACTTCGAGGCCGCGACGCTCGCATTCCTCTTCAGCGTCTCCGAACTCCTCGAACGCTACTCGATGGACCAGACCCGAAACTCACTTCGGGAACTGATGGACCTCTCGCCCGACGAGGCGACGGTCAAACGCGACGGACAGGAAGTCGTCGTTCCCGTCGAGGAACTCGTCGTCGGCGACGTGGTCGTCGTCACGCCGGGTGAGAAGATTCCCGCAGACGGCACCGTCGTCTCGGGTGAGAGTGCAGTCAATCAGGCGCCCATCACCGGCGAATCCGTTCCCGTAGACAAGACCGAGGGCGACGAGGTATACGCCGGAACTATCAACAAAGCCGGTGCGCTCGAAATCCGCGTCGAATCCGCTGCTGGCGACGACACGCTCTCGCGCATCGTCTCGATGGTCGAAGACGCACAGGCGAACAAGACCGAGCGTGAGCAGTTCGTCGAACGGTTCTCCTCGTACTACACGCCATTCATGGTCGTCGTCGCAGTCGGTGTCGCCCTGATTCCACCGCTCGCGTTCGGCGCTGACTGGGTGACGTGGTTCGTCCACGGCATCACGATGCTCGTCCTCGCGTGCCCCTGCGCGTTCGTCATTTCGACGCCCGTGTCGGTCGTCTCTGGTATTACAGCGGCCGCTCGAAACGGCGTCCTCATCAAAGGTGGGTCGCACCTCGAAGCGATGGGGTCGGTCGAAGCAGTGGCGCTCGACAAGACGGGCACGCTCACCAAGGGCGAACTCACCGTGACAGACGTCGTGCCGCTCAATGGCAATTCTGAGGAAGACGTACTTCGTTGCGCTCGCGGCCTCGAAATGCGGAGTGAACATCCGATTGGCGAGGCCATCGTCACGCACGCCGACGCGAACGGCGCATCCTCTCGGTCGGTCTCAGGATTCAAGAGCATCACCGGAAAGGGCGTCCGTGCCGACCTCGACGGCGTTCCGCACTACGCCGGAAACCCCACGTTCTTCGAGGAACTCGGATTCGACCTCGAACATTCCCACGTCGTCGAGACCAACGACGAACTCCAAGACGAGGTTCGCTCGCTCTGCGACCAACAGGGCTGTCTCAACCTCGTCTCGGATACGATACCCCGACTCCAAGCCGAGGGAAAGACCGTCGTCCTCGTCGGCAGAGAAGACGAAATCGAGGGCCTCGTCGCTGTCGCCGACGAACTCCGACCCGACGCCCGTGAGACGGTCCAGCGACTCCACGACTTCGGCCTCTCGGTAGTCATGCTCACCGGCGACAACGAGCGAACAGCGGGTGCGATTGCAGACGCGGTCGGCGTGGACGACTACCGCGCTGGGTTGCTCCCCGAAGACAAGGTTTCGGCGGTTGAGAACTTACAAGCGGAGTACGGTTCAGTTGCGATGGTCGGCGACGGCATCAACGACGCGCCCGCACTCGCAACTGCAACTGTAGGAATTGCGATGGGTGCGGCGGGGACCGATACGGCCCTCGAAACGGCCGATATCGCACTCATGGCCGACGACATCTCGAAACTCCCCTACCTGTACGACCTCTCACACTCGGCGACGAGCGTCATCAAACAGAATATCTGGGCGTCGTTGGCGGTCAAAGCACTGCTTGCGGTTGGCGTCCCGCTTGGGTATGTCGGCGTCGCGCTCGCGGTCCTCGCAGGCGACGCGGGGATGACACTCGGCGTGACTGGCAATGCGATGCGCCTCGCACGAATTTCACCGAAGAACTGACCGACTTCCGACCTCTCGTCTTGTGTCTATCTTCTCGTCTTCTCTCTGTCTCTTTCGCGCTTACTCTTCTGAGGGTTGAATCGCACTCTCGATTCGACACTGGACCTTCTTCGTCTTTCCGCCTTCTTCGACTTCGACGACCCATTGCTCGCCGCACCCGAGGACGGTTACCCACTCTTGGCCCTGACGGTGCTTTGCAGACACGAACACCTCGTTGCGCTCGCGGTTGTAATCGACGAGTTCGACGCGGACGTCTTCGCCAGCGATGAGGAGGGTCTTTGCGCCATCGAGTTCCGTCACGTGCGAATCCGTCTTTCCGGAGGGGTCTGTCACGAACAGTTCGATAGCGGGGATGTCGCTTCCGTCGGGGTGACTGACGTCTACTTCGAGCGATCCATCTTCGATTCGAATATCGTGGATATCCAGCAAGGACGGGGCCACGCCGACGGCGTCCGCGACCTGCTGGCGGAGGTCGCTAATCGGAAGTCGAACCGACTTTCGAATCGTTCCCATGACACCCCCTACGAGCGGGGGGTGTATGATAGTGTTCGCTTAGGCGCCCGCCATTTTGGCACTCACATACTGGATGTGTACTGCGCACTCGGCTCTACTCTCTACTCCGATTTCGACACGTCTGCAAGCGCGTCGGCGAGACGAGACTCCGCAGGGGCTGCCGACTCGAACGCTTCTGAGTCGAACGACACCTCGCCGTTCACCGAGAGAAATCCGAGTTTACCTTCGGCGGCCTGGTCCAAATTCGTGAGAAACGCCACTTTTCGAGTCGCAGGTACGCCTTCGACGGTCGCATCCGTCTCGACCGACTCGTAGAGTGCTTGGTGCGCTCGGACGTGTCGAACACAGGCCGCAGTCGGTGCAAAGAGGAGCAGGACGTGGACTCCCGGCCCGTCTCGTCCGAGTTTTCGGTCGATTCGGTGTTCGTCGTCTTTGTAGAAGTAGCGCTCCATCCGACGATATTGCCGTAGAACCTCGTTCGCGCCCGTCGCGTGGCGAATTGCGGCGTCAGATTTGAGTTCGATGAGGTAATCGACCGGTTCCGGAGTTCGAACTCTGACGTACACGTCGGCGACGCCGCGATTGCCGTAATGGTCGTACGGCTCTTCGAGGTGGACGGTCACGTCTTCGAAGGCCGCCCGAAAGTGTTCGACGACGCGGGTCGCCAACTCGTCCTCTCGCATTCGTTGTGCGATTCGAAGCGGTGGTCGGGGATATGTCCCGCGATTTTTCACCACGCCATCATCCACTCAGGAGTATCTTTTCTACGTCGTATCCGACACCACGCCTCACTAGCCACCTGTTCAGGTGTTCTATCTCTTGCTCACGATATTCCAAACCCTTCGCTTGGTCTTTCTCGGTGGAGATGGTGTGTACGAGCGACGTAAGCTTGTTCTCTAATTCCTGGACACTCGTCTGTGATTGCAGTGAATTGACCGAAATATCGAGTCGGTCGCCTTCACCGAACGATAGTTCGATAACTGCCCCCGTCCCAATTACTGTCTCTCCACCGGTTCGATGCCGAACGAGTCCTAACACGTGACAGATGTCTCGAAGAGATGATTCGAATTCTCTCGAGGAGCTATCCGCACGAAATTCGACTTCGAGGTCATCCAGAATAGTAGTATGCTCCCATCCACCCCACTCAGAGAGCAACTCAAATTCAACCATTTGACAGTACCACGTTTGTCTTTCCATGCTATTCTCTCATAACTCCTCGCGCCTGTCAGCGACACCTCTTTCACGCTGTACACACAACGTATGTACAATGAGTACGAAGCGGGTCAACTTTCGCCTCCCCGAGGAACTGGTGGACCACGCCGACATCGCGGCGGAAGTAACCCACAAGAACCGCACTGAGCTACTCATCGAGGCGCTCCGGCAGTACCTCAAAGAGATAGAAGCAGAAGACGACTTCCGAGAGGCAGTGGTCGAACTGTACCTCGACGACGAAATCGAGTTCGAGAAACTCGCCGAGATTATCGGTCGGCAAGATGCGGAGGCAGTTCGCGCCTCGAAGGAGGTACTCGACCGCGGCGAAGCACTCGCAGATAAACTCGCCGACCTGTAGATGCTCGTCGTAGACACGAGCGCGTTCGTCTCACTCACTGTCGGTGACGTACTCGACCCGGTACTCACCGAATTTAGTGTCGTGACGTCCCAGACCGTTCTCGATGAACTCGAACAGACTGCCGAGTACGACGACCGGCATGGGCAAGCGGCCTCGACAGTCGTCGATTCTGCGGACCACTTCGAAGTTGTTGACACCGACGGAGACGCGTTTGTGACGAGCCGTATCGATATTGGTGAAGCAAGTTGCATTGCCGCGACTCGAGAGACAGGCGCAGTATTCCTCATCACCGACGATTTTCGAGCGCTCCCCGAACTTCGGCAGTTAGTCGATGCAGAAGTCGCGCTCTCGCCGGTCGTTCTTCGAGCACTAGTCAAGCGTGGTGCGCTCACCGAACAGGAAGCGATGGATGCGTTCGAGACGATAGCCGAGGGTCGAGATTGGCTTGGAGCGCCAATCTATCGATATGCACGCCAACTCTTCGAGTGATTGGTCAGGTTGACTCTTTTAGCGAATGGCAGGCCAGGCCGCTCGGCAGGTCAAGATACCCCCGATGCAGAAGGCGACGAACGCGAGAGCGAGGCTGGCAGAAGTCTCATCGGCCCCAAACATAGCGACCACGCCCACCCCAACCACTGGTGGGCCGAGAACTAGCACCCCCATACCAACGTCCAGAAGGACCCCTTTCAGCGAATCTGTGTCAAAATACGACTGATTCGAATGCCTTTGTAGCAACGCTATCCCGTACGCGAGACACCAGGCGAAGACGAGGAGGAAAAAGAGGCCGCCCCAAAAGAAAACGAGATACATAATCGCAGCATCTGCGGTCGCATGCCCGACGAACTCCTCTTCGGGTAAGAACACGTAGATTATGATGTAAAGTATCAATCCGAACTGGGCGATGGGGAGAGTGACGACTCCGCCGACTGCGCCGAATAAACTTAGTAGCCAACCAAGGGTCATCTTGGCCCCTCCGTTGTAGCTATGGTCATACCCTTCTGACATTTGATACGCAAATATGTCCGTTCAGTGAAATAGTTATCTCAGGGTCGGTCGATAGAAACACTTCTAGTTTACCGAAGTCACACTGTCAGCATTTCAACTTCGACTGAACCATCGCGTTGGGTAATTCTGTAGATATCTTGCGGTTTTGTGGTTCCTCGCTCTCCCGGATATTTGATGGTTTTCCGGCGGTTTGCTCTCACTTCAGTTTACAAACCACTCAATTTCCGGTTGATTACCTCTCTAACTGTGAAAAACACGCCATTTAGAAAATGGGTTTGTTCGGGCCTCACACACTGGAAAACAGCCGTTAATCTCAGAGAAGACTCTCTTCTCTTTCTAGTACTCTGTGTATAACCAAATTCCTCCGGGGATATCACTCAACCAAGATTGATTGTATGATTTTACCGAGCGACTTCTGGTCCCCGCCTCTCCGTTCGATTACCATCGTGCAGTGGGATGATCCGAGCCAGCGGTCGGCTCGCTCTGCCACGCCTACAGGTGTCTGATGAGACTCCGAAATCAGCTCCTCGTCCTCGCACTTGCAGTGTTGGTTGTCCTCCCTTCTATGACGCCCGGTGCCTTCGCGGCACCCGGTGACAACTCGGTGTTTTCGGTCTATCAGGGCGAACAGTGTTACACTGTCGAAGCAGTGGGTGATGGGACGACCTCTGTCGAATCGTTCTACGATTACCGTAACAACGAAACTCCGTCGAGTGGTATCTTTTCGTCCTACGGGACGGGCGTGTACCAAGAAAATCAGGTGAGTAACATGCTCTTCTACAACGGCTCGCAAGGCGTGAGCCTCGTGTTCGTCCACGACTTGCTCGACCCCGAAAACGGGGCGCACGCCTCCACCGTGACGTTCACCATCGACGGACTCCCGCAGGGTGATGGCTGGGTCATCCAGGACGACTACTACGCCGATGGCAACCAAGACGACGACTGGGTTCTGAGCGGGGATAGCGCCACTATCGATTGGAAATGGGCTCCTAACCGGACCGATGGTGGTGCCTACCGCGGGTTCGAAAATCTCGATTCGGGCGACTCGGTCGTGATTACCCCCGGTTTCAACGAATCAGCCGCTCACTGGAACGATTGGGTCTGGACTGGCGGCGACAACCGAATCACCGAGTTCCGACTCATCTACCGGAATGGAACGACCCAAACGCTCGATATGAACCGCGAACTCTCGATATCTGCTGGTCCGTGCGCGGAGCCAACGCCGACGCCGACGCCGACAGACACTCCAACGGATACGCCGACGGACACGCCAACAGACACGCCGACGGATACA
This sequence comes from Haloferax sp. DFSO60, assembly GCF_046557615.1. NCBI lineage: Archaea > Methanobacteriati > Methanobacteriota > Halobacteria > Halobacteriales > Haloferacaceae > Haloferax > Haloferax sp. DFSO60. Next base: position 260 of record NZ_JBKIII010000004.1, on the reverse strand, counting down.
CCAACTGATACTCCAACAGACACGCCGACGGATACACCGACGGACACTCCAACAGATACACCGACGGACACGCCAACAGACACGCCGACGGACACGCCAACAGACACGCCAACCGATACACCGACGGACACGCCAACAGACACACCGACGGACACGCCAACAGACACGCCAACCGATACACCGACGGACACGCCAACAGACACGCCAACCGATACACCGACGGACACGCCAACAGACACGCCAACCGATACACCGACGGA
>NZ_JBKIII010000003.1:0-290516 GCF_046557615.1 Haloferax sp. DFSO60 | reverse complement strand
CTGAGCGCCGTCTGGAGGAGTTCCGCGCGGTGTTCTAGCTCGTGTACGAATGTCCCACTCGCGGTTTCGGCGGAGATTGCCCAGAACTGCTTGGGCGACGATTGGAGGATATCGACGAGTCCCCGGTCGTGTAACTCGTCGATCGCGTCGTATACTCGAGTGCGTGGCACCTCAGACACTTGGCTGACATCTCTGGCGGTCCCCGTGCCGAGGCTAGCAAGCGCGACAAATGTCCGCGCGGCGTAAGCACTCAACCCGAACCGTTCGAGTTGCTCGATTGCGACGGACTGTGGGTCCTCGTCTGGATTGTTACTCATCGGTCAGGCGGATGTGGGTCATTGTGAGCCCAGCCACGGAGAGCGTCCGAGCGGAACGAAGCAGTGCGGTGGGTGGGACACAGAATTGGCCCGCGTGCCGATGAAGTGGTCGGGCTTCACACGCCATATATCTTTTGTGATTAAACGGGTGACAAGCTTATATCTCGATTATCTGTACTTCTATGGTGTGAGGTCCAGATTCCCCAGTTGTCACTATGATACTCACAATAATTTTATCGAACCCGTCTCTGGGGTGGATTCAGACGGTTATACTTCCCATCTCACGACTCATCCACATTCACCGTCATAAACTGAGTGACAATACCTATCCGTGTCGGGAGCAAACTAATTAGAGAATCACTGGGGAACCCCCCGTGAGGTTGGGACACATGACTACTACTGACAGTTTGGAGGACGCAATCGAAGTCCTCCAGCAACTTGGCTTGAAAGAATACGAGGCGCGATGTTTTGTCGGCCTGTCCCGTCTCCACACGGGAACAGCAAAGCAATTGAGTGAGATGACGGAGGTTCCCCGAACGCGGGTGTACGATGCGATTCGAGTGCTGGAAGCGCAAGGCCTGGTCGAGATCCAGCATTCGAGCCCCCAGCAGTTCCGGGCGGTTCCGCTCAACGAGGCGACCGAGACCTTACGCGACCAGTACGAAGACCGAGTCGATCGACTCCACAATGCGCTGGACACGGTCGAAATCATCGACGGAGACGACGAGAGACCCGTCCAGCAGGTGTGGGCGATGTCCGGGCGCGACGCGATCGAAAATCGGACGGACCAACTCATCGAGAAAGCATCCGAGGAGATTGTGCTGGTACTGGGCGATGAGTCACTGCTGACCGAGGATCTCGTTGCCAGACTCAACGATGTCGATAACGGGGTCGATCTTCTCATCGGCGCGCTGACGGAGTCGCTTCAAGACCAGATCCAAACGGCGGTGCCGGACGCCACGACGTTCATCTCTGGTCTAGAGTGGCTACACGGCGAGAACACTTCCGAAGACGAGACGGCAATCGGCCGACTCCTCCTGACTGACCGCTCGACGATCCTCGTGAGTTCTATCATGCCCGGCAGCAAAGAGGAACAAGCAATCTTCGGCGAAGGGTTCGGGAATGGTCTCGTCGTAATCTCCCGACGGCTCATGTCTCAAGGGTTGTTGACCGCTCGTGACCCAAAGTAGTGGTCTAGCGACGAGCGGCTACTGACCAATCCTTCAGCGGGAGCAACTGTCGGTGGGTTCTGGATCTCGTTCGTCGCAGAAACGGTCTTCGAGCAACTGAAGAGTGAGATACTCACCATTGTCAACCGTGATGTGACAATCGTTGTAAACGAACGAGAGGCGCCCACCTGTCCGAGGTGTTCCGTCGTACTGCGGGTCGAACAACGTATCTAACGCAGTCGGATCAACGACATCCGATAGCGGTCGGAGAGAACATGGTACACGACCTTCGATTGCGCTCACTGCACGCACAACGGCCGTGCTGACCAATTCGTCGCCCCCAATCTCGTACTCCACAATACTATGTGGTTCCGGACCACGAAAACCACTGATGTTTTTCACCCGTTTTATCAAAACAGAATTCAGAGGGTGGAAGGGGACTGGACGTGCGCAATCTACATTTCTGGTTGACTTGAGCTCTGAGTCCCACTCGGGACCGCAATTTACTGTTACTCGACCGCAGTACTACAGCTATCGCAAATCGTTACACTACTCGATTCGACGCGCTCATCAACTAAATCGATTTGACGAAATACTGGGTTCTCTACCTGAGAGTATTCGACTCCCATTTCTCGATTAAACCGAGTCCACTGAGATAAGCAAATAGAACGTCACCCTCACGGGTTTCGTGTATCTCGAAGGGGTCGTATATCTTCGTGTGGCACCGGAACTCGGGTTGTGAGTCCCGTCGACCGATACGATGGCACGAGTGGTACGGCTGCGAGGTGTACGATGGGTTCACGTACTCGACGGAGATTCTCGCCTTGAAAACGATATAGAGACTCCAGGGTTAGCGATGTATCAATCCCACAGTTTCGGAGTTTGGGTTTTGTTGCGTGTCTTATTTTCACCCTATTTGAATTTGATTAGGCTCCTGTCTCGCGTTCTTCGGATCAATCACGCTGAGAAAGCTTGGAAATATTTTCTAAGTGACATAAGTGCAAATCGACAGACTGCTCCTATTTCATCGTTGTAGTGCTTGAACAGAAGGCACGCAACACTTCCATCCGCCGAAGTTGTGCGAGGCCGGCACCGAATCAAATTCTGTATTGCGACATACGATATACGGGCGTTTGGCCTCTTACTGGCCCAATTATACTAATTGCGGTTGTGTACGACCCACTCCCGCATAAGCCAAAGTATTAACTCACTGTGAGAAAGTCGGTGAGTAATGAAAATCCCACATTCAGAATCACCCCAACACGCGGTGAATGGGTTACTCCCAGGTGAGAAGGCGTGAACCAGCAGTCCGACTCCCAGGGTTTGCAGGGCGAAGACGTGGCTTCAGGGAACGAGACGAAAGAAAAGCGCTACAAGTGGTCCCAGATGAGCCTCGACGAACTCGTCGACGTCTACTGGCAAGACATCGCACCGAAGCGCTATCGCGATGGATTCGACGAGGATCGCGACGTCCCGACCTACGAGTGGCTCACCGAACACGGATACAGTGGCATCGCGTACGCATTGCGCGAGCATCACGACCTGACGCCTAAGCAGTTCTTCGTTGACGTCGTCGGTCTCGAAGACGAGACGTCTGAAGAGTGGGAGTGGAACGTTGACCACGAGCCTACTGTCAACGCTCTAGAAGTGTACCTCAACTCGATACAAACTCGTGGTGGACGTGCAAAGAGTACCGTCGAGACCCACCGGACGAGATTGACGAAGTGGGTCCGGACGTATCGAGAACTGCACGAGACTGATGCGTTGCTCGAACCGCTGTCTGAGTTGGACCAGCAACCACGAGAGATAGAGCGGTGCCTCGCCGTCCTCGACGTCTTCGACGAGGAGCTATCGACCGATCGGTCGAAGCTCGAGTATCTGCACGTCGCGAGAGCTTGGTACGCGTTCGTCAAGCGCCGGAAGTATGCGAAGTACAATCCGCTCTCCGAGGCTGGTGAAGAGTTCGGTTGGGAAGCGGGTGAGCCAGACCCACAGGCGTTGTCTCCGTCGCAGGTTCGCCGCATCTACGGAGAGGTAGATTCTCCTGAAACGGAGTTGCTCGTCGTTGCGCTTGCTGGCTGGGGGTTACGACCCTCGGAGGTCGCTGCGTTGCACGTCGACCAAGTGGTCTTGGATGCTGAAGATCCTCATTTGTCGTTCGGTGATGGAGAGCGAAAGAACGGCCCGGGTGAGGTGACGTTATTGTACGGTGTGGACGTCGTCGCTGATCGGATTGATGCGCTCTCTGACCGTGAGACGTGGAATGGGTATCTGTTCCCGTCTCGGTCATCGTCGACGGGGCACGTGTCAGTCAGTACGATACGTCGTCGGTTCAAACAGCTTGCTGACACTGCTGGTGTTGTCGTCGATGGCGAGACACCAACTCCGAAGATGGGACGGCGGTTCTGGTACTCGGCGTATCAGGAAGCTGTTGGGGAGGTTCTAGAGGGATTGGAAGGGGTAGCTGAAGATCAGGGGAGTTCGTCAACCGAGGTTGTGCTTCGGAATTACTTGTCGAGGGATCAGGAGCGGAAAGCTCGGCGAAGGAGGATGTACAAGAAACTAGACGAGGCATTTGGTTCTTGAACATACATCCCAAACGTTCGGGTACCCATCGATTGCTGGGGTCTACCATTGAAATGCAAATTATACGTCAGAAAGGAGTTAAGAGAGTTGACTGATAAATTTGTCAACCATTTCCCGAGCCTCTCCGAGATCAGATGTTGAGTGAGAAAATTCCGCACTAATAAGTTCTGTGAACCCGGGTCGGTGGTAGTCGGGGCCAGCGGTTTCACTGGCCTCTACATGCCATTCGCTGTCGAAGTATTGGAGTGAAACGACTCTTATCGGCACATCGGTACCAACGAGCGGAACATCTTCTGAGTCCCAAGGGTATTCGTCATCCGACATCTCCCGAACCCACTGATAACTGTCTTTGTCAAACTTAGAACGTTCCCAGTGGTGTCCATCCTTCTCGATAGATTGGGGAGGGATATCCCGATCGTCTTCAGTCGACATAAGCAAAACACTGGTCGGGCCAATTAAATAATGTCGGTCAGTTAATTCGGTTCGGAAACGGCAATTTGAGCTAAAGATATCGCGGTGTCCAACAGATTGGGTGACTGCGCTCTCTGTCTCACCACCAATAGATCTGGAAGCGTCCTTAGTTCCGAACTGCTTTGGCGGTGTCTCATAATCTTACAAACAATGAAAGAGCGGCCATCTGCAATCGATTTGTTCTGTGGGGCAGGAGGGCTCTCACGGGGACTCCAGAATGCGGGCTTCGATGTCTACTGGGCGATTGACAGCGACACTGCTGCTGTGGAAGCCTATCGGCGAAACCACGGCAGTCATGTAGTCGAAGAGGACATCCGTGAAACTGACCCTGCACTAGACGGACCCGACATTGAACCGGGGATGCTTGACCTTGTGGCGGGCGGGCCACCATGTCCTTCCTTCTCTACTATTGGACGGGCAAAGCTTGGATCACTGGAAGACAGATCGGCCGAGGAAGACGATAGAAATGTACTCTACCGCGACTTCCTCCGATACGTCGACTACTTTGAGCCAGCAGCCTTCGTGATGGAAAACGTTACCGGTCTGCTCAGCGATACCGCAATCGTCGAATCAGACACGATTCAACAATCTCTACCGATAGACTCAGCGTCTGCTGGAGAACCAGTCGGCAAGGAAATTCCAGTCCCCGAGATCATCCTTGAAGAAATGAATACACTCGGATATCACGCTAACTGGGAAGTAGTCGATGCAGCTGACTACGGAGTTCCCCAACATCGAAAACGGGTATTCTTCATTGGGACACGCGAGGGCGATACACTACCAGACCTTCACCAGTTGAAAACACACCGTGAACCAAAGAACGAGACCGAACAAACCATGCAGGTCCGGAGCACCCCTGGGGCGTTTAAACAGTCTTCTCAAACTACGTTCGATACCGAACCAGCTGTTCCCCACTTCAATCGAGGTGATACAGTCAAACGACCGTATCTGACTGTTGCAGACGCAATTATGGATCTACCACCAGTTTCACCCGGCGGAGAGATGCCGCCACGAGAAGCGACGGAATACACCCTTCCTCCGGTTTCACCATACCAAGAATGGTTACGCGATATCCCGGAGGATGAAGACTGGGACGACCAGACGCTCCGCAATCACAGCTGTCGAGGTCATAATCATCTCGACCTTACAATTTACAAGCTGCTTGGGCACGGTGTCGGATGGAATATCGGAGATGTGAGCCAAGAGCTCCAGCCATACCGCGACGATGTCTTCCCAGACAAGTACAAGAAACAAAATCCCTCCAAGCCGTCATCAACCATTCTGGCGCATATTCAGAAGGACGGCCACATGTTTATCCACCCTACAGAAGCACGATCGCTGACTGTCCGAGAGGCCGCGCGGTTACAGTCATTTCGTGACTCGTACTGGTTCCCCGAGAGCCGTACAAGCGCGTATCGGCTCGTCGGCAACGCTGTGCCACCACGGTTGGCGCACGCTGTAGGCCATGCGATTAGAGAAGAAGTTCTTGAGTGATATCTCGGGGGCTCTACTGAGGACGCGGATTATCAGCGACAGCGGTGATGTATCCGTGGGCAAATTCGATTATGTCAAGATCCAGCTCGCTCCGGTCTTTTATACGGAAGTGGAAGAGACGATTGCGGTGTTCTCCAATACGGCTGACCAGCTGTCGGACGAAGTCCTGCTGCTCGTGAAAGAACTCATCGAACCCGTCGTCCCAGTTTTTCGAAAACAGGAACTCGTAGTGACTGAAGCTGCACTCATCGAGGCTCTCAACGAGACGTAGATGGCCAGAATCCGAAGAAAGGTCTCTCAACACCTTTGGAACCTCATCGCCGTACACATTCTGAATGATGCTACGGATGGCGTTCTCAATTCCTTCAATCAGCAGAAAGGGCTGGGTTGATTTCCTCCAGAACTCGCGGATGTCGTAGTCAGTGACGATTCTGTATCCGTCTGGGGAGTCCACGAGTACGTATGAGCGTTCGCCAAGAATGCTGAACAAAGTATTGAACTCATCATTGTGGTCGACTATCCGTGGCCTTTCGACTGCGAGTTCAGCTGTCCGGTTGCTCAGCCTCTTTGGTGAGTCGAACAGTTCGTCAGTTGCGAGCAGCGCTCTTGCAATCGACTGATACGATACAGCTCCGATGAGTTCACCACCACGGGTGATTCCAACCTGAGAGTACTGCTGTGCTAGCATCAGTTCGATCACATCACGTATGCTTGTCTCCGCAGTAACTGTCTCAAAAGGAGGGGCGTCGATCTCACCAACCGTATCAAACACCATAGGAGTACACATGAACCCCTTTCAGAAAATATCGACGGGTTCTCAGAAATCACGACAGAAACTGATTATTCAAGCAGTTTCTCAACACGCTCATACTCACTAGTTCCCAATATCAAACACAAATAGCATTCAATTATCATAATTTTATTTGTAAGTACAGCACTTGAACCTGTGGTGTGCATTATCATCTCTGAGTGACTGCGGGCGAACGAGAATCGGAAAACCATGCATTCTCGATGGAATCTATTCTAGGCCCAGCTACCGTTCTTGGTTACTCTCGACGCCATCAGCTCAGCTACCTGTGGACCGAAAAGTAACCGATTCAGAGCAGCACGCAGACGCCAGAGATCCCAGAAGCAATTATTTGTGGAAGGGATCTAGGGGTCTAGGGCGGTGTCTAACTCTCGAAGGCATCTATAACGACGGCCATGTTGATGAGCTCTGGTTCGTCAGGAATTACCTGTTCCTCCTCCTCAAGTTTCGCCAGCTCCGCATCACGCTCTTGTTTAAACTCCTTGAGCTGGCTCCGTGCCTTCGCGAGGACGATACGCATGTCTTCATCCGGCTGAGTGTCGCGTTCCTCGAAGCGCTCGATCCGGTCTTTGAGATCGTCGATCCGGTACTCAAAGTATTTCCGTGTGTGCTCGCGTCGAATGCGGGCCTCTCGCTGTCGTTCTTCTCCTGCTTCTGCTGCCAGATCCTCTATGACCTCCCACGCGACAGCCTCCGCCCGATCCACGAGCTCGTCAGAACACGCAGAAATCGCTTCGACGGCGGAATAGTCGTTGGCGGCGGAAGGCGGGAGACCACCAGTGATGTTGATGTCGCCGGTCTTCTCCACCCCGTCAGGTGTCACATAGACCTTGGCGAGTCGTTCGGTGACCGTCTCGCCAGTCCCCGAGAGGTATCCGACCCGGAAGTGACAGAGCAGTCCCGGTGTTTCCAAGTCTCTACCTCCAGTTAGAACGGCGGTCTGCCCCCCGACGGCATCACTTTCGAAACAGAACTGCATCATCGACCGGACGACCGGATGATCGAGAGCAATGAATTCGAGTGACTCGTCCTCAACTGCGTTCTTCCGGTCGAACGTCGCAGCATCGTACCGATCCATTACTTCGCCCCCCGAGATTGGGTCCGGAACGACGAGGTCGAATACGTCACCACCGTCCTCGGCGGGGCCGGACCGCACGTTGACAATCCGCCCACCGAACTCGTTGCACACAGTCCGGACGAGATATTCAACGTCCGCCTCGCTGATCGTGTCCTCTGCACTCTCGTCGATGATGTTGAGGATTTCCCGGTCCTCCTCACTCAGGTCGAACCGGTCGCGGATGAGCAGTTCTTCGTCGACGCGGCGAACTGCCTCCTCCTGGTCTTCGACAATCGCATCGAGGTCGGCAGCAATCGAATCCGCCCCATCCTTCTGCGTGATAGCGGTCATGATCTGCTCCTCGAGGTCGACGTTCTCCAGCACGAGCCCGAGGACATCCGAACTCATGCCCAATGTGTCCTCGATCTCGTCGAGTTTTCTCAGCAGAAGCTCGAGGATATCGCTCTCCCGCGTATCGTCGACGAACAGATTTCGGATCTCGACTGTGTGTTCCTGCCCGTAGCGGTGGAGCCGACCGATGCGCTGGTCGATTCGCGTCGGATTCCATGGGAGGTCATAGTTGACCATGATGTGCGCGAACTGGAGGTTCAGCCCTTCCCGGGCCGCGTCCGTCGCGAGCATGATGTTGGCCTCCTTTTCGAACTTCTTCAGCTGGCGCCTCCGCTCAGGTTGTGAGAGGTCGCCGTACACTTGGGAAACGTCGTGTTCGCTGAAAAGCCGGTCTCTGAGGTACTCCAGCGTGTCCGTGTACTCTGTGAAGATGAGTACCTTCTCGTCGGGGTCCTCGGCTAGGACGCCGTCGACGAACTCGCGTAGCTGTTCGGCCTTGGAGTCGACGTCGATCGTCCTCGCCTGATTGTAGAGGTCTCGGACGATTTGCCATTCCTGTTTGACCTTCTCCGGGTCATTAGATGCTGCCACACTCCCGAGCTCCTCCTCGACCTTTTCTCGTTGGGCGTCGGTCAGCATCTCGGGGTCCTGTCGATACTGCGGCAGGAGACTCTTAGTGAGCTGAGACAGGTCACCTAGGTCCGCACCACCAGCTTGGATGGACTCCATCCGGTTCTTGAGCGACTTCCTGATGGCGTGGATCGACGAGACGAGTCGCTTCTGATAGAGGACCATCGCGAAGCCCGCAGTGTCGTTGTCCTCCCTGTGGGCGAGGTTGTAATGCTCCGTGATGTACTCGGTGACGTTCTCGTAGAGCTCTCGCTCCTCGGGTGTGAACGTGACTGGTAGCGTCTCGATGTTCTTGTCTGGAAACATCTTCGAGCCGTCGGCCTCGTACATTTCGCTCTTCAGACGGCGGATCATCAGGTCCCGAAGACCCTCCTTATTGACGTCGTGTTCGTCACGGAACCGATAGGGGTCAATGAGAGAAACCATGAAGTAGAACTGATCCCGTTTGCCTTTGTGTGGAGTCCCGGTCAAGAAGAGGAGTCCATCGGAGTTCTGCGAAACTGCTTCGCCGACTCGGTACCGGTCAATCTTGTTGACGCCTCGCTTCCCCTCGCGGCGCGCTGTCAGGTGGTGGGCTTCGTCGACCACTGCAATGTCCCACTCTTCATCGAGGTTGTTGAGTGCCGCGAGCATATCGTCCTGCTTCGCGAAATCGATAGACGTGATGATGCGGTCGTCGTGCGTCCACACGTTTTTGTTGGGGTGAGCGCCGCGCTTCGCCTGGACGTAGTCTCGGTCGTAGATGACGTAGTTGCTGTCGAATTTTTCGCGGAGTTCCTCCTGCCACTGCGTCGTGAGTGGCGCAGGAGCAACGATCAGCACACGGTCGGCTTGCCCCCGAGCGGCGAGTTCTTCGATGACGATGGCCGCTTCGATGGTCTTGCCGAGCCCGACTTCGTCGCCAATCAGGTACCGGTGGTCATACGAGGTGAGAATCTCGTAGGCTGCCTTCACCTGGTGCGGTGCGATGTCAATCCGACTACTCTCCAGAGCAACGAACCGGTCTTGCCGGTGTGCGAGGTCGATCTCTGCGGCGCGCTGGCGGAGGTTGAACCGCTCGGGCTTGTCGAACTGACGCTTCGCGAGCAGTGAATCGCTTCCTTCGACTTTTTCGACTACTGCACTCGGTCGCTTTTCCTGTCCTGAATCTGTTAATATCGTCACTAAACACTGGCCACTGGGTCGGTGGTTCACCTTCGCCACCTCACCATCGCCACCCGCGAAGCTCACGCGGTCGCCGACATCGAATCCACAGTCGCAATCAGTCACTGCTCAAACTGGATGTGACACGCCCCCTTAATTTCTTCGCGAAGTCGGGTTCAACTCACCTCAGCAGACGTTCCACAGTGATGATTTGTCCACAAGTAGATATTTCACGTGCTGGGCTTTAAATAGAAGACAATGAGTCATGCGTTCAGAATCGGTCAAAGCTACCGTGATACTGGGAGCTACAGAAAGACCGAGGATCAATTTCTACGCTGGATCCGAGGCCCTCTAGATAGCGGTATCAAGAACGTCGGTGGGATTCGAGACCTCGGGACAATCCGTTCCGACACACCTGCCGCACTGGTTCTGGTCTCGAACGACAAAGGCGTCTCACAGCATGATGACCCGTGGGATGACACGCTCGCAGTCGATTCCGGATATATCAGCTACTGGGGAGACGCCAAGGAAGGTAATCCCTACGACGAGTCTGAGCAGAACGATAAAATCAAGCAAGCCTTCGACAGGAAGGCTTCAGGTCGGCGCGAGGAAGTTCCCCCAGTCCTCGTATTTAGAAAGCCACAATCCGGAGTCGTTGAATTCTGTGGTCTGTGTGTTCCCGCCCACCTCGAAATTCGTTCATACCAGGATGATTCAGGCACGCAGATTCCCAATTACCTCTTTCATTTCTCGATACTCAACACCCAGTCTGTTCCAGTCTCTTGGCTCCACAACCGTGCACGGACGAATAGTTCTGAAAACGCACCGGATGTCTGGAAACAGTGGGTGAGAACCGGAGACGTCAAGCAGTGGCCGACCGGGGAATTACTCGATTCTGTCGGAGGAACAATCCGACGCTACGAGCAACCAGAGGTCGTTGTGAGCGAGGCTTTCAGGGCTGAAACATTTGAGCGGTACGGCCAAGCGTGTACTCTGACTGGCATCCGAGAAGCGGCCCTGCTCGACTTGGCTCACGTGTTGCCCCGGAGCCAGCGGCCTGAACTCGCCGAGCATCCGGAGAACGTCTTCGTGCTGAACTCACTCCACCACCGGGCATTCGACGCACATCTCTTCACCATTGATAACGATCATAAGATCCGTACCAGTCCTTCGTTTGAGCCTGCCCATCCGTTCCTAAGGGAAACGATTGCTGAACGAGAAGATGAACAAATAGTATTCCCGCCTAGTGCCGAGATTCGATCCGAATTCTTGCAGGAACTGAACACAAGACTGTCGTGGCTATAGGCCGCTACCACGCTACAGTACATACCAAAGGCGACAGCTCGTTAGTCGCCAGCGACGGCATCCTCGACAATTTCGATTTCTTCATTGGTTAGATCGTATAGTTCGTAGACAATTTCATCGATCAGGGAATCGGTTTCCTCAATTTTCGCATCTATCTTGTCGGCTCGCTGTTTAGTTTGCACGTAGCTCGTCAATCCATCTTCGACGTCTGCAATACGAGGAAGTGTCAATTTCCGTAGTCGGTCGACCAAAGAGTTCGTTTTCGTTGCGGTCTCCCGAAACTCAGCAAATCCGCCAGCTTTGTCGACGGCTACTGGAACAAACGCCTTGATCAGATCGGCTTCCTGTGTCGTAATGTCAGTGATCCGCAGTGCTGGTTCGAGATCGGTTTCGGTGTATCCCCACCGGTCAGTCTCGTAGGCGTCTTCATCCTCGGGTTTATAACGAGCACTCAACAGGACCTCAACGGTGGTCTCGGACTCTCGGACCACGTTGGCCTCGCCAACCCGGAGGTTTGGCTTCTCCTCGGTCGTCTCTTGGAGGATCGAATCCGAAGAGCCACTTGTGGGTTGGGTCAGACCAATGTCGGCGAGGGTCTGGCCACCAGAATAAGAGCCGAGGTGATCTAGAAGGTTCAAATTAAGATTCCCTCTTTTCCTATTCAAATCAGACATTTTCGCGGATAGATTAGATAGTTTATCACTCTGGTCGCAGTGCTCTTCAAGAATTATTGGTAAGTTTTTGATTGTACCCTTCCCAAAGGAAAAGTAATTATTTTGGTATGGTATTGCCCTCTTTTTGAGATAGAAGGTTGTGATTTTACTATTTAATAGCGATTGAATATATCTTTCATCACCATCAATCACAATACCATTTCCACCAGCAGTACCACCACCAACAAAGAAATATTCGCCAGTATAGTCAAGTGCAAATGATGTGCGCTTTGCTAGAACCTGTGTTAATAACTTTTTATCTTGCATCCATTCTAATCGGCGTGGTTTCCACATCTCATACCAATACGAATAGCCAGCCCCTTCACTTTCTACGGCATCCATCAGATACTGTCTCGATTTTAATTCGCTTTTTACCTCTGGAATATTAAGATACTCCCAAGCTTTTTGATAACTTTGACTCAATTCTTCCTCTGAAAGCGGCCTACGGTCTGTTTTCCCATATTTTTCTGATTTATACGGATATAAAACAACATACTCGGCATCGCTTATTTCATATCGTCCAATATCTTTTCCTTTTAAGATAGGAAACAGAATTTCAGTCTCTATTAAATGCTCTTCACCAGTCAATTTAGATTTGACTAACGTTAGATCACCAGCGTTTGAGATCGGTTCCAGGATATAAACAGAATCTTTCCCAGAATTCACGCCTTGGAAGATTCTTTGTGTTACTTCTGTTAATTCTTTAGAGGATTCAATCCCCTCGATTTTATTAAGAATATCATACTCTATCTGCGAGCAGAAAATCCAATATTCACTATGCAACGTTTCATAAAATGAATTCTTTAGCTCTAGGCCACCAGATGAAAGAAGCTCTCTTGGTGATGAGTTTATATATTTGAAAGAATCTCCACTATTATCGCCAAGGATAAATATTCCAGTATATGTAGAAAGACCTGGGAAAATTTGACTATCTCCGAAGTCAACAACTTGACGGATATATCGTCCATCATTAAGATATGAACGTAATCCTTCGCCATAATCAGCTGTGAAAAATTTATTTGGCATTATATATGAGACATACCCATTTGTAGAGCACAAAGATAGCCCCCGTTCACAAAATACAACATAAATATCAAATTTCCCAGTTGAGGTTTGGTAGTATGAATTGAAATAATCTACTTGTGATTTTATATTTGAGCGTAAATTCTGGATATTTACATACGGAGGGTTCCCGATGACCGCATCGAACCCTGCCTCATCCAGTTTCTCGCCATCTTCGTTGAAGAACACCTCTGGATACTCTAATTCCCAGTGGAAGATGTCCTCCTCGTCAGCTAATGCTTGCGCTGATGTGAACCAACTTTTCTGTTGAATTGCAGCCCAAGCATCGACATCATCAATCGCACCCGCCATCTCCTGATAAACGCCCTTGGGCACGTCGACGCCGAACTGCTCGGCAGTATGAACGTTCGCAATCTCAAAGAGTCGACCGTAGAGTGGGTCGTCCTGAATTTCGTCATATAGCTCCTCCATTGATTTGATGTCCGCCAGTTCTTCGTTTTCAATCGACAGCAGGTCCTGCATTAGATCCATTACGTGACCCAAAGTCTGCTGGCGTGCTCGCGCAAATGACTGGCTCAGTGTCAATTGTCCGCTGCTTGACTCACTATCATCCGACAGCACGACCGTAATATCTGAGCCGACAAGCGAGTTACCAGTCTTCAGGTGGTGATCAAGGAACGCAAGTGGTTGCTTAGCAGCGAGCGTTCGCAACCACAGAGACACTTTGGCAAGTTCCGTCGCAAGCGGGTTCAGGTCGACACCATAGATGCATTTTTGGACAACTTGTCGACGTGCCCAGTTGATATCTCGGAGTTCGCCTTCCTCAGTCATTGGCTCGCTGATCGCTTCTTCATTCCCTTTCCGAGCTGCTTGCTGGTCTTGACGCTCTTGGGCGTCAATGATCTCACGTGCAAGGTAGTCAACTGCGTTAACCGGGAAATGCCCGCTACCCATTGCGGGATCTAGTATCTTGAGATCAAACACACGCTCTGCAAAGTCCTCCGCAAACTGCCCACCACCCTCTTTGTCGAACGGATCCTGTGCAAGGAGATCTTCTCGAATATCGTCGACGAGCGGACCAAGAGTCTCTTCGACGATGTATTCGACGATATATTCTGGTGTGTAGTACGATCCTGTGGCCTTCCGCTCCCCGTCATCTGTTTGGAGATATACCTCGTCCTCTTGTACAGCAACTTCCTCATCAGAATCTGCTGTTGTATACTCACCATTCTCAACTGCCAATGGTTTGTCAGCGATATCGAGTTTGTATTCCAGCAGCCCTTCGTATATCGACCCGAGATGCCGTTCGTCGAGTGAGGAGTAGTCGACGAAAACCTGGCCGTCACCCTCGTCGGCGTCACGTCGCGTCATTAGTTCGATTACCTCTGCGAGGTGAGCATCGTCTACCTCGTGCGTCGCGAGGAACTGGGCCTCCGCACTGTCGTCCGGGTCTGGATTAATTCGGAATAGACCACCGTTGTAGGCCGGGATGTAGAGTTGATCCTGCGGAATATCCTTCCCTTGGCTCCCTTGGTCGATGAGGACGAACAGTTCATCCAGTCGGTCCCAGAGGTGAGTTTGAAAGGTCTGATAGTGCTGCTGCGTCTGATCACGCTTGTCGGCGACCGTCTGCTTCAGCTCGTTCAGACTGTAGCTATTACTGTAAATGTCGTTGTCAGTAGGAAGGAGGTCGCGTCCCTCACTCTCTGCGTACAGGACGAAGATGAGACGGTACAGGTAGATGAGCGAACTGTCGTGAACCAGCGGCAGGTCGTCCTCACCGAGGTTGTCGTTCGTATCAAGGAATCCCTCCGCGAGAACGCGAATTGCCTCGTAGATGTTGTTTTGCAGGTCCTCACCGATTGCTTCCGCGAAGACGCTGGATTCGTCGTAGACGTTGTCGAGGAAACAATCGCCTGATCGGTCAAGCAGGAACGCCTGCTGTCGGAAGAAGAGATAGAAGTCTTTGAAATCCTCGATGCCACCGTCACCTTCGACGAACTTGAAGAGTTCCGGCAGGTTGATCTCGTAGTAGGAGTCCAGTCGGTGGCTCGTCGGTTCGTAGTAGAGCCGCCACTGCTCTCCGTTCGTCAGGACCGCCCACTGGGGTGGTGTCTCTTGGAGGTAGGCGTGGATCTGGTAGCTCGGGTTCTCGAAGTCGCGTTTCTCCTCACCACGGGTGTCGAGTTTCCGACCCCACCGTTTGGCGTCGGCGACAGCGATTGCTTCTTCGTAGAAGTCTTCCCGATCGAATGCGGCATCCGCCGCCTCCGAACTCGGGAAGAAGCCGTAGTCCGGTCGCCGGGCGTTCCGCATGACCGTCTCCTCGATTTCGAACGGAATCCCGAGTATGTCGAAGATGGGGCGGATGAAATTCCGCTCCAGCTGGGCTTCATTGTAGTCCGCGACGCGGTCCTGCTTGTCTTCCCAGAGATCGCGAATTTCGTCGTACGCCTCACGGACTTCGTCCTCGCCGGCTTCCTCCCAAGGCTCAGTCTGCCGGAGATGCTCGGTGAGGTAGTGGTTGGAGAAGAGGTCCCGGTTCGTGCGATAGGGGTGAGATTGCTGAGACATGTGTGCTGATATACTAGCGCCGGGGGGACGCTATCTGTGAATATTCAGACAGGGACACCACTGCCCTATAACAGTTAGTGAAAATGAGTGTCGGATTGATCTCGCCAAGTTTCTTTCGGCTGTGGTCTGCGTACAGCCGAACGGGAGATTGACAGTTGCCATTGTTCAAACTACGGGCGACCTCCGCTTTTGAGCTCCAGCCCCTCAGTCAATTTATATGCCGCTATTCTGAGAGAGGCGTCATCGGTCACACGCAACAGATCCAATTCCTATCTCCAGAGAGCCAGACTTAGTCGGAATTGTAGCTGTCGTTGGCGGCTTGGGGTTGTCCAATGTCCGTTCGAAGTTTAGCAGACAAAGAGAGGCAAAAAACTATGAGACAGCACGATTGACTTGAACCCAGTTATCGATGAGCCAACACAACCCGGTGGGTGGAAATCCGCCTGACTTTTCGTCTATTGAGTATGGTGACCGCGGGCGCATTGCCCAGCACCTACGCCAGACTGTATTAGATGAGATCACCGGGGCAAAGGGGGATCGAGTACACACTGACTTCCCACGTGATCGCTTCTTTGCTGGGACGCTAGCAGCGGAGTCCTTAGATCAGTTCGACGACTTTGACGATGATCTGCAGTCGAAAATGAAGCCCAGCGCACTTGGGGCCAACGTCAAACTCGACAACGTCACTCACGAGACGACGCTCAAGATCCGCCCTGAAGTAAGTGTCTGGGTTCGTGTCAATCCGACATTCGAAGAGTTGGCCGACCGCGACCAGTTCATTTCACTTGCCGATTCTGAAGACAGCTCATCCGAGACAGAAGACCTCCTCCCCGTATTCGAACGGCTTACGTTGGATATTGAGCCTATCGAGATTACCGGCGAACAGCTGATCAGCGGGTTCGAAACAGTACCATCTGAGGTACAGGCAGCAATCGATTCGAAATTTGAAGCTGCGTTCGAACAAGTGAAAACAGATGCCCATTCAAGTGACTTGGATCTCTATCTCGATGTTGAGGACGACGACGGGCTGCCCGGGTGGGCGATGGAATCTGAGGAGCAGTATCAGACATACCTCAATGAGCGCAGCGGGCCAATCGCATTCCCGGATTGGGAAGCCGACCTAAATCTAACAGTCATCGAGGAGTCAAACGGTCTGCACCTCGATGTTGAGTTCGAGAACACTGCACAGACCCTCAAAGAAGATAATCGCAACACCACACGAGACCCCACGCTCTTCGAAGCGAATCTAGAGCTGAAGATTGACGGCGCGGGTATCTTCGTCCCATTCACCTTCGACCCGCTCCCTGAGGACTTCCGATATAACCGCGATTTGTGGGGTCACGGACGCAATTGTACGATCATCGCACCCGAGATCGACACAGTAGTTGACGGGAAGCCTCCAGGAATGCGCACGCCACGGGAGGAGCCAAGCACGAGTCATCTTCGGACGACTGCGATTCCTGAACACCAGCAACTATCCTATGACTCGGCAACTCGTGGGCCAAAACCCAAGTTCGAAACGTTGTCGGACTTAGAGGACGGCGGCATACAACTGCTCAAAGACATCCACGAACAGATGCAGGCGTACGATTCGGGAACTTATCAAGACGCGCTTGATGACTATCGACAGCACGATGGATGGGACCAATCAGTCAACGAGCGTGGCGGCACCGACGAAGCAGACTTCCACGGAGATCGCGAGTCATTCCGTCGAGAAATGGCCCGCTTCAAGCGTGGAATCGAGTGTCTTGAAGAGTATCCCGACACAGCAGGGCGGGCATTCGAGTTGATGAATGAAACAATGCGCAAGATGCATCGCGGGTCGTTCGATAGCTGGCGCCTGTTCCAGTTGGTGTTCATCGTAATGCTCCTCCCGGACGTTGCCAGCCGGGAATACGACAACTTCACAGAAGCGACATGGCGTCAAGATTCATCTCCGGGGCCACACAACGAGAGCGACGCGGAAGATGCCTTGGATGTCGTCGATGTGCTGTGGTTCCCCACTGGCGGTGGGAAGACAGAGGCGTTCCTCGGGGTCGCTGTTTGGAGTGCGTTCTTCGATCGCTTCAGAGGCAAAGACTTCGGAGTAACTGCATGGACTCGATTCCCGCTGCGACTCCTGTCTATGCAGCAGTTGCAGCGTATGGCAGAAACGATGATGTACGCCGATCTCATCCGCCGTGATGAGCCATCGATTGCGTCGTCACCCGCACACGCGTTCAGTGTCGGGTTCATGGTCGGTAAACGGAACACTCCAAATCAGCTCACTGGCTATCGGAATGACAAGGCAGCCGAGCTGGCGCGTGATGATAAACGTCGGGAAGACCTCAAAGTCTTGCCCACGTGTCCTGTGTGTGGGTCAGAAACCCGGATGAAAGTCATCGAAGATAAGCATCGACTCGCTCACATGTGCACCGGTGGTGAGCTTAACTGTGAATGGCAACAGCGGGATCTCGACCTCGGGACGCCTTACCTCCCTGCAGAGCTTCCAGTCCACATTGTAGACAATGAGCTGTACCGGTACGCACCGACCATCCTTGCAGGGACCATTGACAAGGTCACTGCAGTGGGGTATCAGCGAAAGATGGCACATCTCATCTCGGGTGAGATGGAATACGAGTGCCCGACGCACGGCTTTGCCAGCTTAGGTGAGTGTACTGAGAAGTACGGCTGTGAAATCCCAAGAGACGAATTCGAAGACCTCGCGACACCGGTTGAGCCGTACGATCCGGCACCGTCTCTCGAAGTCCCCGACGAGCTTCATTTACTGAACGAATCGATGGGGAGCTTCGACGCCCACTATGAGACCGGTATCCACGAGCTCCAAGAGATGGCTGATGCAGGAAAAACTAAGATTATCGCTCCGACAGCGACCATCACCTCCTACGACGACCAAGTGTATCACTTGTTTGTCCGAGAGGCTGAGCGATTCCCAGCTCCGGGCCCATATCTTAGAGGGAGTTTCTATGCGGAGGAGTCACCAGAGTTGCAGCGCCAATACATCGGGATCACTCCGCACGGGAAAACGCACATCAACGCGATTATCGACCTGCTGTTCTACTATCACAAGGCAATCCAAGACTTGCTCGTCACAGCAGTCGAAGACCCAGACAGGCTTCTGAACGGAGATATCCTGATACCAGACTCAAACGCTGCAGAGGGTCCACTGGATGTTGACTCAGTGCCTGAGTTGCTCGATATGCTTGGGGACTACACCACGAGTCTCACGTATCTGCTTGCGAAGAAGGACGGCGATAGACTCGACCAAAGTATCAGACTGCAGCTGTCAGACTACTTCCACAAGCTTGACCGACCGGAGTTGAACCCTGATCGGATGACTGGTGGAACCCAATTCGACGAGGTCCAAGAGCGACTCGACAAGCTCGAAAACCCGTGGCATTCGGGGCGCGACCAAGATGTCGTCAGCAGTCTCGTCGACCAAGGAATCATTGAGGAAAAGAATGAACAAGAGCTCATTGAGCTACTCGACATTGTCGACGGCTGCTTGCATAACGGGCAGCCAACCAGTGTCTATCATGACGCCTTGGACAGGGCACCCGATGGAGTCGGTCAGGGATTGGCTTACCTTCTAGCAAGCCGCCTGAACTCAATCACTGCCACGAGTATGATCAGTCACGGGGTTGACGTTGACCGCTTCAACATGATGATCTTCTTCGGGATGCCCCGAGACACGTCAGAGTACATTCAGTCTAGTTCACGCGCTGGTCGGACCCATCCCGGCCTGATCTTCAACGTCTTTCATCCCATCCGGGAACGAGACCAGAGTCACTATCACTTCTTCGAGAAGTACCACCAGTTCTTAGACCGGCTCGTCGAGCCGGTCCCGATCAACCGGTGGGCAAAAAATAGTATCAGGCGCACGCACCCAGGACTGTTCATGGCGTTGCTGTTGAACCACTACATGTATGAAGACGACGTAGATCGACTGTTCTTCGGGAGCAATGCACGGGAGTTCGTCCAAAACTTAGACGACGAATCAGAGCTCTCTGAAGCGATTCATTGCATGTATGGTGGAGATGCAGCCCCTGAGGAGTTCGCCGATACCGCTGAGTCACTCACCAAAGAAGCGATCGCCGATATCCAACTCAACGATGACGAAAAATGGACGAGCAACCGCCTCGGGAACTCTGTCATGACGAGCCTGCGTGACATCGACGAAAAGCTGCGTATCCAATCGACGTACCGTTCGCGAGACGTATTCGATACCTTAGACAGGAGACGCTAGAATGTCAATGGAAAGAAGCCGCACACAAGTAATGTTTCAGTTCCTTCCAGGGAACACTTTCGACTACAGCGATGGCCGAGGAATTTGGAGGGTCAGCTATCTCGAAACCGACAGCATCGGTGGCGAGATAGACCGAGGGTATATTCTCAACAAAATCGAATACCGGGTCAGAAATTGGGACGGCGGTCAGATGGGCTTCAGTACATTCGACCCCGAACGGTACCATTTCGGCCGTCCCGATGATGTTCGTGCGGACCTATTCCCACTCACGTTCCGCTGTCAGCGGTGTGACCGCGCGCATCAGTACTATGATATCGACGATCTTGAAACGAAAAATTCGGGTCTCACCTGTGAACGTGGTGGTTGTGACGGGGAACTTCGCCAGTATCAATTCGTTAGTGTGCACAGGTGCGGCGAGATTCAGGGTCTGAATGTCCCTCGTTGTAGCAACGGGCACGGGCAGAAGTATATCAAACTCGATACCCAGGGAAGTCAGAAGTCTGGGAAATTCAAGTGGGTGTGTGCCATCTGTGGGTGGGACATTCCGGTCAAATTCCTGCAAAACTGCGACTGTGATTACGACGAAGAACACGCCAGCGATGACGAAGACGACGCTAGCGGTGGTATGTACACCACTGTTCATCGGGCAAGCAGCGTCTATTACCCACACTACCTAACCACAGTTAATCTCCGATCGGCAGGACTCGGAGAACTCAGAAGCACTCAAGAGGGCCTTCGAAAAGGAATCGCGGCGTACCTTGGCTTGGTCGCTGATGCAGAGATACCAGTTAGAAGCATTGATCTAAACGCCGAGACTGAACCAGATGAGATCTCTGAAGAGGAATTAGCGCACGTAATCGTTTCGGAGGATGACGTGAGTACGATGGCCGGAGCCCGCGAACATCTCCGAGAAGAGGGTGTATTGACAAGCACGACCCTCAATAGACGCCTCGATGAGATATTGGAATTAGAGGAAGCAGCAGATGAAAATGAGAATGAGGAAGAAAATCAGCTCGCAGATGCTGGCGACGAGCTCCTCCAGTACTCCCTGTCGAAGGAAGAACTCACCAGTCGGTCGTTAGACGAATTGGAAGAAATCGCCCGAGACCGTGGCTTCACTGCGAAGGCAAATCGGATCGAAACGTACCCGAACATCTTGACCAACGCTGGGATTGGTGATGTCAGGGTCATCGAGGACTTCCCGATTCAGACGTTCGTCTATGGCTACACTCGAGGGAGCCGTCAGGACGCCCAGATTCGACCATTCACGACGAACAACAGCGATGCCAATGACAGACCAATCTTCGTCGACACGGCCGAAAGTGAGGCCGTCCAGTTTGAACTTGACCCTGCACACATCCTCCTGTGGATCGCCGCCACTCATCCGGAGACGAGTGACCCAGCCGCTGTCGCCGGCGACGTGACGCTCCCTTCGGTAGACGTGTCCTCTCCAGGGGCCGTTCAGCACGCGAAAAGTGAGATAGATGAGATGGATGAAGAGGTCCAGCGAGCCTTCATTATTAATCACCTGACCGAGGTCGATGGATTCGGGAGGTTCAACACGGAGACAGAGAACTCTATGGCAGGTGAAATAACGGAAACGGTGTTTACGCTCATGCATACGATGAGCCACGTATTCCTCAAACAGGCCTCGACAATCAGCGGTTTCGACAGGACGAACTTGAGTGAGTATCTGTTCCCGCGCGCACTGTCGTTCGTGATCTACGCAAACAATCGGAATGACTTCAACATTGGTGGGATCACCACAATGGTCGAACAGCAGCTCGATACGCTCATCACGCAGGCGCAGTCAGTTGGCAATGATTGTGTGTATGACCCAGTCTGCTCGCGGCGCGGGGGTGCCTGCCTGTCGTGTCTTCACGTGAGCGAAATCAGCTGTTCATATTTCAACCAAGTTCTGGGTCGTCAGTATCTCTATGGGAGTCACCGGCACTCTGGTGAGGAGCGTCCCGGGTTCTGGGAACTTGCCGAGATGCTCTGATGGTCACAGACGAAAAGCTACGGTTGGAAGTCGCACTGTCGATCATCGAATTGATTGACAATTTCGATTCCGTCGAGGGGATGCTACTACAAGCGGCAGGCGCTGACCAAACAATCACGAATGGAGATGTCGAGGCTGTAGCCAAGCTTTCGCCATCGCGGGCCAAGGATTTGTTACGTCAGTTGAATCGTGCCGACGCCGTTCAACTATCGAAATCTGGGAATTCCTACACTGTTCAATCACGTCAAACTCGCAAACTTTTCACTGTGGTTCGACAAGCGGCATCGACGCTGGAAACACACCAGTCACGAACCCCATCAGCAACTGATGTGACGCCAGTAATAACCCTTCCAGATGACCCCGATTTTCGAGGCACATCGCCCCAGCTGTTCGGGATGAGCCATCTAATGCCAAGCCTCAGCAGGCTCATCAAGCAAGCAGAAGATAGGATTGTGCTGCTTTCGCCGTTTCTTGAAGCGGACGGCATCGAGCGACTACACCTCCCGCTGAAAAATGCCCTCAAACGGGGAGTCCAAGTGACAATAGTCACTAGATATCTTGCGGATGAGGAATCGTACAATTACTCAGTTCTTGCTAACCTGTGTGAAACTTTAGAGGAAGATGCCAACCCTAACGAGAAAATTCAGTTCGTGGATTACACTGTCTGGGATGGGGATGTCCCCGCCGACGAACAAGTCCAAGATGGAAGGGCACCCTCGTTTACATTCCACGCCAAGGTGCTACTCTCGGATGACTCCCGTGTCTACGTCGGCAGTGCAAATTTGACAGACTACGGGTTTGACCGCTATCTTGAGCTTGGAGTGATCTTAGAAGGGCCAACCGTCAGCTCATTCACCGACTTAATCGGGTATCTGTTGGACTCGGAGGCTGCGACAGTTGTTCGACCATCAGCCCTCTGAGGTGTCCATCTGTTCGACAAGGAGGTGCAAGAAGTCGTAAAGGAACAATACGTCGCGAGCATGACGTTTCGAGAAGGGCTTCAAATAGGTGTGGTCCACCGCATCAGGATCGTTATGAGTGAAGGGATTTCGAAGCGCGCCATTCGTGCTCTGAAACAGGTCCCTCACTTTCTCCTGCTTATTTTCGTCCTCAGAGGCCAGTAGGCTGGGGTCATCCGAGCTGAATAATTTTCCTAATAGATTTTCGAACCGCTCGTCGGGATTGGCATCAAATCTCGATCGGATCTCTTTTTCGAGTCCTTGGCCAGCTTGGGCGATCGCATCACCGTAGTCACCAGCATAGTACTGACTGACACATTTTGGACTTAGGCGATGATGTATCGGACCTGTGAACTCGCCCATGTGGTCAAGCGCACGGCGAGCCTCCGTTGGGTACTCACTACAACGAATCGCCATGTGTAAGAGAAAGTCCAGCTCATACAGGTGCTCGTGTGACGCTCCATCAGAACCTTCGATCACTTTCTTCGATGAAGGGATTAACGACTCACCAACTTCCGTGTCACCGTTCAATGGGATGACTAGTAGCCCCTCCTCGGAAATTTCGAACTGCAACCGTGAGATTTCTTGCTTTTCGCCTTCAGTGGTGAATTCCCCGTCGACAAATGAAGTCTCAAATGTATTCACCGCTAGGTCCTCAGCAACACACCAGTCACAGAGCATTTTGCTTAATTCATGAAGCTCAGAGGTATTCAGGAGCTCAACTTCGACTGTCGTAGCATCCTTCAGAGACTTATCGGAAGCCAGCCGCTCGGTATCCAACGTCAATGTCGTCTCATTTGCGTCGACAGCTACGTCCAGTGATGCAAATTCCCTCCCTTGGAACCCGTCGGTATCCCAAATCGATTGTTCAAATGAGTGAGAGAATTGCATCTGAAATCAGTAGCCTCAGTGGTGATTCTAATGTTACAGTCGGCGATAATATATTATTTGATTGTCCGCACAACGTTGTTCAAATAAAATGATTCCAACAGGCGGTCGTGGAGTCCGGTAGATCGCTCAGTTCAAGCTCGAAACCTCGGTTCGACCGAACGGGAGATTGACAGGTGCCATCAGTTCTAATTTAACATTCAAATTGCTTGACGTAACCCGGTCGCTGAATTGGAATGAGATTTTTCTTTCTCATCCACCGCCCGGAATCCCTCGAGAACGAGTAGCTAACTAGTTTTTTAAAATTCTGTCATTTCCCGTCACCAGGAGTTTTAAATCATTCCGCTGTGAAGAAAGGGACATGTCTGGGCCGACCACGTCCTGCGGTTCTTTTTCGACGACGGTAAATACCGCGTCGACCGCTGAACGTGAACTACATAAGCAACTTCTGCTAGACAACACTGACTTTCTCATTGACGTACTGACTGCGGAGCATGCTCAACGCCAACGTTTCCCGCCAGTTGGCTGTCCTCGCGCCACACCTGAAAAACTCGCACGTAACCGGTCTGGGAGTGTTGATCCATGCCGATACCATACTTTGCACCGAGATGGCGATCTATCTAACTCCGATGGTTGTCCATGTCAAGACCCGCTGATTGGTAGTGATGATCCTCTTGACGCCGTGGCAGCAGTCGTACTCGGAGGGGATGTAAATGCACCTTCTGAGAGGTTCTTCGAACGAACACCCCGACAAACGGTGTCACGCCTACGAGACAGGGGTGGCACATGGGAAGACATCGCAGCAATGGAACCAGTAGAGCTACGAGAGGCACTTGAAACGGCAACCCCTAACAAGGGGATCAGTGCACAACGAGTAGAACATATCTATTCACTTCTCGAGGCAGTCGAAGACACGCATTATACTGACGGTGTTACACTTCGAGAGTTCTCTAACGTTCAGTACTCGACATATGTTAAGTTCCTAACCACAGTTCCCGGGATCGAAGAGGGAGACGCGTGGTGGCTACTGCAAACGGCATTTGACAAACCCGTTTGGCCAGTTGATTCTTTAGTGGATTCTCTTCTGTGTTCACTCGGTCTACTCACCTCTGAAGACTCAGACGGCGCGTCACATCGCCACACAAAATTAGAAGACGAGCTCATCGACCGTCAGATTCCAACACTGTATCGAGCTCTGTCGACACACGCCGTCAGTTCCGGTTCTGGTACCTGTGGGGACGAATGCGAAGTTCGGAAGTTCCTGCTTAGTCACCGTCTTCAAGAGCAAAGCAAAGAGCGCGACGGGCCGACTGTAGTTGACCTGTTCGCAGGTGCCGGTGGTCTCTCGTGTGGCCTCTCTCGTGCAGGGTACAATATTCGATGGGCAATCGATATCGAACCAGACGCGGTTGCAACCTATCGATTGAACCATCCAGAGATACCTCATGAAAACGTTGTTTGTGGCGATGTTCGTGAGATCGATCTGCCGAGTAGAATCCAAGAAGTCGTTTCTGAACCAGATCTTGTCGTTGGAGGGCCACCTTGCCAGTCACTCTCCCAAGCGGGCTACCGTTCCCGTCGAGCAAACGATGACGATTACAGCGTCCTCGACGACGAACGGACGACTCTCTACACGAAGTACGTCGAGACAGTAGATGAACTCCGCCCGAAGGCTATCGTGATGGAGAATGTGGAGGGAATGATAAACGAGGTTGGTGAAACAGGTGTCTGTGTTATCGACTGGGTACTTGACGATCTCGAAGCACTCGGAGATGACGGTGTTGGGTACCAAGTCGATTTCCGCCTGCAAGATATGGCTGAACTCGGAGTCCCTCAAAAAAGAGAACGGGTTCTGCTTGTGGGTATTCGGAACGACTTGGTTGGCAGCGGAGACGAGGTTGAAAACCTTCTCGACGGGCTTTCGCGGACTGATTCCAGCTACTCAATTCATCAGGGTCTATCTGGTCTCCCACGGTTACGCAGAGATGAAGGGGGTCGAGTACTTGCCGAGACCGGACACGGTAGCAAGAGCAACTATGTGAAAGAAAATAGATTGGATGAAGGGACGCATCTCTCTTTCAATCATCAAGCTCGCGAACACCCCATGGAGAAAGATCGAATACTTTTCGATGAGGGTCTGGAACCCGGAGATACTGGATGGGACGTGAAATATGGTTCGGATGGGGAATACGCTGAGTACATTGAGTACGACGTAGGAACTGCTGAGAACCCGAGATTCAAGGACAAGTACCGGAAGCTCAAGTGGTCAGAGCCGTCCCCAACTATCGTAGCACACCTTGCAAAAGACGCGAACGCGTACATTCTCCCGGATTACTACGAACATGCAAGAAAAAATCCCGAGCGCGCTGACCCGAGGCGGAATCGTGGAATCACGCCACGTGAAGCTGCAAGGTTGCAATCCTTCCCGGATAGCTATATCTTCCTTGGACCATTCACCAGCTGGTTCAGACAGATTGGCAATGCAGTGCCACCAATTGCTGGCCAAATTTTGGGAGAGTCATTACTATCGTATATCACAGTGAATGAGGGTCAAAATTGTAATGCTGAAAATAGCGTTTCAACTGTTGGAACTGCAGCAGATGATTAATTATTGAATCCTACGTTTCATTCTTCTATTGGTGGACGGAGGTCTCTCCAACGAAAATCAGACTTGGAGCCATCAGAAAACTCAATCCGGTATAGATGGTTATCACGAGGGTCTTCAGTCAGGACACCTGCAGTGTCGTCGATCGTTTCGACAACAGTTCCGTGCTTCCCATGGTATTCATCATGGTCCGGGTCAGTGACATCGGGAATGTCTATACGGACTTGATTCCCCGGCACAAACTGTGTCATCGTTCACAAGCAGTCGATTCAGGGTAATCAATGCCTCGGCAGGTACTCATTTTGTCAATATATTTGCTTGCTCCATCTTTAACTATCACTTTTCCACCTAAGCGAGGTTATCTAGACACGTACAACTGCCCAAGTTCTTCTTCCCACTCCAGATACGTGCGCTTCGCCCACTCGCCTTGGTGGTACGGTTTGGGGACCACGTCACGGGGTTCGAACTGCATCCCACCGTCGCCGTCTTCCAGGGTGTAGCCGCCATCTTTCCACGCACTAGTTCCTCCATCGAGGACGCGCACGTTGTCGTACCCGTATTCATGGGTGATTGCCGCCGCCGCGACGTCGAGAGATGTCCATCTCGGCAGGTGAGTACGAGAGAGTCGTCGGTATCGACATCGTTCTCGGCGAGCCACTGGTCGAGATGGTATCGCGGGACCCACTTTGACCCCGGGACGTGAACCTCACGGAACCGTTCGCTCGTGTCCACGTGAATAATCGTTGGCCCGTCACGTCCCACCAGCTCGGAGAGTTCGGATGCTGAGACGGGGGTAATCATTTCCTCGACCATCGACTGGTGTCGTGGTCGGTCGTTGGCGGTGATGGCGGCGCGCTCACCGCTCTGATCGCAAAGAATCACGGAGGCGTTCGTAGTCGGAACGATATCCGGTAATCGAGATTCGAGGATGCGGCGTGGAACGAGCGTGCTTTCCTCGATGTGTCCGCGACTGTAGTCGAGTGGTTCTCGGATATCGATCACGGCGACCTGTCGGTCGGAGCGGAGTGCCGCATACGTCTCTGAAGGTGTGAGGGTGTTTACCATGGCGTGGCTGCCGTTGGGGAGAAGAGGAGAAATAAACTCGGTACAGACACTACCACGGAAGCCTTCCATCACGGCTCCGTTGCCGTTGTCGATTACGTTGGGGCAGCATGAGACGGATACACAGCAGACAGATCCACGGGGGAGTGACGGATGACCACTATTCGTGGGTCAGACCTACGTTTTCAGGCCACTGACGACGCTCGTTCTGTCTTGTATTTTCAATTTCTGTAGTGAAGGAGAAGGGGGCGAAAGTCCATATTGATGGGTGTCACAATTAATGTCATGATCGATGAAACGGTGGACCAAATTCGGACGATGCAGACCCAGAGTGCCTCGATAGTCGCCGTGAAAGCCGCTACGGCACTCAAGGAGTTGATAGATAGAGAACACCGTACCGTTGAAGAATTCACGAGATCACTAGAGCGCAATAGTAGTGCGCTCCGACAGGCAAACCACTCCCACGCATTGCTGTTCACGACCCAACAGCGAATCGTCACCGAACTCAACGAGTCCGACCCCGACACTGTGAAGGAGGCGAAAGAGCGGTTGCGAACCACCATCGAGGCCATGGTCGACGAGATCGAATCGAGCAAGCGCAAAGCGGCGGAGACGGCGGCTGGGCTCATCGAGGACGGTGACGTAATCTTGACGCACGAAAACTCTTCTACGGTAATGGCGACGTTGGAGTACGCCCTCGACTCTGGGACGAGCTTCGATCTGTTCGTGACTGAATCCCGACCACGCTTTCTGGGGCGCCGAACGGCCCGTCAGATAGGGGGTCGAGAGGGCGTGAACGTGACTCAAATCGTCGACGGGGCAGTTGGGTACTATATGTCCGATTGTGACCGGGTCATGATCGGAATGAACTGTCTCATCGCCGAATCCGTATACAACCGGATTGGTACTTATCCGGTGGTCGCCATGGCCGCGTGTGAGGGCATCCCCGTGACTGTCGTCGGAGTGGGACTGAAGTTCATCGGGGGTGGTTTCGAATTCAAAAACAAATTTGGGCCCGCAGTGGAAGTGATGCGGGAACCGGTGGACACATTCGATATCGCGAATCCAGGGTACGACGCGACACCGACTCGCCTCCTCGACACGGTGGTCACCGAAGATGGAGTAATCGAATTTCAAGCAGAGTAGCGATACTACTCAGGATATCAGACCGTACTCAGCAGTCAGGCTTAGAGAAAACCGAGTACGATAACCGAGAGTGGTGACACTCGGGTTCACTCGGTCAGCGCCGTCTCTACTCGCTCGATGAGTTCCTCGTTCCCGAGGAACGTCGGTGTTCGAGCGTGCAATCCAGTGGGTTCGACGTCGAGCAGTGACTGGGTACCGTCCGTGGATCCGCCTCCACCTGCTTCGACGAGGTACGCGAGCGGTGCAGCCTCGAAATGAACTCTGAGTTTCCCCTCGGGATAGACCGCCGTCTTCGGATAGCCGAACAGCCCGCCGTACTCCAGAACTTGTGCTAGGTCAGCGACCGTCGCACCGCCGTAGCGAAGTTTCAGGTCGTGTTCTAACTCCTTAGCAAGGGTGTTGAACTCTTCGCTGCGCTCACTATCTTTTCCAGCGAGCCCAACCACCATTGCCTCTTCGGGAATTCTGAACGTTCCCCAGCGCTCGCTGAAGCCGTCACGCAGGAGGAATTCTTGGACCGTATCGCTGTCGTCACGAGCAACGGCCATCGTCGTGTACGGGCCGTACAGCACCATCATCGAGGCGACGAGTTCCCGACCCGACGCCGGTAAGTCGGCATCGTAGACGCCGATGATCGTCCCGACGGAATTGTTCGAGGCGAGGTTCGACGACCCGTCGAGCGGATCGATAGCAACGCTGTATCCGTCTCCACAGTCGACGACATCTTCACGCTCTTCGCTGGCGTACGCGCCGACACAGTCGAGTGACGAGAGCTTGTCGAAGAACAGACTGTCGGCCCAAACGTCGGCACCGATCTGGTCTTCGCCGCTTGGGTTCGTCCCCGCTCCGGTCCTGGCATGGTCGGCGAGGTGCATATTCACGTAGTGAGCCGTTTGCTGGACTGCGTTAACCACGCTATCCAACTCGTTCACAGAGAACACCTCGTTTTCATATGACACTTGTTGACCATGCTCGTTATCGGGATTCGAGCAACATTAGCGTAATGATAAGACGGTATTCCGACAGTTCCATCGTCTCGCCGAATCGCTGTACTATCGCCGCAAACGACTCCGTGCCAAATCGGTTTACGGAGGAGTATTTTCCAGGTGCGAAAATCAAGTATCCATGAAAGACAGTTAATTTCACGGACGTTCTATCACCTTGTGAAATGAGGTCAATTGACGCACTCATTGAAAGCGCCGAGCAGTTGACAAACCAGGGGCTCTCTCAAGGTGAGGTCGCAGACGAACTAAACGTCTCACGTGAGACGGCGAGTTGGCTCGTCGCCCAGAGTGGCACACCGAAAACCGAAGCGAAACGCTCCGATAGCCCAATCGACGTCCACGTGGACTGGAGCGCCATCGGTCGAGACGGTCACCGATTGAGCCATCTCGGTGCTATCATGGCGAGTCTGCTCGCTCAAGAAGGCGAAGATGCCGACCTGACAATCGGAATCGGGAAGACCGGTGGACCGCTCGCGACGGTTGTCAGTCAGGAACTCGGGACAGACCTCAGCGTCTATATGCCGAGCAAGTACCAGTGGAACGAAGACGAGAGTGAGCCTGCGACCGGGTCGTTCTCCCAGAATTTCGCGCTGGTACAGGACAGAGACTGCTACATCGTCGACGATAACATCGACACCGGACAGACCATGACCGAGACCATCGGCCAAGTACGTGATAGTGGTGGGAACCCACGGGCAGGCGTCGTGTTGACGGACAAACTCGGAACAGGCGAGATAGACGGCGTCCCGATATTTTCGCTCGTCAAGATGGTCCAGATGGGCGAGAGGTGACACCGCACGTGTGGCCTCCAACGGTCTACTCACATCTCGTCGGCGAACCGATTCAACGCGTACACCGTCCGAAGAATATCACCCGCACGACCTTCGTCGAACACGAGTTCGTCCGTCGACTCGACGAAGTCCAGGACACTCTGTGAGGCGTGTTCAGGGGCTGCAGCGATACCGGATTCGTTCTCGTGAACCCAACGCATAACACGTAAGTCGCTCTTCGAGTCACCCATTACGACGGCGAATGGGTCATCGATGCTAAGCACTTCGAACGCCTTCTCGACGCCCACGACCTTGCTCAGTTCGAGGCTGCCGACTTCGGCGGCGTCGCCCTCGTAGTAGCCGATATCGATTCGGTCGAGGATATCTCTCATCTCTGCGGGGACATCGGTCGGAGAGATGTCCGGTAGTTCACCTGCTTGTTCGAGAACCGAGTGAATCTCTCGGTCCTGGTCGGCGTAGTATGTGCGCGTCCACTCGGAGACACGCTTCACGTCCCCTTCGACCCGGTCGAGAGCAGAGAGCGCGTCGCTCAAGAGGTCGAGTTCGTAGACCAGGGCCTCGTCGATAATCTCTATCGCCGCCGCAGACCCTGTGTCAAAGTTGGGCTTCATCGTGACGTTGAACTCGTTTCCTTGGAGGTGACACCCCCGACGGAGTCGTTCGGGTGCTTCTGAGATGACGCGCGACCGTACGTCGTCGAAGACGGCCTGTATTTCGTCGTCTAAATTCTCATACAACAGTTGCTTCGTGTCGGCACCGTGCCCCGGCGTGAAGACACCAGTCCCGGTCTCGTAGACGATGCTGACGTTCCCCGAGTGGACGATTTTACTACCGAGGCCTTGGATGGCGAAGCCTTTGACGTTCTCGAGGGTCTGACCGGTGCAGATGACGATAGGAACTCCCTCGTCGTAGAACTCGGTCAAGAGATTGAGCGTGTCACCAGGTATCTCGTTATCTGTACTCCCCGTCGAACGCAGCGTCTCGTCGACGTCGAGGACGAAGACGTTCACTGCGCGGTGATACTTGTTGTAGAGGTCGAGACCCATGAACGCCTGTTCCTCCCGTGCTCTCGTTGCGAGGTCTGCAAACGTCTCTCCGAACTCAGGGAATGCCACCTCAATCTCTGCTTTTCGTTCGGTGAGTTCCTCGTTAATCTCCTTCCAACGGTCGAGCGCGACGGACGACTCGACGAGTGGAAACAGGTCGACGAGGTCTTGCAGCGCACGGAGGGCGTCTGCATCGTGTCGGTCGTACAGTTCGTAGAGCTTGTCGTACTGTTCCATAGATAAAAATGGACAGGCAGGATGATAATTTGACACGCTCGTCGTAACCAGATTCCGAAGTATCGTGACGGCGAGACTGAGCGACTCGCCGCATCGCAGGAATGCCTGGGTCTGCCTTTCTGCGGGCAGTGCCTACACCCGGTTCTGTAGTTTATCCATCTTACATTGCACACAAAGGTCGTCCACAAAGCACGAGATACTGTCGTAGGGACAGTCGTATTCCTCTACGTCTACCCTGAGACGCCGTTTTTCGTTCTCCCATACTGATTGCCAGTTGTCGATGTCCATCTCATGTGACGAAAAGACGACTTCGTCATCTCTGTCGATGATTTTGGCGACCGTCACGTCTTGCTGTTTCGTCTTGATGACCTCGATCGCTTCTCGATAGGACGAACAGCGGATTTCTTCCCTGCCAGCATCGTCGTCGAGAAGGTGGACGGAAATCCGGCCGTCGTATTCTTCTGCCGGCTCAATCCTGTACGTCATAGTGGAAACTGTTGGATGTACTCGGAAAAAGGTACTCCCCTAGCGCATTTTCGGCTGTACGGACGGTATTAGAGTGACATCTACCAGTCTGTGAGTTCGACTCAGAACCCCTGCAAATCTCCACCGGGTTCGGGCGCACGAAACGCTAAGAGGACACCAAAGAGAGCGACGCCTCCAGCGACGAAGAACGCAAGGTTATACCCCGACCAGTCGATAATTGCGCCGGCTACGATAGGGGCGGCAAACGCGCCAAGTAGGCCAATACTCGTCAGCAAGGAGACGGCCGTGGTCCGAACTGTGGGTGCAACGAGTTCGGTGATGTAAGAAAAGATGAGTCCAGTAATGAGTTGGATAGCGAAGCCGACGACGATGACCGTTCCGATGACAAGCCCGAGTTGCGAGACGAACACGAACGCGACGATGGCAGGAGTAGTGACGGCGAACGACGAGAGGATAACTGGACGACGCTTTCCACCAAACACACGGTCAGAGATTAATCCGCTGCTGGACCGTGCTATAGCACCGATTGCCGGGAAAAGAGCGGTCAGCAGACCACTCGCCGCCAACGAGATGTCGTATGCATCGACGAGGTAGCTCGGGAGCCACGTGTTGACAAACAGATAGAGCGAGTAGGCCAGAAAACAGAGTACACAAACGATCCAGACTGCTTGACTGGTAAACAGCTCGCGCAGTGCTTTGTTGTCGGGGGCAGCAGCATCAACACCGGGAACGTGGCGGCGGGTCGCGAGCAAGAAGACAGTGATGCCGACAACGCAGAGTGCGGCATATAGGGGGAAGACTGCAGGCCAACCAGCTGCTTCTTCGATGAGGGGACTGCCGAACTGACCGAGTGTGAATCCGACTGGCGCACTCGCGGTGAACACTCCAACCGCAGTCGCACGATACCGAGACTCAACGGCGCTGCCGACGGCGTTCGCACCTGCATTCCAGAAGATGACGTACGCGAGACCACCAAGTACGCGCGAGACGAGTAACGAGAGATATGCCCCAGCAGTAGCCGCGTACCAGCCCCAGATACCTGCAACGGAGAGTCCGACGGCACCGAAGAAGACCACCCGGCGGACCGAAAAGCGGTCGAGGACGATGCCGACAGGGATGCTAGTGACGACAGCAGTCGCGTACATGATGCTGACGAGCAATCCGGCGGTACTCCCATCGATTCCGAGTGACGCTCGAATAACAGGGAAGACGCTCGCTGGGGCGATTTCGTACGCTGCGGCTGCTGTCGAGAGTAAGAAAAACCCGACGAGCAGACCCACTGCCTCGTATCGAGATGTTTGGTTGGTTGGTCGGTCGCTCACGGTTTCTATCTCTGATTTCTTGAAGAATGCTAAACCACTTGCTGTTTGCAGGTCGAGTTACCTGCTGGCTGTTGGGGTTCGTTAATCGTTCTCTCTTCTCGTCTACAGTTCACCACTATTCATTTGCCAGAAACACCACCCGCCTCCAGAAGCCCTTTCGGTGAAACGACCCGAGCCAGGGTATGCGCGATTCCAACCGAGAGTGGTACTTTGCTGAACGACCAGAAGGCGAGCCAGACGCAGAGAGTTTCGAACTTCGAGAGGGTGACGTCTCAGAGCCAAAGCACGGACAACTCTTAGTACGTGTCAAGTACCTCTCTGTGGACCCGTACATGCGTGGCCGGATGCGCGACGCAGAATCGTATGCTGATCCGTGGGACGTTGGTGACGTCCTTCGCGGTGGAATCGTCGGTGAGGTCGTCGAGAGTAAGAGTGACCAATACGAAGCAGGCGACCTCGTCACTGGGAACGGAACGTGGGCCGACTATAGCGTCTTGGATGCAAACGATGTCGCATCCGTAGACCCAGATATCGCAGACCTCCCGGCGTATCTCGGAACCCTCGGAATGCCAGGTCGAACAGCGTACTTTGGGTTGCTCGAAGTCGGCGAGCCAAAGCCAGGTGACACCGTTGTCGTCTCTGGTGCTGCTGGCGCGGTTGGCTCAGTCGTCGGCCAGATTGCGAAGCTGAATGGGTGTCGTGTCGTCGGCTTCGCTGGCTCTGATGAAAAGATCGACTGGCTCACCGAGGACCTCGGGTTCGACGCGGCAATCAACTACAAGAAGACCGATGACTACCAAGCAGCCCTCGACGACGCCGCACCAGAGGGTGTCGACGTCTACTTCGACAACGTGGGTGGGCCGGTTACCGACGCTGTGTTCACGAAGCTCAACCTCGATGCACGTGTCGCAGTCTGCGGTCAAATCGCACACTACAACGATGAAGAGGTTCCAATGGGCCCACGAAAGCTCCCGATGCTTATCGCCCCACGTGCCAAAGTACAGGGACTTCTCATCGGTGACTATGCAACGCGATTCGGAGAGGCGTCCGAGCAACTCGGAAAGTGGGTTGCAACTGGACAGTTAAAACACCGTGAGACAGTCGTAGAGGGCCTCGAAAACGCACCAGATGCATTCCTCGGGCTTTTCTCTGGTGACAATATCGGAAAACAGGTCGTGAAAGTCTCCGGCTGACCGTCTCTACTCCGTGCGAGACAGTTGGTTAGACATTCCGGGTTATTACTTGTCGGTTGCTCTTCGAGTACTCCGTCCTGAGTACACAATCATCAGTCGAAGAAGTGGTAGTAGAGTGCGATGACGGATGCCAATTCACCGTCAGCGACGTCGTTACTGCCTCAGGATGCGAGGCGTTCGAGTAGTCGCTCAGCCACGGACGGTCGGCGAGAAGCATGTGAGTACACTGTCAGTGTCGTACAGTTGTAACTCGGCGTCGACGACAACGTCCCGAGGAGAGCGGTTCTGATTCGACGGTCAGGACTCGGTTGTACGACGAGGTCGGGGTGGACACGTCGTCCGCCATCGGTAAAGAGGGCCTCCGTCCGAACTGGGACAGATAACACGTTGTTGAGGTCAGTCCGGTACTCGTTTACTACCTTCAACCGGTCTGGTTCGTCCGATTCATCAGACGTGTACTGAATCGAAATCGTCCCTCGATTTGCCGAGGCGACCCGCTCGGCGATGCTGACTGCGAGTGGAGAGTATGGGCTGGTAGCGCCCGTGAGCGTCACCCGCTTCGGTTCGTCGTAGCCGAGGTTATCGACGAGAATGACGTCACAGGGGGCGTGTCGGACGACCCAATCGATGGGGTCGCCGAACAACCGCGACTGGAGTCGAAGCGGTTCGTGTTCAGCGACGATAGTGTCCACACCGCGGTGGTCAGCGAAGTTGACCACAGCGTGTTTCGTATCGTGGCTGACGATTTCGTCTGCCTCGATAGCAACCGCAGCGTCGTCTGCGAAAGCCGACATTCGGGCCTCGAAGGAAAGGTCAGACGGAGACTGGACCGTGATGTCGTCTGTCAGTGGTACTTGGTCTGGGACTTCGTCAAACCGAACGGCAACGACCCGTCCGTCGTCTCGGGCGACGAGGTCGGCGGCGACGTTCACGAGTGCTCGTTCACGTTCAGGACCGACGTCTTTCGTGAATGCAACGAGCACTTCCTTCGTGTGTTCGTCGGTCGCAGAGACGACGTTGGTCACGGCGTTCTTGTTCACTTGACGTCGAATTGCGTTGGTTGCGACGCCCGAGCGGTTCACCCGTGAACGAGCGTACGCGAAGTACCAAGCGACGCTTCCGACGACGATTACGAAGGCACCGACAAACGCGACGGGACCCATCTGGGTCAGCAACAACACACCAGTTACGGCACCGAACACTTGGACCCACGGGTAGAACGGAGAGGTGAATTCTGGGTTGTACTCCGTGCTTCCCTCGCGGAACG
Source organism: Haloferax sp. DFSO60 (assembly GCF_046557615.1). Classification (NCBI taxonomy): domain Archaea; kingdom Methanobacteriati; phylum Methanobacteriota; class Halobacteria; order Halobacteriales; family Haloferacaceae; genus Haloferax; species Haloferax sp. DFSO60. The sequence continues at coordinate 254,621 of NZ_JBKIII010000003.1, read as the reverse complement.
CCACGACAGCGACGTTGATGAGCGAGAACACGAGAATCTGGAACGCACTCGCCAATTTAGCAATCTCTAAGATTGGGACGAACGCGATGAGCAGGAGCAACACGATACCCGTGAGTGTGATCGCAGGAATGGGCGTCCCAAAGCGGTCGCTCACCGTCGAGAGCGACGGCGGTGCGAGTAAATCACGACTCATCGCGAGTGGGTATCGAGACGAAGACAGGATTCCGGCGTTCGCTGTTGAGATTAGCGCGAGTACTGCAGCGAGGATGACTATGATGACGCCGACCTGTCCGAGGGTGGATTCTGCAGCGACGGCGACTGGTGTCAGTGACCCTGCGACCGACCCCGGCTCGGTCACACCGACGAGGACTGCCACGATTGTTATGTACAGCAGCGTGGTGAACACGAGTGAACCGAGGATTCCGAGGGGAATGTTCCGACCGGGCGATTCGACTTCTTCGGCGACGCTCGCTACTTTCGTGACACCTGCATAGGAGACGAACACGAGGCCGGTCGCAGCGAGCAATCCGGAGAGACCGGCGTCGAAGAAGTTCGCGTAATTCGCTGGTTGCACGCTTGGGGCACTCCAGGCCGCAAACCAACCGAGCGCAGCCAACATCACGGCGACGATGGCAATTTGCAGTCTCCCCGTCTGTTTCGCTCCGATGATGTTGACCAGAATCAAGAATGCTGCGAGTCCCAGCGCGACTGGTTTCAAGGGCAGGTCGAACAACAACAACAGGTACGGAACGCCCCCAACCAGTGCGAGCGCACCCTTGAACGACAGCGAAAACCACGTACCCACGCCCGCGATAGTTCCGAGCAAGGGCCCCATCCCGCGTTCGATGTAGATGTAGGTGCCGCCAGCTTCCGGCATGGCAGTCGCCATCTCTGATTTCGAGAGCGCTGCAGGAACAACCAGTAACCCCGCGAGCGCGTACGCGACTATGACTGCGGGCCCTGCAATCTCGAGGGCGAGAGCGGGCAAGATGAAGATGCCGCTACCGATCATCGCACCAGTGCTAATCGCAAGTACAGACGGCAGACCGAGGTCTCGTTCTAATTCTTTCATGTCTCTTCTCGGGCCGGGTTTCGGCTCGTCGGTGGGCGGTCTGGTACGTCACTGTCTCGTCGTATCATCATGTAGTTCATAATCAGATTGGGTTCTCCAGCACGACTTTGCCGGTAGTGGGACTGTATACGCTAAGAAAGAGCCAATCTGTTATAAAATTGCGTAAATAATTGCCAGACTGTTCGAATAATACTAACTATTACACGAATAATCTAAGTAATTGAACTCTGCTTCTGTTGCGAGTTAGATTATTGGCAGGAGTGAAGCAGGAGTGAAGCAGGAGTGAACGACCATCCGATTCGGGGTACTCGAATTGCGCAAGATAGCTCTTGTCCGCAGTATGCAACTGTTCACACGAGTAACTCGATAGATGCTTGTAATCGAGAAGTTAGCCACGTGGTAGCGTTGCTGGCTTCGCTCACCCACGCAACGACTCGACAGGTGGCTCCCACGCTGCCCGATACGCTGGGTACAGACCACCGACGAGCGCGACGGCCGCGCCAAAGGCGAACCCACCGAGGACGATGAGGGCGTTCGTCGGGACGAGTACAGCACTCAATGGCAACTCCGTGTTGAATGCGATTCCGACGACGGTTGCCACGCCGAGGATTGCTCCGAGTCCGCCTCCACCGACCCCAAGGAGCGTAGACTCGAACAAGAGCGTCCAGAGGACCTCGTCACGATGGATGCCCACCGCCCGGAGGACGCCAATTTCACTGCGACGCTCGGAGATTGTCATGAGCATCACGTTAAAAATCGAGACCCCGGCGACGACGAGTGAGACACCCGCTATCGCGAGTAAAAAGCCGTTCAACAGGCCGAAGAATTCCTCGATTTGGGTGAGTACGTCGGTGAGCGAGAAGACCGAGACGCGGTCTTGCCGCGTGTTGAGAGACGCACGAATCTCGTCGGCGATTGCCGTTGCATCCGGGCCCGAATTCGCTTGGACGACGACCTGTGAATAGCCGCTGGCGACGAATTCGTCAGGGGGCAAAACGACGGCTGAATCGGGCTGTAGCGGCGTAATCGAGGACTGGTCGGGGAGAACGGCGACGACTCGATACGTGTTCGACTCCACAGTAATTTGCGAGCCAACCTGCAACTCGAGTGCCGACGCGATATCAGCTCCAACGAGTGCACCCTGTCGGTGATAACTCGGAACACCGGGGGCACTCCCGAACAGTGCCTGCGGATTCGTCGTACCGTACACTTGTGCGAAGCTCTGCCCGCCAGTCGCACTCACTGTCGCGCCGGTCGATTTCAGTGGAATAACTGTCCCTCGACCTGCTGCTGCGCGCTCGATCGCCTGTAAGTCCCGACTGTTCAATTGCTCGCTATCGGACCCTGCTGCGGGACTGACGATTACTTGATTTCCGAGTCCACCTAACTCGTCGGTCGCAGCGACTTGCAGTGCTGTCCCGAGCGTTCCGAGTGTAACCACTGCGAAAACACCGATCATGATACCGAGTGCTGCGAGAACTGCCTTCGCGCGCTGGCGTGAGAGATTCTGAAGTGCAAGCGATACCGCCGGGAGACGCAGCGAGATGCTATCGGGGAGATTAGGCATCTGAAAGTACTCCATCGACGAGTTCGACAGTCCGGTCGGCGAACTCTCTCACGAGGTCGTCGTGCGTGACTGCGACGACACCCACGCCAGTATCTGCGATTCGGTGAATCTCTTCGAGGACTTCCACGCCAGTGTCGGTGTCGAGATTCCCCGTCGGTTCGTCGGCGAGCAGGACGTCGGGTTCGTTGATGAGCGAACGAGCGATAGCGACACGCTGTTTTTGCCCGCCAGACAACTCGTTTGGTGTGTGGTCGAGTCGGTCACCGAGTCCGACACGAGTCAGCAAGTCGACCGCACGAGGTGTCGCATCGCCGGGTGAGAACGCGGTCGGAAGCCGCACGTTTTCGACCGCAGTGAGCGAGGGAATCAAGTGGAAGTCCTGAAAGACGAATCCAATCGTTTCACGCCGCGTATCGGTTCGTTCTCGCTCGCTCAGTCCTGCGACGGGTTCGTCGTGGAGTAACACCGACCCAGTCGTCGGTTCGTCCAAGAGACCGAGGAGATTGAGCATCGTCGATTTTCCCGACCCAGAGGGGCCGATGATGGCGACGACTTCACCCGCGCTGACGCCGAAGTCGATGTCCGAGAGGGCAGTGACCGTCCCTGCACCGCTATCGTACTGTTTGGTGACGCCAGCCAGTCGAAGTGGCTGTACCGCTGACTTCGCACCGAGACCAGCAGCGAGCGCCTCCGACTCAGATTCGTCTGCCGAAGTGGCGTCAGCCGACCCATTTGACAGTGGGAAATCAGACGTCATCGGTACTGACGGACGAGGAATCCAACGGTGAGTGGGACGCCGATACCGACGAGCAGGAGGACGCCTACAAACGTCACCGACGACGAGAACACACTATTCGACGACTGGCGTTCTGCCGGGAGGTCGACCATCGTCGTCTCGGTGATTCGTTCGTCTCCGACCGTGTAGGCAACTTCCACTGGGACAACAGAGGTGTTCTCCCTGTCGACTTGTGCGGTCAACTCGAACGGCGCGAACTCGCTCGAGGCGACCGTGCCAACGAAGTAACTCCGCTGTGGGTAGGCCGGTTGGGCGTACTCACTCGCGGGAACGCTGACGACCACGCCGGTAATCTCACCGTTGCCGACGTTCGCGAGGTTTCCACCGAGTCGGACTGCACCCCCGTCGGAGACACTAATGTTGATGCCAGTCAGTTCGACAGCACCCCGAGCGAGGCGGTCGAAGTCAGTTGTGACCGACCGTCGTTCTCCCGCGAGGTCGTACTGCGCCACGAATTGGAGTGATTGCACTGTCTCGGCGTTGTCGAGATTCACGGTAACCGTCGTCGATTCACCGGGTTCGAGGCGGTCAGCGACGGCAAATCGACCGATTTCATTCGCGACACTACCGTTCTCAGTCTGGGGAACGAGAACGACGTTCTCGATTGCGGCGTTCCCGAAGTTCGTCACCGTCACGCCGATTGGCGAGTCGCCAGCACCGTCACCAGAACTACTCTCAGATGGCTGTAACGCCCCGGCCCCACCGTTGAGGAGGCCTGCGATGCCACCGACGCCCGCATTCCCGCCTCCGCTATCACCACTATTCTGCACGGGGCCGATGCGGATTCCAACGTCGTCAGCGAGCGTTTCCACACGCGCTTGTTCACCGTACGTGACGTTCGCGGCGGTTCCGCTCGCCGTCGTGTAGTCGATTCGGGCGGTAACGTTCGTCGTCCCTTCTTCGACTGGTCGTACCGAGAAATTGAGCGTCGTAGACGCCCCCGCTGCTAATTGCGGGACGGTCCTCCGAACCTGTTCGCCGCCGCTTGGGTTCGTAATCGTCACCGTCAGGTCTCGAAGTGGGGACGTCGTTGGGTTCGAGACGGTTGCTTGGACCGCAGAATCAGCAGAAGCGACGAGCGTTGGGGCAGTCAGGTCGAGTTGTGGTGCGCCCTGTTCGACCGCAATCGTCAGCGGTCGAGTCGCAGTCACTTCGTCGTCGTCGGAATCAGAAGCGACCGCGACGATAGTCAGTTGGTACTCTCCTGAGGAGTCGAGGGTGAACGTGACTGGGACCGTAAGCGTCTCGCCGGGAGAGAGTGAGCCGAGTCCGGTCGCTCTCCCTACGACGTCGCCGTCACTCGTCCGGATTTCGACTGTATCGAGCGTCGCAGCGGACGCGCTTCCCGCAGAGAGTCGAACCGTCGCATCGACGGTGAGCGGCGCACCAGCCGTTGGTGTCGCAGGCGCGACAGTCGCATCCGTCACGGCAACACGCGCATCGGGGACTGCATCGGCGAGACCAACACCGAGAGGTGAGGCGAGTGACAAGACCATCACCCCGACGAGAAGCAGCGTGGTGGTATGACGGATGACAATCATTCTTTGCCGGGGTTAGGTGTGAGCAGGGATATACTGTTCGCCGGAGCAAACGCTCTTGAGTCGTCTCTCCAACGATTAGTCGTATGTCCACAGAAACCGGCGACACGCACACCCGATTCAAGCGACCCCTTTGTTACGTGATGGGCGCACTGTACGTCGTTGCGGGCATGGCACATTTCATCGCCCCGAAGATGTTCGAGCGAATCGTCCCACCCACGTTCCCGCGGAAACGTGACCTCGTCTACCTCTCTGGTGTCGCCGAAATCGCACTCGGTCTGGGCGTGATGATTCCCCGAACTCGGCGATTCTCTGCGTGGGGACTCATCGGCCTCTTGGTCGCTGTCTTCCCCGCAAACGTCTACATGGCGACTGAGAAAATCGTCCCAGATGCTGTCCCTGAATCCTTGCGAGAACACGCTGATTTGGCGCTGTGGGCACGACTGCCACTTCAGGCGGTACTCATTCTCTGGGCATGGTGGTACACGCAACCGAGTGCTGACGACTCGAAGTGAGTGTCCCTTCTGTTTGGATAGTCGTCGGTCGAAAACGGTCGACGACGGAGACGAGTTCCGCCGGTGTTATCTTTCGCCTAAAGCACCGTCCAATATGGACATCGCAGTTACGGGTGGGCGTGGGCAAACCGGGCGATGGATTATCGACCGGCTCGTCGAGAATCACACGGTCACGTGTCTCGACCGAGACCACCCTGGAGAGACAGGCCACCCCGAAGTCGAGTATCGGGCAGTAGACCTCACGAACCAAGGGAGCGTGTTCGATGCGCTCACGTCGCTCGACCCGGATGCAGTCGTCCACTGGGCGGCAATCCCGGCAGCTGGAATCAGACCCGGTGTAGACACCTATCGGAACAACACACTCGCAGCACACAGCGTCCTGACCGCCGCAGGACGAATTGGCGCACGCGTCGTCCAAGCGTCTTCTGACGGGGCGTATGGGTTCTTCTTTGCCGAGGAGACACCCATCCCGGACGAACTCCCGATTACTGAGTCACACGCTCTCCGCCCCGAAGACGACTATGGCCTCTCGAAAATCGTGACCGAGGAAATCGGGAAGACGGTCGCACGACGAGATGAGGTTTCGGTGGCATCGATTCGCCCATCGTGGATACAAATCCCGGGTGAGTACCCCTGTCGTGACGACGAATACACGTCGAACCTTGCGGCTGGCGCTGGCAACTACTGGTCGTACGTAGACGTCCGCGACGTCGCCGATCTCGTCGAGGCGGCACTCACGACCGAATTCTCCGGCCACGAGGCGTTCAATTGCGTCGCTCCCGATAACGCACTCGGCCGTCCACTCCGTGAGTTGATGACTGAATACTACGGTACTGTCCCCGCAGACTGCACGGTCGAGGATGACGCATCTGCGTACGACACGACGAAAGCGACGACTCTTCTCGGCTGGGAACCCACTCGGTCGTGGCGCACTGCCGCCACGGAAGCAATTTCGACCCCGAAAATCTGAGTACCTGAGAGTAGCTCGACTGCCGATTCAAGTATTCAGGTGACACGACCGTAACCCCCTGACATCACCGTCAGCGAGCGCTTAACATCCAATAGACATACGATACACGTGCCGGAGAAACCCCACTACCTCACACATGTCTCAACAGAAATCCGACTACGTAGACGACGCTGAAATCGACGCCGAACTCGACCAAATCCCTGACGACGGGACAGTCGAAGCGACCGTCGAGAACCTCGAAGCGAACGGATTCGACGTCGTCGTCGTCGATACGGCCGAGGAAGCACTCGAATCCATACAGTCGCACATCCCCGACGGCGTCTCCGTGATGAACGGCCATTCGACGACGCTCGAAGAAATCGGCTTCACAGAATTCCTGAGCGAGGGCGACCACGAGTGGGAGGCGCTCCCCGACCAAATTTGGAGCATCGACGACGATGCAGAACGGCAGGCCGCACGCCGCGAGTCGCAGACCGCAGAGTACTTCCTCGGCGGCATCAACGCAATTTCGCAGACTGGTGAACTCGTCGCAGCAGACCTCTCGGGCAGCCGTATCGGTGCGTACCCCTTCGCCGCCAGTAACGTCGTCATCGTCAGCGGTATCAACAAAATCGTTCCCACACTCCAAGACGCACTCGACCGTCTCGAATCGGTTGCATATCCATTGGAGAACGAGCGTGCAAAGGAAGCCTACGGCGTCGAATCGATGATTGCGAAGCAACTCATCCTCAGACAAGAAGTCGAAGAAGGACGGACAAAAGTCGTCCTTATCCGCGAGCAACTCGGTTACTAAGCTCGTACGCTACCCTCACTCTGGTCCCCGTCCAACCTTGGGCACACCTCACTCATCCTTCCTTCCGCTTCAACGAGAGTATCGACCCACACCCGACGGAACGACCGCCAACAGAGACACTTTACTCACCCAGTCCAATCTACGGCCGTATGGCGACCATCGATGTCGACGAACTGTTGCCCAACAGTCGTGTGAAGCAAGCCGTTCGAGCGGGGAAGATGACGCAACTCACTCGCGGTGCGTCGAACCAATACGCAACCGAGGGTGACGAGTTCATTATCGACGGTGAGACGTTCACCATCACGAGTGTCAGTCGTCGTACGCTCGGTGATTTCACCGACGAAGACGCACGACGAGAGGGTTCAGAGTCGCTGGATGCATACAAAGCTCGGATGGAGCGCGTCCATCCGGGTGACTTCGAGTGGGACGACAGTGACGAAGTCCTCACCTACCGGTTCGAACACCGGGACTGACTCTGGACTCGGTCAGAGGTACGCCTCGAATATTTCTGAGAGTTCCTGTTGGACGAGTTCCCGCATGGCGTCTGCGCGAGCCTGCCGTCGAGTCCGTTCGTCCAAGTAGTTCCGCTCTGAGACGCTTGCGTCTCGACTCCCCTGCGCGGACGCAACAGCGGCAGTCCCCGCTTCGATAGATGGACGCTGTTGTCGGTACAAACGATACCACGTCCGCCGCCCCATCTTCGGAAGCGGATGCGACCCTGCAATCTCCACGTCGGCACGCTCACCGAGGTTACGGAACCACCGTCTCGCAGTCTGCGTAGACATCGGACGAGAGATAGATTGGCCGGGTAAGAGGTACCCTGTCCACTCGTCGTCCGCTGCGAATGCATCGATTCGTTCCTCGATGGCTTCGACGCCGACGAGAATTTCGACCGTGTTCCGCATTCGTCGGGCGTTCTTTCGCGTTCCGACCTCGAATTCGATGTACGGTACGCCCCCATCCTTCGGGTCCAATACGAGTTGGTCCGCGTGGAGTTCGCATGCTTCCACAGGGCGAAGCCCCCACCCGGCAAGGGCGAGCAACAAGAATCGCTCGTCGCCATCTGCCACTGAGAGGAGTACATCGAGGTCGTCGCGCGCGAGTGCTGGATGGTCGTAGAGTGGGTCTTCGTCCCACCCGAAGCGATTGAGCAGGTTCTCAGCGGGGTTGTAGAGTCCGCGCCCCATCTCTTCGAGAAACGTGTACCAGTTCTTCACCGCAGAGACGTACTTCTTTTTCGACGCGAGACTCCCCAAGTCGTCGTTCAGCACACGAAACGTGTCGCGGACGCGGGCTATTTCGTCGGGTTTCGCTCTTTCATCGAGGAGCGGTGAGAGGAGGTCACTCGTCTCGTTGACTTCAGCGTAGGTGGTGACGTAGGTCTTCAGACGCGACCGCCGGGGTGCGACGGTGGTCTCGGCCCGCCCACGGTCACGCCGGAGTTCTTCGAGGTAGTCTTCGAGGGCTTGAATGGTGGGTTCGTGGTCGAGACTCCACGGGTCGTCGTCCTCTTCTCCCGCTATGGGGATACCGACTTCTTGGTAGAACTCCCCGGGCGAGAGGTTGAAGTCACGGCGGAGTCGCTCGACGAAACCCGAGTAGTTGGATTTGAGCCACCGATAGGTCGGTGTTTCGTGGTCGGGGTCGATATCGAGGCCCGAGTCGTCGCGTATGGCCTGCTCGATTTCTGTGTAGTAGAACGAGGCGAATTCGTCGAGGTCGTCGAATCGTGCGTAGTTTGGCACTACTCGGTCACCCCAAACATCGATATTCCGTGGAGTAACCCGCATTCGCCGTCAGCGGGCGTTTTTGAATCCATGAATTTCAGTATCGTGAACAATACAGTCACTCGTACTATAATTTGTGGTGCGTTGTTGTCCAACCCAGACAACAATACAACACAATAGCTGGGCGATATTCCTTCACCACCTCATAAATTGCATGATGCTATATCGAATTTGGGTGTCCCCACAACCTTGTAACCTCGGATAATGAACGTGCGAACAGAGACCGATAGTCTGTCTCCGTACGCTTGTTCAAGTACTCCTACTTCTGTCTCTAATGTACTCGTTCAGCCGAACAAAACGTACCTTCTACAGCATTGGTTGCATCGGATACTTCGATTTGACAATTTGGCCGCGATTCTAGAGAACTAGTATCCGAATAGAATTTCATTAAGCATACATGAGTAATGAGGTTGGTAGCAACATTTGAATTGACTCATCTGTGTCCATATTCACTATATTCAACAAATAACCAATCGAATATGGGGTTTTGGCCTCGATTAATCGGATAGTACTCTTCTATTGTCAATTTATTCAGATGAAGAAGCAACGATAGAGATCGAACTATATTGTCAATATTACACAATTCTGGTAGCGAATGCACGGCCAAAGACTGGCCACCCAGACCGACCAGTATCAGAGTCGTTAGATAGATTTCATTCGATTATATCGAACGGATATTGTTTTTCGGCGCTGTCCGATGACCTTACAATACCGTTTCGATTCCATTTGTCGTCGAGATACCGCTCTACAGTTGAAGTATTCACACTAATACGAAGAACATATGAATAGAATGCCAATTCTCGGATACGATGTAGACGAGTGTCTGTATACTATTCGCAACTAAATCGAGTGGAAAGTGAATAGAATTACAGATGTAGTTTTGTAATCTACAAGCGTAGTCCAAGCTCATACTCGCACCAGTCAAAGTACAGATGTAAGCGAGGTACTCCGTGTTCGAGGCACTCTGTAGCTAGGAGGATGATTCTCTTGTCTCTCGACCGTGGATTCGCTGCTTCGACGAATGTATTGTTCGATTATCTCGGACAGATAGGCCACTTGTCGTTTGCAGAAAGCAGATTTACACGCCATCGGTTGACTACGGGTGAGGGGGTGCCAATGCAATTAGAAGTTTTCTCGTCTGTGAGGCGCTCGCGCACGTGAAAAAATGAACTGGACACCGCTCGTCACGCTTCCGACTGACCGCTTCCACCCCCGAGGACGACGTGACGTCATCCATTCGAGATAATCGGATGATTTATCAGAACGTAGTGTGTCAACACTGAACATGAAAGAGAGTACGACCGGTCTAAAGACTATCGAACGTGCGTTCGAAATACTCGAGTTGTTGAAAGATGAGAAAGAAGTCGGCGTCGCCGAACTGTCCCGGAAGATCGACCTCCCGAAGAGTACCGTCCATGACTACCTCCGCACCCTGACGTCGATAGGGTACGTGATCAACGACGACGGAAGATACCGACTCGGATTCCGACTATTGGAATTCGGTGGCCAGATGAAGTATCGAAATCGATTGTTCCACATTGCCAAGCCCGAACTTGAGCGAATCGTGGAGAACACGGGGGAAATCGCCAGTGCGAACATCGAAGAGCGTGGCCGGTTCGTAATTCTCCACGCAGAACATAGCGCTGAATCACTGAAACTGGGCATCTATCCGGGAATTACGATTCCAATTCACACACACGCCGCCGGGAAAGTGATGCTTGCGAATTACCCCGAAGACCGTCGAGACCGTATCATCGAAGAACACGACTTGGTCGCAATGACGGACCATACGATAACTGACCGCGACGAGTTGTGCGACGAACTCAAGAAGATAAAAGAGCAGGGATACGCAGTTGACTGGAACGAGCAGGTCGTTGGAATGGGTGTTGTCGCCGCACCGGTCGAAGTCGATGACCAAGTGATAGGGTCGCTGGGTGTGGTTTGTCCTACCGACCGACTCCGGGACGAAGAGTACCGGGCAGAACTCGCGCGAGAAGTACAGAAATCGGCCAACATCGTGTCTGTAAACTACCAGTACTCGCCGTGACTTTCGGTGGCACCGGTGCCGTAGAGCGATGGTATGTGGCACCTATTGCACGGCTCGTGTTCACTATGAGTGGAGTGAACATCGATGGGATATGATTCTCCATAATCTATAAATATGATATTACCACTCGTAGGAGTATGGTTGTCAATAGCAGACGACAGCTGCTGAAACAGATAGGTGTAGCCTCGACAGCTGGGATTGCAGGGCTGGCTGGTTGTGCTGGAAGTCCCGGCGATGCTGACGACTCCGGTGGTTCCGGCGATTCCGGTAGCGGAAACGATGACGACTCGGGGTCGTCGGGTGGCGGCTCTTCCGGCAGTGACATCGAAGAACTCACAGTCGGCGTCTTCGCCCCGTATACGGGCGCGTTCGCTCCGTGGGGCGAATCGGTGACGACGGGGTCGATACTTGCGAAGCAAGACCTCGAAGAGGAGTTTGGCATCTCTATCACACTGAAAGAATACGACACTGAGACGAACCCGAGTACGGCGCTCGAACGTATGAAACGGGCCGTCACATCCGACGGCATCGACTTTGCACACGGCGGAATCTCGTCTGCGGTCTGTACGAGTATGGGGTCGTGGGCGTCCGACAACGGTGTGTCGTATATCGCCCAGGGTGCATCAGACTCTATCACGGGAAGTGCGTGTGCAGAACATATGTTCAGCGTCTATCAGTCGAATACGATGATGGCTCGTTCGGCTGGACCGCGGATGGCGAACGAAGCCGACTCGTGGTACATCCTCTACTCTGATTACGTATGGGGACAGACCGCACAGAAGGTTATCTCCGCGACGCTCGAAGAGAACGGCGCTTCGGTCGTCGGGTCGGACGCGACGCCGTTCCCCGGCGACGACTACACACAATACATCAACAACGTCCAGAACTCCGACGCGGATGCTGTGGCGCTTCTCATCCCCGGACTCGACGCGAGACTGGCGACCGAGCAAATGATGAACACGGGACTCCACGAGGAGTTGACGCTGATGTACCACCAGTTCGAAGACCTCGTCCTCTGGGGCCTCGGGAAAGATGCCGCGTCCGCAGTCGATATTGGCCCAACTGGGTGGGCGAACGCTGTCGAAGGGGCCGACGAGTTCAAACAACGCGTGGTTGACGAAGGCGACACCGACCCATTCGCACGTCATTATATGGCGTACACGTCTCTCGATCAGCAGGTTCGTGCGGCGATGCGAGCTGGTTCGACGGCTGGTGCCGATATCACAACCGAGTTGGAAGGCCACCAAATCGAGGGACCTGTCTCCGACATTCAGTCAGGGACGATGTACTGGCGCGAGTGTGACCATCAGCTCATCCAACCGACGCACGTCGTCTCGGGACTCGATACCGGGGAGATGAAAGACGACCCGTGGAAGGAATGGTTCGGCGTCGACGAGACAATCGCGGGCGACGAGCTTGCTCGGGCCTGCGAGGAAACTGGCTGCCAGCTGTAGCCCGAAATCATGGAATACAAACTACCGCGAACGCTCGACCCTTCAAACACCCAGTGGTCACGGAACGCACTCGTGTTCTGGGCCGTTCTACTGGTCCTCTTAGCGAACGCGTTCGCCTTGCGACCTGGGCTGTTCGTTGACCAGTTAGTCGGTGGACTCGTCTACGGGTTCATTCTCGTCCTCTTGGCGCTGGGGCTGTCCATCATCCTTGGATTGCTCGGCGTGGTCAACTTCGCCCACGGCGCGTTGTTCATGTTAGGGGCGTACCTGACGTTCCAGGTCGTCGTTGGCTGGGGCCTCTCCTTCTGGGTGGCACTGGTCGTCGTTCCAGTGTTGGTTGGTGTTCTCGGGATTGTCATCGAACGCACTATCCTCTACCGACTGTACGACGAGACGCCACTTATCGGATTGTTGGCGACGTTTGGATTGGCACTGATGCTGAACGAGGCGACTCGTGCAATCTGGGGCGCATCACCCCTGAGCGTGCCGAAACCAGCCGTCTTGTCGTCGAGCATCGACCTCGTCGTCACCAACGTCGCCCAGTTCAGACTGTTCACGGTGGTCGTAAGCATCCTCATCGTCGCTTCGGTGTACGTGCTTATCGAACGGACCGACTTCGGACTGTCTGTGCGAGCAGGTGTACTCGACCGCGAGATGGCCGAATTAGTGGGTGTCAACATCCCCATTCGATTCGTCTTGATGTTCTTCCTCGGTGCTGCGACCGCTGGATTAGGCGGCGTCCTCCGAGGAACGGAACTCGGGATGGATATCGGGATGGGCGACCAGTTTATCATCCTCGCGTTCGTCGTCGTCGTGGTCGGTGGCATTGGAAGCCTGTTCGGGAGCGTCGTATCAGGACTGCTCATCGGAGAGGCAGTGTTTCTGACGCCACTCGTCCTCGAAACGTTGGCGATTCGAACCACTATCGATGCGGTTGCAATCCCAGGCATCGGCGGGTTGATGCCCTACCTCGTGATGATTGCCGTTCTGCTCGTTAGACCACGCGGATTGTTCGGTCAGGAGGGCTTTCTCGAATGAGCGGACAGCGCTCCCCGAACTCACTCGTGACCAGAGTCATCAACGCCGTGACGCCGGAGTCGATAACGAAACTGCAAGTCCCTCTCGGACTCATCGCTATCGTCGTCTTCATCCGGCCAGTCGTCTCGCACCCGGCGCTCCTCGGGTACGAACAAATCGCCAACACCATCCTCATCTGGATGCTGTTTGCCGTGTCGTTCAACCTGCTCATCGGGTACTCTGGCCTACTTTCGTTCGGCCATTCGATGTTCCTCGGAATCGGCACGTACGGCGTCGCCATCAGCCTCGTTCGATTGGACTTGCCGTTCATTCTCGCGGCGGTTGTCGGAGTTGCCGCGGCGACGACGCTGGGTTACCTTCTTGGTCGTCTCACGGTCGAGAAAGGCGAGATATACTTCGCTATGTTGACTCTGGCGTTCGCCCAGTCGGTCTACTTCATCGTCAATCAGAACTACGGTGGCCTCACCGGCGGGAGTACCGGCATCAGTGGCGCACTTCCGACGTGGATAGAAAGCTACCGCGGTGTGATGTACGTCTCGCTGGGGTGGGTTAGCTTCGACTGGTACTATCTCCTCGCCGCAGTCTTCCTGTTCGGTATGTTGGCGCTGTGGCAACTGGTTCGCTCGCCGTTCGGCCGGACGCTTGCTGCGCTCCGGGAGAACGAGCAGTTGGCCCGTGCTGTCGGCATCGACACCAAGCGGTACAAGGTGTGGGCGTTCACGTTCAGTGCTGCGTTCACGTCGCTAGCGGGCGTTCTCTTGGAGATAAACAATCAAGGAGCGACGCTTCAGAACCTCTCGATAACCACGAGTGGTGACATCATCTTGATGACCATCCTCGGTGGGACGAATTACTTCCTCGGCCCAGCAGCGGGCGCGTTTGTCTGGCTGTTCGCCGAAGACTTCCTCACGGAGTTCGAGACGCTCGTACTTCCAGTATCGGAGTTCCCGCTGGTGACAATAGAGCTGTCCGGAGTGCTTGCCTACTGGCAATTCTTCCTCGGGCTGCTGTTCGTGGTGGCGGTTCTCGTCGCACCTCGTGAAGGTGTGTGGGGACTGTTCCGCGGAGGCATCGAGCGTGTTTACGATAGACTCAACGGAGACCGAACATGAACGAAACAACGCTGAAAGACGGACCGACGGCCGCTGCGACACCGGAAGACACGATTCTCCGAACTGATGGGCTCACGAAGACGTTCGGTGGCGTGGTCGCCCTCAGAAACGTCGACCTGACCGTCGAACGAGGCGAACTGCACGCGATTATCGGACCGAATGGGGCCGGAAAGACGACGCTGTTCAACACCATCACTGGTGTACTCGACCCGACAGAAGGTAGCGTCTGGTTCGATGACGAGGAGATAACGCACCTCGCTGAGGAATCTCGGCCCCACCGCGGGCTCGCACGGTCGTTCCAGTCGAATCAACTGTTCAACGACCTCACTGTCCTCGAAAACGTCCGGATTGTCGTTCAGACAGTCCAGTCGGGAACGTTCACGTTGAACGTCCTCGGCGACGGCCAAGCGATGTACCAAGAGGAGGCCTTCGAATACCTCGAACGGGTTGGGCTCCACGACCAACACCACGTCAAGACGAAGAACCTCTCGCACGGAGACCAGCGACGACTTGGAATCGCCATCGCACTGGCGACCGAGCCGTCGATGCTGTTGCTCGATGAGCCGACAAGCGGGATGGGGACATCCGAGACCAAAGAGACCGCCGACATGGTGGACGAATTACAACGCGAACTCGACCTCACCATCCTCCTCATCGAACACGACATGAGTATTGTCCTCTCGATGAGTGACCGAATCACCGTCCTCAACCAAGGAGAAATTCTTGCGACGGGGAGTCCGGAAGAGATTCGTGGAAATGAAGAAGTGCAAAACGCCTACCTCGGCGGGATGCGGGAGGAGCTATGACGCTTCTCGACGTATCCGACTTGGAGGCGGGTTACGAGACTGGTCAGGTACTGTTCGGCGTGGACCTCTCGATCGACCGTGACGAAGTCGTCTCGCTCCTTGGCCGGAACGGCGCGGGGAAGACGACGACGATGCGAGCGATAGTCGGTGCCGACGAGCCACAGATTCGCGGTGGTAGCATCACGTTCGATGGCCACGATTTGCAAGCGGCTCAAAGTTACGAGATACCGAAACTCGGACTCTCGCTTGTCCCCGAAGGACGCCGCTGCTTCAGCGAACTCACCGTCGAAGAGAACATCAGACTTGCGGCGAACCACGCGAACGACCCCTTAGATGTCGCGACCGTATTCGAGCAGTTCCCCGAACTCAACAAAATGCGAAATCGCCTCTCGAAGAACATGAGTGGCGGCGAACAGCAGATGTTGGCTATCGCGCGGAGTCTCGTTGCAAACCCGGAGATGATTCTCTTGGACGAACCCTGTGAGGGACTCGCACCGTACATCGTCAGACGAATCGAGTCTATCATCAAAGAGATAAGTGATGACCGGAATGTGACGGTACTCCTCGTCGAGCAGAACGTTGCCGTCGCGATGGCTGTGGCGGACCGACACTACATCATCGACGAGGGTCGTATCGTGGACGAAGTAACGACAGAACGGCTCAAAACCGATACTGAGCTGAGACAAGAGTATCTGGGAGTGTGACCGGTTGTGCCAACCACAGCTCGACTAGCCGACCACGATTCCCAACCAGAACGGAGTAATTGCAAGATGAATTACAACAACATCAAAAACCACACGAACGGAGACGAGTACGATGAACATTGAGATAGAGAGCCTCGCGGTCGTCGGAGCGGGAAGCATGGGCCACGGTATCGCAGAAGTGGCTGCAATGGCTGGCTACGACGTCGTCATGCGAGACATCGAACCCGATATCGTCGAGTCGGGGTACGACCAAATCGAATGGAGTTTGAACAAGCTTGCCGAGAAAGGCCAGTTGGACGAAGAACCCGAGGCCGTCCTCGGCCGGATCGAGACGACGACCGACCTCGCGGCTGCGGTCGAATCGGTCGACCTCGTCATCGAGGCAGCACCCGAAGACCTCGAGATTAAACGCGAGATTTTCGCCGATGCTGATGCCGCATCAGAGCCGGAGACCGTCATTGCGACGAACACGTCCAGTCTGCGCGTGAGCGACATCGCAGAGGCGACAGACCGACCGGACCGGTGCTGTGGTCTCCACTTCTTCAATCCCCCGGTGAAGATGGACCTCGTCGAAGTCGTCTCCGGAGAACAGACGAACGATGCTGTCGCAAAGGCGGCATATGAATTCGTCGAGTCGATAGAGAAGACACCGATACTCGTCCGCAAGGACGTCCCCCAATTCGTCGTCAACAACGTCTTGACACCGTTCATGGGAGAAGCTGCGTGGATGCTCGACGAGGAAGCCGCCAGTATCAGCGAGATGGATGCTGCAATGACGTTCCACCGGGGGTATCCGATGGGACCGTTTGAACTCAACGACTTCGGTGGGTTGGATATCTTTGCTCACACGCGCGAGCAGTGGAACGACCCCGTTCCCGAATCGGTCCAATCACGTGTCGAAGCCGGTGATTTGGGTCGTAAGACCGGGCGAGGGTTCTACGAGTACGAGGACAGCAAAGGTGCCGATTACGCGCCCGACCAAGGAGCGGGAGTCGATACAGTCCGAATCGAAGCACGAATGATAAACGAAGCGGCCAAGCTGGTCGGCGACGGCGTTGCTGACCCCGAAGACATTGACGTGGGGATGCGTCTCGGTGGTGGTCTTCCCGAGGGAACGTGTAGGACCGCAGACAAGCTAGGGTTAGACGTCGTCTTGCGGAAATTGCGAGAGCTATACGAGGCGACCGGCGCGAAACGGTACGAACCCGCAGAGTACCTCGTCGAACTGGTGAACGCCGGTCATACCGGTGAAGACGCTGGTCGTGGGTTCTACGACTACGCGGACGGCGGCCCCTACCATTACATCAGCCACGAACTGACGGATGACGGCCGATTGAACGTCCTGTTCGACCGCGAAGAACGCCTCAACGCGTTCTCGACCGACATGTTCGACGAACTCCAGCGAGTACTGGAGACGGTGAACGACGAGGAGGTCTCCGTCGTCGTCTTCGAAGGTGCTGGTGACCGAGCATTCTCTGCTGGTGCAGATATCACCGGCTTCACCACGGCGGAACCAACGGAACTAATGTACGTCGATGAGGCGATTCAAGCCGTGTACGAGTTCCCACGGCCCACGGTCGCAAAGATAGACGGATTCTGTCTCGGCGCGGGCATGGAGATAACGTTGGCCTGCGACATCCGTATCGCCACCGAAGGGTCGACACTGGGAAGTCCAGAAATCAATCTCGGGCTGATTCCCGGTGGCGGCGGGACCCAGCGTCTCGTTCGCCTCCTCGGTGAGCCACGAACGAAAGAACTCGTCTTCACGGGTGAGCCGATTTCGGCACAAAAAGCGGCCGATTGGGGGATACTCAATCGGGCCGTCCCCGAAGACGAGTTCGAATCAGATGTCGAACAGACAGTTTCGAACATCGCGAACGGTCCACAGACCGCCCTCGAAGTCGCAAAGAGCGTCATCAACGAGGGGCAGAACGCTAGCCTCGACGCCGCACTGGCACTAGAGAGCCAAGGATTCGGTCTGTTGACGACGACCGACGACATGCTCGAAGGCGTCGCCGCCTTCAAGGGTGACCGTGATCCGAACTTCTCGGAGTAGTTGGCGAAATAGATAAGTGAACGAACAAATATGACAAAACACAACACATGACACGCAACGTCGCTATCGTCGGCGGGGGCCATACCCGGTGGGGCAACCGCGACGCAACCTACAAAGACTTGATTCAAGAGGCCGGGAAAGCAACGTTTGCAGACGTACCAGACATCGGGCCGGAGGACGTAGAAGGCTTGTTCGTTGGGTCTGTCCAACCAGAGAGATTTGCCTTCCAGACGCACGTCGCGCCGATGGTCGCCGAACTGGTGGGTGTAGACGTCGATACGATGATCGCCCGGACAGAACTTGCCTGTGCAAGTGGGCAGGCCGCATTACGGTATGCCTGGCTTGCAATCGCTGCGGGGCAACTCGACGTTGCGCTCGTCCTGGGTGTCGAAAAGATGAACCTACCATCTGCCCACGGCGGAGAAGCCCAAGCGAGCATGACGAACGTGATGGACCGTGAGTTCGACGGCGTCAATGGACTCAATGCGCCGCCGTACTTTGCGATGGTCGCACAGCGCCACATGCACGAGTACGGAACGACCCGCGAGCAGTTGGCGATGGTGAGTAAGAAGAATAAGAACCACGCCGCCCACAACGAGTTCGCCCAGTTCCAAAAGGAGGTGACTATCGACGAGGTAATGGATTCGTATCCGCTCTCGCCACCACTCTGTCTGTACGACTGTAGCGGAATCACTGACGGTGCGGCTGGTCTCTTGCTGATGAGCGAAGAGAAGGCGCGCTCGGTGACAGACGAAGCAACGTACATCTCAGGAAGTGGACAGGCGTGCTTCGCCAGCAACTCCGTCAACAATCTCCCCTCGATGTCTGGCTGGCCGCAGGCGACGACAGCGGCCGAAAAGGCGTACAAACAGGCAGGTATCGACGACCCAGTTCGTGAACTCGACGTTGCGGAGATTCACGACTGTTTCTCCATCAGTGAAATCGTCGAGTACGAGGACCTTGGGTGGGTTGACAAGGGTGAAGGCGGCCAGTTCATCGAGGATGGCCGGAGCGAACTCGACGGCGATATTGGTGTTAACCCACGTGGGGGACTGCTCGGATGCGGTCATCCACTGGGGGCGACAGGTGTCTCACAAGCACTCGAGATACACAACCAATTCCGCGGCGAAGTTTCGGCTCACCGGCAGGTTCCCGACCCTGAGACGGGGTTGATTCACAACTTGAGCGGAAGTGCGTCCGTTCACAGTGTGATGGTTCTGGAGCGTGGTCGCCCATGAGCGAAGAGCGAACAACGGTTGAGGTGCCCGACACTATCGGTCTCCCTCGACTGCTCGATTTCTACGAACTACAGACCGAAGACCACACAGGCATCGCTGAGTTCTACACCAATCTGCGTGAAGGGCAACTCACGACGACCCAGTGTACGGCGTGTGAGGAGTTGCATTTCCCACCGCGAATCGTCTGCCCGTCTTGTCACAGTGACTCGCTAGAATACGTCGAACTCCCAGACACCGGTGAGCTATTTGCGTTCTCGACGGTTCGAGCGGGCGCACCGCTTGGGATGGAAGACGAAGTGCCGTTCGTGACGGGAATCGTCGATCTCGGTGACGTCAAACTCAGTTCGAGAATCGACAACACGACGTACGAAGAACTCGCTATCGGCGATTCGGTCGAACTGTCTATCGTCGAAATCGACGGTGGTGCCGACCACGAGCGTGTGTTCTTCAGATTCGAGCCGACCGATACCGGAGGTGACTAACCGATGCTAGATTACGAACTGACGATAACGAAGTTTCTCGAACGAGCGACCGACCGCTTCGGTCACAAGGAAATCGTAACGAAACTCGACGACGGCTACCATCGCTACACCTACGCAGACGCCTACGAACGTATCGCTCAGCTGGCCCATGCGCTAGACGAGTTCGGCCTCGACGCCGGAGACCGAGTCGCCGCCGTTGCGGCGAACCATTTCCGACACTACGAACTGTACTTCGGTCCGGCGTGTAGCGAGCGAAGCGTCCACACGGTGAATCACCGTCTCCCGGACGAACACCTCGTCCACATCATCAACGAAGCATCTGACCGACTGGTGTTCGTCGATCCGGCGTTCGTCGAAACCATCGAACGCGTCGCCGATGACTTAGAAACTGTTGAACACTACGTGATACTCGATGACGAAGTGCCCGACACGTCGTTCGATTCCGTCGAGGATTACGAGTCGTTCATCGCTGGACACCCAACAGAGTACGAGTGGCCCGAAATCGAAGAGAACACTGAGTGCGGTCTCTGTTACACGTCGGGAACCACTGGCCTGCCGAAGGGAATTCAGTACTACCACCGAAAGGTATTCCTTCACACGTTGATGCACAGTCACGTCGACGTGTTTAGTGTGGGCGAGAGCGATACGGTGATGCCAGTCGTTCCAATGTTCCACGTCAATGGTTGGGGGTTTCCGTACACCGCAACGTTCTGCGGTTCGAAGCTCGTTCTTCCCGGTGGTCACACGGATGTTGAGTCTATCGCGGAACTCATCGCAGACGAGGCTGTGAGCGTGGCGGCGGCCGTCCCCACCGTCTGGATTGACATGGAAACGTACCTCAATGACGACACGGCGGGGAAACTCGACAGCCTCGACCGAGTTCTCACGGGAGGAAGTTCGCCACCCAAGTCACTCATTCGGAAGTACGACAACGTGTACGAGGCACCAATCTACCAGGGGTACGGGATGACCGAAGCGTCACCTCACCTCGCAAACACGCTGTTGACGACGGAAGCAAAAGGCCTCCCCGAAGACAAGCAGTACCAGCTTCGGATGAAAGCAGGAATCCCAGCACCCGGTGTCGACCTCCAGCTCCGTGACGACGATGGCGAACGCGTGCCGTACGACGGCGAATCAGAAGGCGAAATCTACGCCCGTGCGCCGTGGCTCGCGGACAAATACTACAACCGCCCCGAAGCGACAGCAGAGTCGTTTACCGAAGACGGCTGGTTCAAAACCGGCGACATCGGACGGATCGACGAGTACGGCTACCTCAGCGTCGTTGACCGGGTTGACGACATCATCAAATCGGGTGGCGAATGGATCTCCTCTATCGAGTTAGAGAACGAACTCATGAGCCACGGGAGTGTCGAAGAAGCGGTCGTCATCAGTGCGGACCACGAAAAGTGGCAAGAGCGACCGGTCGCCTACATCATCTCGACAACCGACGGCCTGACCGAGGAGGCCCTCCGGGAACATCTGCTCGACCGATTCCCGAAGTGGTGGCTCCCCGAACAGTTCGTCTTCGTCGACGAAGTGCCGCGGACGACGACTGGAAAGTTCGATAAGGTACAGTTACGAGAGCAATTCTCGGCGGAGTTCGGAACGCTCCCAGTCGAAGAGTAGCAACTCAGTGCGTGGATTCAACGAGGCATTCACGTCCCCCTTTTGCCTCGTGTCGCTCACCAACCCCAAGTGTCGTCTGTGGGAACAGAACCCGCGAAATTGCTCGAGAGGGTACGCGAATTACCAAACAGTCAAACAACACCCAAATAATCTGAATAACTCAGATAATTCAAATGGCTTAGACTTCTTGAGAAATTTTAACTTTTCAAATACAAGAATATTGGATTGTGCTTTGAATTATCCAGAATAAATGTTTTGGGCAGCCCCAATGTAGTGTTTAGGAAATCATGTAAAGAAACAAAATAATTATTATCTGAGGTTATCTAACCATATACCAGACAATCCGACAAATTAGAGATGTACTCATCCTCTCTTACAGACTGTGAGTTGGTATGAACCAACCCCACGCTACAACGCTTTCGGACACCCCCGAACCGAGAGATAGTACTCGAAAGTCGGGGGTCCGAAAGAGTATCTTACAGTTCTGGGTAGGAAAACGGGTCACTAACACGCCGGAAGAGAATGAAGTTCGGCCACAACAACTACTAATTTTGAAAGTGTGCTACGATTAAACATGGTTCGAGAAGATGGAAAACGGAATTTCGTCCTGGTTGAGAACGATGGGACAGAATCGAGCGTATTCAGTGGTTCGTACCCACGACAGGCAGCGTTGAAGGCTGCACGGCGTCTCCACCCCGCACCGAGCCAGGACGATATCGACGGTCATGCGGTACTCAAACTCCGCGAACGAGGGACTGACAAGGTTCACGTATACCATGGATGGGCGTGGATGGAAGCGAAAGATGAGGATGCACCAGCGTGGATGGACGACTTTGTCACCCGTTCGAACGTCTCGAAACAGGGTATCGAACACAGAGACGAGTAACTCACTCACGGTGTAGAATCTCGCCTTGTAGATGGAGACGGAGACATCACCGTCTACCGTGGAACCACATCGTCAAATGCTAAGTGGGACCACACCAATCACCACTCACACAGGACATCGGAGCGGCAGCAACTGCCCAGCGGATACTGTACGAACACACACATGAACCCCAACTACCCAACGAAACGACCAACTGACGATGCCTATCTGCACGACGAGGAGGAACCGCGACTGCCAACTGAACTACTCAACATGCCGTGGATAGACGGACACAACCACGCTCATACGCTCTCGTGGGACGATAGAGAGCGGTACGCACTTTCCGGGTGTGAAGGCATGGTCATGGTCTCGTCGGGGTATCACTGGACGCCGTACAAACCAGTTCGGGCATCCGATGTCCGATTCCTCTGGGATGATGCCGTCAATCGCCGCGCAGCAATCGAGCGAAATCACTTCTTCAGGGCGCGGTTGGGACTCGGAATCCACACTGGCGTGCGTATCGAAGACCCAGACGAGTTGCTCGAAGCGATGGATGGCTACTGCCAACTTCCGGAAGTCGTCGCAGTCGGAGAAACTGGTGTCACTCCATCTCAGCACGTCGAAGCGTGGGGCCTCGACGAGCAACGAGCAATCGTGCAAGCCCAGATGGAACTCGCAACACAACACGACTTGCCAGTTATCCTCCATACCCCAAATACGTCCAGTAGCTCTGGTCGGTCGTATCGCCCAGCGTTCGGCGTTCCGGGCTACGAGAAGAACTACGGACTCGGGCAAGAACCCGTCATTACGGGAGAAAACCCCGCTCTGAAGGCAGTGAAAATCGATATCGAGGCAGCCCACGACGCTGGCTTACCCGAAGACAGAGTCGTCGCCTCCCACGCCGACCAGAACAACATCCAATACCTCATGAAAGAGACCGAGTGCTATCTGAGTTTCACCATCGGCCACTCGTGGCTCATCGGTGTCGGCCCGGCGGATGTCGCTGATGCAATCGACGAGTACGGTCCGGAACGAATCATGATCGACACCGACTGTGCGAACATCCTCAAGACGGACCCCTACGCGATCAAACGGGCGATGTTCGAACTCTATCGCTACGGTATCGACACCGACGCGATTCGAAAAGTCGTGTGGGAGAATCCACGAGACGTGTACGGGTTCTCCAACTGAGGGTGGTGCTTTTTTTCGACGGTGGGACGTGACCAGTTGCACCGAACTGGGGTTGGAAGGGTGTTGGGAGTCGGAACGCGAAGACTCGATTAGTCGAACGCGCAGGTGTTCGACAACTCGCCGAGTTCGTCGATGCCGACCGTTACTTCGTCGCCATCTTCTAACAGCACCGGTGGTTCTCGATACACGCCGACGCCGGGGGGCGTGCCGGTGAAGATGAGGTCTCCGGGTTTGAGCGTGAACGCTTGGCTACAGAACGACACGAGTTCGTCCACACCGAAGATGAGGTTCGACGTCGAAGAGTCTTGGAGTCGCGTTCCGTTGACTTCGGTCCAAATCGACAGATCGTGGGGGTCGGATACTTCGTCCGGTGTCACAATCTCCGGGCCGATCGGCGCGAACGAATCGAGACTCTTCCCGCGGACCCACTGACCGTCGCCGTGCTGTAAGTCACGAGCAGATACGTCGTTCCCGATGAGGAATCCTGCGACGTGGTCGAGCGCCTCGTCTTCGCTCACGCGGCGTGCCTCGCGTCCGATGACGATGACGAACTCTGCCTCGTAATCGACTTTTTGGGTCAAATCTGGGTCCCACGAGATCGTGCTGTCCGGACCGGTAATCGTCGTCGGGAACTTCGAGAACAGAACGGGCGTCTCCGGAATCGGATTGTCACCTTCTTCTGCGTGGTCTCGATAGTTCAGCCCGACACAGACGATTTTCTCCGGGCCGGTAACCGGTGCGTGTCGGTCGAGTTCGTCGGAGTCGTACAGTCCAGTTTCTGTCTCGGTCGCGTACTCGATTGCGAGTTCGACCTTCTGTTCCCACTCCCAACTCGCGAGCAACTCGGTACTCTCTGTCGGAAGTGAGACGCCTGCTGCCGAGCCCGCTTCTTCGAGATTGACGACCGTCGAGTCGTCGAGTCGGACGCCGACCCACAGGTCTTCGGAATCAGCCGTGCTATATTGTCCTATGCGCATTGTAGTGTGCTACCATTGGGTGTTTCCTGAAGGGTATTGAATCTAGCTTTAGAGGTCAATACCGGATTCTTCGATGAGGCGGTGGCCAGACTGCTTGAAGCGGTCGAATTCGTCGGTGACTGCCGGGTTGAGGAGTTCGCCGTCGCGCTTGACAACCTCGCCATCCACGAGTACTGTATCAATGTGTGCCGGTTCGATTTCGAAGACGACGGTTTGGACCGGTGAGTGTGCGGGCGCGGTCATGAAGTCGTTCGTGTCCACCATGATGATGTCCGCACGCTTGCCGGGTGTGAGTGACCCGATTTGGTCTTCCAGACCGAGTGCTTTCGCACCTTCGATAGTCGCCATCTCAAGGGTGTCACGCGCGGTGAGGTCAACTTGCATGACCTCCTCGCCGCCCTCGAGTTGTGGCTGGTTCGCCAGCATCCGGTGGGTTTGCAGACCGATGCGCATCTGGGTCGTCATGTCGCCGCTGATTGCCGAGGAGACGTCCACTCCCCACGTCGGACGACCGCCTGCTTTCAGTACCTTACCGGTGACCGGGGTCCCGTGGCCCATCTGCATCTCGACTTCGGGCGTGGCAGAGAACGAGACGCCCGCGTCGACGGCGTGTTGGATGTCTTCCTGCGTGAAGTGGTTGCCGTGGGCGACGTTCACGTCAGGGCCGAGCATGTCCGAGAGGGCACCGAAGCCCTGGTAGTCGGGGTTGTACTCGGAGGAGGTCCACTGGGCCGCACCCATATGGATGCTAGAGAGCGCTCCCAATTCGCGTGCCAGTTCCAAATCCTTGCGAGCGGTTTCGTCGGTACAGAAGTCCGGTCCTCGAAGCCCGAGTGCTAGGCTGAGCAGGTCGTCGTCGCGTATCTTCTCGTCGTAGAGAGTACGAATGTTTTCTTCGGGGAGACCGACGTCGCTGTTGTACCACCACTTCGCCGCGTCGTCACCCGGTGGGCCGTAGGTGTACACCGTGCGCAGTCTAGCATCCTTCAGCGCGTCAACGGCCCGTTCGCCGTGTTCGAGTGTGTTGGGGTACGACCAGTCCAGAGCCGTGGTCGTCCCAGTATAGAGCTTCTCCAGTGCGCCGAAGAGCCCGCCGAGATACATGTCTTCGGGCTGGTAGAGTCCGGTGATATTGCCGAGCATGTGTTCGAAGTATTCACCCATCAGCGACCAGTCCCCGGCGATGCCCCTGACTTGCGTCTGTGCGAGGTGGATGTGTGAATCGACGAATCCGGGGAGTACGATGTGGTCCGACGCGTCGATTACCTCGGTGTTATCTGTCGAAAGGCGGTGACCGATTTCGACGATTTCTCCGTCCTCGATGAGGATGTCGGCGTCCTCGAGGTCACCGATATCCGAATCGAGTGAAACAACAGTCCCGCTCTGGATGACTGTGCGTGACATAGTCGTCTGTAATCATGGACCATGACATTAAATAATTTACCGTGCGGTAAACTAGACGAGCGACTGCAGAACAACCACTATGTTCCCCCACGAAAATCGTTCCATATGAATACCCCCACCGACGAACGCGCCACCTCCGACACGCAGGAGGCCATCATGGAAGCAACGTTTCGAGCGCTGAGTAAACACGGCTACAACGACCTGCGAATGCGCGACATCGGCGAGGAGATGGAGATGACTCGACAGGTCATCCACTACCACTTCGACGGCAAGTACGACCTCATGTCGCACTTTCTCGAGTACATCATCGAACAGTACGAAGGAAGCGTCGAAGTCGACTCGGACGCCCCACCCCGTGAAGAACTCGACGCGCGCATCGACCAGTGTCTCTTTGGCCCGAAGTTCGACGACTTCGGCCACTGGGACCGCATGAAAGTCTACCACGAATTGTTCACCTACGCGCAGAACGACGAGCGTCATCGCGAAATGTTCAACACGCACTACGGGCGAATTCGCTCGAGCATCACCGAAGTCGTCGAAGAAGGAATCGAACAAGGTGTCTTCCGTGACGTCGATGCCAGTCGAATGGGTCAACTCATCACCGACATCATCCACGCTGCACGCGGCCGCAAACTCTCGCTCGGACACGACGACGCTCCCGACGAGACCCGAGCAGCTATCGACGAGTTCATCCTCGAATCACTCACATTTGACGAGTAATCGCCTTTCGAACAGACGACGCTGCGACGCTGTTCATCGGTTGGGCGTGCCTTCCTTTCTCTCCACCTCCTTGTTCGTTGGTCGCCGTGTCGGGAGATACGCTTATTCACTCACGGCAGTCAGGCGTGGATTGGAATGCTCGTCACCCGACCGTAACCGATACTCTCCTGCAAACCCCACTCGGTCACCGACTGACACACGCTCTGTGAGTTGCGCAATTAGCTGTACGTCTTCGAACCGTGTAAGACCGAGCCAATTCGGGCTTCGAATGTCTGGTGGTGTCACTTCGACTGTCGTCGCTGCGACCACGGTTCCCTCACCGAGTGTGTAGGTTTCGACGTGTTCACCACGACAGTTCGGGCAACAACTCCGTGTGTAATACCACCGCTGGTCGCAACTCGAACACTGGAAGGCTTCATCGACTCGCAGTCGTTGACCTGAATCGCTTGTGTGTCGCTTCATGCTTCTAATATCGTACAGACGCTGTTGTTTCCGAACCCCGCGACGTTGATTGCGAAGGCAGTACTGGCGTTTGGCACCTGCCGATTCGGTGGAAGGTCGCCGCGAAGTTGCCAGACGAGTTCGATGATTTGAGACAAGCCAGTTGCACCGAGTGGATGCCCACGCGCTTTCAACCCACCACCGGGGTTGACCGGGAGACGGCCATCTCGCCGTGTCTCGCCCTCCATAACCGCTTGCCACGCCGTTCCAGGTTGGTAAAATCCCAGTTCTTCGAGTTCGAGGAGTTCCAAGATGGTGAACGCGTCGTGAATACAGACGACATCCATATCGTCCGGTGTCATCCCTGCGTCGTCGAACGTTCGTTCGCCCGCTTCCCGGACGCTCTCGATTTCGAGCGGGTCCGGTCGTTCCGCAACAGCGTGGGTTCCGGTCGCACTGCCAACACTCAGTATCTGCACATCGTTCATTGTCTCTCGGGTAAGGAGGACAGCGGCAGCCCCATCGGTCATTGGACAACAATCGTAGAGACGGAGTGGGTCGGCGATGACGGGGGATTCGAGCGCGTCTGCGACGCTAATCGTCTTCCGGAACTGCGCCACTGGGTTGTCGGCCGCGTTAGCGTGGTTCTTCGCGGCGACCGTCGCGAGCGTCTCTCGTGGGACGTCGTATCGGTCGAGGTACACACCCGCAGCAAGTCCCCCAAACGATGGGAGAGTGAGTCCTTGTGCATACTCGCGTTCGTGGGTGACTCGGCTGATAGCTTCCGTAACGTTTGCAGTCTCACCCACAGACATCTTCTCGGCACCGACGACGAGCGCAACGTCGGATTGGCCGCTCTGTATCGCCGCGACCCCCCTGTGAAGTGCACTCGCGCCCGTCGCACTCGTGTTCTCTACTCGGTCAGCAGCGACGCCTTCGATGCCAAGCGACGACGTGAGTGCGTTTCCGAGTCCCGCTTGCAACCCGAGCGAATCTGCGAGTGCCGTACCGACGTGAAGTGACGTCACCTCAGAGGCGCGATAACCCGCGTCGTCGAGTGCCCGTGTCGCTGCGAGACTCGCCATCTCGACGATTGAGTACGGTAACTCACTGCGAAAGTTGGTCATGCCGACACCCGGTATCGTCACCCCAGTCATTCGCTCTCGTCGTTGGCAGTCGATTGACTCCCGAACACTCCCATCGCCTCGAACTCGTCCAGTTCGGCTTCCGAGTAGTCGAGGTCACGGAACACGTCGCGGTTGTGTTCTCCGAGAAGTGGAGGTGCCATGTCGAATCCGCTGTCACTGTTCGCGAATTTGAGTGGATGCTCGATGACCGGAATCGTCCCGAGTTCGGGATGTTCGATTTCGGAGATTGCTCCGCGAGCATCCACCTGTGGGTTGTTGAGGGCTTCTTCGACTTCGTACACCGGACCTGCAGGTACGCCACCTTCTTCGGCGATAATTTCTATCCATTCGTCTGTCGTCTTCTCACCGAGCGTGGCCTCGATTTCCGTTTCTAACTCGTCTTGGTGTGCGACACGGTCGGCGTTCGTCTCGAAGCGGTCGTCTACGGGGAGGTCGTTGCGGTCGATGACTTCACACAGCTCGTGCCAGAGCTTCTCGTTTAGGATACAGACGTTGAGATAGCCATCGGCTGTCTCGAACGTCTGGTAGGGAGCAAGTACCGGGTCTTTCGTTCCCATGCGAGTCGGCGTTTCGTCCGCGAATACCTGTCCTGCCTGCTTGGTGAGCCACGGCAACGTCGCTTCGAGCATTCCGAGGTCGATGTACTCCCCTTCCCCCGTCTGTTCACGTCGGTAGAGCGCAGAGGTCGCACCGAACGCCGCCCACATCGCGGTGATGAGGTCAGTTATCGGCAAGCCGACCTTGACTGGCTGTCGCCCTTCTTCGCCAGTCACGCTCATGATGCCGCTCATCCCCTGAATGAGGAGGTCGTACCCAGACCGCTCTGCCCACGGACCAGTCTGGCCGAACGCGGAGATAGCGAGATAGATTACCTCTTCGTTGTGGGCGTTGATCGTCTCGTAATCGACGCCAAGTCGCTCGGCAGTCCCGGGTCGGTAGTTCTGAATGAAGACGTCCGCGTGTTCCGCCAACTCGTACAGCGCCTCGCGCGCTCGGTCGTTCTTCAGATTGAGTTCGAGACTCCGCTTTCCGTAGTTGACCGTCCAGTAGTACGGGGATTCACCCTGGATGAACGGCGGCCCAGAGTGACGAATCGCATCCCCGTATCCCGGTTGTTCGACCTTGACGACCTCTGCACCGAGATTCGCCAACATCGCAGAGCAAAAGCCGCCCGTAACGAACGTCGAGAGGTCGAGGACGGTGATGCCCTCCAGAATCTTCTCTTTCTGTTCCGCTGATGTGCTAGATTGTGACATGATAATTGCCTCGCTAGTGGAATCGTGCGATTGTTATTGACACACGTGCTATCCTGTATCGGTACTATTGGGTACCACACGGTAAAGCTATCGGGAAAACGAGTGTCTCGTGGTAACTGTTTTATCAACCGCCCGTATTGATTGTGGTATGAGTTCGCACAGTGGTGAGAGCCATCAGCACAGCCAACAGGCCAGCAGTGGAACCGAGGAGAACCCAGTCACAGACGAGCAGTACGGCGTTTTGAAGACGGAAAACGACCCACGACCGAAAGAACAGATTATCTCGACTATCGCTCGACGTCATCCCATCGAACTCGAAGAACGAATCGATACGCTCGCCAAACCACTCATCATCGAGTGTGCGAGTCCGGGATGGCAACCTGACGAGTGGCCACCCGAAGATGCATACCCCGAGGGATTGCCGCCAAATTACACAGAGCCGGGAGACACCCGATACCCTGCCGTCCCGTGTTCACTCGAAGACCAGGCTGACGAAATCATCGCCGCCGCCGAGGCCGGTTGTGCAGCAGCACACATCCACCCCCGCGACCCGGAAGACTGTCTTGGGACAGATGACGTGGACATGCTCGCGGACATCTATCGGCGCATCTTCGAAGAGACCGACGTCGTCTCCGTGCAGCACTCGTGGAAAATCACGCCCGACAACAGCATCGACTACATCGACATGGCTGAACAGAAACTCGCCGCAGCTGGCGGGAGCAACAAGTACATCCAAGGAAGCGTGATGCTCTGGCCACCGTTCGACTCCTACCCGAAGAAGTACACAGAACGGATGCGGGAAGGTGTCGAGTTCTACCGCGAACACGGAATCAAGCCGATTCACAAAGTTCGAAGCTCGTACAACACCCGCCGACTCTATCGCGACCTGAACGCCACTGGCCTCCTCGACGACGACGATGGCCCGCTCTGTGTATTTCACGACATGGGCCACCCATTTGGATGGCCACTCGACCAAGACCCGTGGATGCCTATCGAGATGATTACCAGCCTCGAACAGACGAAACAGCGCTTCCCTGACGACACCGTCATCGGCGTCTGTTCGGGTGGTCGCAACTGGCTTCCCATCACGATTGAGGCGATTCTCCGCGGCGTCGATTACGTCCGGGTTGGCATCGAGGACTACTACTGGATGTACCCGCACAGAGACGACGTCATCCAAGAGAACATCGAGGTCGTGAACAAGATTGTGGACTTCTGTAACCTGATTGGCCGCGAAGTTGCGACCCCGGCACAAGCACGAGAAATAATGGGTATCGAGCTGACCTGAGCGGTTCGCCGAAGGTCCGTATCCAAATTATAGAACACATCCACACAGAACTGGCACTCATTTAGACTGCCATCGCTCGGTTCACAGTGCCGAAAAGAACCAGATACGTACGACTCAGTCGTCTTTTGCTGCTTCGTCGAGGAGTGCGATTGCACCACCGATGAGAGCGACGTTCTTACAGAAATTTATCTTGTTCCCGTGGCGTTCCTCGCCTTCCAGTTCCCAGAAGTTGTGGATTGCAGGGGTCGTTCCGACGAAGAAGACGATAACGGCACCAGCGGCCAGTTTGGGGAATCTCCACAGGAGTAGGAACACGTTCGCAACCAGGAGCATCCCCGTCGTAAAGGGGACGAGAAACTCCGGAATTGGGACTCCCTTCTCTCGGGCGATTTCGACTCGTATCTCGTTGTGACGGAAGCCATCCACAGACATGTAGATGAGTATGCCACTGTAGAGGAGTCGGGCGAGCAGCGGCGGAGCGGTATTCGAAGGTGATGAGTCGGTCATTGGTTTGCGCGCAGTACAGTCGTTACAGCTGTTCGAAGCACTTCACTGTCGGGTGTCATCGTATAGCAAATACAGCAGTCCGAGAGCATATATTTGTATCGCCGGTGGCGGAATAGAGACCAGTCTCGGTCTCGGACCTTGGTCGAAAAGGTGTCAGAAGGTGGCGTTAGACCGTCGCAATGAATCCGATGTTCGCTGGAACGCGTCCCACGTCGTGATACGTTCCCCCGTCGTCGCGGCGCATGATACAGCCCTCGATGTCGTCGCGCTGGTCAGGAACGTCGAAGAGTCCGGAACCACAGATGACATCTCCCTCGTAGACGTCCCACGTTTCGATGACTTGTGTCTCTTCTGTGGGGTACGAGACCCGGTCTAAGGTCCTCCCGAAGTTCGTCGATTCGAAGAGGGCAGCGCCGTGGTCGTCGTGGACCCATTCGGGTGGTGCTTCTTCACCCCCACCGAAGAAGAGCGTCCCATCGTGAACGAACGCGTTTCGGATGTACGAGTAGGGGTTTCCAACGTCGATACGTGTCCACGAGTCGCCGCCGTCCACTGTTCGATACAACCCACCGACCCCGACAGCGTGGCCGAGTCCGATTTTCTCGATCGTGTGGTCGAGATAGCCGGTCGCCGCCAACCAGACGTCCTCGGTAATGGGTATAATCTCGTGGATGTCGTCGATGATGGTGTCACGTCGGTCGAGCCACGTCTGTCCGCCGTCACGGCTGAGGTGGATACCGCCAGCCTCGACCCCAGCAATGAGTTGCTCGGGGCGACCGGGGACAGACTTCAAGCACCGAAGCCGAGCATAGTGCGGGTCGATTGGCGACTCCCAGTGGCCTCGGGACGGTAAATCACGGAACCCCTTCATCTCCATCCACGTCTCACCGTCGTCCACAGACCGATAGACGTAGGGGTCGTTCGTCCCGGCGTACAAGGCATCTTGTGTGGAGAGAATGGACCACACTTGGCTTTCTCCGGCGTGCCAGTACCGGCTTCCGAGGGGTACACCGAGATTCTCCCACGTGTGCCCACCGTCCGAGGAACGGAACGCGCCCGTCGTCGACGAGACGAAGATATCGTCTGTGTGGTCGAACGTTTCGACGCCGGTGACCATCCCACAGTCGAGAACTCGTTCGGCCTCGTCTCGTTCGAACGGAATATCACTCACACGGTACAGCCCGTCATCTGTGCCGATTAACAACGACATACATTGACTCTCATGGTACATGGTATTAAATAACTAGGTGGTCGGGGCAGGTAAAAATCAGGGACATCGCAGTACAGCGGAGGCGACGAAGACCAGTCGTACGGGAGTCAGTAGAGAAGCAGAGGCACCTGACCCACCACGCTCCGTGTTCGAAGGGCGTCGAGCAGGCGTTTACAGGTCGTCTGTAATCGACGCACCGACACCGAGGTACTGCTGCTGTGTTTCGTCGTCTGCTTGAAGCGCCGTTGTCGTCCCTTCGTAGACGATTTCGCCTTTGTTCAGGATGTAGTTCCGGTCGGAGACTTCGAGTACGGCGTTGAGGTTTTGCTCGACGAGGAGGATTGGAATCCCCTGGTCGCTAACGTGTTCGATGATATCGAGAACGTCTTCGACGATCTGGGGGGCGAGCCCCTCTGTCGGTTCGTCGAGCAACAGAAGTTTGGTTTGTCCGACGACAGCGCGAGCGATGACGAGCATCTGTTGTTCGCCCCCACTCAGATGAGACGCTAACTGTCCGCTCCGCTCTTCCAGGCGTGGAAGTAACTCGTACACCTCTTCGATGGAGAACACACCGTCGTCTCGGTTCACTCGTCCCATTTCGAGGTTCTCTGCGACGGTGAGGTCTGGGAAGATTGCTCGTTCTTCGGCGACGTAGCTCACGCCGAGCCTGCTAATCTCGTGGTCCGGAAGTGACGTGATGTCAGTTCCGTCGAATTCGATAGTTCCCTCGAAAGGCTTGATGACACCGGAGATGGACCGAAGCGTCGTCGTCTTCCCGGCACCGTTGCGGCCGAGGAGTGCGACGACCTCGCCGTTGCCGACTTCGAGCGAAACGTCACGAAGTACCTGGCTCTTTCCGTAGGCGCTGTTGATGCGCTCGACTGTGAGCAGTGCATCGTCGGTCATGCGTACTCACCTCGGGTGCCGAGGTAGGCTTTCTGGACGGCTGGGTCGTTCTGTATCTCTTCGGGCGGTCCGTTTGCGAGGATGCCACCCTCACTGAGGACCGTTATCTGGTCCGAGATTCCCATGACGATTTCGAGGTCGTGTTCGATGAGGACAGGCGTGATGCCTCGGTCCGCAGAGACACGCTGAATCATGCGAACGGTTTCGACCGACTCTTCTTTGCCCATTCCTGCGGTTGGTTCGTCGAGGAGGAACAGTTCTGGTTCGACTGCGACACCGAGACCGATATCGAGCTTTCGGCGGTCACCGTGACTCAATTCGTCGGCGCGTGCATCCGCGAGGTCGGTCAACCCGATATCTTCGAGGATGGCATCCGCGGCGGCTGTGGGCCCCGAAAGGGAGTCAGCGCGTTTCCAAAACGCATCGTGGTCGTCATCGAGCGACTGTGCCGCGATACGAAGGTTCTCTCGGACGGTCAACCCCTCGAAGAGGTCGGCGATTTGGAACGACCGGCTGATTCCACGTCGAACGATTTGTCGCGGGGGAAGGTCCGTGATATCTTCGTCTTTGAAGTAGACCGTTCCTTCGCTCGGGTCGAGCAAGCCGGTGATGAGGTTGAAGAGCGTCGATTTCCCCGCACCGTTCGGCCCAATCACCGAGTGAATTTCGTCGCGCTCGATGCGCAGGTCAACGTCGTTGACCGCAGTTAGTAATCCGAATCGCTTCGTCAGTCCGTCTGTGTAGAGTAGGCTCATTGGTTTTCACCGGAGACAGTCTCCTCAGTTGCTGGCGTACTCGTCGTTCGTTGGGCGTCGATTCGCTCTCGAACCGAGATTCCGATGCTCACCAGTCCGCGCGGCGCGAACAACACGGTGAGTACGAGGAACAACCCGAGGACGAAGCGCCACTGCTCGGTGTACGTCGAGAGTACGTGGTCGAGTCCGACGAGGACCGCCCCGCCGATAATCGGGCCGTAGAGCGTCCCGGTCCCACCGAGTACCATCGCGAACAGTGCATCACCGGAGACGAACCAGTAGAGTGTGTTCGGACTCACGAACGTCTGATAGGTGACGAACAGTGCGCCCGCAACACCACCGACCGCACCGGAGAATGCGAAGGCACGGCGCTTGTACTTGTTCGCGTCGTATCCGAGGAACGATGCACGTCGCTCGCTCTCACGGATTGCTGTCAGTACGCGCCCAAACGGCGAGTCCATGACGCGGACGGCAAGGAAGTAACACGCCGCGAGACAGACCAACGCGAGGTAGTAGAACGCGATTGGATTGGCGAGGTCGATGACTTGGAAGAGCCGAATATCGGGGATTCCAGTCAACCCGTTGCTTCCTCCAGTGAGTTCGGGAATCGTGAACGAGAGTTGGTAGAGCAACTGTGCGGACGCGAACGTAATCATCGCGAAGTACACACCAGTCAATCGTATCGAGAGTGCGCCGATAACCCACGCGAGTACCGTCGTTACCAGTACAGCGACGAGGAGTGCGAGAACGAACGAGTTCGTGACGTGAATCGTCGTCAGGCCGACTGCATAGGCACCGACACCGAAGAAGGCGGCGTGACCGAACGATATCAGTCCGATGTAGCCCATGACGATGTCCAGACTCAGCGCGAACAGGCCCCAGATGAACATCAGCGAGATGAGTCCGAGGACGTACGGCGAGAACACGCGGTGGACACCCAACGGAACGAGTACGAGAAGTCCAAGCAGTGCGAGTACTCGACGGTCGGTGAGTGGAATCGGGTTGATGGTCTCGTCGAACGAGAGTTTCGCAACTTCGTCCCGAATCTCGTACGAACCGAGGATTCCCTGCGGTCTGAACAAGAGGATACCGAACATGATGAGATAGATGAGAAAGCCACTCAGTTCGGGGACCAGGACGTTTCCGATGGTCTGTAACATCCCGATGATGAGCGCTGCGACGACCGAGCCGAGGTAGCTTCCGAGGCCACCGACGGCAACGACGATGAACGCGATGACCAGAATTTCGTTCCCCATCGAGGGATTGACGTTGAGGAAGGGAGCGGCGAGGACGCCTGCTGCGCCAGCGAGGAGCGACCCGAGTGCGAAGACGAGGGTGAAATACTTCGCCATATCGACACCCATGACGCGGACAGTCTGCTGGTCCTGCGCACCTGCACGGACGATGAGTCCGAACTTGGTGTACCGGAACAACAGCCACGTCGCAATCGCCAGCAGGCCGCCCGCGAGGATGGTGAAGAGACGGTACTTCGGGTAGAAAATCGGCCCGAGTTGGACCGCACCGCTGAGGATTTCAGGCGTGTTGATGAGTTGCTGACCGCCACCCCAGATGAACTCGACGGCGTCCGTGATGATGAGGACGAGGCCGAACGTCAACAGGACGTGGTACAGTGGGCCGCGGTCGTAGATTCGATTGAGTGTCGCTCGTTCTAATCCAGCACCAATGAGCGCGACACCGATTGGTGCGAGAAACAGCGCAACGAAGAAACTCCCCGTCGCTCCGATGACGACGAGCGCGAGGTACGCACCAACCATGTAGAACGCCCCGTGGGCGAAGTTGAGGATGTCGGTGATACCGAAGATGACGGACATCCCAGATGCGAGCAGTACGTACAGCACGCCCAGTGCAAGCCCGTTCAAGAGTTGTAACAGGATGAGTTCCATGCTGAACCCACCTTGCAACGGAGTGAGGGTGTTCGCACCGAAGAGTGAGATGGTTGTTAACTCCATGTTCATGTGCTGTGGTCCTTACAGTGACGGCATCTCACAGCCACCGTTGGCGCACGATTCGGTGATTTCGTCGGCGGGTCGAACCTCGCTCACACTGAGTGCTGGCCAATCGTACTCCTCTGGTGCGACGATTTTACCGACGGGGTAGTCACGAACTGCTTGGTGGTCGCACTCGCGCATCGTGACTGGTCCCATCGCCTCTTCGGATTCGAGATCTGCCATCCCCGAGACGATATCCGCAGTTGCGGTCGAACCGGACTTTTCGGCGGCTTGTGCGTACAATCGAAGGCTACTCCACATCACCGCTCCGGGGTCGTCCGGTGGGGCGTCGTACGCGTCGTTGTAGGCGGCGACTAGCTCTGCGTTGGCTGGAGTGTCGTATTTGTACGAATATCGGATGATAGTGTAGGTATCGACTGCGGCCATCCCGGCACCTTGGCGCAACGGTTGTTGGGAGTTGAGCGGACTCATGATGTCCATCTGATTTTTGAGGCCGAACTGGTCGGCCTGCTTCAGGAAGTTGATGGAGTCGGAGCCACTGAGCGCAGTCAGCACCCAATCGGCGTTCGAGGACTGCATCTGACTGATGTACGACGAATAGTCCGACGTTCCGAGAGGAGTTTTGGTCACGTTGACGATGTTAGACCCCTCGGTGTTCTCGATGACCGATTGCCACGTATCACGAATCGACTGTCCGAAGCTGTAATCCGCGTAGTGAATCCAGACGTTTTGGCCGAGGTTATCTAGTGCCCACGGTGCGCCAGCACGCGCGTCTTGGTCCGCAGAGAACTGATATCGGAACGTCGTCGGTTTGCACTCTGCACCAGTAATCGAGTTCGAACCCCCGTAGGTGTAGTATGGGACGCCAGCACTGTAGGCGTAATCAGCCACCGAGAGGCTGACCGCCCCGGAGACAGCACCCATCAGCACGTCGACGTCGTCGGACTCGACGAGCTTTCTGGCTTTTTCTCGCCCCACCGCAGGGTCAGTCTGGGTATCTTCGAACACGCCAACGACGTTGCGTCCGTTGATACCGCCGAACTCGTCGTTGACGTGTTGGACTGCGAGTTGTGCACCTCGTTGTTCGGCCTCGCCGGGGGCCGATAGCGGCCCCGAAAGTGGAACGACGAATCCAACCTTCAAATCGTTCGAGCCCGATTCCGAAGTTGTCTCCTCTTGTTGTGTTCCAGTCTCTTCTTGGCCACCTCCACTTCCTCCACCACTCCCCCCGCCTCCGCCTGATTCTTGCTGTCCTGCACAACCAGCAAGCCCGGCGAGGCCGACTGTCCCGGCGACTCCGACGTGTTTCAGTAGTTGGCGACGGCTCGGGTAGCTACTCGTTCTCTTGGCGTTTGGTGCCATACCGCAAACGATTTTATTATCACTATTAAATCTTTGGTATGGTGGAATATCCAGATAGACAGTTTCTACTGCCGGGTTTGGCGAAGACCTCCGACGAAATCTGCGTACAAACAGACTTCGAAATTCCCGCAAATCGGGAATTGATGTGGCGGGTGAAGATGTGGGAATCAGGCGTGTTCGATGTGGAGTTCGAGTTCGTTCGTCGCACCGAGTACCGCATCGGGAAGTTCCTGTTCTAACCGGTCGCCTTTCAGCCTCGTCGCAGGTCCCGAGATACTGAGCGCGCCGACGACCTCGCCGTTCTTGCCACGAACGGCTGCTCCGACCGCATGCACACCAGCAGTCGATTCTTCGAGATTAAGTGAGTACCCGCGTTCGCGGACCTCTCTGAGAGCGTTCCGAAGTTCGCCGCGGTCAGTAATTGTATTCGGTCCCGTCTTGGAGAGGTCGAGTGAATCGATGAGGCGGTCGCGTTCTGTCTTCGGCAGATTAGCTATGATTGCTTTTCCGGCGGCGCTCGAATGAATCGGTCCACGGCGACCAGTGTATGCACCGGTTTGAACCGCACTTTCACCCGTCTGCGTGTAGAGGTAGACGCGCTCGTCCTGCTCTTTGATGATGAACTGTACTCGCTCGTTCGTCTTCGCGGCGAGACTGTCTACCTTCGCTTTTATCATTGGATACGCTGTGACGTTGCGCCGGAGTTGCCCACCCATCGTCAAGAGTTTAAATCCGAGACGGTAGGAGCTTCCATCCTTAACGACGTATCCTCGGCCTTGGAGCGTCGTCAGATGCCGATGGACCGTGCTGTTGGTCAGTCCGAGTTTCGTCTCAAGTTCTTCGACTGTCTGTCCGCCTTGCTCGAAGAGGACGTCCATGATGTCGAAGGACGTTTCGGTCGTCTTTACCTTTGAGCTGGATTTTCCCATCTTGACCGTACATCTCACTCATGGAATAAATAATTCCCGCATACTCGGAATCGAGAAATGCTCGTCTGTGTTCTGCGTGTGACCACCAAGTACCTCAACTCGAAGGTACGACACCGAGCAGCCTTACCGTACAGTCGAGTAGTGAGTGTCAGTGACTCTTTGCTGTGAGCCTTCCGTTCCCGCGTAACGGGAATATTGTACCGTTTTGGTCCAATTAGTGGACATATAGCCGGATTTCCCAGTCGATTAGGAGATGCTCTAAAGTAATATTTCCCGCTTTCTGGGAAGCAAACGGGAGTGGGTCTATCGAGTGGACTGGAACTAGTGAAATTGGTGACGGGGTGATTTAAATTACAGAGATAGGCATGTAATGTGTGGCTGAAATTGGTTCGGTCCACGACCGCAACATCTACGCTGGAAATAATCAAACTAATTCTTATTTATTTATTATTTATACCCGCAGTAGATTCTTGCGGTTTTTTAGCATTGAAATTTCGAATGTGTAGAGAGAGGTAGCCAGCGTTTTCACAATATTATTACGATAGACGATAAACACAATATTGTTTCTTATTTTCTGTTACTCGGGGGCCCCACACTGAGAACCGACAAGAGAGGTCGTTTTGTTGAATGGTCGTGTCTAAACCGAGCTGAATCGCCGGTTAGCCGAGCAATCCGAGCGATTCAATTTTGTCGCTGACGACATCGATGGCTTCGCGCGCGTGTTCGACTTGCTTTGCGCCGGTGATGACAATCTTTCCCGAACCGAACAGCAACACGACCACCTTCGGTTCATCGATACGGTAGACGAGACCGGGGAACTGCTCGGGCTCGTATTCGACGTTTTCGAGACCCAGTCCGATGGCGAGTGCGTTCAAGTTGAGAGTCGTTCCGAGGTCGGCACTCGAAACGATGTTCTGAATCGTTACCTCCTCTCGATTGTCGGTCGGAATACCGAGGTCGCTCAACTCACCGAAGACGGTTTCGAGTGCTTTGTCGACGTCGGCCACACTGCTCGCTCCTGTACAGACGATCTTACCGGAGCGGAAGATGAGATTCGCAGCGCGTGGGTCCTGCGTCCGGTAGACGAGACCAGGGAAGTTCTCGGGGTCGTAGTCAGACCCAGTAAGGTCCAATGAGAGTGACTCTAAGTCCAACTCTAAGCCGACCGCCGTGGATGCGACGACGTTTTGAATTTCGAGGGAGTCGAGGCGGGCTTCGTGAGACATCATACAGTTATTTTATATACTGATACTTAAAGAACTTCACCGATTTTCAGACATACTTGATACCACATCTACACCTAGCTACTCCTCTTCTTTGGCATCTTGTACGTCGGTGAGGACGTCGTCGCGGGCGTTGAACTGGGAGCCAAACATATCGACGACGCCGTCTTCTGAGTCCCACGAGACGTAGTAGTTGGTGAGTACGCCAGCAACCGTCTCACCAAGGTTGTCGAGTTCGCCGTTAATCGCTGAAACGGTCTCCCACGAGTCGAATGAGTCGAACGTCTCCGAGGTTTCCCAGTCGTCGGGGATTTTCGGCGCAGTGTATTCGATGCGCTGTCGTTCGTCGTCCCAGTAGAAATCGAACTCCGCGAGTAACCCTAACTCAACGACGACGTCGTACTCTGTCTCGGTGAGTGACGTGTCGATCGTCCACTCGGTGAATCCTTCACCCCAGGCGTTCTCTGTCCCTGTGAGGTATGCGCGTATTTCGGCCCGACGAGTACCATCCGAGACGTACTCGTCGTCGCGGGCCTCTCGATAACTTGACGGTGGGTTGGGTGTTGGCACATCAAGGCCCATACCGAAGATAACGTGTCGAGTGGGAATAAACACTCTCTCAGTGTACTCTTTCTGGGCCAGGAGGCTCGAATGCAGGATGTACACGCATGCACGAGTTATCGCACATCCAACAATCGGGTACGTTCGGATAATCGAGAGACAGAGAACTACTTGGAGCGACATGACTAATGCACAGGTTCGCATTGCTGAGCCTACCGAGCAATGATTCAGCACGACGTGACTATTGTTGGTGGTGGGTGTGTCGGACTCTCTACAGCGAAACATCTCTCAGAGCAAACCGACCTCGATATCGCCATCCTGGAGAAAGAACACCACTTAGCCGCCCACCAGAGCGGTCGCAACTCGGGCGTACTCCACCCAGGGTTCAACTACCCACCCGGGTCGGACAAAGCCCGATTCGCAACTGATGGGACAAAGCGGATGAAAGAGTATTGCGGTACCCACGACATCCCATGCGACGAACTGGGTGTTCTCGTCGTTGCGAAAAATGACCGAGAAGAGTCTCATCTCCAAACACTCGCATCACAGGCAGACGCGAATGGCGTCGAGTACGAACTACTGAACTCCCAGAAAGCAATTCAGGCGCACGAGCCACATGCGGTCGGCCAAGCCGCGTTCTACGCACCACAAGCGGCATCGGTCGATTCCCAACAGTACGTCTACGCGCTCGCAAGAGAGGTGCAGAGCGCGGGCGTTTCGCTCTACACCGGCCACGAGGTCGAAGCCATTGAATCGTTGTCAGCGGGCTATCTACTCACGACGAGCAACAGCACGATTGAAACGTCACTGCTGGTCAACGCCGCCGGACTCCACGCTGATACGCTGGCACAACAAGTCGGTGTCGGCGACGGCTATCAGGTCGTCCCCTTCCGCGGCGAGTACTACGAGGTCGCCCCCGAACGGACAGAGGTGTGCCGCACGATGATTTATCCGACACCTGACCCCGAACTCCCATTCCTTGGGGTTCACTACACACGTCGAACAGACGGGAAAGTTATCGTCGGCCCCAACGCAGTACTCGCGTTTGGCCGTGAAGCCTACCACAATACCGACGTAGACCTTCGAGAGCTTGGCGAGACACTGAGCTACGGTGGCTTCAGACGCCTGCTCGCGTCCAAAACGATGCTTTCTGTCGCGTGGTCGGAACTCAACAAATCCTATCGGAAACAGAAGTTTACCGAGGCCGCCCAGCGCCTCGTGCCGAGCATCAGAGAAGACGACTTACAGAAGAGTTACGCAGGTATTCGCGCGCAACTCGTGACCGACGACGGGAAACTCGTGAAAGACCCACTCACAATCGAGACAGACGACGCTGTTCACGTCCTCAACGCCGTCTCTCCTGGTCTTACGTCCTCACTTCCGTTCGGTGAACACATTGCGACGCTCATCTCCGAAAAGGCGGTGAGAGCGTAATTCAGATATCTCTTGAGAGCGGTCGAAGGAGGTATCGTGGTCGTAAAAAACAATGTTTCTGAAGGAGTAATTCGCCAATAGTATTGTTTGAAATATGCAATATAAATTTGTAGAACTTTGAATCGAATTGTGGTATGAAATATGGTTCATAACCCATATATAAGCAATTTTCGGCAAGCTAGAGATTCATTTTTTAGAATTCTTGTATGGATATTAAGAACCGCATTTTACTACACCAACACACCCAAAGATTCCATTCAGATGCC
The DNA here is from genome assembly GCF_046557615.1 of Haloferax sp. DFSO60. Taxonomy (NCBI): domain Archaea; kingdom Methanobacteriati; phylum Methanobacteriota; class Halobacteria; order Halobacteriales; family Haloferacaceae; genus Haloferax; species Haloferax sp. DFSO60. The sequence goes on along the minus strand of NZ_JBKIII010000003.1, from coordinate 212,607 downwards.
CCTAATAGGCTAATACCCAATTCTAATTCCAAACATCAATATTGCGAGTTTTTGCAATATTTCTCCCGATGAAAATGCATCACAACCTGAGTCGTTCACGGTATCAGGACCGGCCTACTCCACTCCCGTGACTACGATACAAAGGCAGTCGTTTTCAGCCGTCTGGCTTAACAGAGCAGCTTCTAATGTTGACGACCACAAGTGATAACTCAAAATCATAATCACAACGGTTAATCTAAAGTGGGAGACACAATCGTGTTCATGCCACCTGACGAGAGTCCGACCGTAGAGGGCGCATACGACAAATTGGCGCAGACGTACGAGGCACAAGAAGACGACCCGTACTGCACGGACCTTGAGTTTCCTGCGATGACGGAACTCATTCCGGACATAGCGGGCAAACGAATCCTTGATGCGGGTTGTGGACACGGTCGGTACGCGGAGTGGTTAGTCGAACAGGGAGCGGACGTCGTCGCTGTTGACCAGAACGCCAAGATGCTCGAACAAGCGAGACGACGTATCGGTGACCGAGCAGAGATTCACCGCGGTGATATCACACAGCCTCTCGAATTCGCCGACGGAAGTGACTTCGACGGAGTCGTTTGCGGCCTTGCGCTCCACTACATCGAAGACTGGCGGGAGGCCTTCACAGAGTTCGCTCGCGTCCTCCGACCAGGTGGTTTTCTCGTGTTCTCGGCGCAACATCCAGTCGATGAGTACATCGCGTTCGACGCCGAGAACTACTTCGAAATCGAACAGGAAGTGATGACGTGGTTGGCCTCCGGTGAGGAGGTTGATGTCCCATTCTATCGCCGACCATTCTCCGAGGTCATCAATCCACTCATCGAAACTGGGTTCAAACTGGACGAACTAGTCGAGCCGAAACCGACAGAGGCGTTCAAGGAGAAGAAGCCCGAATCCTACGAAAAGCGACTGAAATACCCGACGTTCCTGTGTGTCCGAGCGGCGAAATTCGAACAGTGACTGCGTGTGGGGGACAAGACAAATGAGTCGCTTCTGACTGTGCGTCCGTTCACTGCTCAGTGGTGTGACGTCAAACCTCAGCGCGTCGTTCTTTCAACTGTCACAAGTATAATTCGAAGATTTCAGGGCGGAAATGACGATTTATTGAACCCAGAAGTGCAGAAAACGCCCGCTGCTGCCGACCGTTCGAGTAAACATTATAACGATGGGCAGACGTCACTGTATCATGTTAGCAGTAACCGACCTCCGGAAGGAGTTCGGCGGACTAGTGGCAGTTGACGATGTCACCTTCGAAATTGGTGATGAAGAGATCGTTGGGCTTATCGGCCCGAACGGAGCCGGAAAAACGACGCTGTTCAACAGTATCACCGGCGTCCTTCAACCGGAAGACGGAACGCGCGTCGAGTTCGACGGCACGAACATCGTCACCCTAGAGACACACGCGATTGCCCGAAGGGGACTGGTTCGGACGTTCCAGATTGTGCGCGTGTTCGACGAGATGACTGTCTTCGAGAACGTGATGACAGGTGCGCTCTTCGGAAACGAAGAGTCCGTCTCCGAAGCAGAAGCCGAAGAGCGTTCCCGAGATGCCTTAGAGTTCATCGGACTCGCAGACAAGGCAGAGATGACGACGGGCAACCTTCCTATCGCACAGAAGAAGCAACTCGAACTGGCACGGGCACTCGCCTCACGACCACGTCTGCTCCTCCTCGACGAGATTGCGAGCGGACTCACTCCCGGTGAAATCGCCGAACTCACCGATACGATTCGCCGACTCCGTGACGAACGCGGCATCTCGGTCTTCTGGATCGAGCACATCATGGACGCAATCATGGGCGTTGCCGACCGAATTATCGTCCTGAACAGCGGGAAGAAACTCGCGGAGGGAACTCCCGACGAGATTCGAGATAATCAGGAAGTCGTCGAGGCCTACCTGGGTGACGAGGCATGATCGAAGTAGACGAGATAGACGTGTCCTACGGCAACATTCAGGTGATATGGGACCTGTCGTTCGAAATCTCCGAGGAGGACCGTGTCGTCTCCATCGTCGGCCCGAACGGCGCAGGCAAATCAACGCTCCTCAGTGTGATGTCGGGACTCCACCCTGTCGATGACGGCACCGTGACCGCGTGGGGAGACGACGTCTCGAAGATGGACCCCTCCGAAGTCGTCGAACACGGATTCGTCCACGTCTCCGAGGAGCGAAACCTGTTCGGTGATATGACGGTCCGCGAGAACCTGGAGATGGGGGCGTACACACAGCGGAAGCATCTCGAAGAGACGATGCAAGAGGTATTCGACCTCTTTCCGATTCTGGAAGAGCGACAAAATCAGCGGGCTGCGTCTATGAGTGGTGGACAACAGCAGATGCTCGCTATCGGTCGCGGGTTGATGGCGAAGCCGAAGATTTTGGCGCTCGACGAACCATCTGAAGGACTGGCACCGAAGATTACGAACCGCGTATTCGAGAAGATCGACGAGATCAGTGAGGACGTGACCATCCTCCTCATCGAACAACACGTCCACAAAGCGTTGGGGCTGGCCGACCGAGCATACCTTCTGGAGAACGGTGAGATAATCATAGAGGACACGGGACCTGGGCTCTTAGAATCCGACCACATCAAAGAAGCGTACCTGTAACGCCGACGCTGACGCTGACGCTACTTTTTTACGTTCTCTATTCGCTGTCTTCTCGACAGTCTACAGAACGACGGTAGTGCGAAAAAAGAATGCCTGCTTGTGGTGTTATCGCCCGCTCTCGACGTCTGTTCCACCCCCTTCTCGATTATTGAGTCCAACGTCCGCGAGTACGTCTTGTACCGACCGGACGACGCCCTGACGGAAGTAGAGGAACAGCACGATGAGGAGTGCGCCAAAGATGGCTGACTGCCAAGACTGGAGGCTCTGAGCTGAACTCAGGAACTCCTCGACGCCGACGATGATGACGGCGCCGACGATTGGCCCCAGCGTGGTTCGCAAGCCACCGACGACGAGGACGATGAGGACGATGACGTCCACGGCGAGGAAGGTGAAGCTACCCGGGAGGATGTACCCAGACTCACGGGCTAAGAATGCACCAATCACACCGATGAGGAACGCGGCAACGAATCCAGCGATGGTCTTGTAGCGAACCACGTCGATGCCGATAGACTCAGCGGCAACCTCGTCCTCTCGGATGGCGTCGAATGCGATACCGTACTTCGAGTGGACGAGACGGAGGTAGAATCCGAGCGTCACCACGAGCAAGAGCAATACGACGTAGTAGAGGACGAGTTTCGTCTCGATACCGATCGCCTCAGCGACGACATCGAGCCCAAAGTACTCGTACGGGAAGCCAGTCGAACCGCCGGTGATGTCACGGGCACCCACGAATATCTCGCTGAACACGAGTTGCAGGTTCAGCGTGAGAATCGAGATGAGGACGACCGTGAAGTTCCGCTTAGCGGAGACGTAACTGACGAGCAGGCCGATAAGGCCACACGCCAGTGCTGCAACAGCTAACGTAATCCACGCGGAGATACCCAGCGCATCGGCTAACAGTGCCGTCGTGTAGGCTCCGAAGCCAGCTAATCCCCCAACGAAGAGGAACAGTTGGTCCGTGTGCCCGAACACGATGTTGAGCGCGACGGCGAACAGCGCGATGAGCAGCAAGTGTGTGAGTACACTCTCGTAGTAACTACTGCCGAGGACCACGAGCGGTGCGAGTGCGAACAGCGCCGCAACGATAGCGACGTTGCGAACTTCGGTTCGAAGTGCTGGTCTGGAACTCATGATATCGCCTCCGGTCGGACGAGAAGAACGACAATCGCAGTCGCAAACAGGATTATCGTCGCGATGTACGACCCGACGAAGAAGTTAGCGAACTGGTTGACGAGTCCGAGGAGGACGCCTGCGGTAATCGCACCCACCAAACTCCGGACACCGCCGACGATGGAGATAATGAGTGCAAACGTCGTGAATTGGAACCCGTTCGACACCGCAACTGCCGAACCAGCGGCGAAGACTAACCCACCGAGACCTGCCACAGCGGCAGAGAGAACGAAGATGAGCGTCCGGATACGCCGCGGGTTGACACCAACGAGGCGTGCGCCACGCTCGTCTTGGAACACCGTGCGGGTCGCTTTCCCGAGGAACGTGCCCCGTAAGAACCCGAACAAGGTGGCGAGGACGACAGCCCCGATTGCGATGATGACGAGCGAACTCCCGGTGAGTGACGCACCCGCGACAGAGACGGTCCCAATGTCTAACGGAAGCGTGTACCGCGACGGGAAGTAATTGATGAGGACACCGTCGAGGAACACTGTCAACCCGAGTGTCGTGAAGATACCGAGGAGGATACGTTCCTCTCCCTCAGAACGATAGACGAGCGAGAGCATCGTCCGGTCTACGAGCAAGCCGAATGCTGCAACTGCAACGAGCGCGACGACGCCACCGACGACGAGACCCATGCCGCTGTTGACCGCGAACGTCGCCACGAGTACCGCCAGTACGGCGAACGTACCGATAGCGAGGTTGAGGACCTCACCGAGGCCAAAGACGAGCGTGATGCCGACGCCCAGCAAGGCGAGGAACACGCCAAAGGCGAGTCCATCGACCGCGATGCCAAGTAGTGTACTAGTCGCTACCATTTATGACTCCGACATCACCAACCGTTCAGCACCCCCACTCGAACGGGTGGACGGCGCGACAGTACTGCACCGAGCAGATGGTCTCATCATTGGTCTGCTGGGAGTGCGGGCAGCGGTTCGGTTCGGAACTGCTCTTCGAAGCCGAAATCGCCATCCGGGAAGTACGAAGGTGCTTCCGACGTCAGTTGACTGTAAATCTGGACCTGGTTCTTCAGCTCGCCGTTCTCTGTGTACTCGATTGGGTTTGCGAACAGCGTGTCGAACTTGATGTTCCGGATTGCGTCGCCGATTGCCACCGGGTCCGCCGAGCCAGCGTTCTCGATCGCCTGGGCCAGCATTTTGCCCGAGACGTACCCGTAGGCGGTGTGCGTGTCGAACTGACTTCCCGTTGCTTCGCCGAATCGCTGTGCGACTTCTGCGAACTCGTCGCTGTACACGTCCGTGTTGTGGACGTGAGTGAATCCACCGTCGAACGCGAGGTCGCCGAGTGCCCCCGCGATGACGCCCGGCGGGAAGCCAGGTCCGGTGAGAACCTCTGGTGCGTACCCGAGTTCGTTCATCTGGTTAGCGATGGTGAGTGACCCCGGTGGGTGACCCGTTGCGACCATCATCTCGAGGTCGTCTGGGAACTTCCGAATGAACGATTTGAAGTCACTTGCACCGACCGGTGCAGCCTCGATGGTGACATCCGTGCCGAAGTATTCCTCAATCCCTTCTTCGACGGAGCGTCCCCAGGCGTAGTCGCCGATGATTGCGCCGACTTTCGAGTAACCTGCGTCTTCGACGAGACTCGCCTGTGCCTGCATCGACGTCGCCGCAGGGAGCAGTCCAACGCGGAACGTGTACGTCGTCTCGGGGGTAATCGCTTGATTCGTCCCCGACATGTGCAGGAGCATCGGAACTTCGAGTTCCTGTGCGGTTCGTGCAGTTCGAATACCGACGTCAGAAGAGACGGGGCCGACCGTCGCCACCGCGTTCTCCTGTTCGACGAAGCGACGGAAGGTCGAGTCTGCCGCTGCGGCGTCACTCTTCGTGTCTGCCTCGACGATTTCGAGTTGTCGGTCGAGGACACCGCCGTCACTGTTGATTTCCTCGATTGCGAACGCTAATCCTGCCTTGTGAGCGTTCCCCCAGGGCGTGAATGGACCCGAGAGAGGTTGCAGGGAGCCGATAACGATTGGGTCGCTCGAACCTCCACCAGAGCCACCGTCTGCTGTCGTGTCGTCGTTGCCGCCGTCCGAGCCTCCAGAGTCACCATCGGAACTGCCACCAGTACATCCGGCGAGGAGTCCAGCGCCCGCGACACCACTTAGCTTCACAAAGTTTCGTCTGTGCATCAGTTTTCGCTTAACCATGACGTTCACAATTATTCACTCCGTTAAAAATCTTTGCAGTGTGTTCTCGTCTGTGATGCCAGTAAAATTTCAGCAGGGAGAGATGTTGAAGCGCAGGATTTTCAAATCTAGTGGGTGCCGAAGTAGCAGAGAGGGGTGTAAAAGGTGCAGAGATTGACCGCTACCGGCGAAGAGACTGACGACGTTGCCGCCGATTTCCCGTTGATTTGAGACGGCATGAGGATGTGACCGGTGAACCAGTCGGCGAGACGGAGAGGCCGTCGGATGAAGCACTCTCGCTCATCCGTGAGTTCGACCCAGACGGCTTCTGGACGAGGAATTGAGATAAAAGCAAAGGCTCAGTTTGGGCGTTTCTTCGCTGACGCAAGCACTTATTAATCTGTTCGCGCGACGTACTGGTCGATGCCACTACGCTACTACGAAGACATCCCTGTCGGCGATGTTCACGACTTGGGTTCCTACGAGGCCGACCGGTCAGAACTGTTGGCGTTCGCCGAGCGCTACGACCCACAGCCAATTCACGTTGACCCAGAGATTGCAGCAGAAACGATGTATGGTGGAGTCATCGCGAGTGGCTGGCATACGGCGAGTTCGTGCATGCGGTTGCTTGTGGATGGATTTCTCGCAGAAACAGAGACACTGGGGTCGTTCGGCCTCGAAGAACTCCGCTGGAGAAATCCAGTCTACCCCGGCGACGAGGTGTCGGTCGAGGTTCGAATTCTCGAAAAGACTGAGTCTACCAGTCGGGATGACCGTGGATACATCACGTCTGAAACGGAGGCGACGAACCAAGACGGCGAGGAAGTCGTCTATTGGCGGGCGACGAACATCTTCCTGAAAGACCCAGACGAATGACGTCGTGTAGTAAGTGACCACCTGCCCAACTGTCAGACGAGAGATGCCGACGTCCTTGCCGAAAACTGAATGCTATTATATAATCATGGTAATTACGCACACGTGCGTACTATTGACAAGCATCCCGTTCGCTTCGGCGAGCTAGCTGGACCACTCGTTCACGGCGCGATGTTCTTCGACTGGCAACTCGTCTCGACGCAGGAATTCGCCCGTGGGATGGAGTATTCGTTCGAAGATCTCGTTGCCGACGGTGCAATCCCCTATGCACCCGTCGGACTCGACACGAGCATATATCGATATCCAACCTTTGGTGAGACAGTTTCGGCCGACGTCATCGTGACCCACGTTGGTGACTCGAGTCTCAAATTGATATACGAGATGACCGATGGAGACGGCGAGACGCTTTCGACAGCGCAGATGACACACGTCACGATTGCACCCGAGGGGGGCGCACTCGCCCACCCGACAGGTGTACGAGAGCGACTCGCAGAACGCCAAACAAAACGAACCGTCGATGTCGGGCCCGCCGAAGAGCCGAGTAGTGACGAGACGTACCCAACGTTCGAAGGAACCTTTAGCGTGAATTCGCCCCATATCGAATCTTCGGAACTCGCGTACTTCGAGGAGTACCCACGCTTTGCTGACATCGCACTCGAATCGCATCTCGCGGACGATGGACTGAGTCTGGCTAAACTCGCCGGTGACAAACAGCCATTCCGCATCCGCGACTGGCACTGGGAGTTCAAGTCCCCGGTCCGATTCAACTCAGAACTCGCTGTAGAGTGCGATGTGCAGGAGGTCACCGAAGACACGGTTCGAGTCAACCATACGTTCCGGACCGAAGGGAAGGTTCGGATACAGGGCGTCACAGAGTACGGCTGTTTCGACCGCGAAGGAAATCCGACGACGTTCACCGCAGAGATGCTTGCACCCTTCGAGGCATAGTCGGACAAAGCCACGTAACGCCCACCGAGGCCCCGAAAAAGAGTTGATTTGATGGCACCAACCACAATCTATTTGACGATTAATACTGATGCTTCAGTCACGCGATGCAAGAGAAAATACCAGAGTCATATCTGCCAGAGGAGGGACCCCAGCTCGTACACGCACTACCAGAAACCCACTATCCACAGGAGATTAACGTTGCGACCGAGCTCGTCGACCAACACGTTTCGGAAGGCCGCGGGGACAACGTCGCAATTTGCTTCGAAGACGAAGAGGTCACGTACGCCGAACTACAGGAACAGGTCAACCGCCTCGGGAACGGTCTGCTCGAACAGGGCGTCGAACCGGGCGACCGCGTAGTCGTCCGGTTCACGAATCGTCCCGAGGCAATCGTCGCGTGTCTCGCCGCCCAGAAAATCGGCGCAGTGGCGCTACCCTCGATGAAGCTCCTCCGCGCGGCAGAACTCGTCCACATTATCAATAACGCTGAGGCATCAACTGTCGTCGTTTACGACGCCCTTCTCGAAGAGATTGACCTCGCGCTTCCGAAAACAGAGAGCGTCGAGAACGTCATCGTCGTCGAGCGTAACGGTGTCGAACACGACCACACGGATTACGACGAACTGACATCGGCTGCCGACGACGAACTGGAAGCCTACGAGACCGAACGCGACGACCTCGCGCTCATGCTCTACACCTCGGGGACGACTGGCGAGCCAAAGGGGACGGTCCACACTCACCGGAAGCTCTTGGCGACTGCTGACAGCTACGCTGAATACTGTCTCAACCCGACCGAAGACGACGTGTTCGGTGGCAACCCACCACTGCCGTTCGCCTACGGATACGGTGACTTGGTGACGTTCCCACTCCGGTTCGGTGCGACCACGAGCCTCGTCGAGAACGCAACCCCCGGTGACCTGCTCGAAGCCGTCGAAGCCCATGGTATCACGATTCTCTGCTCGATCCCGACGGCGTACAACCAAATCCTCGAGAAATACCCAGATGCCCCAGAGGAGTACGACACGTCCTCACTCCGGATGGCAGTCAGTGCAGGTGAACCACTGACTCACAGCACGTTCAACGCGTTCAAAGACAGTTATGGCGTCGAGATTTACGACGGCATCGGTACGACCGAAATGCTCCACATCTTCGTGAGTCACCGAGAGGGACAAGAAATCGACCCCGGTGCGACGGGATACCCCGTCCCAGGATACGAGTGTAAGGTCATCGACCCCGACACGGGCGAGGAACTCCCACGCGGCGAAGCCGGTATGCTCGCCGTTCGCGGCCCGACAGGGATCACCTACTGGAACCGCCCCGAAAAGCAGCGGAAGGCACTCGTCGATGGATGGAGCCTCCCCGGAGACATCTACATCCACCGTGAGGACGGACGACTCGAGTACAAGTCACGGAAAGATGACCTCATCATCTCCAGCGGCTACAACATCCCCGGCCCAGAGGTCGAAGCGGTTCTCCAAGAACGCGACGAAGTCTCGGAGGTCGCTGTCGTCGGTGTGCCCGACGAAGAACGCGGACAAGTCGTCAAAGCGTTCATCATCGTCGCAGACGGGTTCGAAGGAAACGACGAATTGACCGACTCACTCCAGAATCACGTCAAGAACACGCTCGCACCGTACAAATACCCACGCCGGGTCGAGTACGTAGACGAACTCCCACGGACCGAGACCGGGAAGATTCAGCGCGTGAAGCTCCGCGAACGCGAGCAGTAACGACCAGAAACGCGAAAATTTTTCGACGAATTTGCGTGCCTACCGCCGGATGTAGCCGCCGTCAACGTGAATGGTTTCGCCAGCAATCCAACTCGCGGCGTCGCTTGCGAGGAACACGACTGCGTTCGCAATCTCTTCGGGTTGACCGACGCGCCCGAGTGCGTACGACTCGCCTAATTTCTCACGATACTTCTCTATCCACTCTGTGGTCGAAGGCGTCTCGACGGTGCCCGGACAGACACAGTTGACACGAACGCCCGACCCGCCGACTTCCTTGGCCATCGTCTTGGTGAACGACCGGTTCGCAGCCTTGGCCGCACCGTACACGGCCAGTCCGGGGTCGTTTCCACGATAGGAGGAACTCGCGTAGTTGATGACGACACCGTCGTTCCGTTCGACCATTCCGGGGAGCGCGGCGTGCGTGCAGTTGAGCGTCCCGTACAGTGAGACACGGAGTTTCTTGTCCCAGTCGGCAGGTTCGGAATCGAGGAACCGCTTTACGCCTGCCAGTCCTGCGTTGTTGACCAAGATATCGAGTGAACCGAACTCCTCGACAGTCGCCTCGACCATTGCGACTGCAGCGTCGTACTCGGAAACGTCGATTTCGAGACCAACTGATTGGACACCGTACTCTTGGGTGAGGCGATCTGCGACGGCTTGTGCTCCTTCTTCGTCGAGGTCGGCGATGACGACATTCGCACCGAGTGCGGCGAACGCCTCACCAACGGCCTCGCCGATACCCTGGGCCGCTCCAGTCACACAGACGGTCTTGTCAGTGAAGTCAAACGCGTCACGGATATCTGCCGACTCAGCGGTCACGGCCTCACTTCCCCTCGAATTGTGGCTGTTCGTCAGTGCCGAACGCATCGATTGCCTTCGCATAGTCGTCCGATTGTGCGAGCGCGGGCCACGCGTGGCTGCCGTACTCGATACCAGCGTCGTAGCCGACGTTGCGCGTGATGTTGACAGCTTGCTTGATAGAGCGGAGCGCAAGTGGTGGCTTGCTCGTCAGTTTCGATGCCAGTTCGTCAACTCGCTCTTGGAGTTCGTCGCTGTCGGCAACGAGGTCGGTCAGGATACCGTCTTCGGCGACTTCAGCGGCGCTGAGATTGTCCCCTGTCATCGTGATCTCTTTTGCCCGGCTTGCACCGACGATGGTGGTCAGACGCTGTGCTGCGGCACCGCCAGGGAGGACACCGAAGTTGACCTCAGGTTGGCCGAAAGATGCGTTTTCGGTGGCAAAGCGGAAGTCACAGGACATCACAATCTCGAATCCACCGCCGAGACAGAGACCATCGACAGAGACGATGACGGGCGCATCGTACTCTTCGAACGCCGCACACATCTCACAGAAGAGGTCGGGGACTCGCTTTTTCTCGTGATAGGTCGAGAAGTTGGTCATCTCACCGACGTCCAATCCAGCACAGAAGGCCTTGTCACCTGCCGCATCGACGAGTACCGCACGGACAGCGAGACCATCGGCCTCGTCGTCCAGCGCCTGGAACGCATCGAAGGCGTCGATGAGTTCGTGTTGCATCTGGATGTTGATGGCGTTCATCGCCTTTGGACGGTCGAGCGTGATACGCCCCAGTCCGGATTCTTCGTCGTAGGACCAGTCGATAGTCTCGTAGTTCGTATCAGACATCGCCTATCAGTTTCACACCGGTCCATTAATACTTAACGACGGCCGAATCGACCCCGCTCGTAAGTGGAGTATACAATTCCGTATACAATGACGATGAGTGCGAACAGTTGTGTGGACTGCTGGCAGAACTCGGCCTGCAAATTACAACTCTAGAATTGTAATGGGCACTGGTGACCCATATTGACCCAATTACGAGTAAAAACCATGAGAAATTGTATACAAAAGCGTATACACAAATTGTAACAGAAGTGGAATCAGCACTCTTCGACGAACGACGCGAAAAAGGCGACCGTGAAAAGAAGTTACGCAGTGAGATTAGGGACCACAGTTCGAACGGAGTTTGAGGTCCGAGCGCGCCTTTGCGACGCACGTGAGGACGTAGCCCTCCTCTTTTTCTGACTCCGAGAGGAACATCGCTTCGACCTGATCCACTTCGCCTTCGACAACCTGTAGCGCCGAGCAGACGCCACAGACTCCCATCCGACATTGGTACGCGAGGTCCACGCCAACCTCTTCGGCAACCTCCAAGATTGGCCTGTCGTCGGGGACCTGGATGGTACGACCCTCGTCGACAAACTCGACTTCGTAGTATTCGACCATGTTAGAGGCGTTCTTCGTAGACGAGTTCGACGGGGTCCAGCCCGTGCGACTCAAGCATCTTCGCGGCGGCCTCGTCGCCAGCCAGAACATCGATTCGGTAATAATTGACCGCGCGTGGGCCTTGTTTGAACCACTCGGCGGCCGCATCGAGTAACTCCCCAGCAACGCCCTCCCCACGGTACTCTTCGCGCACGAAGAGGCCGTGAACGTATCCGTGATTCTCCAGTCGGAAGATTGGGTGATCGCCCATCACACGGGCTTCGAGGACCCCAATCGGGGCGTCGTCTTCGTCGTTCTCGGCTAAGATGACAGTCCCGTACTTCGAGTCAACGAGCTGATTCTCGAAGTATCGAAGCCAGCGTTCGTCGGCTTGGTCGCTGTGTCCGTATCGGTCGTCGAAGCTCGATAGATGGCTCGTGAATCCGTGCCACAGTTCTAGGATTTCGTCTCCATCGGCTTCATTAGCGTGTCGTGTCCGAATTCCCATACTATGTGTACTATACCCATCTGCCTAAAATATTCGTATCAAATTGAGCCTCCGATTATCTTATCCCCGAACTGTCACCTACAATTGACACCTACGTAACGTGTGAGAATGAGAGAAACATTAATTAACTCACGCTCCAACAACCAAACAGCAGCCCTTAGACAAGCCATGCCAACGGAAAAACAATTTAAAAACCAGCTACAGAACGGTCGCATGATCGAAGACGAGTCCGAGATGACCGAGGGATACAAGAAAGCACTCAAAGCGACACTCAAAGTCTCTGCCGACACGGAACTCATGAGCGCCCCCGCGTACTACGAGATGTCGATGAACGCACCGACGCTCGACGCTCGTGCATCCTGTATCAGTGTCATTCAGGACGAACTCGGCCACGGACACATCGCCTACCGACTGCTCGAAGACCTCGGTGAGGACCGCCAAGAACTCATCTACGAGCGCGAACCCCACGAGTTCAGAAACACGTACGGGTTCGACCAGCACCTCGAAACGTTCGCCGAACTCGTGTGTGCACACGGCCTGTTCGACCGTGCGGGAATGGTACTCCTGAGCGACATCGAAGCGAACACCTCGTACGCACCGTGGAAACGTGCGCTTCGCAAAGTCGGCAAGGAAGAACAGTTCCACCTTCGTCACGGTGAGACGTGGATGCGCCGACTGTCCAATAAGTCCGACAAGACGAAACAGCGAGTGCAGGACGCCGTCGATTGGATGTTCCCGATGGGAATCGAATGGTTCGGAATGTCTGACGAGAAGAAACACAACACGGCGCAACTCGACTACCGCATCAAGGGGAAGACCAACGACGAACTCCGTCAAGAGTGGATGAGCCACACTGTCCCGCTCGCCGAGGAACTTGGTGTCGATGTGCCTGCACACTACGACGAAGAAGCAGACGAGTACGTCCTCGAATACGACATGCCCGTCGCCTTCGACGCAGAGAACAAAGAATGGCACTTCGACGAACCAATCAGCTGGGACGACGTACTCGACCGCTGGCGCTCGCGCGGCCCCGCGAACGAAAAGTACGTCAACCTGCTCCAGTCCGGGAAATTAGAGGTCGAAGTCTAACATGAGCGCACACACCGCAGATGTCGGCACGACCGGATTCGCAATTGGACCGGGAGACGACGCCGACGAATTCGAACAAGAACTGTGGGCGACCGTCGATGAGGTTCCGGACCCGCACATCCCCGTCAGTCTCGTCGATATGGCGATGATTTACGACATCGAAGCCGATGGTGGCGACATCACCGTCACGATGACGTACCCATGTATGGGCTGTCCAGCCTACGACATGATTCAAGACGACGTCCGTGCAGTCCTTCGGACGGTTCGCGGAGTCACCGACGTCACTATCGAGGTGACGTGGGACCCCGTCTGGTCGAAAGACATGCTCACCGACCGCGCACGCGAAGAACTTCGAGAAGCAGGTATCGGACTATGAAGTACCACGTATTCACCCGAAACAGACCAGGAGACGACATGATTCACGCAGGAACAGTACAAGCAGATTCAGACCGTCTCGCCCGCATCTACGCCCATCGTACCTACGACGAAGAGGCGTGGGATTTCATGGGCGTCGTACGCGAAGACAATCTGCTCGAAGTCGACGAAGAACCAATCTCGAGCGGGAGAGTAGCATGAGCGGAGACCAAGAGGCTGGCTGGCCGGACGTCGCACGCGACTACGTCCAAGCCATCGCCGACACGAAACTTCTGCTCGGCCAGCGATACGGCGAGTGGATGCTGAAGGGCCCGAACCTCGAAGACGACATCTCGGGGGCGTCCAACGGCCAAGACGAAATCGGACAGGTGCGCCAGTTGTTCCGCCTGCTCGAAAAACAGGGCGTCGACCGAGACTGGCTCGAGACCGACCGCAGTCCAGAAGAGTACGCGAACGCCCAACCACTCGACGAAGAAGCCGAAGCGTGGCCGACCTTCATGGTCCAGGTCGCGCTCATCGACCGCGCCGCGTGGTTACTCCTCGATGCCATCCAGCACGACGACTTCAAAGGGATGGTTCAGAAGATGGGCGAAGACGAGTACTTCCACCTGGAACACCACGACGCTCGCCTCGAAACGCTCGCCGACACCCAGCCGAAAGCAGTCGAGGCCGCACTCGAACAGTACTTCCCGGGCGCACTCGCGTTCATCGGACCAGCAACCTACGACGAAAGCGAAGACCCACTCATCGACGCTGGCTTCACCGACCGCCCAATCGCTGAGATTCGTGGTGCGTTCCGCGAACACTACGAGGACCTGTTCGCAGGGTCTGACGTGACGGTTCCCTCGCTCGAAGACGACGTCCCGGACCCAGCATCGTGGGACGAGACGCGACGTCGTAGCGGCGACGGTCACGTCGACTCCAGTGTCGTAGACCAGCTCCAGGGTGTCACCAACCGCGAGTACGTCATCAAATGAGTTCGACCGACTCATTCCCCAACAAGGTTAACCCCGGACGCGACCACGAGAGCAACACGATGAACGACGAAGACGGAGACAGCGACTCACCCGAAATCGTCTGCCCATTCTGTGGCTCGGCGGACAACGAGCGTGAATCGAGATTCGGCGGCGAAGTCTCGAAGAGCCAATACTACTGCAACGGGTGTCACACCGTCTTCGAGCGCATCAAATACGACGGTGCGACGCCTTCGACGGGTCGCGAGCGCGACGGGACGCGCTGAGCCTGAGCCGAAACAAAACAAGATACACGCTGCCTGCCGGTCGTCTTTTCTAGCCGAGTTTCCGGAAGTCCCACGAGACAGTTTTCTCGGGAGTCAGTTCGACCTTGACACGTTCGTGGCCGCTCGCGTCGGGAATCGATTTGACCGTTCCAAACAGCGCACGCTCGATGTCTTTCACGAACTCGGAGTCAGTGACGACACGTGCGTCGCCGCGCCATTGCACTCCGCGATGCTCTGCGTACTCGTCTTCCCCGGCGTCGACGATTGCTGCCGCGACACCCGTCGCCTTGATGTTCGAGACCTTGACCGAGTCCGCATCGGTCTCGAAACAGAGTTTTCCATCGACGATAGCGAATGCGACCGGAACGACGTGTGGGAGGCCATCAGGTCCAACGGTGGCGACACGGGCGACGTCGGCCTCTTCGAAGAGGACTGCCTGTTCCTCCTCGGTGAGCGCGATTCGGTCGTAATTTCGGGGCATGGGTGACGTTCAGAGCCCCAGTGCCTTGCTCGCCACAGTCGTCTTCTGAATCTCTGAAGTGCCGCCAATGATAGAGAGGATACGAGCGTCGCGGTAGTATCGTTCGAGTGGGTAGTCCGTCCGGTAGCCCTTTCCTCCGTAGACTTGCATGGCATTGCGCGCACAGAACTCTGCGGCGTCGCTCGCAGTGAACTTCGCGCGCGAAGAGACACGTGTATCGCTCTCTCCATCAGCAATTCGGACGGCTGAATCGTAGACGAGACTTCGGGCAGACTCCAGTCGAGAATCCATGTCGGCGATGAGGACTTGTACTGCCTGATACTCCCCGACTGCCTTTCCGCCTTGTTCGCGGTCGCCAGCGTAGTCCACAGCGTGGTCGAAGGCGGCCCGGCCGATGCCACATCCAATGGCTCCTAATCCCGTCCGAGCCATATCGATAGTACCCATCGCAATACGGAATCCCTGACCAATCGAACCAAGGAGTGCGTCTGCATCGACCTCGACGTCGTCGAACGTCGAATCACCCGTGATGTGGCCGTGCATCCCGAGATACTCGCCGCGTTCGAACGTGAAGCCGTCGGCGTCGTCCGGACTTGGAACGAGGAAGACGCTCACGCCGTGTGAGTCCTCCGGTTGGGGAGTTCTTCGTGCGACGACGAGGTGAACGTCGGCGACACCAGCGTTCGTCCCGAACGACTTCTCCCCAGAGATTCGATAGCCGTCATCGGTTGCCTCGGCGACGGTCTGGAGTTCGGTCGGAGAGGAACCGGCACCGGGTTCGGTCAACAGCATCGAACCAACCGCGTCGCCCGCGACCATATCGGGGAGGAGACGCTCGCGTTGTTCGTCGGTGCCGAAGTTCAACACGGGAAGCATCGCGAAGGTGTGGCCTTGAATCGTCTCTGCGACCGCGCCACTCTCCGCTGCGATTCGCTCGATTGCGAGACAGTACGAGAGGAAGTCGCCGCCGAGTCCGCCGTACTCTTCGGGAATGAGAATTCCTAACAGACCAGCGTCGCCAGCACGCTCGATGACATCGCGTGGGAACTCTCGTGTTCGTTCTATTTCTTCCGCACGCGGGGCAAGTGATTCAGTCGCAAAGGATTCCGCACGGTCCAGAACGTCGTAGTGCTCCTCGGAGAGAGCACGGTCAAGTAGCGACATACATTCCCTTCGTAAGTCAAGTACCTTATCTGTACCGTGAGTGTACCTCCGAATCGACAAGAACGTCACTGAAATCGGGAACCGCAACGTCAGTTCGGACGTACCGGTCAGACTCATCACCGACCTGTTCTGCCAGTCCTCGGGCGACGGCGAACTCCAGATGCGCTGACGCTTCTCCAGCTCCCATCTTGGCATGGATACCCTGCATCTCACCAAAGAGCGACCGAGCGACCGACCACGGAGTCCGCCCGTCACTCTCTGAACCAGGGAGTTCAGCGAGTACGTTCAACACCCGTTCGGCGTGGTGGTCACGAATCACGTCGATGCGGGCAGTGAGTTCGACGGTCGAACCGTGGCCGGGGAAGGCGTTCGGTGAAACCGAACCCGGTTCGACGCGCTCGGTCAACCGGTCGAGTGTATCGAGGTACGTCGTGAGCGAGTTAGTCATCCGCGTATCCGTTCCACCGACGTTGGGCGTGTACATCGGTAAGACTGCGTCACCGAGAAAGAGGGAATCCCCGGCGTCGAGGGCGAGGTGTCCAGCGGTGTGTCCGGGTGCGTGAACGACTTCGACGTCGCCGACCGAATCTCCGTCGGTAAGCGCTGTGACTGGGCACTCGTCTGGCATCGGCGATGGGGTATCTCCCGCTCGAACTGCCGTGACGATATCGTCGGGGACGCCCCACTCGCGGAGACGACGTGCATCACGGTCGATGCGGCGTGTTCGTTCCGTAGTGTAGTCTGCGACCAACGGTGCGTCGTTCTCGTGCATAACTAGCTCTGCACCAGATGCCGAAACCAGCCGCGGAGCCAAACCGGCGTGGTCTGCGTGCCAGTGCGTGACGACGACCGTCTCGACCGACTCGACAGGGAGACCCGTGGTCGAGAGACCGGTCGTCAGAACGTCCCAGGAGTCGTCTCCCGGTGGGCCGGGGTCGATGACGAGTCCACGGTCCGGTAACACGTAGGTGCTGTTCTCGCCCTCAGGGCTGGCTGCCGTGTGAGCGATGCGTTCGACCGTCTTCTCGTCGGTCATTTGTCGTCACCCACTGTATCAGAATCTTGCCTTCCACGTGGTTCGTGTTCGCTCCCGTGGGCGAAACCCATCGCATCCCACTCTTCTCGAACGGCCGTACGAAGGTCTTCGGGGTACATCGTCTCGAAGGTGACTCGCGGAGCGATGTACTCTTCGTCCCACCGAGGGTCCCATGCGGCGTTGACGTAGACGTTCGCACCAGTGGACCCATCTCGCCGATAGTATGGTGCGCGTGCCGCCGGTGCCGCCGAGTCAGAGAATTCCCAATCGTTCGCTGGGTGTGCTTTCACCCAGATGTCGTCGAACGCGCGAGCGAGGTCCATCGGAGGTGTCTCAGTATCGAGGACGACGACCTTGTCGAAGAGTCGTGAGAACGAAAAGAGGGTGTTGGCGAGTTGCCACTCGAAACCTGCATAGAGGATGTCGCTGGCGACGAGACAGATGCCGAGTCCGGCCTCCGCAGGGAGCGCAAGCCACTCGACGGGCGAGACGCCCCAGTAGTTGTTCACGCGGCCATACAAGCGGGCGGACTCGACCATCGAGAGGAGGGCGCGACCATCGGCCATCGGCGCGCCAGTCGGGGAGAACGGGACGATGGGGTCTTCGCGTGTCAAAACGCGCTCCGCACGTGCCTCGATTGTCGCCGTCGAAACCACGTATTCCCATGGCTCGCGGCCTTTCTCAGGGGTCTGGGTTTCGTTGTCGATGGGACTGCTGTCTGTGACTTTCGCTTCGACGATTACCTCGCTCTCCGCAGGGACCGGCCCGATACCCGTCGCCGCTACCGGAACAGGTCCGAACGCGTTCGCGATAAACGGCGCACCAGCGACTTGCGTCTCGCCGGTCCATCGCATGATTGCACCCACCAACGCCGCCGGTGGCGTGCCGAGTGCAAGCGAAAGCGTCGTTCCTTCTCTGAGGTCTGTCGAGACCTTCGCTGGCACCGAAAGTTTGAGCCCGTTGCTCCCCTGAATCGACCCCCGGACAGGGAACCATTCGACGGAGCCAACAGTGACGTCTTCTCCGACCGATTCGTCGGCAGTGCCGCCTGTCTCACTCAACTCGGTTGTGTACGCACCGACGCCGAGGGTAATCGCTGGTACCCCAGGGTCGTGGACCGCTGGGAGTCCAAGTGACCGGAGGTCGGTCTTGGATTCCGTCGCTGCAGGAGGCGTGACCTCGGGTTTCGGTCCACCACGTCGGGCGGCAACCAACGCATCGAGAACGTCGAGGTAGCCTGCGTCGTAGCCAAGACCCAATGCCGCGGCGATACGTGACCACGGTTCGCGTGAGCGCACAGTGAGTCGGTCGGGTCCGCCGACTCCGCCAGCCAATAATCGAGCGTGCCCTCCGGCGTCGGTGAGGAGGACGGCTGGACCGTTCTCTCGTGCTGCTTCTGCGGCAACTGCAAACGCGGTGTCTGCCCAGTGCGTTCGCTCGTCGATTCGAATCAGGTCTCCCACCCCGTCGAGGACGCCGAGGTGGTCGCGAATATTATTCATTGCCGGTCACCTCGTCCGAATCCGTCGATGGTGACACCGGCGTCTGAGAGGATTTCACGGGCACGCTCTCGGATGAAGTCGTCGTCAACCACATCGGTCTCGTGTGTGAGTGCGTCGTCACCCGAAGTAGCGTCGATGTACGCTTTCGTGGTCTTGGTTTTCGAGGTTCCCGTCTCGTCGTCTCCTTTCTCTTCTGGTGTTTGGTAGATGTTGAGCGGCACTTTCGGCATGGCGACGGTCCCGAACTGGTGGAAGTCGGACTCTGGGTCGGCGTGAAGGGCGAGTGCTTCGAGTACCTCTCGGGTCGATAACGGGTCCACATCTGAATCGACGAACACGAAGAAGTCCACGTGGAGCATCCCCCACGTAGTGAAGATGAAGTTCGCCAGTTCGTGGAGGTAGCCGGGTCGAGAAACGTCGGTCGAAACGACGTACACGGTTCGCGGAGTGAATCGCCATGGGACGCATTTTTCGACGTCGTAGCCCGCCGTTCGCAGGCCGAGCGTGGCGTCGGGTCCGACACAGGCAACTTCCACGGTTGCGCTCGTGTTCAGCGTGTGGCCGACACCTGAGCCTTCCACACAGAACGGAATCATCGGCTGCTTGCGGTGGGTAATCGCATCGACCTCGAGGACTGGCATCGACCGACGGGGGCCGTGCATGTAGCCGAAGTAGTCACCGAACGGGCCTTCGTCGAGACGTTTGTTCGGCACGACGTGCCCTTCGACGACGATTTCGGCGTTCGCTGGCACCAACAGGTCGTTCGTCTCGCACTCGACGAGTTCGACTGGTTTGCGTTTCAGACCGCCTGCGAATCCCGCCTCGTCGCGCCCGGTTGGAATCCACATCGAGGAGGTCATCTGTGTCGCAGGCTCGCCGCCGATGACGAGTGCAACCGGCATCCGCTCTCCTTGGCGTTCGTACTTGTAGTAGTAGATGTTGGGTGTCTGCTCGCCCGCGAGAAGGAGGAGACTCGCGTGCTTGCCGTCTTGAACCATCGCTCGGTGTGACGACCAGTCAGACCACGTCGATTCGGGGTCCTTGACGACCATCGTGTGGAGATTCGAGTAGCGACCGCCGTCACCAGCGTGGATGTACGGCCACGGGAGCGAAAGCAAGTCAGCGTCTCGGCCACGCTGAACTACTTCCTTACATGGTGCGTCCGAGGGAGCTATCGTCTCGGGGGAAATCGGCTGTTGAAGCCTGTCGATGACTGTCTCGTAGTATTCATCCGCAGGGAGGCCTGTTGGGAGGCCAAGTGCAAGCGCAACACGGTCCCACGGCCGAGTTCGACTCCCTCGGTAGGGGTCGCCGACGAGCCGAGCATCGAGACCGGTGTTCGAGACTGACTCGAAGATTGGAATCCGGTCGTCACGTTGGTTCGCGAGCATCGTAATCGCACTCGCTTCGAGGTCCCACGACACCGAGCGCTCGATTCGAGTGACTGCATCCCGTTCGTCGAGACGGTCCAAGTACTCCCTGAAACTCTCGGCGGGCGAACTGGTACTCACTTACCATCCCCCCCGATGAGTTGTCTCGAAAGGTCCTCCTGTTCGAGGGTCGTTCGACGCTCGACGTAGCGTTCGAGGAGTTCGGGGCGTGTCTCGGCGAGGTGTTGTCGCACGAACGTGCGGACCGCTTCGGAGACAGAGTCGTACTCACCGGTCTCGACGAGGTACGTGACGAGTGCGCGAACGTCCTCGCTTCGCACAGTCACGACGTCGGACTTCGTTCGACTCTCTTCGATACAGCGGTCGAGAATCTGGTCGTCGATTGGGGTGACGTCGATGTCGGCCTCGATGACCTCGATATACCACTGTTCTTCGGTGTTCTCGTGGGGGCCACGGAGAACCGTCAGTGGAATCGGTTCGTCGAGTTCACCACGGTCTTGCGAGAGGCGTGCGCGCGTCTGAAAAATCTCCTTCGTCTCTTGATTCGTCACCTGTATCGTCACTTCACCGCTCGTATCGGCCGGAAGGTGGTCCTCTGAGGTGATATACTGAGAACTCATTTCGCAACCCCGCGTGCTTCGACCAGTCGTGCCATTAGCAGAACGCTCGTACTACTGGTTGATAAAATCATCGCGCGCGTTTTACTGCGATTGAAGCCTCAATGCGCGAGAATACGATGAGAGTATACTCGATCAGTATACCGCAAGTCGTGTGGGTTACTTTTCGCCCGCACGTACTCGAATCAGGACAGAAGCCTCACGCTTCGTCGTCGAGATTGTGGCCGAGGAACTCCCTCCCGAGTTCGACGTAGTGGTCACGCGTCTCGGCGATTTTCGTGAGTTGGTCGTCGGTGAGTGGCCGGGTCTTCGCAGGAACTCCGTACGCGAGGTGGCCTTCGGGGACGGTCTGGTCGTGGGTGACGACGGCGTGTGCAGCGACGATACTGTTCGATTCGACAGTCGCCCCACCGAGGACGCAACTCCCGATTCCAATGAGCGCGTTGTCCTCAACGGTCGCGTAATCGACGACTGCGCCGTGACCGATGCTCACACCATCACCAATCGTCGCGCCGTGGAGCATCGTGAACTCTTGGACGTTCGTGTCCGCACCAACTGTGACAGCGCCGCGGTCACCACGGAGACAGACGAACGGCCAAATACTGGCACGTGGGCCGATTGCCACATCGCCCACGAGATACGTGAGGTCTGCGACGAACGCACTCTCGTCTAATATCGGTTCGTTCCCGTCGAATGGGTACTGCATTACATGCACGTGTGGGGTCGGATACCATAGTGATTCCCGTCTCATCGAGTGGAACATATCACCAGTTCTACCCGAACCGGTGTAATTTAAACACCTGCATGTGAATCTACGGACGAAATGAGGTTCGTTCGATTCAACCAGAGCCAACTCGGCCTGCTGACCGACGACAGTGAGGGAATCATCGACTTGACTGACCGTCTTGGTCTCACGAGCGAGGAACCGCTCGTCGAATATATGAAAGGAGACTACGACGCGAGCGAATACGCGGATGCTGACGCCGACTACGACGTTGCAGACGTCACGCTCGAAGCGCCGGTCGGCCGCCCCGGAAAAGTAATCGCCGCACCGCTCAACTACGAGAACCACATCGCAGAGGCAATCGCCGACAAGGACATCACGACCGACGAGTGGTTCTCCATCAAAGACAAGGGTTACTTCCTGAAAGCGCCGTCGAGCGTCATCGGCCCCTCCGAAGACATCGTTATCCCGTTCAAGGACCGCCGTATCGACCACGAGGTCGAACTCGGCTTCATCATGGGCGCAGAGTCCAAAGACGTCTCGAACGAGGAAGCCTGGGAGAACATCTTCGGGTACACCATCCTCCTCGACATCTCCGTGCGCGGCGACCAAGACCGCTCGAACCGCAAGTCCTACGACACCTTCACCGTCGTCGGCCCGTGTGTCGTCACCCCCGACGAGGTCGGCGACCCACAGAGCCTCGACCTCGAACTCTCTGTGAACGGTGAAGTTCGCCAGTCGGACAACACGAGTGACATGGTCTACACGTGCGCAGACGTCGTTCAGTACGCCTCTATCGGCGCGACTATCGAAGTCGGAGACGTCATCACCACCGGGACGCCCGAAGGTGTCGGCCCGCTCGCAGACGGTGACGTCGTGGACGCGAACATCGAAAACATCGGCTCGATGTCCATCGACGTCGTGGAGCGCGACGTTGCGTTCGAGGACGTAGACGTACAGAAACACGGCCAGAACTAACCAGCCTCTCTTTTTTTCAGCCAGCGTCGAGCATGCGAGAGTAGTTGCTACTTTGCAGTCCCGCAGTTTTCGGCATCTCCAGCGAGTCGCCAGCGACGAGTGAGCAGTGTAACCGGCGTCGAAAGCACTATGCTCCTGTTCTGATTATGGGAAAATGTGACACACGCATTCGAACTCGGCAGACTCTTCGATCCATCGTCTATCGCGGTGGTCGGAGCGTCTACGAAAGAGGGAAAAATCGGGTACGAGGCGATGGAGAACGTCCACGACTTCGGCGGACGGGTCTATCCTGTCAACCCGTCCGCAGAGGGAGATATTTTCGGCGAACCGTTCGTCGCGTCCGTAACCGACATCGACGACGACGTAGACCTCGCGTTGCTCTGCGTCCCCGCACCAATCGTTCCAAACGTCATCGAAGAGTGTGGCGAGGCGGGAATCGGTGCCGCAGTCATCTACTCAGGCGGCTTCGCCGAGGCAGGCGAAGAGGGTGCAGAGATACAGCGACGGATGACCGAAATCGCCAACGAACACAATATCGCACTCCTCGGCCCGAACACGAGCGGGTTCGTCGTTCCACGGACAGAACTCTATGGTTCGTTCGCGACTGGCGTCGAGAGTTTCCCAGCAGGCGGCGTCGCCATCGTCGCTCAAAGCGGTGGCGTCGCCCATTCTATCGCGTTTCAGGCGACTCGTGAGCGTCGTGGAATCTCGGCGATGGTCGGGCTCGGAAACCGTGCGAACGTCGGCTTCGAGGAGGTCATCGAGTACTTCGATTCGGACCCAGAAACGGGAGCAATTATCCTGCACGTCGAAGGGACCGACGATGCACGTTCTCTGATGCAAACCTGCTACGACGCAGACACCCCTATCTTCGCGTACAAAGTCGGAGAGGCCGACGTCGGCGACTTCGCCGAGTCCCACACCGGCGCACTCACCGGTGACCACGCACTCTACCAGGCTGGATTCGCACAGTACGGCGTCCCGACAGTCGGCTCTTCGAGTCAACTCTTGGATGCCGGGCACGTCGCCGCGAGCGCGCCGCTACCGGACGGGACGAACGTCGGCGTCGTGACTGCTCAGGCCGGACCGGGTATCATCATCGCAGACCGCTTGAAGCAAGCAGGCGTCTCACTGCCAGCACTCGAAGCCGAGACGACCGAGACGGTGAACGAAATCCTTCCGGGTATCACGTACTCAGCGAACCCCGTCGATACGGGCCGACCGATGCCCGAGTTCGGAGAAGTCGTCCGCGCCGTTGCGACGGACGAGAACATCGACGCCGTACTCGTCTACGAACTGCACGAGGCCGCACTCGGCTTCCCTGCAAAAGAACTCGATGGCCTCGCCGAGGAAGTCGAAAAGCCAATCGTGTTCGCAACGGCCGGACCAGAGGCCGACCTCGCACCGGACCGAGCGGAACTCGAAGGAATCGGCGTGCCTGTCTTCGAATCACCGGAGCGGGCTGCCGACGCCATCGTTGCGCTCGCCAGGTACGCACAGGTCAGTGAAGAGGCTGCGCCCGCGGGGGTGATCGACAATGCGTGAAGGCGAGCATCCAATCGAGCAAGCACGCGCTGACGGTCGGGCGACACTCACCGAAGCAGAAGCCAAGACGCTCCTCTCCGACGCAGGAATCGAGACGCCGGACTTCGAGGTCGCATCGTCACCAGCAGAAGCTGCCGAGGCTGCCGAACGCATCGGCTTCCCGGTCGTCCTCAAAGTCTCCTCACCCGACGTGACCCACAAGAGCGAGTGGATGGGTGGACTCGGTGTGACAGTCGGTGTGGCAGACACAGACGAGGCCGCCGGAGTCGCCGCAGACATTCTCGATGCCGCCGAAGAGGCAGGCATCGACGCCGACGTACTCGTCGAAGCGGCCGCAGACGTCGATGCGGGAACCGAGGTCATCGTCGGTGGGCTTCGAGACCCATCGTTCGGTCCCGTCGTCCTCACCGGTCTCGGTGGCGTCTTCACAGAGATATTCGAAGACACGACCCACCGCCTCGCGCCCATTAGCGACGAGACGGCCCGAGCGGCCATTCAAGAACTGCAATCTGTTCCACTGCTCGAAGGCTACCGCGGAAGCGAGCGAGCAGATCTCGACGCACTCGCCGGTGTGATTCGACGTGTTGGCGACCTCCTCGTCGAGTACGACGAGATAGCCGAAATCGACGTGAATCCCGTCCTCGCCACCGGAGACGGTGCGATGGCACTGGACGCACTGGTGGTACTCGAAGAATGAGTTCGTTCGAACACACGTGGACCGTTCGCTTCTCCGATACGGACCCGTTCGGCATCGCACACTACCCGCGAATCGTCGATACGGTCCACGAGACTGCGGATATATTCATGCAAGAAATCGACTTCCCATTCTGGGAGATTTCTATCGAACACGGCTTCGGATTGCCACTCGTCAAGATGGACTTCGAATTCGAGCGACCGATGGAGGCCGGTGACGACATCGTTATCTCTGTCGTTCCCTCGCTCGGAACGCGGAGTCTCCGGTTCGACTACGTCGCACGAAAGGACGGCGAAGTCGCGTTCACCGGATACGAGACACGTGTCTGTGCGAGCAAAGACGACGTCAGTTCGCGCGACATCCCCGACGACCTTCGAGCGGCAATCGAGCCGTACACCGAGTCCTAGCGCACTCCGTATCACATTTCCCTCCGTTGCAGTCGCTGACGACATATTTTTGTGACTACCGGCCCGTGTGAACGTATGGCAGAGTTCGACAATATCTACTCGGAATCGAATCCATTCGTTCGAGCGCACTTCGACTGTCCACAGTGCAGCGGGAAACTCTGGGAGTACGCCATTCAGCGGCAGATGGTCTGCGAAGACTGTCGTAATCTGTTCCCTTCAGAAGACATCTTCGACGCGCAAGTGAAGCAATAATCCGAACAGAAGAAGAATGGCGTTCTTACGGGGTTGAGACCCCGTAAATCGAGAACTGACCCATACATTTATCACTAATCCTCCAGAATATTTTCACCATGGCCGAACAAGAGCCAGAGAAACTCTTAGAGATGAGTGCCGATACACAGGCACTCCTCGAGGAGAACGACCTCCGACCACTCTGGGAAGTCGAGAAGGACCTGGGGAACCACTTCAACGACCTCGAACCGGATATCTGGAAATGGGACGACATCAAGGCGTCTATCGATGCAATCGAGAAGGACGTACCGATTGCTGAACTCCCGCCAGGGTTCCAGCGGCGCGTCGCGGTCCCAATCAACACAGGGTACGGAAACGCTATCTCGAACACCATCTACGTCGGTGTTCAGACCGTCTCACCAGGTGAAACAGCACCCTCCCATCGACACGGGGCGAACGCCCTTCGCTTCACCATCGACGGCAGCGAAGATATGAAGACAGTCGTCGCAGGTGAGGAGTTCCCGATGCGGGATAACGACCTCATCACGACACCCCAGTGGGAGTGGCACGACCACGTCAACGACTCCGACGAAACTGCTGCGTGGCTCGACGTTCTCGACCTCCCACTCGTCCTCGACTCGCTCAACGCCCGCAACACCTTCGAGAACCACGAACTCGAACGCCAACCTGTCACGAAAACGCAGGGCTACTGGGAGTCGCAGTACGGTCGCGCCCGACCATACGAGGACTCGAAGGAAGATGGTATTCCCGGTCCGTTCGAAGGAAACTGTGCGGCGACGCCACCGTACCGGTTTAGCTGGAAGGATACGCTCCAGACCCTCAGACAACGAGCAGACAACGATGACCCAGACCCACACGACGGATACAGTCTCTCCTACGTCAACCCGGCGACGGGGAACGCACCACTGTTCCCGACGATGTCCTTCCGCGCACAGTTACTCCAAGAAGAGACCGACCCCCACTTCCACAACGCCGTGGACGTGTACTTCGTCATCGAAGGCGAGGGCGCAACCCACGTCGGCGACGAGGTACTCGAATGGGGCGAACGCGACATCTTCGTCGTGCCGCCGGACGAGATTCACCACCACGACCCAGACGACGAAGCAATCCTCCTCGGGATGACAGACCGCCCGGTGTTCGAAGCGTTCAACTTCTACGCCGAGGCCGAACCAAATTAAGCGTTCGACGGGCCGCCGTATCTGAACTCTCTCGTTCTCTCTTCGAAAGATAACCGACGACAGCAGTATCGAACCGGTCCGAAAACGATTTTAAAACGGTGCTACTTCGAGAGTGCGTAGGCCAGCAGTTCGACGGGTGTCGGCGGTTCGTCACCGTCGAGTGACGTTCCGGCGAGCGGACTGGTCGTCGGGATTGGCGTGATGCGCCCGTCGCCGAGTTGCGTGCGGCAGGATGCACCGGGTGCCGTGACGACTTCGGCGTGACTCCCTTCGACCTGTTCGAAGAGGATGTCGCCGATGGCCTTCGACATGGAGTAGTGTTCTTTCTCGTAACCGAAGCTTCCTGCCATCCCACAGCAGCCCGAGTCGAGGGGGTCCACGTCGTACCCAGCGCGGCGGAGGGCACCGACTGCGTGGTGGTCTTTCTTCACTGCCTTCTGGTGGCAGTGGCCGTGGTACGCGAGCGTAGTTTCGGGGGTATCCCAGTCGATGTCCTCGTCGAGACGGAACGTGTCGATGTACTCGCAGGCCCCGTAGGTGTTCGCAGCGACGAGTTCGACCGACTCGCCCGAGAGCAAGTCGAGCGCGTCAGATTGGAACATCACGGCGTCCGAGGGTTCGGCGAGGACGACGTCCCATCCGTCGTTCACTCGGGGCGCGAGTTCGGTGACGTTCTCGCCGACTGCGTCGCGAGCTTTCTCGACGAAGCCTTTCGAGAGCGGTGGCCGACCGCTGTTCGTTCGGCGTGCCACGTCGACGTGGACGCCAGCGGCTTCGAGTACACGAATCGCCGCTTTCCCGACTTCCGGATGGCTAAAGTTCGTGTACGTGTCTGCGAAGAAGACGGCTTTCCGAGTGGCCTCTGCTTCTGCGACACGCGACCCACCTCTGGTTTCGAACCAGTCTTGGAGCGTCTCGCGCTGGAAGTTTGGAAGCGAGCGTTCGCGGGCGATGCCGATGGTCTTCTCAGTGAGCGTTCCTGCACCGGGGAGTGATTGTGCGAGATTCGACAGCGGAGCGAGTGCGCTTCCAACGCGGGAGAGTGTATCGACGTTTGCAAAGAGTTTGTCACGAAGACTCGAACCGTGTTCTTGGTGTCGAGCGTGCATGACTTCGGTCTTGAGCTTCGCCATATCGACCTCGCTGGGGCAGTCGCGGGCACAACCCTTACACCCGATACAGAGGTCGAGGACCTCTTCGACGAACTCGTCTCCGGTCGGGTCGTCTGGGAGGTCACCACTCATCGCCTGGCGGAGCAGGTTCGCACGCCCACGGGTGGCGGTTATCTCTTCGTCCGCAGCGCGGTAGGTGGGGCACATCACGCCGCCGGTTGTCTCCTGATTGCCGCGGCAGCCACCGCATCCGTGGCAGAGTTCGACCATTCCTTGCATCCCGTTCTCGTTTGCCCAGTTGAGCGCGGGGGCGAATCCTGCATCGTAGTCGTAGGAGTCGTCGTAGCGAAGGTGCTCGGTCATGTCGTGGCGCTTTACGCCGGGGGAGTCGGCACTCTCCGAAACCTCTGTTTCACTCAACCCACAGACGTTCCCCGGATTGAGGAGCCAATCGGGGTCGAACGCGGTTTTGAGACGTCGGAACGACTCCCAGAGCGTGTCGCCGTAGAGTTTGTGATTCCACTGGGTACGAGCGCGTCCGTCACCGTGTTCGCCGGAGACACTCCCACCGAACTCGACGACCATGTCGGTCACTTCGTCCGCGATTTCGACCATGTGTTCGCGGTCGATGAGTGCCTTCGTGTTGACGAGCGGGCGGACGTGTAGCACGCCGGGGCCTGCGTGTGCGTAGAAGGCGCAGTCCACGTCGCGGTCTTTGTCGGCGAGGAGGGACTGGAATCGTTCGACGAATTCGGGAAGGTGTGTCGGTGGGACCGCACAGTCCTCGATAAAACTGATGTGTTTCTCGTCGGAGGTTCGCGAGAGGAGGATTGGAAGCCCAGCCTTCCGGAGCGTCCAGAATTGGGTCCGGTCGGCGTCGTCGTGAGCTTCGAGTCCTTCGAACGCGAGGGTCTGGTCGGCGTATTCGTCGCTGTCTTCGACTTCGCTATCGACACTCGGCACGCGGTCTGCGAGGAGGTGTGCAGTTTGCTCGCGGCCGTGGTCGTCGTCGTCCGCGTAGAATTCGACGAGGAGTGCGGCCTCGGCATCGGAGGGGACGAGTGCGGCGACGTCTTCGAACTCGGCCGTGTTACGAGCTAATCCAAGAAGAACATCGTCGATGAGTTCGACGGCCGCAGGCTCGTGTTCGAGGACGTGCTGGACGTCGGTCACAGCATCGAGGACAGTCTCGTAGAAGAGAAGCGAGACTGCTTTCGTCTCCGGAAGCGGTTCGAGCGAGACCTCCGCTTCGGTGACCAGTGCGAGTGTACCTTCGCTTCCAGCGAGCAACCGGGCGAGGTTGACAGAGCCACTCTCGGCCTCTTCGATGAGTACGTCGAGGTTGTAACCCGAGACGTTGCGCTTCAGGTCAGGGAACCGTTCGTGGACCGCAGATGCATCCTCGTCGATGATGCGGACGACTTCGGCGTAGACTCGTTCGAGAAGGTCGCCTTCGGCGTCGGCATCAGCGCGAAGTTCTGAGAGGTCTGTCTCACCGAGTGTGGTCACAGTTCCGTCTGCGAGGACGACTTCGCAGGATTCGACGTAGGCATCGGTCTTCCCGTAGACGAGTGAGTGTGCCCCCGTCGAGTTGTTGCCGATAGCGCCGCCGACGACGCTCCGATTTCCGGCCGCGGGGTCGGGTGCGAATTTCAATCCGTCCGGGGCGAGTGCGGCGTTCAGGTCCTCTAAGATGACTCCGGCTTGCACCTGCGCTCGCTGGACATCGGGAGCGATATCGACGATGTCCGTCATGTACCGGGTTACATCGAGAACGACCGCTTCGTTGACTGCCTGACCGGCGAGGCTCGTTCCGCCTCCTCGGGGCAGGACTGGAATCTCGTTGTCGGCACAGTAGGAGACGACAGCAGAGACGTCCTGCGTCGATTTCGGAAACACGACGCCGATGGGCGTGATTTCGTAGGCGCTCGCATCCGTGGCGTACAACTGTCTGGTGTAGGTGTCGAACCGAACGTCGCCCGCGATGCGCGTTTCGATAGCATCGACGAGTTCCGGTCGCTCGACTTCGTCCGAGACGTAGTCGTAATTGGCCCGTGAATCAGTCGTAGGGCCAACACTCTCGGGAGTGACTGACGGCTTAGACATCGTCGAGGGTTCCACATCGTTCACGCGACGCTACGACTCGTTGGCGTACACACGCACGCCGAATGCTGGTCCTACTCATGGACGTACCCCGCTGAAGTCTCTCGGGCGTACTGCGGTTCGCCCACTATCGATACGGTGGGTTAGCATGGTTGGTCGTGGGTATATCACACATGGTCATAAGTCTGACCGTCTTTCGAGTTCGAAAGGTGCCGGCAGTGGTGAAGAAGGCCGAGAGTGTGAACAGCCACACAAGATATTCGGTGTCGCCGAACAAAATAGTACGAATATTAATTCTAATTACAGCCCACAATCGGGTTTTTGATGGTCATATGGACACTTCTTGGAGGTAGTGTGTTGTATTGGGCACTCTTACTCGCGAAGGGACTAGAGACCAAGTTACCACCCAGTGTGCGATAGTCTTTACAACCGTACGTTTGTCATGTGTGTGATGATTTCCCGGGTGAATCGCGATACATTCGTGTGAGCGTTCGAAAGCCACGTATTCGTTCCCCGCGTTTGTGTGTGAGGTAACTACTACAGTCGATGCGTACTCCGGGTTGACGAGTGTACACCAAGAGTTGCCACGCAGAGGTCACTGAGAGCGCTCTACGAGACAGAATCGGATGAGATTCATGCAATTCGGCCTCACCGAACGTGCTTTTTACAAATATCCGATTCAATTAAAAATCAAGACGAATTCTGTACAAACATTCATTGGAGTTCTTCATGGCAAACTCTGACAAATCTGTCGTTTGGTCACACCGAAAACCAAAATGTTCTGTTAGCGGTCGTCTCTAACGAGGTTAACAGTCGAACGACTGAAAGACTTAGTAGTGAGCGCGTTACACAGTGATTTGTGAAAGACGGTCACACCGAACGACGGATGGTGAAGTCGGATGAGACGCTCCTCTCTATCATCGACTACCTCCGCGAGGTCGATGGAGCGGGAGTCACAGAGATTGCGAACCACCTCAATTTGGCGAAGAGTACGGTCTACGACCATCTCGTGACTATGTACGAGTACGGCTTCGTCGTCAAACGTGGGCAGAAATACCACCTCGGACTGCAGTTCTTTAGATACGGACAGTACGTCCGAAACCAGTTCAAAATCTACGAGGCAGCAAAGCCGGTCGTGGACCGTCTCACCGACCTCACCGGAGAGATGGTCTGGTTAATCGCACACGAAAACGGTCGAATCATGTATCTATATGGACACGCTGGAGCGACCGATATCAACGCAAACAGCCTCATCGGGTCGTGGGCGTACATGCACTGCAACTCGGCAGGGAAGGCGATACTCGCTCATCTCGCTGACTCTGAAGTCGATGCAATCATCGAACGACATGGCCTTCCCGCCCGCACCGAGAGTACGACGACTGACCCCGACAAACTCCGAGAAGAACTCACACGTATCCGTCAACAGGGATTCGCGTTGAACATGGGTGAAGACCTCGAAGGGATTCACGCGATTGGCGTTCCGCTCTTGTTCGACGAGGAAGTCCAAGGAGCGCTTGCAGTCGCCGGGCCAGCACACCGAGTCACCAGAGAGCGCTGTGAAGGAGAGCTTTCCGAACAGTTGTTCGCTGCGCGAAACGACATCGAACTGAATCTCGTCTACAGATAACGACACGTCGTTCGTCTTTCTACACAGTCCCATCCTGAGCGAGGTTACAACAACCAAGAGATGATTGGTTCGACCGTACACTTCGTTGCGAGACATTGTGAGAGAAACAGCACGACAGAAATCGGGTAGACGAACACCATCTGTCGCACGACGACTCGTTCCGCGACCGACCCGAATGCGACGACACCACCACCGAAGAGAATCGGCACCGACGCGAGCGCAAGTTGTGGGAGTATCGACTGACTGACGAACATCGCAACGAGTCCCCCTGCAACGAGAAAGAATCCCGAACTCACCGCCATCGCTCGACGTTTGCCGAAGACGACTGGGACAGTGTGTTTGTCGATGCGCTCGTCGAAATCGAGGTCGAGGCGGTCGAGAGAGACTTTGACTCCTGCCAACATAACGACGAACAACACCGCAAGTGCGACCACTCCCGAACCGAGCGACTGCTGTTGTGCGAGATAGCCACCGACGAGAGCGAGTGCGATACCGACTGGGTAGTCGAGCGTGACCGCAATCGTGTTTTTATCCAGAAGGGGCGCGTGAAGCACCGCAAGTACCCAAAGAGCGACGACGGACCCAGCAGACGAAAATCTGCCATCGAATGCCAGCACACCCGCCAGCGACAGACACACCGCACTGGCGACAGCGAATCCAAACTGTGCCTCTCGGATCGACAACAGTGGGGGCTCTTCAGCACGGACGTAGGCGTCTACGTACTCGTCAACGACGTGGGCAGTGTAGAGTGCCGCGCCAACGGCGAGCGCATGAACGACAGCAGTGAAAAGCGAAAGCGACGTCGACAGGAGACCACCGAAGACCGACATACCGACTGCAGGTACCATGAACGTCGGCTTTACCTGCGAGTGCAGTCCGCCGACGGAGGGGGTGTCGTTTTCTGTGGTCATACGTTCATTTGGGGAATGTTCGCAAAAAGTGTGACTCGTTCAGACGAACAGATTACCAAAATACAGCAAGAATAGAGAAGACGTCCAGTGAACGTTGTCGTAACTAACTGGTTTTCCAAACGAATTTGGTATTGTGTCAGATAACAATAACCGATACAATTAATATTCGTTGCTGATGTTGGTTATCACACTTCATACACGCATGAGATTTCTAACTGCATTTGAACGCACTGTTCGAGTGTACGGGGCGGATACAGCGCTCATCACAGAAGACGGGGAGACGTACACCTACGCCGAGTTCGACCGCCGGAGTACACAACTGACACACGCACTCACCGAACGGCTCGGCGACGCACCGTGTGCAGTCCTCGCGTTGAACGGCGTTCTCGCCGCCGAGTCCATGATTATGGGCCACAAACGAGGCGTCCCAACCGTGCAACTATCGTTCCGAGGAAAGCCGGACGAACTGGTCAGGATGGCAAACGTCGCCGACTCGAAGGGGATTCTCTTCGACGATGCCAACGCTGAAACAGCGTTGAAAATGCTCGAACTGGGAGCGTTCGAGGTGGCGATTCACGCAGGTGAGAAGGACATCGACGCGGAAGAAGTCGAATCCTACGAGGACGTTCTCGAATCAGCACCCGACCACGTTGATGCGGAACTCCCAATGGGCGAAGAGACGAGTATCTTCTTCACCAGCGGGACGACGAGTCGGCCCAAGGCCGTCTCGTTTACTGGCGAACAGATGTGGCTCGGAGCATACCAAGGCGTCATGGAACACGGCATCGAGGAGACCGACGTCGCGATTGTAACGACGCCGTGGTACCACATGGTCACCTCCGACGCGTGGCTCTATCCACACTGGCTCGCTGGCGCGACGACGGTTCTCCACTCTAGTTTCGACCCCGAAGAAGCGCTCGAACTCGTCGAAGACCACGATGCGACCGGATTGCTCGCAGTGCCAACCCAGCTCAGCGCGCTCAACGCAGTCCAAGAGCGAGAGGGCTACGACACGAGTACACTCCGATACATTCGAACTGGTGGTGCAATCGTCTCGGCCGAACTCGTCGAGCAGACGAAAGAACACCTCGCAGACGGGCTGTACAACACATACGGGATGACCGAAGGCGGGCCGAACCTCACGTTCGCACATCCGTCTGTCCAAGAAGAACACCCCGGAACGGTCGGGAAAGAGTCCTTCGCGTGGGAGGTTCGCGTCGTCGAAGCCGCGCCGATAGACGAACATCCCGACCCCGAAGCAGTGATACACCCGGGCGAGCAGGGAGAAGTCATCGCCCGCGGCCCGGGCGTCCCCGACGGCTACCTCGACAACCCCGAAAGCGAGTCGAAGACGTTCTTCGACGAATGGCTCCGGACGCGAGACGTCGCCCAAGTCGATGAAGACGGCTACCTCTACATCGTTGACCGCGTCGATAACATGTTCATCAGTGGTGGCGAGAACATCTATCCCAAGGAAGTCGAGCGCGCGCTCAAATCACACAGTGCAATCTCCGAGGCACTCGTCTTCGGGTTGGAAGACGACTACTGGGGCAGCATGGTGACTGCAATCGTCGTCACCGACGGGTCGATAACCGAAGACGAACTCGACCAGTACTGCAAATCCCACGACTCGCTGGCGAACTACAAACGACCGCGTGAGTACGCGATTCGAACCGAGCCATTCCCACGAACGGACACGGGGACGGTCCAGCGAGGGGACGTTATCCGCGAACACTTCCCCGAGTGAATCCGGAGTTCTGAATTTGGTGTTCGAATTCGAAATCGGTTGACAGCAAGTAGAGAGTTAGAATACGGCCGCGAAGATTGCGATTTGAATCGGAACGAGTACGAGAAGCGTTGCGATAGAGCAGATGACGGTCATCCGAATCAGTTCCCGAGAGTTCGCCATTTCTAAGCCGAGAATTGCGACGAGGACTGCCGATTGGTACGGGAAGAAGTAGGTGTTCAAGGCGACTGCCTCGGTCATCGCAACCGGTAACAGCGGAATCCCGGCAGAGGCGGTAAACGAGATGAGAACCGGCGTCAACACGCTCGCCACGGCGAGTCCTTCCATGACGAAGACCAGTGCGAGCGACGCGAAGACGACGAAGACCAAGACGACTACGAGCGACGCATCTGCTGGCAAGTAGGACAAGATTGTCGTCGCGGCGAGGTCTGTGAACGCAGTTTGACGGAGTCCTTCGGCGATAGCGAAAATCGCGCCGAGGAAGAAGATAATCGTGAAATCTGCTTCACGGATACGTTCGGGGGCGACGACACCGATTCGCGGCGCAAACGCGAGTAGCGTGACGACGAGCGCGCCGTACAGCGGGTGTAATCCGTGGATAGAATCGGTCGCCCAGATAGCAACGCCGACGAGCAAGTAAAGAAACATTCGGCGTTCTTCGGCGGACACCTGCATGTCGGCCGCCGAGACGACACGCTTTGTGAGACCGTCCATCTCGGTCGGTCGGTAAAGCACGTACGCGAGAAGTGTGATGACGAGCGAACGCCCAACGGCCATCACCGGGCCGAGCCAGACGAGCCACTCCATCCACCCAATCGACAGACCGGCATTCGCCTCGACGATACCAGTGATGATGATATTCGCGAGAGAACCGGTCAGTACGCCACTCGACCCCGAGAAGGTGACGAAAAGCGGTCCGAGAAAGATGCCGAGTTTCGCTCGTCGCTCGGTGAACAGTTCGCCGAGTGAGATGAGAATCGGCCCGAGGATGAGTACGCGGACGAGTGACGATGGAACGAGAACGACGAGCCCTAAGGCGGCCACAGAGGTTGCGCCGAGGACGTACCGATAGACCGTCACCGCGTCTTGGGTGCCGGACTCCGGCACAACCCGAAGGACGTACTGTTCGACGAGCGAGGCGAGTCCGCTCTGCCGGGTCGCCTCTCCGAGAAGAATCCCGAGGACGACGAGCCACGTCGCTGGCAGGCGAAACCCGACGAGTGCCAGTTGCGTCGAGAACGCGAGTCCAATCAAGCCGACGCTGAGGAGTCCGGTGAACCACGGCGCGACGGGCGCGCCAATCCACAATACGACCGAGAAAACCGTAATGGCGAGCATCGTCGCCATCTCGTCGGGGACTGGAGCGTACAGCGCGATACCCCCCGCGGCGACTATCGCAACGGGAATCGAGAACCACGACACGTCCACGTCGAGAGAGCGGTCTGGAGACAAGAACGACCGTATTGTCATGTGTGCTTACACCAAGTTGGTCGTACCACGAAGGCCGCCGTGATGTGTGTTGCGAATACACACACCGCTTCGAAAAACGCTATGTTGCTCGGTGACACACCTACTCGTAATGATAGACGAGTGTGCCCCTGACGTGTACGACCTCACGGTCGCAGAGATGAACGATGCGAGATACCGACTATTCGTCTTCGACGGCGACGTGCCGACACTGGTCGATTCGGGGTTCGAACACACCGTCGATATCGTCGTGGACGCGCTCGACGAACTCGGAATCGAACCTGAGCGACTCGTTATCACCCACGGCGACGGTGACCACATCGGTGGCCTCGAAGGACTCGCCGACCACTATGGCCTCGAAACGTGGGTTCCCGAACAGACCGGCCTCGACTCGTCGTACACACCCGACCACAGATACGGCGACGGCGACGAGGTTGGTGACTTTACTGCAGTTCACACGCCCGGGCACGCCGAAGATCATCACGTCCTCATCGACGAGCAAGCAGGCGTCGCAGTACTCGGAGATGCAGTCTTCGGGGCCGACGCTCGTGGCTTGCCTGAGGGCTATTTCGTCCTTCCGACCGGGTTCTACTCAGCAGACCTCAACACCGCAGATGCGAGTCTCGAACGCCTACTCGAGTACTCGTTCGACGTCGGCCTCGTCTATCACGGGTCGAGTGTGACCACAGCGGCGAGTTCGAAACTCGATGCGTTCGTCAACTTCGACGGCAAGCCCTCGGAGTGAACATCCCACCGGTTGCCACTCGGCTTACGTGGGAGGAATAATCACTGCACAAACAGTTTCGATTCGCTGACCATAATACATATATGGGTCCTATAGGTAGATTCATCCACTATGGGAACTGTTAGCGAGGATTCCCCAGTGCTAGTTGCAGGTGCGGGTCCAGTCGGCATGACGACGGCGCTTGCATTACACGCTCGCGGAATTCCAGTCACAATTCTCGAAGCAGAATCCGAAGACCGTGACCGCTCTGGGAGCAGAGCAATCTACGTCCACGGCTCGACACTCCGAACGCTCAATCGTGTCTCACCAGGTCTTGGAACCAGACTCGTCGAAGATGGTCTCGTGTGGCCAACGCGGCGGACGTGCTGGCGCGGCAAAGAAGTGTTCTGCCGGACGTACGATTCCCCGGGCGGGAAGGGCGACCTCCCGCACTTCACGAGCATCCCACAGGTGCGAACTGAAGAGTTCATGCACGAAGCACTCGACGAAGCCGGAATCGAGATTCACTGGGATACGGCAGTCGAAACGGTCGAATCGACAGCCGATGGCGTGACCGTCGAAACCGCAGACGGGCAGACGTGGGAGACGCCGTACCTGGTCGGTGCCGATGGCGGTGGCTCGACGGTCCGCAACGAAATCGGCGCGGAGTTCGCAGGCGACCAGTCAGAGAACTCCTTTATCATCGCCGACGTGGACGAAGTCGAAGACGACCCACTCCCGCTCGAACGCTTGTTCCACTACGACGACCCGAACGTGGGCGGACGAAACGTCCTCCTCGTTCCCTTCACCGGTGGCTGGCGGCTCGACATCCAGTGTATCGAAGGTGACGACCCCGACGAACTCTGCACCGACGAACAGATGCGTGAGTTCGTGGTCGAAGTCATGGGCGAACAGTACGCCGACAAGGTCACGTGGGTATCGAGCTACAAGTTCTTGCAGGTCATGGCCGACTCCTTTATCGACGAACATCGCCGCGTTCTCTTGGTCGGCGAGGCCGCACACCTGCTCGCGCCGTTCGGCGCACGCGGGATGAACTCGGGTGTCGCCGACGCCGACGAGGCCGCCTCTGCGATTGCGGTCGCCGCTCGTTCGCAGTACGACTCTGTTGCCCACGACGAAGTCGAACTCTTCGCGGCCCGACGCGAGAAAGCCGCGCGCTACAACCTCGATGCAGCAGGACAGGCACTCGAATATCTGCAAGGCGACGACCCCGTGACGATTCTTCGGAAGGAAGCGGCCGCCGCGCTCGCCGACTACTTCGAACCTGCTGGTGAGTACCTCGACGACGCACCGTACGGCCCACACACCCCGCCGCCGATTGTGACCACGGGTAACTACTGAACGACACCCCGCACCGCCACACCACTGGTGGCGGACTCCTCCGTCCCCGCGGCTATTCTCCTACTCGTCAGTGGCGATGAAGTGGCATACTCAGGATTACGTCCAAAGCCGTGACAGTCGCAAACGCTAGAGAGAGCCGTTGAAGCAGGTATCTCACACTATCGAAACGAGAAGTTCTCTCTGGTTTACAACCTTCTTTACTGACTGCGAAACAACATAACATTGCACATGACCGATGGTATCTCCCTCGACAGCGACTGGAATGGACTGTTCATCGACGGCAAATGGACCGACAGCGAGAGCGGCGAGACGATTGCAGTCGAAGACCCATCGACTCGTGAGTCGTTCGCGTACGTCCCTCGTGGAACCGAGGCCGACGTCGATGCGGCCTAC
The DNA here is from genome assembly GCF_046557615.1 of Haloferax sp. DFSO60. Classification (NCBI taxonomy): domain Archaea; kingdom Methanobacteriati; phylum Methanobacteriota; class Halobacteria; order Halobacteriales; family Haloferacaceae; genus Haloferax; species Haloferax sp. DFSO60. Next base: position 174,258 of record NZ_JBKIII010000003.1, on the reverse strand, counting down.
GAAGCGGCGAGTGCGGCGCAGTCCGAGTGGGCCGCGACACCGCCAGCACAACGAGAAGAAGTAATTCACTCGCTGTTGGAGGCAATCGACGAAAACCACGAGACAATCGTCGAACTGCTTGCGCACGAAGCAGGCGGGTCGCGGATGATGGGTGAAACGTCCGTCCATCTCGCCGAAGACCAAGCCGCCGAAGCGGCGACACTCCCACGGCGGATGAAAGGCACACACGTCGCCTCCAACATCCCCGGCAAAGAGAACATCGTCGAACGCGAACCAGCGGGCGTCGTCACGGTCATCTCACCGTGGAACTTCCCGCTGAACCTCTCGATGCGTGCGGTCGCCCCGGCGATTGCGGCGGGGAACACGGTGGTTCTCAAACCATCGACCAACACGCCAATTACCGGCGGGTTGCTCTTCGCAAAACTGTTCGAAGCCGCAGGATTGCCAGACGGCGTACTGAACGTCGTCACGGGCCGTGGTTCGGAAATCGGTGACCGCGTCGCCAGCCACCCCGAGAGCAACGTCGTCGCCTTCACTGGCTCGACGCCCGTGGGGCGACGTGTTGCTTCGCTAGCCGCAGAGAATCTCGCTACACCTGCGATGGAACTCGGCGGCAACAACGCACACATCGTCACCGAAGACGCCGACCTCGACAACGCAATCGACGCCGCAGTGTTCGGGTCGTTCGTCCACCAGGGACAGGTCTGTATCTCCATCAACCGACATCTCGTCCACGAGAGCATCTACGACGAGTACGTCGAGCGATTGGTCGAGCGTGCAGAGGCCATCCCGGTCGGCTCGGCCCACGACCCGAACACAGTCGTCGGCCCGATTATCGACGAGTCACAGCGCGACGAGATGCTGGAGTACGTCGAAGAGACGGTCGAAGCGGGTGCAACCCTCGAAACCGGCGGCTCGACGGTCGAAATCGATGGCGTGGTCGATTCGCTCGTGGTCGCCCCGACTGTCCTCTCGGACGTGACAAACGACATGTCCGCGGCGTGTTTCGAACACTTCGGGCCTATCGCACCCGTGATTCCGTTCTCGGACATCGACGAAGCGGTGGAACTCGCCAACGACACCGAGTACGGACTCTCTGGCTCTGTCCACGCGGGCGGTGTCGGCGCTGGCAAAGAGATTGCCGACCGCTTGGACACCGGGATGGTCCACGTCAACGACCAGCCAATCAACGACGAGGCACACGTTCCGTTCAGCGGGACGAACGCCTCCGGTATGGGTGGCTACAACACCGAAGAGTTCCTCAACGAGATAACCGAGACGAAGTGGGTATCCTTGCAGCACGAACCACGCGAGTACCCCTTCTAATCGACAACGCGTTTTTCTTATTTTCTTACTGTGAGTGCGGCGTGCGCTTACAGACCGAGTTGTTCTGCAACCCAGTAGTCACGCGCTGCGAGAACCATCGCCTCCTCGTCGGCAAAGACAGTGTTCTCAGCGACAAAGTCGTCCCACGTGCCGTCAGGAATCAACGAGAGGCCTTCAGCAGACGAGGCATCTGACGGACTCGCTTCGACCATCTCGTCGAACGTCTCGAAATCGGTGTACTCGGTCACGAACTCCGAACTGAAGAGGTCGCCAATCGTAATCTCGCCGTGGTCGGCGAGGACGTCATCTGCGTTCGGAAGGTCGTCTGTGGCTTCGGCTTTCGCTTCCAGATTCAACTCGAACCCCATAGCAGACAGTGATAGCTGAAAGTATCTAAAACCCCATGGTAGGCAGTCGTTCGCACAGACGAGTGCGAAGACTACGGCGAGAAACAGATTCTGAGTTCAACTATTTGAATCGAAGGTGAGTGTGTTGCAATCATCGAGTTCTCCGGTTTGAACAGAGCATTCGAGAGAATTCTCATTTTGTATAAACATGGTTGAACGGTGATTGAGTGTCAATCGAGAACCAATTCTGTTCTTTTCTACGACAGATTCCATCGAGAAGCTAGTCGTAGCCGAGAGAACAGCGTTTGCGAATGTCCACACTCGCAACAGACAAGAGAGTCCAACGCCATCAAACGGGTACCGAGGCCACACATGCACGTCAGAATTTTCGATTTCGATGTTGAACTGGACGAGAGCGCTATCGACGCACCCCTCGAAACGATTCACACACAGATTGGCGAGTACGAGCGAGGCGAGCGTGTGGCGTTCGATCTCGACATCGAAATCCCCGAGACGTTCACCGGTCGGGTGATGCGCTGTATGCTCGATATCCCGCACGGCGAAACCAGAACCTACGGCGAAGTCGCAGAAAAACTCGACTCGTCACCGATTGCCGTCGGGCAGGCTTGCGGTCGAAACCCGATTCCGCTCGTGGTCCCGTGTCACCGCATCGTTGGCGCGGACTCACTGGGTGGCTTCTCGGCCAGTGGCGGTGTCACACTGAAGCGCGAACTACTCACGCTCGAAGGCGCAGAGCGCACGACCGATGCTGGCCAACTGACGCTCACCGACGTGGTCAACACCGAGTCAGCACAACCCCAATAATCGAGTGTTCTCTCGGCGTGTGAAAATTAAGCCTCACACCGTGGCCAGTGGCACAGTGAGCGTGACGACATTTCCGTCAGAGCCGTTTTCGAAGGTCAGGTCACCGTCTAAATCGTCAACTATCCACCGTACTAACCAGAGACCGATTCCATCACTGTGTTGGAGTTGAGTTTCGAAGCCTTTGTCGAGTATCTCGATTTCAGCGTCGGGTGTTCCCGGCCCGTTGTCTTCGACCTCGAGCGTAAGGAAGTCGTCGGTAGTTTTCACTGTTACCTCGATTGTTGGGTCTGAGTTAGTGTTGTGTTCGACCGCATTTTGAAGGACCTGGTTGAACGCAATCGGGAGCGACGGAGACGTGATTATCAAGGGTTCGGATGGGAGCGACAATCGAATGTCGACTGCGGGGAACTCACACTCAAGCTTCTGCGCATTTTCTTCGATTTCGTCGGTGAAATCGAATGGCCCGGGGTTGTCGGTGCTATCTCGGTGGAGACTCGCAATCTTTCGAGATTGCTCGGTGAGACGAGTCATCCGTTCCATCTGTTGGGTGATGATTTCGACTGACTGTTCGGCGGACTCCGGTGACTCAAGAATAAGGTTCGCGTATCCTGTCGAAATATTCGCCGCGGTGCGCACGTCGTGCCGAAGGACTCGGTTGTACACTCGAAGTTGCCTCGAGAGGCGCTCTGTGCGTGTGAGTGCCTCGACCGTCTCAGCCATCGAAACCCTTCTCTCGACGTCGTACATGCCGACAATTAGTCCGATGACAGTTCCACCGGTTGCCCATCCAAGGACGGAGTAGGCTGGTCGAAGGAAGACGCCACCGAGCGACTGCTGGTAGAGGATGACCAGCACCCCGGACCCACCAAAGACGATGATTCCAGTCCCCATCCACCCAGCGAGTCGAAGGGCCTCATCACCGATTTGGTTCGCGGTACGCCATCGGTGGACGTACACCAACAACAACACCATGAGTGTCGGCGAAATCCAACCGAAGAGCAAGTCCTGTTCACCCAACCGCCCACTCAGCACGAATGCGACGTGCAACAGGATGAACGCCACTCCTGTCCCGTAGACCAACGAGTTCCCCACGCTCGCGGCGGTGACTGGAAACCGATGGTCGTGGGTAGACATTGAAAGATGGTCCCGTTAAGATAAGATAATACTTTCCAGCAAATATCAACTTTGATATGAATTTTTGAGGCCTAAATTTCCGCATATTACGAGCTACGGAGAAGAGACTGTCAAATGGTTGTTTCCAATCATACACGAAGAGAGTAGTATCCGTTACGACCGAATCCCTTCGACGCCCGATATCTCGAACCGTACACCACCGTCTGCACTCTCGGTGACTGTGATTTCCCACCCGTGTGCGTCGACGATTTCGGAGACGATGGCGAGACCAAAGCCAGTGCCATTTCGGTCCGTCGTGAATCCAGACGTGAACACTTGATCTCGCACGTCTGGTGAGATTCCCGAGCCATTGTCGGCGATGAAGAATCCAGAATCGTTGTCGAGCGGGCCGACAGTGACAGTGAATCCTGCACCACCGTTGTTGGAGACCAAATTATCCGACGCACCGTGTTCAATCGAATTCCGGTAGATGTTCTCGAAGAGACGCTGAAGACGCTGTGGAGAGCCTTCGAAGACGAACTCACCGTTCACGTCGAGTTCAGCACTGGCGGTATCGACCATCTCCCAACAGTCCGTGCTGAACGAAGTGAGTTCGATTCGTTCGCGGTCGTCGAGTGGTTGTCCCTGCCGGGCAAGCGAGAGGATATCTTCGATGAGGGCCTCGATTCGGTCGAGTGCGCTTCGAGCGGCGTTCAAATTTGGTGACTCGTCGGTCTGTTCTTCGAGTACCAGGTCGAGGCGTCCCTGTGCGACGTTGAGTGGGTTACGAAGGTCGTGGCTGACCATGCTCGCAAACGATTCGAGACGGTCGTTTTGCCGTTCGAGTTCGCGTCGGTACTGCTCTCTGTCGGAGATGTCAGTGAACCGAACCTCGTCTCCAAGTCGTGCTTGGGAAGCGCCGACTGGAGAGACAACGAGTTGGAAGTAGCGGGTGGAGCCGTCCCGATGGATTTCGAGAATTGGGTCGCCAGTACCGAGTCGTTTTGCGACAGACGGAAGTATACTCTCGAGGGGCGCTCCAGTTTCTCCGACGAGTTGGGGAAACAACTCGCGTGCCCGGTGGTTCGTATCACGAATTCTCTTATCGCGAGTGAGGAGGATGACTGGGTCGTCCAACTCGCCTGCGAGTTGCACCTCCTCGAACTGGTCGAGGTATACGAAACAGACACCAACTGCAAACACTGCGACACCGAGTGGTTCGTAGGTAATATCGATGAGTGCAGGTGTCGAGTAAACGATGATGTCGAGGACGACTGGGAGACCCGTAATCGCAACCAGTACCTGCAACGGCGTCGCGTCCATCTCGGCTTCTGCGAAGAGTTCGAGGAGCATGAAGTAGCCAACGAATGCGAGCGCGTACGACAGTCCTACCGTAATCCAGTGGAGAGTAAGGTGCTGTACTTCGAGATGGGTAAAGGGTGTCTGGACGACTTCAGCCGTGAAATACTGGTGGTGAAACGGGTTAGTTAGCTTCACGAGAACGACGGCGGCAAAGAGGCCAACTGCGACTCTTCGATACGACTGGTATCGGTGGAGCGACCGACCGGTGTAGGCAGAACAGAAGTAGAGCCACGCACCAATCGTACTGAATCCAACGATTAACCCGGCGATGTAGAATCCCTCTTTCAGTTGCAGCGATGGAACCGCAAGAAACCCGGCGTGTGCAACCGCCCAACTGCCACTGGTGAGTAACAATGCGGTCAACCCACGGCGTGTATCTCTATCGGATATTTGTTGTGTCCGCGGAAGCGTGGCAAAGCAAACGAGTGCTGCAAGCGCAAATATCAGCACGTAAAAGACATGCAGAAATGAAATTGATGAGAGGGCCACTATAAAATTTACTTGAAGCTAAAAGCGCATAAACATTCCTGACAACGCGCCACAACCAACGAGAGTGGGTTAGAAGCGCTCTCTCGAAGAAGGTCTATATTTTTATAATTTGGTGGTAAATAAATGATAATGGAAGAGTGGTCTCGTAAGATAGGCGGTACTGACCACTCGACAAACATTCTTCAACAGCTATTCCAGTCGGTTGAAAAATACGCCATTATCTTACTCGACCCGGATGGAACGATTGCGACGTGGAACGAAGGTGCCGAGCGAATGCTCGGATACAGCGAGAGCGAAGTCCTCGGGAATCACGTTACGATGTTCTATCCAGACGAGCAGTCGAAAGCCGAGACAACAGATGCACTCGCGTATGCAACGGCACACGGGAGTTCTGAGTGTATCGGGTGGTGTAATCGGAAAGACGGGTCGAAGTTGTGGGCCGAGGTGACGATTAGTTCGCTCGTCGGCGAAAATGGGACGACCAGTGGCTTTGCCAAAGTCGTCCGAGATAACACCGAAACGCGAGCCTACCAACAGCAACTCAAACGAAGTCGTGACCGATTGGAGCGAACCGAGGCGATGGCGGATATCGGTGGATGGGAGGTCGATATCGGGACGAACCAACTTCGCTTGACAGAAGGAACACTGGAACTGCTTGCAGTCTCCCCATCTGCGGTGTCGAAGCAAGCCGACTTCTTCGAACTGTTCCACCCAGACGACCGAGAGACGCTCGAAGACGCGATTACACGGGCGAGCGAGACGGGTGAGGCCTTTGATTTGGAACTGCGAGTCGCAACCACGAACAATGCGAATCAATGGGTGCAGGTGCGCGGAGACTTCATCGACGACGGAACCCTTCTTCGTGGGGCGATTCGAGACGTATCAGCGCGAAAAGAGCGCGAGCAACGATTGATGGTGTTGAACCGAGTGCTTCGACACAACCTTCGAAACAACCTCAACGTCGTCACGGGCTATGCAGAATCGCTTAAATCAGACATCGAAGCGTTAGCGTTGCCAGATGCCGTCGAAGGCGACGGAAACGAAATCAGCGAAATCGTCAACAATCTCTCTGCGGTCACACACGATATCGACACCGAACTTACTGCGATTCGAAAGACCATCGACGCCGTGGGTGAATTTTCCAGCGAAGAAGCGATCCACAAGACCACACGCATCGTCGAACATTCCGAGGAGCTGCTATCCACGGGAGAGAAAGCCCGAAAGTTCGAACAGGCAGTCAAATCCAAAGACCAGAGTTCGGCGACACAACTCCATTCAGTGTTTACTGAGCTAAAGCACCGATATTCGTCAAAATTCCCAGAGGCGACCATCACAGTTGACGACACCAAGGCGATAGTGAGCGGAAACGTCGAATCGATCAGATTGGCTGTCGGTGAACTGGTCAACAACGCCCTCGAACACAACGACCACGAGACGCCAACCGTCTCACTCAGCACGAGTCGAGAGTCGGAAGGGAGTGTTTGTCTCCACGTCAGCGACAACGGGCCGGGAATCCCAGATATCGAGCGGAAAATCCTCCAACAGGGCGAAGAAACCGCACTCCTCCACGGAGAGGGAATGGGTCTGTGGACTGTCAACTGGATTGTGACACAACTTGGCGGCGAAGTGACTATCAACGACAACGACCCGCGGGGGACAGTAGTGATACTCACACTCTCGTCAGCAACGCAGCCAGAGTAAGAACGGATGCTACGTCGGTGAATATCGGTTAATACTCACTCATCGAGGCGCTCCCCACGCGAATCCGAACCAACGTGTTCTCCGGCCACGCCGCCTCTCCAGCACCATATTTCGAATTTATCCGGCGAGTTGCGTCCCGTTTCGCGTCGTCGTCTTCGACGACCATCGCCGTCCCGAGGAGTGTGACTCGCCACTGTGCATGGCCGTCGTGGTCTTTCTGAATCGAGAGTGCAACTCGGGGGTTCTGCCGAATATTCGAGAGTTTTCGGCCCGCCGTCAGAACCTCGACTACTCCCTCGGCGGCGTCGAACGAATACCAGACTGGAGCGACGTGCGGGCGACCATCCACACAGGTGGCGAGATGTGCCATCAGTGGTTCGCTCGTCAGCAGTCGTGCCGTGTCTTCAGAGATAGCCATCGCCGTACTCGTTCGTCAGCTAACATATTAGGTCTGCCCACAGAGGCCAGAGAAAGCCGTTTAGAAGAGGGAGTGACGTATAGAGAAGCAAACACACTATCGCGCTCCGTCGGGAGATTCCACGTTGCCAGTAGAGAACGCCGAGGACGACACGCGAGACGACATGCAGCTCACAGAGACGAGACAGTAGCACGCGCCAGGGAATGAGCTATCGAATCGAGTCGAGAGAGCCGATTTCAATCGAAGAATCGGTCGAAGAGTGCATTGACGCCGAGGTTGAGAGCAAGAAATGCGACGAATCCGACCGCAATCACTTGCCAGTCGGCGAGTGCCAGCGGTCGAACACCGAAGAACTGATTGAGCGGCGTGTAGAGGACCACCAACTGGAACACGAGTGTGAGCGCGATAGCCCCGATGAGCCATCGGTTCGAGAACAGCGAGAGGTTGTAGCGCGAGCGAATCATTTGGAGGCGAACAACCTCGACGACGACGAGGAACGTGAACAACAACGTTTGGGCACGGAGCAACTGGCCGGTCGAACTGAGCGTGTAGAAGAACACACCGAGACCGGTAACCGTCATCAACACGCCGATAGAGACCACCGAAGCGACCATCTCTCGGTCGAGAATCGAGTCGTGTGAATCGCGCGGTGGCCGGTCGAGAATCCCGTCTGCCTTCGGGTCCACACCGAGTGCGAGTGCCGGAAAGCCGTCGGTGACGAGATTTATCCACAGCAACATCACGGGCGTGAGAATCAGTGCTTCCGACTGCGAGGCGAACAACTCCGGAAACAGAAACGTCCCGATAAGCACGCCGACAAAGACCACGAGTACCTCACCGGCGTTCGCCGAGAGGAGGTAGTTGACGAACTTCTGGATGTTGTCGAAGATGGCACGTCCTTCGGCGACTGCATCACGAATCGTCGTGAAGTTGTCGTCCAACAGCACCATATCGCTGGCTTGTTTCGCAACGTCGGTGCCGCGGATACCCATCGCAATCCCCACATCCGAGTTCCGGAGTGCAGGACCGTCGTTGACGCCGTCGCCGGTCATGCCGACGATGTGGTCTTTCGCTTGGAGGGCTTCGAGTATCCGGACTTTGTGCTCGGGATTGACTCGGGCGAACACTTCGACCGACTCGACCGCCTTGCGCAACGTTTCGTCTGAGAACTCCTCGATATCGGCACCAGTCAGTGCGCCGGTGGGAGAAAACCCGATTGCCGACCCAATCGCTTTCGCTGTTTCGACGTTGTCGCCGGTTGCCATGACGACTCTGATACCTGCGTTCCGACAGTCGGCAATCGCCTGTTCGACCTCGGTTCGCGGTGGGTCGAGCATTCCTTGTAATCCCAAAAAGACCATCCCATCTTCGATATCGTCAACGGGGGCATCGGGGTCGTCCACGTGCTTTGCAGCGAATCCAAGCACTCGAAGCGCCTTTTGGGCGAACGATTCATTGACCGCTAAAATTTCTGCGCGCTTTTCGTCGGTGAGCGTGACGAGACCAGACGATTCGAGGACGTGGGTGCAGTGTTCTAACACGAACTCCGGTGCGCCCTTCATGTACGCCGTCGTCGAAGACGAGGCAGAAACACTCGAAGGTACCTCGACCATTCCTGCTGAGAACGACGATCCAGGCGCTTCGTCCACGACGACAGTCATACGCTTTCGCTCAGAGGAGAATGGAATCTCGCGGCGGCGCTCAGAGGAAGAGCCGATTCCAAATCCACCTTTCGCCGCAGAGACGAGCAGTGCAACCTCAGTCGGGTCGCCGTAGAAATCCTTCTCCACGGACGTGGGCGCACGCTCAGCGTTGTTACACACCGCACCACAGCGCAACACCGGTTCGACTACGCTAGCGTCAATGAGAGTGCCATTACGCCGGAACTCGCCCACCGTCTCCATTCCAGTCCCCGTCACGTCGTACGTCTCGCCGTCGAAGTACACCGTTTCGACAGTCATCTGGTTCTCGGTGAGCGTCCCTGTCTTGTCGGTGACGATGACATCGACCGACCCGAGGCTTTCGACGACAGATAGCCGACGAACCAGCGCGTCGCGTTCGACCATCCGACGAGAACCGAGTGCGAGCGTCAACGTGACGACAGCGGGCAATCCTTCGGGAACTGCCGCGACCGCGAGTGTCACACCGACGAGCAGGACTGCAAGTGGACTAGCCGCGGTGAGCAGGAGTTGCACCACCGCGATAAACACGATAAGTGCGATGACACCGGAGCCGAGACGCTTTCCTAACTGGTTGACCTCCGTCTGAAACGGCGTCTCTTGCTCTTCGACAGCCTCTATCTGTGTCGCAATACCGCCGACTTCGGTCTTCATTCCGGTGTGGACGACGACTGCTTTGCCTTGGCCTCGAACGACCGACGTGGCCATGTACACCATGTTCGACCGGTCGGCGAGGACCGTCTCTTCATCGAGTGGGTCGGAGAATTTCGAAACAGACGTACTCTCGCCGGTGAGCGCAGATTCGTCGACTTCCAACCCCGAACCGTCGATGAGGCGGGCGTCGGCTGAAACCGCGTTGCCTTGTTCGAGAAAGACGAGGTCACCGGGGACGAGTTCGGTCGAGTCGATAGTGATTTTCGAACCATCGCGGAGGACCGTCGCCTCGGGAGACGAGAGTTTTCGAAGCGCCTCGATAGATTTCTCGGCCTGGTAGTCCTGGACGAACCCGAAGATACCGTTCGCAAAGAGAATCAAGAAGATAAGCACAGCATCCGCGTAATTGGGGTCGTATCCCGGCAAAAGCCCGACACCCAGCGACAGGAGGGCGGCGAACACGAGGATGTAGATGAGGAAATCTTGGAACTGCGCGACGAAGAGCGCGAATGGTGAAACCGAGTCAGTCGAGCGAATTTCGTTTGGCCCGAACGATTCGAGGCGGTGCGTTGCCTCTTCGGTCGATAACCCAGATTCGTCGGCCTCGACGCGTTCGAACACGTCTTCGAGTGACATGCTGTGCCACTGCGTTTCCGAGTACTCGGATTCGTCCGCTTGAAGGGCAGTGTTGGGTTTCATGTGTCGGGAGCGGCCTGGTCACATGGCGGGAGGGCCTTTCGTGTGAGATAGTTAACACTCCGTGGCTAAATGAGCCTAGCGCAGGGCGGGGAGTATCAGTGAATTCCCCAGTTGTGGCTGAGTCACCTCAGCACAGGACGTAGACAAACATCTGTCTGAGCGTGTTCACGACTCCCGCTCACTGCGTTTGAGTGCCAGTGTGAGCGCAACGCCCACGGCGAGAACAAGACCCGAAGAGAGTAAGACGGCCCAAATTGGACCCTCGTATCCAAGGATTTCCAACGGCGACGGCGTCCGGGGTGAGCGACCGCCGATTCCGAATACGAGTATCGTTACTGGACCGAGGATGAGGAGGCCAGCTACGACAGAGAGTGCCGACCGCAGAGAAGTTGAAAGCGGTTCTATCATTCTCGTTGATTCATCAACTCCATGCCAAGTTCAACATGTCGACCTCACCATCATTGATACTCCTCAGTTGAGTGACTGTGTCAACTCATAGAAACAGGCTACAGAGAGACAATGGAGACAGACAAACTGCGAGGCAAGCGTTAACGCCCCCATAATATAAGTAGAAAATACCACCCAGTCATAATACTTTTCCGCTCGGTCGAAGAGTATCTGCTATGGATGCAATCGCCACGGCAACCAAATCCAAGAGAGGCGAAAGCAGATGGTGAGTTCGTCCACAGCACTTGGTCTAACAGTCGTCACACTCCTCATATTCACGGGTATCGGTCTCTGGTACACCCGTGGGCGCGTGAAATCCGTCGAGGACCTTATCAGCGCCCGTAACTCCGCCGGGCGACGTCGAACGACCGCGACACTCGTCGCATCGGTGATGGGCGTCTGGGTACTCTTTTCGGCCCCTGAAGCGGGTGCAAGCTTTGGAATCGCCGCCGTCATCGGCTACGCAATCGGCGAGGCAGTGCCGATGTACGTCTATTCGAGACTCGGCCCACGGATTCGGCGACTCATCCCGAACGGCCACTCGCTCACAGAGTACGCTCACGCCAGATTCGGGACGCCGATGTACGTGTTTGTCGTGGTGATGAGCGCGCTCTACATGTTCATCTTCCTCTCCGCAGAGTTGACGGGCATCGCTGGCGCACTGTCGCTCGTCGCGGGCGTCCCCCAGTGGCAAACCGCGATTCTCGTCGGGGGATTCGTCCTCCTCTACACGAGTTACGGCGGCCTCAGCGCGAGCATGTTCACCGACACCGTCCAAGCACTGCTCGTCGTCCCCCTGTTGGTCGTCGCACTCGCCGGGACACTTCTCGCACTCGGCGGACCGCTCAGGGTACTAGACGGCATCACGAGTTCGAATCCGGTACTCCTCGACCTTGGCTTCGTTGCGGGACTCCAGTTCGGACTCGCACTCGCATTCGCAATCCTCGGTGCGGAGTTGATCAACCAAACGTGGTGGCAACGAATCTACGCCAGCGAGAGCGCCGAGACGATTCGGGATGGCTTTCGCAACGCGACGGTTCTCAACGGTGGTATCGTCTTCGTGACGGCGTTCTTCGGGATTATCGCGGTCGGAAACGCGGACATAGTGACCGACGTGACGAGCGCGGCGTACAACGCCGACGTTGCGTTCTTCGTCCTCTTGCAGACGGCGTTTCCCGATTGGCTCGTTCTCGTCGTCGTCTTACTCGCACTGATGCTCGTCATGAGTTCGGTCGATACGCTCTTTACTGCGCTTTCGAGCCTCGTCACGGTGGACCTTGCGCGGGTGACCGAACGACGAGGTCGCTCGCTTCTCGTCGGGGGGCGGCTCCTGACTGTCGTCGTCGCGCTCGGCGCAATCTACGTCAGCCTCAGCGCACAGAGTGTACTCAGACTCTTCTTCCTCGCCGACTTGCTCGGCGCGGCGGTCGCCTTCCCGCTCGTCTACGGGCTGTACTCGACGCAACTCACCGGAACGGGCGCACTCGTCAGTAGCCTCGGTGGACTCAGTGTCGGGTTGGCCTACTTCCCCGATTTTCGTTCGGTTCTAACCTCGGTCCCACTCGTCGGCGAGGTGCTGCCAGCGGCCGACCCACTGTATCTGTTATCGTTCGGCGGAGCGTTCCTCGTTTCGACGGGGTTCGCACTCACCGCGGCACGCCTCTCGACGAGTGAGTTCGATTTAGACCGCCTCGCATCTGAGATTCGGCGTCTCGACCAACCGAGTGTGAAGTAAATCCAGTTACTCACGAAATCGGACATGCAATGATATGTCGATACACGACATACACCCTCCATGAATCAGCGCGTGAGATATCCCCGCTCCGTGGCCGTCCTTCGGGTACTGCTCTACGCCACGGTCATGGTCGCCACCCTCGCACTCGTCGGCCTGTCGCTCTCGATTCTCGGATTCCTCGCAGTCGTCGGAACCGCATCGTTCGTGATTTTCGGCGAGATGAGTGCGGGGTTCGTCTTGACTGCCGTCGTCTTGGGCCTGATCACCGTGACAGCAATCGAAGTCGTACTCGTGACCGTCGCCCGCAAGGCAGACCAGTTCCTCTTAGAGAAGATGCGAATCCGCACCCCACTGGAGAAGATTACAGCGAAGTACGTCGCGGGTGATATCGGCGAAACCGAACTCGAGCGGCAGATAGAGCGAGTACTGGTTCGGGAACGTGCAGTGAGTACCAAACAGACCCGTTCGACTACCACTCTACGCTCGAAATCCGAGCGACGACCGATTGAAGTAGAAGTTACCACAGAGACAGCCTAATACGAGAGAGTATTCGAGAGACTGACCCTAGAGTTGGTGTTCGATGTACTGATTGATTTCTCGCACGCGCTCGGGGTCGAACGTCCAGACACCTTCCCAGACTCGTGGTCGCATTTCGATAGCGACGAGCGCCGCGTGAGGTGCCGTTTCGTCGTCGGGGAGATGGGTGACGAACCACGAGTCGGTGAAATCGTCAGACCACCCAGCATGAAGCGTCAACTCCGTACTCGACGGCGGCATCCAGTCGGGAATCCCGTAGACGTGTGTATCCACATCTGAGGCAGCCAACCGTTTGTACACGCTGTGGGTTCCTCGCTCGTCGATGATTCGAGAGAGACGCTGGAACGACGCTCGGTGTTTTCCACCGTCACTCTCTAGCGAGAGGCGCTCGATGTAGCGCGAGAGGATGATAAGAAGCAATTTCTCCTTGTCCGACTCGGGATAGCCCCGGAGGACGAACGAGATATCGTCGAGATTCTTGATGACCGCCGGGATGTCTTCGCCTTCGAGCCCGTGGACTCCCGTCCGAAACAAGTCCGAGTTGATGAGGAGTACCGCGTCCTGCAAATCGGCGAGCGGCGACGTTGCGATACAGGTCGTATTCTGAAACAAACAGACGACATCTTCGTCATCGGCGGGAACGGCCTGTTCTTCGACCGAAATCTGCTGGTGCTCGAAGACCCCCTCCAGCATATTTTGGAGTGGTTGTGGCGAGGTTCGATTGACCACGACGAGCGAGTAATCGTTCGTTTGTTTGGTCGGGATGAACTTCCGCAAACTCACAATATAACTATCCGGAGTATTCCTTCAATAAATTAAAAACTATCTATTTGTTGACTGGGAAGAGACAAAACCGGTGATTCAGGTGAGTTCCACACCAGAGAACTCGAACCGGGCACCACCAGATTCGGCGTCCATAGGTCGAATCGTCCACCCATGGCCGATTGCGATTTCGTGTGCAATAGCGAGTCCAAAGCCGTTGCCAGTTGGACTACCGGTGCAACCGTACTGGAACAGTTGGTCGTGGTCAACCGTCGAGAATCCCACACCGTTGTCTTCGATGTAGAAACCGGATTGAACGTCGAGACTACCAATCCTGACGGTGAGGCCGGATTCACCGAGAGAAGTGTCGTGGTCGGCAGACGAACCATGTTCGAGCGAGTTTCGAAAGAGGTTCTCGAAGAGTCTACTGAGTCGGGACCGGTCGGCGAAAATGATTCCGAGTTCGTCTTCGAAGACGAGCATCGACTCATCGGTGTAGACGGTTTCCCACGCTTCTAATGCAACTTCTTGCAGTGAGACTGGTTCTGATTTGCCTACTTGACCCATTTTTGCGAAGTGGAGCATCTCGTCGATTCGGTCGAACGCCTTCTCGAGTGAGGCCATGGCTCTTTCGAGGTTCTCGTCGTCTTCGTGAGACTCACGAGCGAGTTTCAGACGACCGTTGACGACGTTGAGCGGATTTCGAAGGTCGTGTGCAACTGTACTGGCGAACTGATTGAGTCGCTTGTTCTGCTGCTCTAAGACGATTTGGTTGTCTCGGCGTTCGAGTTCGTAGGCCATCCACCGGGATGCGAGTTCGACGAAGGTTCGCTCGCTGTCGCTGACGGGGCGTTGATGGGGCGTCGATGAACCGAAACAGAGCGTCCCGTAGAGTTCGTTGTTGACGACGAGTTTACTCCCGAGGTACGTCTCGAGATTGAGTCGGTCGTAGGCAGGGTCGTTCTCCCACCTCTCTTCAGTTGCGTGGTGGACCGCCAAGAGGCCCGTCGTATCGACTATCTTTCGACAGTAGGTGTGTTCCAACGGACACGATTCGCCGGGTTGCAATCGTGGATGCTCACCGGTCGCAGCGACAATCTCCTGTCGGTCTTCCGTGATACGCGAGACGAACCCATAGGAGACGCCGAGGTACTCGCGTGCGAGCGTGAGAATCCGGTCGCATTTTTCGGCAAATGACAGCGACCCGTTCGACGAGATTTGATAGAGTTCGTGGACTGCGTCGAGACTGGCCCGCAGTTCCTCGCGTAGCATCGCCTGTTCGGTGATATCCTGAAACAGACCCGTGTATCGGCTCTCACCGTCGATGATGACCTCGCGGAACGTGGTCGCTAACGGAACGCTATGGCCGTCGTTGTGGAGGGCGACAATTTCGGTATGCTCCCAATCACTTCGTTCTGCGTCACCGCGCAAGTACGCCTGAAAGAACGATAAATACTCGTCAGCGCGGTCGTCAGGAAGGAGAGCTGTGAGCGACGTTCCGACGAGTCTCGACGGGTCGTATCCGAGTACTGTTCCAGCCGCACCATTGGCGTAGACAATCGTGCCGGACTGGTCGAAAACAAAGACACCGAATGGAGCACCTTCGACGAGTTGCTCGTACGAAAACCGGTCTGATAGTTCAGGAGGTAACGATGCATTCCCACCGGTTTGATCCATAAACCGACTACGTTCGTCCAAATGTATATCTTCTCGTATTTCGCTCAACTATTCAACAATTGAACACAATCAACGAGAGTACCATTGAAACGTACGGGTTATATCACTCTGAGTTCCGGAATTGGTCGATAAAGCGTGTGAAACGATTGTTCGAGGCAGATGTGAGCAGGTCGATAACCGTTTGTCCCCTCCCGTAGGTCTGCTGGAGCGACCGAATCTGTTCGAGGTCGTTCGGGCGCAGAAACCAAAAATCAGTAACGAGTGAGCCGTGCGTTCACTCTCGGTCTGGAATCGCACGGTGCGGAGAAATGTGTGGGCCGGTCGGACTCTCGCTATCGACACTCGCATCGACGCGGAACACGTCGGCGAGGAGTTCTTCGGTAACCACCGTCTTCGGCGGACCCCAGTCGTAGAGTCCCCCGTCTTTCATTGCGATGAGGTTGTCGGCAAATCGCGCGGCTTGGCCGATATCGTGCAAGACGACGGCGATGGTGATGTCACGCTCGGTAGTGAGCGTCTCGACGACTTCCATGACACGCAGTTGGTGGTGCAAATCGAGGTACGTCGTCGGTTCGTCGAGCAAGAGGACGTCGGTCTCTTGGGCGAGAACCATCGCAATCCACGCGAGTTGCTTTTGGCCGCCGCTGAGGTTGCCGACGTTCTCGTGTCGAATATCGTTCACACCGGCGAGCGCGAGAGCGCGTTCGACCGCGGCCCCGTCGTCTTCGGTGACCGATTCGAAGAACCCACGATGAGGGTAGCGCCCGTGATACGCGAGGTCTTCGACGGTCAAACTCGCGGGGGATTCGTTCTCTTGGGAAAGCAACCCCAACTGCCGTGCGAGCGCTTTGGGTTTGAGCGACTGCACGTCGGTTCCGTCGAGTAAGACGTTGCCGCGCTCTGGCGTCAATTGGTTCGACATCGCCTTCAGGAGCGTACTTTTCCCGCTTCCGTTCGGCCCGACGAGGGCCGTGATTTCACCTTCCGGGATGACGACTTTCTCGCACTCGACGATTGGTTCGTCGGTAGTCGGATAGCCGATTGCGAGGTTTTCGCCGACGAGACGACTCGCCGGAGAGTCACTCTCGTACTCGAATTCGGAGACGTTCTCGTCACGTTCCTGTGCGTCTTTCCGAGGTGATGGGCGTGGAGTCGTCATTAGATTTCACCCAGCTGTGTCTGTTTACGCATGAGATACAGGAAGTACGGCCCACCGATGAGGCCGGTGACGATACCGACCGGTATCTGCACCGGATTCAACGCCAACCGGGCACCGACGTCGGCGGTGACCATGAGCGCCGGGCCGACGAACATGCAACCGATGATGAGGCGTTTGTACTCACTGCCGACGAGATTGCGGACCATGTGCGGCACGATGAGACCGACGAAGCCCACGATTCCGGCGACGGCGATACTCGCAGCGGCCGCAAGGACGGCGATGCCGGAGAGGGCGAATCGGACTTTCTCGACCGACATGCCCAGTGCCTTCGCCGTTCGCTCGCCCAAGAGGAGGACGTTGAGTTGGCGAGAACTCACGAGCGCCAGAAACATGGCGAGGATGGTCCACGGGAGTGCCATCCGAACCTGCTCCCAGTCGGTTCCCGTGAGCGACCCAGTCGTCCACGCGATTGCGCTCTGAACGATGCCGATGCTATCGGCGAAGAAGAACATCGCCGTCTGGAGGCTTCCGAAGACGGTGCCGACGATAACGCCAGCGAGGACCAGCCGAACAGGTGAAGTTCCGTTCTTCCACGCGATTGCGTAGACGACGAGGAACGCCATCGCCCCACCGAACGAGGCGATAAGCGGGAGGAACGCCGACAGTCCAGAGAAGACGACGAGCGTCAGGAGAATCATCAACCCGGCACCGGAGGAGACACCGAGGATGAACGGACTAGCGAGTTCGTTTCGCGTGACTGCCTGGAAGATTGCACCCGAGACGGCGAGGTTCGCACCGACGAGGATGGCGACGAACACGCGTGGGAGGCGGATGTTCCAGACGATGAGGCTCTCTCTGCTCATCTCGGGGAGTTCACCGCCGAGGAGGAAGGCGTTCCACGCCTGTGGGTTGAACACCACGTTGGGATTGAAGACGGCGTGCCAGGCCTCGATGAGCGTCATCGAGAACGCACCGAAGCTCACCTGCAACAGGCCGCCGACGAGGATAACGAGGAGACTTGCGAAGATGACCGCGACGAGCGAACCATCGAACCACCCTTCAGCGGCCGAGTTCGATTCGGTCGAACGTGCTGTTTTACTCGCAATCGTTCGCCACCTCAGTTGAGTGGTCGGCGCGTGTCTCGATTTCACGGGCACGTTCGAGAATTTGGTCGTCGTCGATGTAGTCGAGGAGTCGTGCTTGTCCTCGCTTCCATCGGGTTTCGATTTCCTCGGCCTCGACTTGCGTGCGGAAGGCCCGGTCGATGTAGGCCTCACGGAGTTCCACGAGTCGCTCGTCGTACTCGGCGTCTTCGTCGTAGTCGTGGGCAGCGCCGTCTGCGGCGAGTTGGCCGTGGAACCACTCACGCCATCGGTCGCGTGTTGCCCACTCACCGGTCAGTTCGGACTCTCGGCGAAGCCAATCGTAGTGTGGTGCGACGCCCGCAGGGAAGCCGAGTTCCTGCCGGTAGTCTTCGAGCAGGCATCGAGCAACGTGCGCGCCGGTTCCGGCCGCGATGATTGCCTGTGCGTTCCGCTCTCCTGCGGGTGCTGCGACGTAGAGACCGTCGATAGGCGTTCGGCCATTTTTGTCCGAGTAGTCGGGGTCGAAGTGTTCGTGTACGTCACCATCGCCGTGGTCGTGTGCTTCGAACATCTCGTCCCCACCGAGTGGACGCATGTACTCGCCATCGTACCACGACGCGGCGAGGACGTACCGGGTCGTCACTCGTTCGTCGTCCATGGTCTCGACGACGAATCCGTCGCCGTCGGCATGGGTCACAGATTCGACCATGTCGGGAACGTACGCACACCCAACGCTCCGGGCGTGGTCGTGCATCAGGTCGTACAGCGTTTCGATGTGGACCCCGCCGGGAAACCCGAGATAATTTTCGACGTATGCGGCGCGCTTGAGTGCGGCGTTTCCACGGTCAAAGATGACTGTATCGAGTCCGTGACGTGCGGTGAAAATCCCTGCCGAACAACCGGTCGGACCGCCGCCGACGATGACCACGTCGTAATCAAACTCAGCGGTGGCACCGTCGGCGACGTGCGTGTCAAATTCGATAGAACTCATTACGGACATGCCTCCAAAATCGACCCACAGCGTGGGCGTTCAGACATCGGTTCGTCATCGCCTGTGTGCATCCTCAGAGGTCTCCGTTGACGATGTCGGCGACGCGCTGTTTGTCGTAGAGCGGTTCGTCCACGTCGTAGAGTTGCTTGGCCGTCCGCTGGGTGAGTACGAGGTTCGTGATCGGACCCTGGTACAGACCGCCAGCGCGGTACACGTCGTCGTTCTCGACGGCAGTGAGGGCGCTTGCAGTGTCGTGATTCTTCAGGTACTCGACGACCGAGTTCTGGAACTCATCTTCGGTCTTCGACTCGTAGCCGCGGAGCATGATGACCTCGGGGTCGACTTCGAGGAGCGTTTCGAGGTCGATTGCGGCGCGACTGCCGTGGAAATCCTTGATGTCCGTCTCCGCGAGTGCGTCCTTGACTTGGAGGTCGGTCAAGTGTTTGAACCCAGTCCCGTCGCCGACGATGTACGGGTAGTACTGTTCGGGTTGGTCACCGACACCCCAGAGGACGGCGACGGCGGGCCGTTCACTGCGTGCTGGAACGACCGGTGCGAGGTTCGCCTGAAAGTCGGCGTGGACCGCTTCGAACGCTTCGTAGCGGTCAGTACGTTGGAAGACCTCTGCGAGTTTCTCGAAGCCTTCGTAGAGGGAGTAGTAGCGGTAGTCTTCGTGCCACGGGTAATGCTGTGCGTAGATACAGTTCCCGAAGACCGGACCGATGTTTTCGGCCACCTCGTCAACGTCCGCCTGTTCCCACCCCTTGAATCGATTCATCAGGAAGTTGGGGTCCATGACGTGTACGTCGGCGTCGAGTTCGTAGAACAACTCCTTGCTGACGCCGTCTTGGTAGAGCGAGACCATGTCGCTCTTGTCCACGGACACACCCGGAATGTCGTCGTAGTACTGGGTGTGGTATCGGCTGGTGAGCCACACGCCCTTCGGTGGTTCGAGACCGAGTGCGATACCCATGTCGGCCCAGCTACCGTTGTTAGCGACCCACGTTTCGGGAACCGAATCGAACTCGACATCGCCGATAGGGACCATCGACACCGTGTAGGACTCCGCGGCTTCCTCGGTCGTCTCGGTCTCGGGCGCAGTCGTCTCCGACTCAGTCGTCGCCTCACTGCCGCTTCCACCGGTACAACCGGCCAACGCGACACCCGTAATCGCTGCCCCAGTGTACTTCAGATAGTCGCGGCGTCCGAACGATTCGGAACCCTGCTCATCGAATGCCATTAGTTTTAGGCTATCCTAAACCAATAAATTCCTTACGAATTTTAGGGAGTCCTAAAACTTTGAGAGAGGACGCATACCACGAAATTGTCTACCGTCGTTCGACACTCGCTCCGCCTCGGAACTACGTCAGAGACTTACTCACAGATGCACTCGTGTCGTTTGGTCGATTGGTTCACGACGAACGTGTGCGTCTCAGCGGCGAGCGCAAACAGTTTCTCTGCACGGCCTTTCGCCGCGAGTCCGTCTTGATAGTACGTCTTCGCCCGATGGTTTCGCCACAAGTCCTGTAGGTTCGATGCGACGCGTTCCGAGAGAATACCTCGTCTCGCCGCTTCGGTGTACACAGCCGGGTGCGTCCCCGGAAGGTCTCGCGGTTCGACACCGCCTTCGAGTAGTTTGAACTCGACGACTCGCTCGATTGCGACGAACGACGTCTCGATGACGATGGTGTAGAAGCCCTGTTCGAGCAGTGTCTCTGCGCCAGCGAGGAGCCGACACGACTTCCGAAGTTGGAGTACATCTGCCTCGTTGGTGTCGAGACCGACCTCGATTTCGTCCGGTCGGTAATCGAAGGCCGCCTGCACCTCGTCAACTAACTCTTCGATTCGATTACCGCTCACGGCTCATCACCTCTTTTCTGACCTGTTGGAACTCGTCGGTCCCGTACACCGTGACACCCTCTTTGAATTGCTCGCGGAGTTTCTCACCCACGCGGTGGGCACTCTCGACTGTCTCCACGAACGGTTCGAAGGCGAACCGGTCGCCGTCGAATCGCTCGTCGCCGAGGTCGGCTGCGATATCCGAAACGACGCGACGGGCAGTCGTTCGGTCGCCGCTGACGAGGACGAACAGGTCGATGTCGCTCTTTCTGTCGGCCTCGCCGCGGGCGACGCTCCCGAACACGAGGACGCCGACCAAGGAGTCGATGCCGTTCGTGTCTGCAACTGCGCTCTTCACCCGAGCGACGAACGCTCGAACTGGTTCGTGATACTCGGCCTGTTCGATAGCGAGTATCGGGTCGTCTTTTTCGAGATGTCCGTTGTCGATGGAGACGTACTTTCGTTGTGTCGTCTCGCGAATGTCGAGGACACCGAGTTCGTCCAAGAGTTCGACCGCTCGCCACACAGTCGAGCGACTGTAGTCCGTCTCGTTGGCGAGTTCGTTCATCGTGAACTCCGTCTCGTGTGCGTCGACGAGGAGTCGGAGTACGTCGTCCGCCGCCCGAAGCCTGAAAATCTTCGTGTCGTCGCCGGGAAGAACTCGAAGACACACTCGCGTTTCTTGTTTCATCTCGCCATACACTGTCCGATTATATGCAACAAGGTATAATAAAGATGGCGTCGGAGGTGGCCGGAGTTCAGTTCAGTCCAGTCCGGGCCAATCAATTCAGTCCAGTGGATGCAACAACCAACTCGTCGGAGAAATCCATAGTACTGAATTCGTGCATTTCAGCCATGTGAGACCGTGTATGACAGGTAGTATAGATACTGCAACAAAAGAAGTATGTTGTTTCAGTAACATCAATTGTGTTGTTGGATAGCAATGAACATCAAAGCAGCAGTGACCCACGAAAAAGGTGGGTCGTTCGAAATCGAAGAAGTAACTCTCGAAGAACCACAGTCGGACGAGGTACTCGTCCGTGTCGTCGGAGCAGGGGTCTGTCACACAGACATGATCGTCCGCGACCAAATGTATCCGACACCACTTCCGGCGGTTCTCGGCCACGAAGGCTCTGGTGTCGTCGAGCAGGTTGGGTCGAACGTGACACGAGTCGAACCGGGCGACCACGTGGTCTTGAGTTTCGACTACGACGGAACCTGTACGAGCTGTCGAGACGGCCACCCCGCGTACTGTGAGGCGTTCTTCGCACACAACTTCGGCGGTGCCCGACCCAGTGACGAAACCTCCCCACTCTCGCAAAACGGAGAGAGAATCAGTGGTCGTTTCTTCGGCCAGTCGTCGTTCGCCACGTAC
Source organism: Haloferax sp. DFSO60 (assembly GCF_046557615.1). NCBI lineage: Archaea > Methanobacteriati > Methanobacteriota > Halobacteria > Halobacteriales > Haloferacaceae > Haloferax > Haloferax sp. DFSO60. The sequence goes on along the minus strand of NZ_JBKIII010000003.1, from coordinate 152,038 downwards.
GCGATTGCGACCGAGCGAAACGTCGTTCCCGTCGAAGACGACGTCCCACTGGAACTGCTCGGCCCACTCGGGTGTGGTATCCAGACGGGTGCAGGTGGCGTCATCAACTCTCTGGACCCGCAAGCAGGTTCGTCGATTGCTGTCTTCGGCGCTGGGTCGGTTGGACTGGCGGCCGTCATGGCGGCCAATCTCAAGGGGTGTACCGACATCGTCTCTATCGACCTCAAGCCGAACCGTCTCGAAAAGGCGCTGGAGGTCGGAGCTACCGAGACGGTGAACGCCGAAGCAGTAGACGACGTGGTCGAAGCAGTTCGGGAACTCACCGGTGGTGTCGATTACGCGCTGGAGACGACCGGCGTACCAACGGTCGCAGAGCAGGCGACCGAATCGCTCACACAGCGGGGCACACTCGGCATCATCGGCGCACCGGCGCTCGGCACCGAAGCCAGTTACGACGTCAACAATCTCATCTTGAACGGCCGGAACATCACCGGTATCGTCGAAGGCGACTCCGACCCACAGCAGTTCATTCCCGACCTCATCGAACTCTACCGACAGGGGAAGTTCCCGTTCGACGAACTCGTCACCTACTACGACTTCGAAGACATCGAACAAGCAGTCGAAGACTCCGAAAGCGGAGACACCATTAAACCCGTTCTTCGCATGGGAGACGCCTAAGCGGACGTAGTGGCACGCACCAAACTTTCAGTTCTATTTTTGTTCGACATTTGGGGTTTCGCTCCACGGATTCCGTGGTTAGTGTCGCTGACCGTCGTCGCCTTCGTACAGAACTGATACAGAGCGGGGGCTACTGACGATGGAGATAAGTGTGTAAGTAAAGGAGTATTTCTCGGAGAAATGAATAATGGAGGCGAGGCGGAGTTTGACATTCGTCACTTCGAGCCAACGCCATGGGATGCAGACCAAGAGGGAGAGCGTTACGACCCCCGGTGCGGAGTCGCAATCCGTGCAGGGGGCGTTTGGATACCCGGAGAAGACATTTATACAGAAGCCCCGGAAGTGAGTTTCTGGATTGAACAGTTGCTTGTTCTGAAAAATCTCATTGAGGGGTCAGATAAAGAGGAAATATTGTTAGGCGGCGGACGAGCGATATCTTTCGAAAAAATAAATTCCGACAAAGTACGTGTCATGAATCACTACTCCGAGGAGAGTATCGAAGATGAATCGGAACGACTGGGTATTGAGAAGACAGGTGTCTGTTCGATAATAGCACTCAGTAAATCAGCACTTGAGTGGGTACAACGAATCATTGACCACGTTCGTAATAACGAACCCACAAGGTGGCATCTATCTCAACTTCACCTCTTAGAAAACCGGGCACAGAAACTCGATTGGCTACTACGATAGCGCGTCTTCTAGACGTTCGGAGACTCAGTCAGATATGCCAAGTAACCCAATCGTAAGACAGACGCTTGGTTCGATGTCGAGGTGGGGCCAGCAAAGTGTTTTCAACGTCCGAAATATGGTTTAAAATGAAATTCAATGGGTGAAGAAGCCAAGGTAGCGTTCGATTTCAAGAATAACGAAGGCACACCATGGCACCCAGTCCACAAAGGAGACGATTACGACCCCTACTGTGGTGTCTCAATTCGGGTTGGAGATTCCTGGATTCCAGGTGAAGGCTCCTATTTCGAAACGTGGGAGGTGTCGTTTCTGAACGAGCTACTCGATGTGCTGAATCGACTGCACGCTGGTGAGAATCGAGTAAAGTGGTTCATCAATCGGCCCTCACTATTACTATTCGAGGCCACGGGTGAGGGTTGCGTTCGAGTGACGAATTATTACCGAGAAGACAGTATCGAAGACGAGTCAAAGCGACTCGGAATCGAACAGTCTGGAACGTGTTCACTCACTGAACTGAGGGATGTGACGCTTCAGCGGGTTCGAAAAATCATCCCGCACTTTCGTAATGCAGACCTGTCGAGAAGCGATGCAAACCTGCTCGATGTGTTGGAACAGAATGTTCGGGAAAGTAATTGGGAGTAAGAGCCCCAATTACCGCACTATTCCAGCCGAATCAGTACACCGAGTCGAGAACGTCGTCGTCGAGGGTGTCGAACTGAGATAGATATTCCCGACGTTCCGCTCGCAGCGTTTGCAGTGCGTCAGAGGCATCTTCGACGTGGTCGGAAACGACGAACTGACCGATGTCGATACCCGGGACGTAGGATGGAACAGACAGGCCGAGCGTGTCGTCGTAGGTCCACTCGATGCTTCCTCGGGAGACACCTTCGAGGATAGCGACGGTCTCCTCGACGCCGACGTCGATGGGTTCGTCGGTGCCGACGACGCCGGTGTTGATGACGAAGCAGTCCACATCGAGTGTCTCGATTAAGTCACGGAACCGGTTGCCCTCCTCACCTTTCGGTCCGATGATGAACGGATTCGTGCCGACGACTCGAATCGATTCGCCGATACGAGAGGGGTCACCCGCGCTCGTCTCGATAGATTCGCCGAGCATGAACGCCGCAGTAGCCTGCCTCTCGTCGAGTTTTGCGATTGGTGGCATCAGCGGGTTGCGTGTGATGAAGAATATCTGGTCAACGCGTTCGAGGTCGATATCGTCGGCAGAACTTGTGAGACAATCGCGCTGGATGACAGCACGCGAATTTCGGCCGTACCGAGGCTCATCGAAGTGGACACATCCATCCTCATCGACAGCCACGTTTTCGAGTACCGCACTCTCAGCACTCGCAGCCTCGTAGAGTTCGGGTTGTTCGTCGGCATCGAGTCCAAGCGTCTTGATGTAGAGACCGCCGCCTTCGCTGCCGACAGCAGTCCCAGACGGGAGGAGTGCGCAGACGTCGTCTTGAAGCATCTCTGCACCCTCGGGGCTGTCCAACCAGAGACCGTGGCTGGTCAGCGTCGATTTGCCAGTCCCCGAGAGCCCTAAGAAGAGTTGTCCGACTTCGCGGGTGCGTCCGTTGGCGTTGGTCAGTCGAACCCGCTTACTGCCAGCGTGGAGTCCGAGACCACCCATCTGCTTCGCTCGGTACATGAAGAGACGCAAGAACGACTTCTTCGCTTCGCCTGTGTAGTCGCTCCCAAGCACCACTGTCACACCATCATCGGGTAGGACGCGGATACAGGGTTCATCGGTCGCATCTGGCAGTTGTACCGTGACGAAATCCGGTTCAACACCGTCAGAGGGTTCGAGAAGTTTCGCCCACGCCAGTGCGATTCGACCGTATTCTTTGGGGAGGAACAACCGGCAGACAGCGGACACACCTTCGCTTCGGCCGACGACCCGGTCGACACAGAGCACGTCGTTTCGTGGGTCGTTCACCCACTCAGTCGCTCGCTCGAATACGGCGTAGTCGTCGCTGTCGAAGGTGTCGTCGATAGCGGTGGCTGTCTGAGCCGAGCTTCGAGAACGGTAGTCACTGACGTATGATGGAGACCCGAATTCGGTCGTCGTTTCGAGGGCAGTAGAGAATGTTCGGAGGTCTGCAATGGGTGGATTGTACGTGATATGGTCCGCTGTCTCTGGGTTTGGAAAATCAGCTGTTTGCTGCAACGGGATCATGTCGTCCATGCTATGAACCCACCAACGAACTCAATAGACATAGTTATTTTATCAGTGATTCAATATGAAAAATAATTTATTCGGATTCAGATAAACCTCTTATTGCAATCGAAGCCTCGTCGAAGAGAGATGTACTGTTAGCAGGTGTACTGTTGCTGGTGGCGAATGCTAATCATCCAATAAATGGGTTTCAGCCCGGCGTTCGATAGCATCATCCTACGTCTCAAAACCTTCACTGGGCAGGCTTGGAATACTCTGTCAGCAGTGGGTTAGGCCTCGAAGAACTGTTTCAGTCCACGCGTACCGCTCTCGAATCCACATCAACTGGCGAGTATGTTCGGATTAAGTAATTCTTGAAACCAGAACGTCGGCTTCGAAAAGACGAGTCACCACGCAGTTCAATTAGAGCGACTCGGTGAAGACTCGTCCCACGAATCGAAAGCATGCGACTCAGGGTCGATGTCAGCGACAAAGCGCATCGTCGTGATATTCAATGCAAGCCCGAGCAGGCCACCGCCGACGATGCCGAGCAATAGCCCGATTCCGGGGACGTTAACCACAAATGCCGTCGCAAACGGCGAGACGACGAGGACGAAGAGACCGTACGCGAGGAAGTACGAAAGGTATGGACCCCCCTGCGTAGCCAACGCAAACGAGCCTCGAAGCGCCGCCACGATGCCAGTGTCTCGAAGAACGATAAGGTAGGGGGTCGCGTAGAACAGGTACACAGTGATGAGGAACAAGAGGAGCGAAGCGGCGAACACCGCGACGAGGTTCGTGGGGAGGCCCGTCGCGTTGAGACCGATACCTAGTGCCAACGGTAACACGAGTACGAACGGAACGAATGCGAGAACGAAAAATGGCCCAAAGTAGGAGCGAACGTTGTCGAGAAAGTCGTACTCACCTGTTTCGAGATGGGTTCTGATACTTCCAAAGTAGCCAGCAGAGAGGGCGGCTTTCACGACGAGTAAGCCAAAGACGGGCACCAGTAATCCTGGATTTTCTCCAACTGGAACACCGAGGTTGACGTTCAGCCCTTCATTGGGTGCGCTCACAAACTGCCAGACGGTCCCAACAGAGATTGGCAACCCGAACGTGAAGCCGACGTATATGCCGTCGTGCGCGAACACGGACTGTATCTTCGTTATCTCTGTACACGCAAACAGAATGGGAACCAGCATGAGTTGGATGCTATCGAGTGCCCGCTCCCAACCGTCCGTGAGTCGCTCGTAAAACCCTGGCATCAGTTACAACACCAGAATTTGTCGAAGATTGCGTGAGTACGATGACTGCGGTAGCCGTCGAGGGCATGTGGAGGGCATCATTGTCGAAAACTCATGTCGGCAATAAACACTTTTTCGATTGTGGACACTCCCAGATGAACGCAGAGGTTGATCAGTCCACTTCGCTCCCTTGCCCGTTTTGAGTCCGCTGAAGCCGACGCCGCCACAGGGCACCATAGATTCCGAATAGAATCATCGTAAATAGCGGGATGACCACAGCACCGCTCGAAAAAGCCACGAGGCCATACAGATACCAGATAGTGAGTAGCAAGCCGACGAGTACGATTGGCGTCGCAACGAGACGGAGATAAGTCGAGTTAGAAGACGACAAGCGTGGGGAGAACTCAGCAACAGAGACCTCGACATCTAGCTGCTCTAGTTGAGTCTCGAAATCGTCGGTCTCTGTGACGGATATCGCAGTAGACAGTGGTTTGGAAACGAACCGGTGAGTGTAGTGAAAGTTCACGACCGAATTGTGGGAAAATCGGATGATAGAGACGTGGTCGAGGTCGTCAACATCGATTGGTGCATACTCTCCCGTATCGTATGGCTTCGACTTTATCAACGCCCGGTTTTCAGTATCGACGGTCAGCACAGGAGAGACAAACTCGTGGCTCATCCACAAGAGCCAAAGACAGATTCCAATCGGAACACCCGCAGCAAGCGGGACGAATACATCGCTAACTCGTGATGCAAGGAGCAGTGTGAGTGGTAATGCAACGACGAGTCCTGCCCAAAACCGATTGCTCCCGACTAACGCTGCGAACGCGAACCGAGCAGGAACGTCTCGTAATCGGTATAGCTGTGCTGTAAATACTCCACCACTATGTTCTTCAATCTTCATTTATCGAGAGTATTCGTTTACTGGTTGCACATTGTAGAGCCCGTTGGTAATTCATTCGACCACAGAACGGGAGAAGCGAAAAATTGGGTCAGTGGTCGGTCGTGTCTCGAACCAATCCACGCGCAAACGACTCGATTACGAGGTCACGTACCGCGGGGTATCGCTCGGTTCCGATATCTTCCTGATGGAGCGTCAGATACGGGATGGAGACGACGGCGCTGGCGATTGTCTCGGGGTCTTCACCGTACAACCGGCCATCTTCGATGAATGGGCCGAGAAAAGAGAGTACGAAGTCGATGTCCTGTTGTTGCTCTGTCTGTCGGTCTGATTCGGACTGCTGGTCTCGAATGCGCTCGATGTTATCTTCGATGAGTAACTGCCGAGTGAGCGGGTTCGTCTCGATTTCGTCCATGACGAAGCGAAGGAATTGCACGACAGTCTCCTGTGGGTCGTCGAGTTCGAGAAATCCTTCCGCTGCCATGCGCTCGGCGATGTCTTCGCCCTCGTCTTCGAGTACTGCGAGGTAGAGTTCCTCTTTCGAATCGTAGAACTGGTAGAACGTACTCGTGCCGATGCCGACTTCGCTGGTCAGGTCAGCAATGGTCGTCTTGCCAATTCCGAACCTCGAAAAGAGCATGCGACCGGCCTCGATAAGTCGCGTTTGAATCCGTTTGCGTTCGTCGTCAGAGAACCCTCGCATAAGAGAATAAAAGAATCAAAAATACATAAGTCGTGAGTTTTCTGTTCTCATCTACGAGTAGGCACCCACCTTCAACCGACGAGACTAGTCCGACCGACGGTTGAAGAGGCGGAGCAGTCCCGTGATGACGAGCGCGTTGTAGGCTACACCGATGGCGAGGTAGGTGAAGACACCACCGTCGCCCGCGAGTGCAAGGACGGTCGCTTTCATCACCCAAAACGGCGGGAAGACACCGGCGAGGAACAGGAGCGGCTCGGCAACGAGTGTGAGCGCAACCATCGGGCCGATAATCAAGAATCCGAGGCCCTTGCTCACACCGACACCCTCGACAGTGTTCGATGCGAGACTCGCCATCAACAACCCAGTCACGGCAGTGTGGAGCGACCCAACCAGTGCGAGTGCGATGAAAGTCCCCAATGGAAGCGTTCCGAGGTTCACGAGCGGGACAACGACGAGCGTCATGACGAACGTGAGTACCAAGAACACGAGTCCGCGGTACCGAAGGTAGCCACGGCCAGTGAGCGGCGTCGTTCGGAATGCCTGTAAAATTCCCTGCTCACGGTCTTCGAGCATGAAGATGCCCGCCGCGAACCCGAACGTCGCACCGGGGAGCAAGAGCAGCGCTGCGAGCAACACATCCGAATACGCGGCGAGTTCGACGAACGTCAGCGCGGCATCGAGTGGTGGGAGGCCGAATCGAACAAGAATCCCGAGTAGTATCGGTAAGAACCCAATATAGAGTAAGAGCGGGTCACGACTCCAGTTGCGGAGGTCTGTCACGATGAGTGTCGCCGTGGGACCGAGCGAACGGCCTGCGAGTACTCCCGGGTCGTGTCGCTGTGGAGTCGTCTCTCCACCCGCAGTTCCACGGACGATGTGTCTGACGAACGCCTGGTGAGCGAGGACGTAACTGAGGACCGTCCAGACGACGAGGTAACCGACAGCGTAGCCGACTTCCCACGCTGGAACAGCCTCGAAGGCGGCGGTGATGAGAACGAGCGACGCTTGTGTCGGGAACAGGTAGAACAGCGGGTGTTCGACGATGCCGAAGAAGTCGAGCAACGGGAGCGACAGCGGCGTCAAGTAGAGAATCGCCGTCATGAAGTAGGTGTTCAGCGTGTCGAATCGGGCGACTGCGACGAACCCGAGCAAGGTGAAGACGAACGCAGTCAGTCCGATTCCGAGGACGAACCAGAGCCAGTTGAAAGAAGGACCGTAAACGGCCAGCGCGACGGTCGTCGCACCGAGGAGAGCGATGGCCGACAGCGAGAGCGCCTTCGAGGTGAGGTAGTCGCGAACCGAGAGCGGCGAACTCACGAGCGCGTCGAGGACGCCCTCGTTCTTCTCGAAGAGGACCAGCGCGCCGACGAAGTAGAAGCCCAAGAATCCGGGGTCACTGAAGAGGATGAGGACCAATCCAGACGTTTGCGCGCTCGCGGGAAGTTGCTTTAGCCCGATGATGAACAGCGCAGTCACGACTGCGTAAATGGCGTAGAAACCGTATCTGTACTGCAATCGGGCATCCCACCCAGTCATCGACTGAACGCTCACTTAGACCAACTCCCGACCAGTGACCTCGATAAACACGTCTTCGAGTGTGGCCTCGCTGGAGTGGATTCGCTCGACAGCCGACGTGGTAAGGAGTCGCTGGAAGGATTCGTCTGCACCAATCGAATCGAGATTGAACTGCGCCGTTTCGAGCAAGCCACTCTGTCGGTATTCGACGGTGACGAGCGGCGCGCCGTGTTCTTTCTTGAGATTGGATGGAGTGTCAAGAACCGGAATCTCACCATCGACGATGAACGCGACGCGGTCGCAGAGTTCGTCGGCGACGGTCATGTCGTGAGTGGTGAGAAACACGGAGGTACCCTGTTGCTGTAAGTCGCGGACGATGTTCTTCACGATGCGTGCGTTTCGTGGGTCGAGGCCGGTCGTCGGCTCGTCGAGAAACAACAGTTTCGGTGAGTGAATCAGCGCACGAACGAAATTCAGGCGCATCCGCATGCCTTTCGAGTAGGCTTCGACGCGCATGTCGGCCGCGTCGTCCAACCCGACCATCGACAGCAACTCGTCGGCGTCCGCCGTCTCGCCATCGTACAACGACGCGAAGAGTTGGAGGTTCTCTCGACCAGTGAGCTTCAAGTACTGGTTGGGTGATTCGAACGAGACACCGACGTGCTGGTAGTACGCTTTTCCCCACTCACTGACTTCTTTCCCGAACGTCGTCGCTCGCCCTTCGTACTCTTCGAGAAGACCGATGAGGACTTTCTGCGTCGTACTCTTTCCGGCACCGCTCGGGCCGAGAAAGCCGAACACTTCGCCTTCGTGAATCGCGAAGTCCAATCCGCGGAGCGTCGGCTTATCACTGCCAGGATACGTGTACCGTAGCCCCTCTACGTCGAGTACCGCCGCAGCGCTCCCGGTCGGTTCGTCGGGTATCGCGTCTGCTTGCATTGGCTCCATCGTATGTATCCGACGAGTTGAGAATCTATGAATATTTCTGTTTTATATTTTTGAACGAGTAATTCAGTCGTGAGGCGACACTCGTAGTGGCACGAGCAATCGTAAGCGGGCGTCGACGTAACCATGATACGGCACCCGCCCGATAGCAGAGTCATGAGCGGTGATGCGATTCACGTGACGCGAAAACAGCCCGAAGCGGTCTTCTCACTCCTTAGTAGTGAACTCCGAATCGAAATCCTACGCGCACTGAGCGAGGTTCGAGACACACCTCAGACGTTCTCAGACCTCCGAGCGCGCGTCGGCGAACGCGACTCAGGGAAGTTCAACTACCATCTCGGAAAGCTCGAAGGGACGTTCGTCAGACGCACCGAAGACGGGTACGAACTGACGATTGCAGGTCACCAAGTCGTCGGGGCGCTCATCGCTGGAACGTACACCGCGGACGCCGAACTATCCGAGGTAACGACGGACGACCCCTGCCCGCAGTGTGAGTCGGCGGCCCTCTCCGTCTCGTACGAGAGCGAACACGTCAAATTCGAGTGTCACAACTGTGACGACTTTACCTCGACGTTCTGGTTCCCTGGTGGAACACTGGACCAGTACGACCCTGATGAACTCCCCGCAGTGTTCGACCGCTGGATGTACACGCTGTTTCAGCAAATCACCGCGGGATTCTGTGTGAACTGTGCGGGGCGTCTCACTGGTGAACTCGAACCCGAACGCGAGCCGCCAACTATCTCGTGGACGTGCAACCTGTGTGGAGACGTCTCTCGGGCAGGAATTGTCATGCCGTTACTGTTCCATCCGGCAGCGCAGGGCTTTCTCGTCGACCACGGTATCGACGTATCGACGACGCCGACGTGGCAAGTACTCACGCCGCAGACGCTCACCCAAGAAGCCGACGAGACGGGAGCGACAGTCACCATCTCGATAGACGGTGACGAACTGACAGGCCATATCGATACGGATGGCCGGGTGAGTTCGGTCGAGTGGTGAATCTCTTCCGAGCTTGAAGCGCGAAGGCTCGTTACGCTGGGTGTTCAGTTATTAGGAGCAAATTACGATTGACATTTAGTTGAAGCTGTTCTGAGTACAGGGCACGTACCGACTATTGCTGTAGTTACAGATGTCTACTAGAGTAGTTGTGTGATTAGTAGACCCGTTGTTCGAGCAGTCTATCACCGCTCTCTGCACAAACTACGGACACGACATCGTGCGTCGAGCAACACGATTCGACTATATTCTCTTCGAGTTTGACATTCCCACCATCTGGACAAGTATCAAGAAAGACTCGGAGGCCCGCAGCAACCTCACTCTGCTGAAACTGGTTTAGTTGCTCCCACCCGGAGACGTACTGCTTGAGTGCACGTATGCCCGCAACATCGACTCGCATTGCAGTCTCTGATGGCCACGTCAACTGGAACTCTTCGTTTGTAGACATGGTAATGGAATCTGCGTTGCGTTCAACTTCAAATTCATCAGCAGAGGAGTCGAGTACTAAGAAGAACTCCTCAGGTGTAACGTTCTCTGGAACCCGAGCGAGTTCTGAATCCCAAATTGGTATCTCTAAAGGTGATAAAAATCCGAAACGCGAGATACAGTCTCGATTCGGGCCGCGATTCAGCTTCAATTAACTGGACCGAATTGGAGCGATTTCAGCGTTACCAGTCGGTAAACGAGTATTGGGTGAGTTCTCGAAAGCTCGAAGGTCGTCGCCATCTTCAATTCATTACCACCTGAACCTCACCGCTTCAGATATCCAGCATCCCACAAAAAGAGAAGTGTGAATACTGTGAAAAATGTCAAAACCATCACCAGTCTCGGGAAAGTCCCTGGTTCAGCCCTCTGCTCGAATGGGAGCATCGAGATAAATGACATAGTAAGCGAAGCGAAGAGAATTAAGAGATACTTACCGAATGCTCGGCCCATATTTGGTTCCTCGTCCATGTTCTGTGTCGGATATTTACAACCATAAAGATTTGATGTAATTAATTCAATCGTGCTAGCCATATGTCTGAAGTTCGTTAACGACCACTCTCAGCTTCGCTTCGATAATCAAATATCGAATGAAGTACCGACTCAATGCTATTGATGCGGGCTGGTCGAGTACTATCTCACAATCACATCTCCGAATAGCCGCTGATATCTGCGGGAATGGGTCCTTCCGAAGGGTACATCGCCCTAGTGAAGTGGATACGAAGCGAAGTACGCACTGAGACAGTATAGAGATGAGGCAGTGCTTGTCTCAGGTCCAAATAAAAGAGTGAATCACAATTACTCGTTCGGTTTGACGAGAATTTTCACGTGTTCGCTCTGTGGGTCGATGAGCCGTTCGAATCCACTCTCGACGAGTTCTTCGAGTGCGATTCGGTCGGTGATGAACGGTTCTGGGTCGAGTCGGCCGTTCGCAAGCATATCGATGACCATGCCGTACTCTTCTCTCGAGCGTGGGCCACCAGTGTAAGCGAGTGTGCCGGTAATCGTCCGTTCGCCGAGAACGAGGTTGTTCGGGTGCGTATTGACTTCCTTTTCCCAGATACTCACGATGGTCGTGCGTCCGGACGGGGCAGTACTCATCACCGCGTCGTTGAACGAGGCTTCCACGCCAGCAACTTCGAAGGTGATGTCGGCACCACCGTTCGTCTCAGACTTGATGTACTCGACTGCGTCGACCTCCGTCGGGTCGATGACTTCGTCGGCACCGCACGAGATAGCACGCTCGCGTCGCGCTGGGCGTGGTTCGGAGACGAAAATCTTCCCAGCACCTGCCGCGCGAGCACTTTGAATCACTGACAGCCCAATCGGACCACTGCCGAAGACAGCGACGGCGTCGCCAGCACGGAGCCCTGAGCGACGGACTGCGTGCAATCCCACCGTCAGTGGTTCGACGAGTGCTCCGTACTCCAGTGGGATGTCGTCGCCGAGTGGAACGGCGTGTACTGCATCGACGACGACGCTCTCTGCGAATCCACCATCGCCACCCGACAGGCCGAGAAAGCCAATCGACTCGCAGATGTGGTAGTTCCCTTCGTTGCACTGGCGGCACTCGCCACAGTAGAGAATCGGGTTAATCGCCACTGCATCTCCTTCTTTGAGGTCCGTCACCGAGTCACCGACATCGGTAATAATCCCGCTGAACTCGTGGCCGAGTCTAATCGGTGCTTTCTCTTGAGAGAGCGGGTGGGGTTCGTCACCCGGAACGAAAATCGGTCCTGCCGTGTACTCGTGGAGGTCTGTTCCACAGATTCCACACGAATCGACTTCGATTCGGACTTGCTCAGCACCGACTGGTGTCTCTTCGATATCTTCGACTCGAATGTCTTTTCGGTCGTGGTAAATCGCAGCTCGCATGGCGGTCGATAAACGTCAGTTAGAAGATTAAATGTTGTTTCAATAATTGTAATAAGTCAACAAATAGCGACTAACTATTCGAGAAAATCACGAGAAAATGCAGGTGCTACGTCGAGAGCCGGTTGCGGTGCCGTCTCCCGAACGACCTCACGCTAAACTGTCCGGTTCGTCGCCGCTATCGCTCTAATTCCACCAATTACCAGTCTATCGAGCGAACGAGTCGCTACCCCGAACGAGACGAAAAAGACCACGAGTACGATGAAATCGAGAGGGACGAAACTCGACACATCGAGCGTAGCGACGAGTTGTATCATCACTCGTCCCGTCTCGAGGGCGCTGTCGAAAGTGAGATACGCAATCGCACCCCCGACGACCGTAAGTACACCGTAGACGACCATCCACGACCCGGACGGAACGCCGGATGGTCGGTTATACCAGCGACTATCGTCTGTCGCGTCGCCACCAAGTGCCGAGAGTTGACGACGAATCTGGTCGAGGAGCGTCACCGCCAAGATGAACCACAGGAAGACGGCGAGGCCAAATCGAACACTCGACGGTGATACAGTTGGGAACACAGTCGTCACCGCCTCGACGATAGTTTGTGTCGCGTACTCGACGAAGATGTAGAACACGGTGTAGCTAATCGCGGCATCGATGGGTCCGTACGCAGGGAACGACTGGACTCGTCGTGACCGACTCTCGGTGTGACCAAACCCTTCCATATGTAGATAGATGCGCTACAACAGCATCAAAAGAAGTCACTACGTTCGTGAGGTTCACGCAGAGAGACGTACGAACCGAACAGAGAACCGGTCGGAGCAAGTATTCAAACCACCACCAGACCTTCCGACCCGGTATCGCTCCCAGATTCGCTCGTGTCGTCGTGACCTACAACACGGATTGGGCGGCCTGGATGACCTCGACAGGCGAAAGCGACGTGAGCGAGTCGTTCGCCAGAACCAATCGCTGGCGAGGGCGGCCGATATCGGTCGCAACTTTCTCGGTGTCGATGAGACCAGCATCTTCCAGTGCGCGCTTGTGCTTGGAGAACTTCGCTCGGCTTGCGATGCCCATATCCTCGCCCCAATTACAGATGTCGTAGAACTGCTGGTTGTTCTGGGCACCGACGAGCAGGTAAATATCGACTTCGTCCATCTGACTCTCGCCACGGTGGGCTAACCCAGCAGATTCGAAGACGCTCTGAACACTCTGTTCCATGGATTCGCCCAAGTCATCGCCAATACTCTCCAACATTCGAGCGTACGATGGCTTAGACAACTGGAACCGGCGGCCATCTTTCCATTGTGAGATGTATTTTTCACGAACAGCAATGACGACATCGCCGTCGGCAGAAGACAGTAAGATACCTTCATCCTCAGTCGTCGGATGAATGTACGTGACTTCGTCGGACGTGACAAACACAGACGATGGATGTCGTTCGCGATTTACTCTGAGGCTAAGCATCCCGTCTTCGATGTACTGACTCAGCCGACTCGAAATGATAAAATCGTTATCTGCGTCTTTGACCGTCTCACGATTCGTGAGCAGTCGAAGGCGACGAGGATGATCTTCCAGCGTGTGAAGAGTCTCAGCGATCGCTTCGAGTAACTCAATTTCAGCAGTTGCGATGACCATCTCATCGACTGGCGATGAAAGTGTACTGCTAACTAAATTTCTGTATAGGTCCACCCTCGAAGAGTCCGTCATATGTACTTCACTACTACATAGAAAAATAAGTCTTATAATTGAATCGGCCGCGCGCTTGGTTCTACAAGCCGCCGATAGTCGACCCGCCACCGGCGGCGTTGGTCGTGACTGTGAAGGCGAACGTCGCACTGCTGAGTGCAATTGTCAGGACGCGTGGGTGCGATTCGAGCCATGTCGTGAGTTTGTCTACGTACATCGGCAGACCTACCAAGAGCCGATGGCATAATATTCGAAATTGAGAGATTCAAATATAACATTAAAAATATCCCCGTTAGATTATCTTCATAGATGGTAAATTGATGGTAATGAGCATAGATTTTACATACCAAACGGGTTAAAGATAGACAAATGGGAGTGAATTTTAGGAATATTCTCACTTTTTCGCCAATTAGTACCGGTTGAGATGACAGCGTTGTAATATGGGAAGGATAGTAAAATTCAAAAATTTTGTATTAAAAATATGCTTAAATGACAGATAGAAGCCTTGATGCGGTAAGTATTACTAGATAAGCGTATTTTGAATCATTGTTAGATGGATGAGGTTGTGTTCGAGACGCTTCCGAACGAGTCGGCGGTGCGAGTTCGCGATGCTGTCAATTCCCGACAGAGTACGTTTATATTCGACAATCTCAGCGAGTTGTACCAGTCCGATGTGTCGGGATTTCCGTTCCCAGTGATGGCGAAGGTTACGCTCACAACCTCGACTGTGACGATTCCAAACTCAGTGACTGTCATCGTTCGAACGGAAGACCGAGAGATGCACAGCGATATTCCACACCAAGCGAGCGATAGCTTTCCCGACGGGGAGTACTACCTCGAATTGAGTACCGCTGTCAAATCGTACCTCCACTTTTCCGGGGCGTTCACCATCCAATCCACCGAGGAGTATGTGAAAATCTGCCTCCCAGCACAGACGAGGGTGGCATTGGCAGCACGCGCCCACGTGAACCAACCGACTGCGACGATTCAAACGACAGAAAAGCCAGCACATCTCGCCGAAGCGATTACCGCACTCTCGACCGGGCAGTTGGATTCACCCGAGCGTTCGTATCCGATGTTACGACCGCACCCACCAGCAATCGAACTCACCGAACGTCTCGATCTCTCGGCAGTCGATTCACAACCGAACGACGAACTAACGATCGAAGTTCCTGAGACACACAGTGGCGTGTTTGCAGCAGCACCGCTGGCGTACTACGTGAAATCACGCATCGAGTTCAGCACCGACCCAGCATTCGTCGTCGGCGGAGACCGTTACGAACTCGGGGAGAACTACGAAGAGACGCTCGCAGAGATTCTCAAGCAAATCTTCTACTGCGATTGTCTCGTTCGGACGGAGGGGCTCTACCGCGTCGATTTGGGGGGATTGAGCGACCTGAAAGACCACTTTTCGGTCGAATTAGACGAACTGTACGAATTGGAGACGGTCGAACAGATACAGCACTATCTGGATGTGGATATCGACCGGCTCAGTCCGCAGTTTCCCCAATGGTTGCTCACTGCGTACGTGCATTCGAATCCAAAAACCATCGAGTCGATACCGTACTTGCTTGACGAACTCGCCATCATCCGGACAGAGCCATTCGTCGAAATTCCAAACGAGGAGTTGGAGAGAGAGGCACTCAATCTGTTCTTGCGGGGACCGTATCGGAGCCCAGACTCATCAACCGATGACAGCGGGATGTGGCAGGGAGACGACCGATTCGTCCGGATTCGAAAAGACGACTCGAAACATCACACCTGCGTCAGCGACGACATCTGTCTCAACGCGAATAAATTCATTCGGCAGGGCTACATCAACCGCGAGAATAGGCCACTTTCAGACCCACCCATCACTGTGGTCGTCATCTACAACGATACGAAGATGATTGCCGAGGCAAAACAGGTGCAGACCGTCTATGGAGACCACAAACTGTTCGACTTCGAGTTAGAGACGCACGGGCCAGTTTCGACAGAGACGCTAGCCGAGATACTGCAATCAGACATCGACTTTCTGCACTACATCGGTCACGCAACGCACGACGGAATCGAGTGTTCCGATGGATATCTCGACGTCGAAACGCTCGACGAAGTAGGTATCGAGACGTTCTTTTTGAACGCTTGCCAGTCGTACACACAGGGGAGATTGCTCGTCGAGAGAGGCGCAGTCGGCGGCGTCGTGACCCTCTCGAAAGTCAACAGCCAAAGCGCAGCCGACGTGGGCGCGATGCTCGCAAAACTGCTGAATCAGGGATTCACGATTCGGTCGGGGTTAGCGATTGCCCGCGAGATGAGCATCACCGGTGGACAGTACTCGACTGTCGGCGACGCGGGGGTCGAACTCGTCCAAGCAGAGAGCGGAACGCCCTACCTCGTCGAACTCGACGACGAAACCGAGAGGTGGCACGCAACTGTCGAAACCTATCCGACGAAGACGTTCGGGATGGGGTCACTCTTTTCACTCCAAATCGGACCACAGGGGAGGTACTATCTCACGTCGGACACACACGGCCCGTTCACGCTAACCGACGAAGAGTTGGCAGAGTTCCTCTCACTGGAACAGGTGCCTGTCCGAGTCGGTGGCTCACTCACCTGGAGCAGTGAAATCGACCTTTGAGCGAGAAAATAGCCGAGGTTCGCTCTCGGTACTGCATGTGTCACAACACGAACGGGCCGCGCTGTCGTATCGGTTCGTCGTGTGGCTGTCCACTGACGGCAACTGCCCGGAGTTCAGAGGCGGTTTGAACGCCGACCGCTCCGCCGTCGATTACTGGGAGGACATCACCCTCGGAGAACGATTCGCCGTCTACCGTCCCAGACCCTGAAATACCGTAGAGAAATCCACTCCATCCAGTTGGGACGTTCCACGTCCATTCGTCGGTGACACGGACATCGAGATACTCCATCGGCGTGTGGAGTTCGATTGGTGAGCCCTCACCGATGACGGTGGTTACGGTTGCCCCGTCGTACTCGTTGGTCGGAAGTTCGGACGCGCTCGCATCGGCGTAGTCGGCATCGACGTCTTTCTTTTCGCGGGGGAGGTTGACCCACAGTTGCAGTCCGTTACACGCCGCTCCATCGGCAGGGAACTCCGAGTGGCGAATCCCCGAACCGGTCGTGATTCGCATCGTATCACCTTCGCAGGCAGTGTGCGATACACCCAGCGAGTCCTCGTGTTTCATCCCGCCGTCGAGCATGTAGGAGACGATTTCGAACCCACGGTGTGGGTGCATTGGAAAACCCGTGTCCGAGTCGATGTAGAACCGCTCGAAGAGGACGAAAGGGTCGAGGTTGGCGGGATAGTTGTTCGTCGGGAACGCACGATTCGAGTTCACGCCGGTCCCGTGACGAACCATCTGTCCAGAAACTGGCCCACCCTCGGCGTCGTGACCCGAACTACCGGCGTCCATGCGAGAGCCAAAGACCCTCTCACGGATAATTGGCGCGCAAGCGGAAATCAAACATGAAAGCGGAGTTACTAAAATACGATTCAGGGAACGTTCATAGGGTTGCCTTCCCTCGATTCGAGTGTCGATACATATGTCTGACTACGAACTCGACCCACTTCCGTACGACTACGACGCTCTCGAACCACACATCTCCGAACAAGTTCTCACGTGGCATCACGACACCCACCATCAGGGCTACGTCAACGGATGGAACGCCGCAGAGGAGACGCTCGCAGCAAACCGTGACGCAGGCGAGTTCGGTTCGTCTGCTGGTGCGCTTCGGAGCGTAACGCACAACGGCTCGGGTCACATCCTGCACGACCTCTTTTGGAACTCCATGTCGCCCGAAGGTGGCGACGAGCCAGAAGGTGCGCTCGCAGACCGCATCGCTGAGGACTTCGGCTCCTACGACGCCTGGAAAGGCGAGTTCGAAGCAGCAGCAGGCGCAGCAGGTGGCTGGGCACTGCTCGTTTACGACTCGTTCTCGAACCAACTGCGCAACGTCGTCGTCGACAAGCACGACCAGGGCGCACTCTGGGGCTCCCAACCGATTCTCGCACTCGACGTCTGGGAACACTCGTACTACCACGACTACGGCCCGGCCCGTGGCGACTTCGTCTCTGGCTTCTTCGAGGTCGTTGATTGGGAAGAGCCGTCTGCTCGCTACGAGCAGGCCGTCGAACGCTTCGAGTAACGAGACCACTGCAAGACGACTTCTTCGAATTTTTTTCGGGGCGAACGCTGACGGTTGGCGGTGGCTATTTGTCTACTTAGCCAACAGGTACGAGCAATGACCGAAGGTGCGCGAATCGTTGACGTCGAAGAGGTTCCCGAACGCCGTTCCTATCTCTTCACAGTAGAAGACGGCTATACGAACGAACAAGAGATAATTCTCGTTCGGTGTGAGAAAGACCCCGGAATAAAAGCGTGGGTCAATATGTGTACGCACGAGAACCAACGGTTCGACCGTGGCTTCGGCGCTGCGATGAGAGATGGCGAGATAATCTGTCCAAAACACGGCTCGATGTTCGATGCCTGCTCTGGCGGATGTGATAACGGTGAGGCAGCGGGAACAACACTCCCTGGCGTCGAGATAACAGTCGATAGCGGGAGCGTCTTTCTGAGCGATAGTGCGTACACGTACCTACACGAAGGTGGAATCGAAGAAGACGACGAAGACAGTGGGCCAAGTTCGACATCGCACATCGGGTTTTAGATAATCGTCAGGTGTCTCGTCTCGCGGTAGGCGTGTAGAAGGTGTTGTTTAGAATACATTAATGGAATCAGCACGTGATAATCTCCAGTATCAGGATTTGATTTTCGGCAGTATTGTAATTATTTAGTAACTAGTTCAGAGCCGAATTGTTCACAGATATAGGCGAGATAGAGCCTAATAATGACACTACAGAGAACACATGTCACACGCATTAACAATCAATGGTTTTATGATATTTAAAATTAATTAATCTCGGTATCGATGTCACCCCAGATGAACGTCTACCTGATTCCGCTCCTCTTTGCAGGCGTGGTTGCGCTCATTCAGGGGACGTTCATCTTCTCACGTCGACGCGAGTTAGATTCACCCGCACTGGTCCCCTTCTTGGGAGTTGCCGTTGCCGCTACGCTGTGGGCACTTGGCTACGCATTTCAGTTAACCCAAACTAGCCAGCAATGGTTCGTATTCTGGGGTATTATCGTACTCGCAGGCGTCGTACTAATGTCGATTAGCTGGCCGTTGTTCGTCTTCCGATACACCGGCTGGATTCATCGATTAGATGGGCTGCGTGTCGTGCTTTTCGCCGCCCTCCCGATACTCTCGTTTGTCGGGGTGTTGACGAACAACTATCACGGCCTCGTGTACGAGAACTCCGGGTTCGACGCCACCGGAACCATCCCAGTGCTGACCGCAGACCCCGGTCCATTACTGATTCTATTTCTTGTTTATACGTTCATATTGGACATCGTCGCGGCCGGAGCATTACTACGATATGCGTGGATAAAATCCGGCGCAGACCGAAGACAATCAATCCTCTTGCTGGTCGCAGGTGTGATTCCATTTATAGTCAGTTTTTTGACGGCAAGTGGGTTCGTGACCTCGACGCCAGTCGATTTGACGCCAGTTTCGTTCGCATTCACGACAGTCGTTATCGGGTGGGCACTCTACCACTACCGGTTTCTCGATTTAGGGTCGATTGGTCGAAATCGTGTCATAGAAGAGATGGAAGATGCGATGGTCGTGCTGGATACGTCCCACGAGGTTGTGGATTTGAACCCTGCGGCAACAGCGTTATTCGATACTACCAAAACAGCCTCTATTGGCGCACCTTTTGAAGCGGTTTGGCCAGCAGGAAGTACCCAAATGGCGGAGGTGAGCGATGGAACCTCGGAGGTAATTATCGAATCTGTAGACTCCACACAGTTCTTCGACGTGAGTATCTCGCACATCAACGCAGGACACGAAGAGCCGGTCGGCTGTGTCGTTCACATTTCGGATATCACCGAACGGCACACCGCCCAACGTCGCTTTCAGGCACTCATCGAGAAGACGACGAACGTCGTCGCAATCATCGACGAGGAGGGCGTTATTACCTACGTCAGCCCGTCCCTTGCCGATGTGCTGGGATACGACCCGGAGAGAGCGTGTGGAATAAACATCTTCGATATCATCCACCCTGACGACCGAAAAGAGACCTACACAGCGTTCACGAAGGGAAAGCAGACGGACCAAACACCGCTGGTGGAGTACCGTATCCAGCACCAAGATGGGTCGTGGCGTCACATCGAGAGCGTCGGTGAAAATCACTTCGACGACCCAGCGATACAGGGGATGGTCGTCTCGGTCAGAGAGATCACAGAGAAGAAACTCGACCAGCAGCGACTCGAAGTCCTCAATCGTGTCCTTCGCCACGACCTTAGAAACGACCTCACCGTTATCGATGGGTACACGTCTCTCGTTCGAGAGACGATCGAAGACCCAGAGTTAGAACACTATCTCAGTATCGTCCTGAATAAATCGAGAGAACTCACGGATCTGAGCAACCACGCACGCCAAATCGAGAAGACCATCCGTGCCGGAAAAACCGCAACCGTGACGAACGTCTCCATACTCGTAAATCAGCACGTCACGGAAACATCGGCCAGCAACCCAGAAGTCGAACTGACGACCGAAATTCAACCCGAGACGTACGCACTTGCAGGTCGATTGCTCCCTGTTGCATTTGACAACCTGATGGAAAACGCGCTTAAGCACTCTGACGAGGAGACCCCAGAAATCTGTGTGACCGTCGAATCTGTCTCAGAACAAGGGGCACAGTACGTGGACATCCGCGTTGCCGACAACGGGCCGGGAATCCCGGAGAGTGAGCGCCGAGCATTGGAGACTGGAACCGAAACTCCGCTCGAACACGCCAACGGAATCGGCCTGTGGCTCGTCCACTGGGTTGCAACCCAGATGGAAGGTGAACTCCAAATCCGTGACAACGAACCCAAAGGGAGCATCGTAACACTCCGTCTCCTTCACGCAGTCCCAGAGTCTGAGAGAGCAGGAAGTGAGAAGCAAACAGATGGTAGTTCGGGGTTACAGTACAACACTGATTCAAAAGCGTTCGAGGCCAAGTAGCACATTTCGAGACCAGTGAAGACATCTCGAAGCCTATACCACGAGTTGATGAGTGACGCTTACAGCCCTGCGTACGGGTCAGGCTTTGCGTCGGTCAACCGCGCGACTTGTTCGTCTGAGAGTTCGATCGTCGCTGCCGCGAGATTCTCTTCGAGTTGGTCGGTCGTCCGAGCGCCGACGATAGGTGCAGTGACACCATCGCGATGCATCAACCACGCGAGTGCAGTCTGTGCAGGGGAAGCGTCTACTTCGTCGGCAACTTCGTCGAGGACGTCGTGTACGTCGAAGTTCTCTTCGGTGAGATAGCCTTTCTCGAATCGACTCGATTCGGCGGCCCGGGATTCACCAGTCAGCCCCTCTTCACGAGAGTACTTCCCAGTCAGGAAGCCTTGGCCAAGTGGACTCCACGGACAGACCGCAATTCCGTAGGACCGAGTCATTTCGAGGTAGTCGCCCTCGATTTCGCGGTTCACGAGGTTGTACCGGGGTTGTGAGACGGTGAACGGTTCCCAGCCATTTTCGCGGGCGATTTCGTTCGCCTTTGCGATTTTCCACGCATCAGGCCGTAGTGTCGATGCACCGAGATAGTGTACTTTCCCGTCTTCGACGAGTCCGTTGAGCGTCTTCATCATCTCGCGGGTGGGTGTATCGTCGTCCCAGCGGTGGATGTAGAGGATGTCGACGTAGTCGGTATCGAGACGGTCGAGGAGGGCGTCGATTCGGTGACGGATGTTCTTTCGGTTCGTCCCGATGCTGTTCGGGTCTCCGCGTCGAATCTCCCAGTAAATTTTGGAGGCAATCGTGAATCGTTCGCGGTCGCGCTCAGAGAGCCATTCGCCAATCCACTCCTCGCTTTTGCCGAGACCATACACGTCCGCGGTGTCGATAAAGCGACCACCCGCGGCCTCGTAGGCGTCGAGCAACTCGTGGGCGCGTTGTTCGTCGATTTCGACGTTCCCTTCTTCGGTCTTCTTGCCGAACCGCCACGTTCCGAACTGGAGTTCACTCGTCTGGAGACCAGTCTCACCGAGTGGGACAAATCCTAACTCTACGTCTTCGGTCGAAGTCATAATCGCCTTGGTGTACGGCGAATCGAACGAAAAGCGTTGGGAAGGCGGAGATAGGCCAGCCTCAGGAGTCATACCCGGGAGTCGTCCCCGGTGAACCCACTGTGCGACTGTTAGGTTACGTAGATTGTATCGCCAACTTCGTACAGATAGCCTTTCTCCAAGAGTTCTGCGAGACAATCAGTAACGCCGTCGGCAGACTGCAATCTCGAACGTGCAGTCGTCGCAGGGATTCCGTCGTCGTGCTGTTCGACGACTGATTTCAGGAAACCGTATGCTCGTTTCGCGGAAGGCGAAAGCGGTGTATGTTTGTTCCGCGTTGGGTGCATGGCGTTCAGTACACGCAGGTTCGTAGCCATTCCTGATGAAACTACGTGTCAAACAGGTTTGGTGAACGATTGGGAGGTATGGAGAACATGGGTGGCATGTGGTCACAGTTATTATGGGGGAGCGTCCTACAGAACCGGTACCGAGCGTATGAGTTGTACAGACAAGACAAGGGAAGACACAGTCTGTTTTAGGGGCACGTAGCGATGCTTCGGGCGACGATTCTCTTGGAGTTGCGTGAAGATTTCATCCTTTCAGAGGTGAGCAGTCTTACGAACGGACCAGTTATCGTGACGAACTGTGAGGTTCTCGGTGATCACGACATCCGATTCGTCGTGAGCGCAGGCGACAACCGCAACGAGATGGCAGCACTACTCGAAACGAGTGACGTCGTCACGGACGTCGAGTTCGTCGGCGACGACCAACTCCTGATTACGAAGCAGTCCTCCGGAGCATTGCCGATAATTCGAGAGAATCACGCACGACTCCAACGGATGAGTCAGTTTTACGGAACCTCGCGCGTGTTCGATATCGTCGTCTTCAGGCGAGAAGACCTCAAGACGATTATCTCGGAATTTCGAAAACTTGGAACGGTCGAACTCCGGAAGTTGAAGCCGTTCTCTGCGCCCTCGACACGACTCTCAGCGCGACAGGCAGAAGTCATCGGATACGCGCTCGAACACGGCTACTTCGACTGGCCACGCAGAACCACCGTCGAGGCGATTGCTGCCGAGTTCGACCTGACCCGCCCAACCGTATTAGAACACCTGCGAAAGGCTGAGAAAAAACTTCTCAGCGATGCACTTGCTGATGCGACGACGCGAACGAAACCAGACCAGGTGTAGCGAAGGCTGGCCGAAACACAGGAAGAAAAAGACACCATAGCCGCGTCTACGGATTGCGGCTGAGACCCCTTACACTCCTAAAATAGACTGTTATTCTAGATATTCGCTTATAAAAAGCCAACAAGGGTAGGCACCATTCACGTGTCGTATACCGGTGTACATTTGTTTGCAATTACCATGACAGACAGCACCAAACAATCACGTGGTGGGAAATCAAAGCAATCGAGAACGTCACGGCGACGATTTCTAACAGCGGTCGGTAGTGCGGCGGCGGTGACAACAGCAGGATGTCTCGGTGGCGGTTCTGGTGGCTCGAACGAACCGATTCGATACCTCTCAGACCGTGGTGATTCGAAGGAAGTGATGGACGAAATCATCGCCGAATTCGAAGAGGAGACAGACCACACAGTGGAGATGATTTACACGGCGAAAGGAACCTCCTCAGACGCCGAGATGCAGAAGATGGTGGCCGCTGGAAACCCACCGGACCTTCTTTTCGACACATCGACAGACGCGTACAGACTGCAACGAGACGGTGTGTTGGCACCCGTGACGGGCGCAGTGGAAGATAACGACTTACCAGACCCCGTCAACGTGGGTGGCGACTCCTACTTTGCCGCGGCGATGGTCGAACCGTTGATGGCGTGGTACCGTAACGACATCTACACCGAGAAACCGTCGTCGTGGAGTGAGTGGGCCGAAGCAGCAGCCGAAGTGTCTGCCGAAGGGTCCATGGAGGGCTACGTCGTCCAATCGGGACAGACGAACAACGCCGACACCCAGATGACACAGTACCTCTGGCAGAACGACGTGGATGTCTACGGTGGCCCGTCGGACGATATCGAAGTGATGCTCGACTCCGACGGGAACCGAGACGCTGCAATCGAGACGTTCGAATGGATTCAGTCGATGGCAGAGAGTTCACCGAACGGCTCAGGGTGGGGTTGGGGCGACGCAATCGGCGCACTCCAGCAGGAGAACGCCGCGGCCATCGCCAGCGTCGGGGGGCTACCCGTGCTGACGATTCAAGCCAACCGACCTGACCTCGTCGAGAAACTCAGTCCGATGGGTTTCCCAGTACCGAGCGGGTCCGGACAGGACAAGTGGTGGGCTTACATGGAAGGTCACCTCGTCCGCAACGACGGGCAGAACACCGAAGGCGCACAGGCATTCGTCGAATTCTTCAATCAATCGTCGCGGTTTTACGACTTCATCCTCTCGGCACCGCTGTTCCAGTTCCCGCCGACTCGAGAACAACTCGATTCGCCTGAGGTCACCGAGAACGAGGTTATCCAGCAGTTCCCCGAGGTCATGGACCTCGTCCGAAACAACTGGGACGCGTTCACGACAGTTCTCGCAACCGGCGAAGGTGGCGCACCGAACATCGTTGCCGCGGATGCATACAGTGAACAACTCTTCGGCCAAGCCGCAGACCAACTGCTCGTCGGCGGGTTAACTCCCGAAGAGACGGTCGATTGGTTGGCCGATGAACTCCGCGGATTACAATGAGTACGGCGCTCAAATCGCGGCTATCGGCGGTTCAGACTGCGCTCCGAGAACGCGAACTCGACGGGACGACACTCCTGCTGGTGGCGTGTTTCGTCCCGATGCTCGTGTTCTTCCTCGCGGTGTGGGCGATTCCAATCGTCTACGCGTTGGGGATGAGCCTGTTCGAATCGCCGATTCGAAACCCATCGTTCGTCGGCTTCAGTAACTACACGGCACTCCTCGGCGCACCCGAGTTCTGGGACTTCCTCTGGAACAGCGTCGTCTACGCAGTCGCGACCACCGGACTAAGTCTCGTCATCGGCCTCGGCCTCGCACTCGTCATCAATCAGAAAATTCGTGGCGGCGACGCCTTGCGGACGCTGATGATTTTCCCGTACCTCCTGCCGACGCTCGTCGTCATATTCATGTGGAAGTTTATTCTGGACCCCAACATCGGGATTCTCAATCAGGCACTCGTTGACCTCGGCCTCATCGACAAGCCAATCGCGTTCTTCTCCACGCTCGAGTTCGCAATGCCTGCGGTCATCATCGCAAGTGTGTGGAAGTTCGCAAGTTTCTCGTTCTTCATCCTGCTCGCGCGACTACAGGCAATCGACCCCGACCTGTACGAACGGGCGCGAGTCGAAGGTGCCTCGACGTGGCAGGCGTTCAGGGACATCACGTTCCCGCACCTCCGCGGGGCGATTCTCATCATCCTGCTCGTCCGTGGCATCTGGATGTTCAACAAGTTCGACATCATCTACCTCTCGACGCACGGCGGCCCGCTGAAAGCGACGACGACGCTCCCGATTCGTGTCTACCAACTCGCATTCAGCGAGGTAAACTTCGGACTGGCGACGGCACTCGCGGGAATCATGTTCTTCCTGCTGGCGGGCGTCGCAGTCGTCTACTTCCGGGCGTTCACCCCGGAGAAAGAGGTGGCCTGAAATGGCGACCTCAAAGTCGAGTGCTGGCGAATCGACGTCGAGTGAGAAGTCAGCCAACGGAGGTCTCATCTCTCACGAGACCCAAAAGCGCCTCCAACGCGTCGCCGTCTACCTGACGGCACTTCTCATCTCGATATTCACCATCATCCCGGTGTACGTCATGGTAGTTATCGCAATTCAACCGCCCGCCGCAACGTTCGCTGGTGGGCGCGTCAACTTACTGCCGACGGCACCAGCATTACGCAATTTCGTCGTCTTGCTGACCGAGACAGATACCGTTCGGTACTTCGTCAACAGTCTCATCGTCACGCTCGGTTCGACCATCCTCTCGACGACGATTGCAGTGGCCGCAGGCTACGGCCTGACGCGCTTCGACTTCGCTGGCAAGTCCATCGCGGCGCGTGCGGTGCTGTTCTCCTACATGTTCAGCCCAATCGTGTTGGCAATTCCACTGTACGTCGTCTTCTCGACGCTCGGATTGCTCAATAGTCACTTCGCGCTGACGCTTGCTCTCACTGCCATCTCAGCACCCTTCTGCATCTGGCTCATGTGGCAGTACTTCCAGACGGTCCCTATCGCGCTCGAAGAATCCGCGTGGGTTCGTGGTGCGAGTCGTTGGCGCACGGTCAAAGACGTCGTTCTCCCCGTCGCTCGTCCAGGGTACATCTCCGCGGCAATCTTCGCATTCGCCGTCGCGTGGAACGACTTCACGATGGCCCGCGTCGTGATGAGTCGTGACGAGATGTACACCATCAACGTGGGTGCATCGCTCTTCCTCGACCGCGTTAGTATCGGCTGGGGCGAGACCATGGCCGTCTCGCTTCTCATTGCACTTCCACCGTTCCTCATCGCACTGTTCCTACAACGGTACCTCCTCCAGGGCTTCAGCGTTGGAGGCCTCGAATAATGGCAACAAAAATTCACATCGAATCCGTCACGAAGGAGTTTCGCACCCTCGGAAACACACACGTCGCCGTCGATGACCTCACACTCGACATCCCCGAAGGCTCGTTTACGACCTTCGTCGGACCGTCCGGGTGTGGGAAGACGACGACACTCCGAATGTTAGCAGGGTTAGAGACACCAACGTCCGGGTCGATTCAGTTCGGCGAAACGGACGTGACAGACCTCCCACCACAAGAACGGAACGTCTCGATGGTGTTCCAGTCAATTGCGCTCTATCCACACATGTCCGTCCGCGAAAACATCGGCTACGGACTGAAGATTCATGGCGTCCCCACAGCCGAGCGAAACGAACGAATCGACGAAGCAGCCGAAGTACTGCAAATCGAGGAACAACTCGAAAAGATGCCCGCCGAACTCTCGGGCGGCCAGCAGCAACGCGTCGCGCTCGGCGGTGCGTTCGTCCAAGACCCGGACGTACTCCTCTTAGACGAACCGATGTCGGACCTCGATGCAAAGCTCAAATCGGACCTTCGCGTCGAAATACAGCGGCTTCACCAAGAACTCGATACTACTGTCGTCTACGTCACCCACGACCAGACCGAGGCGATGACGATGAGCGACCAAGTCGTCTTACTCCGGGAAGGTGAACTTGCACAGGTTGACCCACCAAAGCAGTTGTTCGACTATCCGAACTCGGACTACGTCGCCCAATTCATCGGCATGCCTTCGACGAACGTAATCGACTGTACTGTCGAGACAGGAGGCGGGACGACGGTACTCAGCGGATCAGACATCTCAGTTCCGCTGCCTGCAGATATCGAGACAATACAGTCCGAACACGTCAAACTCGGAATTCGACCCCAATATCTCGATGTCGGGACGACCGGAGATTATTCGTTCTCACTCGACGTCGAAGTCATCGAAACACTCGGAACGGAGTCGGTCGTTCACGGCCGTCTCGACGACGGAAGCAAGTTCGACGTGGTGAGTGCGAACGTCGATGCCGTTTCGGCAGGCGACCAATTGGACGTCTCGTTCGACTTTTCGGACGTCTTTATCTTCGACCAAGCGGGTGAGACGATTCTCTTCGGTGCCGAACACACGAAAGAGGCAGAATCAGCCCCCACTGGGAGCAGTCAATAATGGACGGTGTTAGCGACGACAACACACACACGGCCAGCGCGAAATCGGATTCGTTGCCGCTCGATGACGTACTCGTACTCGAACTCGGCCACATCATCGCCGGACCGTTTTGCTCGATGCTGCTCGCAGACCTCGGTGCAGACGTCATCAAAGTCGAACACCCGAACGGTGGCGACCTGATTCGTGGGTCCTCTCCGGTTGGGAATAGCTCGTTCAACTACGTCAATCGTGACAAGCGAAGCCTCACACTCAATCTCAAGTCGGATGCCGCCTTGGAGGTGTTCTTCGACCTCCTCGAAGAAGCAGACGTCCTCGTCGAGAACTACGCACCGGGAACCGCAGAACGGCTTGGAATCGGTTATGACGACCTGAAGAAACTGTACCCAGAACTCATCTACTGTTCGATTAAGGGATTCAACCCCGGCCCGTACGAGTCGTACCCTGCACTCGACCCGATTGCGGAGGCGCTCTCGGGGTTGATGAGTGTCACGGGTCACGAAGGTATGCCGCCCGTTCGCTCTGGGACCAGCATCGCCGATATGGCGGCCTCGTTCTACGGGGCGATTGCTGTCCTCGGTGCGCTCTTCCGCCGGGTTCACACGGGGACAGGAACCAAAGTAACTGCACCGTTGTTCGAATCGACGGTGTCGATGATGGGCTATTGGCTCGCCTACACCGAAGCCTACGACGATGTTCCTGGGCCGATGGGAGCATCACATCCAAATTGGGCACCGTACGACGTGTTCAAAACAGCAGACAACGAGTGGGTGTTCATCGGTCCCTCTGGTGAACACCAATGGCACGCGTTGTGTTCGGCACTCGATTTGAACCTTCAGACAGACTCACGGTTCGAGACGCTCGAAGAGCGCCGCGAGAACCTCGACGAACTCATGGCGATTCTCCGACGGACGTGTAAATCCCATTCGTCGGAAACGCTCGTTTCGCGACTCCGCGAGGAGGGCGTGCCGGTCGCGAAAGTCAACTCTGTCGATGAAGTCATCGACGACCCGCACTTACAGGCGACCGACTTCTTCACCGAGGTCTCTGCTGCCGAAGGGACCGACCGCCCGATGCAGATACCACGGTTCCCCGTCGTGTCCAGTGAGTTCGGACGTGTTGATTCGGACGACCCACCGAAACTTGGCGAACACACCGAACCAATCTTGTCGTCGCTTGGCTACGACAAATCAGATATCGAACATCTCCGAGAAGACGGAGGTCTCTGAATGTCCGGCCCCGTACTGCTCGACGTGACGTGTCGAGAAGGAGAACAGCGCCCCGGAAAGTCATACACGACAGACCAGAAAATAGCCGCCGTCAACGCACTCGATACACTCGGCGTCGAGTACATCCAGGTTGGGTTTCCCATTGCAGGAACACAAACCGCTAGCGTTTGCACCGGTGTCGATGTTGAAGCGAAACTTACCGGGATTGCTCGCTCTGTTCCCAAGGACATCGAAGCGGCGGTCGAAGCAGGGGTCGATGTAATCGACGTATTCGCCCCGACGAGTGAACGTCAGCGGTCGGAACTGCTTGGGAAAGACGAAGAGGAACTCCACTCACTCGTCGGAGAGACCGTCGATAGGGCCAACGAAACTGGACTCGAAGTTCACTTCACAGCGATGGATGGCTTCAGAACCGATATCGACGTCCTTTCCCGACTGTTCGGGTCAATCGAGACGGAGTATCTCACCATCGCAGACACAGTTGGTGCAAAGACGCCGTTCGAAGTCTCGAAGTTCCTCGACGAACTGCCGACGAGTCCCCGTCGCCTCGGTGTTCACTTCCACGATGACTTGGGCGTTGCAACCGCGAACGCGCTTACTGCCATTAGCTACGGAGTCGAGAAAGTGGACGTCTCAGTCGGTGGAATTGGCGAGCGAGCGGGGAACGTCCCACTCGAAGAGTTTGTCGTCTCAGCGGAGATGAGCGACGCAGTCTCGTCACCAGCATTGGAGCATACGAACCTCATTCCGCGGTCGAACGACGTACTGGATGCACTCGATGAGTCTGTTCCTCCTGAGAAATCAGTTCTCGGTGGGGATGTGTTCTCGCACGAGTCGGGGCTCCACACCGCCGCGATGTTAGACGACCCCAGAACTTTCGAGCCGTTCGACCCCTGGGGGTTTGGTGGGACGAGAAGGCTCTACTTCGGCCCACAGAGTGGAACGGGTGCAGCACGGCGACTGCTCGAACGTGTTGGAAAAGAACCCAAGAGAGGACAAGTGGAGGCGTTACTCGGTGAACTGCACGAACTCGACGAACCCGTTCCGAAGGATGAGGCTCTCGAACTTGCTCGAGGAGTCTAAGAGGAAGAGACGAATACAAACCACGATTGGTCTCGTTTTATCTCCACTTCCTTTGACATCTTCTCTCAACTTCTTTTGAATCTAGTTCTAGAATAGAATAGAATAGACTAGAGTAGGTTATTCTAGGAGAGATATGGACTGGGATAGTTGCATCTCGCTCGTCGTTCGTTGGTTGCTATCTCTGTGACACCGCGTATCGTGGCTTCGGCTATCGATTTTCTTCGCACACACACCACCTTCGCGTTTGTAACTGGCACGCGAGACTCTAGTCAAATTTGGCACACACACCTACCTCGCGTTTGTAAATTTTGAGGCAAGAAACACCGCATAATCGCTGTTTTTGAGACTACCCCTACGCCTTTTTGCGTTACATTCGCGAGGGTGGTGTGTCTGCCACGGTTGAACTCCGACACAGTTACATCCGCGAGGGTAGTCCCCGCGGCAATTCTTACAATCGCGGAGGTACCCCCTCCGACCACATACATTCGCGAGGGTACCCTCGGCATTACAACCGCGAGGGTGGTGTCTGACGCCATTACTTGCGCGACACTACCGAATCGACGCTTCTCCGTGAATCACGGCTCAATACCATGTTTTCGTCTCAAATTCGTGCCCCTTACAAACGCGACGCCACCCCCTTAGCTTTATTATCATGCGTTTGAATAACGAAGGCACATGACATCCAGTGAGATTGATGGGGATGGTCGAGACCCTCTCTTCAGATACGACCAACCCATCTTCGCGAACGAGGATATTCTCAAAATCTCGCACCTCCCTGGGCCGGATAAGATCGTCGGGCGGGACGACCACATGGCGAAAGTCGCCCAAGCACTCAACCCTGCGATCTTCGGCCGTGAGCCGACACATCTGTTCATCTTCGGGAAGACCGGTTCTGGAAAGACACTCACCGCGAGACTCGTAAGTGAGCGATTACAGAACGAAGCACGCAACGAAGAAGTCGAAGTACAAATCGCCGTCATCGACTGCGGTGAGCAGAACACCGAAGCGTCAGTTATCAAAACGCTCGCTTCACAGGTGAACAACCCTCACAAGAGCGGGATGACGATTCCAGAGCGTGGCCTCTCCACTGGCGATTACTACAATCGACTGTGGCAGGTACTCGATACCTGCTCAGACGTGGCCATCGTCATCCTCGACGAAATCGACATGCTTCGAGACGACGAGGTTCTTCGCAAACTCTCGCGCGCAGGCGAGAATCAGAAAATCGTCGATTCTCGGCTCGGTATCATCGGTATCTCGAACAAAATCGACTACCCCGAAGAACTCACCGAGCGCGTCAAATCGAGCTTTTCGCACGACGAACTCGTCTTCCCGTCGTACGATGCGAACCAACTCCGTGAAATTCTCGAAAATCGGCGCGACGCGTTCAAACCCGGTGTCCTCACCGACGACGTGATTCCGCTCGCGAGCGCACTCGCTGCACAAGAACACGGTGACGCGCGCAAAGCAATCGACATCCTTCGCAACGCTGGTCGCATCGCGCGCAAGGAAAACGCAGAGAAAGTCACCGACGACCACGTCCGCGCTGCAAAAGAAAAGAGTGAGGCAGACCGATTCAGCGAACTCCTCGAAGGGACCGCCACACAATCGAAGGCGATTCTCTACTCACTGGTCCTCCAAACCGGTGGGAGAAAGACTGCTGAAATCACGACGAACAAAATCTACCGACAGTATCTCCAAGTTGCAGACGACCTCGATATGGACCAACTGTCCGAGCGCCGAGTTCAAGAACTCTTACAAGAACTCGACTTCCTCAACGTTATCCAGTCAGAAGTTCGCGGACGCGGGCGCGGTCAAGGAGTTCACGGCACCCACCGCCTACTCGAAGACCCCGATATCGTAAAGCGTGTCCTCCTTCGAGACAGCCGAATCTCGACACTCGAATCCGACGAGTGAGACACACTCCGCGGAGGCTTTAGTTCTCGACTCGCTACGTCGTGTATGGACTCCGACGAAAACCATCGCGGCTGGGCGAGCCGTTCTGGTGATTTTTCACCCGCGTACTACGCGGATATCGGCCCGAACGAGGTCAGCGAGACACTTGGCGATATCTTCGAGCATTACGTCCCAAAAGACGCGAAGATTCTCGAACTCGGATGTAGTTCAGGCCGACACCTCGCCCACCTCCGAGGGAAGGGATACAAGAACCTCACCGGTATCGACCTCAACGACGAATCGTTCGAAGTGATGGCCGAATACTTCCCGCGACTCGCCGAAACGGGAACGTTCCACACCGGTGCAATCGAAGATTTCGTTCCTGACCTCCCCGACGACTCCTTCGATGTCGTCTACTCTGTCGAGACGCTTCAGCACGTACATCCGGACGACACGTGGGTCTTCGACGAATTGGCTCGCGTCACCGCTGACTTTCTCATCACGGCTGAAAACGAAGGCAACAGTCCGAACCGTGGCCGGGAAGGTGCTGAAGTGAGCTACGTCAACGACGACTTCCCTTTGTTCCATCGCAATTGGAAAGGGGTGTTCTCGGACCGCGGCCTAGTTCAACTGCTCGCCGAACCGGGAAAGCGAGATACGGTTCGCGTCTTTCGGACACTCTAGTTCTGAACTCCCGTATCACGTCAAATTCTCATCTCACCTCACCTCATATCATATCAGTTCCTCCCGTGTAGGAGAAATACGACGTGAGATCCATCGTCGAGAGCATTCCAGCGACGCTTCCGTCGTCGTTGACGACGGGGAGATGGTGGATACCGTATCTAATCATCTTGGCAGCAGCGTCGCCGAGGCTGTTGTGTGTGCCGATGGTGACTACTTGATTGGTCATGAACTGCGAAACTGCTGTGTCTGCTCGTAGTTCGCCATCTGAGACGAACTTGGCGAGGTCCGTCGTGGTGAACACTCCAACCGGGTGGTCGTTTTCGTCGACGACAACGAGCGACCCAACATCCTCCGATAGAAACGTCTTTGCGGCATCCTCGACAGCCGTGTCGGTTGTGACAGTGAGAACGCCGGATGTCATGAGTCGTGTGACCGCGGTTCTCTCCTGCTCCATGCCACTATTGATGCGGGATAATCGTTAATAATTGTCGGCGGTTCAACTATTTCTTCGAAAAACAGTAAACAGTGATACCTCCTCTCCTCTCCTCTCCTCTCCTCTCCTCTCCTCTCCTCTCCTCTCCTCTCCTCTCCTCTCCTCTCCTCTCCTCTCCTCTCCTCTCCTCTCCTCTCCTCTCCGACTACCTGCGAAAAAATCCGACGTTCGCTCTGCCGCTATTCTATGTCTATCGAGCGTGCTTCGTCTGTTTCGATTTTCGGAAGCGTCACCGTCAACACACCGTTTTTCATGCGCGCGGTCACGTTCTCTGGGTCGACGGCGTCCGGCAGTGAAATCGACCGTTGTTCGGTCTTGTGTCGTCGTTCGTGGCGGATGTACTGGCTGTCTTTGTCTTCTGTCTCTCGTTCACGCTTCGCGTCGATGCGGAGCATGTGGTCGGTCACACTGACTTCGACGTCTTCTCGCTCGAATCCCGGTAAATCGACGGCGACGATGAAGTGGTCGTCGTGTTCGACGAGATCGACAGCCATCGATTCTTCACCCATCCACGGCATACTGGGCTCGTTCCACTTCCACGACCGAGAGGCGTCGCTGAACTCTCGGCTAAGTCGTTCGAAAATTCGCTCTAATTCGTCGAATGGGTTGTTGCGTGAACTCATGGTCTTTCCCGGAGGGAATACGACTGGAAGATGCAAATATTCGCTAGATGAGTCCAGCAAACTTGTACTCGAGAAAAAGATAGTACTCAGACGATGAATTACGCACCGCGTTTGACGGGCCCCGGTTTGGCGACCACCACCGTTTTCAGACCGCCGAACTCATCTCTTCTTAAACGGTGATTTTGCGTTCTCTGGAACGCTATCTGGGCGGGCGATTATATTTTCGCGCCCGATACTAATCTTCTCAATCGTGCCGTCGTCCGCCATCCGAGACAGAACGCGACTGACTTTAGACTTCGACCAGCCGGTTCGCTCGACGATGACCGACTGGCGAAGTTGTCCTTCGTGTTCGTCGAGCAAGTAGAAGACGTATGCTTCGTCGTCCATTGGCTGTTCTCCCAGTTGCGAGCCAGAAGTGGGTGATGAGCCGCTGTCACCGTTGTTGCTCGTCGTCGCCATCCCACCACGTCGGTCTGTATCCTCTTCCTGTCGATATCTAAGGAGACGACGTGGCGATTTCCACCATCCAAGTTGGCTCCCAACAAAGATGGCGACGCCGAACAATACAACTGACCCAACGACCGCGCTTGCCATCATCACGTCTGGTTCGATAGCCATACCAATCGAATCGCCGGTCGAAACACGCGCATTGTTGGGGTCTGACCCTTCTTCGATTTCTGTTCCGTCACCAACGCCGTCACCGTCCGAGTCCGGATTTGTCGGGTCGGTCGAGTGAGCATTTACTTCTTTGCCGTCGGAGAGTCCATCACCATCGGTGTCGGATTCTGTTGGGTTTGTTTCGTACTTTGAAACCTCAGCACCGTCGGCGAGTCCATCTCCATCGGTGTCTGGTCCGGTTGGGTTGGTCTCGTGGATGTTCACTTCTTGACCATCTTCTAACCCATCGCCATCTGTATCTGCTGACTGTGGGTCGGTTTCGTACTCTTGGACCTCAGCACCATCGATGAGTCCGTCTCCATCAGAATCAGTCTTTGTCGCGTTCGTCCCATAGGTCGTGACTTCTTTGCCGTCGGAGAGTCCGTCGTCGTCTGTGTCTGCCGCCTTCGGGTTGCTCCCAATTTCGTTCACTTCGACACCGTCTGAGAGGGTATCGCCGTCAGAATCCGTCTCGGTTGGATTCGTATCGTACTGGTTCACTTCTTTGCCGTCGGAGAGTCCATCACCGTCGGTGTCTGCACGGAGGATTGCCGTCCCGAACTCTTGTTCGCGCTGATTGCCGAGTCCGTCTCCATCGGCGTCTCCTTCAGCGGGGAAGACCGTAATCGGCTTGCTCAGTGTTGTCGGCGTGCCGCTTTGGCCGGAGTTGGATACCTCGACGACGAGTTGGCGTTGGCCGGTTTCGTTGGTTGACCACTGTTCGACGCTGAATGTGACGCGCTCTTCGCCATCTGAAAGTTGGACTTGCTGACAGCCGAGGTTCGTGGTTGGGCCATCAGTTGCTTCGACCCGCATACAGACATCGTAGGTTCCACTATCGCCTGCGAGAACAGTAGTGAACTGGGTTGACTCCCACGCAGTGAGGTACGTTCGGTCTGCTTCCGTTGCTACGACACCAGGCCCGGAGTGTTCTATGGAACGGATTTCAACGCCATTCGCAGCGAGAGCCACGACTGGTGCCACACCCGAAAACACGAGTAGCAGCATAACGAGGAGGACACATCGAATCCGCGAGGGGCGCTGGACCGTCATGTATTTTCCCTGTAATCTGTGCAACGCGAGGACGCATAATGGTTTGTTTATATTTCATGAATTCGGGTGAAATTTGGCTAATTGACATCGCTTTCGTACAGAAAACAAATAAAATCTGTAGAATTAGACAATCAATACTTCGTGAATGTACTCGTATTCGAGTACGATTAGACTCTCATTCAACTCGCTCGGAAGGTTCGTAACCTCAGTCTGTTTTCCAGGGTCGTTTTCTCGGGTGTACTCTCGCATTGACCAGTAGTTACCACGGTGTTAAAACGCAGAGAGACGAACTGAGACAGATAATTTCTGACGTCTGAAGAACTCTCAAATTCGTCGGTAAAACAGTTCGAAACAGTCGTGAAACGGTTTCAGTTGTCGAAACGAGCGGGACGGGTATTCCGTATTATTTCTCCACGAACACGACAGTGGGAATGCAATGAAAGCAAGGCTCTCCAGACGGAAATTCGGCGCTAGCGTACTTGCAGCCACAGCAGCACTTGCGGGTTGTACTGGCCCCAGTGGTAGCGGTGAAACCGAGACCGAACCCGCGGGTGCGGATGAGACAACAGAGGAAGCGACGACCGAAGAGATGGCAGAAGAAACGACGACAGAAGAGACGACAACCGACGAGATGTCGAGCGAGAACGAGACGACGATGAACAACGAGACGACGACAGAGACGATGGGAAATGAGACGACATCGATGAACGAATCCACGACTGCGGAGACGACCATGAGCAACGAAACGACTGCCAACGAAACGACGACGAACGAGACGACCACAGAGAACTAAGAGACGGACACCCCAATCAATCGAAAGGCAACACCCCACTGACGCTCACCCTCCAACACCCCACTGACGCTCACCCTCCAACACCCCACTGACGCTCACCCTCCACACCTCCACATTACGGCCCTCCTATCCCGCTGACGATGGCCCTCCACTCATCGTCTGTGAATTCTTTTTATTTCCACACGTGTTCTGATTTCCGCAGACGTCGTGTATCTGTGCGTGTACGCCAACCGGTCACGAATAGCTTTGCACAGCTGTTCACTCCCGCTGACAGAGACACCATTGCTTATGTTTGCTGATGCACATATCTGTCCATGGGTACGAGTGACGTCGCGAGCGGTCACACGGCGAGCGAACACGACCACGCTAGTCTCTGGCCGCTCGTCGCCGCACTCGGAGCGGGTTCGTTGTATGGCGGTGTTGGACTGGTACTCGTTGGACTCGACCTCGTTCCGACGCTTATCCCCATCCTCTTGGTCGTCATTGGGGTTCTCGGCCTCGTCGTCGGCATCGCAGGATGGGTTTACGAGGCGTTCCTCGAAGAGTACTGGGCAGACAGCAGTCACGACCGAACGTCGTTGTACGTCAGCGGCATGGTGCTGTTTCTCGTCTCCGATATCGCGACGTTTCTCGGCGGGTTCATCTACTATGCGTTCATCCGTGTCGGCGCGTGGCCGCCGAGTGAACTCCCGCCGCTCCTTAGTTCGCTCGTCTTAGTCAATACGTTACTCTTGATTGCGAGCAGTTTCACGCTCCACTACGGTCACGAAGCACTCGAAGCGGGCAATCGCCGACGGTTCGTTCTGGGTCTCGGCGTGACTGTTCTCCTCGGTCTCGTCTTTCTTGGCGGACAGGCGCTCGAATACTACGAGTTCGTCGTTGGCGATGGGTTCACACTGACGAGTGGCGCGTTTGCGAGTGCGTTTTTTGGACTCACTGGGCTCCACGGACTCCACGTCGCTCTCGGCGTCGTTCTCCTTTGTCTCGTTCTCGGACGGGCAGTCCGAGGCCAGTACACACCGGACCGAGAAGCGTCCGTCCAGACTGTCGAACTCTACTGGCACTTCGTCGATCTCGTGTGGGTTCTCCTCGTCGTCGTCGTGTACGTCGGAGCGGCACTCGGCTAGCTAAAACCAAGCCACAGAACGGACGAACGCGGCTTATCGACTCTGCTCTTCGAGTTCGACGAGTTTTCGGTAACCTGGTGGGGTGAGAATCCCGATAATCCCGAGTGCGATGGCAAAGACACCGAGCGGGAACTGAAGCGGTGTGGCGACGAAACAGGGGTTTTCTGCCACAACTGTCGCGTAGTATTGCTCACTTTCGTAGGTGACGAGCGTTCCATTGAGGAACGACGGGTAGTTCGGAAAGTCGCCTGTGACGCGTGCTTCACCGAGTGGGTCTGTACGCGCTTCGATGAACGCGGCTTGCTCTTCGGGAGTGAGCTGGTCGAACGAGAGTTCGGTGAGTTGCAGTTCCGGAGAGTCACCGAACCGTGTCGCCGTCTCCTCTGGACTTTCGACAGCAATCGTTGGTGTTCCACAACTGGTGATGTCGTCTTGGATGAGGGCGTACACGCCGGGGACTGCGGCCGCGATTCCAATCGCTACGAGTAACACCCCGATAAAGGGCGCACCGTAGGTGAAAATCGTGGAGTCTGTATTCACTGTGATTCCTCCGTTTCGGGACGTTGTCGGCGTCGGAGGAATTGCAGCGTCACCGTCAATCCAAGCCCGTAGGACCAGTGAGCGACCAGCACGAACGCGAGGTATCCGATGAGTGCCAGACCTTGTTGACCGGTGTAGAATGCGATAGCGAACCCTGTCGAGATGAGCGTCGCAAACACCAGTCCTCGTTCGAAGAGTAACCGACCGGGGAGGAAATCGCTGAACGCGAGAAAGAGAAGCGGCCACGTCACCGTTCCGCCGACCAGGAACAAGAGCGCACCGAGGGTTGGACTCGCTGGCAGGCCGAGTAACTCTGCGATTTCACCGAACGAACCCGGGTCGAGGACGCCGATGAGGACCGCTGTTCCGAGACCACCTGTCATGAGGAGCGTCCCGATAATCCCACCAACTGCGGCCATCGACGCATTCCGTGAGACGGTCTGTGCGACAGTCCCGACGCCACCGGCGAACCCTGGTGGCTTCGCGTCTGGGTCGTAAGACGCTCTGCGTTCTGTCGGTACGGCTGGTTCGAGGCCGTACTGTTCGACCATTCGTGCTTCGAACCACTGCCATTCTCTGGTGAACTGTCCCGTCGCTTTGAGATTCCACGGGTCGGTCGTTTGGACGACTTCACCCTGCCAGTACGACGAGAGCATGTTGTAGAGCCACAACAGCGCACTCAACCCAATGATGTACGCACCGACCGTTGCGATTTGGTGGGCAAACTGGTACTCGACCGGATAGATGGCGTGACGCCGAGGAAGGCCGAGGCCGCCGATAATCAGTAGCGTGGTGAACGTCACCGTCGAACCGAAGATGATGAGGACGGCTTGGAACTTTGCGAGGCGTCTGTCGTACCACCGTCCGGTCATCAGTGGGTACCAGTAGTAACTCGCCGCGAGCATCATGAACGGGATGATGCCGACGACGATGAGGTGGAAGTGACCAACCACGTAGTAGGTTCCGTGGTAGAGGATGTCGATTGGAATCACCGCGAGAAAGACACCGGTCACTCCACCGATGATGAACGTCCCAATCCCACCGGCACACAGGATAAACGGCGCAGTCAGTCGAATCTCCCCGTCCCACATCGTCGCAAGCCAGTTGAACACCTTGATGGCACTTGGAACTGCGATGGCGATGGAGACTGCCATAAACGAGGCCTTGATTCGAGGGTCCAGACTCGTGGTGAACATGTGGTGTGCCCAGACGCCGAACGAGAGGACGCCGAGGCCGAGCGTCGAGTAGACGATAAAGCGATAGCCGAACAGTTTTCGCCCGACGAACTTCGGGAGAATCGTACTCATCAAGCCGGTTGCGGGCAGAAAGAGGATGTACACTTCTGGATGTCCCCAGAACCAAAACAGGTGTTGCCAGAGGATTGCGCCACCTCCCTCGACGGCGAAGAACGTCGTTCCGAAATTTCGGTCGAGTAAGAGCATCACGAGCGCGCTCCCCAAGAGAGGAAAGGCGAACAAGGCGAGGCCACTCGTGACGAGCATGTTCCACGAGAAGATATCGAGGTTCGCCCACGTAACACCCTCTGCACGCTCGTGGAGGATTGTTGCGATGAAATTGATTGCGCCGACTGTCGTTGCGATACCGCTCAGGTGGAGACCGAGAATCAGTAAATCGAGTTGCGGGTTCGGACTCTGAACCGACAGTGGTGCATAGAGCGTCCACCCCACACCGACCTCTCGAAGTGTGAGAAAGAACCGAATCGCATCTTGCGGAAAGAGCGTACTGAGAATCTGGCCGCCGACTTGGACGAACAAGCCCATCCGAACGAGCAGGAGTGCCGGTGGAAGCAACCAAAACCCGATTGCATTCACTCGT
Organism: Haloferax sp. DFSO60; assembly: GCF_046557615.1. Classification (NCBI taxonomy): domain Archaea; kingdom Methanobacteriati; phylum Methanobacteriota; class Halobacteria; order Halobacteriales; family Haloferacaceae; genus Haloferax; species Haloferax sp. DFSO60. The sequence goes on along the minus strand of NZ_JBKIII010000003.1, from coordinate 112,362 downwards.
GGAAACGCCATGTCGTCCGCGCCGAGTAACAGCGGGAGGAAGTAGTTGCCAACCCCGAAGAACACCGGGAGGACGAAGAAGATGAGCATGGTCAACCCGTGGGTGGTAAAGAGCGCGTTGTAGGTCTCCGGTGTCCAGATGTCCGCTGGTGGCGTCAGCAGTTCTGTCCGGAGCATCATCGCGTCGATGCCACCCCACAGCCCAGCAAATGTCCCGAAGATGACGTACAAGATGCCGATATCTCGATGGTTGGTCGTCGTCAACCAGCGATAGAGTTCGCTCCGTATCACTCCGAGTTCGATACGTTGGCTCTCTTGGGTCGTCCCACCGTCACTCTCGACGGCTACTTCACGTCGCCGTCGTGCCCACAGAAACAGACAGCTACCGACGAGAAGTGACAGGAGGATTCCCTGTACGATTGCGATGGCTACCATCGCTAACTCAGTCTCATGGAAGTCGCACACATCTCACTCACCTGCATACAACACATCTCATCCATTGTCTTCTCTTGATGGTGCATTTACATAAAGATGAGTTGCACCCACGGTGGGCGAATCTATATGTTTCCATAGCTACAAATCTTTTCGATGAGAGTTACGCGGCACAGTGTTCGCCTCGCCGCCATCGCAGTGTTCGTAGCGTTGCTTGCCACGCCAGTAGCGGCCCAGTCGGTCAACCGGGCGGCAATCGACGAACTCAACACGCAACTGCTCTACGTTGCGCTCCCACTCACGTTGTTCGTAGAACTAATTCTCGTGTATGCTATCTACCGATTCCGCGACAACGACGACCCTAAACCGACCGCAGACGACCCCGCGCTCGAAATCACGTGGACCACAGCGACGGCCGTCATCTTGGTTTTCGTTGGGGTCTCCGGTTATTTCGTCCTCACAAATCCATTTCTCACGCCTGCGGCCGCCGCGTCTTCTGGGGAGACAGGTGAGAGTCTCGAAATAGAGGTCGATGCATATCAGTGGGGATGGGAGTTCACCTACCCCGAAGGCGACTTCACGACGAAAAACCGCCTCGTCATCCCCGAAAATACGAACGTTACGTTGGTGATGTCTTCGTCGGACGTCATCCACTCTCTGTACGTTCCCGGCCTCGGAATCAAACAGGATATATTCCCGGGCCAACCCCAAGTCGCCCGGACGAGAGCGACAGTACCCGGAGAGTATGACTTGTACTGTGCGGAACTCTGTGGCTCCGGTCACAGCCGAATGGGAGGGACCGTCGTCGTGATGAATCAAACTGCGTACGACGAGTGGGTTGCAACGCAGTCCTCACCACAGTGATGTAGGCGCAATTCTGGAAAATCTGAGCAATCTAAACAATTTAAATAATTTGGATTATGTGGATTATGTGGGTTGTGTGGGTTGTGTGGGGTATGTGAGGTATGTGGATGGTCTAAGTACCGCAAGTGATTCAGGAGGTTTGGATGATTTCCTCACTTTGAAACTTCTGAGGGCTGGTGACAGTGGTCGCCTCTCAGTAGTTGACCACGCGGTTCTCGATTCAGAATGAGGACTGAAACGGTCGATACAGACCTCGAAGGATGTCCTGCTCAAACGAGCGTGTCGCCCAATGTGCCCAACACGATGAGACTCCACAGAAGTACACCGGACCCATAGAACAGGAAGGCGAGGCGGAGTGAGGTGTCTGTATTTAGGGAAGATTTTAGACCCGAGTGTGAAGCCGCTGCTTCTCTCCCGCCGCCGCTCGTTTCGCCAGCGTGTTCGGCTTGGGCGGTTCCCATCTGCCCTGCGGTTCCCCCGCCGAGAACAGCGAGCAGCAGCCCACCCCCTGCTAAAAAGAGCATGTGTAATCCCGAGTGTGTTGTAAGATACACCGCTCAACGGTGAGAAGACCGAGGAGGCACGTATAGAGTAGGAGGGGTTTCCAGAGGGGCTTAAGATTCATGTGCGACCACCGTAGCAACACGTCTCCTCACCGACAGCATATCTCTTTGGGACGGAGTGTTGCACTCGCACACAGCGACCCGATATTGACGGATTCGGCTTCGAGGAGATACTGAGCAAAGAAATCGTATCACACTGCTACTGCTCGACTTTCGAACGTGAACTCACACTGTCTCCGTGAACAATCTCGGCCGCACCCGAATAACTCACACAAGAAGAGTAATCTAAATAGTCTGGATTATTTGAATCTCATTTCTCAAGTACTCTAGTGTCGCGCTACCTATCCCCGGGTTACGCGTGATTCTTTAGATAATGTGGGTTATCTACGGAACCCAGGAAATGAAACTAATCTTCACCACCTTCGTTATTCGTCGTCCAGTTCGCGCTGTTCACGAACTCGCTCGACGATCAACTCTGGGTGTTCAGACACTACGGCAAGCGCGGCGTTGTGAATCTCGCTTTTCGTGACGTTTTTCAGTCCATGTTCTCGGGTGAGTTCGCGCTCGACGTCGTAAGTGATGATGTCGTCGAATTCGTCGGCGACCGATTGGAGTACGTACAGTGCTTTGTGGACTGTCTCTTCGAACTCGAACGCAGGGGTCTCTCGCGGGTCTGCTGGCGTTTCGAGGTCCGGTTCTTCGCTGACGACTGCCTCGGGCTCTGGGTCCGATTCTTCGTCTTTTTCGGTTGATTCGCCACCCATGGCGGCATCGAGGTCACCGAACGGGTCTTTGCTCATCGCTCGACCTCGCCAATTTCGACAATCTTCGCCAACTCGTCGTAGCACGCAAGTTGGTCACAAGCCTCGGCATAGTCACGGACAGGCATGTGTTCACGAATCGAAGCGTCGATTGCCGACCGATGGCGAATCCCCGGCTTTGGCAGGTCTTCGTCCCACGTGCCATCGTCGATTGCATCGAAGAACTCAGGTTCGATGTAGGCGAAGTTCGGGAGCTTCGAAGCGATGTTTGGTTTCGAAATCAGCGCCTCGATGAGTCGCCGAGTCGGTCGGTCGTGGTCGATTCGGTCACGGAGGTCAGTTGGAACGACTGCGAGGATTTCTAAGTTGAAGTGTTCACGTGCTGGTTGAATCAGCCGTTTTACTGTCTTTTCGAGTCCAGAAAGCGCACCTGATTCTGGGCGCATCGGGAGAATCATGTTCTGGGTTGCGTACAGCGCGTTGTCGTTAAGTTTTCCGCGTGCAGCGGGGCAGTCGACGATGATATAGTCGTAGTCGTCTCCGAGCAGTGGGTCGACGACGCGTTGCTTGAGTCGCGCAGAGCCCATCATCACACCACCAAGGTCTGATTCGACCTGTTCGATTCGGTCGTTGGACGGGAGGACGTCGATTTCGAAGCCCGTCTCTAGGATGAGGTCTGTCGGTTCGAGTTCTGCGTCATCGAGCAACACGTCGCCCAAATGTGCTTCTGAGTAGAACTCCTCACCGAATCCGAGACCGGTCGTGGTGTGTCCGTTGGGGTCGAGGTCGATCAAAAGGACGTCGTTGTCCCGGTGTGCGAGTTCGCGTGCGAGGTTAATCGAAGTCGTCGACTTGCCGATACCGCCTTTCAGGAGACAAACGCTGACTGCTCGTGACATGATTCGTGAGGTTCGTGTGAACGTGCCATTTGGATTATCGGGGTTCTTGAAGTAGTTTTGGTTATGGTGGTTTTTTGAATAATTTGAATAATTTGAATAGCTGGCTATTCTATTGGTCCGAAAGAATGATTCAAAAGTTATCTGCTGATTTTAACTTCTGTTGAGCTTCCTCGGCTATGGCTCGCCAGGTTTAGATACTGTGGATAATTTAAAACATCTGGATTATTCATTTGTCTCTAACTCCTCGTAGTGGGCACTATTTAGAATTCCCACCTCATCTGCCAAACTCACCTCTCTCACATGGCTTGAATAACGGACAAACTCTGGATAACCCAGATAATCTGACTATCGTTTGCTCCTCTGTGTGGTCGAGTTGAGCTTCAGACGGCGGTTTCAGCACCTCGTCGACACACGTGGTTTCAATTCGACGATAACATGCCAGATTCAGATACGTTCTTGCGGCAGATATTCACCATGTTTTAATTGTTTGTCTGCGAGGCGCTAGGTACTGATGAATATCTCCGACTCTCTTCGTCTCCTTTTCGAGACGACTATTGAACGAAATGACGACCGCTACCTCGTCGAAATTCCGGCAGAAATCGTCGAAAATAGCTCGATTTCCCCTGAAGAAACCTATCGAATTGCGCTTTTGACTGCGGCGTCGCAACAGTCTGATTCCAACGTGGAGGACGCATCCCCTGAGCCTTCGGAACCAGCACAGAAAGAACAGCCCATGGAGACTCAGACGAAGCCACAGGCTGAATCCCACTTTACTTCGAGCGACCCACGAGTCCAGGGCCCACCGGTCGAAGAAGGTGAAATTCGTTCGGTCACAGTCGATACGCTCGGCGACCAAGGCGACGGCATCGCAAAAGTCGAACGCGGATTCGTTATCATCATCCCCGGAACCCAACCAGGCGACCAAGTTGACGTCGAAATCACGGACGTCAAACAAACGGTGGCCTTCGCAGAGACCGTGAGCGAGCCCACTGTCCGATAGGGCCGACCGAGTTTCGCCTGGCCACTTTCGGCACGTTCGTCAGAATCGTACAGCGAGGCGGGTCCTCTTGCAGTGTCTACCGACGGTGAAATGTGACGTTCACTAGTCGGGATCACTTTTCTGTCTTTTCGCGCCGCCTTCGGTTACGACACGTCGCTCGCCGCGGGCAAGAGACTTAAGCCGAAGAATTCCTAACGGCGCACTTGTGGATAACCCGTTCGATATTCTTGGGATTGGTCCGGAGGCAGACGAAGAGGAAATCGTCCAGGCCTACCGGCAGCGGGTCAAAGAGACACATCCAGACCAGGGTGGGTCGGCAGATGCGTTTCAACAAGTCAGAAACGCGTACGAAGAGATAAAAAATGGCGACTCAGTCGAAGAGTTCGCACTCGAATATCAGCGTGCAAAACGGGCACACGAGGATGGCAGTGTCGACGACGAAGAGACACCTGTTGGAACACACGTGGGGTATCTGAACTACGAAGTACTCGACGACTATGGATGGGGTCTGCACGACGACGACTTATTCGAGAATGCCGCCGCTGCTGACCTGAGCCCAGAGGATTATGGTGAGTTCGTCGCACCACCGAACGAGAATGTGTTGAAGGCTGCCGAACGAAGTGGACAACGGTGGCCGTTCGCATGCCGGGGCGGTGCGTGCGCGAACTGTGCTGTCGTCGTCGTCGAAGGTGAGATGGAGATGCCCTCCAATCACATCCTCTCGTCGGAGATGATGGAGGAAGGCGTCAGACTGTCGTGTATCAGTGCCCCGGCGACCGACGAGCTAAAAATCGTCTACAACATCAAGCACCTCCCCGGACTCGACGAATTGCGACTCCCTGCTCAACAGGTCAAGAATGCCTACCTGAGTAAGTGAAAACTGCTCGCAGTCGATCTATTTTTGGCTTGGATTGTTTCCGTTTCCTCGGTTTGGTGAACCATGTGTGAAATCCAGATAACCCAAACAACTTGGATGGTTTGGAAAATTCAAGAAATCCAGATAATTTGAATACTTGGGTGTTTCTGATTCTGTAGAGTATTTGGATGCGTTGCTCATCTCTCACTGCGTCAAACGTAAGTCCCGGATCACTCTCAGACGACGTTAGACACGAGTCGCTCGATGTCGTTACGGACTTCGTCTGAGAGTGATACGAGCGGTGGGCGAACCTCGCTCGACGTGATTACACCGCGACTTACGAGGCCAACTTTTGCAACGGTTGCGAATCCGTAGTCGAGACAGTAGCCAAAGAGTTGTGGGAGAGCAGACTGCTCGATATCGAGAGCGCGTTCGGTATCTCCTTCGAATGCCTCGTCTCGAATCGAGGCGAACACACCGGGGAGTACGTTCGAGAGGGCATTGATGCCGCCGTTGCTCCCGGCGTGGACACCAGAGACGAAGTGCTGGTCGTAGCCTTCCAAGAGACTGAAGTCGTCCTCTGTCTCTCGAAGCAGTTCGAGGAAGTAATCGAAATCCCCACTCGAATCTTTGAGTCCGATAACTGCATCGTGATTGGCTAACTCGGTGACAGTTTCGGTTGCGATTGGTTGGCCGGTACACGCAGGGATGTTGTACAAGACGATGGGGAGTGGACTCGAGTCGGCGATTGATTCGAAAAAGTCGAGATTTCCTTTCGGACTCGGTGCGGTGTGGAAGTACGGCGGTGGAAGCAGTGCGGCGTCGGCACCCACGCTCGCGGCGAATTCGAGTTGCTCACTCACGCGCTCGGTGTTCGTTCCTGCGACGCCCGCGACGACTGGAACACGGCCATCGGCGGCGTCGGTCGTCACTTCGATAACGGTACGCCACTCGCTTGGTGAGAGACTCGCGAATTCGCCGGTCGTCCCACAGGGGACGACACCGTCGATATCGTGGTCGATGAGCCACTCTGTGAGCGAAGCGAGGCTCTCTTCGTCGACAGTTCCGTTCTCGAACGGAGTGACAAGCGGACAGAGTACACCGTGAAGTGTGGCAGTAGACATCGTTTGTTGGTCTCACGGGTTCCTGTTTGAATGTTCTGTGCGCTCGCAACAATATCTGCACGAACGGTCGGACGATTCAGCCAAAGCTCGCGATGTCGTGATGGGACGACACTGAATCACAGGTTCCTGCTCGTGATTCAGTTGTAGAGCTGAATCTCTATGTCGTGGCTGTCGTCCGCGTTCGTTCGGTGCCCGCAGAATGGACACCATTCGTAGTAGTGTGCCCCCGCTTTCACATTGTACCCATTCGTCTGCTCACAGGTCAGACGGGTTTCTGCTTGTGGTTCGGTAACAGGGGGCTGTTCACTCATACTCACGGAGAGTCCTGAACTCATACAAAAATCCTTCGCTTTTTAGCTACTTACTGCCTTTCGTGTAATTCGGACAACGATATACAATGTATAGAAACCGACGCCTGACGACGATAGTATTCACCTCCGACCACGGTTGTAACCACACTTCGTTCGTGTCGGACGGCGGCCCGCTGTGCGCGCTGGCAAAATCGATTATCTATCCGTAGACATCCCACCGAGACGCTCTGCGAGCTGGGTTGAAACTCCACTCAGGTGTGCCGTCCCGAAGATTGCGACCAACAACCCGCCGAGGGTGTTGTACATCAAGTCGAGGATGGTGTCGTCGAGTCCGTACTGTGTGAGAACCTCTTCGGACCCGAGTAACTGCGTCACGACGCTGATGTAGAACTCCAATAACTCCCAGAGAACGCCGAAGGCCATCACGAAGATGAGCAGATAGAAGAACATGAATCGCGGCGGCATGTTGATGTGTTCACTGTGTTCCTGAAGTGCTCTGGTGACGGCGTATGCCGCGCCCGCGACGAGCGACGACGAGAGTGCGTGGGTCATGTGGTCCCACCACCAGACTGCTTTGTACGGACTCAAGAAGTCTAGTCCGGGCAGTGGGAGCGTTCCTAACGCGTGGAGGAACATCGCGACAGTAATCCAGAGGACGATACCGATGTTCATCGTAAAGTCGTATCTTCGCTCGAGAATTCCCGGCAGGAACGTCACGAACAGGCCGATTCCGGCGTTGACGATGACACCCCCATTCTGATAGAACACTCCTGCTGCGAAGATGAGTACCATGAGTACCTGCAAGAGGCGAACGAGTGCGCTCTCTGCGGCTGGCGGGATGTGGAACCCCCGTACGACGCTCATGCGACGACCTCCTCTGCTGGACTCGCCTCACGGCCCGCTGCCAGTTGGCGTCTGAAGTACCAACGGAACAGCAGTCCAGCGACACCTCCGGCGAGCAGCGCCGCCGTGAAGACGTACATCAGTTGTTCGTTCGTCTCGAGGAATGCAGTCCCGAGGTACGTCGCCGAGAGTGCCGAACCAACTGCCCAAACACCTGCTGTCGCCAGCGTTGCCAAGATGACGAAGAACACTGCAAAACGAGGGGTCATCCGAACCGTCGTCGTCATCTGGAGTGTCACGACGACGAGCATCGCGAGCATCGCCACGCTGAGGCTGATGATAATATCGTCGAAGAACGACGGTTGACTCGCACCGAGTATCAATGGCAGCGACCCAAGCAGTAACAGTGGCCACGAAATCGTCCTCGTCCACTTCTTGCTGACGAGTGGTGGGACGACGGTGACGAATACGACGACGACTGCAATCGACATATGAACCAGCAGCCCACCGAGGAAACTCAACACAGCGACGCCAGCAAAGACCAGCGTTAGCGCCCACGAGATGAGCGCATTAACTCTCGCATCTCGAACAAACCACTCTTCAGGTAACTGTTGACTCATCGTCTTCCACCACGTCTCTTAGAAGTCTGTAGACGAATTACGAAGCCACAGCTCTTCTACAGTCATAATCGTTTGAATCCAGCATAAACGTTCGGAGCAAATTGGATATGCGCGATTGCTCAGCATCCCGAGTCTCTACGTGTGTCTGACTGCTCACTATTTATTTGACTGTTCACCCTTCCACCGGTCGATAACCGACGCAATCGCTTCGTCCTCTTGGATGGGACCGAACTGTTGTTCCACCCCTGCGTCGACGAGGAGACGGCGAACTTGGCTGTTTACTCCCGCTAACCGAAGTTCGACACCGCTGTCATCGAGCGACTGACACAAGTCGATGAGCATTTCGGCGGACGCGAGGTCGGCCATCGGCGAAGAAAAGAGGTCGAAGACGACCAGTTCGATAGGCGTTTCGGACTCTCGGACCCGCGTCAGTAGGTCGTGACGAACCGGCTTTGTATTGGCGAAGAACAACACCGCATCGACGCGGTAGATGAGTACACCCGGTTCCGGTACTGCATCTGGGTGCCGGTTCTTGTTTACGAAGTGGTCGGTGCCGCTCGTTCGGGCGAGTTCTTCGGTCTTGGGGTTGCTGGCTCTCGCGATAGTGAACGCAAGCGACAGGCCGACACCGATGAAGACGCCCCAGAGCATCCCGAACGTGAGAACACCGAGCAACGCGGCAGATGCAATCGCGAACTCGCTGGCACTGATGTTCCAGAGACGACGCACCCCCGCCACATCGACGATTCGTAGAACTGCAACGATGATGATTGCTGCGAGTGTGGCCTCCGGCAGGACGGTGAACAGTCCGGTGAACAAGACCAAGACCACGAGTAACACCAGGCCGACGACGAGACTAACTAACTGCGTCTTCCCACCGACAGCGTCGTTGAGAGCCGACCGGGACAAACTCCCACCGACGACGATGCCACCAAACAAGCCAGCGACGAGGTTTCCGAGACCGGTTGCGAGGAGTTCTTGATTTGGGTCGATGCGGTAGTCGTGTCGCCGTGCGAACGTCTCTTCGGCACCGATTCCTTGGACGTAGGAGAGCGCGAACAAGGCGAGTGCGACCGGAACGAGCGCACTCAGAACCGACGTATCGGGAATCGTCGGCACGACGAACGACGGAAGTCCGCCTTGAATCGGGCCAACCACAGCGACACCTCGCGAACTGAGGTCGAGTACGGTCGAGACAGCGACCGAGAGCAAGACAACTAGAAGGGCTGTCGGAGCGCGTGGCAGGTATCGCTCGCCGAGCAGCAACAAGACGAGTGAGGTGAGTCCGACGACTGCGGTCGTCGGATTGAGTTGGCTCAGCGACGTAACGGTCCCCCACAGCCGCTCGAAGAACAGTCCCGACACACCCGAAATTCCGAGGAGTTCCCCGAGTTGCGACGAGATGATGTACAGGCCTGCGCCCGAGGCGAATCCGGTGATGACCGACCCGGAGATGAAGTTGACGAGAAACCCGAGCCGGAGCAGCCACGAGACGACGCCTACGAGTCCGACGAGAGTCGTCGTGATAACGACGAGTGAGAGATAGTTCGCTCCGGTCCCGCTTGCAATAGCACCGACACTGGCGGCGAGTAAAATCGCGAGTGTCGAGGTCGGACCAGCGATAACCTGTCGAGATGTCGTGAAAAATACGAACACGAACACTGCGAAGAGTGCAGCGTACAGTCCCATCTGAGCGGGCACATTTGCGAGCGAGGAGTACGCCAAGGCTTCTGGGATGACCGCAGCCGAAACAGTCAGCCCTGCGATGAGGTCACCACGAAGCCACGACCGGCTATACGTCGGAAGCCACTCCGCGAGTGGAAGGGCGTTTTCGAACGAATCTTTGAACCAATTGAGGGGGCTATCTGCGGCCATGCGAGATACGGGACCTTTTCGACGTCTCTGTTTCTACAGTGGTGACTGAAGGAGAAAACGTCACTCGTGACCAGGTGCGAGCCACAGGCTTCACACTCGAAGTCCATCAGTCGAAGTCGATGACTCTGAGAACGTCGCTGTTCACAGACGGTCACGCCTCCGACACTGTCTGGATTCGTTCGAATAACACGGATTTTCTGCCGTGTCGTATACTAGTCGATGAAGCTTCCGTTCAATGTCGAATCCGAGGAGACAGACCGTCTGGTCGCACTGAGTGATGGCGTCATCGCAATCGCCATCACGTTGCTGGTGTTAGAGATTTCAGTCCCCGAACTTCCAGCGGAGGCGACAGTCGCTGCGTTCTCGCTCCTCGTCTCGGAGCAGTGGCACGAGTTCTTTGGATTTGTCCTGAGTTTTTGGGTTATCGGGTTATACTGGATACTCCACCGCCGAATCTTCGTCCACATCGAACGCCACGAACGCGGCGTCCTCTATCTCAACCTCCTGTTTCTCCTGATGGTCGCATTCATTCCGTTCGCCTCGAGCGTGTTTGCGACGTACCCGGGGCAATTCGGTGTCATCTTCATCTCGGCGATGTTAGCACTCACCGGCATCTCACTGTCACTCCTGTGGGGGTATGCGTCCCGCGAAGAACTCTTCGAGAAGGGACTCATGTCACGAGCTGTCCAAATTCAGTCACTTCGATTCTTGGCTTCACCACTCGTATTTCTGCTCTCTATCGTCGTCGCGCTTTTCAGCCCGACACTCGCTATGGTGACGTGGCTTCTGTTGATTCCAATCAACGCCACACTCCAATCACGACTCGCCGAAAGCCTCGAAGAGAACGCACGCGAACCGACGGTCAAAGCATAACCTCCGCGACAGAAATTGAATTCTGCAACGTTTCACACAGAAATGATTCTCTGCAATCATTTAATCGCCCCACCGCTGATGCCAAAGTATGTACCACCTCTTTCGGAACGCCGATTTCCGTCGGTTGTTCTTCGGGCGTGTCGTCACCAACGCCGGTGACTCGCTGTATTCGGTTGCAGCGATGTGGCTGGTCTACTCTCTGACTGGTTCGACGTTTTACACCGGACTCGCTGGGATGTTGACACTCGGAATGCAGGCGTTGCAGGCGTTTGTCGGCCCACTCGTGGACCGCTGGCCGCTCCGAAACACGCTCGTCTGGACGCAAGCCGCACAGGGAATTCTCGTACTGACGATTCCGCTCGCGGCGCATTTCGACCTGCTGTCGGTCTGGCTCGTCCTCACGGTGATGCCACTGGTGAGCCTGCTCAATCAATTCGTCTACCCCGCCGGGACTGCCGCGCTCCCGCGTATCGTCGAGGGAGAGGACCTGACGAGTGCCAACTCGCTCTTCTCGATGTCGTATCAGGGGGCAGAACTCGTGTTCAACGCTGCTGCGGGTGTCCTCGTGGCGATAGTGGGAGCGACGACGCTCTTCCTCATCGATTCGGTCACGTTCGCGGTTGCTGTCGCACTGTTTGCAGGCCTTCGTGTCCCACCTGCCGAACGCGACGAGACGGACGACAAGACGGGTTACCTTGTTGAACTCCGTGCTGGTATTCGCTACCTCCGAGGGTCGATGCTCGTCTGGATTCTCGGGGCGAGCGTCCTCGCCAATGGGCTTCTCGGGACGACCTGGTCGGTACTCCCTGCGTTCGCCGACGTTCGCGGAGACGCCGAAATCTACGGACTGCTCCTCGCAGGCATCGCCGCAGGCTCTCTCGTCGGCGCGCTCGTCGCACCGAAGTTCGAGGACGTCCCATTCGGCGTGCTTTCGATTGCCGGGTACGCAGTGAGCGCCATCGCGTGGTTGGCCGCCCTCCGCGTCGGTTCGACAACTGCGCTCGTCGTCTTGTTCGCCGTGGCATTCGTCCCCGTTGGCGTCGGAAACATCGTCGCCATGACGCTGATTCAACGACTCGTCCCCGAGTCGATGCTCGGACGGGTCCTCGCAGTCCTCGGAAGTGCTTCGACGGCCGCGATGCCTGTCGGTGCGTTTCTCGGCGGAGTCATGGGTGATATCTTCGGGCCGATTACGGTGATGTATGCAGGCGGAATTGGATTCTTGTGGATTGTTGCCTACGTCTTGGTCGTTCCGTCGCTGCGGACGATGCCTGCGGCGACTGCTGTCGAACCCGAACGGGACACGACTGGTGGCGGACCCACGACATCGACCGCGACGAATGCTGATTAGGATTCGACTGTAGTTCGAACCACTAGTATTATGGTGATTACATTTGTCAGCTGACACATGGCAGTAGGAAAAGCTCTCCAACGCGTGCCCGCAGCGTTAGCACGCAATCCGCTCATCATCGTATTGTTTGGCCTGTTCGGTCTCGTGCAAGCGATTCAGGTACTCACACAGCAAGTCAGCCCGATTGCCGGACTCGCGATTAGCGGTGTGATGATTCTCTTCTATTTGTTTGGTCTCCCCTTCGTTCAAGGCGGTATCATCAAGATGGCAGACGAAGCCCTCGACGGGGACACGTCGATGGCGTCGTTCGTCGCTGCTGGCAAAGCGAACTACCTGTCACTTCTCGGTGCGACACTCGCGGTGTTCGGCGTCGTCTTGGTCCTCGGAATCGTCCTCAACATCGTAATCTTCGCTGGTATCATGGTGGCCGCAACCGGAATGCAGAGCTTGGCTGGTGTTGGCCTCGTCGCGGCTGTCGGGTTACTCCTCGGACTCGCCTACCTCGCGTTCGCGTTCATCATCCAGTTCTATCCCCAAGAAATCGTCCTCAACGACGCTGGGGCGCTCAATGGGTTGAAACAGAGTGCGCTCCTCGTGAGAGAACACTTCGTTAGCTCGCTGGGATTCCTCGTGATTGCGGCGGTCGCTGGCGCTATCATCGGTCTCGTCGTCGGTCTCGTCTCGACGCTCTTGCTCCCGATGTCAGGGTTCGGCGCGCCGGGTATTTCGACAGCACCAATCTCCGTTCTCGGAATGGTTGGGTACGTCGTCCTCACGGTCGCTGCAATCTCCCTCAGCGGCAGTACGATTGCCGTGTTCTCGGTGGCATTCTACCGTGAAATTCGAGGACCAACTGGGTCTGACGCGCCGATGGCGTCCATCTAAACGACTCGGCGACCGTTTCGAATCGTCATTTTTCACACCACCACCCCGACAGCGACCAGTGTCGCCTCAGTCGCTCGTGCCCTCTCGTACGTCTGTCGCTGCGTCGAGATTGATTCCACCGGGTGCAGGTGTCGTCGCAGGCAGTGACGCTTCTTCGTGTACCTCATCGACTTCAGTGCCGTCTCTGACGAGCGCGGGCAGGATGTGTCGTGCGCACTCGATAATGACGACGAGCAGCAGTGGGCCGAGGAACACGCCGTACCACCCGAAGAGGAGTGGCCCGAAGGTGTAGGCCAACATCACTGCGCCGATGTGTAAGCTTCGACCCGAGACGTAGGGTCGGAGTACTTGGTCGGGAATCGTATCGACGATAACGATAGAGACGGCCGCAAATGCGAGCGGGAACCAGAGTGCCGATGGGTCGGTCAATGCGGCGTCAGCAAACAGGAGCAACGCAAGCGGAACCCACACGAGTTTGATACCGACGACAGGAATCAAACTCGCCACACCTGCTAACAGACCGAACAACGCGGCCTCTGGAATTGAGACGGTCTCTGGAGCGAAGAAGTTGAGTACGGTGTAGGTGACAGCACCCAGTGCCCCAGTCAACACGGCGTTGAGGATGTTTCCGAAGTAGACTTGCATAAGGTCACGGTCGACCGCCTCGAAAAACGCCTCGAACACACCACCCTCGCGGATGATAGTAGACCGTGCCCATGCGGCGATTCGGTAGTCGTCACGAAGGAGGAAGAACACGATGACGAGGACGATAAAGAGGTGTAACCCGGCGTTCACCGCGACAGCGACAGAGCCAGCAATCGTATCGAGCAAGGCGACTGCTCCCTGTCCGAGCGTGCCGTTCAGTAGTCCGGATGGGTCCGAAAGCGCCGTTCGAAGTGTCGATTCGCTCGTCTCGAAAATCGTCGAAGGGTCGGGGATAAACGAGATGCCGACTACGGAATCGAGGCTTTCGGTCCCAACGAAGTCACGAAACGCACGGATAACTACGACGAGCGTCCACAAGACCAACACCAACACGGGGACGGCGACGCTAACAATCGCCAGCGTCGCGGTCAGTGTCCGCGATTTGAATCGGTTGCGGAACCGCGCGTGTATCGGTCGCGTCACGTAGTAGAGGAACAAGCCGAGGACGAACGTCCCCACGTACCGATAGAGTACGTACCCGAAGACGCCGAAGAGGACGAGTGCGATGAGCCAGAGGGCGGCGCGCTCCCGAGAGAGTTCGACATCGACGACGCGACTAGACATGACTGTTCTCTCTGAGTAGGCTCGGAGCCGACAGATAACGGGCAGTCATGTACCTTCTTCTGGGTGACTTCGTTCGAGTAGCGGGGTTCTTGGGACGAGGAAACATCGACACTCACTGACAATTGTGCGCAAAGAACAAAACAACCACGCTTGTCGAGTCTTCAGTTCGTCCCAGAAAATAGTAAAGCGGTTCAGGCTGCGGTCGATTCCGACCCGAATGCTTCACGGAGTTTTGCTTCATCAGCGGGCGAGAGGTTCGTCTTGATGACTTTGGGAGCGTACGATTCGATTTCGTCGATGATGCGTTCTTCTTGGACGTCGCGGATGAGGAGGAACAGCGCAGAGTGTCCAGGCTCGACCGTATCACCGACTTCTTTGATGAACTTATCGTCGATGCCGATGTCGGTATGCTTTCCAGCGATTGCGCCGGTCACCGCACCGACTGCCATTCCAAGCCATGGCATAAAGAAGAGAATGCCGATGAGCATCCCCCAGAACGCGCCACCGAGTGCGCCACTGCCAACGAGGCTTGTCGCCTGGTTGACTTTTACTTTCCCGTCAGGCTTGCGAACGACGACCGCAGCATCTTCCAGTTGAATTAACTCCTGTTTTTGTAGGTCAAAGAGCTTGTCGCGGACGTCTTTCGCACCGTCCATTGTGTCAAACGCAAGTACAACCAAACTACTCATGTTCGGCTGAACAGTCTACGTGTGTCCTAATCAACATTTTTTACGGAATCGAGTATATCTGAGTTCTCGTACTCTCCTCTGGGCAGGTCACTACGATTCACCTGACGGTTCGGACGACGCGGCACGATCGTCGCTGTCGCTCTGTTTTTGTCGTACACACTGGCACTCGAAGCTCTGCGGCAGGTCCGCCAGTGGTCTATAACTGGCTTATTGGGCTGAAACTACCGGGACACGGACTCTCCACATTATGCGTGAAATTGCTTAATCTAATCTCCCGCGTTATATACCGCGTATGAGTTCAGCAACAGACAATCAACGCACATCGGATAGCTCACTTGCGACGAGCCTCAAGAATAGTTGGCGGTGGTTGCTAGCCGCAGGCGCTATCATTGCCGTTCTCGGGGTCATTGCGCTGTTCGCCCCATTCATCACAGGTATCTCGCTCACCTTCCTCGTGGGTGTTCTCCTGATTGGTGGTGGGATTCTCCACTTCGCCAGTGCCTTTAGGGGGCAGGGATGGGGCGGTTTCATCTGGCAGATGCTCCTCGGCTTTATCGGCGTCATCGCCGGTCTTGCACTGTTACTCGACCCAGTTCTCGGACTGGTCACGCTCACGCTCCTCGTGATTGCGTATCTGTTCGTCTCCGGGGTTGTCGAAATCGTCATGGGTATCCGTCTCCGTGGTGAGCGAAACTGGTTCGCCAGTGTTGCGAGTGGGGCTATCGGTATCTTGCTCGCCGCACTTCTCTGGGTTGGATTCCCGAGTACTGCCGCGTGGGCTGTTGGCGTCCTCTTCGGCGTCAACTTACTCGTTACTGGCATTTCGATGGTGTTCATCGCACTCGGTGCCCGCCGGGAGTTACAACCGGTCGAACTCGAACAACCAGCAGAAGCCGGCGGTGTCTAAGTCCCCGTATTCACGTCCCTCGTTTTCGAGGGGATTCAGGTACCTTCGGTTTTACTTTTTTCCGTTGTCAACATCACACGTTTCGTTCACAGCGCGATGAGAACCACAGTTAGGCCGTCTCGACGATCGATTCTATCTGCTGTAGACACGCTCTTTCGACTCTGTTGATTTCTTGGATTCATCGTTTTCGTCACCCCGCTCACCACACACGGTGTATTGAACGGTTTCTATTGGTGAAGTGAAACTATAACTCTCTACTCTCGTCTAACCGACTGAATGTCCTGATAACTGGACGTGAAATTCAGTGACAGAGCGCTTGAAACGATGCTTATCGGTGTAAATGGAATGTCGCCTCATTCGACGTTCGTGTGACAGAATGGGCTCGATAGACACACCTGACGGTCGTATCCGAGTGTCTTTGAACCGATGTTTACTGTGACACGTGTACGTCTGTAACGACAGAAGTTCAGCACTTCGTAAGTAAATTCCAACTGAATTATAGTTAGTGTCCACGCCCTCACGTGAAATCTGTACACAATGCAAGTATTGTGTGTACACCGATTGTACGCCGAGTTCGTACACGTGGTCCGACCTAAGTCAGTCAGATGTGCCGACGTTGTCGTCGATATCTGTTCGAATCTCGTCCAAGCGAGTCTGCCTTCCATCGACGTTCCACGTCTCTCGCAGTCCGAGCGTCGAATCGGACTTCGATGGGTGGAGCATCCGTGGCAACTCCAACTGGATGAACAACACGACGACGACCATCAAGAACGGCCCGAAGAAGATGCCGTACCACCCAAACAGCGCCGGTCCGATGAGGTAGGCGAACATCACGAGACTCATGGGGAACAGTTTCCCCGAGAGTGCTGGCCGGATGTACACCCGGATGAGGTTATCGAACGGGAGTTCCATGACCGCGAGGACGACGAGTGGGAACCAGAGGTACCGCGGATTCGTCTGAAGCGCGATGATTGCAAGGTAGCCAACGAGGACGGCGTAGACGATACTTCGACCGACCAACGGTACGATGGTGAACACACCGGTGATGACCGCCAATGCGATCGGTGACGGAATTGCCATCCCTGGCGGGGCGATGAGGTTGAACACACTGTACACGACTGCTGCCAAAATCATGACGACGAAGATAGTGATAGTGTACCCGAAGTATATGGATTGAAGCCCTTGGTCAACCGTGGCGAGATACCGCGAGGTGGCGGTCTCTTCGTCAGCGATGTTTGCTGCGAACCACGCGGCGAGACGGGTATCTTCTCGTAACAAGAAGAACGCGAACAGCAACGCGAGGAACATGTTGAACAGCGCCGAAGCGACCGACCCGACCGTCCGTGAGAGCGACGTGAACACCGACTGGAACGCGCCGCCGCTTAACACAGACACGAGTTCGCGAAACAGTTCGTTGGGGTCCGTCGGCAGCGACCCGACTGCGACGGGCAACAGGCCGTCCAATCGCGCGATTACGTCGTCGGTAAGGATGGTACTCAGTTGCGAGAATGTGACGGCGAGTGCCCCAACGAGAATCGCAATGATTGGGAGGACAACGAGCAACAACGTCACTCCGGCGGCGATATTTTTCGACGGAACGCGACCTTCGAGTCGTTTCTCGATTGGCCGTGCAACGTAGTAGACGAACAGGCCGAATACGACCCACGGCAGGTAGACCCATCCGACGAACACGACGACTCCACCGATGACAAGTGCAAACACCCACCACCCGAGGTCGATTCCTTCGACTGCTTGTCGTACTCTGTCTGCAGTGGTCTCTCCTCGACTCATAATCTCTCACTACGCTGGCTGAAATGAAATTCGTATCTCAACCAGTTGGCAACATGGATACTCTGTGTTCTGGGCTGGATTGCCGTAGTCACACGGTTTTGACCAAAACGCAGGGTGCGCCTTTATCGAAATGTGTGGCGTACTACATGTATGTCTGTAGTCGAAGAGCAGTTGATAGTCCTCCTCTATCTCTTCGTCATCGCCGCCGTTGCTCGCATCCTTGCATCGAGGTACATCCAGTTGCAGTACACTACGGGGCTCGTCATCGCCGGCTTGCTCCTCTCGATAATCGGTTCACCTGTCGATGTCTCTCTTTCATCTGACATCATCTTGCTCGCTCTCCTGCCAGCGTTGATTTTCAACGACGCGGTCAATATCGACACCAGCGCGTTCCGCGAGAACCTCGTTCCGATTCTCGTACTCGCTGTCGTTGGGTTACTGGTCTCTATCGGTCTCATTGCAATCGCCACCCAGTTCGCGTTCGGCTATCCACTTCTCATCGGCATTCTCTTCGGTGCGATTATCATGCCAACCGACCCCGTTTCAGTTCTCGCTATTTTCAAAAATCTCGGTGTCCCCGAACGACTCAATATCCTCGTCGAGGGTGAGAGCCTCCTGAACGACGGTGTTTCTATCGTTGTCTACTCATCGATTCTCGCGGTACTCGTCGAAGCAGAGGCACAAGGGGTTACGACTGAAAACCTCCTCACAATTCGTGAATTTTCTGCCGAAATCGCGACTGGCATCCTCTTCGCACTCGTTGGTGGTGCACTCGTCGGCGGTGTCGTCGGTTACCTCGCGTACAGGCTCATCGCCTACCTCAACGACAAGCTCACTGCTATCGTCATCACGGTGATTGTGGCCTACGGAGTCTACCTCGCTCTCGACCTTCTTGGGAGTAGTGGGGTTATCGGCACACTCGTCGCAGGTCTCTTTCTTGCTCCTCGTGCCCGTGCCTCGGAGGTTCCGGCGGAGACACACCTCGCAGTCGAAACCATCTGGGAGTACGGCGCGTTCATCGCAAATACGCTTATCTTCCTCGTTATCGGTATCATCACTCCGTTCGAGTTATTCATCGAGTACGCGCCTCAAATCCTCGCCGCTATCGTTCTCGTCTTTCTCGCACGTGCTGTCGTCATTTACCCGCTCGTCGGCCTGCTCAATGTGTTTCTAACCAACTCGATTTCTCGGACGTATCAGCACGTTCTCACGTGGAGTGGAATTCACGCGTCGGTCTCGATTGCGCTCGTCCTTGGCATCGAAGAGGAATTCACTGGCCCGCTCTCCGAAGAGTTCTCGGCACTCGTCTTCGGTGTCGCCGCGTTCACACTCCTCGTCAATGGGCCAACCATGGGCCGCCTCATCGACCGACTCGATATCAGCAGCCAGCGCCCGTCCCAGCAACTTTTCGAGGCACTCGTCGGCCGACTCCATGGTGTCGATGCCGCACTCGATACGGCGGCAGACCTCTTGGAACGCGACGAGATTGCGACGAGCGTTTTCGAAGACGTGACGGCTGTCTATCGCCGCGAACGGAGTGAGTTAACGGCGGCTATCGAATCACTCCTCGAAACACATCCGGATATTCGACAGCACGAAGAGCGACTTGGGCAACATCAGATACTCATTGCCGAATCGGTTGCTATCCGTGCGGCAATCCAACGCGGCGAGATAAGTTCTGATGTGGGGGAGCGCCTCTTAGGCGATGTCGAGTCTGAACTCGACCGGGTTCTGACCGACGAGTGGACTATCGAGGACCAACTCCCACCGGGATACACACCGTATTGGCGACAGCAGCTCAAGAAAACCAGAGTCAGTGAGTCTCTCGACCACACGCACCACGAGCAGTCAGACGACGCCGAAGAATCTGGGACGCAAGCGAGAAAGTGAGAAATCATCGAGACGAGTAACGCACCGACCCACTCGGTGACTAGCCAGACGGCGTCTCTCCCCGGTCAGAGTCTGGGAAGTCACCAAACTCGATTGGGCTTCCGCCGCCAGCCCCGACTTCGGGAGGTATCCCGACTGGCTCTTCGGGTTCGACGCCCGCAAATCGGGGCATGATTTGCGTGATGAACTCGACGATGACGACCATCAGGAGTGGTCCCATGAAGATACCGTACCAGCCGAAGAGCGCTGGCCCGAGGAGGTACGCAAACATGACGAGGGCCATGTTGTAGGACTTTCCTGAGAGGTACGGACGGATGTACGTCCGAACGACGTTGTCGAACACGAGTACCATCAAGGCGAAGAAGACGATTGGAATCCAGAGGAGTTGGGGGCTGGTTTGGAAGACCTGTGCCGCCATAATTGCGACGATGAACGCGTACACGACTGACCGGCCGACGAGTGGGATGAGCGTAAACACGCCGGTGACGACAGCGAGTAAGATTGCATACGGGATCCGAATTCCACCTGGGGAGATGAAGTTGAACACCAGGTAGATGATTGCGGAGAGAATCATGATGACGAAAATCGTGAGTGTGTAACCGAAGAACACTGAGGTAAGTCCACGGTCCACGCTTCGGAGATAATCGACAGCGAGTGAGTCAGTGCCGAAGATGTTTTTCTTAAACCACTGTGACAACGAGTGTTCTTGGATGAGGAGGAAGAACGCAAAGATAAGCATGAGGAACATGTTGAACAGCGTCGCTGCGAGCGCCCCCGCAAACCCACTAACTTGGCCGAATATCGAGGAGTAAGTCGGGTCTTGGAGAATGACGGTAATCGCATCGACAGGGTCACTCGGCAGTTGTTGGAACGGCAGTTGTAGCCGGTTAATGAACGCTGTCGCGGCGTCTGAGGAAAGTATTTGCAGGGCTTGATTCAGTGCGACACCGAGGAACAGCGTGATGAACAGGATGATTGGGACGATGATGAATGTCAGCGTCAGTGCTGCCGCAATCGTTCGTGACGAGATGTATTGTTGTATCCACCGAGTGATAGGTCTGCCAACGTAGTATGTGAACAGTCCGAAAACGATCCACCCGAGGTAGTTGTAGCCGACCCAAGCCGCGACACCGAGTAGTAGCAGGCCGAATGCCCACCACCACAGGTACCGACGATTTTGGAGTGGTCCAGCGACTGGACTCTCACTAATGCGTTCCGTTGCCATGGTATTTATACGCACGAATATGAGTTAATCATTCTTCAAGAGAGTGAGAAATTCGTCACGTAAGGACCCAGTGGTCAAGATATCACGGAGTTGGGTTGAAAATTACACTCTGGCTCGAACCGAAGTGTCACCTCGGCACGATA
Organism: Haloferax sp. DFSO60; assembly: GCF_046557615.1. Lineage (NCBI taxonomy): Archaea > Methanobacteriati > Methanobacteriota > Halobacteria > Halobacteriales > Haloferacaceae > Haloferax > Haloferax sp. DFSO60. The sequence goes on along the minus strand of NZ_JBKIII010000003.1, from coordinate 91,192 downwards.
GCATTCTAACAAGTCAGATTCTAATACAGTGTTGCAAATAGACTGGCTATTAATTCAGAAATTCACTTGTTATTTCTTGAGAGTTGTAAATTATCACACCAACTACATACCAACTTACTGTCAGTCAGTCTCATAATTTATGCCTGTTCCTGTTGTATAGATTGCATGCGTCTCATACAGGTGTTGATTCCTGAGGGTAACCGAGACAATGTACTCAAAGCCCTCGACGGGCAAGGCATCGATTATGCTGTTTTCGATGAGGTCGGACGCGGAGACTTCGAGGCGATGGTGCAGTTCCCTGTCCCCCCGAGTGGCGTCGAAACCGTCATCGAGAAGCTCGTAGATGCTGGCGTCAGGGAAGACTCATATCTAATTGTACTACCGACAGAAACCGTCGTTTCCCAGCGACTTTCAGCACTTATCGAACGATTCCCGGGTCTTCGAATCTCTCGTGAAGAGTTATACGCTCGAGCGCAGGACCTCGCACCGGCGAATTCAACGTTTTACGCCTTCTTGATTCTCAGTACGATTATCGCAACGACTGGGTTGCTACTGGACTCCGCAGCGACGATCATCGGTGCGATGGTCGTCGCACCACTCATGGGTCCCGCAATCTCGGCCAGTGTCGGCACGATTCTCGACGACCCGAAGATGACACGTCGCGGCGTGACACTCCAGGTGACAGGGCTTCTCGCGGCGATTGCAACAGCAGCCATCCTCGGCATTCTCCTCCAGCAAACGATTTTGATTCCACCAGACCTCGATATTCGGACCATTCCGCAGGTCGTAGAGCGCACGAGTCCGAACTTCCTGTCACTCTTCTTGGCGCTCGGATCCGGACTAGCCGGCGCAATCAGTATCATGCGGGGCGCGGGGTCGGCACTCGTCGGCGTGGCGATTGCCGTCGCACTCATTCCACCAGCGGCGACATCTGGTCTGGGAATCGCTTTCGGCTTGCCGGGTGTGGCAATCGCGGCGGCAATCCTCGTCCTCGTTAACTTGCTCGCAATCAACATCTCCGCGCTCGGCCTGTTCTATTGGTCGGGTTTCAAGCCCCTCGAAGCGGGCCAATACGAGGGCGTTCGGTCGAACGTCATCACCCGCATCGCGACGATTGCCATCGCCATCGCAATCCTCTCGATTGTCCTCGGTGCCGTCACCTGGACGACGTTCCAAACCGAATCGTTCGAGCAGCAGACGCAAGCAGAACTCCAACAACAGTTCGACGAAGCGAATATCGAAGGGGTCGAACTCGTCGAAGTGACCGTCGATTACGAACCTGTGGATATCGTTCTCGGCAACGAACCGGAAGTCAACGTTCTCATCGGCATACCTCGCGACCTCGAAGCGCCACCTGACCTTGCCCAGCGGTTCGACGACCGACTTACCCAGAAGTTCGGTCGGGACGTGTACGTTCGCGTTGGGTTCGTCGAAGCGCAACTTTCGGAAGAAGAACCACCGGAACCACCACTTGGATGGCCGTCACTGTCAGACAGGTCGGTCCCACAACGGTACACTGGGTACGCTGCAGTGTGACTTCAGTCACCGCCACTCTGACCGAAAACAGACACTCGGACTTTTCGAATGTTCTGGGTGGTCGTGAGTCGGTTAGATAGTCTCGTGTGTCGTATGACAGGATATGGCCCGAGGAGGAAACATTGGGAGTAGGCGAGCACAGCGACAAGAACGACGCCGACAGCGACGCGGCGGTAATCGGGAGTGGCCCCGATACAAGATGACACAGCGACTCGTCTCGATTGGCGACGATTACTACGTCGAGAATGCGATGGGCGAACGGGTGTTCGAAATCGACGGAAAGGCCCTTCGCGTCCGCGAGACGCTGAAAATGACCGACCGGCGGAGTGGTGACAAGTACACGATTAAGGAACGAATCGCGCGTGTCATGGACACGATGACTGTTCAGAAGAACGGCCAGAGAGCCGCAGCGGTGAAGAAAGCCCTCATCACGCCACTCCGTGAACGATTTACCGTCCTCGTTCCGGGCGGTACAAACCTCAAAGTACAAGGAAACATCGTCGACCACGAGTACCAGTTCACTCGCGATGGCAGACCCGTTGCCGCCGTCTCGAAGCGGTGGTTCCGAGTGCGAGATAGCTACGGTATCGAAGTCGCACCAGAGGAAGACCCTGGGCTCATCATCGCCTGTGCCGTCGCCATCGATATGATGGAGCATCCGACTCGCTGACGGACGACCAAACCGTCCAACTTTTGCCAGATGACGCTAGGCTATTGCCTCGTTCTCGCGTTGTGCAGTGCCACTAAGAAGATGAGCGTCATCACCGCTGCAATCCCCCAGCCGATGGCACCGAAATCCGGACGCACGTTGGTCAGGATTGCCGACCCGACGACCCACGAGGCAGTGATGAGTGCGTAGGCCAAGACCCGACCGATGACGGTGAGTGACTGTTCGAGGTTCATCCCCGAAATTTCTAGCTCACCTCGTTGAATCGTATCGACGAGGCGTTCGACTTTGGCTGGCGCTCGAAAGAGGGCACCGACAGATTCGACGGTGTCATCTCGCGCACCTTCGAGCCACTTCCGAACACCGTGACCGAGATAGCCGTGTGACAGGAGAAACTCACGTGCTGCAGAGAGGAAGTTGAACTGCGGGTCAATCTGCCGAAGCGTCCCCTCCCCAACCGTCCCGACGCGAATAATGAGCATCAAGTCGGGTGGAATCCGGAACGGAAACTCGTTGAGGATGGTGGTCATCTCCAGAATTATCTCTCGCCAATCTGAGACTGCGCGGCCTTCGAGGTCTTGAATCGCCAGTCGAAGGACACGGTCCATCGTCACTCGGTCCACGGTCGGGTCGAGCGCCCCAAGGTCGATAAGTACGTCCATGATTTGCTCTGTGTCGCGTTGTACAGTCGCCACGTAGAGATCGACGATTGCGTCCTGCATCACCGGGGTCAATCGCCCGGACATCCCGAAGTCGTAGAAGACGACACGACCTTTTCTGTCGACGCCGAGATTCCCGGGATGTGGGTCGCCGTGGAAGACACCATCGACGATTCCCATCTTGAAATATGCATTCGCAACGGCGTGTGCAACTGTCGAGGGGTCGAGCCCTGCAGCTCGTATTCCTGCAAGGTCAGTGATTTTGATGCTCTCGACGTACTCCATCGTCAGGACGCGATTCGACGATGCTTCGCTGTACAACGTGGGAATTCTCACGTCGTCTTGGTCGGCAAAGTTAGCCCGGATTTCGTCCATCATTTGCCCCTCCCGTGTGAAATCCAGTTCCTGCTGGATGACTCGCTCAAAGTCGTCGGCGAGATTTCGAAGTGAGAAGCGATGGCGTCTCGGAGCGAATGCGACGACGATTGGAAGGAGTCGCCTGACGACTTTGAGGTCCGTTTCGACGACGTGGGCGACGTTCGAACGTCGAACCTTCACGGCAACCCGCCGTCCCCGATAGCGGGCCTGGTGAACCTGTGCGAGCGACCCACCAGCGATGGCTGTTTGGTCGAATTCGTCGTACGAACCGAGCCCGATATCCTCGTCGACGATTGCGCTCACTTCTTCGAATGGTCCCGGCGGGACGGTATCTTGGAGAGAGGCAAATACTTCGGCGTATATCGGTGGCACGAGGTCCGGGCGTGTCGAAAGTACCTGCCCGATTTTGATGAACGTCGGCCCAAGTTCGAGCATGGTGTCACGAATGTCACGTGCCCGCTCCCGTGCCGCTGTTTCACTGAGTGTTCGGGACCCACCAACGATGATGAACCGATGTCGGTCTCGGAGGAACGCAAGAAGGTACGGGATGAATGAGAGCGCGATTTGAAACAACCGACGTGGATACTGAAACATGCGTCCCTCCGTTCTCTCATATAGTCACTAGAACAACATAAGTGCGCCCAGCATTAGGTCTCCTTCTCGTCAAAAATAGTCGAATCTCATTTGTTACTCGAATCGTGGCTCTACATCTGTTTGCGTCCGATGACGGAGTCGATTTCTCCCACCCCATCGGACGATTCCCAGGGCGATGCCCCAGAGGATAGCGTTGCCGACGGCGCTATGCATCGACAAATCAGCCGAGAAGTGGTGACTGCTCACTGGATAGAGCCACAGTATCCCCGTCTTCGTGAACGAGTCGATTACCAAGTGAGAGAAGAAGGCGAGACCGAACCCGAGTGCGACCCACTTTCTGACCCCTGCGAAGAGCAACACGGCGAGTAGTACTCCGAGAAGGAACGGTGTGTGGACGACCCCTCGGTGGACGAGCGGGAATTCCCAGAGCCGCCCGAAGTAGAGGTCTACGTCGGGAGCGACACCGCCGATGAGACCCACGAGTGGTGGTGCTGGCGTGAGTACGCGGACGATTGCATAGCCCACGACGGCGTGCGTGGCAATTGCGGCGACGAGATAGAGAGTGTGACCGATATCCATGGATTCACTCGCGCTTGGGAGGTGTCTCCTTTGGTCGCTGAGTGGGCTATTCTGACCTCTTGGGCTTGCTCTTGTCACCGCGCGTCAGCAACCAGAGGAGGATAACGACTCCTTCGAGGCGGGCAATCGTGTACACCCAGGGCCGAAGTGAGACCGGTTCGTCGCCCTCTGCTGCGAGATTCATCCAAAAATCGACCAGCTGACGTGGTGCGAGCAGTTCGAGGAGTGCGAGTACACCGAGTACGAGGCGAAAGAGCATAGCAGACGTACGTCAGAATGGGCCAAAGGCGTATCGACCAGTGACCGAAGAGATACCAGCAGTGTTGTGACGAGACAACGAACCAGACGAATTCGGAGACGAAAACGAAGCTAGAGGTGGATAAATTAGGCTTCGACGGCGTTCCGAACCGTGTCCAGCCACCGGGTCACGTGGCCGAAGACGAGGTACTCGTCGGTGACGTTCCGATGAGCAGAAAGCGACCAGTCGTCCCACTGTGCTTTGGAACGGAGGACCTCATCGAGTGTTCGAGCGACGCTCTCGGGGTTTTTTGCATCTGGAATCAACACCCCGTTTTCCCCATCGTCTATCTGTACTCGAATACCGCCGGTGTCGCTTCCAGCCAGTACTGCGCGCTTCCACATCGCTTCGGTGACCGTGAGCCCGAACCCTTCTTGTATCGAATTTTGGACGATGACCGTCGCGGACCGTTGCAGTGCGTTGATGACCAGTGCGCTTTGGACTTGGTCTTCCGGCATGACGACGACTGCAATGTCTTCTTTGAGGGCTTCGTCGAAGGAGTGCCACGTCTCTTTGATATCCTCGAGGGTCTCCTGTCCCTCTGGGTCGTCACTTACCGTCGCCGGGTCTGGCCCCACGAGAAGAAGCCGTGAGTTGGCGATGCGCTTACGGTGGTCGTCATCGCGCGCGCTCGTTCGAATTGCGTCGTCGGCCCCTGTCTGTTCGTTGGACTCTGGGGCTACAGACTTCTTGAGGAGTGCGAATCCTTCCATCAACTCGTGAAACCCTTTGAGTCGGTCCCAGCGGGAAATCTCACAGAACGTCGGCCGAAAGAGCAGCCCGATATCCTCTGGCTTGGTCGCTGGGGCGAACGTTCCATCGAGTTGGAGTCGGCGGGCGACCTGGTCGAACTGTTCTGTTGGATGGTCCGTATCGATGAGTGTCGAACGGGCGAGTACCTCTGCAACCGCTTGTGGTTTCATGTGTCTGTTCTTCGGGCTTTTCGGGTCGATAGCAGGCGGAATGATGTCAGTCCGGTCTACGAGAAACTCCGGGACGTATTCCGGCAGCGAAAATACTGTCCTGTCGTACTGCTCTATCCACGGTCGTAGGTGTTCCCAAGCCGCTTGTGACTCTGGTGATCCTTCTTCGCTGCCGATGTGACAGCGCCACACGGCGGGGATTCCGAGTTCGTCGACGACGTACGCACCGGCGGCGAGTGGTTGTGGGTCGTGTATGCAGAGAACGTCGTTCGGCTCGATGTGTTCGATAATCGTCTCGGCGAGTCGGCGACTCACATCTTCGTACGTTTCAGCGGCCTCACCTTCGAGTTTTTCAGGGTTACCTGCACCGTGAAGCAGGTTGTGGATATTTTTCGTATAGTCGAAGAACTGCGATTCGTCCGTTTCCATGACTGCCCACGTGACTTCGGCACCGACCGACCGAATCAATCCGACGAGCGTCTCCATCATCTCGGCGACTCCGCCACCACTCGCCGTCGAATTCACCATCCATATCTTCCGCCGAGTGAGTGCCTCCACGTCGTCTTCGGTCTCCTGCTGCATGTTTTCGACTGCTTGTCGGAAGACTGGGTCGGTCGCGTACTCATCTGCCATCTCTTCCGGGTCGATTTCGATAGTTCGTAACATAACTTTCCAGACCCACGCGGTAGGAGACGACGCGACGACTCATGTTAACAATTATTCAGGAATTGGTTTCATTCTTCTCTAAGATAGTACTAGACAGAATACGAACGGGGTGTATCCAATTGGCTTGTTCACATTCCGAACAGGGCCCAAATGAATCCGAACTGAATCCGTATTCGGTGGGCTCTCACGAATCTATATTAATGTTAAATATATTTACTAATAATGGCTTATCTAAGAAAGTTGAACTACTCTTTAGTCTTCTCGATTCGCATCACCTGTGTACTGACGTACCTATCTAATCGGTAACTCTGATACAGCGTCACCCGGTAGTTGTCTCCACGAATTGCTTTTAGTATGTTCGAGGACACATGTCGATACAGTGTCTCAGTTTCTTCTTTGCCTTTGCTCAATACTAGTTACGCAAGGTCCACATACGAGTCCGAGAACTCCCGACTTGGCTGCCACTGTCCGCTCTCGACTTTCCAACTATTGATTCCCAGATTAGCAACTAACAGTAAGTTATTGTCACTTTAGCTGTCTAGAAGATAATAATACATGATGTCTGCCAAATCTACGAATAAGAGTAGGTTGTGGATTTTGACTAGTATCTCGTTGCCTCGTGCGGTATCGTTCTCCAACACGGGGGCGAAGAAGAGAGACAGTCGAAATTACGCCGGAGAGTAGCGTGGGTATGAACTGTCGACCGCCTGTGCGTCTTCTTCGAGGAGTGCCACGACGAGATAGTCGGCGTAATCCGCAAAGTAGTCTACAAGCCGAGAAATCCGGTCGGAGTCGATAGCCTCCAGTGAGTCGAGAACCATGAACGGGGCCGTCTCGTAGACGCCGTGGATGAGATATCCTGCGAGTGCGAACACGAGACCGGTCACTTCGCGTTCGGACTCCGAAAGGTGTGCGATGGAATCTTCGTAACTCACGCCGTCGTCGCTCGTCCGAATCACGTGCAGTTCGAAGACCGATTTGGTGACCTTCTTGCGGCCCTCACGGACACGCTCTTCGGTACGCTCAATCCAGATGCGTTCGAGGTTGTCGTATTCGAGGACGTCGAGTACCTCGTCCATCCGCGTGTTGAACTCCTCGACTGCTTCAGATTCGAGGCGTTCGATTCTCGTCCGGAGGTCTTTCAGTTCGTCGTCGATTTCGTCAATCGTGTCTTCGAGTTCGTCTCGCTTTCCGAGTTGCTGCTCGATGGACGTGATTTCGTCTTCGACGTCTTCGAGGTCGCTGCGCAGGCGGTCAAGGTCGTACTCGATTTGGTTGGCCTCGCGGTGCAAGTCGAGCAACTCGCCGTGTTCCTCGCTCTCCAACTCGTCGACTGTCTGTTCGAGCGACTCGATTTCGTCTTCGAGGTCTGCCCGGTCTGCTTTCAGTTCTGTGATGCGCTCTTCTCGGGTGGTCTGTTCGCTCTCGATTTCGGAGAGCCGTCGCTCGATACGGTCGCGTTCCCGCTGCCGCTGTTCGTGCGTCGATTTTTCCTCTTGGAGTTCAGAGAGTTTCGCTCGGAACGAACGGTTCTGTTCGAGCTTCTCTTCGCGTAGTGCCCGGAGTCGATCGACCGTGGACTCGATTTTGTCTTTGTCTACTTCTGTTCCACACGTCCAACAGACGACCTGCTTGTCGGTGAGCAGTTGGTCAGTCACGTTCCCAGCCTCGTCTGATTCTGAACCACGAAGTGCATCGACGACGTCGGAGGACGTCCCCGAGAGCATCTCTTCGTTGAACTGAACGACAGACTGGAGTTCGTTTATCGTCGATTGGACCTCTTGCTGGCGCGTTCGCAGTGTGGAAATTTCGGATTCGATCTCGTCCACCTTTCCAGCGGCGACAGCAGGCAAGTCCGCTGCATCCTCCTCTAAGGTGTCGGCTTCGGACTCTAGTGCTTCGAGGCTCTGTTTTTCAGTTTGGATTCGCCGGTCGATAGTATCGATTTCACGTCGCTTGTCGCGGAGTTCCCCGAGTTTGGACTCGAGTTCGCTTTCGACTTCTTGGCGCTCGTTGACGCTCGCGTCGTACTCCTCTACTTCGCGTTCCTTTGCAGCGAGTTCTGCTTCCGTCTCCTCGATATCCTCTTGGAGTTTCGTTCGGCGCTGTTCGAGTTTTGGAAGCTTGGTAGAGAGGTTGCTGAGCGTCGATAGTTCGTTCGACAGCTCTCGTTTTTCCTGCTGGAGGGTGTTTATCTCCTCGTTGATAGACTCGACATCGACTGGTCGCATGATCAGGTCGCGGAGGTTTTCCTCGTTGGCGACTGCACGTCGAGCGTCGTTCGTTTCGAGTAAGAATGCAAATAAATCGGCGAGTTCGTTCTCTTCGAGAATCGGATCTCCTCCCGTGACGACTGAATCTCCTTGCCGTTCGAACGTTCGGGTGTACGTTTCATCGCCAACAGTGAGTTCGACGTATCCCTCGTCGGCATCGCCTTTCAGTGCAACGTCGTCGCTTCCATGGGCAGCCATAATCGACCGCAGAAGTGAGGTTCGATTCGTCGCGTTTCGTCCGGATAATACGGTTACTCCGGGCTCGAACGACGTCGAAAGCTCGTCGATGCCACCGATGTTTTCGACCGAGAGGTGGACTTGTGATTTAGACAATTGTTCTGAACTCATGCAGTACCCGAATAGGTACAGGGACATAAAATCATGTGTTTAAATGACCTTTAACATATCCAGTGACTACGTAATTCGTGTGCCTACTCCGATTGAACTTGGTCTTCGCAACCGCACCCCCCATCTTTCAGTAATTGAATCACTTCGTACTGTTTCCCGCAGTCTCGACAGTACACCTGTGTGTCGATGAAGACGTCGAACTCGCCAAGTCGGATCTTTTCGGTATTTCGAAGCGAGTCGAGACTCCGTTCGATTACTGCGGTCAGTCGACCGCGTAACTTTTGAATCGAATTCACAACGTTGTCGATTCGGTCACCTGAATTCTTCTCTTTCGAGACACCACGAACCTTCGTGAGGTACGTGTAGATGGCTTGGTGGGAGACGAAATCTGACTGTAGTTGTTCCACATCGACACCCTCTGATTGAAGGGAGTTCTCAGCCTGGACGCGCATCCCTTCGGTCGTGTCGTCGTCGGTCAATAACGTGTACATGTTCTCGACTTCGCCGTCGAGTACCTCCGCGCCTGCTTCGCGTAATGCGGCGTCCAGAACCTTCTGATTCATCAGGTCGGCGAGTTCTCTGAGGCTATCACTGTCTTCTGGCGCGGTCCATCGGCGTGCCAACTGGTCCGAGAAGCCGTCCAGTTCGTACGTCGCTATCACTCGTTCGACCTTGCTCTTCCGCTTGGTCGAATCTTGTTCAGTACTCATTGTTCTCTATTTGGAGAGTGGTATGAAATATGTTCAGGTTCATGTCGTTCACGAGCGTGTTCAATGCTTCCGTATTCATGTTCGTCGATATAGTAGACACACCCCTTTACTGTCTCTCGATTTCATACTTTTTCTGACGCTCAAACAGCGAGTCATTATCACATTTTGTGTTACATCCCTAACTTTGTAATCTTTACGGGCGTTCCTCCGAGAATGTGTACTTAGCAGAGTGTTTGCAGACTTCAAGTTGAATAGTGAAGACTCCCACCGATTGTCTAATTTGGTTCTTGCAATACTACTTTAATAATTCAATTTTCGTCACATGAGAATTTAAAACATTTCTACTAGTAGTTGTTTGAACGACACTCATCTATTCGGTCAGACCGAGGTCTGTGTAACTGTTCCCTTCATTTGTGATTCGTGGCTATCGAGTCTCAACATGGTTTTCGTCGCCAGCTTACTCCAGGAGCGACGATAGCGAGACTTGTGCGATGAATCTCTTCTACTCGTTGAATGAGCATCGAAATCCTCGATAGCTCAAATGATAATAATAAATTAGTTTTTCGTTCTCTTCACAATTCTAATCACTGATTTACCTCTCTATCCTCTCTTCATCGGAGCATCGAACCACCATCGACAGTCAGTACCGTTCCAGTGATATAGGACGCCCCGTCACAGAGGAACGAGACGACTTCGGCTACCTCATCAGGCGTTCCAATGCGTTCGAGTGGCAGTTCTGCGGCGTATTCAGCGAGCGCCTCGTCGGTCCACAGGTTCGAATCGGTGAGGAGTGGAGTTTCTATCAATCCCGGTGCGACGCAGTTGACGCGTACGGCGGGGCCAAGTTGCTTTGCTAATCCCTTGGTCAGACCGAAGATACCCGCCTTTGACGACGAGTAGTGTACACCACCGGTGGCGCTTCCACGGAGTCCGGCGACACTCGACACGTTGACGATCGCCCCATCGCCGCGTTCGACCATCGCTGGCGCGACAGCACGGGCGACAACGTACTGTCCTTTGAGGTTTACGTCGAGTACCCGGTCCCACTCGTCCGGTTCGAGTTCAGCGAGTGAGATTGCTTGTGAGATTCCTGCGTTGTTCACGACGGCAGTCACGTCTGCAACGGACTCGACGGCCGCAACAGCGTCTGCAACGGCATCGGGGTCTCGGACGTCTACACTAAAACCATGAATGCCGTCGTCGTCCCAGATGTCGTCGATATCGTCCACATCGAAACACGCGATGTACTCGTATCTCTCTCGGAGTTCTTCGACGACTGCTTGGCCGATACCGCTCGCCGCGCCAGTAACGACTGCCGCTTGCTGTTGACTCGCCATACTGTTTGGCACGACGGGGTCGATACTACGTGTTTGGGTGTGCGTAAATATGTCGTCTCGCTGTCGTGTCTCACTGGACGCCGAGGCTTGCACAGTGAGAACAGTTTTCGTGGTGGGGTGTGAGCCGTTCATATGCAGTTCGCAGTTAACGTTCCGACGAGCGCTGGCGATTCCGTTCACTCGCAGTTAGCGTTCTGTGACGAAATTTCGTGGGAAGCCCAAGTCGAGTTTGCCTCAGCAATGGAAACGTTTGGGTTCGACGGCATCGCCGTCCCCGACCACGTGATGACTGGTTCCGGCCCGACGACAGAGTGTTTCGTCACACTGGCTGGAATCGCCCGCGAGACCGAAGACGTGTACCTCTACCCGAAGACCGTGAACAACCACTTCAGAAATCCTGCACTCATGGCGAAACAGGCTGCCACGCTCGATTCGGTAAGCGGTGGCCGATTGAAACTCGGCATGGGTGCCGGGTGGAAAGAGAGCGAGGCGCTCGCCTACGGCTACGATTGGCCCGACGCGCCGACACGCTTGCGGATGATGGAAGAGTCGATTCGAATCGTCCAACGCCTCTGGACCGAGGAGACGGTCACGTTCGATGGCGACTACTATTCCCTCGATGGCGCAATGTGCCGTCCGCACCCGGTTCAGAATCCACGTCCACAGATAATGGTCGGCGGTGGTGGTGAGTCGTTCACGCTTCGTATCGCCGCCAAGTGCGCAGACGCGTGGAATTTCTGGGGACCGCCAGAGGTGATGCAACACAAACTCGACGTACTCGAACGACACTGTGCGGGCTACGGGAGACCGTTCGACGAAATCGAACGGTCGTGGTTTGCACGGTGTTTGATTCGTGAGGACGAAGCAGAACTCTCTGCCCTCCTCGATGAACACTTCGCCCGGTTCAAACCTGAAAACGTCGCGGAGAGCGAATATCCGCTCGTTGGGACTCCGGAGACAGTTCGAGAACGCTTGGAGACGTTCGAAGAGATGGGATTCGAGGAAGTCGTCGTCGAATTCGTCGATTTCCCCGAGACGACGAGCGCCGAACTGTTCGCCAAACACGTCGCGCCAGCATTTCAGTAGATGACCACTCCCGGTGTTCGGTTTATCCTCGAATCATCGAATTTTTGAACAGTATGGAAACAGCTATCCAGCCGATTTTCGTACACTGATGTGTGTCACATCATAGCGTCTGCCTCACATTCGACTTCGACGGTGTCTCCTCGTGGATACACTCGTTCGAGTCACCAGACAGTCCGACAAAACTCTCCCGTGGTCTCTTCGGCGTCGATGTCGGCGCTCCTCGCGTGTTGGACCTTCTCGACCAGTTTGACGTCGAAACCACGTGGTTCACCCCGGGTCACACGATAGACAGTTTCCCCGAGCAGGCCGAAGACGTGTGGAGTCGCGGCCACGACATCCAACACCACGGCTGGTCTCACACCCGCCCTCGACAGTACGAGTCGAAAGCCGTCGAGCGTGCTGACGTCGAGCGTGGTGTCGAGAGTATCGTCGAACTGACCGGGCGCCGCCCAACTGGCTATCGCTCTCCTTCGTGGGATTTCTCACTGCACACGCTCGATATTCTCCAAGACCTCGGGTTCGAATGGGATTCGAGTCAGATGGCGACCGACTTCGTGCCATACTACGTCCGCGAGGACTGGGCTGCTCCCGCCGACGGACCTTTCGAACGTGGTACCGAGACCGATATCGTCGAGGTTCCAGTCTCGTGGCACCGCGACGACTTTCCCGCGTTCGCATTCAATCGTGACCGCGGCTACACCAACGAGCGAGCAATCTTCCGCCAGTGGCGAGAACAGTTCGATTGGATGGTCGAACACGTCGAAGACGGTGTATTCGTCCTCACGATGCACCCACAGGTCATCGGTCAATCACACCGACTCGGTAGACTCGAATCGTTCATCGAACACGTCGCCGACACGCCCTCGGTGCGGTTCGAATCCATCGACGCAGTAGCCAATCGGTTCGCTTCGAAGTAAAAGTCAGCTGTTTTTCGAATACCTGAAGGCCGCTCAGTAGTGGTGACAAGCGACGATTCGGTCGAGACCGTCTGGTGAACTGAGTTCTGGGTCTTCGGCCGTACAGATACTCGGTTCGATGAACGTCTCTGTCAACACTGCCGATGCGTCGCGCCACTCCCCGTTGGCGGCGAGCGAAAGCGCCTGTTCGAGTACGCCTCCTGCCTCACCCGTTGGGAGTCCATCGGGGAAGTAGGTCGCCTGTGCGCCGGGCACGCTCGCCTCACGCGCCTCACGCTGGACTGCCCGCACGAACCGTCGCACGTTGTCCCACTGCTCTGCTGAGAGGGCTAACTGACTCGGTGCGACGATGTCCGGACACCGAGTGTGGAAGCGACAGCCAGTCGGCGGATTAATCGGTGACGGAACGTCACCCGAGAGTGGGACTGTCTGTCTGTCCGCTCGTGGGTCGGGTACCGGAATCGACGACAAGAGTGCCTGCGTGTACGGGTGTTTCGGCGACCGAAACAAGTCGTCTTTCTCGGCGAGTTCGACGATTTCACCGAGATACATTACGGCCACGCGGTCGCAGACGTGACGGATGACACTCAAGTCGTGACTGATAAAGAGGTAGGTGAGACCGAACTCTGCTTGTAACTCCTTCATCGTATTGAGAACCTGTGCCTGCACCGATGCGTCGAGCGCAGATGTCGGTTCGTCGCAGACGATGAACTCAGGGTCAACCGAGAGCGCCCGAGCGAGATTAACCCGCTGTCGCTGCCCTCCGGAGAACTGGTGCGGGTAGCGGTTATAATGGTCTGCGTCCAACCCGACGGTCTCCAGCAGTTCCCGCGCACGTTCTTCTTGCTCGCCCGAATACAGGTCGTGCGCCTTCATCGGCTCCTCGACGATTTCACCGACGGTCATTCGTGGGTCGAGCGAGGCCTGTGGGTCTTGGAAGACGAACTGCATCCGCTTTCGGGCCTGACGAAGTGCCTCGTTCGAGAGGTCAGCGAGGTCCATCCCATCGAAGCGGATGTCGCCATCCGTCGGGTTGACGAGATGGAGCAATGTCCGTGCGAGCGTCGATTTCCCACATCCAGACTCACCGACGAGTCCGAGCGTCTCACCGCGCTGAATGTCGAACGAGACTCCATCGACTGCACGCACGTGTTCTCGGTCGACCGATACTGGAAGGAGACTACCATTGCGCTCGAATCGGAGACGGCTCAGAATACCGTCTGTCGCGTCGAAATACTTTCGAAGGTCACGAACTTCGAGGAGGGGTTCCTCGCCGCGCTGAGGGTTCGTGCTATTCTCGCTTCCACCGTCTGCATTGGGTCGCTGGATACGGTCGTCGGTGGAGGCTTCTGATTGGCTTTCGACTGTCGGGTCGGCCAGCGGGTCGCTGTTCCAGTAATCCACTTCGGTGAAGGCGTCGTTCCTGAAGCACGCCGCTCGGTGGTGCGACTCGCTATCGACGATTCGGGCGTCTGGGTGGGCTTGTACACACGCCTCTCGCGCGTTCGGACACCGATTGTGGAAGCGGCATCCTGCGGGCGGATTGATTGCTTCTGGCATGATACCCTCGATGGGTGATAAGCCGTCTACATCGCGGTCAGGTCGCGGAATCGACGCGAGGAGTGCCTCCGTGTACGGGTGGCGCGTGTCGTGAAACAGTTCGTCTACGGACGCCTGTTCGACGATTTCGCCGAGGTACATCACGGCTACACGGTCACATATTTCGGCGACGACACCCATGTCGTGTGTGACCCAGATGAACGACGTGTCGTACCGGTCTGTGAGGTCTTTGACGAGGTCGAGAATCTGGGCCTCGACGGTGACGTCGAGCGCGGTTGTCGGTTCGTCGGCGATGATGAGGCTGGGTTCGCAGGCGAACGCCATTGCGATGAGGACGCGCTGACGCATGCCACCAGAGAACTCGTGTGGGTAGTCGTCCATCCGGCGTTCTGCTTCCGGGATACCCACTTCACGGAGTCGCTCGACAGCAATCTCTGTTGCTTCGTCGTGAGAGACTGCACGGTTGAGTTGGATGATTTCGCTCAATTGCTCGCCGACAGTGAAGACGGGGTTGAGGCTCTCGGTCGGATCCTGAAATATCATCGCAATCTCTTTGCCCCGAATCCGCTCTCGAATCGCGCGACTCGACAGCATCTCTGGGTCGCGTCGCGGTTCTTCATCTGAGGAGTCCCCCTTCTCGACACCGACGAGCAGATCGTCTTTGAAGCGGATGTCGCCGTTGACGATTTTCCCCGGCGAGTCGATCAGTCGCATGATACTCCTCGCAGCGACGCTCTTTCCTGCGCCACTCTCGCCAACTAATCCGAGTACTTCGCCGCGCTGTACCTCAAACGAGATGCCATCGACGGCCCGAACTGTCCCCACTTCGGTGAGGAAGTGCGTTTGGAGGTCATCGACGGTGAGTAGCGTATCAGACATTGGTCGTAGATTTCTGAAGGGAGTTGTTTGGGTGGGTGAGTGCCTCTGTAACTGCGTGGGAGATAGTCACAACACCTCTTCGGTTGCCGATAGCTGTTTCGGTGAGTGAGAAAGGCGTGTGGTACCCGTTGTTCTCGTCCCCTGTGCGAGTGGCCGAGTGTGTGGATGTTCTGTCCATCGTCAGTCGTTCGACCGTGGGTCGATTGCGTCGCGCAGGCCGTCTCCAAGGAGGTTGAACCCGATGACAGTCACGAGTATTGCGATACCCGGCCAAATGCTGAACCACGGATTGACAATCATGTATTGTCGTGAGTGTGCCAGCATCTGTCCCCACGAAGGAGTCGGTGGTTGGACTCCAAATCCGAGGAAGGACAGCGACGCGACGATGAGGATGTTCACGCCAACTTGGAGTGTCGACTGGACGAGAACTGGCGCGAAACTGTTCGGAATGATGTGACGGAAGATGATGTGGCGGTCACGTACGCCAGCGGCTTTCGCCGCTTCGACGTATTCCATCTCCCGAACGCTCAACACCTGTGACCGAATCAGTCGCGTAAACACTGGAATCGTCGTAATCGAGACGCCGACGATGGCAATCCCGAGTTCGCGTCCGAACGCGGACATGATGGCGATGACGAGGATGAGAAACGGAATGGCGTAGAGCGATTCGACGAACCGCTGAAGCACATCGTCCACCCAGCCGCCGTAATAGCCGGAGACGGCACCGACAATCGTTCCAATGGTCATCCCGATTCCCGTCGCGAGGAGACCGACTTGGACGGCGATTCGAGTCCCGTAGACGAGTCTGACGAGTACGTCGCGTCCGCGATGGTCGGTTCCGAGCGGGTGTGCCCACGTTCCGGTTCCGAACGTGTTCTCGATACCTACCGGCGGGAGCAATATCGTACTTCCTGCAGGGTCGTTTTCGGGATGGTACCAGAAGGTCGCCGCGAACTGGTAATCGAACAGGTCGGCGTCGATGGTCGTCAACAGCGCGACGAGCGTGACGACGCCGATGACGTAGAGACCAGCGCGCGACGCGGAGTTGCGTCGAAGTTGTCGGAGCATCTGTGTCGTCCGCGAGACGGATTCTCTGTGTTCTACGGTCGTGGGTGTGACCGGGCTGGCTGGCTCGTCGCTGGGGTACGTCGAGTCACTCACCGCCACCACCCCCGTAGGAGATTCGTGGGTCGATAACAGCGTACAGTACGTCGACGACGAGGACGCCGAGGACGAACATGATAGCGAAGAATATCGTCGTTCCCATGATGAGTTGGTAATCTTGTGCCCGGACGGCCGTGATGATGAGATTCCCCATTCCGTTGATGTTGAAGACCGTTTCTGTGAGTACTGCTCCTCCGAGTGCAGTCGTGATTTGGATGCCGATAACAGTAAGCACCGGTAACTGTGCGTTCTTGAACGCCTGCTTGCGGAGAATCGTCCGCTCGGGGATGCCGTATGCACGCGCGAGTTGGACGTAATCCTTGTTGAGTACCTCGAGCATCGACGACCGCTCGATGCGCGTGATAGCCGCCATCTGGAGCGTTCCCAACGTAATCGACGGCAGTATCAGATGCCTTGCCGATGTCACGAAGACGTCCAGTCTGGACGTCGCCCCATCGACCGATGCGGGGTCCGCCCACGGCATCACCAGTCCGCTTGGTGGGAGGAGGCCTCCGTAGTACGCGAACATGATGATAAGCAGCAGACCGACCCAGAAACTCGGCGTGCTGACCCCGATGAGTGACGTCACTCGTGCGAGGTGGTCGTATCGGTTGTTGCGATTCGTTGCGGCGAACACGCCCAACGGGATGGCTGCTCCGATTGCGAGCGTGAAACTCGATGCGAGCAGCACCAGCGTCACAGGTAAGCGCTCGAGAATTTTCTCAGTGACGGGGACGTTCCCGTAGTGAATGCTCGTCCCGAAATCACCCGTCGCAACCGCTCCGAGGTACTTGACGTACCGCACGTACAGCGGTTGGTCAAGTCCGTACTTGGCGCGGGCAGCCTCGATAGCTGCTGCATCAGCACTCGGCCCGACGAGGATGCGAACCGGATCGCCAGGGATGGAGTTGATGAGGACGAACGTGACCGTTACGACGAACAACAACACGGGGACGATTTGGAGTAAACGTCGTCCGATGTAACCGGCTGTCGTCATGGATTGTGTGGTTGGCGAGTGACCATATAACGTTTGTTAACCGTTAGCAACGTGTCTCTTCACCGGTTGACAGAGACGTTGTTGTAGCTTGTGACGAGACGTGGGTTCTGTGGCGAGACCGGGTGAACTTGGAAGTCACTGACTGCGGACTTCACGCCGTAGGAGTTCTTGTAGTTGAACGCTGGAAGGTGTACCTTGTCCTCCAAGAGCGTCTGGATTGCAGACTGGTAGAGCTGCTGGCGCTCTTGCCGGTCGGTCGATTCACGAGCACCTTTTATCTGCTCCATGACCTCGTCGTTCTTGTAGTAGACACCTTGGTTGACGCCTTCAGACTCTTCGTGGAAGAGGTTGAACATGAAATCGTCGGGGTCTGGGTATCGAACCCACCCGAGGACGTAGATGTTGTAATCTGAGACGTTTCCGGTGTACGCTCGACTGAGCATCGCCCCCCAGTCCAGACGCTCGACGTGTGCCTCGTAGCCTGCCTCTTTGATTCCGTTGGCGATGGAGAGGCCGATGTTTTCACGGTTGTCGTCCGGGGGAACGATAATCTTCGCGTCCCAGTCAGCAGGCACACCAGCCTCCTCGAAGAGCGATTTCGCCTGTTCGATATCCTTGTCGTTCGGAATATCCATCCAGTCTTCGAGCGGCATGTTCCACTCTTCGACCATCGGGCCGGGCATCGGTCCGTACTGCCGGACGCCTGCTGGTTTGATGTAGCGGTCGACTGCATCGTCCATCGAGAAGCTGTAATCGATCGCCTCACGAACACGCTTGTCGGCGGTCGGCCCTTCGTTGCAGTTGAACGCGACGTAGAAGTAGCCAACACTCTCTACGGCAGAGATACTCGTGTCTGATGCCCCATCGACCGAATCCCAGAGTTTCGGGGGTATCGTCTCGATAACGTCTACGTCGCCCGTCTTGAGATTCGTGACACGGGTCGTCGATTCGGTGATTGGTGTGAATTCGACTCCGGAGACGTTTGGTGCTTCACCCCAATAGTCGTCCCACGCTTCGAGTTTGACGTAGTTGCTCTCTTCCCACTCGACGAATTTGAATGGGCCTGACCCGATGGGTTGTCCCGTGCTGAAGGCTTCTTTGTCCTCTTCACGAACCGCCTTCGGGACGACCTGATGGGTGAGGACGTGTTGGAACATCGCGTACGGATTTGCGAGGTCGAACTGGACTGTTGTGTCGTCGATAACCTCCGCGGAGTCGATGACGCTGAAGATTCCGTACAGTGGCGTCTCCTCTTCGATTGGCGCAAGGAACGAGTATGCAACGTCTTCAGCGGTGACTGGGTCGCCGTTGTGGAACATCGCGTCATCGACGATTTCGACGATGTATCGCGTGTTGTCCCGCTCGATAGTCGGCATACTCGCCGCGAGGTTCGGGACGACGTCCGTCCCTTCCCCGTACGTGTATAGCTGGCTGAACACGCGGTTTGCGACGAGTGCGTCGGGGTTCGACAGCTGCGTGATTGGGTCGAATCGGACCGGGTTCAACGACTGCCCGATGTTGATTGTCGCCCCGGAACTGCCACCTGTTTCCGTGTTGCTGCTAGTCGTCGTCCCGTCGCCACCACTGGCCGTCGTCTCGGACCCTGAATCCGACGTACAACCAGCGAGGAGCACGGGTATCGATACACCTGTGGTTCTCAGTAGGTCTCTACGTGAGACATTCTCTCTCAACATTGACGCCGAATGATTTCGGCATTTCTGAGTTAAGTATATTCATACTCCACAATTCTTGCCGATTCTTTTCTGTGTTGCCTATTACCAAATCAATATATACGACAACTGTGGGTATTTTGCTATGGACTCAACGGAGTCACAGTCACTCCTAGCGGAGATGACGTGGCAGGAAGCAGAAATAGCGTTCGACGAGGCAGATTTTGTCGTCCTCCCGTGTGGCGCAACAGAACAGCATTCGACACATCTTCCGACGTCGGTCGATACTATCCGCTCGGAACGACTGACGGCCGAACTCGCCGAGACAGCACCTGAACACGGACTCGACCTTCTCGTCCTTCCAGCACTTCCGTACGGATACTCTGAGCATCACATCAACTACGCGGGGACTATTTCAGTCGGGGCGGACACTTATCAAGAACTTATTATCGACGTCGGTCGGTCGGTCCAACGTCACGGTGCGTCCCGGTTCCTCGTCGCTAACTTCCACGGCGGCAACATCGAACCGCACAAACTCGCGCTCGACAGATTACAGCGTGACCACGGACTCGATTCGTACTACGTTCACTGGACCGACTTCGCACGTGACCAATTAGAAGAGCGCTTTGGCACCGAATGGGGACACGCCGGTGAGTACGAGACGAGCGTTATCGAACATTACTGCCCTGAACTCGTCCACGGCGACCGGAAGACGCCGCAAACGATGAAGAACCGCTACGAAGTGCGTCAGTACCGCCACTTCGACGACTTGACTGTCGAGGGTGGATTGGGCGACCCAACACAGTCTGACCCTTCGTTCTTATCTCGTGTTATCGACGAGACGACTGACCGTATTCTGGAAAACTTGCGTTCGGAACTCGAATAACCTCGACATCCTCGGCGGGGTGAAACGGACGATTGCACGGTAACCAACACATCTGTTCGTCGACTCTGTCCGTTCTTCACGACAGTGTAGCAGTTAGAGTGTGAGGTGGAACGGTGGCTCTGTACCTTCCGGCAGTGCTGTCTCGTACTCGTGGGGGACTGTCGCCTCGAACTCGTCACGGGCCGTTGCTAACAACTCCTCGTCAGTACAAAGGTCGAGTGTCGTCGCAGCGAGTACCTTTGCGGCGTAGATAGCAGCTTTCGCGCCGAAACTCCCGTTCGATGCGACTGCCTGCCACGTGTGGGATGGCGTTCCGACCGGCCACGAGGCAGCCCAGAACTGTGCGGTTGGAGTTACCCAACTCACGTCGCCAACGTCAGTCGAGCCGTTGAGGACGGTCCCAACGTCGTACGACGGTTGTGCATCGGGATACAGCACCGACTGTCTCGCTTCTTTTCGTTGCTCTTCGGGAAGTTGGGACGTCCGCGCTTCGATAGTCTCCTGTGAAAGTGTCTCTTGAAGCTCTGCGGCAAACTCGTGGTCTTCCTCTGTGTATGGAATTGGCCCGGCGAGACGCATATTCTCTAATACCTTCTCAGAGAGGGCGTGGTTGGCAATGTAATCGTAGCACCCAGTGTGGAACTGTCGTTCGACCGTTGTCTGGGTCATCAAGGCTGCGCCTTCAGCAACGTCGTCCAACCACGCGGTGATGCGGTCTACTTCTTCTCGGGTTGGTGCACGGACGTAGTACCACGCTGTGGCTTCTGCGGGGACCACGTTTGGCGCGCCGCCACCATTCGGGATGGTGTAATGGATTCGAGCGTCATCGGAGACGTGTTCTCGCATGAACTCGGCACCGGTATTCATCAGTTCGACGGCATCGAGCGCACTCCGTCCCGATTGTGGGCTGTCGGCTGCGTGAGCAGATTCACCACTAAAGTTGTACTCGACCGAGTTCATCGCAAGTGTCTGTGCCATGAACGGCGCACTCAGATGGCTGGGGTGCCACGTGAGTGCAGCATCGAGATCATCGAATGCGCCGTCACGGGCCATGAACACTTTCCCGACGAGTATCTCCTCCGCTGGACACCCGAAGAACGTGACTGTCCCAGTTGCTTGTCCGCTGTCGAGAGCGTGTTTCGTCGCAAGAGCGGCACCAACACCAGCGACACCGAAGAGATTGTGCCCACACCCGTGACCTGGGTCTCCCTGTTCGACCGGGTCTCTCGTCGCTGAGACGGCCTGTGACAGCCCTGGGAGCGCGTCGTACTCCCCGAGTATTCCGATGTGTGGCGCACCTTCGCCGTACGTCGCGCTAAACGCCGTTGGCATTCCGCCGATGCCTTCGGTGACTTCGAACCCAGCGTCTTCGAGGAACGACGAAAGTAACTCAGCAGATGCGGTTTCGTGAAGTCCGAGTTCGGGATTCTCCCAGAGTTCTCTCGTGAGTGAGACGAGTTCCGATTCCAGCGACTCGACCGTCTCGAAGGTCTCGTTGTGGTTCATTGATTCTCGTGAGTCTGAACTGGTGAATGAGTAATAATTCTTTGGAACGTGTGGACGTTTGGCTGGTTATCCCGGTCACCGATTGGGGATTCACGAGAGGTGAATGCTCGCAAACCGGGTATCCCCAGCGACAGGCGAACTGTTCGCAACGCACCGGCTTCTGTACCCTCTGTGGCGAATAGTTCAGGTGTTCGCACGTGCCGATGCGCTACGTGCGAGTCTACATGTGTAGCCAGCGAACCAGGCGCTTCGAACTTGTGATTGTCCCTCTCTGGTGGCCTTCTCGTCGCATTCCTCAATGAACAACTCACATTCGGCAGAGCCGAAACCACTATGTGGGGTGGTCACAATCAGCAAATAATGGCCACAAACACGACCGATCGTTCGCTCAAAACGACGGTGACAACCCTCAGAATCATCGAACTACTCAAAGAACGGGGTGGTGCTGGGGTGACCGAAATCGCCCGCGAACTCGATATCGCACCAAGCACTGCACACAATCATCTGAGTACCCTCGAATCACAAGAATACGCCGTCAAAGAGGGCGATAAGTACCAACTAGGCTTGCGCTTTCTCGGCCTCGGGAACTTCGTCCGAACCCGGAATCAACGATTCGGGAAAGCCGAACACTACACCAAGGTTCTCGCCGAGGAGTCCGAACGCCGGTCGATTTTCACCGTCGAGGAACACGGTCATGGGGTTTACATTTACACCGCCCCCGGAAAGCACGGTGTTTGGACACAATCGACCGTTGGAAAGCGCGTCTACCTCCACTCGACGGCGAGCGGCAAGGCGATTCTTGCCCACATGCCCGAAGACCGGGTCCACGAAATCGTCGAGCAAGTTGGACTGCCACGCGAGACAGAGCAGACAATCTACGACGAAGAAGACCTGTTTTCTGAACTCGAGACTATCAGAGACCGAGGGTACTCGCTCAACGCCGAAGAGCAGATTAAGGGCGTTCGCGCTGTCGGTGCGCCAGTTATGGGGCCAGAAGGGGATGTGTTTGGTGCGTTGAGCGTCGCCGGGCCTTCGAACCGAATGAAGGGAGAGCAGTTCGAAACCCTCACTGAAACGCTCCTCGGTATCGCCGAAGAACTCGAACTCAGCATTGCGCTCTCCTGAATCTTCTACACGCCCGTCTCCTTTCAGACCGATATTCACGGCAGTAGTATCCGTGTGATGTTGGGCCGCATTCGGACGAGCAAAGTGTCGTCCACTATCCGAATTACAAGTGTAGTGGTGTAATACAAATCGTTCTCTCGTGCAATTGGTGATTGTAGTTCTCTCAGCCGTGAGCTGACGATTGTTGGCTTGTCCAGCGTTGTTACCCCCCCACCCGTATCTTGGCCGACACAAGTATCAAAACTCAGCCACTAATTTGTTCTTATTAATAATATTATAGCTCTTACATTCTAAAATCTATCAACCACACGGCAGCTCAAGATTCTATATCTAACTCTCCATGTCCAGAAAAGGGTGTTAATTCGAGTGAAAGAATCCAATCAGCTGTAAAAACAGTTCTACATCGTGTTTCTTTTGGATGGTGTCGATTACTTACTTTTGCAGATTGTAGTCGAATGTCCTCATAAGTGACTACAATATATGAGTAATCTATTTCTGACAATTATGGGCTTGCGCTCGCTTCTTCTCAAAGAATAATCTGAATCGTTGGCTCATCTGTCTCAGTCACATCTAGAGCGAGGCCGTCTTCACCGTTATTCCACACCAGAGCGATTCACAAACGAGTTGGGTCGAGTGCCTCGTAATGGACGACCTCGTCGAAGTACTCTAAGGCGAGTGCATTCCCGTTGAGGAGGCCACGTGATGTTGCTTCTCGGAGTGTCGTTTCGACAAAGTGCTGTGCGACGACTGCTTTCCGGGCATCGGCAGTTTCGTCCACCTCTCGCTGGGCATTCGAGAGTAAGAGACTCGCGGTCACGACGTCGAAGACGAAATCGGCGAGTGCTTTGGCTTCGTGCTGGGCGTAGTCGTCGTCTGCCGTTGCGAGCGTGGCTAACGCTTTTTGCAGTGACCGAATTTCGTCAGCAACGGACTCGGCGAGTTCTTCCAGTTCTGGGTGGCTAACTGAGGACAGCAACTCTTCGACGTGCGGAATCAGCACCTCGTGAGCAGCCTCCTTTTCGAACGTTCGAAGCAGGTCGAGCGAGAGGATGTTCGAAGTTCCTTCCCAGATGGGGAGGATCTGTGCGTCGCGGTACAGTCTGTGGGTGACGAAATCTTTGACGTAGCCATTCCCACCTTGAATCTCCATGGCGTACGATGCCGTCTCAACTGCCATCCGGGCGGTTCGATACTTCGCGACAGGTGTCAACGCTCGCATCAAACGATACGCGTCGCGGTTGTCGTGGTCTCTCTCGTATCGGTCTAGCCACTTTCCGGCTTCCATGGAGAACGCGAGCGCTGCCTCGAAATCGACCGCCATCTCGAAGAGGTCGCGTTTCATCAGCGGAAACTCCTGAATCGCCGAACCGAATGCCTCACGAGTTGCGGCTTTGACCTTGCTCTCGACGAGGCACCGACCGATAATGCCGACTGCGCCGACAGCGTTCGTGATGCGCTCCCAGTTGAGCATCGTCGCCATGTATTTGAAACCGCGTTCTGGTTCACCGACGAGATGCCCCTCTGCCCCTTCGAACTCGACTTCGCCTGTCGGTACGCTAATCGTTCCGAGTTTGTCTTTCAATCGCTGGTACAGTTGGTCGTTTATCGACCCGTCTCGTGTCTCGTGGGGGACGAGAAACAGGGATAACCCGCTCGTCCCTTCGGGGGCATCTGTCCGTCGTGCGAGTGCGAGCGTTCCGTCTGCATCGATGTTGCTACAGAACCACTTTTGGCCCCATAGTTTGTACACCTGCGCCTCGTTAGGGGATTCTGTTCTACCAGTAGGTTCTGCAACGGTCTCGGTCGCGCCCACGTCGCTCCCGCCCTGTTCTTCGGTCAGGAACATCGCACCCTCGACGAGGGTGTCGTAGGAACGACTGGTGAGCGCCGACAGGGACTCATCGAGGGAACCTTCAGTGTCGTGATTCCGCAGTACGAGTGCGGCACCGGCAGTCATCGACACAGGACAGACGAGACCCGTATCGGCGTACGAGAGGACTAACTGCATCGTCAGCGTATGAATTAGGCCGAGTGGTTCGTCGCGCCCTACTGGTGGTGAGAATGCGTCTGCGACGATACCAGACTCGTACACGAGTCGCTCGTTTTCCAACTGCGCTGGATGGTACTCCACCTCGTTTTGGACTTCTCCGTACTCGTCGTACGTGTGGAGTTCTGGCCCGTGTTCGTCCACGATATCCGAGTTCTCTGCGACGACCGTTCCGACGAGTTCACCGAACGTTTCGAGATGCGGTTCTGCCCACTGAAACTCGTCGTCGGGGTACACGCGACGTGCTTCGTTCTGCAGTGGCGGCGCGTGGTGCCAGTAGTTGATACCCTGTCCGCTGTCGAGCGATTCGTACGACTTCTTGTTCGTCATGCGTCACCAAACATCACCAAGTCGTGTAAAGTCGATGGGTGGTTCACTCTAGCCAGTCCGGATACCGAAACACGTCACGGCCACTGTTCGACTGAATCGTGTTGTTCCACAGGGTGGCGTCACTGAGTGAATCGAACACGACACCGAGGAGATTGTTCTCGACGTTGGTGTCCCTCACGACGGCCATGTAGGTGTCTTTGAACGAGATTCCATATCCGTTCGCGTCGGCGTTCACGTTTTCGACAACTCCACCGATGACGTTCTCGAATCGAATCCCGTAGTCCCATCGCGTGACAGTGACGTTCTTGACCGTTACGTTGCGGACGTTCTGGGCGACGATTCCGGACGTATCGCTCACACCTTTTCCACCGAGTATCAACCCCCGGCCATCGAAAACGACGTTGTCAGCATTGATTTGGATACAGGCTTCCGAGAGGTGTGTCCCTCCGCCGTGTTCGATATCCTTGCCAAGCGTGTACGTCCCCGACTGCGTAATCGTGAACTTCGAGTTGATCTCTGTTACACTCATAGGACTAGGTCACCATCCATTCAGGGTACTCTTGGCGTTCTTGAAAGTCAAGCGACACGTCGCCGGACATCGCCATTATCGCCTCTGCGTCTGTGAGACTCCACACACTGCCGTCTTCGTGGAACAAGCCGCTGATGACGCCGTTCTTTCGCTGCGGTTGGACCCACGCGGGCTTGACCATCAACGACCAGAAGAAGTTCCCTACTCCTGCGTTGTGGATGAGTGGTGCGAGACTCGCGTAATTTGGCCCCTTTTCCTCGGGCTTTGGCTCGGCTGTGAATCCTCTCCCCTGTCGAACTCGTTGCCATTCTGTGAGCCAAATCGGGGCATCTAACGCTACCTGCGCGATTCGCACTCGGTCGAGCATCGCTTGGAAGGTCTGCTGGTCGCTGACGAAATTATAGTGGAACTGGAGAATCTCGTTCCCCCAGTCGCCGTACTCCGCATTGTTTGCGAGACTCGTCGACCCGACAGTGAGCGGGATATCTCCGCGCCGTTCGACGAGTGTCTCGAACATCGACTGGGCGAATGCCTTTTTGTCTTCGTTCCACCCCGGTTCGTTCATCACCTCGATTGCGAGCAATCGGTCGTCGTCGCGGTAGTTGTCCATGAACCAGTGGACGAACGCACGCGGCCCATCCCACTTCTCTGGAGAGACGAGGATGTGCCTCGCAGGAGAGCTGAGTCCGGTTGCTGTCTTCGGGTCTGTATTCTCTAGTCGCTCAGGGGTCGGTCCCACTCCAACGGCGTCGAAGAGGCACAACAGGACCGAGAGGTCTCTGTCTTCGGCCGCTTCGAGAAAGTGGTCGAGTGCTACTTCGTACGCTTCGGGGTCTTTCTCCCACGACTCGTACGAGAGCCACGTCCGGACTGCATTCAAATTCACGCGAGTAGCATAGCTCAAATCCCGTTCGACCACTATCGGGTCGTAGTACTCCCACATCTGATAGAAATTGAACGCTCGTGATGGAATGTATATCACTCCCCGAACGTCGAGCGGGTCCGCACTGCTATCGAATGCCGCCCCAGACAGGATAGATTCCCCCGATTCCGAGAGCCAACTATCGAGCGAACTCCCCGCGTGATTGTATCTGCTCCATCCGGCTATCCCGGCGACGCCACCCACTGCACCAAGTTGGAGCAGTCGTCTCCGAGTTACGTCTGAAGTCATCCGCTCAACACCACCGAACGGAACACATGCAGACCGTCAGTACAACCAGCGAGTGAGCGTGAGCGGGGT
This sequence comes from Haloferax sp. DFSO60, assembly GCF_046557615.1. Taxonomy (NCBI): domain Archaea; kingdom Methanobacteriati; phylum Methanobacteriota; class Halobacteria; order Halobacteriales; family Haloferacaceae; genus Haloferax; species Haloferax sp. DFSO60. The sequence goes on along the minus strand of NZ_JBKIII010000003.1, from coordinate 64,288 downwards.
GTGTGTTGGCGAATTCCTCCGGTCGACTGAACGCGTCCCTTCGAACACGTCTCGTTCCTCGAACGGAAGAGTTGTATCGAATCGTAATTGACACCACGTTCACAAGTCATTACAAGGACACTAGTTCGCGCGCGAAAATAAAAAATATTCCTCTATCTTCTTTGAATTGTGTTATTTCTTACCAATCTGACCAATTGAGTCTCTGACCTGAGAACATATGTCCAAAAATGACTGTCACACATCTCATGACTCGAATCTCTACTATCGTCTCGTTCAGCACAGTGCTGTTCGAATAGGAGAGGCGCTGAGAGGACTGATTTCTATTTCAGCACTGATTCGAGTGCGTCCATCACGCGGTCAACGTTCTCTACCTCTGCGTTGTACCCCATGTGGCCCACACGGAGAATGTCGTCCGCAAGGTCGGCGAGTCCAGTTGCGAGGACGATATCGTGTTCGTCGTCGAGTTCTTGCTGAACCTCCTTCGCTTCGCCGGGGAGGTGGAACGCGGTCACCGTCGGTGCGCTTCGCTCTCTGTCGGGGTAGAGGTCGAGACCAAGTTCTGCCCCACGCTCGCGGCAGTGGGCAGCGGCCGCCTCGTGACGGTCGTAGACTGATTCGATTCCCTCCTCTAAGAGCATCGACAGCGACTCGTCGAGCGCGGCGACGTTCGCCCCGAGGTGCGTGTATGGGAACCCTTCGCTCGTGTCTCGCCACGGGAGGATGTTCGTGTAGAGTGAGTTCGAGTCACGCGCTTCTGCAACGTCCCACGCGCGGTCACTGACCGCCATCGTCGTCAACCCCGGCGGCGAACTAAACGCCTTCTGCGAGGCACCGAGGTTGATGTCGATGTACTCGCTCGGGACGGACGTCCCGCCGAGGGAGGAGACGGCATCGACGATGGTCAACACGTCGTGGTCGTGGAGTCGTTCGAGTACTGGTTCGATGTCGTTGAGTGTCCCCGTCGGCGTCTCGCAGTGGACCATCGTCGCAACCTTGTAGTCGCTCTCGTTGAGTGCTTTTTCGACGCCATCCACGTCGAGCGCGTCGGTGTAGTCGGCACCGACGAGCGTCGCTTCCCCGCCGTAATTCTCCACGAATTCGGCAAATCCGTCACCGTACAGGCCGTTCGAGAGACAGAGTACGTCGTCGCCCGGTGCGACAGTCGAAGCGATGGCCGCTTCGAGGCCGAGAATTCCCTCGCCACCCATGACGATTACGTCGTCGTCGGTGTCGTAGACCTGCTGGAGTTTCTCGCAGACGCCGTCGTACAACTCGTAGAACTCCGCTTCGATGTCCGGGTTCGGCATCGGGTCGCTCAGTCGGTCACGAACCCGCGGCGGGACTGCCGTCGGGCCGGGTGTCATCAGCATACGCTTCCGTTTCGTGGGAAGTGGCTTAGCAGTAGGGAATCGCCGACGGGAAGGCACAAAAGTCCCCTCTCCCTCAACGTACTCATGAGCAAACTCTCGCCCTCGGACCTCGACCGCTACATCTTCTCGCGGACGGGTGCCTCTAACGACGGTCTGCTCGTCGGCGCTGGCTACGGCGAGGACGCCGCGGCCGTCAGGACTGACGATACGACGATGGTCATCAGTACCGACCCCATCTCGCTCGCCGCAGAGCGTATCGGAACCCTCGGTGTCGCAATCGCCAGCAACGACGTAGCGGCCTGTGGTGGCAGACCCGAGTGGCTGGTCAGTACGATTCTCCTCCCCGAACCCGATATCGGCCTCCTCGACGACATCACCGCACAACTCGATGCCGAAGCCGAACGACTTGGAATCTCAATCGTCGGCGGCCACACTGAGACGGTTGCCGGTCTCTCACGGCCACTTCTTTCACTCACTTGCATGGGTCCGACTGACCGCTACATCCCGACTTCGAGCGCAGAACCGGGCGATGCGGTGATTCTCACGAAAGGTGCGGGTCTCGAAGGGACCGCCGTTCTCGCGACGGATTTCCGTGCCGACCTCGAATCCGACGGCATCGACGACTCGACTCTCGACCGCGCGACGGATTTCTTCGACGATATCAGCGTCCTCCCCGAATCGGCTGTTCTCGCTCCGGTTGCAACCGCGATGCACGACCCGACAGAGGGCGGTGTCCTCAACGGACTGGTCGAACTCGCCTGTGCTTCGGGGGTTCGCATCGAACTCGAAGAAGAAGACGTTCCTGTTCGCTCCGAGACGCGAACTCTCTGTGCGTCGATGGGTGTTGACCCTCTCCGGATTCTCGGGTCGGGCGCATTACTCGCAACTGTTCCGGGTACAGAAGCGGAGTCCACACTCGAAGCTCTCGAGTCGGAAGGTATCGAGGCGACGGTCGTTGCGACGGTCGAAGAAGTTCCTACTGACGAAGACGTCGGCGTCGTCTACGACGGCCAGCAGTACGTCGATGGTGTCAAAGACGACATGTACGACCTCTGGGACTAATTCGAGCTTCTGTCTGTTCCCTTCATTCTGGTCACGGTTTCTGGGACGGGATCGTGTGGAGGAAGGAATTCGAACACCTATTGACTGCCCTGGATGGTGGGTGTCTCGGTAGGTTACTCGGGAGACTCCTCTCCGGCGGCCTCGAACATGATGTCGATGAACTCGTTGAGGCGATTCGGATCTGGGCTTCGTCTCGCGTGAACCGCTGGGTCGATATCTTTTGGCCGGTGAGCAAAGTCGTAGCCGATGAGGTCACCGACGATTTCGCTTCCTCTTCCTGCTCGTTTTAGTTCGACGAGTTCCTGAACGGTTTCGAGCAACGATTCGTCGAACACGTCGGGGGCTTGCTCGTCGAGAAACGTTGGGAAATCGACGTTCGGGAGCGTGTGTTCACCTCGTTCACCCGTGATTCGAAGGTAATCGGCGTACATCGCGTTGCTCGCGACGACGAGATTTCGCTTGACCGTTTGCCTTACTTGTGTCTCGGAGTATCGTTCGTCGTCGTGAGCTATCCACTCATCTTCGCCCGTTTCTCGATGCCGAACGAGGTAGTTGCCGTCGTCGTCGATGCGGACGATTGGATAGGTGTCGTTCTTCCCATCGACGAGGTGGTGTGAGAGGTACTTTCGATAGTTGTTCTTGGCGACCGCTCGATAGGTGTGGTAGAGCGCCATTGGATTGTACGACGCTCGAATGTACTCCCAGAGCGATTGTCGGTCGAAACACTCACGATAGACGATAGGACTTCGGAGCGTGTCGATAGCCTGTTCGTTCGACTCCAAGAGCAGTTCGGCGAATTTCGTGACGTCCCACCCTTGGACTTCGATATCGACGTCTCCATCGTACTCTTGGTTGATAGACGACTCACGTTTCCCGAGGTGGGCATAGTGTCGGCAGTCACGAGGGACGTAGACGACCCCAACGTCGTAATCGCTCTCTGGGCTATCCAGTCCCCACGCGTGGCTCCCTCTCGAGACGGCGAGGATACACGTGATTTCGACACCCTGTTGGTCAGCGTACTCGCCTTCGAGTTCGTCGAGAAAGTCGTTGACAGCATCGTGAACGTCGCTCATGGGCGAATCGAGTGAACCGTGTTCCGAAGCGTTCGAGTAGCAAACACAGTACGAGATGCAGTTTGGTTGTCTAATAAGTGTACTCCGAGTTCCCTCTCACGAGTTCGTGCGCTCGCAACGATTTGCTTACTCTCTCGGCTTGCTGACGCGCTGTTTAAACAGCCAATCCGAGAGCGTCAGTCGCTCTCGTGGGCCTTCACTCTCGGGGAATCGATTCTGAGTTTGGCCGTAGTTGATGATGGTGACGAGGAAGACACCGCCGATGGTGTTGCCGAGCAAGACTGGGACGACGAACTCCCACAACCCAGTCGCGAGCGCGACGTTCCCGGTGAAGACGAGGTAGAACACGTCGGCGGAACTGACGACGATGTGGTACAGCCCCGACGCGGGAATCGCGTAGATGACGAGGTAGACGAGTACGACCCGAGAGATGGAGTCTCGAACGGCGTGTTCGAGCCACACGAGTCCGGCGACGAGCCAGCCTGCGAACATCGCTTTGAACACGAGGTCCCACCACGGCGTCTGGATCCCGTCGAAACCGATAGTCACCGCTGCGCCTGCCGCGGCGAGCGAGAAGACACCGGTGTTGGCGAGGACAAACGTCCCGACGATTGCGCCTGAGAGGTTTCCTGCGAGGACGCTCACCCAAACGCGGAGTAGTGACGGGATGCTCGCAACACGAGTCAGTACGAGTGTCACCGGTGTCAGCGTGTTCTCCGTGTAGAGTTGATATCGCCCCATGATGATGTAGACGAACCCGAGTGGGTAGAGCAGTGGAGCGAGCAACCCTGTCGTATCGTTCGGAAACGCTGCTTTCGTCGTCGCGTACAGGAAGAACGTGAGCGTTATCGCGAACCCCGCGGCGAGGCCACTCAAGTACAACTTTATCGTTCTTGAATCGACTTCTTCGTCGGCTGTTGCGACGACTCGTTGAAAGATTTCGTCTGTCGAGAAGCGGTCACCGACTGCTTCTCCGGCAGCGGGCGCTCCGCTGCGTGCTTTGTCAGGCCTGGAACTGTTTTCAGACCTGTTTATCGACGCCTGGTTTGGAGACTCATCAGTTCCCATCCTTCTCAACTGATTCGACGCTTCGAGACTCCTTAGCACTGGTTGGTACGGTCTGTTCGATTGTCGCATCGTGTTTCGTCCACGCATATCGCGCGAGACGATAGAGAGCGTAGCTAAGCAGGCCGAATGCGACCAGTTCGACGACGTACCATTCGACGAGTTCGATGGGCTCCAACTGCTCGAGAACCGCACTTTGGGTCACAGTCAACACTGCGTAGGCTGTTACGAGCGTTATCGCCGGTATCGTGACGAGCAGGAGTCCGAATGCCAGTGTCCACATCTTGTCTCTCGTCGATGTATTCTCTGTCATGGTCTCATCCGATGGGGACTGTCGCGTGGGCGTCTTTGTGGGCGATGGTCGTATCGACATGGTGGTCCATGGCTACTAAACTCCACACACGTCCATAAAAACTAGCTAAAATAACCAATGCAAATGATGCTGATTCAAAAATAGTCTCACTTTCATTATTCTGTTGAATCGTTCTGTTCGACAACTCGGTTCAAATAATCATTCAAATTACCCACATTGTTTGAGCAATTCTGATTTCTTATTGCTTCGACTCCATACCTCGTGCAGCGAGAAATTGCACTCAAACCAGTGAAACCCCGCGACTAGTTTTATGACGAAGAACCAGAAACGATGGATAATGAGTCTCATCGGCGACATCAAGGACGCGCTCCGCCAATCTCCCGCGACGAGTGATGGCAGTGAACGCTCGAAGGGAGCCTATTGGTGTCACGACTGCGGAGAGCGTATCCGTGACGTCGAATTCGAGGGTGATGGCGTTCCTTCCTGCTCAGTGTGTGGTGATGAGATGGAGTTCGAACGGTCGCCGGATTCCGCAGGTTGTGCGTGTTAACGAGACCTCCGTCGATTGAACGATAGCAGATTCTCGAAGTTCAACACTGAGACGATACCGCCCGAAAGTAAGCCGAAACACTGTACGACTGACTTATTCTAACTGGCATCTGTGTCTACGACGTCTCGACTGAGGCTCGTTCTTCCGAGAGCGCCTCTGAGAGTAGTTTTTGCTGTGCTTTCCGGACGTGTTCGAGAAACGTCGAGTGGTCGATTTCCAGCGACCGTGCGATTTCCTCGGCCGAATGGCGTCGAGGCCACTCGAAGTACCCCTGTTCGAGGGCAATTCCGATGACTTCGCGCTGGCGCGGCGTGAGTTCAGACGAGGGTGCGTCGAACTCCTTTATCGACCCGAGCGTGGGGTGGCCGATGCGTTTGAACTCTTTTATCATCTCGCGCAAATCTTCCCGCCGGAAGAGGAGAACGGTGTACACGCGGCGCTCGCGTGAAATTTGACTTTTCCGACGAATGATTCCGTGATTTCTATCGATTGCATCGTACGCGCCACAGGAATCCTTCGTGACGAGGTACTTGTCTTGTGTTAGTCGTTCTACGCGGCTGACCTGCGACGAGCCCCGCATGAACTCGAATATCGCGTCGCTCGCGTTCGAAAATTCGATGACGAACGTGACTTGGTGGTTGTGTAACTCTTCGATTGCAATTTCGAACGTCACGTCGAACTCCGATGCGACGTCGGTCAGGATGCAGGCTTTGTGTTGTTGGAGGTGGATTTCTGCTTCGAACATGCCATGTTGTACGTCAGCAATACACGGCGTTCGTATTGAACCTGCGTAGTGACTGCATCCTTGTCGGAAGTCACTGTGTCTCGAAATGAGGTGAAATGGGTTTCCTTAGGCTGGCGTGACGACGACGCTGCCCGCCTTGTGACCGGCATCGACGTATCGGTGTGCCTCTCTGATGTCGTCGAGTGAGTACTCCCGGTCGATGACCGGTCGTAAACTACCTGCTTCGACGAGGTCTCGTAGCGCACCGAGATTTTCACGTTTCGTGGACTTCGATGCGAGTCCAGTGGCTGCGAATATCGCCCGCTTGGTACCGAAGAGCCGGGTCCACACCATCTGGAGTAGAATCCCAACCGAGAGGACAGTCGTCAGATACCGCCCACCGGCGTCGAGTGAGCCCTTGCACTCTGTGTACGAGCGCTTCCCAACGGCATCGAAGATAACATCGTACGTCGCGCCGGTTGACGTGAAGTCGGTAGACGTGTAGTCGATAACCGTCTCAGCGCCGAGCGAACGTACAAGCTCGACGTTTGCGGCGCTACAGACGCCGGTGACAGTTGCGCCAAGTTCTTTCGCAATCTGTACTGCGGCCGTCCCGACTGAGCCGGACGCACCGTTGACGAGGATTGATTCACCCGCCTTGAGGTGGCCATGAGCGTTCAGAAACTCAATCGCCGTCAGCCCACCGTCACAGACTGCCGCGCCCTCGCTGTAGTTGAGACTGGATGGCATCACTGCGATGGCTCCATCTTCAGGGAGACAGAGATACTCAGCGTGTGAACCGGTTTCGGGAGCGGCAGTTCCGAACACGTCGTCACCGGAAACGAACCGTGTGACGTTCTGACCGACTGCCTCGATTTCGCCAGCGAACACGTCTCCCGGTATCGAATTTGGTCGTCTGAGGCCGTTAAAGAATCGAATAAGGAACGGAGACCCTTCACGAGCGGCCGAGTCTGGCGGCCCCACTATCGTCGCACGAACTCGGATGAGGACCTCGTCGTCGTCGGGTACCGGCTTCGCCACGTCCGCAACGTGAAGGACGTCCAGTGAGCCGTATTTCGTGGCCACGACAGCTCTCATTTGCGTACTGCTCTGAGCTGATTGTTCTTCGATACTCGTTGTCATCGCGAGAGAGGATTTGCGTCGAGAGAGCCTAAGTTGAGACTATTTTCCCTTCATGGTTCTCAAACGAACAGTGGCCAAGGACGCCGAAGAAGTCCTTAGAACTGTGTTTCTGCGAGTGCAACTGCCGACTCGAGGTCGAGTGGCCCGCGCTCTGCGAGGAGTTCGAGATAGGCTTCAACCGTCTCATCGTCGGGTTCGATACCAGCCCGTTCGAGAAGTTGTCGTGCGGCACTAGTCCCTGTCGGCGCGCCAAACAACAGGTGGCGTTCGCCACCGAAGCGTGCGGGGTCGAACGGTTCGAGTGTCGCCGGGTCGGCAAGCATCGCGGCGGTGTGAATTCCCGATTCGTGTTCGGCAATCTTCGAACCGAGGATTGCCTTTCTGTCGCTGTATGGCTCACCGAGGGTTTCGAGTACGCGCCGACACGTCGGAATCAGTGCGTCTGACTGCATGCCAAGGTCGTCGTCGAAGTCGACGGCACACGCGGCGAGGACTTCTTCGAGAACGCTGTTTCCCGCTCTTTCACCGAGTCCGTTGATACTCACGTCTGCTTTGGCGACACCCATCTCGTACGCAGTCAGTGTGTTTGCTGTCGCACACCCGAGGTCGTCGTGGAAGTGGACGCCGACTCGGTCGAGGTTGACATCTCGGCCCAACCGAGTGAGGAACGTTCGAGTACTGCTGGGAGTCCGAACACCGACTGAGTCAGCGAGTGTGATGACTGGTGCATTGGGGAGCAACTCGAAGAGTTCGACGATATCCTCTACGTCCGTTCGGAAGGCGTCTGCGAGCGTCACGTGCGGCGTGCCGCCGTGGTCAGTGACGTACTCGACTGCGTCCACGAGCATCGTTTGCATCTCGTCGCGGGACTTGCCGAGGAGGTATTCGAGATGCCTGCCTGAGACGGACAGAAATACCTCGACTACGTCGGCACCCGCGTCGAGAGCGAGGTCGATGTCGCTCGATATCGCCCGTGCAAGGGCGATGAGTTCCGCGTCGGTCGTCCCCGCTAACTCGGAGATGACCGTCTGGTCTTTCTCCCCTGTCGCCGGAAACGCCGGTTGGATGTACGGAACGCCGAGGCTGTCCAACTCTCGGACGGCCCGTATCTTCTGCTCGGCCGTGAACTCACGCCCGGGCATCTGGTCGCCCTCTCGGAGGGTCACGTCGCTCAATCGCATTCAGATAACCCCGTCTGCTTCGAGCGTTGCTATCTTCTCGTCGGAGAAGCCGAGTTCTCCTCCGTAGACCTCGACGTTGTGTTCGCCGTGTTTTGGACCGAGGAACTCGACTTCACCCGGCGTCCGCGAGAATTTCGGAACGGGAGCGAACGTCTTCGTCGGACCGATGTCGTCGTCGTCGATTTCGACGATTGCGTCTCGTGCCCGAAACTGCTCGTCCGCGAAGACATCAGCCATATCGTAGACTGGGCCGACGATTGCGTCGTTCGCCTCTAATATCTCGATTGCCTCTTCGGTGGTTCGCTCTCGAGTCCACGCAGCAATCTCTTCGTCCAGTGCATCGGCGTGTTCGACGCGTGTGGCGTTCGTCTCGAAGCGGTCGTCGTCGATGAGTTCGGGTTTGTCGATGGCGTTTGCGACGCGTTCGAATATCTTCTGATTCGATGCCGACATCGTCATGTACCCGTCTGCGGTCTCATAGATGTTCCGCGGTGCGGTGTTCGGGTGGCGGTTTCCGGTTCGTTCACGGATGTGGCCCTGTCGGTCGTACGCTTCGACTTCGCCGAAGAACAGTCTCCACAGTGGTTCTGTGAGCGAAACGTCGATGACTTGCCCTTCACCACTGCCACCGCGTCCGATATCGCGTTCGAATATCGCCATCAGCGACGATTGCAGTGCGAACTGGGCCGCGGTCAAGTCGGCCAAGCTAACCGGTGGCAAGAGCGGCTCTCTGTCGGGGAACCCGTTCGCGTGCGCCCACCCGGAAATTCCTTCGGCGATGGTGCCGAACCCTGGCTTGTGGGACTTTGGCCCGGTCTGCCCGTATCCCGACAGACGGACGACGATTGCCCGTTCGTTCACGTCGTGGATGGTGTCCGGGCCGAGGCCCCAGCGTTCCATCGTTCCCGGGCGGAAGTTCTCGAAGACGAGGTCAGCGTCCGAAATCAGTTCGAGTGCGATTTCTTGGCCGCGCTCGGAGCTGAGATTGAGCGTGATACAGCGCTTGTTTCGACCCAGAGATTTCCACGATAACGACGTTCCGTCGTCCGCTTTCTGCGGCCATTCGCGGATAGGGTCACCGACTTTCGGGTGTTCGATCATGACGACGTCGGCACCGAAGTCACCGAGCATCGTCGTCGCAAATGCACCGCTAATCATCCCCGACATATCGATTACTCTGAGTCCATCGAGCGGGCCTTGGCGGGTGCGTGCGGTCATCCGGTGAACCACTCCGTGGTCACCGTGGTGGTCTGTGTGACGGTTCTACTGTGGCAGGTGAGGTGTTTCGATTGCATTTCTCAGGGAGTTTCAGTGGAGGAAGGTGTGCCGAACTGGTCGTGCAGGTGGGAGAGGACGGCGTCAGTGCTGACGACGTCGCCGTACTTCGCGTCGATATCGAACAGATTGGCTTCGTGTGGGCCTTTGGCTCGGTCACCGACGGCATCGGCCGGGACGATGGTTCGATAGCCGTGTTGCAGACTATCGACTGCGGTCGCACGGACGCAACCACTCGTGGTCACCCCAGCGAGGACGAGCGTATCGACACGGTTCGTCGTCAACTCGGTCTGGAAGTCCGTTCCGAAGAACGCACTCGCGTACTTCTTGAGGATGACCCGTTCCTCGGTTCGCGGTGCGAGTTGGCTGTCTACACTGACGCGGTCGGTACCAAGTCGGAGTTCTTCGAGTGCAGGGACTTTCTCGATGAACAACCCAGCGTCGCCGTACGACTCCTCGAAGGCAACCGTCGTGAAGTATCTCGGGAGGTCGTACTGACGGAATGCGTCCAGCAGTCGCTCGGTCGCATCCAAGATGTGGGTCGCGTCCATCCCGAGGTTCGATTCGGGGTCGGTGAATGCGGCAATCATGTCGATGACGACCAGCGCGGGCCGGGTTCCGAACCCGACATCGTCTCCAAAGTCGCGTTCGGCGTACGTGGCCGCTGTTTCGTCGAGCCAATCGGTCATGATGATTCGTCGGGGGTGGTGGTCGTGGTGGTGGAGTGTTCTGTGCTGGACACTGGTCAGTCGCGATTGTCGAATTCGCGGCGCTCTGCGGCTATCTGTTCGGCCAACGTCTCGTAGTCGGGAAGCGGGCCGTAGTCGAATTCGGGGAGTTCGTCTCGCTGGTCGCGCAGTTCGCTCCGTTTAGTTTCGGTCTCCGCGGTGGCGACGTCGCCACTGTCGTCGAGGACAACACCGTACTCGTCTCGGGCCGCTGTCTCCGAGATGAGTCCACGCCGAACCTCCATCGCGACGACGTCGGTGTCCCGGTCGAGTGGGTCACCGAGTCCGCCTCCGGCAGCGGTTCGGAAGACGAATTTGTCACCTGCACTCACGGGGACGTTCTCTGCTTTCGATGGGATGTGTTCCTCAGAGCCGTCCGTCCGGATGAGGATTTTCTCGCTCGTCTTACCGTGTTTCCCGCCATCGACACCCCACGGGTAGGTGTGTGCCCGGTCGTCTTGGAACGTAATCGAACCGTCCTCTTCGAACGTGTACACTTTCGTAATCCCGTGTCCACCACGGAATTCGCCCGGTCCACCCGTATCGATTCGGGTGCTGTACTCGCTAATGGTGAGCGGATAGTACGCCTCTTGGTACTCTGCGGGGACGGTTCGGAACAGCGGCCACCACGAGTGACCGTCGAGTCCATCGCCACCCGGGCGTGCTGGGATGCCGCCGTAGAGAATTTCGAGCATCTGGAACGGGTTGCCGTCCGAATCGACGCCCGCATAGACGAGGTTGGGCGACGTACCGTAACTTCCGGCGACGCTGAACCCGTCGATGAGTTTCGAGAACGTCGCCTGCAGCACGTCGAACTGGCGTGCCATGAGCGGGAGTCGATTCCCGAGTGCGGCGGGATACTCGGGTTGGATGACGCTTCCTTCAGGCAGGTTCACCTCGAAGAGGTCGTAGTACCCGTCGTTGAACGTCAACAGCGGGTCGAACGCCATGATGAGAAAGACGCCGACGAACATCTTGAACATCTTCTCGTTGAGAAGGAAGTTGACCGTCCCCGGAACCTGGTCGTCGGTCCCTTCCCAATCGAGGTAGACGGTGTCGCCCTCGCGGTAGATTTCGAGATGGAGCTTGATGGGTCCATTTCCGAGGCCGTCGTCGTCGGCGTAGTCTTCGAACGTGTAGCGTTCGCCCTCGGGGATGAACTCGCGGATGAGGTTTATCATCCCGTCGCGCGTCCGGTCCAAGATTGCCTCGGTCGCTTCGACGTAGGTCTCCCGACCGAATCGGTCACAGAGTTCTTGGACGCGCGTCTCGGCGGCTTTGGTCCCTGCGGCGAGAGCTTTGATGTCGGCTTCGGCGTGTTCAGGTAATCTCGTGTTGTGCGCGAACGTTTCGAGGAGTTCCGAGTCGAGTTCCCCCTGTTTGTAGAGTTTGACGGGTGGGAGTCTCACACCTTCTTCGAAGATGGTTCGCGCCGTCACCGGCATACTTCCCGGCGTCTTCCCACCGACGTCCATCAGGTTGCCCCATTGGCTCGAAAAGCCGACGAGGTGGTCGTCGTAGAAGATTGGCCGGAGCAAGAGCATGTCCGGTGTGTGGGAGAGTGCGCCTGCGCACATGTAGGGGTCATTCGTCGCGATGACGTCGCCCGGGTTCAGGTCGTCCCAGTCGAACGGTGAGTTCTCGATAATCGTGTCGATTGCACTCCCGAACTGTCCCATGACCATCCGTCCTTTCGCGTCTGCGATGAGTGGGAACTGGTCGGACTGCTCGCGGATGACGGGGCTGATTGCGGTCGTTTCGAGGACACGGTCCATCTCGTATCGGGCGTTCGACAACGTACTCTCGATGATATCGAGCGTCGTCGCGTCGACGTCGTGTTCGCCGACGAAGTCCGGTGTCTCGGTTGTATTGCTCATTGGGTCTCACTCCGGGTGATTTCGATGTTTTCGTACTCGTCGATGCGTGCTTCGTGATTCGGTTGGATTACGACCGTCGAGTCGTCTTCGACGACGATTGCAGGTCCCTCGAACCGATTTCCGGGCCGCAACTCGCTTCGGTCGTAGATTGGCGTGTCGTGGTAGGCATCGTCGAAGAAGACCTGTTGAGAGCCAGTCTTTGCATTACTCGCGTCTTCACCGCCGAGGTCTTGGGCGACCAGTTGGACGCCCTCGATTTCACCCCGTCCGACGACGCGGAGATTTGCGATTTCGAGCGGCGCTTCGAGAGAGAACCCGAAGCGATTCTCGTGACGTTCCTCGAAGTCGTCTTTAATCTCTGCCAACCCGGTCTCTCGCTGAAGGTTGTCGATATCGACCGGAATCGACATCTGGATGTCTTGGCGGTAGTAGCGGCAGTCTGCGAAGTAGTCGAACGTCTGGTTTGCGCCGTCGACGCCTTCGGAGTCGAGCCACTCTGCGGCTTCGGACCGAATCTCTCCGAGTGTGTCGGCGACGTCGCTCCCCTCTACGTCTTGGTCGGTTTGCAGATACGTCTCTGAGAACTCGTTTTGAACGTCGCTCGTCAGGAACCCGAACGCGCTCATCACGCCCGGTCCCGGTGGGATGATGAGTGGGTACGTGTCCATCACGTCGGCGAGCGCGTTCGCGTGCATCGGGCCAGCCCCGCCGAATGCGACGAGTCCGAACTCACGTGGGTCGTAGCCGCGTTCGACCGAGACGACGCGCAGTGCGCCGTGCATGTTCTCGTTGACGATGTCGATAATCGCCTGCGCGGCCTCCTCCACGGACGACCCTCGCTCTTCGGCGATGGTCGATACCGCTTCGTGGGCGGCATCGTGGTCGAGTTCCATCCGTCCACCGAGCTGGACTGACGGAGGAATCCGACCCAACACGACGTTCGCATCGGTAACTGTTGGCTCGGTCCCGCCGCGACCATAACAGGCAGGACCCGGGTCAGCCCCGGAGCTTTCAGGGCCGACTTGGAGTGCCCCAGAGAGTTGGACACGGGCAATCGAACCGCCACCTGCGCCGACCGTGTTCACGTCGACGCCGCGCGCTTTGAACTCGCGGTAACCGACTTTTGTCTCGCGTGTCGATTCTGGCGTTCCGTCTTCGACGAGCGACACGTCGGTCGAAGTCCCACCCATATCCAGTGTGAGTACGTCGGGGACGCCCTTCTTGTTCGCAATCGTTGCCGCGCCGACGACGCCACCAGAAGGTCCAGAAAGTGCGAGGTCGACAGGCCGCTGTTTGGCCGCTGCCGAACTCATCAGCCCACCGTCCGACCTGACGACGTTCATCGTCGCTGTCGAACCAGCGTCCTGGAGTGAGGCGTCGAGGTCGTCGAGATACGAGATGACTTTCGGGCGGGCGTAGTCGTTGATGACCGTCGTCAGGGTCCGCTCGTACTCGCCGTACTCGGGGACGATTTCCGAGGAGATAGAGACCGGAAGGTCCGGATACTCTTGGGCGACGATATCCCGAACTGCCTCTTCGTGCGTCGGGTTCAGATAGGAGTTGAGCAACGCAATCGTGAGCGATTCGACACCGGAGTCGTACAACTCTGCGACCTTTCGTCGAATTTGTTCTTCGTCCAGTGTGTCGATTTCGGAACCGTCGGGTGACGAGATTCGACCTGCGATACCTCGTGTATCGACGAGGTCGGCGAGTGGGTCTGGTTTCTCCATGCCCATCCATCCATAGAGTGGACCGGGTGTCCACGCTCGTGCGAGGTGTAAAATATCTTCGTGACCGGCGGTCGTGATGAGACCGACACGGGACCCCGTTTCTTCGAGCAGCATGTTGGTCACGACGGTCGTTCCGTGGAACAAAAGTGAGAGGTCGGCGACCGATGTCCCAGCCTTGTTCGTCGCTTCTTTGATTCCTGTGAGCACTCCTTCCGATGGATTTGCTGGTGTCGATAGCACCTTGTCTATCGTTAGTTCGTGTGAGTCGTCGTCGAAGACGATGACGTCGGTAAACGTCCCACCGACGTCGACACCGAGGTTATGAGTCATACGTTAACAACAGTCATGACTCGTGCAGTATTGCTAAGGATTCTCCCCACATATGTGGGGCGTATATATTGAAAATTCAATACCTCTAGAGAGTTCTGAACTTCGTCTTCGAGCGGGTAGAACCGCCGATTCAAACGATTCCTCGACTCGTGTGACTGCCCTCGGATATCACTCTTCTTTCGGTCCTCGGACGGTCAGTACCGGAACCGGTGACGAGCGGAGCAGTTTCTCGGCGACACTCCCGAGCATGTACCGGTCCAATCCGGTGTGGCCGTGCGTGCCGAGAACGACCACGTCGATATCGTTGTCGTCGATGTACGATTGAATTCCCGTGAAAACCGAGATATCGTGGACGGTCGTCTCGGTGACTTCTTCGACCCCAACCTCCGACGCAATGGTACTCGCTTTGCTGACTGCCGTCTCGGCTTGCTCTTCGAACTGCTCGACGAGCATCGGACCGCGAATATCGGCCCCAAAGGCGGCGAGGTTCACGACCGAGAGGATTTGGAGATTTGCTCCCGTCGATTTGGCTAGTTCACCTCCGAAGTGAACCGCCACGTTGGCACACGAACTTCCATCGGTCGGCGTGAGAATTTGTTCGTACGGGTATACGAGCGATTCCACTTCATCTGGACGAACCGTAAGAACAGGAACGTCTGAACGTCGCACGACACGCTCTGTCGTACTTCCGAGGAGGAGTCGCCGCAAGCCCTTCCGACCGTGTGTCGGCATCACGATGAGGTCTGCTTCGTGGGCTAATGCGTAGTCGACAATCGCCTCATACGGCTCTCCACGTTGCACTTCGGCCACTGTTTCGATACCAGACCCTTTTGCTCTCGATTCGGCATCGGCCACGAAGCGTTCTCCCTCTGTCAGTCGAGAATCTTCCTCGGTCTCATCTCCCGTTCGACCGGTCCCGTCTGGGACGACGTGCAGTAGTTCAAGCGCTGCATCGTGGACGTCGGCCATCTCGATTGCATGTTCGAGTACCGTCGTCGCGCCGTCGCTCCCGTCCGTTGGGAAGAGGATACGGTCTATCATAGACCATACTTGTCGCTAAATACACAAAATAGGGACACCCGCTTCTCAGATTTTGAGTTCGGGCGACTTCTCGTTCGATTCCCGTGTTCGATGGTTGATGGGCCGTTTTCGAGCGACGACGGACGCACCTGTCTCCAATAGAGCTATTTGTTCACCGTCCGGAATCTCGCTCGATGCCCTCCACAAACACTCTCGAACGTCCACGAGAGGCACACGCCGTTGCACAACGGTATCTCAGTCGTGAACGACTACTGAATGGCCTTGTCGTCGTGATAGCCGTGTCTGTATTTCTTGGAACGTATCTTGTGACCTCTCTGTTACCCTCCATCGTCGTCGCTGCACTCTTGGTCGTCGTCGCACGCGCTCCCTTGATTCAGTCGTACGGAACGGTTCGGCTTCAAACAGACCTCGACTCGACTGCTGTCATCGATTCGTTCACCGGACCAACACCGCCGGTTCTTGCATTTCAATGGGGAATCGCGGACGAAATCGAGCAGGAAGCTGGTGCAGTTACGTATCGTGTCTCGTATCTATTCGGCCTCCGCTCGGTAGACGTAACCGTCCGCACAGAAACGGAGACTACACTGACTGGTGAACAGCGAATCGAGTTGGATATCACGGTTAACGACCACCCGTGGGCGACGTACACGGCGACGATTCGTGAGACCGACGACCAGACTCGAATCGATGTCGAATATGCCTCAGAACGACGCTTCGGGTTGCGACGCATACCGCAACAGGTCGTCGCAGAGCGTTACCGTGACGATGCGCTCATCGCGCAGGGGTACACCGTCATCGAACGCGACGCACACTTCGGTCGCTGAACGCGCGTCGGATTCGGGTGTGCGACGAATAATCTTCCACTTGAGCTTTCGTGTAGTGAAGTTGAAATCCTGCTCGTTGGGCGGGTTTCATATCGGTTGTCAACAAACGACACTTTATCAATGGCATCGACTGATGACCTGCTGTCGCTCGAAGCAGACGAGAGGGTACAAATTTTGGATTCGGATGGGAACGTCGTCGCCCCTGACCTCCTGCCAGACTTGAGCGACGAGACGCTCGTCTCGATGTTTCGTGACATGCGTTTTTGCCGTCGATTCGACGAGCGGATGATTAGCCTCCAGCGACAGGGTCGAATCGGGACCTACGCTTCTCTCGCAGGACAGGAAGGCTCCCAAATCGGGTCGATGTACGCACTCTCCGAGAAGGATATCGTCTCGTATCAGTACCGCGAACACGGTGCCGTCGTCGCCCGTGGATTCCCGTGGGAGTACCTCCTCTACTGGGCGGGCCACGAAGACGGTCATATCGCACTCGCTGACCGAAACGTCTTCCCGCTCAACATCAGTATCGCCGACCACCTCCCGCACGTCGTGGGGGTGGCCATGGCGATGGACTACAGAGACGAGTCGCGTATCGCAGTGGCCCACTTCGGTGACGGTGCGACGAGTGAAGGCGACTTCCACGAGGCGATGAACTTTGCAGGCGTCTTCGACGTTCCGGTGGTGTTCGTCTGTAACAACAACCAGTGGGCAATCTCGACGCCGCGAGAGCGGCAAACAGCGAGTCGGACGTTCGCGCAGAAGGCAGACGCGTACGGATTCGATGGAGTTCGCGTTGACGGGATGGACCCGCTCGCGACGTACGTTGTAACCAACGCGGCACGGGAGAAGGCACTCAAACCATCGAATGACGCCCCCAGACCGACACTTATCGAAGCGGTCCAGTACCGATACGGAGCACACACGACGGCAGACGACCCTTCTGTCTACCGGGACGACGCAGAGGTAGACGAGTGGCGCGAGAAAGACCCTCTCGAGCGATTCGAGTCGTTCCTGTACGAGACTGGCCGCCTCGATGATGAACGGTGTAGCACAATCGACGAAGAAGTAGACGCAGTACTCGCGGAGGCGGTCGAGCAAATGGAGTCGTACGGGGCGGACCCCAATTCGATGTTCGAGTACGTGTACGCAAACCAGACACGGAACGTTCGCAAACAGCACGATGCGTTCCAGCAGGCCCGCGATGTCCATGGTGACGAGTCGTTTCACAGAGAGTGAGACCGCTGAAAACGTGGTTCGAGTGGAACCACACCGCTCAGATGCGAATATTCGACTCCCGGCGTTCGAGACCGACGAAACGACCACCGAGGATGGATTGGAGAATGTGGTTCGGTTAGCGTTACCCGACGAGGCGCTCCCAGAGTGACCGTCTGTGAGGCCGCTCGGCGAGTAAGACGGACGCTTCGAGGTCGTCGAGAACGGACAGTTCGAGCGACCCTCCGGCGAGTCTCGACAGTAACCCCCGCTCTGTCGCCCCAACGATGACGAGTGACCGACTCGCGGCGGCCTGTTCGATAGCGGTCTCGATATCGCCCGTTTCGACCAACAGTTCAGCCTCGTCTAACCCGTGTTCTGCGGCCCAATTCTCGATAAAGGCCCGTCCCTCATCGGCGTCGTCGGCGACGTGCAACACCGAGATACGTGCGCTAACAGCGTCCTGTAGAGTACGTGCGACCGTCGCGGAGAGGTCCGACGAGTACCCACCGGCAGTCGGCAGGAGAATCTCGCTCGAATCTAATCGTTGGCCATCGAAGACGAGGACGTCGCACGGAAGGTCGTGAGTGAGTTCGTCGAGCGCACCTTCGACACGTCCACCAGCGAGTTGCGCCCCACCGTATCCCATGATGAGCGTCTCGACGCCGTGTTCACGTGCTATGTCGAACACCTCCGTGAGCCCTCTGTGAGAGAGGACTGTTCTCGTCTCCACGGACACACCGAGTCGTTCGGCGTCTTCGCGTGCTTCGGCGAGAAGTTGTCTCGACGTCGTGGAGATGCGGTCGCGTTGTTCTGCGGCGGCTTGGAGCGACGTCTGGTCCGGCACTTGGATGACGTGAGCCGCGAGGAGTTTGCGGTCGTCTCTCGCTGCGAGCGTGGCGGCAAGAGACACTAACGCCTGTTCAGTGAGCGGATTCGAGACTGCGACCATCGTCGTTGGGGCGTCCTCATCGTGACCTGCACCGTCGGGGGCGATGCTCGCAGCGGCACTGACGACCGACGGTGGTAGCCTCTCACCGTTGGTGAGGATGTGCCGACTCAGGACACCCTGTCGCGGCGCACTCTTGCGTGCGTATGCGAAGTACCAGACGACCGCAACGACGACGAAGACTCCCGAGAGGAGGAGTTCCTGTGTACCGACGAATGCCAACAAGCCGAGCGAGAGGACGATGCCGACGATTGGCGTAATCGGATAGAGCGGGACCGTGAATGCAGGGTCGTACTCTGGGTCCGTCTCTCTGAACACGATGAGCGCGGCGTTCATCAACGCGTAGACGACGAGGTGTAGGACGCTCGCTGCCTTCGCGAGGACTTCGATGTCTTGGCCGAGCGCCGCGATGAAGACGATGATGATGGCTCCCGTGACCAGAATCGACCGGTAGGGCGTCGCGTACTTCGGGTGAATCTCGTTGAGCCAGTTCGTGACGATTCGGTCTCGGCCCATCGCGAAGTTGATTCGGGCGGACGCGAGAATCGACGCGTTCGCGCTCGACGCCGTCGCCAGCAACGCTCCGAGTGTCACGATTGTGACGGCGAAGACGGCGAGTCCACCGGGGAACGCGAGTGCTGTCGCCTGTGTCAACGGCGCGCTCTGACTCAGTTCTGGCCACGGGACGACCCCGAGCATGATGCTCACGAGAATCGAGTAGAGGACGGTTACGATGACGACGCTCCCGATGATTGCCAACGGAAGGTTCCGTCCGGGATTCTTGAGTTCCTCGGCGACGGTTGCGATTTTCGCGTAGCCGAGGAACGAGACGAAGACGAGTGCGGTTCCGGGGAGAATCGCCCCGTATCCGAACGGTGCGAAGCCACCGTCGCTCAGGAGGGTTCCGAGGTCGAACGACAACCAGCCCTGTATCGCGAAGAGCGTGAGAATCCCCAAGAGAATCGTCACGATGACTGTTTGGACGTTTCCAGTCTCCTTTGCACCGATGTAGTTGACGCCGACGAACACGGCACCGGCGATGAGTGCCCCGACTTGGACGTCGGAGAGCAACAGTACGTCCGGCATCGAGACGAGCGTCGCGAGGTACTGCCCGAAGCCGATGCTGTAGAACGCTGAAGCGAACGCCAGCCCAACCCAATCTCCGAGACCAGCAATCGAGCCGAACAGTGGACCGAGTGCGCGGTTGACGTAGTAGTAGCCACCACCGGCTTTTGGCATCGCCGTCCCGAGTTCGGAGACCGAGAGTGCGTTCACCAGTGCGACGAGTCCACCGACGACGAACGAGATGACGACGACTGGCCCGGCAGTTTGGGCAGCGACACCCGGTAAGACGAAGATGCCCGCGCCGACCATGGTTCCGATACCGATAGTCAGCGCCGAGAGCAAGCCGAGGTCTTTTGCGAGTTCTTCGTCGGTCATCCACGTACCTCTCCGTCTGTCGATTCCGGTGGTTGTTTTCGCAGTCCCTCGCGCTGGGGCCGTCTCGAAAGAGAAACGACTGGGACCACTCCATTGCCGACGAGACGGGCCGCAGTGCTACCGGTTAACAGCCGAACGAGCCTGCTTCCTCCACGCGGGTGGAAGGCGATAGCGGTGGCCTCCGCATCGACTGCTGTCTCGATAATCTGGTCAGCGACATCGTTGCCGAAACTCGTCTGGACGTCGATATCGACATCTTTGTCGAGATGTGTATCGAACACCGAGAGGAAATGAGCGGCATCTCTTTGCCGTTTTTCGACTGGGGCTTTGTCAGGGATGCCGCTGCGCTTTTCGATGACGTGAACCGCGGTCACCCGGCTGATACTGTGGAGGTGTGGATTCAACGCCTCTGCAGTCGCAACAGCGTCTTTTCGGTCAGCGATGGGAACGACGACGTGGTCGAGGAGATGCATTACCTCAGCCACCCCCGCTGAATTGGGAGAGGTGTCGATACCAGAGTGGGCGGTGAGCGACTTCTCTCGTGTGCTGGCGTGTGTGTTGTGGGCGATGGCTCTCGAATCCTACCTCACAGTCTTCGTGAACCGAGGTGTCAGTCTCTCTATCCATACCTGCTCAGTACCTTCGGGGAAATATAAATTCTCGCTTTCAATTTTCGAAAGCGAAAAATAGTGGGGTATGAATTTTTGAATCAAAATAATTGTATTGAGGTTGTCTGTTTGATGATTCTCCGACTGCCACACAACGAGTGAAAATGCATAGAACAGTCCTCCAGTGTACACCAGAGAGGCATCCCACACCGAGCAGTTACGATTCGCAAACTGAATGTCGTCTGAACAAGTGTTATGCTACTGTGTTGGGTAGCCTATTTTAGAACGCGAAATTGGGGACTCAACTTCGACGATGACACAGCGAAATACCGACCATCGGCTCGACGAAATAGACCGGCGAATCCTCCACGCACTCATGGACGACGCCCGTAACACCAGTAGTAGCACGCTCGCAGAACGAGCAGGTGTCTCGGGTGCGACGATTCGAAACCGAATCCACAGACTCGAAGACGCTGGAATCATCCGCGGCTACACGACGCAGGTCGATTTCGAGCGAGCGGGGAGGAAGCTCTCTAACCTCTACCTCTGTGACGTACCCATTACCGAACGTGAGGCCCTCGCCCATGGCGCGCGAGCGATTCCCGGCGTCATCAACGTCCGGACGCTGATGACGGGACGCCGTAATCTCCACGTTCTCGCAGTCGGTGAGACGACGAGTGACCTCCGACGAATCGCACGCCAACTCACCGACATCGGAATCCACATCGAAGACGAGGACCTCCTCGAAGAGGAACTGTTCGCCCCGTACGGCCCCTTCGACCCGGACGACGGAAGCCCGACACCCGAACCAAACGACTTCATCAGTCTCACTGGAGACGCGAGCGTCGTCGAAGTCACCGTCGAATCTGGTTCACCCATTACCGGACACAGTGTCGAAGCCGCTGTCCGAGAGAACATCCTCGACAAAGATACCCTCCTCATCGCCATCGAGCGTGGTGGCCGCGTCTTCACACCGCACGGCGATACCATCGTGAAACCAGACGATATCGTGACCATCCTCTCGAGAGAAGGTGCAGACGTGGACGCCCTTACAGCGTTCCGTCATCCGCCCGATGCGTCCAGTGAGCAGTGACCGTGAGTTGTTGACGTGGGGAGTAGTAACAAGCTTCAAAGTATCCCACGCAAAATAGGCTCACACACTCATTCACATGGACTCGCCGACCAATCGAATAGATACAAACGTAGAGGTTCCCGAGCAAGCCTTCGAAGACCGGATTATCGACCTCGATTTTCACGTCAATCCGATGGAAGACGAACTCTTGTCGTACGTCGAAGACGACGTCATTCGAGACAAGTTGACGACCGAGTTCGGTCCAATGCCCGTCGTCGGGAAGTGGGATGCGGCCTACGCGATTAAAGAGGGCAACGAAGGGTTGTTCACGCAGGGCCGTGCCGAATACGCCGAGGACGTCCGTGAAGCCTGCGCGAAGTTCGCTATCGACGACCCTGTGGTCAACGCAGGCATAAACACGCTCCCACTCCAACACCATCCGCTTCTGAAGAACGGTGTCGTGCAGGCCGCGAACGACTACATGCTGGACAACTTCGCCGACGAGGGAGTCTACACTTCGATGCTCGTTCCGAAGTGGGACCCGGAGTACGCAGTCGAGGAGATACAGCGGGTTGCGACAGAAGACAATATCGTGGCGGCGTACTCGTGGTTCGACCCGAAGACGCCGTGGGGAAGCGAACAGTTCGACCCCATCTTCGAGGCGCTCGTCGAGAACGACTTACCGCTTCTTCTACACGGGTCGCTCGCGTACTGGCCGCAACACACCTACATCGGCGACGAGATGTTGACGTGGACCGAGATACTCGGGTTCGATTGGCCGCTCCACGCGATGACGAACGTCGTCAACATGATCATGCGCGGTGTGTTCGACCGCTACCCGGACCTGAACGTCGTATTCCAAGAGGGAGGACACTGGTGGGTGCCGTTCGCTCGGTACCGGATGGACGAATTCTACGAGATGCACCCTGACGACGTGAAAATCACCCCGCGAAAACACGCGACTGGTGACGAGTATCTCGACCGCCGCCCCAGCGAGTACCTTCGTGACAATATCTACTTGACGACGCAACCACTCGCGCTCCCACGCGGGGCTGGACAGGCGAGAGACCTGCTCGATTTGAGTATGGCGAGCGATATGTTCACCTATTCGAGTGACTGGCCGCATCAGACGCTCGACCCACCGACGTGGTTCTACACGTCACGAGCGTTCGACGACGAGTTGCGTCGGTCTATCCTCCACGAGAACGCCGAAGAGATACTCAATCTCTGATATCCAATGAGTGCAGAACCACACGTCAGCGACGACTACACGCAGGTTGCATCGGTCGAAGACATTCCTCGTGGGCGAGGTATCGCAGTTGACGTAAACGGTATCGAGGTTGCCGTGTTCAACGTGAAAGGCGAGTTCCACGCCCTGTCGAACCGCTGCCCACACCAAGGTGCGCCGCTGTACAAGGCGGGCGAGAGAAAGATAAACGCAGAACACACGTGGACCGAGTCACGCGGCGGCGTCAACGAAGACGACCTCACCGTGAGTTGCCCGTGGCACCTCTGGGAATTAGACATCGAGTCTGGTGAACACGAAGTATCGGGGAAGTGCATCGGGACGTTCGACGTAGAAGTGGCAGATGGTGACGTGTTCGTACGAATCTGAACGTGAGACGCTCGACGGTCCCCAATTACGTGCCGCAGTAAACTTCTCTCGACTACTTACTCGCGTCTGTCTTGGTATGGTGGGGTTGGTTCTTTTGACCGACCGACGAAGCGAAAGTCAGCGAGGGGTTCGAACGCTTCGCTCTCTTCGACTTCGCAGGACTCGACAGGGCGTCGAGTAAACGTCGCTGAGGACGGACTGACCTCTTAAAATACCTGAGTGGGTGAGGGCTCCGTCTGCCCGGAGAGTCCGCCCAATCGTGTAAACGAAATAAGTTGTTTCGCGGTGAAATGTCGAGGCAAGAGTATGAACCGGAGAGAGAACTGGCCGCTCAGCGGGAGGACGGATGGTCGGCGCTGATGTAATCGTCGGTATTTTGCTGACGTTGCTCGCGTGGCTCGGCCTGCTTGTAACCGTACTTCGAGGACGAGCGAACATCGAGCGTCACCAGCGGCCAGTGAGCGACCGCACAGAGCGTCGACCATGACTACAAGCCCGTCTGATGAACTGTTCGCAGTCGAGGAGTCAGAGGGCACTGACTTCGCTCGCGAGCTAACACTCGTCGACGTGACGCTCATCGGCGTTGGGGCGATGATTGGTGGCAGTATCTTCGTACTCAGCGGGCTCGCAGCTGGCGAATCCGGACCAGCACTCATCTTGGCGTTCGCACTCAACGGGTTCATCACCATCTTCACGGGGATGGTCTATGCCGAACTCGGCAGTGCGATTCCCGAACCCGGTGGTGGCTACCTCTGGGTTCGAACCGCACTTGGTCGCTCGCAAGCGTTCTTGTCGGGATGGATGAGTTGGTTCGCCCACGCAGTCGCTGGGTCGCTCTACATCCTCAGTTTCGGTTCGTTCGTGACGCTCATCCTCACCGAGTACTTCGGGTTGGCGTTCGGGGTCACGCCCGCGACGCTCCAACAGACATTTGCGGTGCTTGCGGCCGCCGTGTTCACCTATGTCAACTTCCGCGGAGCAAAGGAGACGAGTCGAGCGGAGAACCTCGTTACCACGCTCCAGTTGCTCATCATCGGTGTGTTCATCATCGCTGGGCTTGCTTCGATGGTCGGCCAGCCCCAGACCGTCTCGACCAACTTCGAGCCGTTCTTTCCGAATGGAGCGGGCGGCGTGTTTCTCGCCATGGGGTTGACCTTCATCGCATTCGAGGGGTACGAAATCATCGTTCAGTCAGGTCGAGAGGTGGTTAACCCGCGCGAGAACATCCCAAAGGCGGTTTTTTACTCGATGCTCGTCGTCGTCACCATCTACATCCTCGTCGGCGTCGTCCTCATCGGTGCCGTTGACCTGACACCAGCACTTCTCGAAACTGCTCGTACCACCGAAAGCATCGGTGGGAGTACGGTCGGAGAGCTCCCACCCGACCCCGCGGTCTGGCAGGTACTCGGGAACCTCGGCGAGTTCGGCCTCGCACAGGCCGCTGGTCAGTTCCTCCCGTTCGGGACGCTCATCATCCTCATCACTGGTATTCTCTCCTCGCTGGCGGCGCTCAACGCGACGACGTTCTCCAGTTCGCGAGTCGGCTACGCGATGGGCCACGACAAGGTATTTCCGGACGCGTTCGAGCGAATTCACGATGAACACCAGACGCCCTACGTTTCGATTTTGTTTAGCGGGGTACTCATCGCCGTGATGGCTGTTGCCTTGCCGCTGGCACAGGTCGCCGCGGCGACGGACCTGATGTTCCTCCTGTTGTTCTTGCAGGTCAACTACTCGATGATACGCATCCGCCGTGAGTACGGCGATGAACTCGACTATGGGTATCTCTCGCCGTACTTCCCGTACGTCCCCATCGTCGGTATTTTGACGAAACTGTTCCTTGCGGTCTACTTCTTCAATTACAGCCCGCTGGCATGGGTATTGGCGGTGGGGTGGATTTTGGCGGGTGTCGGCGTGTTCTTCGTCTACTCCAGAGAGCGCATCCTCCGGACGGAACTCGCCAGCGAGATTCGTGTCCTTTCGGAGGAGTGGAGTCCGACCGAACGCCCCTATCGCATTCTCGTTCCAATCGCGAACCCAGAGACTGCGCCACGCCTCGTTCACCTCGCGTCGACCCTCGCTCGGGAGTACGACGGCGAGCTTCGACTAATGAGCGTTGCGACGGTTCCGGTCCAGACGCCTCTCGAAGAGGGTGAACGATACGTCCAGAACGAACGAGGGTTACTCCGCGACGCGATGCAGTACGTCCCGAAGGACGTTCCTGCCCACCGGTCGGTCACAGTGGGCCGGACGCCCGGACGAAGTATCGTCAGTATGGCTTATCGCTACGACAGCGACCTCGTGTTACTGGGATGGCGCGGCCAGCGTCGCCGTCGTGAGTTCGTCCTCGGCTCGACTATCGACGTGGTTGTCGAGGAGGCACCGTGCGACGTCGTCGTTGCGAAGCTCTCTGGGACCGACCGTCCCCGCTCGGTCCTTCTTCCAACGGACGGGGGACTACACGCCGAGCGTGCAGAAGGGGTCGCGTCTGCCTTCGTCGAGCAGCGCGACGGTACGCTCACATTACTGACGATTGCGTCCGAAACGGAAGAAGCAGTGTCCTATCTTGCGTCACGCCGCAGTGGATTGAGCGAACGCGGAGTCTCCATCGAGACCGCAGTCATCGACGAGCCGAACGTCGCGTCAGCGATTCAGAAATATGCGGAGGCCAACGACATCGACACCATCGTCATGGGAGCAACCCGTGAGGGATGGCTCACCCGCCGGCTGTTTGGAGACACCCCCGAAATCGTTGGGGAGCGATTCGATGGGGAGGTCTTACTCGTTCGGCGATATGAGCCAGTGCGGTCCATCCTTCGGAAGTGGGTCACGAAGTGGTTTGGTGAACGGAGGATTTTGCGGTAGTCCTCTGCATGGCCGAACAACCCCGTGTCGATTCCTGTCGAACTGGGCGCGTTTTCGTGAGGAGTGCCTCCGTACGCAGTTAGAACGGATGCTGACACCGAGAACACATCCGAACCACCCGGACGACACTGATGGAAAAGTGATAAAAACCTGACAATCAGTGTCTCTCGGAACGATACTCAAATCCCTCGGTTACGTACTCACGTACCCAGCGCGAGTTCTCACGACCGCGTCTGGAGAGTATGGGCCACGACCGACCAACACGAGAAGAGTACACAGGAGGGTACGACGCAATAGTCACAGGACCAGTCGTCGACCCTGAAACGATTGGGCAGGAGGCCCGACAGTTAGACCGCCAACTCACGACCACCGAGCGGCTTCGTTTACCAAGCCAGTCGCTACGTCGACTGAGTCTTCTCGCTCTCGTCTACGTCATCGGGATGGGGCTGATGACGTGGTGGCTCCCCCCTATCGGTCAAGAGACCTCGTTCGTCGTACTCGGGATGCTGGTTCTCGTCGCGTTCGTCTTCGAGCTATTGGATTCGGCGGCGGGGATGGGCTTCGGGACGGCGCTCGCCCCATTCTTATTCATCCTCGGTTACGACCCACTCCAAGTCACGCCCGTGTTGCTCATCTCCGAAACGGTAACTGGAATCGTCTCGGGCGGCGTCCATCACGAGCTTCGGAATGTTCGATTTTCGGTTCGCCCACTCAACGATGAGACGCGACTCATGCTGTTACTTGGTGGCGTTGGCGCAGCGGCTACGCTCGTCTCAATAGTCTTGGCGTATTTCACATTCGCCCTGCCTGAGTCGTACATCGAGCTGTACGTCGCCGTGTTGGTACTGGTGATGGGTGTGATGGGACTCGTCCGTGCGCGATTGGTCACGACCATCGAGTACCGACCACGTCGCCTGGTCGTGTTCGCGGCGCTCGCCGGGATGAACAAAGGGATTGGCGGTGGGGGGTACGGACCGGTGGTTACGCTCGGCCAAATCCTCTCGGGAGTCTACGAGAAAAGTGCTATCGCTATCGCTGGGCTTGCTGAAAGTCTCGTCTCGCTCGTCGGTGTACTTACGTTCGTCGGCCTCGCGATGAGCGGTGTCCACATGGATTTGTTACTCCTCCCGTCCATCTTCACTGGGGGATTTATCGCCTCCATCGCGGCACCGTATCTCGTTCGAGTGCTTCCGAACGCGGTGTGGCGCTACGTGGTCCCACTTTATGCGTTCGTCATCGGACTGGCTGCGATTACTCTCGGCCTCGACCTCTGAGGACTGTCAAACGACATAGAGCCACTACCTTTCGGTTGGTGCCCCAATCCGGACCCATGCAATCACCGAGACTCCGACCAGTGCAACTAGCGGTATCACGAGCAGTTGCATGGCCAGTTCGATACCAGCATCTGAGATTACGAACCCCAACAGGGCCGGAACGCCCGCTATCCCGAGCGTTGACACCACTAAACTGAGGCTGTTGATGGGTGCGCTGTGTTCTGGTGCGGCCTCAATCGAGTACGCCAACAGCGTGGGAAACTGCCCCGAGAGCGAAAACCCAATCCCGAACAAGCCGACGAGCATGCCAACTCCAGATGCCACGAAGAACGTATAGACGGTCGATACCAGACAGAGGATTGCGAGTCCAGAGATGAGTTCCACGGGGCCTATTCGGTCGGATAATACCCCGGCCACGAAGCGTCCTGGGATGTACGCGACCAACAGGACGCTCAGCGAGGCCGTTACGAACGAAGTAGGGATACGCCCCTCAGCAAACGTCGTCAGCCACGTAAATAGCGCTCCCTCTACGCCTGTCGTCATGAGAATCCCTGCAATCATCACGAGGACTTCTGGCCGCTGACCCACGCGTTTGATTTCGTCGAATGTGAGTGTATCGTCACCCTTCCCGTCGATACTCGGCGTTGGAAGCCACCACACGAGGAGTACGACCGGAAGAAACGCGACGCCGAGCATGTAGTAGGCGAAACGCCAGTCGCCAAGCCAGAGTGCGGCGGTCACGACGAGCGGGCCAATCGTCGCACCCACAGCCCACATCGCGTCGTAGTAACTGAACCACTTTCCGCGGTCACCGGAATGGAGATGGCTCAGCAGCGGTCGGTCGATTCCTCGACCCACACCTCCGAACGACCCTCGTGCGAACAACGCAGCGAGAAAGAAGGCAAACGAGGGAGTAAATCCGACGATGAACACGCTCGCGCCAGTTCCGGCGATGCCAAGCAGAATGAGGCGGCGTGTGTTGACCCGGCTGGCGATGATTCCAGTGAGTGCCACAAAGACCAGAAATCCAACGGTCCCAGCGGGTGCGACGAGACCGAGCAGCCAATCAGGTGTACCGAACGACTCTCGGAGGACAGGCACGACAGACCCACGCATCTGGAGGCTGGCACCCTCGAGTGCGACGTAGGCGAAAATCACGAGCGTCCACCAGCGTCGTGTATCGGTTGTGGAGGTGTTGGTCGTGTCGTGGGCGTGTTCCATTACGTGTGTTCACTAACGCTTGGCTGAAAGAGGTTCTCGAATCGGCAGCGGTCCCGGTCGTCGTTGACTGCGTTCGGCTCCTCTAATATTTGAATAACACCGTAAGCCTCCCCCTATACCGCTGGTAGCATCCGGATACTCAATACGTTGCCAGCCAATGATGATATCAGTGGTTGAACCCACGTGAAAGGGTCGCTCAGCTTGGTAGAGCATCTATCCTTGTGATAGGTGGCCTGAAAAATGGCCCCGGTGGTTCGAATCCATCCCCTTTCGTTTCTTCTTTTCTCACGGTACCCGACCGGGCGCAGGGCAATGACCTGCTTCGACGCAACTGACTTTCTGTGGTGTGATTCGAGAGAGAGCTCCGCCCACAAACGCGGTGGTCGGTGGCACCGCGTGTGCTGTTGCTCGTACTCTCTGACGACATCCGGGATGCTCGGCTGGATATCCTGAGAAGTGCAACTAGGCTGGCTCACAGTACTAAGTGAATAACAAGTTGCATTTTTGTGTTTCAAGTGTCCACTGTATTCTAATGACTCTCGTCTCGTCTGGTTCACCCACCCAATTGTTGGGATTGTCATGACTGGGGCTTCTGGCGTCATAGAATCGTTACAGGCTGCGGCACGAAGACTCGATGAGACACGCACTGAAGTCGAAGACCTCGGTGAAGAAGAGCTTCACACGGTCGCTGAAGCACTGCAAAACGTCGAGCAGATTCTTAACCAGTATGAATCACGTGCGACGGACAGAGATGACCTCAAAGGATACATCGAGTTCAGAGAGGCGTTCTCAGATACGCTCGACGAAATTCCAGCAGACATCCGCCACAACGAGGCGTTCATCGAAGCCAACAAAATTCTCACCACTGGTCTCACATCCTCACTCTCGACGGGTGACTTCGAACAGGCCCGGAAGGCGCTCGAGCCAGTCCGTGAAGATGTTAGACTGCTGGAGTCGTGGCACGCCGCACAACGTGAGTACCAGTCAGCACGACACGCAGTCAAGCAACAAAAGGACGAAGTCGATGCTCGAATCGACGAACTCGAAGAAATCGTTGCACTAGGAGAAGCAGACCTCGATGCACCTACGGATAAACTATCTCAACCCATCGAGGCCTACAATGAGGCAATAACAACGGCGTATGGCCAGTATCTACAGGAAACTCCTGCTCGTGAAGTACTCAGCCTGTTGGCGACTGCAGAGTCGTATCCTCTCGTCGAGTTACCAACGCCACCGCAGCGCTTGGAGTCGTACCTCGAAACCGCCGACGTTGGGTCCGAGCCGGTCTCACGACTCGTTGAATTAGCCAGTTTCTCTCGGTCGAAACTCGAACATTACGTTGACGACCCACAGGCGTTCTCAGCAGCTGTGGGACCCAATCGAGCTTTTCTCTCACAGTTATCTGATGAGGCTTCATCGCTCAAAATCTCGTGGCCACCTGACCCCGCTCGGGAACTTAAGTGGCGAGCGAGAGAGTTGGTTTCTGTTACTGGCCGGTTCACAGATGAATCCGTAGTGGAACAGGCGCGTACAGTTTACAGACTTGCTTCGACAAACGAAGACGAGTTTAACCATCTCAGAGAGACTGCTGTCGCCCGAGAGAGACTCACTGACGAACAGCGAACGCGCCTCAAAAGCGGTGCAGTCGACAACAAACTCGAGACGCTGAGAGCTGAGTCTCGAAGATTGGATGAGTCGTTAGAGCAGTACGAACCTCGAAGCTAGCTGATTCACTCGGGGCTGTGTGGGGGCTTTAGGCTACGATATCTCAGCAGTACTTTCCAGAATAGCAGCGGTTATTCTAAGATATGATGGTGTTTTATGTCTCCTGTGATTCCCGGAATGTCGCCAACTCGATCGCTGTCGCTATAATTCAGATAACGACCTTTCCCATCCACAACTGTTCGTTAATGTCCGTGCGCTACCCTTACTGAATCCTTGTCTGTTGGCCAGTGTGAGTCATTATACAAGTGTGTGACCGAGAAGTTGAGAAGGACACGCCACACGGCCATATCGAGTCGGTCGAACGCTTTACACAGCGTTGAGAGGTACGGGAGCTCCTCAAGACCGATTACTCTTCGAATACGAGGCATTTCGATGAGTTCGTCAAGAAGCATCCGGTACGTCGTATTCTTCCGTACTTTGAGACAGAGCAAGACGATGTGCTGACAGAGCATGTACCGCCGTTTCGAGAACTTCGAAGAGTATCGTGCAACGGCTCGACGAGCCAACTGAATTGCTTGCTCAACGAACTGGAGTAACCGGGACTTTGGGAGGGCCTGCATTCCGCTACACTAACAGCCGAACCTGTAACTCTCTGAGGATTTCAACAGAGCCACTTCTCCCCGTTGTTGCCGTTGTAAGTGTGAGCTCTCGTAGGGGGCGGCTGCTGTTTCGCCGCCTTGCACACGCCGCAGTCGTGGTTTTGTCGCGTCACACTCCCCAGAAGAACACGATGCCGGCCGTCGTGACGACAGTCAGGATGAGCTGGAGCGGCGCACCGACGCGCGCGAAGTCGGTGAACTTGTAGCCGCCAGGTCCATAGACCATGAGGTCCGTCTGGTAGCCGACCGGACTGAGTAACGGCGTGCTGGCGGCGAACGTCACCGCGAGGGCGAACGCGAAGGCGTTGACGCCGAGTTGACCCGCGACGTCGACAGCGATTGGAAGCATCAACACGACGCTCGCGTTGTTGCTCACCACCTCCGTGATGATCGCGGTGCCGAGGTAGAACGTCGCGAGGAGCTGTCGGAATTCGCTGCCGCCCGCGAACGACTCTATCTTCTGTGTGAGAATCTGGATGACGCCGGTCTGTCGCACCCCCTCGCTGAGGATGAACATCGCCAGCACAGTGAGCGTCGCGGGGTTCGAGAAACCCGAGACGCCCTCCTCTGGGGAGACGCCCGTCCACGGACCGAGGAGGATGAGCGCACCATCAGCGCGATGGCAGTCGTATCGATCGAGACTGGCTGGAGGACGAACAGGACGAGCGTGACGGTGACGACGGCGAGCACGACGACTACGTCAATCGAGACTGGCAACGCTACCGGGGTCTACTGGAGGAGTGTTGGCGTCGCCAGTGCAAGGGTGTGCAGTCCGGTCACAGAATCAACTATGTATGGGTTCCGGTGGAGTCTACATAGTAGTACAACTCTCACCGCTCCGTCGCCGAACGCAGGTGGCGTCCGTCGGCCACCGGCAAGGTGCGTGCCGTGAGAACTGCTTTGTGACTGCTCGCCGTAGCGGCCGGTAGTGACATGAATGATTCATTGGTCTTTACAGCTGAAATACGACAACAAAGTCTTCTACCGGAGCGGTCGGTTTCGACAGGATGAATGGTCTGTCGCGGGTGTCTCGTTGTAACCTGAAAAGACCAACTTATGCAAATTCAGGTAGTTCAAAATCAGGAGATGGTCACTTAGACAGACTCGTACAGAATGAATGGGGAGTGGAACAAGCATAACCGTCCAGCGACCCTCTGACTAGAGAGTCACAATGGATATCTCTGAGATACTCTCACCAAAATTCACGGAGTTCGATATCGGCACACCGCTCTCGAAGGTCGCCGGAGCGTTCGAGAATCAGGAACTCGATTCGGTCATC
Organism: Haloferax sp. DFSO60; assembly: GCF_046557615.1. Lineage (NCBI taxonomy): Archaea > Methanobacteriati > Methanobacteriota > Halobacteria > Halobacteriales > Haloferacaceae > Haloferax > Haloferax sp. DFSO60. Next base: position 32,143 of record NZ_JBKIII010000003.1, on the reverse strand, counting down.
GTAACAGACGGTGACGAGTATCGCGGAGTCGTCAGCCGCCGACAGCTAGCTTCTTCGTCCAACCAGCCCTCGGCAAAGGTCGGCTCACAGGTACAGCACGTCCCGACGGTCGACCGCACCGAAGATGTCCGCGAGGTTGCACGGCTCATGATCGGTAGCGACGCCAAGACGCTCCCCATACTAGATGGCGATCGTGTTATCGGTGTGGTGACCGGCGATGCCGTCCTCGAAGCTGTCCGGCCGTTCCTCGACGCGGTGACTGTCGACGATGCCTACACAACGGAGTTGATCAGTGCGACCCCTGACACCACGATCGGGAAAGCACTCAATATGCTTCGGGAAGCCGGAATCGCCCATCTCCCGGTCGTCGACGGGGACGACATCGTGGGTCTGCTGAGCCTGTACGACGTCATCGAGTTCACGACGCGAGGCGGCAGCAAGAGCCAGGGGGGTTCGCCGAGTGGGTTCAGTGGCCGCGGCGGTGGCGGACAAAATCGTGGTGGGTTCGGGGCGCGCGAAGGCGATGCCGACCGGATGCTCGACCTGCCAGTGCGGAATCTGATGTCCGATACAGTGGTCACGGTCCGGCGAAGCGTCCCACTTGACGAAGTCGTCGAGACGATGTTCGAGCGGGAGATTTCCTCGCTCGTCGTCACGGCCGACGACACCGACGAGCCGATCGGTATCATCACAAAAACGGACGTCATCGAGGCGCTCACCTGGGAGCGCGACGACCGGAACGCCGTCCAGGTGTTCGGACTCGACTTGCTAGAGGGAATGGACTACGACGACGTCTCCGCGTTGATCGAGAGTGTAGCCTCGAAGTACGGCGAGATGAGCGTCATCAAGGCCAGTATCGAACTACAGGAGCATAAGGAACAGAGTCGGGGCGTACCACTCGTGTTGGCACGGATTCGACTGGTGACCGACCGCGGCTACTTCACTGCCGATGGCGAAGGATACGGCGCGACGCACGCACTCCGTCTTGCCGCAAACGCGGTTGAACGCCAACTCCTCAAGGGGAAGACGTACGGCCAATCGAAGAAGCAATCCGACGCTGAGGCTCAAGAGCACCTCTACGGGTGGTGGCTCGGCGGGTAACGGACACAGCGAGCAGACGGTGAGTCGACCTGCTCTGTTGGATTCCTCTGATGTTGACAGATGTGGCGTGCTGAATACCGGGGAGGGGTTCAGCACAGCGGTCGTAAGTAAGTGACTCGTTGATTTCCGCTGTCTGATGTGATATCCTTCCTTGGACCGTCACGATATGGGTCCAAAAGGGCCGTTAGTCGCTGGACTTGGACAAATCTGTCTTCCTATGGTCTCGGAATATGAGTCGTTACGCGTCTCCCTCAGATTGATATGGTTCCCCGACCGCCTCCCGTGGAAGCACGTTGTGAAGTTCGGACTTGATATCATCAGCCGATTCGAACGAGTCACGGGAAGTCTCGGAAACCAACTTGCCTAGATTTGTCTCACCGTCGGCCAATATCAACCTAACATCGGAGAGTTCTTCCGATGCTGTCGTCCGACTGATGGGATACTCAATTTCATCAAGCAAGGTCGAAACGTCACTGAACTTGATTTTACGAGCCATATGGACATCTACGTCCGGCAAGGTAATAAGTGACGTAACCGGTTTGACGAACATTCCCGATGAGTGGGATTCTCGGCAGTGCTTTTCGTCAGCGAAATCTCCGGTGTCGACCGGTTCGATTGAGTTCCCGATTATTTTCAAGAAAGAACGTTATCCCACGGAAGTTCCGGAAGCTATGCACACATGAAATTTGGGAGGCCGACCACACGTATTGTCCCACAATCAGACGGGTGGAGTGGCAAGTGATCCCGACGGTGGAAGATGTCTCTCTTGATATTTGTGCCTGCCGTGGGAGACTCGTGGCCTGCATTCAGCACGGCCTCAACAAACTATCAGCAACAGAGGGTTTCAACAGAGCCTCTACAATTGAAGTTCTGTTCCGGATTGAGAACCCGAGAACGCTCTATTACCACGATGTATTTGAATGTGACCCTGAATACTACTGAAGGCGTTCAACAACGTCGGTCAGCTATTCTTCGCTGAGCAGACGGACAAAAAGGAGGTGTAAGCTAATAGCGTGGCCGCCGTACGTAACAGGCAATGCGGTCATACCACCATGGAACGAAGTCGTTCATCGATTTCATGAGCACTTATCTCCAGGACCATCCCAAGCGCTGTCCAGTGTGCGGGAACGAAGCCCGCTCCCAGTCGGAGTGGCGGATGGAAAAGCGCGATGAGGACGGTCTCCACTTCGTGCACACCTGTCCGGAGTGTGGAGCCGAGGAAGACGTATTTTTAAATCTCGCACCCGAACACGAGCGAACCAGACATTAGTTGCACACCGATACCGATTTGGTAAAAGTGGTGAGACGAATCGTCAGCTCTGCGTTTGACGGGTAAATTCGTGGAGCTTCTCTTCGATGAGTGTTGCGACGCGCTCGCTGTATTTCCAGAGCGCTGCATTGAGTCGCTCTTCGGTCTCGTCGTCGAGACCGTCTCCTCCACGAAGGACGGAGTCTTTGCTGATCTGTGGGTGATAGACACAGACCACACCGAGGGAGGTATCCGAACTCGAGGTCCCCGCTGTGTGGATCCCGTATTGGTCAGTTCCCCAGACACCATCGCCGCCCTCTCGCTCCAGTTCAGAGTCGAGCGCATCGAGCAGTTGTATCTCTTCGGAGGAGAGGATGGGATCGTCACCTTCGAACAGTTCAGTGTACGCCTCCATTCGGGCATTTTTCGTCCACCGGTCCAACTGGGAACGCGCCCGTAGTACAAGTTGTCGTTCGTCAGGAAACTCGGCCATAGTCGGTAGAGAACGGCCAAGCGAATTAACGTTCGTATGCCTGCGGTCGATGGGTAACGGTGGTTCCATCACTGAAGCACCCGATACATCTCCGTCGCATTGCTGTTCGCTGTGATCGGTGTGTTTTCGTTCAACGTCATCTTCCTCCTCGTCGCACTGTTCATCTACGGGGCGGCGACCTCCGAGTCCCGCACGACGGCACTCGAAGATTTGCTCGCTGGACTCACCGTCGCGGACGTCATGACGCGTGATCCACGCACCATCCCTGCCACTTCGACAGTCGCCGAGTTCGTCGATCAGATGCTCGCCGATCGGCGAACCGAGTATTGTGTCACCAACGAGACGGGCGCCACTGTCGGTGTCGTCTCACTGCAACACCTGAACAACGTCGACCAGCACAACCGTGCAACCACTCTGGTTGCCGACGTGATGGTCGGAGAACCACTAACTGTGCAGGCGACGGCAAGTGCCTTCGACACACTCGTGGAGAGCAGCACCACGAAGACATCGTACGCACTCGTCGAGGAAAACGGTTCAGTTGTGGGGGATGCTCTCACAGGCCGATTACGCGAGGGCGCTCGAACTGCGGCGAGGAATCGGTCCGGCTGGCGAACGTGGGCAGTCCCCGCCGACGGCTGAGACCGGTGACAGATCTGTCTCCGGGCGTTTGTGAGGATGCATTCGATCCTCTCGGATCACACCACGTCACGCGTGTCGCCGGGATCTACTCTGAACGTACCCTTGGTGCTCGATATGGCTGGCATCTCGGTGCGGTGCAGTCCACTCCGCAGACGGACAGGAGTCGACGGCTCCCCTGTGAGTTAACCTCTTGCACATCCAATTCACACGGGTATGGACGTAGTCGACCCGTCGACTGGCGAGCGAATCGAATCGTACGCTGAACATACCCAATCGGAGGTCGAAAAAGCGCTCAGTCGGGCGAATGCAGCGTTCGAAGACTGGCGCCTCCGGCCGGTTCGGGAACGCGAAGAACTGCTTGCGGCTGCCGGTGAGGTCCTGCGGGAGAACAAACGCAAGTACGCCGAAACGATGACTCGCGAGATGGGAAAACCGGTCTCGCAAGCTATCGCAGAGGTCGAAAAGTGCGCGTGGGGCTGTGATCACTACGCGGAACATGCGAGCGCGTACCTGGAACCCGAGGGACACCCCAGTCCACCGGGAGCGGCGGTCGAGACTGTCTACGAGCCACTGGGACCGGTCCTCGCAGTAATGCCGTGGAACTTCCCGTTCTGGCAGGTGTTCAGGTTCGCCGCCCCCTCGCTGACGGCGGGCAACGTCGGGTTGCTGAAACACGCCTCTAACGTCCCCGGCTGTTCGATGGCAATCGAGGAGGTGTTTCGTGAGGCTGGCTACCCCGAAGGGGTCTTCCAGTCACTGTTGGTCCCGTCGGATCTCGTTGAGGGGATCCTCGCGGACGACCGCGTCCGGGCCGCGACACTGACCGGAAGTGGACCGGCCGGGAAGGCCGTCGCGTCGACAGCGGGCGAACACCTCAAGAAGACAGTGCTGGAACTCGGTGGAAGCGACCCGTTCATCGTTCTCGACGACGCAGATATTTCGGCCGCCGCGGAGACCGGCGCGTGGGCGCGAAACCAGAACGGTGGGCAGTCCTGTATCGCAGCCAAACGATTCATCGTTCACACGGACGTGTATCAGGCGTTCCTCGACCGGTTCACCGAGGTGGTCTCGTCACTCACGGTTGGCGATCCGATGGACGAGGAGACCGACGTCGGTCCACAGGCCCGTCAAGATCTCCTGGAGGACCTCCACGGACAGGTAGAGGCGAGCGTCGAGGCGGGTGCACGGGTCGTCACAGGTGGTGAACCCCTCGACCGGCAGGGTGCGTACTACCCCCCGACAATCCTCGCCGATATCCCTGAGGGCTGCCCGGCCGACAGCGAGGAGACGTTCGGTCCCGTCGCCGCCGTCTACGAGGTCCCAGACGAGACCGCGGCGGTCGCGAAAGCCAACGACACGGAGTTCGGTCTGGGTGCGAGCATCTGGACCGAAGACCGTGAGCGCGGTGAGCGACTCGCTCGACAGATCGACGCTGGTAACGTGTATGTGAATCAGCTAGTGAAGTCCGACCCACGGGTCCCGTTCGGTGGGGTCAAGGAATCTGGCTACGGCCGAGAACTCTCGAATGCGGGCATCATGGAGTTCGTCAATCGCAAGACCGTCTGGGTGGAATGATGAAGGCATCCGACCTCCTCGTCAGGTGTCTCGAAACAGAGGGTGTCGAGTACGTGTTCGGGCTCCCCGGAGAGGAACTCGAGGCCCTGCTGTTCTCACTTCGAGATTCAGACATTCAGTTCATCCCGGTTCGACACGAACAGGGTGCGGCGTTCATGGCTGACGTCCACGGCCGGTTGACAGGCGAAGCTGGTGTCTGCCTCTCCACGTTGGGACCGGGTGCCACGAATCTTCTCACGGGTGTCGCGGACGCCCATTTGGACAAGTCCCCACTTGTCGCGATTACGGGACAAGGGGGGCTCGAACGTCTCCACCAGGAGAGCCACCAAGCCCTCGACATCGTCCACATGTTCGAGCCGGTCGTGAAGTGGAACACACAGATCACCGATGCCGAGATCATCCCGGAGTCAGTACGCAAGGCGTTCAAGCTCGCCGAGTACGAGAAACCCGGTGCGACCCACCTCGAGTTCCCCGAGGACGTAGCAGCACAAGAGCTCGATGCAGAGCCGCTCCCAATTCGGCCACGTGTGCGACGGGCTGCCCCCGACGAGCGGTCGCTCGACCGCGCCGTCGAACTCCTCGAGAACGCAGATACCCCGCTGGTGTTAGCCGGTAACGGTGCCGTCCGAACGTCAACATCGAACCGGTTGCGAGAGCTGGTCGACCACGCTGGGATGCCCGTCGTCGCGACGTACATGGGGAAGGGAGCGGTCTCGGATCGGCTCGACGATTCGCTGATGACGCTCGGTTCTGGACCGCAGTCCGAGGCATCCACGGCAATCTCCCGGGCCGATTGTGTACTCGCAGTCGGCTACGACATCGCTGAGCACGACCCTCGCTCGTGGAACGCCGACCTCGATAAGGCCATCATCCACGTCGATCACGAACCTGCTGAAGTATACCGACACTACAATCCTGACGTGGAAATTGTCGCTGACATCTCGGCCGTCCTCCGAGAGCTACGGATGCGTCTCGAATCAGCGCCTGGGCCAGAGTGGTGCCAGGACCTGCGTGAGCGAATCGTCGCAGACGTGCAACGAAAACCCGACTCAGACGACCCGCTCTCGGTGAAACGGACGCTTCCGTTCCTCCGGGAGGCGATGGCTGACGAAGACATTCTGCTCTCCGACGTTGGGAGTCACAAGATGGCAATCGCACAGAATTTCCCCACCTACGAACCCAACACGTGCATCATCTCGAACGGGTTGGCAAGTATGGGAATCGCCGTCCCTGGCGGAATCGCTGCCGATCTCGCGACCGATGCGAACGTCGTCGTCGCGACCGGCGACGGTGGGTTTCTGATGAATGCAGCCGAGATAGAGACGGCAACCCGCCTCGACCTCGGGTATACGATCGTCGTGTTCAACGATGACGACTACGGCCTCATCTCGGAGAACCAGCTCGCACACACCGGTGAACACTTCGGGACCGAACTGACGAACCCTGACTTCGAGCGATTCGCCGAGAGCTTCGGAATCGATAGCTACCGGCCAGAGACGTGGTCCGAGGTGGAGACTGTCCTCGAAAGTGTTGTTCCTGCGAACGAGATGTCCCTGGTCGAAATCTCGCTTGGGTAGCAGGGATAACTATCTTTTCTTCTGCATCCCACATTTACGGCTATGACGAGAGATGTAGATGGCCAAGTCAAACCATCTACTCGAACATTACCGCTCCCGATGGGAACCCACCAATGAGTGAGAGACCGGTCCGTATCGGTATCAGACGCCGGGTCGAAGATCACGTGGAGACTGGGGACGAGGAGTAAGCGACGAACACGCGGCTCCACAGTATCCGGAGGACGGGTGTCCGCATACTATTATTGGGCATCGGGGTGATACACACTACCATGGTTGAGCAACCAAACCGTGGAGAGACACCCAAAACCAAAGAATCGGATACACGAGATGAGATCCGGACGATCGCCTTCCGATTGCGCGAGATACAACGGCTCATGAGTATGCGAGTCCAGCAGGAGAACCGCCGACTCGAAGCAGAAGGCATCGACCCGATTACAGACGCGACGTTTTTCAAGCAGACCGAAGGACACCGGCTGACCTCAGAGAACGCAATCCGATATCTAATCGAGACGCTCGCCGGATTGGATATCTTCCAGGAGGCGTCCGTGACTCTCGCCGATGGAACCACCATACACGGGCGGGTCAATCCGATCACGTACACTCCACACGAACGGCTTCTGTTAGAAATTCGGCCACCGGACGAGGATGCCCGATACGAACTGCGCGCAGAATACAATGACGGGCGGTGGAGTACGCCCGTCGTTCGGCGGTACGCCGCTCCCGATGACGACTGGACGGAACTCGGAGAGATCGACACGATGCGGTCGCTCGAGTGAACGCAGTTTCGCCCAGAGCGATATTGAGACAATCATCAACACGATGAAGATGATTCCCCACATCAACCATCAGGAGGGGCGGAGCGTATTTGCTGTTGAATAGCCAAAATCTCGGTATGGCTCTCGACGTTTCGATTCCGGACCCGCCATCGCTCCACGGGCCCCAGCCCAGGGGTGAGTACGAAGCAATCGATAATCCAGTTAACGACCCCGAAGACGACTATCGCCGGGAAGATATCAAGACGATCCTGGCGAACGGCGCGTGGAACGACGCTTTCGAGGAGTGGGCAGCCCAGACTGGGCTGACCGCGGCCACCTTCGAGGTGGTCGTCGAGTACGACCTGATCGACGACTTCGACTTCTACTGGGACGCCACGACGGACGAGGTCGGCTTCCAGTCGCCGACGCTCCCGCAAGCGGCTCGTGACGCACTCGACACTGCAGTCGTGGACGATATCGAGTCTGAACTCGACACCCTCGGACGGGTGGTCTCGGAAATGCTCGAAAACGACTACCTCCTGCGTGACGACGAGACGTTCGGCTTCTTCGCCGACGACACATCCGAAAACACGTACGAGTCCCGTGACGAGGAGTGACCGGAGTAGATCACCGACCCGATGCCGACAGTCGTGAGTCGATTGGTGAGTGACACAAGGGGTCTATCGAGCGCATTCGGGCAGACGACGAGCGACCGTTATTCTTCTCTAGCCGCTTCGTCTGCATCTCCGTCGGGCTCGTCTACCGCGAGCCCTAACTCCCGGACGCGCTCGCGCCAGACCTCGTCGTACCCCTCCCTCCCGTCGATCACAGTGGACTCGCCCGCCTCGACTCGATCGAGCTTGAGGTTCGTCTCCTCCAGGAGACGCTCACCGACGTCGTCGCTGACGACACCGGTTCGAATCGCGTCGAGCACGGCACTTTTCTCCGCCTGCAAGACGCGTCGCTCGCCCATCATGAGTTCCTCGCGCCCCACCTCCGGGTACGCAGCGAGAAGAGCCGGGATGACTGTTCGAAGCTGCCTCTTCTCACGTTCGTACTCCGTCGTGAACGCCTCGTACATCTCCGCTGGAATCTCACCGTTCCCGTGGAGCCTCTCGACGGCAGCGAGTGCAGCGTCCACGGCTCGTACGCGTCCAAGCAGGAGTTCGTACACCTCCTCGGCTTCGGAGCGAGTGACGACGCCGAGTCGATCGAGAAGCGTCGGCATCGTCAGCCCCTGAACGATCAGCGAGAACGCTGCCACACCGAAGACCATCGCACGGAGTTCCGCAACCGGCAGTGAGGGATACAGGTCCGGACGGAGACCGAGGACCAGCGCGATGGGAATCGACCCATGGAGTCCGCCCCAGACGATGACGTGCTGATACTCGGTCGAAATCGAAGACGTCGAGAGACGGTTCGTCAGGGCGGTAACTGGGTAGACGGCGAGTGCGCGCACGAGCAGCACCAGTGGAATGGCCAGCAGAATGAGGTTTGCGTACGTGACGAGTTGATCGACCGGTGTGGTGACGCCGATCATCACGAAGATGAACGTGTTCACGAGAAACGCCATCGTCGCGAGGCTGGTGAATATCGAAATCTTCGTCTGGGGGCTCATCGCTTCGTCAGCCCCGCGGTTTCCGATGAGCAGTCCCGCGACCACGGTGGCGATGACGCCCGAGACGTGTAAGTAGTGTTCAGCGATGAGGAACGAGCCGTAGACGAGGATGAGCGTGAGAACGACCTCGGTCATGTGCTCGTCCAGGTTTCGCATCACACTGTAGACCGCATAGCCGGACACGTATCCGACCAGCGCACCACCGAGACTCACGAACACCATCTCCAGGGTGAGCGTCCCCAGCCCGGTAATCGAGAGGAGGTCGGTCGCCGTTGCACCGTCCGCGACGAGTGCGAGGAGCGCGGTGAAGACGACGACACCGACGCCGTCGTTCAGCAGACTCTCGCCCTCGACGACGACGGCGAGGCGGTCCGGGACCCCGAGTTCGTCGAACAGTGCGAGCACCGAAACGGGATCTGTCGGGAGTACCGTTGCGGCGAAGAGAAGCGACACCAGTAGCGGATAGCCGAACGCGTACTGGCCGAGAACGCCCAGAATACCAATCGAGATGAGCAGGCCAACGGTCGACAGTACGAGAATGGGACCGAAGTGGCGCCTGAACTGCGCCAGATCCGTGGTCGCCGCTCCCTCGAAGAGGAGTGGCGGGAGCAGAACGAGGAAGATAATGTCGTGAGAGAGACGAATGTCGATGGTGACCAGGTCAGTAACCACCCCCAGTATCGAGACGGCAAGTCCGGCCAACAAGAGTGCAATAGTGTAGGGAAGCTCCCAGACCTTGGCGACGAAGATTCCGACGGCTGCCGCGATGATGAACACGGGCAGCACCTCGAGCAGTAATGTCTCGACGCCAGAGACCATATCCAGTCAGACGAGTGGAAAGTAATTAAGCGTGGGCAGAGGGGAGACGGGGCATAGTGGCACCGAGACTCTAGGGTTAGCGATGTATCAATCCCAGTAATCGACTTCGAACATCATCGGCGGAGTCGTACGTTTGATCTTCGGTTGATGCAAACACTTCTTCGACGGATTCCGTTCCGTCCTGCGTTTCTATCTCGTAGTCGCCATAGGCTTCGACGAGTTCGTTTGTCGAGGTTGGATAGTTGTGGGCTTTGAGTGCCTCATCGAGGTCACCAAGCCTTCCACCAGGATCGCCGCTCATCGCTTGGTCTTCACGAGCGCGGTCACGTACCTCCTCCCGCTTCCGGTCTGGCTGTTGTCGCTGTTCGTCCTCTGGGTTCTCGTTTCGGCTGCGTTTGTCATCTGGCACCCTCCGAAATAGGCGCTCGATTCGGATAACTGTGTGGACGCACGTCGGTGAGATCGCCTCGAATGTCGCTGCGTGGCAGACTCACCACAACGTAGCAGACCGACTCGTCGACTGGCAGTTCACGACTGGCGACACAAGACTCGAGCTACGAAAGCTCTACCCAGTCGAACTCGAAGAGGACTCGCAAGACTACAATTGAAGCGACACTCAGACTGGTCGCCATTGCTCTGGTTTAGTTCTTGTAGTCCTCGATTAAACCGCCTTGCAGCACGATCTCGACCTGTCGCGGGTTCAATCTGTGCTCGACCGAGAACGTCGTATCCTGCGTGGCGTTGCGCACGGTGACCTTGCGGCCGTTCTGTATCTCCTCGCGAACGGCCGGCAGTTCGAGGGTGTCGCCTTGGTCGATGGCGTCGTAGTCGCTCCGGTCGGCGAACTCGAACGGCACGATGCCGAAGTTCACGAGGTTTTGCCAGTGGATGCGCGCATAGCTAACCGCCAGTGCCGCCCGCATCCCCAGGTAGTACGGTGCCAGCGCCGCGTGTTCGCGTGAGCTCCCCTGCCCGTAGTTCGATCCGCCGACGACCAGCCACGGTGCTCCCTGCTCCTGGGCTCGCTTGTAGAATCCCTGCTCGATCTGGTCGAACACCCACTCGCTGATCTTCGGAATGTTCGACCGGTACGGGAGCACCTCCGAGCCAGCGGGCATGATCTCGTCGGTCGAGATGTCGTCGCCGACCTTCATCAACACCGGGCCGGTGATCGCGGTCGGCACGCGCTCGAACTCTGGTAAGGACTTCACGTTAGGTCCTTTCTCCAGCTCACCACGGGGGGTCTCCGGCGGTGCACTGAGTGCCGACTCGTCGACGATGATCTCCTGTGGTTCGGTCCACGCTGGATACGCAATGCCGTGCGTCTCCTCGAGGGTCCGTGGGTCCGTAATCTCACCCGTGAGTGCACCGGCGGCCGCGGTTTCGGGGCTGCACAGGAACACGCTGTCCTCGCGGGTACCGGTACGTCCGGGGAAGTTCCGCGGGACCGTTCGAAGGCTGTTCCGGCCAGAGGCAGGTGCCTGCCCCATCCCGATACAGCCGTTGCATCCGGCCTGATGAACGCGGGCACCGCTCGCGTACAGCTTGCCGAGATATCCCATCTCGGTCAGGTTCTGGAGTATCTGCCGGGAGGTGGGGTTCACGTCGAAGCTGATCTCGGGTGGGACTCGCTGTCCATCGACGATCATCGCCGGAACCGCGAAGTCCCGGAGCCCCGGGTTCGCGCTGGAGCCGATGTAGGCCTGGTAGATCTCCTCGCCCTGCACGTCCGCCACCGGAACGACGTTGCCCGGACTAGATGGCTTGGCGATCATGGGCTCGATCTCGTCGAGTCGAATCGTCTCCGTCACGTGGTACTCGACGTCGTCGGCGGCGTGGAGCGGTTTGAACTCATCCGCACGGTGTTGCTGGGCGAGGAACCGCTCGACGGCGTCGTCGGCCGGGAACACGGTACTCGTGGCACCCAGTTCGGTACCCATGTTGGCGATGACGTGGCGATCCATCGCGGTCAGCGAGTCCAGCCCAGGGCCGTGGTATTCGATAACGCGCCCGACGCCGCCGTCGACGTCGTGGCGTCGCAACATCTCGAGGATGACGTCCTTCGCGCTGCACCACTCGGGGAGTTCGCCCCGCAGCTCGACGCCCCACACCTCCGGCATGTCCACGTGGTAGGGCTCGCCTGCCATCGCCATCGCGACGTCGAGACCGCCGGCCCCGATAGCCAACATGCCCATCGCACCCGCGGCCGGTGTGTGCGAGTCCGAGCCGAGCAACGTCTTCCCCGGGACGCCGAACCGCTCCTGGTGGACGGGGTGGGAGACGCCGTTGCCGGCGGGCGAGAACCAGATCCCCCACTTCTGGCAGGCACTTCGCAAGAACAGGTGGTCGTCGGGGTTCTTGTTGTCCTCTTGGATGAGGTTGTGGTCCACGTACTGGGCGGAGAGCTCGGTTTCGAGGTGATCGACCCCCATGGCTTCGAGTTCGAGCATGACCATCGTCCCCGTGGCGTCCTGGGTCAACGTCTGATCGATGTCCAGTGCGATTTCTTCACCCGGCTCCAACCGACCCTCGACGAGGTGGTCTTCGATGAGTTTCTCCGTGACAGTCCCTGGCATAGAGTAGAGATACGTCGCTTGCCCACTTTGCTCTTCGGCCACGATTCGACTACACTCGCCCAGGCAGGAAGATACGGGCGGCCGCCACAGCATTGTGAGACTAATTGGGGCACCCATCCATGATGGTCCTCGAAGTGGATGGCTATCGCTTCGTATAGAGGACGGCGAGAGAGCGAGCTTCCTGACGATTATCGGCCGAGAGGTGGAGTCGCCGGTCTGATCGGTGATCAGGGATATGAGAATGCACTCCGGAATCCGTTCATGGGGAGTTACGAACCGGGTCGAATACATCGACGTCCATCGACCATCTAGGAGGGACACGGAATTACGTCTCCGGGCCGAACTATTGGAACAAGGACCGCTTGAATATGGTACCTACACTCGTTGTCGTGGGGTTGCTCGTGGCTGCCTTTGTCGGGTTTAACATTGGTGGGTCGTCGACCGGTGTCGCGTTCGGACCGGCCGTCGGGAGTCGCCTCGTCAGAAAGGCCACTGCCGCAACCCTGTTCACGCTCTTCGCGTTTCTGGGTGCGTGGACGGTCGGTCGGAACGTCATCGCCACCATGAGCGACGGCATCGTTCCGGCGGTGCAGTTCTCACCAATAGCGACTGTCGGTGTTCTGTTCTTCACCGGTCTGGCACTCTTGCTCTCGAATCTCTACGGGGTTCCCGCCTCGACGTCGATGACTGCCGTGGGTGCAATCGTCGGGCTCGGTCTGGCAACGAACTCGCTCAACGAGGCGTTGATGTTCACGATCGTCTCCGCGTGGATCGTTGCGCCACTCCTCGGATTCGTGACTGGTGCCATCGTCGGCCGATATCTGTACCCCCAGTTAGAGGCCCATATGTCGTTCACGCGCTTCGAGCGGCACCTCGTCCAGCTCGATCGCTCGGGCAACGTTCCGCGCCTCCGCCTCAATACGAACGCAGCCCCCCGGGACCTCTTCGGCTCGTTTCTGGTCATTGCAATCGCGTGTTACATGGGGTTCAGTGCAGGGGCGTCGAACGCCGCGAATGCGGTCGCGCCGCTCGTTGGCAACGGGTCCATCTCGATAGAGCAAGGCATCGTGCTCGCCGTCGCCGCCATCGGCCTCGGTGGATTCACGATCGCCCGGCGGACGCTTGCGACGGTCAGTGATGGGATCACCGACCTGCCCATCCTGGCCGCACTCGTCGTCTCGAGCATCGGGGCGACCATCATCACCGTCCTCTCGTATCTCGGTATTCCGGCGAGTCTCGCGGTGAGCACGACCTGCTGTATCATCGGACTCGGTTGGGGACGAGCGAGTCGCGCCGCCACGCTCGCGGAGATCGCCACCCGACGTACCGAGCGTGAGTTGGCTGCGGGCCTCACCACGGGTGCACTCGCGGCGTCTACGGGGGCGGATGACAGACCGACGAGCCCGACCATCGGCGAGCTGGCGAGCAGTACGGCTGGCGAGCGGACGGGGCGACGGGACAGAGACAGACCGGTTCCCCCGATCGGGGAGGAACACATCGACGAGCTCAGCGCAGAGAGCTTATTCGACCCGGCCGCCACACGCCGAATCGTCATCCTCTGGATCCTGGCACCCTCGCTCTCGGTCGTCGGCTCCTTTCTCCTCTTCAGCGTGCTACTGTAGGTGTATCCTGAGTTCAGTAACCAGTCACTACCAGTATCCGTCACCCTCGGGCAGCAAACACAAAACTAAGACACAACCGACATATCGAGAGCAGAGCAGAGTGTCAGTCGATTTGGTTCGATTCTCAAGTATGCACGGTTCGCTCGAACCGCTGTATCCCCTCGTCGCTGCCGGCGACGAACACCTCATCCCCCGGCTCAATTATGGTGTGTTCGTCTGTGGAGACTGTTCCGTCACGAACCAGCCCGACTACGGTCCACCGGCGCTCAGAATCGCGACGAACGGTCGCTAGTGACTCACCCACGAACGGTGCTGCGTCGGCCTGAACGAGTCGGAACTAAGCATTTCAACAAAGCCGAAAAGACCGGGTATTGACACAGCCTCATCTGCGCCCTGGTAGAGCCGTTATGTGCGATTCACGGAGGATTCGAATGAAGTACCACGAGGGTTCTAGCTCTACAGCTTGATCGTCACTAGTTCGTAATCTGGCGTTATAGTGTCCGTTCACTTTGTGCCCGTACTCGGAGCCGGTGACGACCACCGACGGATGGCCCGATTCTGTACACACAAGTCAAGGGTGAGGGGAATCTCTATACTGAATATGACTGAACAGGGAGACCGTCAGCATTGGTTTTCGGAGCACGTTGTACTGTCGATCTTGGCGGTCGTGGGTGGGGTTCTCGGCCTCCTTTTCGTTTTCACACAGCTTCAGTATATCCTGCTCGCAATCGTCCTCGCATACGTCCTCGCACCCGCACAACGGACGCTCGAGCGTCACACGAGCTCAGCTACAGCCGCCCTCATCCTCATCTCGCTTTCGGTAGTTGTCCTCTTCATCCCGATCGCCTATATCCTCACAGTCGCAGTTCAGCAGGGTCTGGGGCTGCTAACCGCGCTCCAAGAAGGGGAACTCAGTCTCGACATCGTTCAGGCCCGACTCGAAACCATTGGCTACGTGATCGATTTCGACCTGTTGTACGCGACCTATCAAGAGCCGATCGCGAGCGGGTTGCAGCGTCTCGCAACCGGCGCGGTAACTGTCATCGGCGGTCTCCCTGGGGTGCTTATCGGACTCACCGTTACGGTCTTCGTACTCTTTGCGTTGTTGCGAGACGGTGAACAGTTCGTCACATGGTTGCAGTCGATCGTCCCGCTCTCTGATCGTGTGGAACGAGAACTTCTTAGGGAACTCGACGCCCTCATGTGGGCGTCAGTTATCGGGAACGTCGCCGTCGCGGCGGTCCAGGCGGTACTACTCGGCATCGGATTGGCGCTCGTTGGCATGCCCGGGGTTGTGTTCTTGACCGTGGCGACATTTGTTCTCACGTTGCTCCCACTCGTTGGGGCATTCGGTGTCTGGCTTCCGGTTTCGGGTTACCTGTTCGCGATCGGTCGCCCCACTACAGCGGTACTGTTTTTCGTCTACGGGTCGGTGGTCAGCGCCTCGGACCTCTATCTTCGACCGGCGATCATCAACCGGAGCGGGGCGATCAACGTCGCGACCATCGTCGTGGGTATCTTCGGGGGAATCGTTCTGTTCGGGGCCATCGGCCTGTTCGTCGGCCCTGTCATACTCGGCGGCTCGAAGGTCGTCCTTGACCTGTTTGCCCAGGAGCGAGCGGACTCGACCGTCGGTCGATAGGGTATCGTTTCCGCCATCGGTCCTCACGTGACCGTGGCCGCGGTACCATCTCACCCGCCGACGTCGATCGTTTGCCACACCGCGACGGCATCGGATTCGCTGATTCGAATGTGATGAGATTCGGTTCCGAGTGGTGCTACCTACCCATCTTGTCCCTTGTACAGACAGACGAGCAGGGGTCGAGCTCGTCCAGTCAGGACGAATCTCCACCGAGCGGGGTTTGCTCACGGTGTCGACTAAGAGTGTGGAGGGTTTCGTCGGATTGCACCGCTAATCGTGCGGGACAGTACTGTTTACGAGCATTCCGCCGCAGTGAGGACAGGTGTTCGTGTCGGTGGGGTCTTCGATGTCGTCTCCACAATCACGGCATACGTGGAGCGTCCCGTCGCCACCCGCCACAGCCAGTCGATCAACGTCGTTCGCAGCAGCGTCTTGCGCGAGCTGCACCGCGTGTTCTTCGCGTGTCGTTTCCTGGATCGTATAGTTCCGTTCATCTGCGGACTGACGAGCGTCGTCGACGTGGTCTGCCGTTCCGCTCGTCGGATTGAGGATAACCCACTGTTCGTTCCCGTCTGAGCGGGTCGAGGTGGGCCCGTTCTGGTCGTCAGGTGCTGGATTTCTGTTGTCAGCCATTGTCGTTCTCATCCTCTTTCCACGTCCCTGGAGCGCCTTCACGAAACTCTCCTTTTGCATGCCGTTCCCGGGGCCACAGTGCAATTATAATGGCGGCTATGTAATAGAGAGCGATGGCAGCTACGACGAGAGTTCCAGGGACGACGGCGATGGTGGCTGTCGCCAGTAGACTCTCGTTTGGCGCGAACGCCGTAATTCGGAACAGCCACGCGACGAGTAACACAGCCAGCAGCGGAAGGTAAATCCGTCGAAGACGGTTTGCTGTGGCTTCCCATGTTGATACTTTCAGCGTCGGTGTCCGATAATCTCGACTGAGTTTGCTCCGCCAATCCTCATGTTCAACCCCCACTGACGGATCAAGCGCGTCTGCAAGCAAGTTCTGTTGGAAGAGACGCACTCGTGAGCGATAGACATCATAGTCACGATACCGCCGTGCTTCAATAAACAGGAAGAAAGAGAGTACTAGAATACCGACGAGAATGATATAATGTGGATTATCGCCACTGGAAAACGCCCACGTGAGAATCGCAGCCACAACCGTTACCCCCCACGTAGTCGTCTGGTCGAGGCGTGACCGCCATGTCGTCTCTCGGTCCAATTCTCCGCGATAGGCATCACCCAATATCGAACTCATCTCCGTGCTGTGATCGGCGATCTCGCTGCCAAGTTTGGCTTCTTCTGCTCGTTCTGGGTCGCCTGGCGGTTCATCGGACATACAGAGAGGTACGGTACCAGCAGTGAAAGCACTTCCACGGTCTGGCTCTCTGTAGATATAGAATATTTCGACTTTGTTGAAACCCTCGCTACGTCTGGCGATTTTCTGAGAAGCCAGATTCTCACCAGATCCGCGGAATAACGCGTGAGGGGCTACTCTTCTGAATGTCAACTATAGTTGACTTCCACAGAGCCGAAAGAGACTATGACCTGGTCAACCGAGTGAATTACTCTCACACAGATGGAATCACTCGAATACTCAAAAAACAAGATGAGGGTGAATCTGTCACGGGTTAAAATACTCGGGAGACGTAGGTGAGGTATGATAGCACCACACGGAGTTCTAGATAGTGCCGTCTCAGCCCAGGGGGTGCCGTTGCAGTTCGGAGGTGGTTTCATTGAGCTTGCAGTCCTCTTCTTGATACTCGCGGTCGTCGCAGCAGTGCTCGGTGCTCGGGGGGTCGCTGGACTCAGTATGGATATCGCAAAGTGGCTCGTCATCATCTTCGTCATTCTCGCGATTGTCACGTTCATTCTGTAGGCTCAGAATGATACCTGTCGAGTCAGTCCGAGGTAGCGGTCGATGGTAGATGTCATGGGGCACCTCGCATTCGGATTGCTGTTCGCGCTCCCGGCGTGGTTCGTCTGGAACGACAGGGCCAGCGTCGTGTTCGTCGCCTTCGCGGCAGTCGCCGCACTCTTCCCCGACATCGATCTGTGGCTCGTGAAGTTGTTCCCCGGCCAGGTACATCACCACGGGGTGACGCACACGGTCCTGTTCGTGACAGTCGCGAGTCTGGTCGGTGCAGCAGTCCTCGCGGCGCTGTTCACCGGTCGGATCGACGAGTGGATCAAGAGCGAGCGATTCGACAGGTCCCGCCTGTTCGTGTTCTCCTTCCTGGGATTCCTGGCCGGGGGCCTCAGTCACGTGTTCGCCGATATGCTCTCAGCACCCGACATCTCGACGCCCATCGAACCGCTGTGGCCCTTCGTCGACGGGTCCTGGGGTATCGACCTCGTCTGGTACAACGCCAGCTGGATCAACGTCGGGTTTCTCACGGTGATGGTGATCGCACACGTTTCGATCGGGTATCTGACCACATCCCCCGACCACCGCCATCGGCTGCTCCCACTATGAGACCGCCACGAGACGAACAGACACGATACGGGCTCGACTCGTCGGGGAAGAGACGCCCTCGCCGGTCGCCCAGTCGCGCGAGCGGTCGAGCATCGGCGCGTGAGAACCGGCCGGGGACCCGTTCGTCCTCGATCCGCTACAGGGAACTCCCGTCCTCCCCGGGGAGCCAACGGACGGGAGCGGCTGGATCGTGACGGTACCGGACCGGGGTGGTACGTTCTGGTGGCTGTACGTGTCCGTCCTCGCGGGGGCGGCGCTGTTTATCGCGCACACGTTCGTCGGCATGCTCGTTCTGGGCGTGTCCGGGTACTACGCTACCCGGCCAATCTCCAACCGCTTCGAGACGGTCACCGAATCGAAGCGGATGGCAGCCGGGCTGACGGCGCTAACGGTGCTCGTTCCGGTGCTGGTACTCGCGCTCTACGCCGGAATACGGATCCTCCTGCAAGTCCAGCAGCAGTTCGACGACAGCATGTCCTCGAAGCTCGTCTCCTGGGTTCTCGGTCCAGACGTCGAAGAGACGAGTCCGGCGGCGCTGCTTAGAAATCCGGCGTCGTTCGATCGACTGACTGACCTGCTGTCCGGGGACACCCTCCAGCAGGGACTACAGGTTCTCGACGTGGTCTCCGGAACGATCTTCCTGCTATCCCTGGCCGTGACACTGTCGTACGCCCTGCTCGTATACGACGAGGCGCTCTCGAGCGCGTTCGCGAAGCTGGTCGGCGGTCAGGAAGAGACCGTGTTCGCGTATGCCCTCGCCGTGGACACCGACCTCGAGTCGATCTTCTTCGGGAACCTTCTATTCGTCCTCTTTATGTCCGTGGTAGCGACGACGGCGTACACGATCACGAACCTCGTTGCACCGGCCGAGATGCAGATCCCGATGGCGTTCACGCTGGGAGTGCTCACGGGACTCACCAGCCTCATCCCCATAGTCGTCAGCAAGGTAGTTTACATTCCGATCGTCGCGTACCTCGCCGTTCAAGCAGGAGGCCGGCAGTTCGTCTTCCTCGGCGCCCTCCTCCTCGTCTACTTCCTCGTGCTTGATATCCTCCCGCAGTCGGTCGTCCAGCCCTACATCTCCGGGCGAAAGCTGAACTCGATGCTCCTCCTCTTTGCCTACATCCTCGGCCCGATCCTGTTCGGGTGGTACGGCTTGTTCCTCCTGCCCATCGTGTTCGTCCTGATGCTGGAGGCGGTTCGGATCGTCCTCCCCGAACTCCTCCACGGCGACCCCATCGTGGCGGAGCCCTACCTCGCCGAGGGGACCGGTGCCGACGCGGAGGAGATGCAGCAAGACGATGCCGACACGGCTACGTCGGATACAGATGGACCGGGCACGACCCGGGGGTAACCCCGTATCCCAGGATCGCCGTCGTGATCGGGAATATCGAAGCCGGTCGGAGAGAACGAGCCTCCCGATCGGACCGGGTGTTCGATTCTCACGGAGGTCACGGGCGGCGCCACCCATAACCACCGCGAACACGAACCACAGGTATGGCATACCAGACTACGGTCGGCTGGTCGCTTCTGTCGTCGGGCATCGTAACCATCATTCTCTGGCTGATTCTCGGAGACTCGGTCTGGTGGGGACTCGGTCTCCTCATCCTTGGACTCGTCGTGTTGTACATCCGCCGTAACGATGTCGAGGAGGCTCTCTCCGAATTTTCCGGGTGATGGTTCTGCACCGTACAGCGATTCCCAGTAGCGATTCGCGACGGTCTGCCGAGAAGCCCTGCGGGATCTTCCCCCGCATCCGTCCCTCGTCTATGCCGTGGACCCCGGAGTTCTAGGGGCCGAACCGACGCCTGAAGAATCCCGCAAGCGGAACGAAGTACTTGGAGCCACCGACGGCCACGATCAGTCCGCCGACCGTGTTGAACACCATGTCTGTGACAATGTCGTCGACACCATAGACGATCAGCGGTGCCTCGATACCGAGTACCTGCGCTACCTGTCCGGACGAGAACTCGAGTAGTTCCCAGACGACGGAGACCGCGAGGACGAACACGACGATGAACACGGGCCGGAAGCTCGCCGGGACGTGAAGTTCCTTCGAGTGCTGTTCAAACCCGCGGAAGGTCGCGTATCCCAGCCCGGCGACGACAGTCGCTGAGACTGTGTGCGTCACGCTGTCGAACCAGGAGAACCACGAGTACGGGCCAAGCGACCCGACGCTGTGGAGACCGATGGCGATGGTAAGCCACAGGACCAGCGCGGGACTCATCGTGTAATCGTACTCCCGGCGGATCGCGGCCGGGATCAACGTAAGCGCCAGACCGAACGCCCCGTTGACTGCCATCCCCGGGCGTAGCGTGACTACCCCGGCGAGGAAGACACCCGCCAGCACGAACTGCAGCAGTCGGGTCAGCAGGCGTTCTCTCCGCTCCGAGAGGCCGATAGGCTCGGAGACTGTCATGATGCCTCCTCCGGGACGACTGGTCGGTGACGTGAACCGACGTGTTCGATACGGTCGAAGTACCACAGAAAGAGTTGACCCATCGCGAGGCTGACAATCATAACGGTGACGAGGTCCCACTGAAGTTCGGCCTGTGAGTGGATAAACGAGGTGCCGAACCACTGGTCCGAATAGTAGCCGGCGATCGTCCACCACGACTGGAAGGCGATAGTCGTCATAACGGCGAACAGCACTGCAAAGCGGCGACTCATTTCCACATCGGTGAACGAGTCGAGCTCGACGACAACCGCGAGCGCGACGGACGAGATGGCGACGTAGCCGGTGACCTCCGTGGCGACGTCGAACGTCCGCGCGGTCACTCCGACAGCGACGACCGACCCGAGTGGCCACGGGAGCATCACCCGCCAGTCCCGCCGTAGTACCGCCGGAACCACGAGGATTCCGGCAGCGACCAGTGCGAGCAAACCCCAGAGTAGCGGCGTCATAAGGAGGCTAACGGCGGCAATCAGGATCACGACACCGACGAAGACCCACCCAAGCGTTGCGTTCGTTGTCACGTTTCGTGCGAGCGAGTGTGTGATAGGCATTGGTAGGGGGCCTTTTTATGTCCGACTAGTTCAGCGAAAAGATTCCACCCGACGCGGTCAGCCGCGCGACGGTGGAGAGCCGGAACATATGGGCGGTCAACACGAGGTAGGGCGCGATGGAGATCGTGAACGCCACCGCCACGAACGGTTGTAGCAGCGGGATGCCGAACATCAAC
The DNA here is from genome assembly GCF_046557615.1 of Haloferax sp. DFSO60. Classification (NCBI taxonomy): domain Archaea; kingdom Methanobacteriati; phylum Methanobacteriota; class Halobacteria; order Halobacteriales; family Haloferacaceae; genus Haloferax; species Haloferax sp. DFSO60. The sequence goes on along the minus strand of NZ_JBKIII010000003.1, from coordinate 10,810 downwards.
CCGCTTGGGAGGACCTGCCCGTTGATCGCGATGATCATCGAGGCGTTGAACAGGATGGCAGGGAGCGCGACGACCAGCAGGGTCTGGGACAGCTTCGATACCTCCGTGGTATAATACAGCGTTTTGAAGTACTCCTTCCCGATGGCGAACAGTTCGAACGCATCGATCAGGTCCTCGAAGCGCTCGGGTGAGGTATCGCGGGAGGAAATAATCGTCTGGGATCCCTCGATGAGTGAGCCGTAGTCGAACCCGAGTCCCTTCCAGAGGATGGCGAATTCGGCGCCGGACGTTTCATCGACTGCCCCGAGCTGTTCGGCGGCGTCCGAGATCAACCGCGAGTACTCGTCGATATCGTCGACGAGTTCCTTATCGGCACCCTCCAACTCGCCCGCGAGCGCGTCCGCGCGGGTGCTGATGATCCTGGACATGACCTTGAGAAACGACCCGGGGTTGGTCGGGTTCTCTCCGGGGGCGGTCAATTCACTGAGGTCCCGGCGGAATTTTATCGTGCCCTGGACGCGGTCCTCTTGCTCAGTGACGGAACTCATGTCGTGTGAGAGCACGATCGAGTTGATCGAGACGACGATGGAGACCAGGAGGATCATCCCGCTCAGGAAGGTGTTGAGGATCGTCTGGATGGTCGAGGTGTCCGTCAGCAGCGTCTGCATCTCGAAGGTCCACACCGTGGCGATACCCATGAAGGTCGCGAACACGAACGTAAGCAACGCTCCTGTCACTGCCAGCCGGTCCCCCTCGAGCAAGACCCATCGCTTCAGTGCGAATCCGCTGCTCCGACTCGGGACCGGAAACCAGTCTCGCCAACGGCTGAACCTCTTGGCGATACTCATGACACCGGCCTCTGAGCGCTACGGCTGGGAGGACCTACCCGTAATCGATAATTCATGCGATAAGGTACGGTCCACAGCCGCAAGACCTTGCGGGTATGTACCAAGGGTGGCTGCGTACGTGGTGGCGTCGCAGGTCACGCGCTGCACCTCCCGTTCACTCGGGGGTGTCGAAGGTCTACGGCCTGTCACGGAAGGGCGCGAGATGCCGGAGCGCCATCCGATTTTCGGTACCGCCGGCGAGCGCGCCCGACAGCACACCGAGCGTGCTGATGAAGGCCCCGACACGGACAAGGTCGACGAGCCCGACCGTGGGTTCCTCGAGGCTCGGCCAGTTTGTCATCAGGTTCGACGGAAAGACGGCGAACTCGATCAGGAGCATGATCGATCCGACGAGGATGAAGAGCCCCATCATCGCCACGACGAGGATGAAGAACACTGTCACGTTCACCAGTGCCATATGTTCGGTGAACACCTGGCTGCGCTCTCGTGGGAACGTGAGGCGCTGAACGTACAGGAGATGGACTGCGGCAGCGATGACACTCCCTATCGCGAAGAGTGCGGCCGTACGGTTGGTCAGGTTCAGCCCGACGTCCCATGCCTCGGCACTGAACACGAGGATCAGTGTCGGCGTCATAGCGGCCGTCGAGAGGCGCGGGAGTGAGAACGGGAGCAGGGGGGCGCGACTCTGCAGCAGCGTCGCGGCGACGATACCCGGATTCCGCACGAGGCTCACCACGTGAAACGCCAGCCGCTGAAGCCGCCCTCGCGAGACGTCCGCTTGGGGAATACGGGTCGCAATCCCTCTGAGGTGATCCGTGATGTCCGCATCGAACGGCGGGACGCTCCGTCGGGAGGGGCCAAACGAGAACAGAGCCATGACGCCGCCATCACCGTGGTCCGCACGAAATACGTGTCCCAGGAGGTGAACGAGGAGGGTCGCAGCGTTCCAGCGGACGGCCGGTGAATCGAGCGCCCTGACCGTCTCCCGGTCGTGGGTCCGCAGGAGTCGTCGTGTGGAGACGACAACGACGCGGGCGAGCGGGGAAGCGAGCCCCTCGACGGATCGCTCCTCCCGCGTGGTGAGGGGCATGTCGGTCACGACGACGACCAGGTCGTACGGGCGTTTCGTCATGTGAAGCGCGGCTTCATTGAGGAACTCGGACGGCCGTTGAGGAGCACGGTCGGTGATCGAGTCCGGATCGGCACAATGGATCCGCCAAGCTGCGTCCGTGGCTGCCGCCAGCTCTTCGATATCGTTCCGGGCCATCCGCTCGGCGAACGACCGGAGCGGCTCGACATCCCCACCAGGCGAGTGCGCAACGAGAATCCCCACGTCGATCGGTGCCCCGGCCTCATCGTCACTCCGATCGTCCACAGTCGGCTGGTCGGGCTGATCCGCCTCATTGAACTGAGGTACCGCACCGCCTGAGGAGTTACGGTCGACGTCGGAAGCCTCGTGATTCATCGCCTGGATATCATCCATCACCCGGCGGTTTCAGAGATATGCATCGTCCCACTCGTCGGCCAGGTGTGAGTTGCCACAGTTCCCGCACTCGAGCCTGCCTTGTCCGTCGGCGGAGACGTCAGTACTGCCGCACTGTGAACAGAAGTACCCGTGCGCGTCCTCCCCACGGGACACTGTGAAGAATGGGGCGTCCCTGCCGGGAACGCTCTCATCGCGATTGACGGACCGGGCAACTCCACCGACGGTGACGGATTCGGGAATCGGGACGGCGGGTTCGTTCGGCATCTCTGTCTTTTGCCCCTCGGTTAACATGGTGACATCGAACTCCTCCCCGCCCAGCATTATCTGGTCGTGATCACTCTCTTTGAGGCCGAACCCCTTGAGGAAGTCGCCGCCCTCGACGGCTTCGTCGAGGACACACGCTGCAATCGGCTTCTCGACGAACTCTTCGCGGACGCGATTGAGCAGCGCCGTGGCGATGCCCTTGCCCCGCGCCACCGGATCCACGTGGAGCCACCGGATGGTCGCTCGTGTTCCGACTTCGACGGTGATGAACCCGTAAACAGTCTCCGTGCCGTCGATCGTCTCGTCGACGACGAGCACGGTTGTGTCCGTATCTTCGAGGAGGTCGTTCAGTGACGTGTCGTCGAACTCCCCTTCGAGTATCGTCTCGATCTGCTGTGGGCTGAGCGAGTACGACGACTGCAGCGAGTCGCGCGCGATCGCTCTGATCCGTTCCCGGTCGTCCGACTCCGCAGGGCGAACATCCATGTGGTGAGTTATCGTCGAACAGACATAAGTCGTCGGTTGGTCCTCATCTCTGCGCGGAACAACCCACTCAAACACGTGACCAGCAGGAATCGGACCAGCCTATCGTTCTCTCTGGGTGCAGCTGTGACACCGGGGTTTAGAACGATTCCGACTCAGTCAAGTCGTCATCGTCGGTGGCATTCCCGCCGCGGTCGCTGTACTTTTCTCGGCCGACCGCCTCGTCACCGACCATGTTGAACACGGCCTGCCGGACGCTCTCCACGTCCTCGTACTCTAGTTCTTGCTCCGGGGAGAGCACTTCACGTAGTGGGACTTGGGTATCGAAGAGACCGAGCTCACGGTCACCATACCGACTGAGGAGCGTCTCGTGAGACAGCGGGTAGGACTCGTCCTCGAGGTCTCCGATTAGTGTGCCAAATTCGATGCCCTGCTCTCGGGTGTCGTCGGAGTCGTTTGTCATAGTAGTCCTTCGACAGGAAAGAGCGTATAGCTTTTGTAGCGTATACAAGGAAATGTGATTCATTCGGGGGCTACCACCAGTTACCGGGAGCCGCCCAACCTTGCTGCGAACGGACACACAGTACCGAATCGAGATGTGGCACCTCCCCGCGGTCGAACGACCCTCACGCTTGGTACAGATTAGAGTCTACACAGATGTTCCCCCAAACTGGATACCCGTGCAAACCCACTATCATGGAATGGACGACCAGAATCATAGCCATAGTGCGTCGATCAAACCGGGAGAAGTAGTGTACGATAGCAACAGACGACCGGTGGGACGCGTGAGCGGACTCACCGACGATGGGTTCGAAGCGGAGGCGATGGAACCCCACGAGAGTGAAGTCGAGGAGCTGCCGGGGCAGGAGTTCGGAGAAGGGTACCTGATGTGGCGGTGTACCGAATGTGGAGAGATGGGCGAACTGGATGAGGGGCTGCCAGAAGTGTGCCCGAACTGTAGTGCTCCACGAGAAGCGATCTCCCCCGTCCAAGAGGACTGAGCGTGAACCGCCCACCGGCTTGGCCGGCCTCTCGACGCGCTCCGGTGGACCGTCGAGAGCGGCGGGACCAACACCGGGCGAGGGTTGCGGGCTGCGACGCGTCGCAGCGAGTCCAGACCGCCCGAGAGCGCCACCCTACCGGGGACGGGAGACGGGCGACCTGCGTAGTACGCGTTTGAATCGGTAGTCGGTTAGCTGAGCATGAGCGGTCCCATCGAGAGCGTCTGTTTGGCGAGCGTCGCGAGCCGCAGGATGTACGATGTGAACAGGAGAAATGGCAGCGCTGAGATGGCAAACGCGGCGCTAACAACCCAGAGAACGCTCTCGATGCCGAGGAACGTGCCGGAGAACGTCGTCGCATCGACGAAGACGACCATCCCCCCAGCGACGGTGAGTGCAATCACTGCGGCATACAGGATGGCTCGTGAGAGTTTCACCAGCGCCCACTGGATATAGAGGTCCTTAATGTACTCGCGGACTACCCCGTACATCGAGAGTACCTCGAGCAAATTTCTGAACGCGCTTCGTTCCTCGTCAGTGAGGGAGCCTTCGTACTCCATCCCGAGCCGTCGAACGTCGTGCATTTTCCGATCGTAGTTATAATCGAGCGCGGGCGATAAGACGTCGAAGGTGCCGAAATCTGTGTCTTCGAGGTGGGTACGTGCGTGGTCAGCGTTCTCCAACAGGTCGATGACGTACTCGTTTACCTTCTTGTAGAGCGCTCGGTTTTCAGTCTCAGAGAGTGTATCTCGCAGTGTCTTTGCTCGCTGTTCGCTCGTTTCGATAAGCGCATCGAGGTAGGCCGCAGGGTCGGCGGGCGTCGTCATCCCAAGGAGGCTGTCGGTGTTCTGGCGGAAGTCCATCGTCGTATCCATCCGACTGCGCTGACTCCCGAGCGAACCGATTTCCTGGGAGAGGACGAGCTGATTGATCGTGACGACGAGCGTCGTTCCTGTGATGATCGCACCGACGAGCCCGGCGAACACCGTCTCTATCATGCCGCTCGACTGCATGGTCGAATGCAATGACACCGGCTTCAGCACGCCCCAGATCATGAACACGAGGAAGATTAGGAACGCGAGCGCGCCAGCGACGACCCACCGGTTAGCCCCGAGCAGCAACCAGAACCAGTATTTGTTGACGTCCGTCCGTTCACGTAGCGTGCTGCTCGTTGAGAAGTCATTCATGAGAGACCGGGCGTTTGAACAGCAGTAGTTTCGTGCCGCCACCGTCGTAGCTGATCGTCTCTGCGAGTTCCCAGCCCTCTGTACCGAGGCGGTTGAGTTCGTCTGTTGGATCGACCGTCTCTCGCTTGGTTAATCCCTTTGGCGGATCGAGTGCCTTGTATTCCCATTGCTGATGCATTTCGGTATCCATGAGTCCATATCGGCTCTCACGGTGATGACTCTGCTGACAGGCTGTTTCCCGTCGTGTACTGATCGAGAACAGAGCGGTGTGCTCGTACATCGCCGTCTATCACAATCATGAGTCTCAGGTAGCTCCGAGTACGAACCTCGACTGCTCCGGAAATCCATCTTCAGTAGCTCACGAAGCGTCCACATTCAGCCGTGTCTGAGGTTTGAGTTCTGCGTCAGATCAGCTGCACCATTACGGGTGACGGGTAATATATTTTTAGTTATATTTTAAGAGTGTATCAAATGCGTGAAAATTATTAAAAATGATAAGAAGGACGATGTCATCACGCTCACATGGTGGGGATTGTTGGTGAGTTCTCGATGGGATACGTTACATGCGTACTGTTGTAACAGAGTTTCTCGCCTTAGAGATTTTCTCAATGCGTTGCTTGAACCACGAGTCGCATTGATTCTCGGCCAGATTTCTGGAAGAGACACTGTCGCAGCTGAAATGCACGGATATATCCTGTCAACGTATCCTTCGAGATGCCTCGATGTAGCGTCAACCATCGCCGTAGCAGCGGTCCCTAGGCCTCACAGGGGTTCACGTGGACGTCACCACGAGCAGACTCACGGTTTCCATGATTCACGTTTTCGTGGACGAACTGCCAATCGTCGTTAAGTACTTCGTACGTCCGAAACCCGTCAGTATCGTGCCGGTCTTGTCATCGAACGTTTGGTGACCGTGCTTACAAGAACACCGCTGCAACGCACCGTAGTGACCGAATAGGATGGCGGCAGTAGCTGAGCAGTGTGGGCGTACGAGACCGTCAGCCCATCGAACTTGCTAAAGGAGCGTCGCTACTGCCTCTTCGTCAGAGAATGTCTTGACAGGAACCATTCACCTGGCAGAGTACGTGTCTGAGAGTATAGTAGCGTTTGCACGTCAGTGTACACTCGATCGCACGACTGCGTGCGATTGGATATGTGCCAAGTTGCAAACGCTACTATACTTACTCTTCTCATTTTTTCTACTCGTCACGAACTCAAGGCTACCACAATCTCCGTCATCTGAGCGACAGAATTGAAATCCCAGACGACCGCCACGCGGCGCTGTAACGCCTTATCGTTGTGATCCGCGGAGGAGCAGCGGTTCGATGGCGAGTGTCCGTTTCGCGATGGTGAGGATGCGAAGGACGTACGAGACGAACAGCATGAAGGGAACGAGCGTCACCGCAAACGCACCGGCCACGACGAGGATGATGTGATCGAGACCGAGTGTACTTCCCGGGAACGTCCCCGCATCGACGATTGCGACCATGATACCCGCAATGGCCAATGCCGGGACTGCAGCATAGAGAATCATCTGAGACAAGTCGATGAGTGCCCACTGGAAGTACAGCGTCTTGATGTGTTCGCGCGCCGGACCAAACAGAGATAGCGCTGTTTTGAGGTCGTCAAGCAAGCCGCGTTCTTCCTCAGTGAGGCTCTCTTCGTATTCGTTCGCGAGACGTTCAACTTGGAAGATTTTCCAGCTATAATTGAAATTCAGTGCGGCGAATAACACATCGAACGAGCCGAATTGCGCACCCTCAAGTTGGTCACGTACCGTGTCGGCGTTCCCAGTGACGCTTTCAGCGAATTCATCGACCTCTTCTCGGAGGTTCTCGTCATCATTCTTGCCAATTGACTCTCGAAGGGCCGTAGTCCGTTGTGCCGTGATTCCGATGATCTGCCGGAGGAATTCGGATGGATCGACAGGACTCGGAGCCCCAATTAATTCTTCAGTAAAGTCCCGGAAATCCATTGAACTGGCCATCCGCTCGCGTTGATCGCCGAGCGGGCCGTTCTCTTGGGTGAGGACGAGCTGACCGATCGTGACGACGAGTGTCGTCCCAGTCACAATGACCGTGATCATCGTCGAGAACATCGTGTCGATCATGTCGCCGGACTCGAGTTGCCGTGAAAACGGTGGATTGAGGACAGTAACGGCGATCACGAATATGACGAACACAGCACTGGTCAGGACACTGGAGACGAGAAGGCGGTTCGCGCGAAGCAGCACCCAGAGTTTTATCCGACTCTCTCCCGCGCGCTCACGCATCGTGTTGGCCGTACTGATGCCGGTTTCGTCAGTCATACTGGCTCACTCGATCGGGCAGGTCGCTTGAAAACGAGGTACTTGGTGCCGCCTCCCTCGTAGTCGATTGTCTCCACAAACTCCCAGCCCTCTGCACCGAGTTGATTCAAGTCCGCTTTCGGATCTTCTGCTTCTTTTTGGGTCTCATCGCGCGGCGGGCGAAGCGTCTCGTACTCCCAGCGGGTCGTTTCTGATTCGGACATCACTACTAGTAGGTACTGCAGCCCTCTATAGCCCGCTCCACCACCGAGGTGGAGTGATCGAGCATATGGACTACTTGGACGCCCAGCAGTACAACGCTCAAGCATTCGGACACTGAAGAGGACAATTAATGACTGGCATTCCCTCACGTCGCCGGGTCGTTGCGACGATACCCCTGCTTGGGCTGGTTGTTGGGAACGGCTGTCTGACGCTCGACCCCACCATCATGATAGAGACGACCGAGTCGACAGTGTTCGAGCGACTCTCGGTAACCGAGCCCTGGGCCAGCAGAAGTGTCACGACGACGGTGACGTCGACGCCGGCATCAACTACGACGAATGGCGTCACGAAACTCGTCGTGGTCGCCGAAAGCGGGAGTACGTTCGACTCGACGACGGTAGTTAGTGGGCAGACGAGTGTAACGATGTATCTCCCCACAAATCAGAACGTAACGCTCATCCCAGTGAATGCGGTCAACGGGACAGTCGTGGAAAAACGTACGGTCGCTACCGGTGGGAACAACTCATCTAGACTCGAAAGTTGGGAGTGCACTCTATCGATTTGACGGCGGCTGGCTCAGCCAGTGGGCCACTGTTACCGACCCACAGGATTACCCGAGCGCAGCCCGTAATTTAGGTGATGGCCAATAGAACCCTGACAAAACGGCTGAAACAGAATCGATGGACGATAGTGAATATCGCATCTATACTCGTGCAGGCTGGCTTCGCACTCCGGCGAGGGAACAAGAAGCGCGCTGCACTCCTCCTCGGAACAGCAATAATCGCTTCTCGTTATAGTGGGCTCTCGTACGTTTTACAGGGGGTACTCACGGCAAACGACATTCGCAAGAAGTTCACCGGTAGTCGGTAGCGTCGATTGTCTTTCCCCGTTTTTCCTTGGGGAAGGCCTCGAAGCTGTCTTCGGGACGCGTTTCGATGAACGTGAATTGTTCGTCAGCGTCAATCTCGTCCGCGAGTCGTCCCGCAGTGATGTTCTTGACCATCGTATCTTTACCTGTGTCGTGTCGGCCGTTGGGTCGACGGTCCCCTCGACGTTCGAGGAGAAGTTGCGGACTCGACTGTCCTCCTGGTCGTAGGGGTACGGTGTGAAGTTGTCCTCGAGGAACTTCTCCATGTGGTTCGTGAGTTGCTGGCCGTAGGCGACACCGCGGGCAACGGGCGTCGTCATCGGGTCGAACGTGTCCTGCGGTGGGGGGAAACGACTCACATCCGATTTCCGGTCGCCCAACATCACCGCCAATTTGCCGATTCGTCTCTCGGATAATAACAACCCAATCCACGGTAAAACGCGACGACGGAAATTCCACAGGCCATGCACACAGGAAGCGTGGAAGGCCACACGTAGTTTCCCACAAACGGACGAGTGGGGCCGGGACAATTTTTTGCAGAGACGAGTTTTTGAGTACTCGGCTGACATCGGCCATCAGGGGAGGCGGTTCGTCTACATTCACTCGTATCATAAAAAGTGACTATCGACGCAGAGATGCGCAGTTTTCGAGTGTCACTCACATAATCAAAACCTTCTCACGTGTGAAAATAGTCATAATTGATGCACCTCTGTAGAAAGGGACGTAGTATGACGACCAACAGTCTCGACGCGTGTCTCCAGCTCGTTGCCGACCAGCACCGACGACGAATCATCCACCACTTGCGCCACGAGGCTGACGAGACCACGACGGTTGACGAGATCGTCGACCAGTTCCACAGTAGTGGTTCTGACTCCAAGAACGACCCACTGCAGGACCGGAAAAATCTCTTCATTCAACTACACCACGTCCACCTGCCGAAGTTAGCAGAGTACGGCGTCGTCGAGTTCGAACACAGAAGCGGAGCCGTCCGGTACCACCCCAACGAACAGGTCGAGACAGTGCTCGACTCGCTCTCTGGGGCAGTGTCGCTGCCGAATCCCTGATGCTAACGTCACTCAACTGGAGACGACAGGTCTTCCAGAGCGGTGATTCGATGCTGCCAGATTCGCCCTGGTGTCACTTCGATTCGTGTCGATAGTCGGCCGGTTGGGCGATGACCACCCCATTGGCCTGAACAGTTACACTATGGCCAGCGAACTCGAACGAAACGGTAGTGAGTCCGTCAGTCGAGTGGAAGTCACTGGAGCCAAGGAGCGCATCGAGGGCGTCTGGGTCGACCGTATTGTATAACGGTTCGAGCGCCGTGGGCTCGCAATTTGCCGCGACTGCGACGGTCTCGATAACCGCTGTACTCGGGGGCAGTGACGACCAGTCGTACTCGGCTCGAATGACACCGTCCGCATCAGTACCCGGGTCGTTATCTTCTGTGTTATCAAAGGTAGTCATGAGTAATACCGCCAGTACGTCGGTGCAGGGCTCCGACCATGCAGATTCAGATTTGGATTCATTCTGTGGATGGTTGAGTTGCCGTTAGTGGATTCAGTCAATTTGAATCCTCCGCGTCGAGTCGCCAGGTGAAGATCGCCTTCATAACCACGACCAGACTGTTCGTGTCACCCTCGCCCCAGATGGCGGTCTCCGACCGCGGGTCAGACGGACTCGCGTCCTCACCGTTGACGAGCGCACTCACGAGAGTTTTTCGCCCGTCGACCATCATGAGTCGTCCCGCCGACGTGTCCGACCAGACCCACAGCGATTCGAACATCGTCGCGCCGGGGATTTCCTCTTGAATGTATTCTTGGACCTCCGTCGACACCCCAGCGAGCTTGATCGAAACACCCCGCTCTGCAGCCTCACCCAACCCGTCGATTAAGTCGTCCGTGAGGAGGTCCTCGACGGTCATGTAGACGATTTCCTCTTCCGCGCTCGCGATGTACTCCAGAACTCGGTCCGTGACCGCCGTCTGCCCGTCTACCGTCCAGACGCCGCGTTGCTCGGCCCGTCGTTCGATGGGTTCGAGTTCACTGAGCGCCGTCTGGAGGAGTTCCGCGCGGTGTTCTAGCTCGTGTACGAATGTCCCACTCGCGGTTTCGGCGGAGATTGCCCAGAACTGCTTGGGCGACGATTGGAGGATATCGACGAG
>NZ_JBKIII010000002.1:0-953090 GCF_046557615.1 Haloferax sp. DFSO60 | reverse complement strand
TAGGCGTTGCCTGCTGGGCTTTCTTCATTTATACAGTGAGCCGCAGGCTTGGCATCGAGCGTGCGAGTCTGCCAAGCAATACACTCGAAGAGTCGGTTTCCAAACAATTTTCGACGACTCGTGTGAGCATGAGCGTGCTGTGGACCACATCAATACCACTGTGTGAGTTCCATCTATCGAAAATGGTCGAAATCGACAGACGAAAGCCCGATTGAAGATACGTTGAATAACGTGAAATTCAGCGAAAACCGGGGTCACGGTAACCCCCTTTTAGGCACTTAGGGTGACAAGCGATGGTTGCATGCGCGGCAGCAAACACATCACGGCAGTCATGGTCGTCGCACTGTTGGCCGCGGCGATGGTCCCCGCGACCGTCGGCGCAGCGGCCGCCGACCAAACACTCTCGCTCGACGTTACCCAGAGTAACGAGACGGGAGCGGCGACAGTGACTGTAACCCAGAACGATTCGGCCGTCGAGAACGCGACGGTCGTCGTCGAATCGAACGCGAACTACAGCGGTAACGGCACGTACCAGACGGATGCAAACGGGACGATTGAACTCCCCAACCCGTCTGAGCGCGTGAACGTTACTATCAACGCAACCGCGGACAACGCGACGGCGAGCGAATCAGTTGAACTCGTTCCCCTCGACAAGTCCCTGCGCGTCGCCGTCGAACACGACGACGCCAACGACTCGGTGACTGCGACGGTCCGCCAGTACGGCGAAGCAGTCGAGAACGCGACGGTGGAAGTCACTGGTGACAACTACGAGAACGGCACCTACCAGACCGATGCAGACGGCAAGGTCTCCGTCTCGGAACCAGAGACCACGACGAACCTCACCTTCCTCGCCACCAGCGGCAACCAGAGTGTTGACCGCACCGTCGAAATCACGGCTGACGACTTCGGTGTCTCCGTGTCGCAGGCGAACGATGCGAGCGTCACCGTCAGCGTGACCGACGACGACGAAGCCGTCGAGAACGCCACGGTCGTCGTCTCGGGCAACTACACTGACGCAGGCGAGTACACCACCGACGCGAACGGGACGGTCGAACTCGCGGCACCCCTCCAGAACACCACGGTCAACGTGACCGCGACCTACGACAACGAAACGGCCGAGACGACCGCAACCCTCTCGGGTGAGGTCAAAGACGACAGTCCATTCGGCCACCTCGTGAGCCGATTCGTCGAGCGCCTCAAGACGATGGACTACGACGGCCCGATGGGACAGGCAGTCTCGGACTTCGTGACCGAGAACAACCCCGGAAAGGCTGACGAAAAACGCCCTGACCACGCCGGTCCGAAAGACGACAAAGCAGACAAGCACGAAGACAAAGACCAGGGCCCACCGGAACACGCGAAAGACAAGGCCGACAAGAAGAACGACGACAAGAAGGACGACGACGAGGACGCAGAGAAAGACAGTGAATCGGACGACGAAGACGAGGAATCCGACGACAACGGCAAGCCGGACCACGCAAAAGGCAAGTAACGCCTTCGTTGCGTCGGACCACCGCAAACAGTAGCCACGTGCCCTCCGTCCCACTACGGGGCAACTGTCACATCCGTGGCTTACTCTTCTCGGACGATTTCTTTTAGCGCCACATCACAGCGTGCGCTGAGTCGCGACGGCTCGATATCGAATCGGTCGATAGCAAGCCGAGCACCGCGACAGACGAGTTCGTCGTCGCCGTGAGTGGCTGACCCGGACGGATACCACGCCGAGTCGTCGGTTGCACGGATAGCAGACTGAAGCGAATCACTGACGTGTCGATGTGCAATGAACGTCGAAATGAACGCGAGCGACGCCGAGAGCGTGACGTTGCCGTCGAACGAACTCGATTCGGCCGATTCGCGTGCGATTTCGAGCGCCCCGGCGAGCGCGAGCGACGCACGAACCTGCCCGTCGCTGGTGAGTGCCCGCGAGAGTGCGGCATCTTGCATGGTCCGAACCGCGGTTGCGGTATCCAAAGTATCGGTCACGCGTCGTCGAAGGCGGGAACCCGAAGGGTGTGGTCCACGACTGTTCCATCGGGGTGGAGCGTGACGCGCCCGAGAAACACAGTCTCTCCAGTGGGGGCGTTCGTCGCAATCGACCGAAGAACCTGTTCTTGGTCGAGTTGGTCCCACGTGACGCGTTCGACGAGCTGTTGAAATGCTTCGGGGTCGGTCCACCCCGAGTCGATGTCGGAGGGGACGTTGACGACGAATCGCAACTCCGTTTCGGTGACGTGGATGCCGACACCGAAGGTGTCACCCACGGGGTTCTCACCGGGAGATGGTTCGTCCTCGGCCTCGGAATCCGCTGAATCGGTCATACGCGAGTGTCGGAGAGATAGCGACAAAGATGCACCGGAGACGCACATCGCCTGAATGCACATCGTCTGCGTCGTGAACAACCCGACCTCATACCGCTGTGACTGCGCATGGCAATTTCACGCACACGCGGACCAACGTCGAATCGTTATTGGTATTCGAGACACCAGTCGCACCAACGAATGAGTTACAAGATTGGTCTCGTCGGAAAGCCATCCGTCGGGAAATCCAGTTTCTTCAATGCGGCGACGATGAACGACGTACCGGAAGGTGCCTATCCGTTCACGACTATCGACCCATCCATCGGTGAAGCCTACGTCCGCGTCGAGTGCGCGGCCCCCGAGTTCGACGAGTCGTGTACGCCTTCAGTTGGCTACTGCAACGACGGCATGCGCTTCGTCCCAGTAAAACTCGTCGACGTGGCAGGTCTTATTCCCGGCGCACACGAGGGGAAAGGCCTCGGTAACCAGTTCTTGACCGACCTCAACGAGGCGGACGTGCTGGTCCACGTCGTGGACTTCTCGGGCGAGACCGACATCGAAGGCGAAGCGACAGAGGGTCACGACCCCCGCAAGGACATCGACTTCCTCGAGAACGAACTCGACATGTGGTATCTGGGCATCCTCGAGAAAGGCATCGAGCGCTACCGCTCGGGCTACCACGGCGAAGAGAAAGACATCGAAGTCGACCTCGCAGAGCAGATGTCCGCGTTCAAGACGAACAAAGACGAAATCAAGCAAATCATCCTCTCGCTCGACTTGGGCCTCGACCCCAACGAGTGGGAAGACGAGGACAGAGAAGCCCTCGCCCGCGAGATTCGCAAGCGCACGAAGCCAATCATCATCGCGGCGAACAAGATGGACAAACCAGTCTCCCAGGAGAACTACGAGGAAATCACGGAGGACCCCGAGTACGAACACCTCACGTTCATCCCCGCGAGCGCGCACGCGGAGAAGGCACTCAAGAACGCACAGGAAGGCGGTGTCCTCGACTACCGCCCCGGCGACGACGACTTCGAAATCGTCGGCGACGTGAGCGACGAACAGGAAGCAGGTCTCGAACAAATTCGTGAGTTCATCGGCGAGTACGGCGGTACGGGCGTCCAGCAAGTCCTCGAGGCGGCACTCTTCGACGTGATGGGTGCAATCGCTATCTTCCCCGGCAGCGCAAACGGCAAGTCCGACTCGCAGGGCGTCTTCCGCGACTGCTTTATCCTCCCCGAGGACTCCACGACAGAGGACTTCGCCTACCACCTGCACTCCGACATCGGCGACGGCCTCCTCCACGGTATCGACTGCCACTCGAAGCGCCAAATCGGCGCAGACCACGAACTCAGCCACCGCGACGTCGTCGAAATCATCTCAACGAACTGAATTTCGTGAACGCCAACCGCAACACCGTTATACCCAGCGACAAACCCCCGCGTATGGGTGAGGGTCAGACGAAAACCGAACCACTGTCGCTTGACGTCGAGATTGGTGGTCTCGGCGGCGAGGTAACACTCGCGGATCTCTTTCCGCCGACGTGGATGCAAGCACACTGTAACGCAAGTTCGATTGGCGAGTTCATCGCCAACAGTGACTTCGAAATTGACGACCAGGAGTCGTTCGAGTCGATACCGGACCACGAGTGGGACCGGCACGTCTCGGCATCCTCGGAGTTCGAAAGCTGGGAAGCGATGCTCTCGTCGGGTGTCGAACAGTACGCCCTCAAAAATCTCGCCCCGAACAACGCCGACAGTGAAGACCACGCCGAAGAGTCGGCCGAAGTTCGCGCGTAATCGACACGCTCCGTTCTGACCCTCTAACACCGACGTGTCGCTGCTGTGTTGCTGACGCGTCTCCTCACTTACTCTCCGTCCGACGACTCCATCGCTGAGCGCCCCGCTTCGAGGGCGTCGTCCCACCAGCCGAACGTCTGTGCCTCCGCGACCGAAAGCGGTTCTTCGGGGTCGTCAGGTCGTGCCCGAAGGTCGAATGCCCACCATTCGACGTCGTGCCACGCGTCGTGTTTGTAGCCAACGGCGTCGAATTTCCCCACGCGTTCGAATCCCATCGACTCGTGGAACGCGATGCTCGCCGGGTTTGGTGTCGTAATCACGGCGTAGGCGACGACGTAGCCCTGTTCTTCGAGTAACTCACACAGCGCCGTGTAGAGTCCGCGAGCAATCCCGTGGCGCTGGTGGTCCGGATGGACGTAGACGGATGTTTCGACGGCCCACTGGTACGCCGCTCGTTTTCGAACCGGTCCGGCGTAGGCGTAGCCTGCTACCTCGCCGCCGCGCTCGCAGACGAGCCAGGGGTGGTTCGTCTTCTTCTCGAACTTCTCTCGCAAGTCGTCCAGACTGGGTGGGTCGTAGGCGAACGTAATCGCGGTGTCTTCGACGAAGGGTGCGTAGATATCGCGAATCGCGGCGAGGTCGGACTCCGTCGCGGTACGGAGGTGGACAGTCATACTGGTACTGCGGATAGCAACCCTCAAAATGTCGGCGGTGGCGGCCGGTTTAGACTCGAAAGGTCAGTTGGCGAAATCCTCGATAGCGACACTGCCGATATCGGCGGCGTACTCGCGGGCCTCGTGTCGAATCCGGTCGGCGTCGGCGCGGACGTGTTCGCCCTCGTCGTAGAGGACTTCTCCATTTATCATCGTGAACTCGACATCGTCGCCGTGGGCCGAGAACACGAGGTGCGAGAGTACGTCGTGGAGGGGAGTTGCTCGCGTAAGGTCGGTGGTCAAGCCCACGATATCGGCTTTCCAGCCCTCTGCAAGCTTCCCGACGCGGTCGAATCCAGCGGCCTGTGCCCCGCTCTCTGTCGCCATCTCGAAGACGACGCCTGCGGGTGTACTCGTCGGGTCGAGCGCGGCGACTTTTTGCAGGAGACTCGCCTGTCGCATCTCGGTGAAGGGGTCGAGCGTGTTGTTGCACGGTGGGCCGTCGTTCCCGAGTGCGACGTTGATTCCCCGGTCGAGATAGTCCGCAATCGGTGCGATACCCGAAGCGAGTTTCATGTTCGACGATGGGCAGTAGGTGACGTGTGTTCCCGTCTCGGCGAGAATCTCGCGTTCGGACTCGTCGGTGTGGACGCAGTGTGCGAGTACCACGTCGTCACCGGTGATGCCGACTTCGTCTAACCAGTGGATGTTGCGCATGCCCGTCTCTTCTTCGACAGTCGCAATCTCGGCACGGTTCTCGCTCGCGTGGGTGTGGATACGAACGCCGTCGTACTTGTCCGTCAACTCACGTGCCCCACGAAGGCATTCCTCAGAACAGGTGACGGCAAAGCGTGGCGTGACGGCGTACTGAATTCGCCCGTCGAACGAGTCGTGATACTTCTGAATCAGGTGTTCGGTCTCTGCCAGTGCCTCGTCGGTGTCTTCTTCCAAGTCGACGGGGGCGTTGGTGTCCATCAGCACCTTCCCGATGCGACCCCGGATTCCCATTCTCCCGGCCGCCTCGAAGGCTTCGTCGGCGTGCCGAACCGACAGGTGGTCGATGACCGTCGTCGTGCCCGACTCGATGAGTTCGAGATATCCCAACTCGGCGGCGATGCGCATTCCATCTGCGTCGAGACCCGCCTCCATCGGCAGGACGTGGTCGAATAGCCAGTCAAGAAGTTCGGTGTCGTCGGCGAGTCCCCGCCCGAGCGACTGGACGGAGTGAATGTGCCCGCCGACGAGTCCCGGTGCGACGATGTCGAACTCGCGTCGCTCGTGTCCTGCGTACTGTTCGGCGAGGGCGGATTCCTTACCGACGGCGACGATACGGTCCCCTTCGACGACGACAGCCCCCGCTTCGATGATGGTCGTTGCGTCCGCGACGACCGTTCCGACGAGTAACATCCCCATCCGGCTAATCGGTGGGGAGACAAATAGTTGCGGTTCCCGAATGTGTGGCGTTGCACTCTGTCAGAGAGTTCGAAAAGTGCTCTGTCAGGAATTCGAACCACGGTCGCTCACTGACTCACGGCTTCGCCGTTCGTCTTATTGCGACACTTCGTGTCGCACTCGCTCCCTGATTCGAATCCCTTTGAGTCGCACACACAGACTCACAGAACCGACCGACACGCAGAGCGGTCGCTCGGTGTGTAGTTCGTCAGAGAAGTGCTCCGTCAGGGATTCGAACCCTGGTCCTCACCGTGAGAGGGTGAGATGATTGGCCGGACTACACCAACAGAGCACGTTGGTACAGTAATTCGTATCGCCCGACGTTGTATAAGGATATCGCTTCTGAGCAACCGTGCGATGGCCTGACGTGATGCGATTAGACGACCTGTGACCCCTCACGGAAGACCGTCGAAACGGTCCGCCACGCACTCGCATCTTCGCTCGGGTCGGCGTCGAGGACGACGAGGTCTGCGACGTAGCCTTCGCTCACCTTTCCAACGTCGTCCAGTCCGAGGAGTTCGGCGGCGGTGACCGTCGCGGCTTTGAGTGTTTCCTCCGGTGAGAGACCGTACTCGACCATCAACTCCATCTCGC
Organism: Haloferax sp. DFSO60; assembly: GCF_046557615.1. Classification (NCBI taxonomy): domain Archaea; kingdom Methanobacteriati; phylum Methanobacteriota; class Halobacteria; order Halobacteriales; family Haloferacaceae; genus Haloferax; species Haloferax sp. DFSO60. Next base: position 946,295 of record NZ_JBKIII010000002.1, on the reverse strand, counting down.
GGAGGGCGTTTTGTCCGTGCTTGTTGAACGGCGTCCCCGCGTCGGTGCCCATCGCAATTTTCACACCGGCATCGAGGGCGTGTTCCCACGCTTTTTCGAACGCCGCTGCTGCTTCTTCTGCCTTTGCGACGGCCTCTTCGGGGATTCCCGCGTCGATGCCGTTCTCGACGATTTCGAGTACTGCGGAGGCGGTCGGCACCCAGTAGGTTCCATTCTCCACGAGGATTTTGGCCGTCTCTTGATCCATGAACATCCCGTGTTCGATACTGGTGATACCGGCCCGCGAGGCGTTTTGGATGCCTGCTTTGCCGTGGGCGTGTGCGGCGGTCGGGATGCCTTTCGCGCTCGCCGCTTCGACGAGGGCGCGCATCTCTTCTTCGGAGAGTTCCGGTGCGCCGGTGACTGCGCCTTCGGTGAGGACGCCGCCCGTCGCCATGCACTTTACCACGTCTGCACCGCGCTTGAGTTGCTCACGGGCGGCTTTGCGAACCTCGTCGGGACCGTCTGCCTCACGACCCCAGTAGTGGCCGTGGCCGCCGGTCATCGTGATGTTCTCCCCGCAGGCGAGGACGCGTGGGCCGTCGAGTTCACCGGCGGCCACAGTGGCCTTCGCAGTCGTTCCGAGGTCTCTCGGTGCGCCGAGGTCGCGGACAGTCGTGACGCCCGCTTCGAGCGTCTTCTGGAAGTTCGCCGCGGCGCGGAAGCACCCGCGTTCGTGGGTCTCTTGCATGTAGCCAGCCACGTTGGGCCGACTGTCCATCATGAGGTGGACGTGCGAGTCGATGAGACCCGGTGCGATGACGTTCCCCGAGACGTCTCGCGTCTCGCCTTCGACCTCGTCGCCGACCGAGACGATTCTCCCCGATTCCTCGTCGATGACGACGTTTGCTTCGCGGGTTCCATCGACATCGACAACCTGTGCGCCGGTGAGCGTGAACATGTGACTTCCCACCCAGTCCGGTGATGTAAATCCGCGGATGTCGGCGATGCACGGCGATTCTGTCAAATTTCTGCCGCGGGGAAACCCTTGATTGGGCTGGCCTGCACACCGACACGTATGCGCAAGAACCTCGAAGACGCCGTCGCACTCGTCACCGGTGCGAGTTCGGGCATCGGTGAAGAAACCGCCCGTTCGCTCGCCGACGTCGGTGCCGACATCGCACTGCTCGCCCGCCGCGAAGACCGCCTCGAACACCTCGCAGACGAACTCGAAGCCGACTTCGGCGTCGAGACGCTCGTCCTCCCGGCCGACGTACGCGACGAAGCCGCAGTCGAATCCGCCATCGACCAGACGGTCGAAACCTTCGGCCGACTCGATGTCGTCGTCAACAACGCCGGGCTCGCACGCGGGTCTGACGTGGAGTCGATGACGACCGACGAGTATCGGCAGATGATGGATACCAACGTCGATGGCGTGTTCTACGTCTCTCGGGCGGCGCTCCCACATCTCCGCGAGACGACGGGCAACCTCATCTTCGTCGGAAGCTTCGCCGGACAGTATCCTCGTCCGTTCAACCCCGTCTATGCCGCTTCGAAGTGGTGGGTTCGCGGCTTTGCCCACAGCCTCGAAGGCCAAGTCGGCGACGCCGGAGTCGGCATCACCGTCGTCAACCCGACCGAAGTCCGAACCGAGTTCGGCTCAGAAGACGGCGAGTCGTTCGAAGTCAGATTCGAAGCGGGCGAAGTCACCGAACCAGAAGAGATTGCGAATGCGATTCGATTCGCGGCGCTCCAAGACGGTTCGACCGTGAGCGAACTCGACTTGTATCGCCGCGACAAGTTCGCTGGGTGGTAAAAACAGCGGGCTTAGACAGCCCGAATATCGCTGACAGAGACCTCGTCGCCAACGGAGAGCGTCTCGCCCCACGACAATCGTGGCACCTTCGTATTGACCATCAACCGGAAGTAGTGGTCGAACCAGTCGCCGCCGGACCACGGTGGCATCGTCTCGGCGCGTTTCTGCATGAACGTCTCTTTGAACTCCGGCGTTGATTCGCCCGTTTCGGGGTCTCGTGTGGGGACGATACACCGCTGGCAAGGGTTGACGCCGATGAACGACGCCGACCCCAGCGACCAGTCCACACGAGTGTCTCGTGAGTCGAACAGGGTGTCTTCCCAAAACGGTTCGGGCGCGTCGAGTTCGAGGTTTGGCCGGAGTCGCCGACGCATCTCGTCCACACTGATACCGTCGTACCACGAGGCGACGGCTTCGAGCGTTTGGGTGGAGATAACTGTCGGTCCGCTCGCGACGGTGTCGTCGGGAAACCCACCTGCTTCGTCGCGCCGGAGTGCGACCGAATAGCCGAAGTAGGCTTCCAGCCAGTCGTCCGCACCAGCGACAGGGCCGTCGTAGTCCTCCACTTCGGGGGCCGACAGACGAATCGTCTCGTCGTCGAGCGCGACACTGCTTCGGATTTGGTGCGTCGCGCGCTCTCGTTTTCCGTTGACGTAGTTTCCGTCTTCGTCGAAGATAGCGTACTCGCGGTCACCGCTGAGACCGCCATTTTCGACGATTTCAGCCTGCTCGAGGTACACGGGGTCGAGCGACTTGACCGGATACACCGCGATGCGGGAGAGCGTCACCGCATCTGTCGATGGCATTTACTCCTCGGCAGCGTCGCCGAACGCTTCGGCGACCGTCTCGCCTTCGACCGAGTGGTACCCATCTTCCGAGATGGTTGCGACGCTAATCTCTTCCGAGGTTAGTTCTTCGTCAGACGAGCGAAGTGCCCGCACGGCAATTGAGATACCGTCACCGAGCGACAGGTCGTCGGTGTACTCCTCTTCGAGGAGACCTTGAATGTCCTCGCGGTGGCCGCCGATGGCGACTGCCTTCCACTCTTGCGGCGTCCCCGAGGGGTCGGTCGCGAAGAGTTGGCCGCGTCCGTTTTCGTAGCCTGCGATGAGCAGTGAAGCACCGTACGGACGAGTGCCACCGTACTGGGTACTCTCTTGGATGTCGTCGGTGATAGCCTTCGTGAGGGCTTCGACGCCCATCGGTTCGCCGTATCGCAGGCGTTCGCGCTGGGCTGTCTGTCGGGCGAAATCGACGAGTTTGCGCGCATCAGCGACGTGTCCGGCGCTAGCGGCACCGAGGTGGACGTCGAGTTTGTGGAGTTTCTCGATGCTCGTCGGTTCCATGAGCGACGAGGCGGTCGAGCGTCGGACTGCGAGGACGACGCCGTCGCCCGTGCGGACGCCGACGACGGGTGCGCCGCGCTTGACCGCTTCGCGGGCGTACTCGACTTGATAGATTCGGCCGTCCGGCGAGAACAGCGAGGTTCCGCGGTCGTAGGCTTGCTTGTCGTTTCGGTTCATCGTTCCTCCATTGAGCCAAGGTTCGTCATTATCACCCTGTGCGTTCCGAAGGCGGAAAAACCCTCCACCCCCGGCAGTGCCGTGGGGTTCACAGACGGCGTGGGGAATAGTGAATTACAAATCGACGATACGGGCATCCGATGCGTTGGTCTTCACGCTCTGTATCCCCTGTTTTGCCTTCTGTTTCGATGCGTACCCCTCGCCCGAGTCGGCGAGGATGTTACCGTTGTCGTGGACGAGTCGCCAGCGATACTGCGATGCTGCATCGAGGTACACCTCGAATCGGGCTTTGCTCATACGTGAACTATGGATGTCAGCGAGGAAAACAGTGTGCGAAAGCGAACGACTGGAGGCTGGGAAGATGGAGGCCGGTGGTGAACAGGATGCGGTGGCCCAAAAGCGGGGAGGGAGATAGTCACGAGGACCAGGGTGGATGGAACACAAACAATGGCGGCTTCTGCCGCAGTCACACCAACGACGGCAACCTACCTGAGTATACGCGAGATAACCGCCTTCGAAGAGTCGTTGTACACCGACTACCGGCCGAAGTAGACAGTCTCGCGTGCTGAACTCCGTAGGCATGCTGATATCCGCTCGGCACCCCTAGAACATCATGAGTACACGAGAGGAACAGTATTTCAAAGACACTGACGTACAGAACCGCTTCGACTTCAAGAAGGAACAGCGGGCGGCCTTCATCGCAGAAAAAGGGCTAAACGAGGAGACGGTACGCGTCATCTCGGCGGACAAAGACGAACCCGAGTGGATGCTGGAGCGCCGTCTGCGCGCGCTCCGAATGTTCCAGAAGATGCCGATGCCGACCGGCTGGCCGGGCCAACCCGACCTCTCGGAAGTCGATGTGAACGCCATCGTCCCCTACATCCGGCCCGACGTGGACGTTCGCGGCGGCGTCAAAGACTGGATGGATCTCCCCGAAGACATCCGTGACACGTTCGACAAACTCGGGATTCCGGAAGCAGAGCGCAACGCCCTCTCGGGTGTTGGTGCCCAGTACGAATCCGAAATCGTCTACCAGAATATGCAGGAAGAGTGGGAGAGACAGGGGGTCGTCTTCTGCGACATGGACAAAGCCGTCCGCGACCACCCCGAGTTAGTAGAGGAGTACTTCATGACGAAGTGCGTCCCACCGAGCGATAACAAGTTCGCCGCACTCCACGGCGCAATCTGGTCCGGTGGGTCGTTCGTCTACGTTCCCGAGGGCATAACCGTCGAGATGCCGATTCAGGCGTACTTCCGCATGAACTCCGCCGGAATGGGCCAGTTCGAACACACGCTCATCGTCGCCGAAGAGGGGTCGGAAGTCCACTACATCGAGGGCTGTTCGGCACCCAAGTACTCGGTCTTTAACCTCCACTCTGGGTGCGTCGAAGTCTTCGTCAAAGAGGACGCACACGTGCAGTATTCGACGGTCCAAAACTGGTCGAAGAACACCTACAACCTGAACACGAAGCGCGCTATCGTCGATGCAGGTGGCCGCATGGAGTGGATTTCCGGGTCGATGGGGTCGAAGACGACGATGCTCTACCCCGCGACCATCCTGAACGGCCGCGGTGCCTCGGACAACCACATCACCATCGCGTTCGCCAGCGAGGGTCAAAACATCGACACCGGCGCAAAAGTCTACCACAACGCACCGCACACGAAATCGACTATCGTCTCGAAATCAATCTCTCGCGGTGGTGGCCGCACCAACTACCGTGGCCTCGTCCGCATCGCGCACGGCGCGAAAGGGTCGTCGTGTGCCGTCGAGTGCGATGCGCTGATGTTCGACAACGAGTCGCTCTCGGATACGATGCCGCACATCGAGATTCACGAGAGCGAAGTCGATGTCGCTCACGAGGCGACCGTCGGGAAAATCGGCGACGACGACATCTTCTATCTCCAGTCGCGCGGCCTCTCTGACGACGAAGCCAAGCAACTGATTGTCTCTGGGTTCATCGAACCGATTACCAAAGAACTCCCCATCGAGTACGCCGTCGAACTCAATCGCCTGGTCGAATTAGAGATGGAAGGTAGTCTCGGCTGAATCGTCTGTTTTCTCTGTTTCAGCTCTTCTAGAGTGTGCGAACGAAGGTATGATAACGCGAATCGGGTCCCATTGGGCAGCCTGCTCGGCAAAATGAATAGATACTGTCTCCTATCTGATGGTTTTTAATTAACGGGGCATACTGTCTCAACTGCAATGGGAATCTCGAAGAGAAGGGTCTTACAACTCTCGTCAGGTGTCCTCATCGGTTTGTCGGGGTGTCTTAGTTTTCAGACTGAGCAAGGTACAACTCCAGAGAGACAGAATACGTCGAGCGAGATGGACCTGGAGGTACTAGTTAGTAACGAGACAAGTGAATATTTTCAGGGAGATCTAGTCGTTCTTGATCAGCACATGAGCGAAGTGCTGGGTAGTGATGGAAACGGTTGGAACGCTCAGGAATCAGATAGTTATGAAGAACATCTCGATCGAACTCGGAGTGACAGTCTTACTCTCAAGGTCTATTTACAACAAAACTCCGCGACAGAACGATTTCGAGCTGAACTTGGGCCAGATACTGGGTCCGGCTCGGTGAGAATTCTCGTGAGTATCACTGATGGTCCAGAAGTTGGTTTTTCACTGGAATGAAAATCAAGTAGAGAGTGTGGCCAGCAGAAATCAAACTTGACCGAGAGGGCGGATTTGAGTGGTGAATGGGTGGCTCACTCCCGTTCGCCTACGAATCCTGCAACCACCCCAATCGCGCCGACGACTAGTCCTAGATTGACCACCAACTGAAAACTGTTTCCGGGCTCGACGAGCCAGTAGAATCCCCCGAATGCGACTAGCACCAACGCGAACAACTCGACGAGAATCGCCTGTTGGACGTTCATTGTTGGTGAAATGAGTGGTTCCTGTCTAACGGTTCCGAAATTGTCACTGCTCTTTCTTATGTGGTGGCTGGCTCACACCCGCTATTCAGCACGGCTCCCCAAACCAATCGCCGAGTAAGAACCGAAACGAGATTTTGCGTTCTATTCGACCGGTCGCTTGAACACGAGCGCCGTCTGCCCGCTTCCTGCACCTGCACCGCGCGAGTCCGAGATGGCATCGACGAGTTCCCAGCCCTCACTTCCGAGTGAGTCCATCACGTCTTCCATCGGTGCAGTATCACCGCTAAACAGGCCGCCATCCGAGGTTCGGATGATTTTGTACTCCCAGTTGGTCATCGGCTTTCACCGCCATCGCGGCGCTCGTAGGTGACGAACGCGAATCCGTCGCGCTCGTCGCGTTCGACCTCTGTCCACTCGTCGGCGTCCCAGTCAGGGAATCGCGTATCTCCCTCGAACGACTCGTCGAGTTGGGTGAGAACCATCGCGTCGGCACGGTCGAAGAACTGCTCGTAGACGGTCTGCCCGCCGACGACGTATGCCGAATCGACACCCATCTCGTCGGCCGCGGCTTCGGCGGCGTCGATTGCTTCCTCGACTGAGCCGACGACTTCAGCACCCTCGGGGAGGTCGATATCGCGGGTCGTGAGGACGATGTTGTGTCGTCCCGGAAGCGGGCCGTCGATTTGGGCGGCGATGCTCTCGTAGGTCGTTCGGCCCATGACGACGGGATGGCCCATCGTCGTCTGCTTGAAGTGTGCGAGGTCTTCGGGGAGGTGCCACGGCATGTCGCCGTCGCGACCGATGACACCGTTCGCAGCGACCGCGGCGATGAGCGTGAACGAGACGCTCATTCGGCCACCGAGAAGCGAATCCCGTCGGCGGGGTCGTAGTCACGGAGGGCGAAGTCGTCGAAGGTGAGGTCCGAGAGGGGGACATCAGCAATGTCGAGCGTCGGGCGTTCACGGGGTTCGCGGGAGGCTTGCAGGAGCAGACCGGGAACGTGGTCGTAGTCCTCTTTGCCCTCGGCTTCGGCGGGCGCTTCTTCGAGTAACCAGTCGCGCACGTCGAGGTAGCCTTCGGGGTCGGTCACGTCTGCGATACGAGATTGAAGTTCGTCGAGGTTGTCGCCGTACCACTCGCCGCGCTCGCCGGTGCCGCAGTAGACGTGTGCGTCCACGATAGTGTGGCCAAACGACCCGAGTTCGAATCCGGTCTGTTGGGCGACGACCTGCGCGAGAATGGAGTAGGCGGCGATGTTGAAGGGAATCCCGAGCGCGATGTCACCGGAGCGCTGGGTGAGGTGGACGTTGAGTGTGTCCCCTTGGACGTTGAAGACGAAGGTGTAGTGACACGGTGGCAGGGTCGAGACGGCGGCGTTGGCGGGGTGCCACGCGTTGATGACCATGCGACGAGAGTTAGGATTCTCTTCCAGCGTATCGAGGACGTACTGGAGTTGGTCGAAGGTACCTTCGTCGTTCATCCAGCGCTGGTCTGCGTCGGGCCACGCCTCACCTGGCAGTTGAGCATCGTCGTCGGGGACGGGGAATCGCCGCCAAAAGCGTCCGTAGGCGGTGTCGAGGTTACCATCGTCGTCGGCCCACGCGTCCCAAATCTTCGTCTCCTCACGGAGCGTTCGAATGTGTTCTTCGCCCGAGAGATACCACCGCAGTTCGTGAATCAGCGAGTTCCAGCGAAAACCCGAGAGGTCTTTCGTCGTCAAGAGTGGGAACCCCTCGGCGAGGTCGATTTGGTAGTGTTTCGAAAAGCCCGAGATGGTGTCCACGCCGGTTCGATTCGGCTTGTACTTCCCGGTACCGATAACGTCCGTCACGAGGTCGAGATATTGGCGCATATGGGTCCCCCTGTGTTATCTGTTGGTCCTCGTTAGGGCTACAAAGTCTGTTCGGATGGGGCACAACAGGAAAGACCCCACTCACCCTATCCACGGTATGATTCGAAATCTCGCGCAGGGCGTCAGCGCCTTCACGAGTAACGTGTTTCTCGTCGAAGGCGAGACCACCGCGCTCGTCGATACCGGCGCGAACTTCGACGTCGTTTCGGCCGTCCGAGAACACACTGACCACCTCGACGCGATTTACGTGACCCACACCCACCCGGACCACATCGACAACGTGGATGCCGTGCGCGAGGCGTTCGACGTACAGACGTGGGGATACGACCCCGGCCACCTCGCCGTGGACAACCGCGTGGACGACGAAGAGCGCGTCCAAATCGGCGATGCGGTCTTTCAGGCGCTCCACACACCGGGCCACAAGAACGACCATCTGTGTTTCTACGCCAAGCAGACGGGCGTCTGCTTCGGCGGCGACCTCGTGTTTGCAAACGGTGGCTACGGTCGCACCGACCTCGCCGAGGGCGACCGAGACCTGATAATCGAGAGTCTCGATAGACTCCGCACTATCGTTGGCGACGACCTCTCAGAACTCCACGTCGGCCACGGCCCGAGTGTGTTCACCCGTCCGCAGGACGATATCGAACTCGCATGTCGGGCGGCGCGAATGACGGCCTAAGTCCTACTCCTCGTCGGATTCGTCGTCCGTTTCGTCCTCGATAACGTCGGGGTGGAGACCGAAGTACCCCGGTTCGTCACCTCGGGGGTCGTTGATGACGAACTGTTCTTCGTTGGCGACAATCCACGGAATCGTCCACTCGATGAGGTGGTCTTCGGTATCTTCGGCGAGGTCTGTCGTCGGGTCGAGTCCCTGCAACATGCGTGCAATCTCGGAGACCGTGTACATGTAGTCGGGGTGGAGGATGTCGGCGGGTTCGTACAGTAGATAACCGTACAAGGTCTCGAACTCGTCTTTTGACTTCGGCATACCTGCACTATTTCTCCGAGGGTCAAAACACCGACGACCTCACACTGATTGCTACGCTCTGGGTATTCGACGCTCTCAAAATCAGTATTCCTGCTCACAGTTACGTACTGTGACGATTTTTCGAGTTCGTGCGGAATACAGGATACGAGTTGGCAACAAGACGAATTTGACTGTGTTCATGGTTGGTAGATGTGTCAAATAAAACACCTGACACATGCTTGTAAATTCTTGGTAAGTATTATGTATGTAGGAAACTGCTTCACGGTAGGTGACGGATTTCTATGGCTACTCTCAATCAATCTGAAAATTCGGGAATAAATCGAAATTCCTCTACACAAGTCCTCTATGTCGATGACGACTCTCAATTGACTACTCTGGTGGCAACATATCTTGAACGGCTTGACGACGACCTCTCGGTCCTCACGGAATCGAACACTGCTGACGGACTAGACCGTCTCGACGCCGACCAAATCGATTGTATCGTCAGCGATTATCAAATGCCAGGGGCGGACGGGTTGGAATTTCTGGAAGCTGTGAGAAACAAATATCCAAACCTCCCATTTCTCCTCTATACTGGCCAGGGTAGTGAGGACGTTGCTACCAAAGCAATCACTGCAGGCGTCTCCGCGTATGTCCAGAAAGGGGGCACCGAGACCTACGAACTCTTGGCTAACCAAATTTCCAATCTCGTCGGCAAGCGCCGGGCGGAACTTCGGGCAACAGTCGCCCGAGACCAACTGCTCGAAATGTTCGAGCAAGTTGATGGGTTCTTCACCCTCGACAGGGACTGGGACATCACGTATTGGAATCAGGAAATGGCAGAACGAACCGGAATTTCCTCCGACGCCATCATCGGTCAACGTTTCTGGGAGGCGTTCCCTGATGCAGACGGTACAGAACTTGGAGAACAGTACAAGAAAGCCTTTGCCACCGGTGAGTCAGTCAAGTTCAAAACGTACTACGAACCTCACGACTACTGGGTAAAGGTCCGTGTCTTCCCCATGACAGACGGGTTGTTTGTCCACTCGCGTGTGATCACGTCCGAAGTAGAGCATAAGCAGGAACTCCAATGGCGGAACGAACGACTGGAAACGTTCGCGAGTACCCTCTCCCACGACCTGAAAACGCCGTTGAACGTTGCAGAAGGGAATCTGGAGTTAGCAGTACAAACTGGTGACGAGACGTACCTCGAAGAGGTAGCACGAGCACACAATCGGATGGAAAACCTCCTCGAGGAACTCCTGGGGCTGGCCCGTGGGGAGAACCTCACAGCAGAACTACTCTCGTTGGAGGAAGTCGCCTCCAACGCTTGGGCCACCGTTAGCACTGGAGGGATGGACCTGACCATCGAATCCAGTGATACCGTGGTAGCGAACGAAGTCCAGTTACGTCGAGTGTTCGAGAACCTCTTTGGGAACGCAGGCAAACATGGAGATGCAGAGACTGTCCGCGTTGGTATTCTCGATACTGGGTCTGGCTTCTATATCGAAGACGACGGGTCCGGAGTTCTGGAGTCCGAACGCGAGAAGGTTTTCCACTCGGGCTATTCGACAATTGACGGAAGTCCCGGATACGGGCTCTCGATTGTTGCCCAGATTTGCGATGCCCACGGATGGGGAGTTACGATAACCGAAAGTGAGGCTGACGGTGCCAAATTTGAGATAACCGGTGTGGACTTCCTCTTGAAATAGTGCTGTGCGCGTCTGTGACTGAGGCAGACCGCTCTACCGACTGTTGCACAGTTGTATACTGGAATGAACAAGACCTGGCTACTGCACCCTCTATATTCAGCACATCACTCCACTCGATTCCTGCAGATTTCAACAGAATCCACGAGTCGTGTATCGACGTTCCACGACAACACTTATCAGGGGTTGTGAGAGACTGGCGAAAGATGAGCGACGCTTCCGCGCGAGTTGTCGACGTATTCCGAGAATTTGGTGGAGAGTCCCTCCGCGACGTGTGGGTATTCGACCAACGGGCGAACGACAGTCTCTACGTGAGAGACGACGTTTCGACGGCACTCGACTCGGTCGATGTCTCGCGTTTCATCGACAACGAACGATACGGGTACGTCACGAGACACACCTACGAAGCGCTGTACTACGCGGATTACAGTTACACCGTCCGCGGGTTCGACTCGTTCGTGCAGTTCCGAACGTTCGTCGGCCCACACCCTGTCGGCATCCTCGCCGGATTCGACCGTATCGGCGAAGGCCGCGACTTCGCACAACTCGATGAAGCTGTCCAACGACTCGGCGACGAACTCGACCTCTCACGACTTCTCCCCACCGTCGTCGACGGTGCATCTGACGGCCACTAAGTCGCTGTGGCTGTCGCTGTCGGGTGTTGCGCTCGAAAGAAATTTGTCGGGATGAGGGATTACTCGAACAGTTCGACAGCCTGCTCGTAGCGAGCAGACGGCTCTTCCCAATCGACGACCTCGAAGAAGTTCGAGATGAAGTCGCCACGGGCCGGGCCGTAGTCGTGGTAGTACGAGTGTTCCCAGACGTCGAGTGCAAGGATGGGGTGGGAGCCCCAGAGTGCGCCCTGGTCGTGCTTGTCGACGACGACGTTACGAAGCTGGTTCGAGAACGAGTCGTAAACGAGCAGTGCCCAGCCACCTGCTGCGCCTGCTGCGGCTTCGAATTCGCCCTTCCAGGCGTCGTAGGAGCCGAAGTCCTCAGCGATGCGGTCTGCGAGCGCACCTTCTGGCTCGTCGCCGCCTTCGGGCGACATGTTCTGCCAGAAGAGGTCGTGCAGGATGTGACCCGAGCCGTTGTGGGTCACGTTGCGAAGCGCACCGGCGGACGAACCGAACTCGCCCGCTTCACGGTTTGCTTCCAGCGTCTCGTCTGCGGCGTTCCATCCGTTGACGTAGCCCTGATGGTGGGTGTCGTGATGCCACGTCAGCACCTGCTCCGAGATGTGTGGTTCGAGAGCGTCGTAGTCGTACGGAAGTGGGTCGAGTTCGTAGCTCATAATGTATTCCTCCACCCAAGAAGTGGGTTGGAATCCTGTTAAAAGTTGAGGAAACGTATGGTAACACTAGACACAGGCAGGGCGGTCCAGACTGCTGATTTCTCCGGTTTACTGATTGGTCGTGCAGCCGTATTGTCAGCCACCGTAGGGTACGGTTCGGCGCTCGTATTCAATCTCCGTCGCAATTTGTTCGGCGACATATGCACCGAACTCGCGTTCGACGATGTGAAGCGATAAATCCAGCCCCGAGGTGACGCCACCGGCAGTCAGTACGTCGCCGTCGTCCACGACGCGGGCTTCGACGATTTCGGCGTCCGTCTCGCGGAGGTCAGAGAGCGCGCTGTTGTGGGTGATAGCAGGTCTGCCAGCGAGTATCCCAGCACGAGAGAGGAGCATCCCGCCGGTACAGACACCCGCGACAGTGGCCCCCTCGTCGTGAAGGGTCGCAATCGCCGCCGGAATGTCTCCCTTTTCGGCCTCGGCCCACGCACTCTTTTCGGCACGGTTGTTCCACCCACCACCGGGAATCACGAGCAGGTCTGGGCGGTCTGTTTCCGGGTCTAACACGCCATCGACACCGACGCGGAGGCCATGGCTCGCGGTGACGAACTCGCGTTGGTCGAGTGTGACGATGCGGGCTTCGCAGTCGTTCCCGAACGCACCGGCGTTTTGAAACACCTCGAACGGGGCAATCGCGTCGAGTTCGTCGAAGCCGTCGAAGACGAGAATGGCGACATCCATGTGTCGAGAGTCGCATCGGAGTGTGATAGAAATTGGCGTGGCGGTGAACGGCTCGGTCGGTCGAATCGAAACGACGACTCAGTCGTCGCCGCGAGCGTTCTCGAACATCTCCAGTGCCATCTCGCGGCGCTCAGAGTGGTCCACGATGGGGGCGGGGTAGTCTGGGGCGAGTCGTTCGCGCTCCATCTCGCTCAACTCGTGCCACTCGTGGATGGTGTTCGAGGTGACCGCCTCCAGTTCGGGGATGTACTGTTTGATGTACTCGCCATCCGGGTCGTAGCGTTCGCCCTGCGTCATCGGATTGAAGATGCGGAAGTAGGGCTGTGCGTCGGTTCCGGTCGATGCGGCCCACTGCCAGCCACCGTTGTCGTTCGCGGTGTCGTGGTCCGAGAGGTACTCGCGGAAGTGGGCGTAGCCCTCACGCCAGTCACACAGGAGGTCTTTGGTGAGAAACGATGCGACAATCATGCGGACGCGGTTGTGCATGTAGCCCTCTTCGCGGAGTTGTCGCATTCCGGCATCGACGATTGGATAGCCCGTCTCGCCTGCTTTCCACGCTTCCAACTCTTCCTCGTTGTCTCGCCACTGAATCCCGTTCTCGTACGATTTGAAATTCTCCGTGACGACATGTGGGTTGAAGTAGAGGACGTGAGTGTAGAACTCGCGCCACGCGAGTTGTGATTGGAACTCTTCGACCGATTCGGCTTCCTCGTCGCTCTCGGCGCGCTCGGCGGCCTCGGCAGTGGCCTCGTAGACCTCTCGAATCCCAATCGTTCCGAACTTGAGGTCGGTCGAGAGGTGTGAGGTGGCATCTCTCGTCGGGTAGTCTCGGTCTTCGGCGTAGCGGAAGATTGCGTCGTCGCAGAACTCGGCGAGTCGCTCGCGTGCCGCGTCGGTTCCGGCGGTGACGATATCCGAAGATGGTTCTTCGAATCCGAGTGAATCGATGGTCGGTAGCCTCCCGACACTCACTCCATCGAGGTGATTAACCGCGGATTCGAGCGTATCGGCATCGACTAACTCTGTCGGTTCAGAATATGTCGCTGGTTTCTCGCGGTTACGCCACTTCTTCCAGAAGTAGGTGTAGACAGAATACGGGTCACCAGCGTTTGTCGTAATCGACCCCGGCTTGTAGAAAATGGCGTCGTGAAGCGTTTCGCGCTCGATACCCGCGTCGTCCAGTGCGAGACGGACAGCAGCGTCGCGTTCTTTTGCCAACCCAGAGTAGTCGATGTTCCAGACGACACGGGCGTCATCGAGCGCCGCTGCGACCGCTGGAATCTGTTCGCGTGGGTCGCCCATCGCCACGAGCAAGTCACTCCCCTGTGCGCGGTACCACGATTTGAGTTCCTCGAGTGCGTCTAACAGATACCGAACTCGTGGTGGACTGGCGTAGGCGAGAACGTCCGTGTCGAACACGAAAATCGGGGCGACAGGCCCGTTAGTCGCCGCTTGAGAGAGACCGTGGTTATCGGAAGCACGAACGTCTCGCCGATGCCAGTGGAGTTGCATACCGCCGCTCAGGACGGGAAAAACGTCAATGTAACGGCGACAGTCAAATGGGGACTCGGCGTAAAGTGTGACCTAATAACGACAGTGTGAAAATTAATCAGTAAGCGACTGTCAGTCCGTACAGAGTTGCAATTTGTGTGAGAATTCTCTCAAACCAAAGAGTCGGTACTAATGTGATGTTATCTCTCGTTTTCCCACCCGAACGTTGGATTACAGTCTGCGTATCTGACGTACCCGGACCATACCTATACCTATAAAAGCCATTTGGTGTACCATGTCACGGCGTGGGGTCTCTCTGAGGTTCAACACATTCGAGCCACTGCTCACGGCATCCGGGGCAGTTCCAATCGCATTCTTGACAATTCTCTGTGGGATACTCGGGTTCATCGTGTGGTCACCCTATGGCGTCGTCCTCGGCGCGCTTCCACCGGCGGTCGTGTTCTTCCTCTCGTACAACGACCAGCAACTCCAGAACTTCCCGCTTCCAGAACTCCCGTCAGCACGCCCTACTGCCCCTCTCTCGCTCGACGACCGTAACGACCTCGTGAGCGCCCTCGCGTCTGCGAACGTCCTCACGATCGACCCATCCGGGAAGATGGCGGTTTCGAACGAGTTCAAAACTGAATGGCGCGGTCGGATGGTCGATATGGATGGCCGGGACAAAGACGCAGCAGCGCTCGCAACCCTCCTCGGCGTCCACCCCGCACGCGTGGAACTCTCGTGGGGAACCGAAAAACTGGTCGCAAAACTCGACGGTGGCTCTGTCGGTCAGTGGTCGTCTCGCGCCGCGTTCGTCGCCGACTTGACCGCCGTTGCGACGTTCCGAAAGCAGTACCCTGCGTGGTGGCGACTCTCGACTGGCGACCGAAATCGCGTCCTCGGCGCACTGAGACTGAGCCTCCAGCGATGCCCCACCTGCGATGGCCGCATCGACGTGGACACGTCGCTCGTCGAAGTCGAACCGGACGACCACAAGTTGGCCCGCCCCAACAAGAGCGAACAACACGTGACGGCAACGTGTCTCGGGTGTGAGTCGCTCCTGTTCGACTCAGTTATCTCGGTGACCGGTCAGGCGTCAGGAACCGACGCAGAAGCAGGCACGGCCCCACAAAGCCAGTAGAATCGACTCCAGACGGTTTTTACAGCGGGTCGAGCGCGCCGCGTCGCCCGTCGAGAATCGAGAACTGTTCGGAGCGACGGCGTTCGAGCCACTCCAGCAATCGCTCGGCCCATGCGAGTTTTTCGGCCTTCATCGAATCGACCGTCGGGTCGTCGAAGTCCCACCCTGCAAAGCGGAGTTCGCCAGCGCCGAGTTGGTCAGCAATAAAAGCCGCTCTGTCGCCGTCGGTAAAGCCGCCCCAGTTGACGACTGGCCCAGTCGGTTCGGCCTGTGTCGTCGCCAGCACATTGTCGAGGTCGCACTTCGGAACCCACTCGCGGAGGGCAGGGATGTTGTCGCCGTGGGCCGCGATGGCGACGGGAACGCCAGCAGTCGTGAGTTCGACGACTGTCTCCGGGTTTTTGTCGAGGTCGGTCACCATCAAATCCACCGAGTAGCCAGCGTCTCGGACCACATCCGCGGCAGACGAGGCGGCCACAATCACGTCAACGTCGTCGAGGATATCGAGGTCAGCAGAAAGTGACGGTCCTGCGCCGCAGATTACGACCGTCTTTCCGGCCCATGCAAGCCGAGACCGGTCGAATGGGCGCGCGAGTCCTGCGAGGATGTCACGGGCGTCTTCGTCGCCCCTGCGTTCGAATCCCAAACTATCGAGAATCTGTCGGTAGACCGGCTCCCACTCCCTAAATCGCATGGCTGTCGCTCTCGAATGTGTAATGGTATGGGCCGGAATGGCACCCGTGTACCCCTACCCGCGTGCCCTTCCGGCGTCCACAGGCCAGTTTTACAGTCGGATGGTATAAGTTTTCTCTTAGTCGAACGGTCTGTGTCTGCCGAACGTCAGACGATTCTGACTGTCTTGTGTTGGCTATTGACATGGGTGCCGAACCTGAGCGTTTCGAGCCATCTACCGGATGTTTTCCAGAATCAGTTCGAGCGCACCATCGAGTGCATTCGACGATTCGTCACCGAGAATCGGGGGGATTCGACCGAGTGCGGCGGGGGTACCAATCAGTAATGCGCCAGTTTCTCCGCCTGCGAGGACGGCACCGGCGTCGCTCGCAGCAGCGGTGAGAACACTTCGGTCCGATTGAGAGAGACCTTCTAGCTCGAAGACACGTGTGACGCTCTCTTGGGTCGCTTCTCGGGATGCCCCGATTCGATTCAGGTGGCGACCAGCGTCGCCAGTCGTCGTCACGTCGAGTTCTTCGACCGAAACGTCACCGGGTTCGCGGATGCGACGGCGCTTGAACTCGTGGCCGATGAGCGCGGCGTCTCGCGTCTCTCGCACGTCGTGGGTGCGGATGATGTGTGCGCCGCGTTCGACTGCCATCGACGTGGCCGCGAGACTAACTGGGAGTGCGTCTTCGGTCGAGCGCCCGGCTACGTCGCGGAGGAAGTTCTTCCGGTTGATAGAGACGAGAATCGGGTAGCCGTAGCCACGGAACTCGCGGAGTCGATGGAAGGTTTCGCGGTCGTCTGCGAGCGTCTTCTCCTCGGACCAACCGCCGAATGCCGGGTCGAGGATGGTCTTGTCGGTGAAACCGTTCAGTTCGAGGGCGTCGTAGATGTCGTCAACATTCTCGATTGCGCCGGGTCGAGTGAGGTCCGGCGGACTGGCCATCTTGGCAACGGCAGCGTCGTACTGCTCGCAGACTCGAGGCATCTCGGGGTCGGCAAAGCCACAGATGTCGTTCACCATGTCGAACCCGCCGGAGAGTGCGGCGTCGGCGACTTCGTGATACCGCGTTTCGATAGAGAAGACGGCGTCGCCAGAGACGTGGTCGATAACCGAGAGCGCGGTTTCGAGGCGCTCCAGTTCGCCTTCGGCAGAGAGTACGTCGAACTTCTTGTTCGCCGATTCGAGGCCGATATCGACGATATCTGCACCTTCTCCGATGAGTTTCTCGTCGACGTAGGCGGCGGCCTCGGCAGGGTCGTTGAACACACTCGGCTTGTAGGGTGACTCGTTCGAGACGTTCAGCACACCCATAATCCGAGGTGGGTGGTCGTCACCGATAGAGAGACCAGCGGCATCGACGGTTCGCATGGCCGGGTGTTGGACTACACGAATATAGGCAGACCGGTCGCGGATAATCGCGTGATAGCCACCACGTGACCCCCGCAACGCCTGGCATCACGTTCTTTTTATTCGTCGCTCGGATACCTCCGACCATGGCGAAGGTCAGTGTTGGACTCCGAGGATGGCGATTCGAGGAATCCGAGATATTCAACGACGAGGGCGAGTTCAAGCCGCTCGATGAGATTCCGGAGGACGCTCGTCAGCGACTCGTTCGACTCATCACGCTCGTCGAAGAACCGTGCGACGCCTGTTATCTCACGTTCGGCGACGACGAGATTCAGCGGTGCAAACAGGCCAAAATCGTCTACGGCGAACCCGGACACGAGGCACTGTTGTGTACCGACCACGAACCGGACTTCCTCTACTGGTTCCGCGAGGCCGATGGCCGCGAACTCGTCGGTGACGACGTATTCGCCGACGCGTTCCACGAGTGGTTCGCGAGCGGCGAGCGCGCACCCGACGGTTACGCTGGCGTCGAACACGTCGAGACTGACCCCGAGAACATGCCGACGCCGCCGGATGCCGCCGAAATCCAGCGCCGCCTCGAAGAGAACTTCGAAGGCGAGCGCATCAACATCCGCGACTACGGCCCGCAAGACGACGACGGAACGCCACTCACCGACGAGGACTTGGAAGACGTCGACCTCGGCACGGACTATCCGACCAAATGAGCGCCGAAGAGTCTGCCCACGAGTTCATCGTCGTCGTGGTCGAACCCGAGACCCCCGGCAACGTCGGGACGATTGCCCGGGCGATGAAGAACTTTGGCATCTACGACCTTCGACTCGTCAACCCGCCCGAGTTAGACCCCGAGGGCGAGGCGTACGGATTCGCTGGACACGCCCGCGAAGACGTGCTTCCCAATGCGACCGAGACGACGCTCGAAGAAGTCGTCGCCGAGTACCACACTATCGGCACGACCGCCGTTTCGCACGAAGACTCGACGAAACACGTTCGCTACCCGTTCAAAACGCCGGTCGAAATCGCCGACTCCTTGGAGTCGGTCGAGACCAAGACGGCGCTCGTCTTCGGTCGCGAAGGGACCGGCCTCGACAACGAGGAGTTGAAGATGCTTGACGAGATTTGCTGTATCCCGGCTGACCACCGCTATCCCGTCCTCAATCTCGGCCAGGCGGCGACGATTCTCATGTACGAACTCCGGCGTTTTACCGTCAGTGAGACGCAACTGCCCGACGTCGAACGCGAACGTGCCTCCGAGGAAGAAATCGACGTCCTCTATCGGTTCTTCGACGACCTCCTCGAAGCGACGGCGTACCGCGAACACAAACGCGCCAAAACGTCGCAGATGATGCACCGACTCATCGGTCGTGCGCACCCGACAGAGCGCGAGGTCGCAACACTGACGGGTGTGTTTCGACGCGCCGCAGAGCGAGCGCGAGACGACCGAGAGTAGCCCTTACTCGTCGCGCTTGCGACCGAACATCGAGAGACCGACGAACGAACACACCTTTTCGACGTCGCCTGATTCGCGTTCTGCGTACGTGGTCGTCTTGATTTTCGCGAGGCCGCGTGACTCGCTTTCGGGCGTCAACTCCAGCACCTCGTTTTCGATAGAGAGCGCGTCGCCGGGGGACACCGGTGCCCACCATCGGAGTTCGTCCACGCCCTTCGCACCAAGCGACTCCATGTCGCCGACGTACCCATCGACGATGAGGCGCATTGTCATCGCCACCGTGTGCCACCCGCTGGCGATGAGGCCGCCGTACATCGACTCTTCTTCGGCGCGTTCGGGGTCGGTGTGGAACCACTGTGGGTCGTACTGCTCGGCGAACTCAAGAATCTCGTCTTCGGTCACGTCGTAGGTGCCATACTCGTACGTGTCGCCGACAGACAAGTCTTCGAAGAATCGCATGCCGTACGTTCACCGAGACGAGTGGAGAACCTGGCGATGCACAACACGATTGCCGACAGACCGTGCCGCCGATACTCGTTTGGACTTCGACAGCGTATCTCAGGACATGCCACAGCATCGACTGCGGCTCCCGATGGTCCTCGTCGGGCTGACGATATTTGCCTTCTATCTCGTGTTGGCGGCACTCAGTGCGTTCGCGCTGTTGACACTCTGGGAGTTCCGACCGGACCCGGTGACCGCAGCACTCGTCGGCATCTCCGTCTCGCTCGTCTTGGGGTATCTCAGTTTCCGTCTCGGGACGGTTCAACTGCTCTCACGGTTGGAGGCGCGTGATTTGCCACCCGAAGAAGCCCCCGCCGTCTACCGGATGCTCGACCGACTCGCCGACGAGATGGACATCACAGCCCCGACGCTGAAGATTGCGCGATTTTCGGCCCCCAACGCGCTCGCACTCGACCCGATGGGACAGGACGTTGTGGTCCTCGATGCGACGCTGTTTCGGTTGCTCTCGGGCGACGAGTTCGAAGCCCTCCTCGCACACGAACTCGCCCACCTCGAACGCAAAGACGGTCTCTCACAGACGCTCATCGCCAGCACGCTCCAGACCGTCGTGGGGATTGGCTACTTCTTCGTCTCGCCGCTGACGTTCCTGACGACGGGCACCGCACTCGGACTCGCGTGGATGCGCGGCACGCCCACGGCGTGGGAACAGACGCTTCCGGGGAAGATTCGCCACCGACTCGACACCTTCGTCGGCGTATTTGGCTTTGGCCTAACCGTCTTGGTACGCTCGCAGTCTCGAAAGCGTGAGTTCGCCGCCGACGCCCGCGCTGCCGAGGTGACGGACAATCCACTCGCGCTCGCATCTGCCCTGCAAAAGTTGGAGCGCGCTTCACGACCCGAGTGGGGCTTTTCGCCGCTGTGGGTCTACGGCGAAGTCGAAGCCGAGGACCGCATTTCGTCCTTGCTCTCGACGCATCCATCGACGGAAGAGCGAGTCACTCGCTTGGAGGCAATCGAATCGGGGTCGTGGACGCAAATCGAGGTGAACTGAATGCCGGGAACGCCGGACCCAGTGTTAGGAAGCGAAGTTCTGACGCACGCCGTCGCATCCGCCGTCGGTCTCGTCCTCGTCGCCGACGTGTATGCATCCCGAAAACGAATCGCCCGCGACCGACTACTTCCTGCACTCGTCGGGATCGTCTACGCAGTGACAACGCTCGCAGTCTGGGCCGCCAGCAGAGCCGTCACTGACGCGTTCCCGTCGGGGGTCTCCGAAAATCCGACTACCGTGGTCGGAGTTCTCGTGTTTTCGCTCCTCGTCTTGACTGGATTCGTCTTCGGTACTGCGCGGTTGTACGCCCGATACGGCCTCCTCGTCCCACTCGTCGGTCTCTTCGGCGTCACAGAACTCGTCTGGTGGGCGTTTCTCCACGTTCGCGGCGAGTCCGATGCGCTGGGGATGTTCGTCTTCTTCGGGCCGTTGTTCTTGATTCTCGTCTTCCTCGTCGCTGGCGTCGAATACGCGATTCGGACGCTCTGGAAGCGGTTCGGTCGCGGCGGAGATAGCAGTCGCTCACCGACCTGAGAAAGAAAAATCGAGAGCGCTTAGGCCCGTTTCTGAATCTCTTCGCGGAGCACGTCGCTCACGACGCCGCCGTCGGCTTTGCCGCGGAGTGCGCCCATCGCTTCACCCATGAGCGCCGAGAATGCGCCCATACCCTGTTCTTCGACTTGGTCGGCGTTGCGTTCGACGACTTCGGCGATTGCTTCACGGACTTCGTCGTCGGAGACGCCGGAGAGTCCAGCCGCTTCGACCGCTTCGTCGGCCGAGAGGGCAGGGTTCTCTGCGATAGTCGCGAGTACGTCGTTGACGCCCTCTTTTGCGAGGTCGCCATCTTCGACGAGGTGCATGACGGCGAGCAGGTGGTCGTCGGAGATGTTCCCAACCACAACGTCGTCGCGGCGGAGTTCGGTCAGCGTCGATTCGAGGAGACCGGCGGCGAACGTCGCGTCGATGCCTTCACCGACTGCCTGTTCGAACAACGGCATCTTGCGACCGTAGGCGACCTGTTGTGCGAGTCCGGCATCGAGGCCGAACTCGGACTGGTAGCGGTCTTCCTTCTCGGTGAGGAGTTCGGGCGTCTCCACGTCGCTCGGGTCGAGGTCAACGGGGAAGACGTCCGTCTCGGGGTACATGCGGGCCGCGCCGGGAAGCGGGCGCAGGTAACGCGTCGTGCCGTCGTCGTTGGCACCGCGGGTCTCTTCAGGAATTTCCTCGATAGCGACGGCGGCGCGCTCGGCGACTGCGTCGATAGAGAGGTCTGCGGTTTCGGGGTCGTCCGCGACGATAGCAACCGCGTCCTCGGGACCAGCGCCGACTGCCTCGCGGAGCGCGTCTACTTCTTCTTCGGTGACGCCGTAGGCGGGGAGTTCGTCGGTGTGGAAGATGCCGCCTGCGCCGTGACGCTTGGCGTGGTCGGAGAACTCGGTGCCGAGGCGCCGGTCGGGTTGGAGTTCGCGGCCGACGAGTCCGTCGAAGCCGAAGAGCGGGACACCCATGACCTTCCCACCCGAGTCGAGTGCGCCCTTGATGACGCCCGAATCGGTGTCTTCGAACACGTCGGTCACGTCTGCGACGTCGCCAACAGAGGCGTCTCGGGATTGGAGTTCGTCGCGGATTTCGACGAGTTCGGCCTGCCGACCGACTTCGAAGCGAACGATTTCGTCGATTTGGTCGAGAGCTTGGACACCCTTGATTTCGACGCGTGCGCCCTCTGCGATGGAGACGTTCACGTCCTGTCGGATAGTGCCGAGGCCGCGTTTGACCTTGCCCGTGGAACGAAGGAGCATCCCGATGCGCTGGGCGGCCTCGCGTGCCTGTGCGGGCGAGGAGATGTCCGGGCCGGTGCCGATTTCGACCAGTGGGATGCCGAGACGGTCGAGGCTGTAGAGGACGCCATCGTCGCGCTCTTCGGTGCGCTGGGCGGACTCCTCTTCGAGCATCAGGTCCACGATAGAGACGGGGCCCTCGCTCGTCGAAATCTCGCCTTCTTGGGCGATGAGCGACGAGCGCTGGAAGCCCGAGGTGTTTGACCCGTCGATGACGAGTTTGCGCATGACGTGTGCCTCATCGACCACCTGCATGTCGAGCAGGTTGGCGATTTGCATGGCGACGGTGCGCGCCTCGTGGTCGAGTTCGTGCGGCGGTTCGTCGTCTTCTTCGACCAGACAGGTCGTGTCGTAGGCGAGATATTCGAACTCGCGTTCGACGCGGCTCTCTTCGAGTGCGGCGTCGTCCAGTTCGCCTAACTCACTCTTCGTCGGGTGGAGAAATCGCGTAAACGTGCGTGCAGCGTCCTCAGGTTCGCGGATAGTCGTTGGACACCCACAGAACAGTTTCGCCGCGGTGTCGAGTTGCTGGTGAATCTCCAGCCCCGCGACGAGTCCGAGGTCCTCATAGTCGTACTCGCTCATTGGTACTCCCTGCGTTCGGGGGGAGTAAAAAAGGATTCAGTCTGTCTTCAGAGACGCCGGAGCCCTTCGCCGATGCCTTCCACCTGATGACATTCAGGGCAAATATACGTCCAACCATCGTTCGTTGCTCGCCCCTCGGGGAATACGGCCCCACAGCCTCGACACTCCAACATGTCTCGCCCGCGGGCCCGCTGCTTTTGCAGTCCGGGCATATCTCTATAGACGGCGAAATAGGGCTTGAAAATACCGATTTTAGCGTTTTCGTGTGACTTTCTCGCTAGACGGAGAATGTCACGCCAGCGAGGGAATGCGATTGCTACTGCTCGCCGAATAAATACAACGAAGAATAGTTGTGAACATGAGTGAACAGAGTGTGCTAAAGAATGGCATACCAGCCCGCACACGCCCGCTAAGAACTGTCAAAAATAAGAGGGGTATCTATTGAGTTACTCAGTTGTCGCCGAGGATGCCGCGGTGGGTCATCTTCTCGGGGTCGAGTACTTCGTCGGCTTCCTCTTCGGTGAGGTAGCCTTCGTCGACAGCGACTTCGCGGACCGTCTTATCCTCTGCGAGGGCTTGCTTTGCGACCTTCGAGGCCTTGTCGTAGCCGATTGCCGGGTTGAGCGCGGTTGCGAGCGCCATCGACTGTTCGACCTGCTCGGTGCAGTGTTCTTCGTTGGCTTCGAGTTTGGCGACGAAGCGCTCGGCGAACACTTCAGAGGAGTTCGAGAGCAACTTCGCCGATTCGAGGAAGTTGTGCGCGAGAACGGGTTTGTAGAGGTTGAGGTCGATTTGGCCCTCTGCGGCACCGGCGGCGACGGCGGCGTCGTTACCGACGACCTGCTTGTGGACCTGGTTGACTGCCTCGGCCACGACAGGGTTGATTTTGCCGGGCATAATCGACGAACCGGGCTGGTTCTCGGGTTGTTCGAGTTCGCCGAGTCCGTTACGTGGACCGGAGGCGAGCAGGCGCAGGTCGTTGGCAATCTTGTTGAGCGAGCCAGCGACGGTGCGGAGTGCGCCGTGTGCCTCACCCATCGCGTCGTGGGCGGCCTGCGCTTCGAAGTGGTTGTCGGCCTCGCGGAACTCGACACCCGTCTCTTCGGTCATGTACTCGGCCGCCTTTGCAGGGAACTCGGGGTGGGTGTTCAGGCCCGTGCCGACTGCGGTACCACCGAGGGCGAGTTCGCCGAGGTGTGCGCGGACGTTCTTCACGCGCTCGATACCCTTCTCGACCTGCGTGCGGTAGCCGCCGAACTCCTGTCCGAGACGAACTGGGGTCGCGTCCTGAAGGTGCGTGCGGCCCGTTTTGACGATGCCGTCGAACTCGTCTTCTTTGTCGCCGAGAGCTTCGGCGAGCGTTTCGAGTGCCGGAATGAGGTCTTTCTCGACGGCTTCGAGCGCGGAGACGTGCATCGCGGTCGGAATCACGTCGTTCGAGGACTGGCCGAAGTTGACGTGGTCGTTCGGGTGGACCGTCCGGTCGCCGATTTCCTTACCCATAATTTCGGCGGCGCGGTTGGCGATAACCTCGTTCGCGTTCATGTTCGAGGAGGTGCCCGAACCGGTCTGGAAGACGTCGACCGGGAACTGGTCGTCGAGTTCGCCCGCGATAACTTCGTCCGCGGCGGCGACGATGGCTTCGGCGACGTCGTCGTCGATCATGCCGAGGTCGCGATTTGCCTGTGCGGCGGCCTTCTTTACGACGCCGAGGGCGCGGACGAACCGTCGCCCGAACGTGATACCCGAGATGGGGAAGTTCTCGACTGCTCGTTGGGTCTGTGCGCCCCAGTAGGCGTCCACAGGAACTTGCATCTCTCCGAGACTGTCCCGCTCGATTCGATAATCATCGTCTCCCATAGTTGGGCCGTCGTCGTGGCGTGAGGTAAAATCCATTGGTCCGTGGCTGTCTGTCCCACGAATTTTCTCACATGTTCGATTTCGAACGAGTGCTGGATTCAAACGCCACAGTTCTGCTACTCCTGAATTTCAAGATGTACTGAACTCACGAGAAAAATTTACTTCATTTTGAATTGTCCGCTCAAAAAGTTTTAAGTAAATCGTGTAAAATCTCTTTCACAGAACTGTCAGAGAGTAACAATCATGACCAGAAAAGTACCAGACACAGACGGCCTGTCTCGACGGACGTATCTCAAACTCACCGGTGGCGTAGGAAGTGCAGCACTTCTCGCGGGATGTACCGGTGGCGGCGGTGGGGGCGAAGGAACCACCGGAGAATCCGAGGACACCGACGACTCCTCTGGTGACTCTGAGACGACCGAGTCCGGTGACGACTCGGGAAGCGAACTCAACGCGCTCGAAATCCAGCACTGGTGGACCGGTGGCGACGGCGGGGCGGCGATTCAAGCCCTGCTCGAAGGGTTCAAAGAAGCCCACCCGGACATCGAAATCACCGAGAATCCGGTCGCTGGTGGCGCAGGGCAGAACCTGCACGCGGTCATCAAAAAACGGATTCTGAACAACAACCCACCGAGTACGTGGCAAGCGTGGCCCGGTGCGAACCTCCAACCCTACACGGACGCCGAGAAACTCGAAGACATCTCGGAGTCTGTCTGGAGTGAAAACGACATGCAGTCGGCGTACCTCGAAGGGCCGAAGAACGCCGCGAGTCCGGCGGGGACGCTCGTCTCGGTCCCGCTAAACATCCACCGACTCAACAACCTGTTCTACAACG
Organism: Haloferax sp. DFSO60; assembly: GCF_046557615.1. NCBI lineage: Archaea > Methanobacteriati > Methanobacteriota > Halobacteria > Halobacteriales > Haloferacaceae > Haloferax > Haloferax sp. DFSO60. The sequence continues at coordinate 920,774 of NZ_JBKIII010000002.1, read as the reverse complement.
TCAGCGTCGTCGAAGACGCGGGTGTTGACCCCTCGGCGATTGGTTCGCCGAGTGACCTCGTGAACGCCCTCTCGAAAGTCGATGAGGCGGGCTACGTCGGCATGGCCCAGCAGACGAAATCCGCGTGGTCTACCGGCCAACTCTGGGCGCAGGTCCTCCTCGGCGAGTACGGTGCTGACGTGTACGCCGACGTGACCGGCGGCAACGTCGAAGCCAACGCCGACGCCGTCCGCGACTCGCTCGACCTCGTGAAACAGTACTCGCAGCACTACTCCAACGACGCCGGGTCGATTTCGTGGCAGGACGCGAATTCGAAGATTATCGAAGGCGAAGCGGCGTTCTTCCACCAAGGCGACTGGGCCGCGGGCATGTACCGCGGACAAGAGGACTTCGAGTACGAGTCCGACTGGGGCCACGTGCCGTTCCCCGGAACCGACGGCATCTACGCGCTCAACATGGACTCGTTCCCGATGCCAGCCAACAACCCGTCGCCTGAGGCGACCAAAAAGTTCCTCCAGTACGTCGGGTCGGTCGATGCACAGGAGCGATTCAATCCGAAGAAGGGGTCGATTCCGCCGCGGACGGACGTTCCGAAGGACGCCTTCGGGCCGTTCCTCCAGAACCAGATGGACGACTTCGCCAACTCGGAGGCCCAACCGCTGTCCATCCAGCATGGACTGGCCGTCAGCCCCGACGCGCTCACCGCCTTCGGCGACGCGATGTCGTCGTTCATCTCGGGCTACGACGTAGACGCCGCCTACGAAGACGTGAAAGCGGCCTTCGAATAAGGCGACATGCCAACCGATATTTTCGCACGACTTAGCTCATTCACCAGTGACAACGGTCTCGAGGGCATCGGCTCGACGCTTCGAGAGAGCGAAGCCGTTCGCTCGGCCCCGTTCTGGCTCCCGCCGTTCCTGCTGATGGGCTTTTTCGTCTACGGCGCAATCACGTGGAACGTCGTCATCTCGTTTACCGATTTCGGGGGACTCACGCTTCCGACGTACGACCCCGCGACGTTCGACTTAGAGATGTATCGTCGGGCGTTCTCGGACGAGCGATTTTGGCTCGCCACCCGAAACACGTTCGTCCTGCTCGTCTCGTTTACAGGCCTCTCGCTCGCGGGCGGCCTCGGCCTCGCAATTCTCGTTGACCGTGGGATTCGGTTCGAAAACTGGTTCCGAACGGTCTACTTGCTCCCGTTTAGCCTCTCATTCGTCGTCACGGCGGTGTTCTGGCGCTGGATGTACAACTTCGATTCGGGCGTCATCAACGTCGTTCTCAGGGGCGTGGGACTCGATTTCCTCGCCTCGAAATGGCTCGCGGGCGGTGTCGATTTGGGGGCACTCGGAGGACTTCCGCTCGTTCCCGAGACGCTCCAGTTCAAACTGTTCGCCGTCATCTTCGCCCTGTTGTGGCAGTTCAGCGGCTACGCGATGGTCGTCTATCTCGCCGGTCTTCGCGCCATCCCCTCGGACCAGTACGAGGCCGCTCGCGTCGATGGCGCGTCCACACTTCGGATGTATCGTCGTGTGATTCTCCCGCAACTCCGCGCTTCGACCGTGAGCGCCGCCGTCGTCCTGATGGTGTTCGCGCTCAAGGCGTTCGACTTCCTCTACGTTCTGTTCGGGAACAACCCCGGTCCGACAGCCGATATCCTCTCGACGATGATGTACAGGCAGGCGTTTTCGGCCAACAACTGGGCCTACGGCTCTGCGATTGCCGTCGTCCTGTTCGCCGTCGCGCTGACTGTCGTCGCGCCATATCTCTACGGCGAATACCGGCGGGGTGAACTATGAGCGTCCGCGACCAACTCGCCGACCGATTCGACCTCGATACCGACGAACTCGACCCGATTCGTGTCGCGCTCTACGCGACGCTTCTCGGCCTCGTCTTGTTCTACCTCTCACCCCTCGAATCGGGGTTGATGACGGCGCTCAAGACGGAAGCCGAGTTCGCCACGTCGCCACCGTTCGTTCCGCCGACTGCCGATGGCTTCACGCTCGAACCGTTCGGTGTCGCGCTCGACACGCTCTCGTCGGCCATCCTCAACAGTATCATGCTCTCCGTTCCGGCGACGATTATCTCGGCGCTCGCCGGGAGTCTCGCCGCCTATGGCCTGACGAACTTCGAGTGGCGCGGCCAACTCGGGATTGTTGGACTCTTCATCGCGGGCATCTTCATCCCATATCAGGCCGTTCTGATTCCGCTCTCGCGTCTGTGGGCCATCGTGAATACGAAAGAGTTGCTCGCGCCCGTCCTCGATATCACGCTGTTCTCGGCGCAGGTGCCTGTCTTGGGGACCGTCGAACTCGCAACGCACCCGCACTACGCGAGCATCATCAACCTCATCATCACCCACGCGGCCTACGGAATTCCGATTACGACGCTTCTGTTCCGGAGTTACTACAAGAAACTCTCCTCGGAGATGCTGGAGGCCGCCCGCCTCGACGGCGCGAGTGCCTTCACTATCTATCGTCGCATCGTCCTCCCGCTCTCGGTACCGATGTTCGCGGTCACGCTCATCTACCAGTTCACGCAAATCTGGAACGACCTGTTGTTCGCGCTCATCATCATCCCGTCCGGCTCGGGTCCGGCGGCGGTGGCGACGATTGCACTCAACGAACTCACGGGAGGAATCATCCAGACGTTCAACACGCAGATGGCTGGCGCGTTCGTCGCCGCGCTGCCGACGTTGCTCGTCTACGTCTTGTTCGGCGACAAGTTCGCCGAGGGGGTCGCAGGCGGCACATGACCGGCTCTTTCGAAGGTTCACCCCTCGCATCGCAGACGACCATCACACCACCAACTCACACCACACACCATGGCTGAACTCACACTCGACCACGTCTCGAAGTTCTTCGACGACGACGGCTCTCAAGTCGTCGCCGTCGATGACGCCTCGATGGAGATTGAAGACGGCGAATTTCTCGTCCTCGTCGGTCCGTCGGGATGCGGCAAATCGACTACGCTCCGCATGATTGCGGGCCTCGAAAGCGTCTCCGAGGGAGAAATCCACCTCGGCGACGAGCGCATGGACAACCGACCGCCACGCGACCGAAACATCGCGATGGTGTTCCAGTCCTACGCGCTCTACCCGCACATGACCGTTCGCGGCAACATGCGGTTCGGACTCGAAGAGTCCACGGAGATGGCCGACGGCGAAATCGAATCTGTCGTGACCGAAACCGCAGAGATGCTCGATATCGCGGAACTCCTGAATCGAAAGCCCGGCGAACTCTCCGGCGGCCAGCAACAGCGTGTCGCCCTCGGCCGCGCTATCGTCCGCGACCCAGCAGTGTTCTTGATGGACGAACCGCTGTCGAATCTCGATGCCAAACTCCGTTCGCAGATGCGGACGGAACTCCAGCGGTTGCAAGAAGAGTTGGGCGTGACGACGGTCTACGTCACCCACGACCAGACCGAGGCGATGACGATGGGCGACCGAATCGCCATCCTCAACGACGGCGAACTCCAGCAGGTTGCGACGCCACTCGAAGCGTATCACCGTCCGGCAAATCAGTTCGTCGCAGGATTCATCGGCGAACCCTCGATGAACTTCTTCGAGATGGAAGTTGAGGACGGAACGCTCGTCGGTGACGAGATCTCTTACCAACTGTCCGAGTCCTCACGGGAAGCCGTCACTGGAACCGACCGCGTGACACTCGGTATCCGCCCCGAGGACGTCGAACTCGTCTCTCCGAAAGACGACAACCACACCTACGAAGCGACGGTCGATGTGGTCGAGCCGATGGGCAACGAGAACGCCGTCTATCTCGATTTCGGTGCCGACGCGAGTTTCGTGGCCACCGTTGGTGGAATGCGTCGTGTCGAGGGGGGAACAGCCGTCCACGCCCGCATTCCCGAAGACGCCGTCCACCTGTTCGACACCTCGACCGGCGAAGCACTCCAGAACCGGTCGCTGGAGTCTGCTGAGATGGTCGAACCCGAACCGCAAACGTAGAGACGCCGGAGGTCGGCACAGGTGATTTTTTGGCCATCTCGAAAGCTATCGAGTGAACAGTAACGCGCCGACAGCAGTGAGGAGAAAGTCTGACCAGCAATGGGCGAACGACTCGTCCCAGAGCGAGAACAGGCAGGGGAGAAGTCGCATGAACCCGGCGATAAACGCCAGTAACCCGACGACAGTCACCACTCTGCCGAGCGTTTTGGAGGTCATAGTCGTAGGCCTCGGTGCAGGTGTATGAACCTTGTCGCCGTCTCGTGACGACACAGGTCAACCAGACACGGAACGTGCAGAATGCGGGTTCTTCTCGGCCAGTTCGTGTTACTTCTCGGCCGCTTCGTACTCCTCGGGCGTGTAGGTCTTGAGTTCCATCGCGTGGATGGACGTCGTCATGTGGTCGCCGAGGGCGTCGTAGACGAGTTGGTGCTGTTGGACGAGCGACTTGCCCTCGAAGGCAGGTGAGATGACGACGGCCGCGAAGTGTGCGTCCTCGTGATTTTCGTCTACTGTCCGCGGGCGCGAGACGGTCGCATCGGCGTCTTCGATGTTCGATTCGATGAGTTCCTCGATGTCTGCGATATCCATGCCTGTATGGGCGCACGGCGCGGGGAAAAATCGACCGGGACAGGATTCGAGTACCACGGAGGTTTTTATCCCATGACGGCCCACCACGTCCTGTGACAGACGGAACGCAAAGCGAGACGCCGCCGCTCGCCGCTTGCTTCGACGACGCACGTCGCGTACTCGAAGACGAACACGGTCGCTTGCTCACCGTCATCGGTCAGTGTGCGGATGCAGTCGCAAAGTCGTGGGACGACGACTCGACGACTGACCGCGAAGAGGTCGTGCCGCGGTTCGCGCAGGCGCTCGACGGCTCAGGTGCGTTGTCGAGACTCCCACGCGCGCTCGCTGACGCGGTGACTGCAACCGGTCGCTCGATGCCTGCGCCACCAGTCGCCGCGCCGCCCTACGTGGTCGTGACGAGCGAAGGCGTCGTCCTCCGCGCGAACGTTGGCGAGGAGCGTCTCATCATCACGCTCCGGGTCTTCGCGCTCGAAACCGGGGGTGAAAAGAAGCGATACACACGAATGCCCGGCGTCGAACTCGAATTCGAAGCCCGGTAGTTACATCTGATACCGGCGCACGTCGTCGCGCGGCGGGGCCTGTGACTGGCCAGTCATCTCCTCGTAGGTCATCCCCGAGAGATACTCGTCGTAGGTCACGTCGTAGCCCTGTCGGAGGTGGAAGTCCAGTTGTCCACGGTCGAGCGCGGACTGGAAGAACGTATGGACTGCCCGACGGACGAGTTCGTCCACGTCGTCGGGTTCGTACAGCGCCGTCAAGAGGGCGAGTTCGTGGCGCGTCTCGCGGTCGAGAGCAAGTTCGATGTCGTCGTCGAGGTCGCTGTACGCCTGTTGTACGTCGTCCGAAAGGTCGTCGAGGCTCATTACTGGGCGATGGGTTCGTCAATGGGATACGCGTTTCGACCGATTACTCCCACACGAGGCCGAGGCGGGAAGCCGAATTGAGACGAATTTGGTAGAGACTCGAAAGAGACGCTACCGTAACTTCATCCAGAATGCGGTCAGATGTTAAAAAACCAATATCATTCGATAGCGGCTCTGTTCAGGTGACGATGGAACGAACACCAACACGAAGACAGTTCGTCGCTGCGACCGGACTCGCTGGCGCGGCCTTCCTCGCCGGTTGTACAGCACCCTCCAGCGGTGGGTCGTCCGGCACCACGACAACCGAGTCGATGGATGGCGAGATGACCGAAGAACCGATGAACGACGAGACGATGACTGAGGAGACAATGACCGACGACGGGATGTCCGCGATGGACCCCGAGTCGGCCCCTCGCGTCGAGGTTGACCGATTCAGCGAGGCCGCCGGGACGCTCATGGTCCGCACGGACGAGAATGGACTTCCCGGCCCGAACGAACCCGTAGACTTCGACCAAGGCCCCTTCATTACCCAAGGATTCGGCCCCGACGGCGAAGTCGTCCGCTACTACAACTTCGACGTGCAGTCTACGACACCAGCGCCCATCTACGTCCTCTTCCGCGAGGGCGAAGACGCGCCGGTCGAAGGCCAACTCAACGTCATCGACACTATCCCCGGTGACGACGGCTACAACGACTTCTGGCACGTCCACGCGGTCACCGTCCCCGAGGACTACGAGGCCAACGCCGTCACGAGCCTCGCCGATATCGGCGACTCGGGCTACGAGATAACGGAGACCGACATGCTCGTCAACTGCCCGGTCGTCCCCGATGATTCGACCGCGACGATGCGATACGGCGACGAAGACACTGGTCTCGTCGAAGGCTGGTATCAGGGCCAGGTCGTCTCGTACTTCCAGTTCACCGAAGCATCGCTGGCGATGACCGACGGGAACGTTCCCCTCTCGCCCATCTACGTCACGTTCAACGTGAACCCCGGCGAGGACGGCGGCGGCCCGCCATCCGGCTTCGTGACCGAAGAAGGAAGCGAGCAGACCCACAACGTCGTCGCCACCCTCCCCGACGACAGTGGCTACTCGCCACTGTGGTTCGTCAACATCTACGACAACGCCGACTTCGGCATGGTTTCGGACCTCTCGTCGGCGACCAATGCCGAACAACTCGCCTCCGGCGCGGCGAACGTCAACTGTCCCATCGTCTCGGTCGAATAATTCGGCCGATTCGGCGCTCTCCACCCCCACGAGCCACCCACAACACCCCTCCAACCCCCCACGAGCCACCCTCCGCCATTCGCGTGCGCCACCCACGCATCACCCCTTCAGAGGCACTCCCCACTGACGCTCGGTTTTTTCCAACCCGCATCGCCACCGCTAAACGCCCTCCATCCCAAGCCCGGGCGATGAGTGACGAGGCGTCCGCGCTTCCTGCCGACCTCGACAAATCGGCAGTCCAAGCGGCCCTTATCGACTGGTACGAAGCCGACCACCGGGACTTCCCGTGGCGACGAACCGACGACGCCTACGAGATTCTCGTCTCCGAGGTGATGAGCCAGCAGACCCAACTCGGGCGCGTCGTCGAAGCGTGGGAAGAATTCTTAGAGACGTGGCCCACCACAGCAGACCTCGCGGCCGCCGACCGCGCCGACGTCGTCTCCTTCTGGACCAATCACCGACTCGGCTACAACAACCGCGCGAAGTACCTCCACGAAGCGGCCCGGCAGGTCGAAGAAGACTACGGTGGCGAATTCCCGCAGACACCCGACGAACTCTCGGAACTCATGGGTGTCGGTCCCTACACCGCCAACGCCGTCGCCTCCTTCGCCTTCAACAACGGCGATGCAGTCGTGGATACCAACGTCAAGCGCGTCCTCCACCGCGCATTTGACGTGCCAGACGACGACTCTGCCTTCGAAGAAGCAGCCGCCGAGATGATGCCCGAAGGCAAGTCGAGAGTCTGGAACAACGCCATCATGGAATTAGGCGGCGTGGCCTGTGAAAAGACGCCCTCGTGCGACGAATCCGGGTGTCCGTGGAGAACGTGGTGTCACGCCTACGAGACGGGGGATTTCACCGCTCCTGACGTGCCGACGCAACCGACGTTCGAGGGGAGCAGACGGCAGATGCGTGGGCGGGTGGTGCGGATTCTGGGCGAGTACGAGGAACTGAAATTGGATACACTCGGCCCGCGAGTGAGAGTCGATTACGGCGGTGAGTACGGCCACGAATGGCTCTTCGAACTCGTCTCTGACCTCGAATCGGATGGTCTCGTCGCAGTTGACGAGCGCGACGAAGCCGTGTTCGTCTCGTTGGCGAAGTAGAATTAGTCGAGCAGGCAGTATCCACGCGCTCCGACCGTGCACTCACCGAGCGCGTAGAGGTTGTCGAAGTCCGTCGTGAGATACACGAGGTCTTCGGTGACTGCGGGCGTAGTCATATCAGATGTCTCGTTCCGGCCGATTTTGAACTGTCCCTGTTTCTCTCCGCTGGCGGCGTCGAAGACGAAGAGTTGTCCATAGGACGTCTCGCGTTGGAACAACCCGGGAGCGTAGACAGACCCGCCGGAGACGACAGGTGTGGACCGGAGGTCGAACTGCGGTTCGTCCGGTGGTTCTTGTCCTTCGTCGTCGCGCCTGCCACCGACCTGCCACACGCGCTCGCCGGTGTCGAGACGGCGTGCTTCGAGGCTGAACCCCGCCATGTAATAGAGTCTGGAATCATCGACAGCCAACTCCGCATCCGGCCATTGCGTCTCGATTGGAACTCTCCATCGAACCGAGCGAGTGTGTCGGTCGAGCGCGACGATGCTGTTCTTATTGTTCTCTCGGAGTGTGACTAAGAGCAACTCGTCGGTGATAGTCGGTGTTCCGCTCGTTGGCCCCTCCCATCGCCATTGCTCTGCTCCGGTCGTGGTGTCGAGTGCGACAATTCCCTGTTCGTGAAATGGGACGTAGACGAGACCATCGGCCCCTGCCAACTGCCACATGCCGTCGAAGCCAGGATAGGTCGCGCGCCACTGTTCCTCACCAGTTTCCGGGTCGATACCGAAGACGGTCTCCGGTTGGTCGTCATCGACACTCGATTCGTAGGTTCCCGCGACGACCACCTCGTCGGTCACAACTGGGGTGACGACATCGGGAACCTGCTGGCCCTGATAGAGATTGTCGAAGGTCCACTGTACCTCACCGTCGGTGGTGAGCATGGTCAACCCGGGCTTGGTTTGGACGAATAATCGGTCGTCTTCGACGACCATCGAATCCGAGAGATAGAAAAACGCGAATTCGTCGGACTGATAGAGTTCGGTTTTCCATCGAGACTTCCCAGTCGCCGCATCGAGTGCTTCGACCCAGACTCTCGTGGACTCGTCATCTCCTTTCTTCGCGTTGCCAACGTAGACTGTTTCATCGGCGACGACCGGCGAAACGTCTCTCGCAACGTCCTCTCGTCGCCATTCAGTGTAGAGGTCCGTCGTCGGTCCGTTTGTCTCCGAGTAGCCTGTATGCTCGTTGTTCAACGTTCGTCTCGACCACGACCCCTCAGTACTCGGCGCTTCGAGTGAGAGACAACCTGCGAGCGAACTAATCCCAGCAGCACATGCTGCGAGAAACGACCGGCGGCTGGAGGGCATTACCCATTGATGCTCGGTTCCACAAAATATGATTTTTGGCTAACTGTTTGTTGGCTCAGGGCACTTTTAGATACGCATCGCCCGCTGTCTGCCGTTTCACCAGCTCACCAACGCCCGAGGGGACTTTTTCAACGCCATCGACCAATCGGGCCATATCGAAATCACGAGAGCGGAGCGAATTACTGCACGCTCGGCACCGAACACCCGATTCCACGAGACCCTCCACACGGTCGGCGACGACCGAGGTTTCGAGAAACAGATGTACCGCGTCGCCGTTGGCGAGGAGTGTTATCTGGTCGATATCGGCAGTGTCGTCGGCCCGCAGATTCCGGACGTTGTTGAGTGCGTGTTTCCAATCGCCGACGGTGCCGCTCGAAACGTGAAAGACGACGTTCATACACCCACCACGACCCCAACAATCGTCTAGATTTCCCTTGTTTACATTACTGAGTGTCAGTTTCGCGTGCCGATGCCGTTTTCAAGGCTCACTGGATGAGAGTGGATATGAACCAAACTCACGTCATTGCCATCGCTGGCAGTCTTCGTGACCACAGTTACACTCGGCTTGCTCTCCAAGTCGCTCTCGACGGTGCAGAAGAAGTCGGCGCGACGACCGAACTCATCGACCTCCGCGAGTTCGACCTCCCGCCGCTCGATGCAGACTTCGACGAACAGGGCGACTCACAGAAACTCGTCGAACTCGTCGATGAGGCCGATGCGGTCATCCTCGGAACGCCCGTCTACCACGGGTCGTACTCGGGAGTACTCAAGAACGCACTCGACTACTGCGGATTCGACGAATTCAGCGAGAAAACCGTCGGTGTGCTGGCAGTCGCAGGCGGGTCGTTCCCGGTCACCGCACTCGAACACCTGCGCACGGTTTGCCGGTCGCTCAACGCGTGGGTGCTTCCGCATCAGGCGGCGATTCCACGCGTCTACGAGATGTTCGACGACGGCGAACTCACTGACGAAGATATCCGTAACCGAGTCAAGCGCCTCGGCCGCGACGCGGTGATGTACGCCAACATCGAACCCGAACCCGCGACGTTCGAAAGTAGCGAGAACGTCGGCGCTGACGACTGAGTGCCCGAAGGAAGGAAGTGGTGGAACGCCTCTGATGCGTTCGTCCGCATCTCCCTCTGAGACGTATTGAACTGTTCGTACCACGAGAATACCATATTCTATTTTCACATACCATTTCCAGACATCCGGGTGTGGGGTGTCTCGTACAGTTCACCTCCCCCGACCATCAGGAACTGGCGACAGTCGGCACAGATGAGCAATCGTTTTGACCCTGCTGTGTTCCCTCAGAGATATGCATGCCATCACGAAGAGTGGATGGATAGAGGTCGTCACCGGGTCGATGTTCTCGGGGAAGACGGAGGAACTGCTCCGACGCCTTCGACGGGCGGAAATCGCCGGACAGGAAGTGGCCGTGTTCAAACCCGAAGTAGACGACCGCTACGGAAAGACCACCGTGGGGTCGCACGTTGGTGGGTCGTGGGAAGCGACAGTCGTTCCCTCTGAAGGCGAGGGCATCTGGGAGATTACGGACGAACTCAACGGCGAGGACGTCGTCGCCATCGACGAGGCGAATTTCTTCTCTGTGGACCTCGTCGAAGTCTGCGAGCAGTTGGCCGCCGAGGGCAAGCGCGTCATCGTCTCCGGCACCGACCAGACCTTCCGCGCCGAACCGTTCGAACCCCTGCCACAGCTGATGGCACTGGCTGAGTACGTCGATAAGTTACAGGCGATTTGCACAGTGTGTGGTGAACCTGCGAGTCGGAATCAGCGACTCGTCGATGGACAACCAGCGCACGTCGATGGCCCGACTATCGTCGTCGGTGCCGAGGAGTCCTACGAAGCGCGCTGCCGGAACTGTCATACACTCCGGCGCGACTAGAGGCACACGTGACTACGTGGGTCGAGACTCCTCGCGAAGGCCGTGACCGTGGTGTAGTCGGTCTCCTTCGCGCGTGGGTCGCCGTTCTCGTCAGCCCTCGGGAGTTCTTCCGAAACGGCGTCGCGCCGGGAGACCAAGCCCCGGGGCTCCTCTTCGCCATCTCGGTGACGCTCGTCTATCAGGGACTCCAGTACGCGCTCGTCCCCGCGACGATTCCCGCAATTGGGGCTGGGCCGATGCTCTCAGCACTGGTCGCACTGCTCGTTATCGCGCTCTTCGTTGCACCCGCCGTCCTCCACCTCACTGCCGCGATACAGACGGTCATGCTCGTCCCGTTGCTCTCGCGCAGAGCAGGTGTGAGCGAGACAGTCCAAGTCATCGCCTATTCGGCCGCGCCGTGTGTCTTCGCTGGCGTCCCGATTCCGGGAGTGCGACTTATCTGCGCACTCTACGGGTCGGCACTACTCATCGTCGGTATTCGAGAGGTTCACCAGACTTCGTTTGCCAAAGCAGCGGTGGCCGCCGCGATTCCCGCAGGCGTCGTCTTTGGCTACGGATTCGGTGGTTTTCGAGCGTTCAACGATTTCGTCACTGCGCTCACATAACCTAGTTTCCACGCCGAACGAGCGTGGATGATTCGCCACGCGCGTGCCAATCATCACCTGAGCGTCTATCGACAATCGTTTTAGTAAGGGGTTGTTTGCTCAACTCAATGGATTGGATTACGCACGAGGAGGACGTCTGGTTCGAGTTCCGGGGCAATAGTCCCCACCAACTCGTCCCCGGACGCTTCTACAGAGGCACCGTCGACGGATACGCCGATTTCGGTGTCTTCGTCGACCTTGCACCGAACGTGACTGGTCTCCTGCACCGCAGCGAACTCGACAAGCGCCTGGAGAGTCTGACCTGGGAACCCGGCGACGACGTATTCGTTCAGGTGAAGAACGTCCGTGACAACGGCAACATCGACCTCGGCTGGTCGATTCGCCAGGGCGAAAACGAGTTCCGCGGCGCTCGCATTCACGACCCAGACGGCGAGGCTGACAATCAGCCCGTCGAGAGCGACAAATCCGAACAAACGGCTACAATCAAGACGAAGCCGGTCAGCGGAAAGCGCCGCCACGTCGGCGAAAAGTCAGAGCCTAAGAGCGCCGCCGCTGAGACGCAATCGGTCGAAACCGAAGTCGTCGAAGCCGAGCCGGAAACCGAAGAGACGACCGCGGACGACGAATCCCGCGCACCCACGGCCAGCGATGTTGTTGGCAACCTCGAAGAAGAGACGGAAGAAGCAGAAGCCGAATCCGAGCAAGAGACGGAAGAAGCAGAAGCCGAATCCGAGCAAGAGACGGAAGAAGCAGAAGCCGAAGAGGCAGAACTCCCCGAGCGTGTCTCGCTCGGAATCATCGGCGACCACGTCGGTGACCACGTCACCGTCGAAGGCACCATCTCCAGCGTCCGACAGACTGGCGGCCCGACTGTCTTCGAACTCCGCGACGAATCCGGTGTCGTCGATTGCGCCGCCTTCGTCGAAGCAGGCGTTCGCGCCTACCCCGAAGTCAACGTCGACGACAACGTCCGCATCGTGGGCGAAGTCGAGCGACGACGTGGCGAACTTCAAATCGAGACGGAGGACCTGACCGTCCTCGAAGGCGAAGAATCCGAGGCTGTCGAACAGCGCCTCGCCGACGCGCTCTCTGACGAAGCACGTCCGGACGCAATCGCGCCGCTCGCCGACCACGAACCGGTCGCCGCCGTCGGTGCCTCGCTGCTCGATGCCGCAGAGGCAATCCGCCGCGCCGTCCTCGAATCGCGCCCAATCGTCGTCCGCCACACGGCCACCGCCGACGGCTACGTCGCTGGTGCCGCAATCGAGCGCGCCGTGCTGCCCCTCATCCGCGAGGAACACCCACGCGACGACGCCGAGTACCACTACTTCACCCGTCGCCCGCTCGACGAGGCTGTCTACGGCATGGACGCTGCGACGAACGACGTGACGCGCATGCTCGAAGACCGCGACCGTCACGACGAAAAGCTCCCGCTCGTCCTCTTCCTCGGCGCTGGCTCGACCACCGAATCGCTCGATGGCCTCGGCCTGCTCGGCGTCTACGGCGCAGAGCGCGTCGTCCTCGATGCCGCGCCTGCAGACGAAGAAGTCGCTGGCGAAACTGACGTACTCGTCAACCCCGCACGCGAAGGTGCAGACGCTCGTGACCTCTCGGTCGGCGCACTCGCTGCAACCCTCTCTGTCGCCGTCAACGCGGACGTCCGCGACGACGTGTCGCACCTCCCTGCGGTCACCTACTGGGAGAACTGCCCACAGCAGTACCTCGACCTCGCGGCCGACCACGGTTTCGACGCTGACCGCGTCCGCGAACTCCGTGAAGCCGTCGCGCTCGAAGCCTACTACCAGTCCTACCAGGACAAGCGCGAACTCATCGCCGACCTGCTCTTCGACGCCGACGAAGGCCTCGCTGGGCACGTCTCCGAGCAGTTCCGCATCAAAGTCGAAGACGAAGTCGAGACGGCCGAAGCAAACCTCGAAGCCCGTGACGTTCACGGCGTCACCGCAGTCGTCCTCGACTCCGATGCCTTCAGTCACCGCTTCGACTTCCCGCCGACGGCCCTGCTCGTCGACGAACTCCACCGCCGCAACCGCGACGGTGACCGCTTCGTGACCGTCGCCTTCGGCACCGACGAACTGTACCTCCGCGCAACCGGTGACCTCGACTTCCGCACGCTCGTGGAGTCGGCCGCCGCAAAGGCACCCGCCGCTGGCCTCGGTGCCGCTGGCATCCGCGAAGGCCGCATCGAGTTCCTCACCGGCGCACGTGAGGAGGCACTCGACGCCGTCCTCGCCGCCGTCGCCGAACAGTTCTAAGTCGCAATCCAGACTCCTCCTCGTCGTTTTGGGAGGACGAATTCTCCACCCCCGAGCGACACGCTTATCCACGAAACGACCCGATTCGGCGTCATGAACCGTCACCACGTCACCGATAGCGAGGTGTTTTCGTGAACGCCGAAACCGAATCCGACGCGTTCGAGCAGACGTGTAAGGCTCTCGTCGAGCGAATTCTCTCGGGTGAGGTTGGCCGCGACGACCTCGAATCCGCCAAACTCGATGCCTGCTCGGAACACTCCTCACCGAAGGTGCCGAAGAACACCGAGATTCTCCAACACGCACCCAAGGACCGGCGCGAAGAGGTCAAAGAAGTCGTCCGCCGTAAGCCCGTTCGCACGGCCTCGGGCGTCTCTCCGGTCGCTATCATGACCTCGCCGCACATGTGCCCGCACGGGAAGTGTCTCTACTGTCCCGGCGGTCCAGCCAGCGAGTTCTCGTCGTCGCAGTCCTACACGGGCCACGAACCCGCGGCCGCCCGCGGCGTTCAGAACGATTACGACCCGTACGGGCAGGTCACTCTCCGTCTCGAACAACTCCGACACATCGGCCACCCGGTCGATAAGGTCGAGCTCATTCTGATGGGTGGGACGATGACTGCTCGGAGCCACGACTACCAAGAGTGGTTCGTCAAGCGGGCACTCGAAGCGATGAACGATTACGACCTCGATACGGAACCCGCACCAAAAGAGAACCAGTCGTTCAAGCCCGACCCCGAGGATGTCGAGTTCAAGTACATCGAGGACGTCATCGCCGAGAACGAGACGAACGAGATTCGGAACATCGGGACGACGTTCGAGACCAAACCCGACTGGTGCGACCCCGAGCAAATCGACCGGATGCTCGACTTAGGAGCGACGAAAGTCGAAGTCGGCGTCCAGACGACCTACGAGCGCATCAACCGCGAGATGCACCGCGGTCACGGCGTACAGGCGTCTATCGACGCCAACCGCAACCTCCGCGATTCGGCGTTCAAAGTCGGCTTCCACATGATGCCCGGCCAACCCGGCATGACCCGCGAGATGTGCCTCGAAGACTTCAGACAACTCTTCGACAACTCCGACTGGCGGCCGGACTACCTCAAAATCTACCCGACGCTCATCGTCCGCGACACCATCACCTACGACATGTGGCGTCGCGGCGAGTACGAACCGCTGAACAACGAGGAAGCCGCCGATATCGTCGGCGAGGTCATGGGTATGATTCCGAAGTACACGCGCCTCCAGCGCGTCCAGCGCGACATCCCCGCGGACTTCATCGACGCTGGCGTCTGGAAGTCCAACCTTCGGCAACTCGCCGAACAGCGTGCCGAAGAGAAGGGTATCGTCCCGCGCGACATCCGCGCCCGCGAAGTCGGCATGAACGAGGCCAACCCCGACCCCGAGCGCGTCGAACTCGATATCATGACCTACGAGGCCGCAGGCGGCACGGAACACTTCATCTCGTTCGAAGACCCCGTCGCAGACCTGCTCATCGGCTTCTGTCGCCTGCGCTTCCCCGGCAACCCGGTTCGCCGCGAACTCCAGAACGCCGCGCTCGTCCGCGAACTGCACGTCTACGGGTCTGAGGTGGGCATCGGCGACCAGGGCGACTGGCAGCACAAAGGCTACGGGCGCAAACTGCTCGCACAGGCCGAGTCGATGGCCATGGATGCCGGATTCGACAAGATTTCGGTCATCTCAGGGATTGGCGTCCGCCAGTACTACAAGCAGAAACTCGGCTACCACCAAGACGGTCCGTACGTCTCGAAGCGGTTGTAGGGATTACAACTGTAATCGGTCTCGTTCGATTCTCGTTCTTGATTCTCACTCCGCCACGTTTTTTGACTATCTTACAAACCAATTGGTAGTATGGGAGTTCTTGGGGGGACGTGGTGAGATGGCGGCCACGTGGATAGAGAGCGTTCGTTCGACACTCGCACAGTTCGTCTCGACCGAAGAGCGCATCGGTATCTCGGCAGCGCTGATAATCCTCGCATTCGGGGTCGCGCTGTATCTCGCACCGAGAATCGTCTCGCGTGCGGCGAGTGAGTTCCACAACCGCGTGCTGTCGCACACAAAAGTTCCGGACCAAGTGGGCGACGTTGCGTGGATGTTCCCCGCGAAGATACTGATTCGGACGCTCCAAGTAGCCATCTTTGTCGGTGTTGGCCTTTCGCTCTTGGTACTCTGGGGTTACGGGTCACTCGCGTTGACGGCCACCGCCATCATCGCCGTCATCATCCCGAACATTCTCAAAGTCGGGTTGACGCTCGGTCTGCTCGCGGGCGCGTTCGTCGGGACGAACATCCTCGAAGCGCAACTCGACACCTACGCGTCGAACTCTGACCACATCAACGCCCATCAGCAAGGTATCGCGTTTCGCGTCCTCCAAGTCGTCGTCCTCATCGCGGTGGGGATGGCGACACTCACCGTCTGGCAGTTCGAACTCGACGGCCTCCTCGTCGGTGCCGGATTCCTCGGCATCGTCGTCGGTATGGCCGCCCGACAGACACTCGGGTCGCTCATCGCCGGGTTCGTCCTCATGTTCTCTCGACCGTTCGAACTCGGCGATTGGGTCGAAATCGACGGCGCAGAGGGCATCGTCACCGACATCACCATCATCAACACGCGACTGAGCAACGCAGACGGCGAGACGGTGGTCTTTCCGAACGACCGGGTGACGAACGCGAAAATCACGAACCGAACGAAGCGAAATCGACTCCGGCTCAAGTTAGACGTGGGAATCGATTACGACGCAGATATCGAACACGCCGAGGAAGTCGCTACGGGCGCGTTCACGGACCTCAAATTCGTCGAAGAAGTGCCACAGCCGCAGGTCATCCCGACGACGTTCGGCGATTCGTCGATTGGACTCCAACTCCGATTCTGGATTACGAACCCTTCCGCACCGCGCCGTGCGCAGGCGAAAGCGGAGGTACTCCGGAGCGTGAAGACGGCGTTCGACGACGAGGGTATCAAAATCCCGTTCCCACAGCGGGAACTCCTCGCCCGCGAAGAGGTCGATGGCTTCCAACTCAAACACGAACGCCGCAGTCAGCCTGTGAAAAAGTCGGTCTCGAGCGAAGACTGAGTTATAGCGACTTTTCCATCACGACGTGCGGAATACCCGCCTCGTCGAACACGTCACTGGTCGTTTCGTACCCTAAGCCGTGATAGAAGCCTTCTGCCGAGGTTTGGCCGTGCAAGTAGAGCGAGTCGTATCCGGCGTCTCTCGCTTCTGCTTCGAGTACCTCCATGAGTCGCTTTCCCCAGCCTTCGCCACGGGCGGATTCGAGGACTGCGACGCGTTCGACCTTCCCCACACCAGGTTCGTACGCGCGGATTCGTGCCGCACCGACTGCCTCGCCATCGCGGTAGCCGACGAAGTGGCTGGCATTGGCGTCTGGTTCGTCGTACTCGTCCCACTCCAACTCTTCATCGACGCCCTGTTCGTCCACGAAGACGGCTCTTCTGACGGCGAACGCGTCTTCTCGTTCCGCGTCGGTCGTGACGACGCGAACCGCTGTTTCGCTCATGCCCCGTGATTTTGCGGGTGACTACCTGACGGTTGCGGAGCGGATTTCGTGTTCGATTCGCCGCCGAGTGCCCACCCGAGACGATAGGCCAGCGTTCCCGAAGCGAGAGTGAGAAGCGTCCACCCGCTGAGGAGCAGCAGCATAAACGCCGGGCCGAACCCACCGATTGGGAGCGTCGGGATGGTGAAGACGACGGGTGCGGCGACGATGGCGAGCGCGAACGGCCACGTGCGATGCTCTCGTCTGGCGGCGTAGCCGAACGGGAGGAACAACGCGAACGTCAGCCCTAACGAGAGCGCGCTTGGGACGCCCCAGAGGAGTGATGGTCGAGTGACGAACGAGACGACGAAGGCGGCAGCGATTGGCGGTGCAAGTGTTGCAACGAGTAAGCGTCGGAAGGTGAACAGTCCGGGTTTCTTGGTCGCAAGGAGGCCGAGCAGTGCAAACTGAATTCCGAGTGTCCACGCGACGATTGCGTACCCACCGGAGACCAATCTGACGGCGACGAGGCTGAAGAGCCACGCGACGCTGATTCCCATCGTCAGGTAGCCGAGTACGCGAACCGACCTGCTCTCCGCATCGACGCGGCGTGTGAGTCGCTGGATGGCGACGACACCGAATCCCATCAAGAACGTCGGAACCAATGCGGCCCCAACGAGGTCAGAGAGGAGGTACGGTGCCGAATCGGCGGCGATGCTCGCAGTGGCCGCCGCTTGAGTGGAGAGGCTTCGGTCCGGCCCGAAGGCGAGGTACGTCTCGTCGTCGATGTATGGCCCAGAATGGTCGTCACCCAACCACACTGCGGCCGTGTCGTCGTCGTTCTTCAACTCCGAGGGGTCGTTGACGAGGACGCTCCCATCCGGTCCGCTGACGACGAATCGGTCGGCATCGACGTAGACGCGCTGTGTGTAGCCGTCGGCGTTGAAGTAGTCTACGAGGAGTACACCGCCCGAGGTCCGATAGCCCATCTCGGGAACCTCGAAGGTGACGACGACGGTGTTGTCTTCTATCTGCGCTGTGAGGTTCTGCGGGTCGTCCACGAACGGGCGATACTGGTCGAACGTCTCTCGAACGACACTGTCGAGGAGTGCCGGATTCTCGCGGAACGTGGTGGCACTCTCTTCGTCGATAGCGACGCGAGCGGTCCAATAACCGGTTCCGTCGTCGTCTATTTGGAGGGTCAATTCGCTCGATTCGATAGTGAGTTCGACGCCGGATTCGGTGGCGGCATCGACGAACGGGTCACTACAAACACCGCAGACCGTCTCTGGCGGGGAACTGGCCGATGTCGGCGCAATTGCACCGGGGACTGCGGCAATCAGGAGAAGGAGGACAAAACAGGCGGCGCGGGCTCTCATCTCTCGAAAAATTATGGGTGGTTGATAAGTATCTTCTCCCCGGGAAAACGACCCATCGAAACGACATCCCTTTTCGTCCAGCGGTGAAAAACCGCGACTATGGACCCGAAGCGGGAACTCACGAGCGTCGACCTCGCCGCTCTCGTCACCGAATTGAATCGGTACGAGGGGGCGAAAGTCGACAAGGCGTACCTCTACGGCGACGACTTGCTTCGCCTCAAGATGCGGGATTTCGACCGCGGACGGGTCGAACTCCTCCTCGAAGTCGGCGACATCAAACGGGCACACCTCGCCGACCCGAAGAACGTCCCCGACGCACCGGGTCGCCCGCCGCAGTTCGCAATGATGCTGCGAAATCGGCTCAACGGTGCTGATTTCGCGGGTGTCGAACAGTACGACTTCGACCGGATTCTCACCTTCTCGTTCGACCGCCCCGACGAAAACACGCAAATCGTGGTCGAACTCTTCGGCCAGGGTAACATCGCCATCCTCGACGAGACGGGCGACGTGATTCGCAGTCTCGAAACCGTCCGCCTCAAGTCGCGGACGGTCGCTCCCGGCGCGCAGTACGAATACCCGTCGTCTCGACTCAACCCGCTCACCGTAAGTCGCTACGAACTCGAACGTGTGATGAGTCAGTCCGACACCGACGTGGTTCGGACGCTGGCGACGCAACTCAACCTCGGCGGCCTGTACGCCGAAGAACTCTGTACTCGCGCAGGTGTGGACAAGACGCTCGATATCACCGACGCGACCGACGAAACGTACGACAAGGTCTTCGACGCAATCGAGACGCTCCGCGACCAAGTTCGCGCTGGAGAGTTCGACCCGCGCGTCTACCTCGACGAAGAAGACGAAGTCGTTGACGTGACGCCCTTCCCTCTCCAAGAACACCAGAACGAAGGGCTCAGTGAGGAAGCCTACGACACCTTCAACGAGGCGCTCGACGAGTATTTCGTCCGCCTCGATTTGACCGCCGACGAGCAAGAGGCCACTTCGAACCGTCCCGATTTCGAGGAGCAAATCGCCAAACAAGAGCGCATCATCGAGCAACAAGAACAGGCGATTTCGGGCTTCGACGAGCGCGCCGACGCCGAACGCGAACGCGCCGAACTGCTCTACGCCCACTACGACCTCGTCGACGACGTTCTCTCGACGGTTCGTGGCGCACGCGAACAGGGCGTTCCGTGGGACGACATCGCCGACACACTCGCCGAGGGTGCCGAACAGGGGATTCCGGCGGCCGAAGCAGTGACGAACGTCGATGGCGCGGAGGGGACCGTCTCTATCGACATCGACGGGACGAACATCACCCTCGACGTGTCGATGGGCGTCGAGAAGAACGCCAACCGCCTCTACACCGAGGCAAAGCGTATCCAAGAGAAGAAAGAGGGTGCGCTCGCGGCTATCGAAGACACCCGCGAAGAACTGGAAGCGGCGAAAAAGCGCCGCGACGAGTGGGAGGCCGACGATAGCGACGAACCGGACGACGACGAAGAGTACGAAGAGACCGACTGGCGCTCGTTGCAGTCGGTCCCCGTCAAATCGACCGAACACTGGTTCGAACGGTTCCGTTGGTTCCGCACCTCCGACGGATTCCTCGTCATCGGCGGCCGTAACGCCGACCAGAACGAGGAGCTTGTTAAAAAATACATGAACAAGCACGACCGGTTCTTCCACACCCAAGCGCGCGGAGGGCCAGTGACGCTCCTCAAGGCCTCCGGGCCGAGCGAGCCATCGGTCGAAGTCGATTTCCCCGACTCCTCGCTCGAAGAGGCCGCCCAGTTCGCCGTCTCGTACTCGTCTATCTGGAAAGACGGCCGATTTGCCGACGACGCCTACATGGTCGAACCGTCGCAGGTGTCGAAGACGCCGGAGTCTGGTGAGTACCTCGAAAAAGGAAGCTTCGTCGTCCGGGGCGACCGAACCTACTTCAACGACGTCCCCGCAAAAGTCGCCGTCGGCATCCAGTGTGAAGGCGAGACCCGCGTCCTTGGCGGCCCGCCGTCGGCTATCGAACCGCGCGTGGAAGCGATGTTGACGCTCACCCCGGGGCAGTACGCACAGAACGACGCCGCAAAACTGTGCTACCGCGATCTCCGGAATATGTTCGAAGACCAATCGTTCGTCAGAAAAGTAGCATCCCCCGACCAGATTCAAGAGTTCCTTCCGCCAGGCGGCAGTACAATCACGGACGACTAACAATCGTTCTCAGATTGTGGAAATTCCGGTTATTCAGGTCTAATTGTCAATTATTCGCACGGGGCGGGTGCAAGATTATATACTTTCTCGTTGTAATGATAGTCGAGCGCAGTACACACCTGACAGAATATCAGCCACTGGGGCGGTTATCGTCGGCGGCGCTCAGTGACTTACAATGCTTTCAGAATCAATCAACTACCTTCGTAACGACGAAAGTTGGCTCAAGACCGTCCTCATCGGCGGCGTGCTGACTTTCTTTAGCTTCCTCATCATCCCGGCGTTCGTCGTCCTCGGCTACACGCTCAGCGTGATTCGCGCCACGATGCACGGTGACGAAAAGCCTCCAGAGTTCGGCGAATGGGCCGACATGACTGTCGATGGCATCAAAGGCTTCGCAATCGTCCTGGTGTATTCGCTCATCCCCGCCATCATCGCGATGGTGTTCGGGTTCGCGGGTATCCTCAGTATCGCTGCTGGCGGTGGTGACTCGGGTGCGGCTAACGCCTTCGGCGGTATCGTGACGCTGCTCGGCCTGCTCGCCGCGTTCGTCCTCGGTATCTTCGCGGCGTACGTCACCCCGGCGGCGCTGTCGAACTACGCCGAGACCGACCGCATGGGCGCTGCGTTCAGCGTGAGCGAACTGCGTCCCATCCTCACCTCGGGTAAGTACGCGACCGCGTGGCTCATGGCCTTCGTCGTGATCTTCGCGGCATCTGTCGTCACTGGCCTCCTGAACGTCGTCCCGCTCCTTGGCTTCGTCCTCGGTTCGTTCGTGACGTTCTACGCAGTCGTCGCCGCCTACTACATCATCGGCACGACGTGGGGCGAACTCCACGAAATCGAGATGATGGAAGACGACGGCGACATGCCCGGCGAACAACCCGCAGTCTAATTTCGCTACGCGTTTTTTCGACGGAATATCTAAGCCCCCTTACTGAGTGAAATCATTCATGCTCTCTGACGCATTGCTGTTCCTCAAGAATAGCGACGACTGGGTCGCCACGACGGTTATCGGTGGCGTACTCTCACTCCTGTCTATACTCATCATCCCGGCGTTCATCCTCCAAGGGTATTTCGTCAAGACCATGCGTGCGGCGGCGAACGGTGACGAGGCCGCACCGTCGTTCACCGATTGGGGTGAGATGCTCGTCGATGGCGTGAAACTATTCGTCATCGGTTTGGGCTGGTCGCTCGTCGTCATCGTTCCGATACTCATCTTGGGCATCTTCCTCGGACTCGGTTCTGCCGCGCTCACGCAGGGGGCAGCCGACCCCAGTGCGGCCGGGAGTGTCGGTCTCAGCATCTTCGGATTCGTCGGCTTCTTGTTGATTGGTCTGCTCGGACTGGTCGTCGGGTTCCTTTACCCCGCAGCGAGCGCGAACTTCGCTATCGAGGGGAACCTCGGCGCAGGATTCGACGTTCGGACGATTATCGGGGCCGCCTTCACCGGTGAGTACGTCGTCGCCTGGTTGCTCGCAATCGTCGTCTCCATCGTCCTCGGGACCATCGGAAGTCTCCTGAGTATCGTCCTCATCGGTATCTTCGTCTTGTTCTACGTGCAGGTGGCGACCTTCTACCTGTGGGCACGCGGCTACGCCGATGGACGCGGCTTTACCCCTGTTTCGAGTGAGAACTCTGCTTCGGGTTGGTAAGCGTCGATAGCAGGACTCTTTTCCGTTCCGTGACGACTCACGGATATGCGTATCGCCAATCGCGGCCGTGGTGAGGAAGGACGCGAGCGAATCTCACTGGTCCCCGAGAACGTCGACGACCTTTGGCACCTCTCGTACGTACTCGAACCCGGTGATTTAGTCTCCGGTGACACCACTCGCCGTATCCAACGCGACGACGACCAAATGCGCGACACTGGCGGCGAGCGCGAGCATCTCAACGTCACTATCGAAGTCGAGGACGTGGAGTTCGCTCGGTTCGCCAATCGCCTCCGTGTCGGCGGCGTCATCGTCGGCTGCTCGAGAGAAGACCAACTCGGCCACCATCACACGCTTAACGTCGAAGAACGCGCCGAGATAACCATCGAGAAGCACTTCAAAGCCGACCAAATCGACCGTATCGAAGCCGCAGAGGCGGCAACCGAGAATCCCGACGTCGCCATCGCGACGGTCGAAGAAGGTGCCGCGTACATCCACACCGTCGCCCAGTACGGCACCGAAGAGTACGCCTCGCTCACGAAACCGACGGGCAAAGGCGAGTACGCCCGTCCGCGTTCCGAACTCTTCGACGAACTCGGGTCGGCACTGTCGCATCTGAAGGTCGATGCCATCATCCTCGCCGGACCGGGCTTTACGAAGAACGACGCGATGGACTACCTCGACGAGAACTACCCCGACGTCGCCGAGAACATCATCACGACCGTCGATACCGCCGGTGTCGGCGATAGAGGTGTCCACGAAGTTCTCAAGCGCGGCGCAGTTGACGACGTACAGAAAGAGACGCGCATCGCCGAGGAAGCGAACCTCATCGACGAACTGATGGAGAACATCTCGACCGGTGCGAAAGCGGCCTACGGCATCGAACAGGTCGCCGAGGCCGCCGAGTTTGGCGCGGTCGAAAACCTCCTCCTCCTCGATTCACGACTGCGAGAAGAACGGCAAGGAAACGGTGACTGGGACCTCGATATTAACGACGTCATCGACTCTGTCGAGCAGAAGGGGGGCGAGGTCACCGTCTTTTCGGCCGAGTTCCAACCCGGCGAGCAGTTGCAGAATCTCGGCGGCGTCGCCGCGATTCTTCGCTATCGGCTTCAGTAACGTGGCTTAGCTGAACTACGCAACAACTGAGGCAGACGGTGTGCTGAATACAGACACCGAATATTTCAGTGAATTCACGTGATGACAACGGTATCGGTTGCTACGTCACACCCTTTAGAACTGGAAGAGTGACAATTTAAAAAAGCAGCATGGGTGCGAGATAGTCGAAAAATCCGATGGGATAATCGCTAGATTCTGCGGTGATCGTAACCTATAACACCAAATATTGGGAAATAGTGTCATGCCGTAGTCGAGCATTGCGCTCAGAATGAACAACATGGTAGAACGAAGAACAGATGGTGGAGTTCCGGGGCCGCCTCCCGGGTCACGTACGATTAGGCGGAGTATCGAAGTAGAGTACTGGGTTGTCGACGAAGCAGGGAACCTAGTCGAACCAGATGGGTTGACTGATTTTCCAGGCGTTGAGCGAGAGTTCGTGAAACCACTTCTCGAGATTAAAACGTCACCTTGTGAGAGTTCTGAGGAGTTACGGGCCGAACTCCTCGAGCGCATCTCCAAAGTAGTAAACCGAGGAAATGACATCGGAAAACGACTCGTCCCACTCGGTACACCCATCAACGAACCCGAGATACAAGAACACCCAAGCGACCGGACACGTATTCAGAACGACGTCGTCGGTGAGAACTTCGACTACGTCCGTCACTGTGCTGGGACGCACATCCACGTCGAGCAGCAACCGGGGCGGTCGATAGACCAGCTGAATACGCTGATTGCATTGGACCCGGCCCTTGCGTTAGTCAACTCCTCACCGTACTACC
Organism: Haloferax sp. DFSO60; assembly: GCF_046557615.1. Taxonomy (NCBI): domain Archaea; kingdom Methanobacteriati; phylum Methanobacteriota; class Halobacteria; order Halobacteriales; family Haloferacaceae; genus Haloferax; species Haloferax sp. DFSO60. The sequence continues at coordinate 896,294 of NZ_JBKIII010000002.1, read as the reverse complement.
AGGGGCGCAACGTTGCAGCCAGTGCTCGGTCGTGGCTCTACCGCTGGAAGGCATACGATGACCTCTCACATCAAGGCCGACTCTGGCGATATGTCGAAAGCCAAGACGAGTGGAATCGACGACTCGAACGCCGGTACGAAGACTTCGTGACCGCAGCGATGGACGAGGGAATCGACCGGCGAGACATCGAAGCGAATTTCGATCCCGAAAGTGCCGTTTGGACGCCAGTCCAGCTCCGAGAGCGATTCAACACGGTGGAGTGGCGTTCACCCGATACCGCACTCCCGAGTCAAGTCCTGCAAATCGCCGACCACATCTCCGAGGTGATAGAGCATCTCGAGAGGACAGAATTACGCATCGAAGGAGAGAGAGGAGAGATTCGAGAAGATGGAATCATCGTCCCCGAATTCGACACCGTTCTCGGGTATCTGAACGAAGCGATAGAGAATGGCCTCCGCTCAGAGGCAGTGTGCGGCTACCTCGAACGGATGGGGTTCCAGCCCGACACGTACGACCCAATCGCCCACGCGATAGACGGTCAGGAGGTGGTGCAGCAAGAGGAAGCTCGAAAAATTCGCCTTGCATACGCCACGCGTCTCGAAGAAGACGTGAATCGCGCCGCACCGACTCGTCGTAAGTGACGATGCCTCGATGCGTGTCCACAACTGTTCGGTATCGAGAGTAGGGCGGTTCGGTTCACAGTTTGCCGGATTTTTTGTCGTTACTAATGGAGAGCCGAAGAGTCGCCACTCACTTCCGAGAGAGCAGTGCCCTGAGAAGTGAGGAAGTCCCCCGATTCGATACTGCATTCGCACTCTCTCTTCGATGTGATTTTCTGAAGGTATGAACCGCCCTACGTTCCCGAAATCAGCATCTCACCTCAGGATAACCGTTTAGCTGACTGACTCCTTACACTCTCTGTACGTCAGCGTATGGCCTCGAAGCTCACTGCACGAGTTGACCGATGGCTCGACCAGGTGTTCTTTGCCGGGTGGGAGATTTCGGTCCTCGTCATCCCGACACTGTGGTTTCTTATCTTCGCGGAGCCCCCGGAAGCGGTGTCGCTGTCGGGAATCACGGCACTCATCACGAGTTCGGCCGCCGTCGGGACGTTCAGAGGTGGCTACATCGATACCGGGTCGTGGCCCCGTCCTGGCCATCTCCCGTCGCTCCCCGCTCGGTCTGCGTATTACAGCCTCGTCGTCGGTGGGTCGGCGATGCTCGGTGCGATGGCACAAGTCGAACTCGGGTCGTTCTGGGTGGGGATTGTGATTCCAACCGTTGCGACGATTCTCTCGTTGGCGCTCGTTCCGAGGGTTCTCGCACAGTTACAGCGTGTTGCACGAGTGGCGGTGTGAGATTCAGGCGAGAACGAGAAGGACTGTTCCAAACACTGCGAGTGCTGCGGCGAGCGCGACGGGCAAGAGTGAGGTTTGTTCTGGTATCTCTGACCGGTCTTTCACTGTGAGCGTATAGACGACGGAGGCGACACACAGGCCAGCGCTGAGTGCAAGCAGTGCTGAACTGAATCTGAACCCCTCAGTAACGATTGTATAGACCGCGCTTGCACCGAACAAAAGCCCAGTGATGCCATACAAGAGATGGAAGAGAACCGTTCGGTCCATGCCCAAGTATTCAATTGAAAGACAGATATTGGTTTTGCGAACGACGAGTTATTCGCCCGTCAGCGACTCGCTCGCGGGAGAGAAGTCGATTGTCGTTCCCAACTCTTCCGCACGAGCCTTCTCGTAGAGCATGTACGCGGCGGCAACAGTCTCAATACCGGTTCCGCCGCTGTCGAAGACGGTAATCTCTTCGTCGTCTTCCCGCCCCACAACCGTCCCTGCGACCACCTCACCGAGTTCGGCGTAGATGTGGTCGTCGTCCACGACGCCCTCCTCGCGGGCGAGCAGGAACGACCCAGCGTCCATCAGGGCGCGTTCTCGCAGGTCGGGGACGTACTTCGCGCGCTCGATGGTCGTCGCGTCGAGTTCGCGCTTGTCGGGGTGGTACTGACCCATCGCGGTGACGTGGGTGCCGGGTTCGAGCAGGTCGCCATCGAACACCGGTTCGGCTGCCGTCGTCGCGGTGACGACGATATCTGCGCCTTCGACCGCCGCACCGCTGGAGGCGACAGCGGCGACGCTGGCGTCGAGTACGCGGTCCATCTCGCCTGCAAATTGCTCGCGGTTCTCTTTCGTCGGCGAGTACACCCAGACGCTTTCGAGGTCACGGACGGTGGCAAGCGCGCGGAGTTGTCCGCGGGCCTGTGCGCCGCTTCCAATGAGTGCGACCGTCGAGGCATCGTCGCGGGCGAGTTCGTCTGCGGCGACTGCGCCCGCGGCACCGGTCTTGAAGGGGTTCATGCTCGCTCCGTCGAGGAGGGCGAGCGGCTCGCCAGATTCGGCGTCGAACAGCGGCGTCATGAACCACGCATCTTCCGCGCCGAACCCGGCGGAGTACATGTACCCGCCCATCGCGCCCGTGTCGGGAAGGACCGCCGCGTAGGTGGTGAACATGCCCGGTGGGTCGCGGTTCAAGAGTTTGGTCCGTGGCTCGGCGGGTGCGCCCTCGCCGTGTTGTCGATAGCCCTCGCGGACGGCATCGACGTACTCGACTGGCGTGGCGAGACCATCAACGTCAGCACTGGTGAGGAATCGAGTGTTGGTCATGTGAGGGTTCACGTGACGAGTAGTGAAAACCCTGCGGGCCTCACCGAAAACAACCGACAGAAGCGCTTAATCCGCGTCGAGAACAGTAGGTCCGGGGCGTTCAGATGCCCCAGATGGAGAAACGCGACCGGGTGAAGGAGAGGGACTGGAAGGCCCATTGACAAACAGCGCATGTCCGGTGATGAGTGCAGCAACCCCTGCGGCCATCGGTACGGCCATCGATACGCTCAACCCGACGACGACGAGTGCGCCAGTGATGCCAAGGAGTGCAAGCGGAATGAGCCCAAGAATGTAGTCGTAATATCCGGTCATAAGATATCTATATGTACGAGAGTAAGTGGTATAATTCTTTCCCATAGCTCACTGATATTCTCGCTGTGGCTTCTGAATCACATTTCTATAACTTATGAGGTACAAAATCGCCGGACTGCAGTGGGTTGAACAATTCATATAATGGCCCATATAACACTCAAACGAGTTGTGAACGAGTTGTGAACAACTGCACCGCCCTCGTGGCACGGCCTGCCGCAACTCCACATGGTTATCCGTACTCGTGTCGTGCGAGCGCATGTGAACCGAAACGACCGCGATATCGTCTCACTGGTGATGCTCGCCCACGGGATGGTTCACACCTACGAACTGTCCATCCCTATCTTCGTCGCCATTTGGCTTCGTGAGTACACCAGCATCAGCCTCGGTTTCTCGTCTGTCGCCGTCACGACGGCATCTCTCGGGGTGATGACGGGACTCGGCTTTGCGCTGTTCGGACTGGGGGCACTCCCCGGTGGGATTCTCGTCGACCGACTCGGCTCGAAACGCCTCATCGTCGGGTGCTTACTCGGGATGGCTGGCGCGTTCGGCTTGCTAGCGATTGCACCAAACCTCACCGTCGTCGCGCTCGCGCTCGTTATTTGGGGTATCGCCGCGAGTGTCTACCACCCCGCAGGGCTTCGACTCATCAGCACCGGCGTGGAAGAACGCGGCACCGGATTTGCGTACCACGGCATCGCGGGCAACATCGGCATCGGCTTCGGCCCCTTCGTCACGGCACTCTTGTTGCTCTTTTTCGACTGGCACGTCGTCGCTGGCGTCCTCGCCATTCCTGCATTCGTCGCGGCTCTCGTTGCGACTCGCGCTGATTTCGAAGAACAGGCGGCCGTCGCAACTGCCGACGGCGGTGACGGAGACGACGCCTCCCCGGGTGTCTCCTCGTTCGGTGAGTTCGTCACCCAGTCCAAGCATCTCTTCCTCGGTGGGTTCGCAGTCGTGTTCTTCCTCGTGATGTGTTCCGGGTTGTACTACCGCGGCGTCACGACGTTCCTTCCTGACCTCATCGGCGGCGTCCTCGGCATCGAACCCGTTCCCATCTCGGAGTTCCTGCCCGCGTCGCTCGTCCCCGGTGACTCCTCGAACGCACCCACGCTCGATATCGAACTCTACGTCTACGCTGGACTGCTGACGGTTGGTGTCTTCGGGCAGTACGTCGGCGGCAAACTCACCGACCACATCCGGACAGAGCGCGGTCTCTTCATCGGATTCGGGTCGCTGGCGGTCATCGCCGTGGCCTTCATTCCGGTGGCGCAACTCGGCGTCGTCCCACTGCTCGTCATCTGCGCACTCCTCGGGTTCTTCCTCTTTCTCATCCAGCCACTGTACCAAGCGACGGTTGCGGAGTACACGCCTGCGGGCTACCGTGGTCTCTCCTACGGCTTTACCTACCTCGGCGTGTTCGGCGTCGGCGCACTCGGTGGTGCCATCGCAGGCTACGTCCTCAGTGTCGGTACGCCGAACGACCTCTTCTACGTCGTCGCTGGGTTCGGCCTGACGGGCGCACTGCTCAGCGCCGTATTGTTGCGAAGAAAGCCAGCCCCTGCCTGAGCAGGGTGCGTGGCGAGTTCGAAAATTCGATTCGGATTCTCAGACGAGACGGAAGTACACCGTTCGCCAGACACCGAGCGCGAGCGACCCGAGGACGAGCATCACGACGATGAACACCGGGTCGGCACCGCCTTCGAACAGGGGCGTCCAGCGAATGATACCGCCGAGGATGGCGGCCACCAACCACGACCGAATTCCGAGCGGGACTGCCGATTTCGCGGACTCGGCAGCACCGGGCGAGTAGGCACCCAAGAGCGGTGCGGCGATAGCCCACGCGACGAGGAAGGGAACTGCGGTCAGTACCCAGCCAGCGGGGTCGGTCGAGAGGTACGAGACGCCGTTGTGGTTGATGACGCCGACGGTCACGAGGAGGAAGATGACGAGGATGTCACCCACTGCGAGCGGGAGTGCCCCGGCATCGAGTCGCTCCTCTAGGAAGGACGTCGAAGTTGCCATACTCCGAAATTCGTCGCCCCCCTAATGGCTCTCCCGTTTTTTCGCTACGACCGTGAATTCGAATCCATCTTCGACGACTTCGGTCTCTAACTCGAACTGTTCGAGGAAACGCGTGAGTTCGCGTGGTGTCGAAAACGCCGACCCGAACCCGACCAGTTTCTCGGCCAGTTCGAGACCCCGACCGCGGACTGTCTTGGGGTTGAACTCTTGAACGACGAACACGCCACCTGGTTTGAGGACGCGGACGACTTCGTCGGTGACGGTGCGCTGATTCGGCATGTGGTGGAAGGCATCGACGACGGTCACGGCGTCGATAGACTCGTCCGAGAAAGGGAGCGAACGCGCGTCTCCCTGTACGCAGTCGAGACCTCGATTCGACGCTCGACTGAGCATTCCCGCCGACTGGTCGAAGACGAGTGGGTCGGAGACGGGAAGCGCCAGTGTCGCGCGTCCGGACCCGCCGCCGATGTCGATGACGCGGTCGAGTTCCACGTCGGCGCGGGCGAGTCCTGCCGAGAGTGCCTCGCTCTCTGCGGGTGGCATCACGATGTCATAGAGTGGTGCGAACCGGTCGAAGAATCGAACGTCGCCAGCGCCGTGCATGGGTATCTTCTCCAACCCGTCAGGGAAGGTTCTTGCGCGTCGCCCTCGTTCGCCCAGATATGGAGTTCGCAGTGCTGGGGTGGCAAACCGACGGCCCGCGACTTCGCCTCGACTACCGGCGATTTACCTACGCCGGGAAGTTCATCACGACGAAGACGGGGAAGGCCATCCTCCGCGACTCGGATGCGCCACTGCCGCCACTCACCGACGAGCGGCCGCCACCCGCAGACGGCCCGGAACACATCGGCGAACCCCGAGACGACGTACTCGCGGCTGTTGCGTTCAACGAGGACCGCACGGATTCCGACACACTTTGGATTCGCTACATCACGGTTCGACGTGACCGGCGAGGGGAAGGACTTGGGCCGAGACTCCTCGAACGATTCGCCGACGAAGCCGCCGACCACAGTTACAAACGACTCCGAATTGCGACGAACAATCCGTTCGCCTACGAGGCGTGCCACAAGGCGGGGTTCGGATTCACGGGGCGCGAGACAGGCATCGCCGAACTGGTCTTAGAACGCCCGGCAACGCGTCCAGCGAGCGTTTCGAAAGAAGACTACCAATCCGGGCTGGACCGCTATCGCGTTCGTGACCTCGGCGACGACGAACGCGCATTTTTAGCGGCTCGTGAAGGCGCAGGCCCACCGCTCGTCGCTGAGGAGTAGGCCACGACGCGACACTCGGGCGATTCAAATCCGTGGCGTGCGAACCCCGTCGCAATGGGAAATGCAGACCTTCGAAGCCTCGCCGCACTGAGCGAGGTTTCCTTCGACGACGTGGCCGGGAGCGTGGTCGCCGTCGATGCGCACAACTGGCTCTATCGATATCTGACGACGACGGTCAAGTGGACGAGCAGTGAGAAGTACACGACGAGCGAGGGCGAGGAAGTCGCCAACCTCATCGGCATCGTCCAAGGCCTGCCCAAGTTCTTCGAACACGACCTGCAACCCGTGTTCGTCTTCGACGGTGGGGTCACCGACATGAAAGACGACGAGGTGGCAAAGCGCCGCGAACAACGCGAGAAGGCCGAAGAGCGCCTCGAAGAAGCCCGCGAAGCCGGTGACGCAGTCGAGGCCGCCCGGATGGAAGCCCGTACACAGCGACTCACGAGTACGATTCAGGAGACGAGTCGTGAACTCCTCGCGTTGCTCGACGTACCGGTGGTCGAGGCCCCCGCAGAGGGCGAGGCGCAGGCCTCCTACATGGCTCGGAAAGGCGACGCCGACTACGTGGGAAGCGAGGACTACGACACACTCCTCTTCGGCGCACCCTACACGCTTCGCCAACTCACGAGCAAAGGGAATCCAGAGTTGATGGACCTCGATGGAACGCTGGAGAAACACGACATCACGTGGGAGCAACTCATCGACATTGCGATGCTCTGTGGGACGGACTTCAACGAAGGCGTCTCCGGTGTCGGCCCGAAGACTGCCGTCAAAGCAGTCAAAGAACACGGCGACCTCTGGGGCGTCCTCGAGGCTCGTGGCGAACACATCCCCAACGCGGACCGCGTGCGCGAGTTCTTCGTTGACCCGCCGGTCACCGACGACTACGATATCGACTCGGACTACTCGCCCGACGTTGCGGCCGCCCGCGAATACGTCACCGAAACGTGGGAAGTCGATGCCGACGAAGTGAAACGTGGCTTCGAGCGTATCGAAGAGTCGGTGACGCAGACTGGGTTGGACCGCTGGACGTAGTTAGGACACGTCCTCGATAGCGTCGAGGAGCATGTTCGCACCGAGGTCGATTTCGCGCTCGGTCACGTCGAGTGGCGGCAGAATCCGGAGAACCTTGTAGCCGCAGCCGAGCGTGAGTAGTCCGCGTTTGAACGCTTCGTCGTGGACGGCGTTTCGGCGCTCGTGTGTGTCGAATTCGACTGCGAGCAGGAGCCCTTTGCCGCGGACATCGACGACTGTCTCGGGCGCGCTGTCCCGAATCGTCTCTTTGAACTGCCGACCGCGGACGACGGCGTTGTCGAGCAGGTCGTACTCCTCGATTGCATCGAGCGTCAGGACGCCTTGCATCGAGGAAATGATGTCTCCTGCTCCCCACGTTGACGAGATACGGCCCGTCTCTTCTGGGAAGATATCTTTCTTCGAGATGGTTGCGCCGACGCGAAGGCCTTTTGCGGCGCTGATGACGTCTGGTTCCATCGGGTAGTGGTCTGAACCCCACATCTCGCCGGTTCGGCCCACACCCGTCTGAATCTCGTCGGCGATGAGCGTCAGGTCGAAGTCCTCGACGACGGCGGCGAGTTCGTCGGCGAACGCGTCTGAAGGGAATCGGTAGCCGCCTTCGCCCTGAATCGGTTCGACGATGACGTAGGACACTTCCTCGGCGTCGATGTGGCCGCGCTTTGGGTCGAGTTTCTTGCGGAGTTTCGACGCTGCCGATTCGGGGTCCGAAAAGAAGCCACACGAACACGTCTCGGGCGAACACGTTCTGTCGTCGCAGAACGGCACGTCGGTAATTCCCGAAATCTCGGGGTAGTTGCGCCGGTAGACGGACTTCGAGCGATTGAGCGAGAGTGCGCCTAATGTTCGCCCGTGGAACGCGCCTTCGAACGTAATTCCGTACTTCGCGCCGTCAGAGTTGTCGTAGCAGATTTTGATGGCGTTCTCGACGGCTTCAGCCCCGGAGTTCGAGAGGAACACGGTGTCCATCCCGTAGTGACTCGTGAGGTCGGTGAGTCGGTCCATGAGGGTGGCAGGGCCAGGGAACTGCTCCTCACCGGGAGCGGACCCGTCGCTCACGAAGAAGTCTTGGCCAGCGATTTTGGTGGGATCAACCAGGTCGAACTCCGCCATCGGCTCCAGAATCTTCGAGTTGTTGTAGCCGAGTGGTGCGGCCGCGACGTGGCTGGTGAAATCGAGAAGTACGTTGCCATCCACGTCGGTACAGAAGGGGCCTTCGGCGTCTTCTGTGATATCCCAGACGAAGTCGTAGACGTAGGTACTCGGTGCTGCGTGTTCTTTGTGGTAGGAGGCCCACTCTTTGGCACGCGGCCCGGGTAACGTCTCGACACGGGGAACCACCGTCTCTCGGTCCATGCGCCTCGCTACGAACACCCATGTGATAAGATATTCGTTGTCAATGGGGTAGATTCTGCCGTGCCACGGCGCAGTCGGGCGAAAATTTGCGGCCAAAGCGGGCGATTCGGCGTGAATGAATGCGCGTCATACATCTGTTAGGTTCGCGATAGTTTTTTCTCATCTCCCTGTCGCCGTGATAGTATGGCATTCCGCGACATCGACCGGTCTCGTGCGATGTGGTGGGTACTGGCCGCCCTCTTCGCTGGTGCGCTCGTCTACGTCGTCTACTCCTTTATCGGAACGGTCGTGTTCGGGTTGTTCATCTACTACGCGACGCGGCCGATCTACCGCCGCCTCAGGAGACGAATCTCTCCGCCGAGTCTCGCCGCCACGGTTGCATTGTTCGCACTTGCGCTCCCCGCGCTCTCGCTCGTCGTCTACTCTGCGACGATTGCACTGCGAGAAGGAGTGAAGTACGTTGACCAGTATTCGTCTGCTGAGACGCCAATCGACCTCACGGCGTACGGTATCAACTCAGACATTCTCAGTCGTATCGCCAGTCCGCAGGCGCTCTTAGCCTACGACTTCGAGTCGCTTCTGACGCCGAGTACGGTGTCGTCGGTGTTCGACTCGCTCGACGTTGCGACGAGTACGCTCGCCTTCCTCGGCATCGGCGCGGTCCACCTCTTTGTCATGATTGCGATTGCGTTCTACTTGCTCCGCGACGACCACCGTCTTTCGCGGTGGGGTCGCTCGATGTTCGCCGACGACCGCGGCATCTTCGAAGCCTACATGCGTGCGGTCGATACCGACTTCAACCACATCTTCTTCGGCAACATCCTCAACGCGATTCTCACGGGGACGATTGGTGTCATCGCGTTCTCGCTGTTGAACATCATCGCGCCAATGGGTGTTCGAATCCCTGCGCCCGCTCTCATCGGACTGCTCGCGGGCGTTGCGAGCCTCATTCCGGTCGTCGGGATGAAACTCGTCTACATTCCCATCGCGACCTATATGGGCATCCAGACGATGGTGTTCAACCCACCTGCACTCTGGTTCGTCGTCCTCTTTGCGGCTGTCTCGTTCGTCATCGTGGATACGATTCCGGACCTCGTGCTTCGGCCATACGTTTCCGGGCGCGGACTGCACACCGGCGCGGTGATGATTGCGTACACCTTCGGTCCACTCCTTTTCGGATGGTACGGCATCTTCCTCATGCCGATGATACTCGTGTTGGTGGTGAACTTCGCACGACTCGTCCTCCCCGAACTCATCGCCGGAAAGCCGATTCAGCCGTACACTGTCGACCCATCGTATTTCATCGAGAAGACGCCGGAGACAGAACTAGAAGAAGTCACGTCTGAAAACGGGAAAACCGCAGAATCGTCTGACGTACCGCGTCAGAACCGAGACCCTCGTTCGTCGCCCGAGTCGGGCGATGACGACGACTGAGATTACGCTTCGAAGTCTTCTGGGATGTAGTCTGCTTCCCAGTCTTTTCGCGCTTTGATTTCGCGTCGCCCACGTCGAGTCAGGGTATAGTAGTTGGTTCGGCGGTCACGCTGTCCCTTGTCCACGAGGCCCTTCTCGACGAGCGTGTCGAGGTTGGGGTAGAGACGACCGTGGTGAATCTCTTTCTCGTAGTAGGCTTCGAGTTCTTCTTTGATTGCCAGTCCGTGTGGTTCTTCGAGTCCGGCAATAACGTACAGTAGGTCTCGCTGGAATCCTGTCAGGTCGTACATCGGTAAAGTCGAGTCGTATCTTATTGTCTGATTAAAATAAATATGTCGCAATGGATTCGAGAAATCGGGGCAGATGGCGGCAATTACCGGGAAAAATTACTGTTTCCGGTTGTGTAGAACAAGTTACTAATCGGAGGGGCTGACTGTTTCGAGTGCTGGATATGTCCGACGATGGATGACTCCACTGTCTTATGTGCTCTCCCGACGTATGTTCTGGTATGCCTGAAGAAACTGTGTTCAGCACCGAATTGAAGGAAGACCGAAGCGCAGTCGCCGCTTACCTCCGTGATGTCGCCGACAAGTTAGAGACTGGCGAACTGACGCTTCGTGCAGGCACCCAAGAGAGTACGCTATCGGTTCCCGCGCGGGTTACGTTCGAAGTCAAAGTCGAACACGAGACCGACGCGACAGGTGCGATTCAAGAACGGAGCGTCGAGTTCGAACTCGAATGGAAAGAAGGCGACACAGACGGCGCTACCGGTCTGGAAATCGAGTAGCACAGAAAGGAAAGCAGGCCGTGCCGGAAAAACCCGGCACGGCGTGCCGCCCTGAATTGGTCCCCGCTGACGCTTCGGCCCTCCAAAGCGAAGCGTCACATTCCGCTACCGTTCGGTTTCACTTAAACATAACGACGAATGGCAACGATTGACAGTAAGACGAAATTTCTCGCAAGGTAATTATTTCGAGTGAAGAGAGTGAGAATATCCTCGTCGAGCGACTACATATGCTCTTCTTCGAGTACCCATCCGAGTGCCCGTTTGTAATGCGTCAGAAGCTTCCGAACGCCCTCGTGGCGCATGTCTTCGGATTCGAGTTCTTCTTTGAGAAACTCGTACTGCTCGCGGACTTCTGATTCACTTCGCATACCCAAACTCACACACGAAAGTATGTAGTCTTCTGGACTTTTGTTAGCTCGGCAACATTTTTTCTGTCGCTAATTCTCACGGGCGGGATTCACACCTTGTGTGCCCCCAGTGTCGCCGGGCTTTTGCGCCGTGACGGAAAAGAGGAGGTATGGAGATTCGAGGCGAACGGGAGTGCAAATCGTGCGGAAACCAGTGGTCGTACTACGAGACAGGGAGCGTCTCGTGTCCGGCATGTGGAAGCATGCGAAGCGTCGGTATCGGCGAGCGAGCGACGCATACTGCCTCGCAAGCCACCCTCGACCTGGCGCCGCACCAGACGACTGTCGCCAACGAGTCGATTCGTGCCGCGGCACCGGATTTGAAGTCTGACCTGCGGGAGTACGTTCGCTCGCTCGGCTTCATCCACGGTGGCGAACTCCTTCCACTGGACGATACGTCGCTCGTCGCGTACGAACTACTCCACGCAGTCGATGTGTTTGCCCGGTCGAACCGACCGACCGACGACGAAGAGTTCTACGTCCTCTCGCTGATTCGCGGGGCAAAGTCGGGCACCCGACCCGAACCCAAGGACGTTCCGTCCTCGATGGTCGATGCTCGCGGACTCGCGTACGCGCAGGGAGTCGAACGCTACCGCCGAAATCTTTCGACGTGGCTCGACTCGCATCCCGATACTGAAGCACGACACACCGTAGAATCGCTCGCAACCCACGTCAAACGCGCCGAGGCACTCGAAGGCGCACTTCCACTCGAAGAGTCGGAATCACTCGTTGCGGCCGCCAACGGCTTGTACACCTATCTCACCGAAGACGACCTCGACGCGCTCGCCGATGTCCGCGACAGACTCGAACGCCTGAGCTAATCGACCGAACGCTTTTGCTCTCGGCTCTCCCTTCGCCAGCAATGCAAGACACCTTCGACATTCACGAGGTTCGACACCGGGTGAAGATGCTCCGTGATACAGGTGCCACGATGGTCGTCGAAAACCGCGATGGCGTCGCGTGTCCAGCCTGCGGCGACGCATTTAGCGAACTCTTGATTTCGAAAGAAGCGAGCCACAGTTTCGATGTTCCCACCCAAACGAGATTCTGTGTTCACCACGAGACGGAGACTCAGCGCGTCCTGATTGCGACCCACCAGTAGAAAGAAAGAGGAGAAAGACTGGCCCGGTCAGTCCGAACCGAGATGCCGAACTAACTCCCGGTCGAGTGTGTCCTCCGGCAAGGTCTCGAACCATCCGATGTCGGTGATCGCTTCGTCTTCTAAGCCCGGGTCGTCGGTCAGTTCGCCCTCGAAATCGACGCGGTAGATGGCGAATCGGAACTCTCTGGAATCGCCGTTGCAGGTGAACGTCTGGTTCGTCACGCACTGAAGGCTCTCGACCGTTGTCTCCAGTCCTGTCTCTTCGTGCATCTCACGGACCAGTGCGTCCTTCCGACTCTCGCCAGGCTCGACACCACCACCTGGGAGAACCCACTGGCCGTCTTGTCGAACGAGTAACGTCGATTCACCGTCGGTACAGACTCCGGCGACGCCCCACGAGAGGCCACCGTCGATGCGTTCGACGATGGTCTCGAACGAGGATTCTGGGACCGTTCGGCTCGTTTTCCGACGAATTACGTCTTCGTCATCGACGTACCACTCACCGTCGATGTCGAGGTCCGGGTCGGAGTCTGCCATCTAGGGCAGGTCGACGTCGATTCCCTCTTTCTCGGCGGCGGCTTTGACCGTGTTCCAGAGGAGCATCGCACGGGTCATCGGTCCGACGCCGCCGGGAACGGGCGTGATGGCGCTCGCTTTCTCCTTTGCGGAGTCGTACTCCACGTCGCCGACGAGTTTGTAACCCTTCTCGTTGTCCGCATCGACGCGGTTGACGCCGACGTCGATGACGACTGCACCCTCGGAGAGCATGTCGCCCGTGACGAGTTCCGGCACGCCGACGGCGGCGATGACGATATCTGCGTCACGGGTCTTCGTGGCGAGGTCTTTGGTGCGCGAGTGGCAGACCGTGACCGTCGCGTTGCCGCCGACTGCCTTCTGGATGAGGAGGTTTGCCATCGGCTTGCCGACGATGTTGGAGCGACCGACGATGACTACGTCTTTGCCTTCGGTGTCTACGTCGGCGGATTCGAGCAGTTTCTGGACGCCGTGGGGCGTGCAGGGTTTGAAGCGAGCGTCGCCAGCGACGAGGCGGCCGACGTTCTCGGGGTGGAATCCGTCTACGTCCTTTGCGGGGTCGATCTGTTCGAGGACGGCGCGGTCATCGACGTGGTCGGGGACGGGCATCTGGACGAGGATGCCGTGGACGTCATCGTCTTCGTTGAGGTCGTCAACGACAGCGTAGAGTTCGTCTGCGGGTGCGTCAGGGTCGAGTTCGTAGTCGAACGCCTCGATGCCGACTTCCTCGCAGTCGCGCTGCTTCATCGCCACGTAGGTCTCGCTGGCGGGGTCTGTACTCATGAGTACGGTTGCGAGACCGGGTGTGACGCCTTCGGCGGCGAGGGTGTCGATTGCATCCGCGAGGCCGTCGCGAATCTCCTCGGCGACTTCGTTGCCGTCGATGATGGTGGTCATGGTCCAACAGGCGTCGGCAACCCATTTCAAACATTCGAATTCGTGAGTATTCTCCGTTTCAAAACAGAGTAAATATACATGTTTATGACCAAAATGACGGTCAGAATCTTAGCTTCCGCATTCGTGCGTGTTCAACAATCACGTTCGCTTCGCGCAGGTCGAGTTCGTCGGATGTGGTGTCTGATTCCATCGCGTCCTCCGTCGTGTCTGTGTTCGCCACTGTCTCTGTCGTCTCGGCAGTCGTCTCATCGGTCGGTGTACTCGCCCCATCGCCGTCTGCCGAGGTGCATCCAGCGAGTGCGCCCACCGTCACCGAGAGCGTGCCGAGGTACGTGCGTCTGCGCATCGACTCCTCACACTACGTGCGAGACGAACGAAAAAGCAGGTCGCTGGTGCGTTGCTGGTACGTTGCCGGTGCGTTACTCGTACAGCGGGTTCGCGTCGCAGAGTTCCTGTACGCGGTCGGAGACTTCGGCGAGTACGTCCTCGTCGTCGTGGTTGTTGACGACCTTGACGATGAGTTCGCCGACTTCGCGGGTCTCGTCTGCGCCGAAGCCACGCGTCGTGAGCGCGGGGGTGCCAGCGCGGATACCGCTGGGGTTGAACGCCGAGCGCGTCTCGCCCGGAACCGTGTTCGCGTTGAGGACGATGCCCGTCGATTCGAGCGCATCTTCTGCTTCGCCGCCCGTCAGGTCGGGGTGCGAGTCGCGCAGGTCAACGAGGACGAGGTGGGTGTCGGTGCCGCCGGAGACGACGCTGAGGCCGTTCTCTTCGAAGGTGTCGGAGAGTACTTTCGCGTTCTCGACGACCTGTTCGGCGTACTCGGTGAATTCGGGTTGGAGGGCTTCCTTGAAGCCGACTGCCTTGCCAGCGACGTTGTGCATGAGGGGGCCGCCCTGACCGCCGGGGAAGACGGCGCTGTCGATGTCCTTGGCGTACTCCTCGTTGCACATGATGATGCCGCCACGACCGGCACGGATGGTCTTGTGGGTCGAACCGGTCACGAAGTCGGCGATGCCGACCGGCGAGGGGTGGACGCCCGCCGCGACGAGGCCGGTGATGTGGGCGATGTCGGCGAGGTGAAGTGCGCCAACGTCGTCGGCGACGTCCTGAATCGTCTCCCACTCGACGGCGCGTGGGTAGGCGGAGTAACCCGAGACGATGATGTCGGGTTCGAACTCCGCGGCTTTCTCAGCCAACTGGTCGTAGTCGATGTAGCCAGTCTCGGCATCGACCTCGTACTGCTCGACGTCGTAGAGTTTGCCCGTGAAGTTCGCGGGGTGACCGTGGCTCAGGTGACCGCCGTGGGTCAGGTCGAGCGAGAGAATCTTGTCGCCGGGTTCGAGCATGGCGAGGTAGACGCCCATGTTCGCCTGCGTGCCGGAGTGGGGTTGGACGTTGACGTGTTCTGCGCCCCAGAGTTCCGTGGCGCGCTCGATGGCGAGGTTCTCGATTTCGTCGGCGTACTCACAGCCAGCGTAGTAGCGCTTGCCGGGGTACCCTTCGGCGTACTTGTTCGTCAGCGCGCTCCCTTGCGCTTCGAGAACCGCTTCGGAGACGTGGTTCTCGGAGGCAATCATTGCGAGTGTGTCGCGTTGACGCTCGACCTCTGCTTCGAGGGCCGCTGCCGCATCGGGGTCGACGTCGCGGACGTGGCTGTAGTCCATACGTACTATCCATGCGAATTACGGCATAAATGTGTCTTCTTTGGCGACGCCTGCCGCTGTTGTAATACATGAACTTGGATAGTTATGGCTATGCTACATAGACACAAATGCACGAACACGTAAACTCGATTTCATCACTGTGTTCTCACAGTCGTCTCTCGTCGTGATTCCACCCGTTCGGCAGTTCGCCCGCGAACCATCCCGATTGTTCACACTATAGTTTTCGCACGCGATTTTCGAGGTAAAATTTCATACGCAAGTCGCTCAATTCTCGAAAAATTCACTTGTTACAATACCCACTCGTTACCGTTCTGATTGCCGAGTTACGGTAATATTAAATATTTATCTGATGATAATCAAGGTATGGCTATTCGTTCTAATTTGCTCGCAGAGGGCGTAGAAGACATCATTAGGTCAGTTCTGGACTCGACAGACGAAGAGGTACTCGTCACCAATCCGACTGCCGACGTTATCGAAGGACTCGTCGATGTTGCAACTGACTTCGACGGCGACTTGCCAACGATTCGACTCGTCGCAGACGAAGCCGTCTTGAAGGAGGTTATGGACGACTTTATTATCGCGTCCAACGCGGCCGACCTCGTCGCCGAAGGAACCGTCTCGATGCGCACCGCGGGCGAAGAAGTCGAAAATACGCTCTTTGTCACTCCGAACTCCGTCGTCGCGCTCGTCGGCGCAGGCGGCAAAGTCGCTGGTCTCGTCACCGACGACGCAGGATTCGTCGATACAGCGTTCGACGCACACCGCGTGCGGTGGGACGACGCCCCCGAGTTCAAACTCCGTACGCCGCCGCTCTCTCGCGTCCGTGAGACGCTTAGCGAAGACATCGGTGACGACACGCGCGCCGACTTCGACGCCGTTCTCTCGTCGCTCACCTCCGCCCGCGGCAACGGCAACGGCCTCGACGAAGTGACGATTTCGCTCCTCGTCGCCGCCCGCAACGAAGTACTCCTCTACGATATCTCGAAGTGGGGCGAAGACGTCGGCATCGCCAGCAAGGCGACGTTCTCGCGCACGAAGACCAAGCTCGAAGACCTCGGACTCATCGCAACCGAAAAAGTCCCCATCGACGTTGGTCGCCCGCGCCTCCGCCTGAAACTCGGCACCGACCGCCTCGCCGAAGCAGACCGCGACGACCTCGCGGACATCGCAGAAGAACTCCTGAACGGATAAGCGAAGACCCGCCGCTTTTTCTCCCACCCGTCCGTCGAGTGGGGCATGATTATTGGACTCGCCGGAAGCGGTCCTGCCGCCGAGTCGATTCGCGCCGCGTGCGCCGATATCGACGCCGAGGTACAGGAGACCGAACCGGACGATTTCGACGCTGTTGACCTTGGATTCGTCGTCGCACCCGCAGGCAGTGACGCGTTTGCCGTCGCCGACGAATCTGCTGACCGATGGCTCGCAGTCGAAATCGGCGGCATCGGTGGCCACGCTGTCTCTGACCTCGACGCCGCAGTCTCTGTGTTCGACGCCGAGAGCGCACGATACCGTGACCTCCGCGGGCGTGTCGCCTCGACGACCGAATCCGAAGGCAGGCCATCGGGTGACCGTGCGGCAGTTCGGCTCGCCGGAGCAGTGGCCGGTCGGCGTGGGATTGCACTCTTGTCCGGCGCTGACGTCGCTGGGACAGTCGTCGAAGTTCCCGGTGCAGAGCGGTCGGTGTTGCCGCTCCCACTCCCAGAGGCGGGTTCGCGCGACCGGACACTCTCACGTGAGTTCCGGTCGGTCTCGCTCGATGACGCGATTTCACGCGCCGAACTCGCCGTGGATGACCGTGTCGGCGTCGTCATGCAGGTTGGTGAGCGCGAGTCGTTCCCACTTCCGTACTACGTCGCACAGACCGCGGATACGACGGCCTACGCCGACACTCGCGCCGCAGAGTTGGCAGGCGGTGCGGCCGTTGGCTGGGACGAAGCCTACATGAAAGCACTCGGTGAGGCACTCGAACGCTACTCGGCAGGCGTCTATCGAGCCAGCGAGTTCGCGGTTGCACCCGCGTCGAATCGTCCGAAGGCAGTCCCGCCAAGTCGATTCGTCCGCCCGGACTCCTACCGCGCTCCCGACCCACGTGAGTCGATTCAGTGGGTCGAAGGCGAACACCTCGAAACCGGCGAGACGGTGTCACTTCCAGCGGAATTCGTCCACTACCCGCCACCGAACGAGCGCCACAAACCCGCGATTACGACGGGTCTCGGACTCGGGAATTCCGGCGCAGAGGCGATTCTCTCGGGCCTGTACGAGATTGTCGAGCGCGACGCGACGATGCTCGCGTGGTACTCGACGTTCGACCCACTCGGACTCGATGTACAGGACGATACCTTCCAGACGCTCCGTCGGCGCGCTCGGTCTGAGAACTTGAACGTCACGGCGCTGCTCGTCACCCAAGACATCGACGTTCCCGTCGTCGCCGTCGCAGTCCACCGCGACGACGAGTGGCCGAAGTTCGCGATGGGTTCCGGTGCGAATCTCGATACGAACGCCGCCGCTCGGTCGGCACTCTCCGAGGCACTCCAGAACTGGACCGAACTGCGTGGGATGGGTCCCGAACAGTCCGCTCAGCAAGGCGGCGCCATCGGCACCTACGCCGACTTCCCCAAGAGTGCGCAGGAGTTCGTGACGCCCGATGCGACGATTCCTGCGGAGTCGGTCGGACCGGACGTGGACGGTGGGTCAGAAGCGTTGGAGACGGTCGTCGAACGCGTGGCCGATGCTGGCGTAGATGCCTACGCGGCACGCATCACGCCGCGCGACGTGGAGGCGTTAGGATTCGAAGCAGTGCGCGTCTTGGCTCCCGAAGCGCAACCGCTGTTCATGGGCGAGTCATTCTTCAGTGACCGCGCCGAGTCGGTCCCGCGAGAACTCGGCTTCGAGCCACAACTGGACCGCGAGTTCCACCCGTTCCCGTAAGCAGATTATTGATTTTTGAGGAGGCTAACAGCCGACACGCCTGCCCGCTCGGCGGTGTGTCGGACTCCCGCAGTCCGCCGAACGGTGGTTTATTGGAGGATACACCGTTTGGCCGCGGCTTGGGATATGAACCTTCGTCGGCGAAAACGAGACAGGGATTTTAAACGCCGAACGTCGCGCGAAGCATGTCACGTGTGCCGGGGCCGAGACCGACGGCGAGGACGGCGATGAGGAGCAGAATCGCATAGCGCGGACTGTCCTCGAATATCCGGTCGTCGAAGACCCAGACGACGAGTGTTGCGGCGACGAGTTTCACGAGGAGGAACGGCCACGCATCGCCCGTGATAGCGAGGATTCCGGCGGGAAGCGTCGCGGCCGTGAAGTCCACGACGGCTTGGTTCACGGGATGTTTGGCGACGAGGTTCGGCCCGGCACCGAGCGCGGTCATCCAGTCCAAACCGATGACGTTCGCAACGCCGTCCACGGCGTGACCCCAGATGATGACCAGACCGATGAGGCCCGTCCCGAGGTTGACTTCGGGTGCGAAACGTTCGACGAGTACCCACGTAATCGCAGCGGCGACGGTGGCCCCGATGAGGATGACGACGAGAACTTGTGGGTAGAACGTCGCGCCATTGAGTCCAGTCAGGCCAGCGTAGAGGAGATAGACGAGTGAGAGTGCGAGGACGCCGATACCAGCAGCGAACAGCGGTTTCACGTAGTCATCGACGAGTCCGTTGCGCTCTGCGGTGACGCTGGCGACGACGGCGACCAGTGTGATTACGAAGACGGTCACGTAGATGACCGGGCTGATGACGAGCGTGTTCAGCGGGTAGGTGATGAGCGTATCCGCGGCATTGGCTGCGTCGTTCACGTCCTCGATGACGCGAAAGGCGCCGCCGAAGAACATGAACGGAATCAGCGCGTAGAAGAAACGCGACTGATTGCCGATGTCGAGACGGCGTAAGAGGAACACCACGCCGGTGAGGGCGACGATGAGCGTGACCATGTAGCCGACTTCGGAGACGAGCGTGTATCCGGGGTAGGCGACCGGTTCGGCCGCGGCGACACAGGCGGCGGCACTGTCGAGATACTGGGTGACGCCGTTGGGTCGAATCGCACAGACCGCGGAGTTTGCGTCCGCTTCGACTGGTCCCCAGAAGTAGTGCCAGATAAAGCCATCATAGACGACGCGAGGGAAGGCAAGTGAGCCACCGACGAGGGCGACGAGAATGGCGACGACGCTGAGGCCCCACAATCGTTCGGGGCTGACGCCAAGTCGCGCGGCTACCGTTGACATACGCGAAACGCCGACGGCGGGCCTGTTTAGGGTTCCGGTATTTTGCACGCATAGAACACACCAACGAGCGCAGGTGAGTCCGCAGAATCAGTGTTCGTCTGGTTCGTGAACCGGCAACACCGGGTCGTCGTACTCGGTGCCGAGGATGACCATCGTCTGCGAGCGCGAGAAGCCTTCGAGTTCGGCGACGTGGTCGAACATCAGTTCGCGGAGGGCATCGGTGTCTTCAGCGTACACGCGGAGAACGACGTCCCACTCGCCCGTCGTCAGGTGAATCTCTTGGACGCCTTCGATGTCTCGGAGTTGCTGGAGGGCTTCTTTTTCGTGACCCTGTTTGACACGAAAGCCGACGAGTGCAGACGTACCGAGACCGACCGCGCGTGCATCGACGCTCGCGTGGTAGCCTTCGATGACACCGGCGTCTTCCATTCTCCCGACTCGGTCGTGTACCGTCGCACTCGACATGTCGATTCGGCGGGCTATCTCGCTGAAGGGCGTGCGTGCATCCTCCATGAGAATTCGGAGAATGGCCCTGTCTGTCGCGTCAAGGTCCATAGCGATTGTTCTTCAGGCGACGACTTGCACCTTGCGGATGGATGCTGCGTGTGAGTGACGGCGTCGTTGACGCTCGTCAGTCGGTCAAATCCCCGATGTCGCGGGCGGCCGCAAGCACGTGTTCGTGGACGTGTCCGTTCGAGGCGACCATGCCGTCGGCGTCGTGCCGCCACTCGTTCCCGTCGAGGTCGGTGACGGTGCCACCTGCCTGCCGAACGAGGTACGCCCCGGCGACCGAATCCCACGAGTTCGCCTGTTTGTTCGTGATGACGCCGTCCAGTGAGCCATCGGCGAGCAAGGACAGACAGAGTTGCATGCTCCCGTACCGGCGAAGGTCACCGAACCGAGAGACGATTGCTTCGGTGGCGGCGGCGTACTCGTCGCGCTCTTCGAAATTCCACCAAAAGGTCGGCACGACGGTACACAGTTCGGGGTCGGCGCGGTCGCTCACCGAAATTTCGTGGCCGTTTCGATACGCGCCCCGCTCGTCGGCGACGTAGAGGTCGTCGAACGCGGGGAGGGCGTTCGCGGCGGCGACAGGCTCACCATCGACGAGGGCAGCGACTGCGGTGGCCCACATCGGCACGTCGCGGACGAAGTTGTTCGTCCCGTCGATGGGGTCGACAATCCACGACGGACCGGATTCGGGGACGTCCTTGAGTTCGTCGTCTTCCTCGCCCACGATAGGTTCGTCGGGGAACGCAGTGTGAATTCGTTCGACGACGCGACGCTGTGCATCTCGGTCTGCTTGGGTCACTACGTCGGTTTTCCCGTCTTTCGTCTCCACGTCGATGCCGGTTCGGAAGGCTCGATAGGCGACTGCGCCGCCGTCGCGTGCCGCACGCTGGGCCCGGTCCGCGCGGGCGTCGAATTCGTTCATAGCGGTGGTTCCAACGCGAGTGGCCTATATCCATCGCCCATACTCGATGGCTTGAGGGATGGCGATTATCGGGGTTTATGCCGAGCCACAGCAAAGTAACAGTTCATGCCAAACAGTTCCGACATTCCGGATACTTTGTCGGAAACGCTCGTGGCGACGCTCAGTGAAGCGCGCGAAGGGGTCCGCTCGGGTGACGTTGCAACCGCCCGCGAGCAACTCGATATCGCAGCGCAAATCATCCGAAGTCAACTCCCCGAGTCGTCGGTCACTGAGACACTCACGTTTGGATTGACTGCTGTCGAGCGCACCGCCGCTGACGAACCGCTCGTCGCGTCGGAGTACCTTCGGTCGATGATTGAATTACTCGAAGAATAGCGTCCTCGCTCAGAGAGCGAATATCGAAGAAACCAGAAATCGCAATTAGAACCCGGACGGAAGACGTTTTCCACAACCCTCACGGCCTTTTTCGGTTTGCACCGACTTCCCGAACTCCGATTTCTCGTGGTCCGGTACTTGGCCTCCCTGCCACTCGCTTGCAGAGTGGTTAACGGGGTTGTTGCGGTTCCTCTTCGGCACTTTGACCTCGTCTTCCTGTTACGAAAGACTCGGTGTTCGTGTCGACCCCATTCCTCCCCATCTTGCGATGGGTACCATCGTCGACGCCTTTCACGTCGCCCGATTGGATTCGGTTTGGTCATCCGGTACGCCCTTGCGTTTCCGGCAACACTATAGTACGACGCTATACATAATGAACGTTTCTGATGGTTTCTGAGTAGTCAATATTTCCTGATAGTCTCGTTTTCGGATAGTTAGACTGTTGAGATAGAGAAGTACCGAACATCAGAATTTTGACCATTTGTCGGTCGTGAGTGAACCACTCTCGCTCAAAGACGCCCTTCTATCCGGCGATTTTCACCGGAAACGTGGTCTGTTGCTCACGAGTGACACGGAAGTGAAACGGGCGGGGTCAGTGTCGCGGCGGCGGGTGTGCCACGGCTTCGCGGATGGCGAACGCGACGACGCCGAGGACGATTATCGTCGCCACGAAAAACTCGATTGCTGGCAGACTGCCGGTGTTGACCCAGATGAGTATGTCCTCCAACTCCAAGAGGAGAAAGAGGAGCAGGATTATGACCACCCCGCCTCTGCCGATGTGGAAGTTCACCATGCGTGTATATGGGACCGCGACTTACTTTGCTCTCTCGGCGAGTTCGGTGATTGAACTAGTGTTGGGTGCGAGGGGAGAGATTTGAACTACCTGAACACGCTTCCTCACCTCCGGCGAGACTGCCTGTTCCATCGTTCAAACTCCTCCGTGTCGATTTCACTGCTCACTGTCGTTCGCAGCAAAAATGCGAGGGGAGAGATTTGAACCGCGGTCGCTATTGCGACACTCCGTGTCGCACGCTCCCTGATTCAAACCCCTCACAGGCGCACTTGACACTCCTCACGTTGTTCGTCGGTACAAGTGCGAGGGGAGGGATTTGAACCCACGGACCCCTACGGGAGCGGATCTTGAGTCCGCCGCGTTTTCCAGACTTTGCTACCCTCGCGCATCTGAGTGTAGGTTGGGCAGTCTGCTAAAACGTTCCGAAATGTTAGACGACGACGCCGACCTGTTCGACGACGAGCATCCCACCGACGGCGATGCCGACGACACCGGCCACAGCGCGGAGGACGCGCGTTCCACCGACTTCCATCGAGCGGTCCCACAGAAGCGACACCGTCGCCATCGTCGCAATCGTCAGGAGGGCAAATGCGCCGAGGAATGCAATCGCCTGTCCCATCGCAGGAGCTGCCGAGACCATCGCAATCACGAGCGCACCACTGCCTGCGAACCCGTGGAGAACGCCGACAGCGAACGACTCACCGTGAACGTGCGAGTGGTCTGCACCGAGCGAGATGCCGCCAATCGAGAGGTGTCGGTGCCTTCTATTCTCGTGTCCGTGCGCGCGAACCGTCGGGAGGTCGATTCCTGCCGCGCGAAAGAGCATTCGTGCCCCGAGAAGGACGAGAACTGCGCCGACGACGATTTCGAAGAGCTTCGTCACCGACTCGGGGAGTTGGATGCCGAGTGCGACGAACGCCAAACCGATGACAGCAATCGGAATGGAGTGTCCGACGCCCCACGATGCTCCAACGATTCCCGGCCGGTCGCTGTCGCCTTCGACCATCGTTGCAACTGCTGCGAGGTGGTCCGTCTCCAGCGCGTGCCGGACGCCGATGACGCCACCCGCAACCAGTGCGGATGCGAGTGCCATACCTCTGTGACTGGTGAGCGACCCTAAATAGGGCCTGAATCTCGTCGGGTCTGCTCGGCCTTCGGCTTCACTCTCTTGACGACTTCCCACCCAGCGGATGTTACCGACCGGGAGTCGGTCGCTTCGTTTCGAGATACGCGAGCAGACAGTCGTAGTTACAAAACGACCCCATCGAAATTCGCATCCCGCTTTGAAGCTCTTCGATGAACACTGGCTCGGACCTCTCAACCTCGTTGCCGCAGTAGGCACACTCGGTCATACGTAATATTCGGCGACGTGCCAGCATGAACCTCTGGCTTGCGCTGTCAGGTACACTTGGACCACCTTCGGTACCGATGGAATTACTGGCATTGCCGACGCCTGTAATCCATGGACGAACACACCCGCGACCCGAGTGTTGCCCCACCGCTCGGGAACCCGACGGGGTGGAACCAAGACCGACGGATGTGGGAACACGCTACCCTCCGGCGTGCGGTCGAACACGGTATCAGACTGTTCAACTCGAACGACTTCCACGAGAGTCACGACTGTTTCGAGGACGAGTGGTACAACTACGGTGCAGGAACCACAGAGAGCGCCTTTCTCCACGGAATGGTGCAGGTCGCCGCAGGCGCGTACAAGCACTTCGACTTTGAGAACGACGTTGGCATGCGCTCGCTGTTCGAAACAGCCCTCGAATATCTCCGGGGGACGCCCAGCGATTTCTACGGCGTCGATGTCGATGATATCCGCGACACGATGCGTGCCGCCCTCGACGACCCGGCTGCCCTCCACGGGTGGAAAATCAGCCTCGACGGCCAACAAGCGACCGCCTATCCAGCCGATTACGACTACGTCGACCATCTCGACCACTGAGTGCTGATTATGACATTCGGCAGAGAACTTCTCCCTCAGATGAATCTTAACAGCCTTTACCCTCCAGTGCAAGGTCCGGTCAATGCGTATCTACGAACTCGGTGACGGCACGCCCGAAGTGTCAGTTGTCGGGTCTATTCACGGCGACGAACCGTGTGGTGCGCGGGCTATCGAACGGTTCGTTGCGGAAGAACCCGACGTCGAGCGCCCGGTCAAGCTCATCATCGCCAACGAAGAGGCACTCGAAGCAGACGTTCGCTACCTCGACGAAGACCTCAATCGTGCGTTCCCCGGCGACCCTCACGCCGACTCGCACGAACGCCGACTCGCTCACGACCTCGGGCGCGAAGTACGCGAAACGACAGCATTCTCTATCCACTCTACGCAGTCGTTCGCCGAACCGTTCGCCATCGTCGATACGGTCGATGCGATTGCGCGCTCTATCTGCCCGCACTTGCCTGTCGATTTCCTCGTGGAGACGAACAACTTCGCCGAAGGCCGACTCATCGAACACGCTCACACTATCGAAGTCGAAGCTGGATTGCAGAAATCCGACGAGGCCGCGGACAACGCCTACTGGCTGATTCGCGCGTTCCTGACTGCGACGAACGTCCTGCCGGCCCCGACTGTCGCCAGCGACGGCAGCGGTGGCGAAGAACCGATGAGTGCCGACCGACCAAATCTCGGCGTGCAAGAAGACAACTCGCTCGACGTGTTCCGTCTGTTGGAGAAGATTCCCAAACCCGAGGCAGAGGAGTACGAAGTGTTCGCAACGAACTTCCAAGAAGTCAGTGAAGGCGAGAAGTTCGCCCGCGCCGACGACGAGACGTTCGTCGCCGACCAGAGCTTCTACCCCATCTTGCTCTCTGCGTACGGCTACGCCGACATCTTCGGCTACGCTGGCGACAACATCGGACAGATTTCTTAATCGAGCAAGCGACTCACCACGTCCGAGACGGTTGGGTCGGTTGGAACCTCCTCGTCTCGATTTTCTTCTCCGACGTACATCGCGTCCCAGCCAGCGTCCCGAGCGCCGACGATATCCTCGTCGTACGTATCCCCAATGTAGACGTAGGAGTCTGCCGGAAGCGCATCTTCTGCGGCCTCGAAAATCCCCGAGTCAGGTTTCTGTGCCGCGACATCTGGGTCGTTCGAGACGACGAGTGCTTGGGAAAATTGGTCGAGTTCGTGGTGTTCGAGTTTGCGACGCTGGACGTCGAGGACGCCGTTCGTGAGTACTCCTGTCGGATACTGGGTTGCCACGCGTTCGACTGCCGTGGCCGTCGCTTCTGAGACTGTCGTCGCTGCGAGTTCGTGTTTGGTGTACTGCGTTGCGAGCAGTGCTGGGTCCACGCCGAGGTCGAATTTCTCGACGACGGCCTCGAATCCGTCGGCGTAGGGTGTCGTCGAGAGGTCGGCAAACGATGCAAAGAACGTCTCGAGGTAGTGTTCGTAGGCACCCTCGGGAGCAGTTGGGAGCGTACGCTCGAACAGCGCAGAAAATGACTCTCCGTACTGGAGGAGCGTCCCATCGAGGTCGAAAAAGATGGCAGTCGTCATTGGTGAGCAGACACGCGTCCGCGAGAAAAGGGTACCCCCGATGCCGTCCTACTCGTCTGCGGCTTCCAATTCGACGAGCGTCAGCGACCGGTCGAGATAGCAGTGGTCGTGCGGTGGGTCGCCGACGATTTCGCGGATGCGATACTCCTGGTCGAAATCTGCGCCTTCGGGTACGCAGTACTGGTGGCTTGGGCACTCGGTGTGTGGGCAGGGGCCTTGGAGACTGGCCTTGCTCCCCGAAAACGCGCCTTTCGAGGGAACGTTAGCCTGGACCGGCGCGGGTTCGACTTCGACGGCGCGGACGCCTTCATCGTGGACGGCACAGTCGAGCAGTTGGGTGTTCTCACGGACGCCGACGACTCGATACCGAACGCCCTCGGTGAGGTTGAGACACTGTTGGCGATACGGACAGCCTTCACATCCAGAGGACTCCCCGTAGTAGACAAATTCTGTCCCCGGGTCGGTCAGGCGGCCACCAATGAGTGTAACGGAGGTCATACTCGAAGATTTATTTGCAGGTGGGTTAAGACTCCCGCCCAGTCGGGCGATGTCACGGTGAGGGCACAAGCCGCGTTTCGGTGTCTGCTCAGGCGTCGCCGCGGCCGGTCAACTCGTCGAGTTTGTCGAAGTAGTCGGGTCGCGGCACTTGGTACAACTCACGGTAGCCGATTTCCCCGTCGGAAAACCGCTGTGCGAGTTCGGTCGCACCCTCGAGTGCCGCCTCGCGCGAGTCGAACTCCACGACTTCGGCTTCTATCTCGGGCTCGATGTACAGAACTGCGTGCCACGTCGTGGTTCGAATCTGTGACGCGCCGGGGCGCTTGGCCCGCGACCCATTCCAGACGAAAATCGTGGGCATACACTCCGAGGGGAAGTTACTCTCGTTGAACACGTCGGGACGATAGGCGAGAATTCGTCGGCCACCTTCTTCGTCGTTCCACAGCGTCCATCCCGCAGGCAACTCGCTCATACGCCCACTATTCACGCTTCCGGCCTAAGCCTCTCGCTGTGTGTCCGCACGTTAGCCCGAATAACGGTCAGTGAATGCACACTTGATTGCTGGCTGACTGGATTAACGACACCACCAGCGCACTGAATCACCGATTAAAACGACTGACTCCCCGACTATTGGTTGCTATTTGGCATGGTATTTATGTGGGATCGATGAGCTTTGGGTCAGCATATTGACTATACTCGCAGAAAGCGTTATATGTTAACGTCTCTCATTGAGGAACAGTCTCGGTCACCGGACCGAGCGAGCCGTGTCGCACACTGTCATACGTGAACCGCCGATTCTGTCGCCCGTCGTTGTGTTGTCGTGAGCGCGCCACACGGCGACGATTCCGGGCACTCCTATCGGCCGACATGGTCGGAATACGGGTGTTCTGATGTCGTCTGTGGCCTGTGAATGCAGGTCCTTCGCTCCGTCTTCTGACGGATGGTCCAACGAGGCACCACGAAACATGAACGGCGAAATGGAAACACTCGCAGACCTCAGCAAGCACTACCGGGACTCGGTTCCCGCGGACCTCCGTGAAGCGAATAGCTTCGAGTGGTACTTGGAAGAGGTCTACGAAGACCCGAAGATCGCTCGCAACGCCCACCAACGTGTGGCGGACATGTTCGATTTCTACGGCACCCGCTACGACGAAGATGCGGGCGTCGTGGAGTACCTCATGGCGTCAGAAGACCCCCTGCACGACGGGGAGAACGTCTTCTACGGCCGCGAAGTTCACGAGTCGATACACGAGTTCGTCAACAAGGTGAAATCAGGGGCCCGCGGCCTCGGCCCTGAAAAACGCATCAAACTTCTCTTAGGCCCAGTCGGTTCCGGGAAGTCACACTTTGACTGGCTCTCTCGACGCTACTTCGAAGACTTCACCATGCGCGACGAGGGCCGCATGTACACCTTCAGATGGACGAACCTGTGTGACATCATCCGCGACCAAGACCCCGGGGACAACGTGGTCTACTCGCCGATGCACCAAGACCCACTGGTGTTGCTCCCACACGAGCAACGTGATATCGTCATCGAGGGGCTGAACGAAAATCTGCAAGCGCCCTACACCATCAGGAACGACCAGGCACTCGACCCTGCCTCGGAGTTCTACATGGACCGCCTGCTCGCACACTACGACGACGACCTCGAATCGGTCCTCGACAACCACGTCGAGATTATTCGTCTCGTCGCCTCCGAGAACAAGCGCCAGTGTATCGAGACCTTCGAACCGAAGGACAAGAAGAATCAGGACGAAACCGAACTCACTGGCGACGTCAACTACTCGAAACTCGCGGTCTACGGCGAATCAGACCCTCGCGCGTTCGACTACTCGGGCGCGTTCTGTAACGCCAACCGTGGCATCTTCTCCGGCGAGGAACTGCTGAAACTCCAGCGCGAGTTCCTTTATGACTTCCTGCACGCCTCGCAGGAACAGACGATTAAGCCGAAGAACAACCCGCGTATCGACATCGACCAGGTCATCGTGGGCCGGACGAACATGCCCGAGTACCGCGAGAAGAAGGGCGACGAGAAGATGGAGGCGTTCAACGACCGAACCAAGCGTATCGACTTCCCGTACGTCCTCGAATACGAACAGGAAGCCGAAATCTACCGGAAGATGCTCCGGAACGCCGACGTGCCCGATATTCACGTCGAGCCGCACACACTGGAGATGTCCGGCCTCTTCGGCGTCCTCACGCGTATCACCGAACCCGATTCGGACACCATCACGCTCGTCCAGAAGGCGAAAGCCTACAATGGCGAGTTAGACGATGGCGACGACATCGACGTTCGGAAACTCCGCGAAGAAGGCGAGGCGAAAGCCGACATCGCCGAAGGCATGGACGGTGTCTCTGCTCGCTTCATCGGCGACGAAATCGCCGAAGCCATCATGGATTCGACTCACCGCGGCAGAAAGTACCTCTCGCCGCTGTCGTCGTTCACGCACCTCGAAGAGAACCTCGAAAACCACGGGTCGATTCCCGAAGAGAACCTCGGTCGGTACCACCGCTACCTCGAGATGGTCCGCGAAGAGTACAAAGAGCGCGCCATCGAGGACGTTCGCCACGCGCTCGCCTACGACATCGACGAGATTCGCCGACAGGGCGAGAAGTACATGGACCACGTCATGGCCTACATCGACGATGCGACGGTCGAAGACGAACTGACCGGCCGCGACCAAGAACCGGACGAGAAGTTCCTGCGCGCCGTCGAAGAGAAACTCAACATCCCCGAAGACCGCAAAGAAGACTTCCGTCAGGAAGTTTCGAACTGGGTCTCGCGTCGCGCACGCGAGGGAACCTCGTTCGACCCGCAAGACAACGACCGCCTCCGCCGCGCCTTAGAGCGCAAACTCTGGGAAGACAAGAAGCACAACATCAACTTCTCGGCACTCGTGAGTGCCAACGAACTGGACGACGACGAGCGCAGCACGTGGGTTGACGCCCTCGTCGAACAGGGGTACTCACGCGACGGTGCCCGAGAAGTTCTCGAGTTCGCTGGCGCGGAGGTGGCCAAGAGCGAACTGGAAGCCTGATATGCACGACTACATCCACGACGCGGACGAGGTTCTTCGCGGCACCTACGAGGAACCGATGAGCCTCGCTGAATACGTCGAAGCGTCGTTCAACTCTCCCTCGATTGCCTCCCACGCATCGAAGTATCTGCTGGAAGCAATCGAGTCGATGGGAACTCGAACCGTCGTCGAAGAAGGCGAAGAGAAATCGCGCTACCGATTCTTCGACGACCCGTCGAACGACGGTGAACACGCCGTTCTCGGCAACACTGACATCCTCAACGCCTTCGTTGACGACTTGCGAACTATCGCCGCTGACCGCGGTAAAGCCGAGAAGATAATCTGGTTCGACGGTCCCACAGCGACGGGAAAATCCGAACTCAAACGCTGTCTCATCAACGGACTGCGGGAGTACTCGAAAACGGATGCCGGACGCCGGTACACCGTCGAGTGGAACATCGTCAACGCCGAGGACACCCGTGGGTTATCCTACGGCGGCGAAGTCGAGTCCGAACGCGAGGAGGACTGGTACGAAAGCCCCGTTCAGGCCCACCCTCTCTCGGTATTCCCTGCTGACGTGCGAAAGCGCCTGCTCTCGGACCTCAACCGAACTAACGGCGCAGACATCGCCGTCGATGTGGACGAAGAACTCGACCCGTTCTGCCGAGAAGCGTACAACTTCCTCGAAGAGCAGTACCGCAGAAACGGGAAGCAAGACCTGTTTTCGGCAGTGAGCGACACCAAGCACCTTCGGGTGAAAAACTACGTCGTCGACGTCGGTCGCGGGATTGGCGTCCTCCACTCCGAAGACGATGGCTCACCGAAAGAGCGACTCGTCGGGTCGTGGATGCCGAGTATGCTCCGTGAACTGAACTCTCGCGGGCGGAAGAACCCGCAAGCGTTCAGCTACGACGGCGTACTCTCGCAAGGAAACGGACTTCTCACGATTGTCGAAGACGCGACCCAACACGCGGACCTCTTGCAGAAACTCCTCAACGTCCCCGACGAGGGGCACGTCAAACTCGACAAGGGAATCGGGATGGATATCGACACCCAGTTGGTCATCATCTCGAATCCCGACCTCGACGTCGAACTCGACAAGTTCGCCGACAGAAACGGCCGCGACCCGCTGAAAGCCCTGAAGCGACGCCTGAACAAACACGAGTTCCGCTACCTGACGAACCTCTCGCTGGAAGCCGAACTCATCCGGCGCGAGTTGACCAACGAGACGAGCGTCTGGACGGACGACCCAGAAGCCGTGTACGAGCGAGTCGCAGAGGCAATTTCGCTCGATGTCCGCGAAGGGCCAGGGGCGGTTCACCCGCGCGAACTCGCACCCCACACCGTCGAAGCGGCGGCGCTGTACAGCGTCGTCACCCGACTGGATTCCGACGACCTGCCGCGTGACCCAGACTTGGAGTTCTCACTCGTCGAAAAGGCACTCCTGTTCGACCGTGGCTACCTCCAAGTCGGCGACGACCGGCGAGATATCTCGGAGTTCACGTTCAAGGGACAGACCGACGGTACGCACGGTATCCCGGTGACGTTTACCCGCGACGTAATCGCCGACTTGCTCCACGAGCGCCCCGACAGACACCACGCGAGCCTCGACGTCTCCTCGGTCGTCATGCCGACTGACGTACTCGATGCGATGGCCAACGAACTGGCCGACGCACCAGTGTTCTCGCGGGGTGAAGCATCCGAATACGAGAGCCGAATTGCGATGGTCAAATCGTACATCTTCGACCGACAGGAAGCAGACGTACTCGATGCACTGCTCGCCGACAAGGTCGTCCAGCGCGAAACTGTCGCCGAATACGTCGAACACGTCTTCGCGTGGGCATCGGAGGACCAAATCGAGACGGAACACGGTCGTATCGACCCTGACCCGTTGCTGATGAAACTCTTCGAGACCGAACACCTCGGTCGGTTCGACGAAGACGAGTACGACGGCAACGTCCCCTCGGGAGATGTCGTGACCTTCCGCAACGAGAAGGTCATCACCGCGCTCAATCGATACGCGTGGGAGAACCGTGACGAAGGGTTCACTATCTCGAACGTAGACCTGACCGAGATTCCAGTCATCCAGACCGTCTTGGAGACTCACGATTGGGACGACGTGCGACGGTTGTTCGCCGACCTCGACGCTCGTCAGTGGGAAAGCCCGCCGACGAACACCGAGACCGAGCGCGTCAAAGAACGAACCATCGAGGAACTGAAAGCCCGCGGCTACACCGCGGCGTCGGCCGAACTCACCAGTCGCGCCGTCATGAAAGAGGTGAGCCACACGTGGGACTGAGAGAAGACCTCGAACGATTCCGTGAAGTCGGCGAAGAGCGACGCGAAGACCTCAAAGAGTTCATCTCGTACGGTGACCTCGGCGCATCGGGCGCGAAGGACATCAAAATCCCAATCAAGGTCGTTGACCTCCCAGAGTTCCGCTACGACCGCCTCGATATGGGCGGCGTCGGACAGGGACAGGGCGGGACGCCCGACGTGGGCCAACCGATTGGGCAGCCTCAGCCAGCACCCGGTGAGGGCGATGAAGGCGACCCCGGCGAAGAGGGAGCCGAACACGAGTACTACGAGATGGACCCCGAGCAGTTCGCCGAGGCCCTCGACGAAGAACTCGGACTCGACCTCGAACCGAAGGGCAAGGAGGTCATCGAAGAAGTCGAAGGGGACTTCACCGATATCACTCGCGTCGGCCCGCACAGCACGCTCGACTTCGAGCGCCTGTTCAAAGAAGGCCTCAAGCGCAAGTTGGCGATGGACTTCGACGACGACTTCGTCCGCGAGGCGATGAAAGTCGAAGGCACGACGCCCGAACAGGTCTATCACTGGTGCCGCGACCAGAACATCCTCGTCTCGCTCACGTGGATCGACGACGAGTGGACCCGCATCCCTGACGACGAACGGGACAAGTGGGCCTCCTTCGAGGAGATGGAAGAGAAAGTCGAACGGACGACGACGGTCCAGCGGATTCGCCGCGATGGACTCCGAGAGATTCCATTCCGCCGCGAAGACGAGCGCTATCGTCATCCCGAGATTATCGAGAAGAAGCAATCCAACGTCGTCGTGGTCAACATCCGCGACGTGTCGGGGTCGATGCGCGAGACGAAGCGCGAACTCGTCGAACGTACGTTCACCCCGCTCGATTGGTACTTGACTGGAAAATACGACCACGCCGAGTTCGTCTACATCGCCCACGACGCCGAAGCGTGGGAAGTCGAACGCGACGCGTTCTTCGGCATCCGCTCGGGCGGTGGGACGCGTATCTCATCAGCCTACGAATTAGCGAAAGCGATTCTCGAAGAACGATATCCGTGGCGCGACTGGAATCGCTACGTCTTCGCTGCGGGCGATTCAGAAAACTCGTCGAACGACACGAAAGAGCGGGTCATCCCACTTATGTCGGAAATCGACGCGAACCTCCACGCCTACGTGGAGACCCAACCCGGTGGCACCGCCATCAACGCAACACACGCCGAAGAGGTCGAACGAACCCTCGGCGAGGAAGACAACGTCGTCGTCGCGTACGTCTCCAGCCCAGACGACGTTATCGAGGCAATCTACCGCATCCTCAGCACGGAGGCGACCGCAGAATGAGCTTCAGAAGACACCGCAGAGACGCACAAAAAGAGGCCGCACGCCTCGCGGAACCCATCCGAGAAGCGGGCGCACTCGCCACGAAACTCGGCTTGGACCCCTACCCGGTGAACTACTGGGTCGTCAACTACGACGAGATGAACCAACTCATCGCCTACGGGGGCTTCCAGCGCCGCTATCCACACTGGCGATGGGGAATGACCTACGACCGCCAGCGAAAGACCGACCAGTTCGGCATGGGCAAAGCCTTCGAAATCGTCAACAACGACGACCCCTCGAACGCTTTCCTCCAAGAGTCGAACTCGCTGGCCGACCAGAAGGCCGTCATCACTCACGTCGAGGCCCACTCGGACTTCTTCAAGAACAACCAGTGGTTCGGCCTGTTTTCGGACAAAGGCCTGAACGCGGCGGCGATGCTCGAACAACACGCCGAAGCCGTCGAACGCTACATTCAGGATCCCGAAATCAGCCGCGACGACGTGGAGCGATTCATCGACGCCGTCCTCTGTCTCGAAGACAACATCGACCAGCATCGGTCGATTCGAGACGCCGTTGCAGACGACGGTGAGCGTATTCCACGAGACATTCGATCGCAGCTCGATAGCCTCAACATCTCCGACGACGTGCGCCGCGAAGTGTTCGACGAGGAGTGGTTAGACCAAGTCGAAGAAGCAGAGCGAGAAGCCGCGAAACTCACCGAGCCGCGAAAAGACATCCTCGCGTACCTGCGCGAACACGGGATGTACTACGACGAAGAGTCGGAGAAGGCAGTCGAGATGGAACCGTGGCAGAAAGACGTCCTCGACATGCTCCGCGAGGAGTCCTACTACTTCGCGGCCCAGAAGATGACGAAGGTGATGAACGAAGGGTGGGCCGCCTACTGGGAGGCGCTCATGATGGGTGACGAACACTTCGCGGAGACAGACGAGTTCATCACCTACGCCGACCACCAGTCCAAGGTTCTCGGCTCTCCTGGTCTCAACCCCTACAAACTGGGGAAAGAACTGTGGGAGTACATCGAGAACTCGACGAACCGTGCCGAAGTCGCGGACAAACTGCTCCGTATCAAGGGCGTCACGTGGCGGAACTTCAGCGATGCCATCGACTTCGAGGAGGTACAGCAACTCCTCGAGACTGACCCTGCGCTCGACAGCGTGAGTTCCGAGACGCTCGATGACCTCGCCGCGCTCGGGGCAGACGACCCGCGTATCGACCACGAGATGCTGGAGCGCGTACAATCCGGTGACGAGTCGGTCGATATCGACCGCTTCCCGTGGAAGGTACTCACCTACGAGGGGATGGCCGAACGCCACTTCTCACTCGTCAAGCCACAGAATCGCGGCTTTATCCGTCGGATTCGGCGCTCCGAACTCGAACACATCTCTCGGTACATGTTCGATGACAACCTCTACGACAGTGTCGAAGAGGCCCTCGCGGACGTGAACAAAACCGCAGGGTGGGACCGGATGCGCGAGATTCGAGAGAGCCACAACGACGTGACCTTCCTCGATGCGTTTCTCTCCGACGAGTTCGTCCGCGACAATCACTACTTCGCCTACGAGTTCTCTCGGTCGTCTCGGCAGTTCCACGTCTCTTCGACCGAGTACGAAGAAGTGAAAAAGAAACTCCTGTTCCAGTTCACCAACTTCGGAAAACCGACTGTCGTCGTCTACGACGGCAACTTCGACAACCGTGGTGAACTCTTGCTGGGCCACCAGTACAACGGTGTCATCCTCAACATAAAGCAGGCAAAGGGCGTACTCGAACGCCTATACGACCTGTGGGGGCGGCCGGTCAACCTGATGACCATCACCAAGGAGTTCGACGAACACGAGGTCGAAGTCGCCCGTCGTCGCGGGCGCGAACCGACCCCGACAGAACGAGGGATCCGACTCCGATACGACGGTGACGGCCTCAAAGAACACGACCTCGAACCAGAACTCGAAGCCCGCATCGCCGCCAGCGACGTGGACTACGACACCAAGCCCGAGGAGTGGCTCTAGGTGTGCGATGGCGAGTGATGCGACCACGTCGCCGCTCGACGAAGCCGTCATTCACGACGTGCTTAGAAACGACCGGCGGAGGTTGGCACTCGAACGCCTCCGTGACGAGGGACGCTCACAGTCGGTGGGGACGCTCGCAGAACACATCGCCGAGGTCGAATCAGGAGAGTCTCCCCCACCGAAAAACGTCCGCCAGAGCGTCTACATCTCGTTACACCAGACACACCTGCCGAAACTCGACGAACTCCACATCGTCGCCTACGACGCGGTGAAAAAAGAGGTGACGCAGGGGGCGCGAGCGAGCGAACTCGATGCGTACTTCGAAGACCCGCCATCGGTGTCCCTCGTTGCGATGAGTTTCGTCGCCTGTCTCGTTGGACTCGTCCTCGTCCTCGGAAGTTGGATGGACGTGCCCGTCATCACGAGTATCGACCCGCGACTCATCGCCGTTATCGCTCTCATCGTCGCAACGGCAGTCACTGGCGCGGAACTCACAGCGTGGCCGCGTCGTTGGTGACGACTCCTTCTCTCTGGCACGCGACTCAGGTCGCCACGCAACTCAAGTACACCCCATCCTAAGCGCCGCTCGCGCATGTCCCACACAACGGCACTCGTCTGGTTTCGTCGTGACCTGCGAGTCCACGATAACGAAGCACTGGTCGAAGCCTGTGCCGCCGACCACGTGGTCCCTGTCTACTGTTTCGACCCGCGGGAATACGGCCTGCGGCCCTACGGTGGGACCGACAGTTTCGACTTTACAAAGACTGGTCCGCACCGTCTTCGTTTTCGTCTCGAATCGGTTGCAGACCTCCGCGACGCGCTTCGAGAACATGGAAGCGACCTCCTCGTCCGGGTTGGAACCTCCGAGGCAGTCATTCCAGAACTCGCCGCGACCGTCGATGCCGACTTCGTGACGATGCACACGTGGCCAACTCCCGAGGAGTCCCAGTCTGAGTCTGCGGTCTGCGATGCGCTCACTACCGAGGGAATCGACGCTCGGCGCTACTGGGGCCATACACTCACGCACATCGACGACCTGCCGATGGACTACACGGAGCTGCCAGACACGTACACGACGTTCCGCAAGGCCGTCGAGAAGGACGCGTCGATGCGCGAACCGTTCGGCGTACCGGCAATTCCCGAATTGCCTGCCGACGTGCCCGGTTTGGGTGAAATTCCAACCGTGTCCGACCTCGATTCCTCGCTCGATAGCTCAGCTATCGAACCGCCCGTTGACAAAGCCGTCCTCTCGTTCGATGGTGGTGAATTCGCCGCACTCGACCGAGTTGCGTCCTACATCTGGGAGGGTGACCACCTCCGCGAGTACAAAGAGACACGGAACGGGATGCTCGGCCCCGATTACTCCTCGAAGTTCTCGCCGTGGCTCAACGAAGGATGCCTTTCGCCTCGTTACGTGCAATCCGAAGTCGAACGCTACGAGGACGAACGGGTGACGAACGATTCGACCTACTGGCTGACGTTCGAACTTCGCTGGCGTGACTTCTTCCAGTTCCAGTTCGCCAAACACGGTGCGAGATTCTTCCACCGAGGCGGCATCCGAAACCGAACTGACATCGACTGGCGTGCAGACGACGTGCAATTCGAACGGTGGGCCGCCGGAAGAACAGGAATCCCGTTCGTCGATGCGAACATGCGTGAGTTGAACGAGACGGGCTACATGTCGAATCGTGGGCGACAGAATGCAGCGTCCTTTCTCGCCAACAACCTCCGTCTCGATTGGCGACGGGGCGCGGCCTACTTCGAGACACAGTTGGTCGATTACGACCCCGCAGTGAATTACGGCAACTGGGCCTACATCGCCGGTGTCGGCAACGACTCGCGGGACCGATACTTCAACATCAACAAGCAAGCGAGTCGGTACGACAGCGATGCTACGTACATCACCCACTGGTTACCAGAACTCGATGGACTTCCGTCGGAGTACGCCCGCGCGCCGTGGAAGATGACGCCCGAGGAACAAGCCGAATATGGCGTCCAGTTGGGCATGGACTATCCGGAGCCGATGATTAATCTCGAAGCGTCGTACGAAACACTGCGATAAGCTCCGTTCTGGAGCAGAAAGGGTGTTTAGACGCCCCACGCGTCGTTTCCGTCGCCACCGAGGAACACGACACCTGCGAGCAGGAGCGTGATGAGGGTGAACGCGATGAGCGAGAGACGTGGGATGGTGAGCAGACCGCCGAGCATCTCGTACTGAATGCTAGTACACGGCCCGCCGACTGTACAGGTTGCGCCGGGGGCGATCTGCAAGTAGGTGTGATAGCCCGCGAGTGCAACCCCACCGAGCGAGAGCGGCAAGACCGTCTTCCACACTGCACCGCGGTCTTCGACAGCCGCGACGCCCAAGACGACGATGAGAGGATACATCAGAATTCGCTGGTACCAACAGAGGTCACACGGCGTGAGCCCGAGTCCGAGACTGAAATACAGGCTTCCGGAGGTTGCTGCGAGTGCGACGAGTGTCGCGGCACCGAGCAGTACTCGCGTCGTATCTGTCATCGACTCCCCCGGAGTGGGTGGGTCGGTTCTGCGGCGGCGCTCGTTACAGTCTCGTCGGCGAATGTGCTGACGAGTGTCCCTCGATTGTGCGGCATTCCAGCGTGCACGGTAGACAGAGACGCCACTGCCGACAAAATAAATCCAGCGACCACTCAGCAGACGTTTACGTTGGAAACGTAGCGCCGTACTGCCGGGGGACGACCGACAGCCGACGCCATCGTGCCTACTCGGGCACAGAACGACCATACACCGAACCGGTGCGTATGAACGGGTGGAGGCAGGTGTAATGAACGTTGTGCCGGTCCGACCCAAAGAACCCTAAAACGATGTTATTTAGCTCAAATTGCCATTTTCATACACTGTTTGCCCAATCGATTTATAGTGTTTCCTGTTGTTTGTTTGACCCGAGCTATCATACATGCCATCATTCAAATCATTCACCAAACATAGCGAACTCCTGAACGAGGTATTCGAGGCCCTCAGCCACGAATATCGGCGACGAATCCTCTTTCGATTAGTCGAAGAAGACGCCGAGTTGGCAGGAACGTTTCTCTCACCGCCGACGCTTGGTAAACAGACAGAGCCCGATATTCTCAGCCTCAAATTGCATCACGTTCACCTTCCGAAACTCGACAGCGCCGAGTTCATCGACTGGGACCGAGAAGACGGGTCGGTCAGTCGCGGTGAGCGGTTCGAGGCAGTCGTACCGCTACTCGAGATGCTTGCCGAACACGAGGAAGTTCGGAGGTGAGTTTCGGCAGTTGGGAGAGTGGTTTTACGAGAGTATTTCGTCGGGATTTGAACCTCGGTCGCTCAGTAACTCACGGCTCTGCCGGTCGTCTTTTTGCGACGCTGTGTGTCGCACTCGCTCTCTAGTTCTCATATACACCCACAACAGTCGGTTTGACGCGATGAAACGCGTCGCTTGAGATGTTGTATCTGAGAGAAATGCTCGGTAGGGGATTCCAACTCCACTCGCAAATCAGAGATTTGCTCCCTAGTTCGAACCCCTTGCTCGCATTCACCCTCACCAGACCGAGAGACACGGAGGTCTCTCGGAGGTTTGTGTTCGGGAAAAGTGCTCGGTAGGGGATTCGAACCCCTGTCCTCGGCTCGAAAGGCCAAGATGATTGGCCGGACTACACCAACCGAGCCAACTGCATTCAGGAGTGACCGCCGGATTTAATTAAACGTTGCGTTCCGTCCTGGCTTCGAGTGAGAGACCCACCCACGGATGGCGATTACTCGCCTTTGAAGTCGGGGTCTCGGTCGCTCGTGAACGCGGCGATTCCTTCCATCAGGTCGGACGTGGTGAAGACGAGGCCGAACGCCTGTGCTTCGACTTCGAGACCGGCGTCGGTGTCGTCCCAGCCACTCTGCATGGCACGCTTGGTGTAGCGCTGGGCAATCGGCGGCCCCTGTGCGAACTTTTTGGCGTACTCGAAGGCTTGGTCCATGAAGTCCTCGTTCTCGAAGACTTCGTTGACGAAGCCGAAGTCGGCCATCGCCTCGACATCGTAGCGCTCGGCAGTGAAGATAATCTCTTTCGCGCGGCCCATGCCGACGATTCGCTGGAGGCGGACGGAGCCACCCCACCCGGGGATGAGACCCAGTTTGTGTTCTGGTTGGCCGAACTCCGAGCGCTCCGAGGCGACTCGAAGGTCGGCACACATCGTGAGTTCCATCCCGCCACCGAGGCAGAAGCCGTCGATAGCGGCGACCACAGGCATGTCGACTTCTTCGAGTTTTCCGAACGTATGCTGGCCTTTTCGCGAAAGTTCGGTACCCGTAACCGCGTCGGGGCCGCTCGCAGCGACGCTCGTCACGTCTGCACCGGCGGAGAATGCCTTGTCACCAGCGCCGGTGAGGAGGATTGCTCGGACCTCGTCGTCCTCGGCGAGGATGTCGAGTAGCTCATTGAGTTCCTCTATCAGGTCCGTGCTGATGGTGTTGAGACGGTGCGGGCGGTTGAGCGTGATGTGGCCGACGCCTTCGCGAACTTCGACGAGCAGGTTGTCGAACTCGTAGTCGCCACCGTCGTCGCTGTCGTCGTCGCCGTAGAAACCAGCACCATCGTCGGCGCGCTCGCGGAGGTAGTCCACGGCGTCGTAGCGCGCGGCCTCGGTCTCCTCGTGGAGGTTGTCGAGCGTCTCGACGAGCGTTTCGAGACCCGTTTCGTCGGACATCTTCGCAGGGCCGTCGGGGAAACCAGCGCCGAGCATGACTGCACGGTCGATTGCCTTCGGACCGGCGACTTCGTTGCCGATGAGACCGGCGACTTCGTTCGCCATGACGGCGAGGAGGCGGTTCTTGACAGACTCGCTTCCTTCGCCGTGTGGGATTTCTGCGCCTTCGCCAGATTCGTAGTCGTAGAAGCCTTGGCCGGTCTTCTTACCGAGGGTGCCTTCTTCGACCTTCTCGGAGAGGAGCGGGCACGGTTCGTAGGCGTCACCGAGTACTTCGTGCATGTATCCGAGGACGTGATAGCCGACGTCGATGCCGACCTGGTCGGCGAGTTCGAACGACCCCATCGGGAGGCCCATGTCGTACTTCGTCGTGGAATCGACTTCGGCGACGGTCGCGTCACCGGATTCGACAATCCACGCGGCCTCGTTCATGAGCGGGACGAGGATACGGTTCACGATGAATCCGGGACTGTCCTTGTGGACGCGAACGGGCGTCTTGCCCATCGCTTCTGCGAGGTCTTCGATAACGTCGAGCGTCTCGTCGTCGGTGTGTGCGCCCGAGATTACTTCGACCAGTGCCATGCGCACTGGTGGGTTGAAAAAGTGCATCCCGCAGAATCGCTCGGGTCGCTCGGTGACTTCCGAGAGTTCGGTAATCGAGAGACTGGAGGTGTTCGTTGCGAAAATCGTGTGGTCGGGGGCGTTCGCTTCGAGTTCCGTGTACACCTCCTTCTTGATGGACATCTTCTCGGGGACGGCCTCGATGACCACGTCGGCGTCCTCGACTGCCTCACCGAGGTCGACGACGGGCGTCACGCGGTCGAACGCGGCATCAGCCTCGTCTTGGGAGAGTTGGTCTTTCTCGGCGAGTTTGTTCAGCGACCACTCGATTTGCTCGTAGCCCTTCTGGACGAATTCATCTTTGATGTCTCGGAGGACGACGGAGTACCCAGCGAGGGCGGCCACTTCCGCGATGCCGTGGCCCATATTGCCCGCGCCAAGAACCGTGATGGTGTTGATATCGTCTACCTTCATGGACGAACGTTACAGTGTGCATTGGTTTCAACGTTTCCCCTGAGTGAAATGTAAACTCCGGCCTAGTTTAGATCCGAGAATTCAGTCGATGGCACGCCACAGATAGATACTGGCGTAGCTTCGATGTGGTTGCCATCGTTCGGCCCGGTCGCGCAACTCGCCGCGGGTCTGCGAATCGGCTTCGAGTTCGAACACTTTCTCCATGCCGCGTCGAATGCCGAGGTCCTCGACAGGAAAGACATCCTCACGCGCGAGGACGAAGATAAGGAACATCTTGGCCGTCCAGACGCCGACGCCGCGAATCTCGGTCAGCGAGTCGATGACTTCGTCGTCGGACATCACCCGAAAGTCGTCCGCTGAGAGGCCGTTTTGGAACGCTTCGGCGACGTTGCGGACGTACTCTGTCTTCTGTTTCGAGAGTCCGCAGTCGCGGAGTACGTCGGTGTCCGCGGCGAGAATCCCTTCGGGTGTGACGGTCACCGCGTCGAACATCCGGTCACGAATCGTCGCGGCTGCCGACGTAGAGAGTTGCTGGTTGACGATAGAGACGACGAGTCGCTCGAACGGCTCTGACGAGGCTTCGAGTTCGACGGGACCGTGGCTTTCGACGACTCGACCGAGATGCGGGTCTGTTTTGAGTGTATGATAAGCGTCCTCGCTCATTGGGCACTCTTGTATCCCCCGCGAGAAAAACACCGGCGTCGAAGCCGGATGTAAACTTATTCGAGCAGTTCTTCTTCTTCGTCGTCTTCGTCGCTGCGGCGGTCAGCATCGACGCGGCGACGAACGTCCACGCGGTAGTGCTGGAGGATGTCGCGCCCGAGGAGGAGCGGGTAGTCCATGTGCGAGCGGTCTTCGACACTCGCGGTGACAGTGTGTTGGGTGCCGCCGATACCAATCACGAGGTCGACGACCGGACGGGCTTTGCCGCGCTTGAGACTGCCGGATTTCACGCGCGTCATACTCTTGATTGGGCCAGCGCCGATTTCCGCGGCGAGGCTGGTGTCGATACTCGTTCGGGTTGCGCCCGTGTCGGACTTTGCGAGCGTCTGCTGAGACCCGCTGGTGCCGTTGACGACGACCTCTTCGATGTAGCCGATGAGCGGCGATTCGCCGTCGCGGATGGGCGATTCGGCCGGGAGGCACGATGGCGTCGAGTCGTCGAGGGTAGCCGCGAGTTCTTCGACACGCGCCTGGTCGACTTCGCCACCGGCGCTCTCGATAGCGAGCTTGGCGATGTACGGCGCTGGGCTCTTGCCCGTCGCCTGGTAGAGGCCTTTGAACCCGGCGGTCGGGTTGGCTTCGAGGACGAACCAGCCATCGTCGCCTTCGACGAGGTCCACACCGACGTAGTCGAGTTCCATCACGTCAGCCGTGTAGAGTGCAGTTTCGCGGGCTTCCTCGGGGAGTTCGTCGGTCGCGTTGAGTACCTCACCGCCGAGTGCGACGTTCGTTCGCCAGTCGCCCTCAGGTGCGTAGCGGTACATCGCGCCGATGATTTCGCCGCCGACGATGTAGACGCGCAGGTCGCGGTGTTTCTCGTTGTCGCGGTCGATGAGTTTCTGCAAGAACGCCTGTCGGTTCCCGACTTTCGGGTTGACGGGTTCGGTGAGGTCGACTTTCCACGTGCCGCCGCCGTGTGTACCGATAGCGGACTTGTAGACACCGACGTCGCCGAACTGGTCACGGCCCTGATTCAGGCGGTCGTTCGACAACGCGAGCAGCGCGTCGGGTGTTTTGATGTTCCAGTTGGCCAGCGTCGCCGCAGTGGCGAACTTGTGGACCGCAGTGAGTACTGCACCCGGTTCGTTGAGCATCGGTCGGATTCGGTTGAACGTCGTCGCGAGACCGAGCAGCTCAGCCGGTTCTTCGGTGTTCGAAAGTAAGAGTCGATTCGCAATGATGTCCACTTCAGGTTCGACTGTCACCTCGCCGTTTTTGATATTCACCGCCGTGTTCTCCTGTCGAAGCCACACCGGTTCGTGGCCAAGGTCTTCGACGGCATTGAGAATGGCTTTCGTCTCCTTGCTGTTGTGCAGCGAAAGTACCCCGACGCGTACTGCGTCGCCATTATTGGTGGACATACTAGGTGATATCTGTCCGGTTTCAAAGGCGTGACGGTCACGCGCCGCCATGTTGGGGGTTCTCGGTGTCCGGCGATTTCCTGCCACAGTTTATAACGCTCGCCTCCTATCGTGTGGCATGGCCGACAACGAGGCCTTCACCTACAATGGGGGCAGGGTCGAGCCGGGCGAGGTCCAAGATATCCGTTACGGTATCTCCGAGACGTATCTCGGCGACCCGGTCCGCATCCCCGTTACCATCATCAACGGCGAACGAGGGGGGCCAACGGTATTTCTGTCTGCGGCGGCGCACGGGGACGAACTGAACGGCATCGAAGTCGTCCGCGAGGTCGCCTACGAGTGGGACCTCTCGGACCTCGCCGGAACGCTGGTCTGTATGCCAGTGCTGAACGTCCCGGCGTTTCTCGCCCAGCAGCGGTATCTTCCAATCTACGACCGCGACCTGAACCGGTCGTTCCCAGGGTCGGAAACCTCTACGGGAGCAAAGCGGATGGCACACCGCATATACCAGAATTTCATCGCCCCGTGCGACCTCGGCATCGACTTCCACACCTCGACGCGCGGGCGAACCAACATGCTCCACGTTCGGGCGGACATGACCGACCCCGCAGTGGCACGTCTCGCGAACGCGTTCGGGTCGCACGTCATCATCGACAGTTCCGGGTCTGACGGCATGCTTCGAACCGAGACGTCGGCGCGGGGCACTCCCGCTATCACCGTCGAGATGGGTGAGGCACACCGATTCCAGCGTGAACTCATCGACGAGGCCCTCGCGGGTGTCGAGAGCGTCTTCGCCGAGTACGGACTCCGCGAGACCTCTACTGTGAACTGGCCGGGCTGGCGGACGATTATCTCGGACGAAAACGAGAAGACGTGGCTCCGCGCAGACGCCGGTGGTATCGTCGATATGCACCACGACCGTGGCGCGCTCGTCCACGAGGGCGACCGAATCTGCACCATCACGAACCCGTTCAAAGACGACAACGTGAACGTCGAAGCGCCCTTCACCGGCCTGCTCGTCGGTGTACTGGAGAACCCGGTCGTCTATCCGGGCAACCCGCTGTGCCACCTCGTCGAACTGAAGGATAACGTGCGGCGCGTCGTGGAGCGAGAGCAGTCACCGAGTAGTGAAACGCCCATCTAAGCCAGACTTGGCGCTGAAGAACACTCTCTGTGCGGCGATTTTTGCGGACTGTGACGCTGGGGCATACACGTAAATACTATAGCATCCCGGTCCTGACCTGCACAGGAGTATGAGTCAGTCTTACAATCGGGGGCTCATCGAAGACTTCGGCCGGTGGCGGGAGTTTTCGGCTGGCATGTGGGCCTGGATATTCCACAAGTTCACCGGCTGGGTGCTTGTGGGCTACCTTTTCACCCATATTGCTGTGTTATCGACGGCCCTCTCGGGCGCGGCGCCGTACACGAACACGATTCAGGCGCTGGAGAGCCTGCTCATCGTTCGAATTCTCGAAGTCGGACTGCTCGCTGTGGCGGTATTCCACATCCTCAACGGACTGCGACTCCTGTTCGTTGACCTCGGCGTCGGCCTGGAAGCACAGGACAAGAGCTTCTACGCGTCGCTGATTCTCACGGGTGTCATCGTCATCGCAAGCGTTCCGACCTTCCTGTCGGGGGTGAGCCTCTAATGGCAGAACGATACACGTCCTTCAAGCCGGGCGGACGTCGGTGGCTGTGGCAGCGCCTCACCGCCGCGTTCCTCGTCGTCGTGTTGGCGTTCCACTTCTTCCTGCTCCACTTCGTCAACCATGCCGACGAAGTGACCTTCGCCCTCTCGCAGGCGCGAATGGAGCAGTTGACGTACTTCTCGCTGATGATTCTGTTCCTCATCACCGCGACGTTCCACGGCGTCAACGGCGTCTACAACGCGCTCGTCAATCAGGGCCTCTCGGGTACCCGCAAGCGCGCTGTGCAGGCCATCCTCGGCTTCGCCAGCGTCGTCCTCATCGTGCAGGGCGTCCGCACGGCACTCGCATGGGCTGGAGGTGTTCCGATCTAATGAGTACGCAAGTTCCGAAGCAAGTCGAAGAAGAAGAGTCGTCCGCTGAAGTCGTCCCCGCGGGACAA
Organism: Haloferax sp. DFSO60; assembly: GCF_046557615.1. Classification (NCBI taxonomy): domain Archaea; kingdom Methanobacteriati; phylum Methanobacteriota; class Halobacteria; order Halobacteriales; family Haloferacaceae; genus Haloferax; species Haloferax sp. DFSO60. The sequence continues at coordinate 851,422 of NZ_JBKIII010000002.1, read as the reverse complement.
CAGAAGCGCGATGCGAAAAAGCGCGAACGCGCCGCTCGCATTCAAGAAGAGCGCGAAGCGGAAGCCGAAGCGAAAGCACGCTCGAAAGATGATACGTATCATCTCAAAGTCTTCCGCTACGACCCCGAAGTCGAGGGGAAACAGGAACCCCGCTTCGACGAGTTCTACGTTCCTTACAAACAGGGAATGACGGTCCTCGACGCCCTCATGTGGGCGCGAGACCACTACGACTCGTCGCTGACGTTCCGCCACTCGTGCCGACAGGCAATCTGTGGCTCCGACGCACTGTTCGTCAACGGTTCGCAGCGACTCGGCTGCAAGACGCAGTTGTCGGACCTCTCGGAGCCTGTTCGCGTCGAACCGCTCCCGCACGCCGAGGTCGTCAAAGACCTCGTCGTCGACATGGAGCACTTCTACGACCAGATGGAAGCGGTCGAACCGTTCTTCCAGACGAACTCGCTTCCGGATGGCGAACTCGAAGAACAGAAACAGTCGCGCGAGAACCGCGAGAAAGTCAAGATGTCCACGCGCTGTATCTGGTGTAGCGCGTGTATGTCCTCGTGTAACATCGCTGCTGGCGACAACGAGTACCTCGGTCCCGCCGCCATCAACAAGGCCTACCGCTTTGCGATGGACGAGCGCGAGGGCGAGGACATGAAGCAGCGCCGTCTCGAAATCCTCGAACAGGAACACGGTGTCTGGCGTTGTCAGACCCAGTTCTCCTGTACTGAGGTTTGTCCGAAGGACATCCCGCTCACCGAGCACATTCAGGAGATCAAGCGCGAAGCGATCAAGAACAACCTGAAGTTCTGGTAAGCGACGACAGAATACACAATTACAATTCAATCATGTACACACACGATGTAATCGTCGTCGGCGCGGGTGGCGCGGGCCTCCGCGCGGCGATTGCGGCACACGAGGAGGGAGCCGACGTGGCTATCGTGTCCAAACTGCATCCGGTCCGAAGTCACACCGGTGCGGCAGAAGGTGGCATCAACGCCGCCCTCCGCGAGGCTGACTCGTGGGAAGACCACGCCTACGACACGATGAAAGGGTCCGACTACCTCGGCGACGCGCCAGCAGTCGAAACCCTCTGTAAGGACAGTCCGAAAGAGACCATTCAGCTCGAACACTGGGGCATGGCGTTCTCGCGCGAAGAGGATGGCCGTGTCAGTCAGCGCCCATTCGGTGGCCTCTCGTTCCCGCGTACGACCTACGCAGGCGCAGAGACCGGTCACCAGTTGCTCCACACGATGTACGAGCAACTCGTCAAGCGCGGAATCAAAGTCTACGACGAGTGGCACGTGACCAACCTCGTCGTCTCTGACGAAGAACGACCTGAGGACCGTAGCTGTCACGGCATCGTCGCCTACGACGTGCAGTCCGGCAAAATCGAAGGCTTCCAGGCCCGAAACGGTGTCATTCTCGCAACCGGTGGTCTCGGTCAGGTCTACGACCACACGACTAACGCAGTCGCAAACACCGGCGACGGTGTGGCGATGGCCTACCGTGCTGGCGCACCCATCGAGGACATGGAGTTCATCCAGTTCCACCCGACGACACTTCCGTCCACGGGTGTCCTCATCTCTGAGGGTGTTCGCGGTGAGGGTGGCATCCTCTACAACAAGGAGGGTGAACGCTTCATGTTCGAGTACGGCTACGCGAACAACGACGGCGAACTCGCCTCGCGCGACGTCGTCTCGCGTGCCGAGCAGACCGAGGTCAATTCGGGCCGCGGTATCGAAGACGAGTACGTCCACCTCGACATGCGCCACCTCGGCGAAGAGCGCATTCTGGACCGCCTCGAAAACATCATCCACCTGTCTGAGGACTTCGAGGGTGTCAACCCACTCGAAGCACCGATGCCGGTCAAACCCGGCCAACACTACGCCATGGGTGGCGTCGAGACCGACGAACACGGTGAGACGTGCATCTCCGACCTCTATGCTGTCGGTGAGTGTGCCTGTGCCTCCGTCCACGGTGGCAACCGCCTCGGTGGTAACGCACTCCCCGAACTCATCGTCTTCGGTCGCCGCGCTGGCGAACACGCCGCAGGCAAGGACCTCGGCGAGCCGAAAATTACGACCGGCAAGGTCGGCGACTACGAACCCGCCGACGTCGAGACGCCGGTCGAACTCGGCGAAGCAAGCATCGGCGAAGATGTCGTCGCGGACGGCGGGGCTGCGACCGACTCCGGTGCAACCACGACGAGCGACGAAGCGATGCAACGCGGCGTCGAAGCAGAGCGTGAGATGGTCGAGTCGCTACTCGAAAAGGACGAGGGCGTCCAGCACGCCGAAGTCCGCGAACGCGTCCAGAAGTCGATGACGCGCAACGTGAACGTGTTCCGCGAAGAGAGTCGCCTCAAGCAGGCACTCCGCGACATCCACGAGGCCCGTGTTCTCTACCAAGACGTCTACGTGGGCGACAAGTCCCGGACGTTCAACACGGACCTGCTTCAGACACTGGAGACGCGCAACATCCTCGACCTCGCCGAAGCCATCACTGTGGGCGCACTCGCCCGCAACGAGTTCCGTGGCGCACACTGGCGAAAGAACTACCAGGAACGCCGCGACGAAGAGTGGCTCAAGCACACGATGCTCTCGTGGAACGACGGCACGCCAGAACTCTGGTACAAGCCAGTCATCCTCGAAGGCGAGAACAAGACGTACGAACCGAAGATTCGCAGCTACTAAGCTCGAAATCTCCTTTCTTTTGGCTCACCAGCGAGGGACTGCACTCGATTTTCGAGAGACTGGACCACGAAAGCCTGAGGTTACCAACGGCTATTTGTCGAATCACTCCCTACTCCTGTCCGGAAGGGTGGCTCAGTGGTAGAGCACACCGGCAGTGGCCTTTCGAGGCCGATCCGGTGGTTTTCAATGGCTTCGCGTGGTTCGACTCCCGCCCCTTCCATCTCGTTTTTCTACTGGCTTCGTCTTTCGTCGAAAGTTCCTCCCGATAGACCCCGTATATTGTCGCATGTACGTTCGTGATGAATTGAATGATTTGCTCGAATTCGAGTAATTCAGAGGCTCTCTCCCGTCACAGAATATTCGACAATTGTTGAAAGTGGGTTTTATTATCGTCGAACCTAAGAACTGAACAACAACCATGCAACAGACAGTGCAGAAAACATCGCTCCCAACGGAGCTCAATTCGCCGGCAGCAAAGCTCGTCTATCTGTATCTCACGACCCACAACGGTGCGTCTCTCTCCGAACTCGAATCGGGCCTCTCGATGAAGAAAATTTCTCTGTACAGCATCCTCAAGACGCTCTCGAAGCGCGGCTTAGTCCACCAACAAGCAGAGCAGTATCAGGCCGCTCAGTGACCTCACACGAGCGCCAATAACAGGCCAAGGACGATGGCTACGAAGATGAGCATCGATGCCGCGAGCATGAACTGGTCGGATTTACTCATACACTATCGTCGCTGCGAGTGAAAATAAACTTCAGTCTCGCTGAAAGCTTTCAGTATCGCCCCCGAGAACTGGATTTCTCTCTAGACGCCGCTGCTCACCCCTTTCCTTCGTAGTCTGGTCTAATTTTCTTCTTCGATAACGACGGGGGTAATACTAAATTCAAGAACCTCCTGTACTCAGTAGCGAATCTAATGGAGTACGTGTACGCGGTTTCCGTCTTGATTGCGGGACTCCTCCTCGGGGCCGTCGCAGTCGTGACTGCGCTCACGTACACACCGTACGGTGCCTCGCTGTTCGATACCGCAATCACTGCGGTGACGGGTATCACGCTCCAACTCGGGAACTTGCTCTCTATTTCGGCGCTCTGTGCCTTCCTCTTCGAAGGACTCGCAGCAACGGGGGTTCACTACCCGATTATCGTCCCTGCGACCTTCGCGTACGTTCTCACACACATCACCGTCTACTACTCGTGTCTCCGGATTACTGACTTGCAGTCAGAACCACTCGACCCTGACATCATCATCAAGCACAATCCGTTTCGTGCGCTCGTCCTCGGCGTTCCGGGGTCGCTCTTGTTGATTCGGGTGCGGCCACCGGGCGGACGACGGTAACTGTTCTTGCGAATCGTTAGAGTGGAGTTTGAACGCCGCAGGAAAACTAACGCACACGCTCTGGTCCGTTTTCTGCCCGAATCACCGATGCAATGGACAAACCGTCTGTAATTGAAACTCTGTCGAGAAGGGTCGGAGTGTGATTTGAACCACGGTCGCAACTCTCCGAGTTGCTCCCTGCTTCAAATCCCACGTGTCGCTTTCTCTGCGTCACGTTGTTCCGCAGAAGAAAGCTAGGAGTGGGATTTGAACCCACGAAGTCTCGATTACAAGTCGAGTGCATGAACCGCCCATGCTCCCCTAGCGCATCTTGCGATTATCGGTCCTCCTTTGAGTGTGTATCGTTTCGCGTCGATTTTTCGAGTTCGATTCGATGGGCGTCGTAGCCGTGGCGTCGGTAGAATCGGTGGGCATCTTCGTTCGCCGCGAGAACATCTAAGGAGATACTCTCGACGCCGTTCGCCCACAGTTGTTTCTCTGCGGCCGACAGTAATTCACTCCCGATACCGCTTCCACGACGCTCTGGGAGGACGAACAGGTTGTGAACCCGTCCGCAGCGTACGTCTTGCTCGTACTGGCCGGATTCGACACCGAACATGACGAACCCGAGGATGTCGGACGGACCATCGTCGGACCGAACGTCCGACGAGGCTTGCGAACTGTCGGTTCGCTCACCACCGTCCGCGACGGCGACGAACACGCCACCGGCGGTAATGTACTGTGCCATCGACTCGCGAATCGGCGTGCGATTTGCTTCTGCTTCTAAATGCGAGTCGTAAGCCTTCTGCCCTGCGGCGAGGTCCACCCAGTAATCGACGAGCGTATCGAGGTCGGACAGTACAGCGGGGCGAACCTGCATGCGAACCAATCTGACGCGTGTTGGCTTTTATGTGGCGGCAATGAGCGTTTGTAGCCAAATAGGTCGTTGTCTGTCGGTTGTTCTGATTTCACCAGTAGCGAATTAAGAAAGGTTTAAGACTGTTTATCGTCCGCACTTATCATGAGGATAGTTATCAATGGGTATTGCCGAAACTTACTCCCGGGGTAGGCAGTTCGCTGTCGAGCGCCCGTTCGCGCTCGTCCTCGGTGTCGTCGCAGTATACCTGCTCGGCGACCTTCTTCTCGGGGTAGCAACTGGCCAAACGCAGTTTGCCGACATTGGCACGCTCGTTTGGGATGGTCTGATGCGTGGGCTCGTGATTGGCCTCGCGGGCATCGGCCTATCAATGACGTACAGTATTCTGAACTTCGCTAACTTCTCGCACGGTGACTACATCACGGCGGGGGCGTTCTCCGGTTGGGCAACGACGTACCTCATCGCCGGGTTGAGCCGTGCAGATATCGGCGCGCTGCTGTTAGTCGGGGCGGGTGGCTCCGTCTACGGTGGGACGCTCGGTATCGGGATGCTCTCGACGCCGCTGGCCGTCGTCGCAGGCATCGTCATCGCAGGTGGATTCACCATCCTCCTGTCGCTCGGTGTCGACCGGTTCATCTTCCGACCGATTCGTGACGAAGGTGGCATCACGCTCCTTATCACCAGTATCGGTGTCGCGTTCGCACTCCGTTACCTGATGCAGTTCGTCTTCGGGTCGGACGTTCGCGGAACGACCGCCCAACCACCGTCGATTGGGCTGTACTTTATCGACGGGACGATTTTCATCGACGCCCACGACATCACCCTGCTCGTCGTCGCAGGCGGTCTGATGCTCGGCGTTCACCTGCTCTTGCAGCGGACGAAGCTCGGCAAGGCGATGCGCGCCATGGCCGACAACGAAGACCTCGCACGCATTACGGGGATTCCGACCGAGCAGGTCGTCCGCGCAACGTGGATTATCGGTGGCGGTCTCACCGGTATCGCGGGCTACATGTTCGTTCTCTGGAAGGGGACGCTCGGATTCAACGACGGATGGCTCTTGCTGCTGCTCATCTTCGCAGCGGTCATCCTCGGCGGGATTGGCTCGATTTACGGTGCCATCACCGGCGGAATCATCATCGGCATGACGGCGTCGATGTCCGTGCTGTGGATTCCTTCGGCCTTCGCACGCGCCGCCGCATTCGTCGTGATGATCGTCATCCTGCTCGTGAAACCGTCTGGTCTCTTTAGTGGGAGGGCGACCGCATGAGCGTCCGAGAAGATCTCGCCGACCGGATGCCTGGCGGCGACGCAGGACTCATCGTTGCGACGCTCCTGGGTGTCTACCTGCTGTACATCTTGGCAGGTATCGGCCTTGGATACACGCTTCGCGGACAACTCAACTCGCTCGCCACGCTGACGTTCTACATCGGCATCTTCGCCATGCTATCGTTAGCTCTCAACCTCCACTGGGGGTACACTGGGCTGTTCAACATCGGTATCGTCGGCTTCATGTCCGTCGGTGTCTACGTGATGGCCATCGTCTCGAAACCGACCTTCGTCGCTGGCGGGGCCGCACAAGTCGGTGGTCTCGGCCTCCCACTGTGGGTCGGCATCCTCGCGGGGATGACCGCAGCGGCGATTCTCGGCTTTATCGCCGCACTTCCCGCCTTACGGTTGCGGGCCGACTACCTCGCAATCGTGACGATTGCGCTCTCAGAGATTATGCGCTTTAGCTTCCTCTCTGGTGAGTTGCAGTCGTTCAACCTCTTCGGCAACAGGGTTGGATTCGGTGGCGGGTCCGGACTCATTCTGGACTTCGTCCCACCGCTGGAAGCACTCTTCCGTAGCATCGGGCTGTGGGGTGCCTACCTCGGACTGGTCGACGCGGTTCAGGTTTTCGTCCCGCGGAATCCCAAGCCGGTCGTCGATGGCCTCGTCTACGGGGCATTACTGTTGGCCTTCGTCGCGTTGTTCTACTGGTTGCTCAAGCGGACTGGCGAATCGCCGTTCGGTCGCGTGCTGAAGGCGATTCGTGAAGACGAAGACGTCGCCAACGCACTCGGCAAGAACACGGACAACTTCAAAATCAAGTCCTTCATGCTCGGGTGTGCGCTGATGGGTCTCGCTGGTATTCTGTGGCTTATGCCGCAGGGTGCGGTGACGCCGAACTTCTTCCGCCCGCGCGTGACGTTCTTCGTCTGGATTGCGCTCATCATCGGCGGTGCTGGTTCGAACACCGGGAGCGTTCTCGGTGGCGCAATCTTCGCTGCTGTCCTGTACCAAGGCCCGCGTTACTTCCAGAACCTCGTCCAAGCGGTACTTCCGAACTTCGACGCACCGAACGGATTCGGTCCGGCGATCTCGCCGCTCATCTCGTCGTTCGACCCCGTACCGTTCGTCCTCTACACGGTCGACAGTATCCGCCAACTGCAACTCGTCTTGATGGGTCTCGTACTCATCTGGCTGATGCACAACCGTCCGGAAGGGCTGCTCGGACACCGCAAAGAGACGGCTTCGGTGATTCCGCTGGACCGTCCGAAGTCGATGAAGGCAACTGCCACCGACGGTGGCTCGGAGGACTCCGTCCGGACCGATGGTGGCGTCGCCGAAGCCGAAGGAGGTGTTGACGATGAGTGACGCATCGAACCCATCTGTGGACGACGTTGCGAACAAAGTCGATGAAGGCGCACTCGGTGCCTTCGCCGGTGGCGTCGATACGACAGAACAGTTCCCATTGAAAGTCGACGGGCTCAAAAAATCGTTCGGCGGTATCACCGCCGTCGATGGCGCGTCGTTCGAAGTCGAAGCCGGAAGCTTGACTGGTCTCATCGGCCCGAACGGGGCCGGTAAATCGACCACGTTCAATCTCATTACGGGCATGCTGAAGCCCGACACTGGCACAGTGACGTTCAACGGCGAGGACGTGACGGGTCTCGAACCACACCAAATCGCAAACCGTGGTATGGTCCGGACGTTCCAAATCGCCCGCGAACTCAGCGAAATGACCGTCCTCGAGAACATGATGCTCGCGCCCAAGTTCCAGCAGGGTGAAGAACTCTGGCGGTCTGTGATGCCCGGCGTGCGAAACGATGTCCGCGAACAGGAAGAAGAACTCCTCGAACGCGTCTGGGAAGTCCTCGACTTCTTCGACATCGACCACATCGCTCACGAGTACGCAGGCAACCTCTCTGGCGGCCAGCGCAAACTGCTCGAGATGGCTCGGGCACTCCTGACCGACCCCGACATGCTCCTCTTGGACGAACCGTTCGCCGGGGTCAACCCGACGCTCGAAAAGAAACTGCTCAAACACGTCCACGAACTCCGCGAGCAGGGCTACACGTTCCTGCTCGTCGAACACGATATGGACCTCATCATGAACAACTGTGAACACGTCATCGTACTCCACCAGGGCAAGGTCCTGACCGAAGGGACGCCCGACGACATCCGGAGCAACGAGGACGTTATCGAAGCCTACCTCGGAGGTAACGTATGAGCATCGACGCCAACACCAGCGCCACCAGTGGCGCGGGTGTCGAAGACCGCGACGACGTGTTGCTTCGCGTCCGCGACCTCGACGCAGGCTACGGCGACTTGCAAATCCTGACCGACGTGGACATGGACGTATTCGACGGCGAGTACGTCACCATCGTCGGCCCGAACGGGGCAGGCAAGTCCACGACCATGAAGTCCGTCTTCGGACTGACTGCCCTCATGGGCGGCAGCGTCGAGTTCGACGAGGAAGACATCACCGGACGACGCCCAGAAGACATCATCCACGTCGGCATCGGCTACGTCCCCCAGAACGACAACGTCTTCCCGACACTCTCGGTCCAAGAGAACCTCGAAATGGGCGCGTACATCCTCGACGAAGTTCCCCAGGACGCACTTCGTGCGGTGTACGACCGCTTCCCCATCCTCGAAGAACGCAAAGACCAGAAGGCGGGCACCATGTCCGGCGGGCAACAGCAGATGCTCGCGATGGGTCGCGCACTCATGCTCGACCCCGACCTCCTGCTCTTGGACGAACCCTCGGCAGGACTCGCACCCGACCTCGTCGAAGAGATGTTCGACAAAATCGACGAAATCAACGAGGCCGGAACGGCCATCCTGATGGTCGAACAGAACGCGAAAGAAGCACTGCGACGCTGTGACCGCGGCTACGTCCTTGCGAACGGTGAGAACCGCTACATGGACACCGGCACGGCACTCCTCGAAGACGAACAGGTCCGCCAAGACTTCCTCGGCGGATAATCTTCGGCAATCCCTTTTTGCGATGCCTGTGTGTCGAGACCCGTCTCTCTTACTCGCAGGCGTAGGCGGTGTACCAGATGGTGGGTTCACCGTCTTTCAGTTGGACTTCGGCGTCCGTACTCCAACAGTCGCACGCGACGTACTCGGCAGTGTGAGAACCCGCCGTTGTTTCGACGGTCAACTCGTATGTGTCCCCAATTGGAAGGTCTATCGTGAGTTGGTTTGTCCCCGGAAAGATGGTTTGTCTCGTCTCAGTGATGGCCTTCTCACCGTTACTGACTGCGACTCTCAGCACGTGTTCCGTCTGGTCCTCGTTCTCGACAGGAATCCTAATTGTCTGTGGCCACGCACAACCGATTCGAACGAGTCCGTCGTCATCGACGAGTACGGCCAACATCGGATGATTCCACTCTCCATCGACGCTCCACTCGGAAGTCGCTTGCCGCCCATCTGCGGTCTCGACGAATACGTCGTACGTAGCGTGCGAGTTTACGACTGGGGTGGTCGAAAGCTCACCATTTGCCGCCGTATCGAACGTCTGTTCGAAAAATCGGTCACCGTCGTGTTCGAGCGCGACAGTGAGAGTGACACCTTCGTCACTCTCGTTGCGAATATCGATGCCCGGTGGTGCGAAGATATCGTTCGCAGACCCAGTATCGTACGGAAGTGGGTCACCGAGAGGGACCGTTGTCGACTCGGTAGCTCGACTGTCAGTTGTCGATTCGGTGGCCCGACTGTCAGTCGATGAATTACTGGCGAACAGTTCTGAGCCAGTTCTCAGACAGCCCGCAATACTGGTGAGAAATGAACCCGAACACGTCGTGAGGAGGGCACGGCGCTTCATTGTCCAACCGTCTCAACAGTCGATTAAGTGTCTTCTGTCAATCACGCTCGAAACCGAGCGACGGCGCTACCGCTCAGGAATTGGCGTCGAAAGAAAAATCGGAGTTAGTTGCTTAGTTCTCTGGGCCGGAGAGTGCCGTCTCGATGACAGAGGAGTACGACGACTCACCGATGTTGAACGCAACCTGGTTGTAGACTTCGCCGTCGAACGCGTCGGCGAAGACGTTCGAGAAGCGTTCAGAGAGCTGCTGACCGTAGTCGTTGTTGACGTAGAGCGTCGAAACCGAGGAGGCTTCGAGGCGTTCGGCCATGACCTGCGCCATGACGCGGCCCTGCAGGAAGTCCGAAGGTGCCGTCCGGAAGATGAAGTCGTTGTCGTCGAGGTCCGAGACGGACAGTGCCGTCGAGGATGGCGAGCAACCGACGACCTCGTTCGGGATGAACGCCTGCTGCGAGACAGGGACGTTCACACCGGAGGAAGCCGACCCACACACTGCGGGCACACCCGCGGAGACGAGTGACTGTGCAGCAGAGACACCAGCGTCCGGAGACGTCTGGGTGTCTTCAATCTGCGCGTTCACGGTGATGCCTGCCGGGTTGGCGTCGTTGACTTGCTGGACCGGAATCTGTGCTGCCTGAATCATCGGCTGACCGACTGCGGCGAGGTCACCCGTCTCGGGCAGGAGAATTCCGACCGAGATTTCGCGGTCGCCGCCACCCGCTCCGCTGTCTGCGGATGGGCCGGAACCGTCAGGGTTGTCACCCTCGAAACTCTGGACTTCCACGTCCGTCGTGGAGTTGTTCTCGGCGTCGAACTCCCAGACTGCGTAGGCTGCCTCTGCCGGGTCACCCTTCTCGTTGAAGTTGACCGACGAGGATGCGCCGACGTAGTTGATGTCTTCGCCGTTTGCGGCCGCCTCGACACCCTCAACGAGGTTGTCTGGCGTGACCTCCATGCCACCGGGGTTGGCGACACGGCGCATCTGGTCGCGGATTGCCGCACCGGTGTTCTCACCGGCCGCCGCGTTGGCGAGAATCAGCGTTGCAACCGAGTCGTAACACTGCGAGTTGAACACACCGGGTGCTGCACCGTACTCGTCTTGGAAGAGTTGGTTGAACGTCTCCTGTGCCGGACCGCCTGCTGCGGGTGCGGTACCAGTGACGTTCGCCATGTCGTTACCGACCTGACCCGGCATCGAACCGGAGCGCAGACCGTCGGGAACGAGAATGGACTCGCTTCCGTCGGAGGCCGCGTAGTAGTCACGGAACAGTTGAATACCACTTTCTGGGTAGCCGATGACGACAAGGCCTTCTGGACCATTGCCACCACCGCCACCGCCACCGATACAGCCTGATAAACCAGTTAAGCCTGCCGCCCCTGCGGCGCCCACTCCCTTTAGGTAGTCTCGTCGTGCGATATCACGTACCATATGAAAGTCAATAGCAAGTCCGGGTTATAAATTTAACTCCCTGAGTTTCGAAAAAGACGAATTTGCGATATGCCGCGCCGTGAACACATATTGGTTGAGATTGTCAATCATAGACCTTTATATTTGATACCATTCACGCCTCGTTGACACGACAGACGATGCGAATCGCTGCGTTCAAACCGCTTGCACAGCGTTTTTCGAGAGATGACCATCCCGTCGTTCGTCATCGGCATCGCCGGGGGCAGTGGTGCCGGAAAGACGACTGTGGCCCGACTCATCACGGAGAACGTCGGTGAGTCTGTTACACGAATTCCGATTGATAACTACTACAAAGACCAGAGTCACCTCGAAATGGGCGCGCGCGAGAAGGTCAACTACGACCACCCCTCTGCGTTCGAGTGGGACCTTCTCAGAGAACAACTCTCGGACCTGCTGGAAGGCCGCGCTGTCGAGATGCCGCAGTACGATTTCGAAGTTCACAACCGAAAACCCGAGCGCGTCACCGTCGCACCGACCGACGTCATCATCCTCGAAGGGATTCTCGCACTCTACGACGAACAGGTCAACGAGATGCTCGACTTGCGCCTCTACGTCGAAACCGACGCCGACGTGCGCATCCTCCGGCGCATCCAACGCGACGCCATCGACCGTGGTCGCGACTTACAGGGCGTCATGGACCAGTATCTCTCGACGGTCAAACCCATGCACGAGCAGTTCATCGAGCCGACGAAGAAACACGCCGACCTCATCATCCCCGAAGGAGCCAACAGCGTCGCTGTCACCCTCCTCGAAGAGAAAGTTCAGGCGGAAGTCGAAGGTGACGAGACGCGCACGTGGGAGCGCGACGAAATCGAGAAAGAAGTACAGCAGCGTACGTCGTTCGAAGACGACTGAAGAGAACGCTTACGCGCCTTTTCCTTTGACGAACTGCTCTGCGCCTTCGTAGAACCAGTAGCCTGCTTCGCGCATGCCCTTGCCGACGGCCTTGTGGAATTCGACGAAGTCGTCGTACTCCTCGCCTTCGACGTTCTCGAAGACTTCACCGAGCGAAACGACGCGCTCGTAGTCGATTCGAATCGGGTCGTCACCGAATTCCTCGACGAACTCCGCTTTGTTTAGCGGGAAGTCCTCGTCTTCGTCGATTTTCTTGGCGATGATGGCCTGACCGTATTTGCGCCGTCCTTCGCTTCCCTCTTCTCCGTCTGGGTCGTGTGGCCAATCCATACCCGACTGTTAGGGGGCCAATTCAAAGCCGTTACGCATCGGTGGTGTGTGGCATGGGGGGGTTGACGAGAATGCGGTGGGACTGGGATTGTGAACCACGGTCGCTCACTGCGTTCGCTCCCTGATTCAAATCCCAGGCATGACCACAGCACACGTTCACCGGAGACGCGTAGCTAAACCTACGCGTCTCGGTTCTCTGAGAATGCGGTGGGACTGGGATTTGAACCCAGGATTCCGTGAGGAAACCTGCTTTCAAGGCAGGCGCGTTAGGCCGCTCCGCCATCCCACCCTCGTCCCCATGTTTTCGGTGGGGTACCTAAGAGTTGTCGCTCTCGGTCAGTCTCGAACGAGTTCCAACACGCCGTCCACTTCTTCGACCGAAAGCCCCCACTCGAAGACGAGCGTCGTCGTGTGCTTGGGAACGAGGCGCTCGGCCTCCACGCGCGAGCGAAGAATCGGAACGAGTGTGGAGAGGTCGGCACCCGTCTCCACGACGGGGAGCATCTGGAGGTATTCGAACGAGAGACTCGCGTCGTCGGCGCACTCGGCCAGCGTCTGAATCTCCGGCGTCTCGTAGGCGTCGGTGAAGTCGATTGGCTCGGTGAATCCGGCGTAGAAGACCCGACCTTCGGTCGAGGGGCCGACGACGACCTGCGAACTTCGGAGTTTCATCGCCGCGGTGTCGATGTGCTGACGGCCGAGTTGCGGGACCGTTGGCGTGACGACGGCGACCGATTGGATGTCCTCGTCGCGGAGGAGGTGCGTCACCGTGTTTCCGGCGCGGGCAGAGAACGACGAACCGACCTGCGGTTCGAAGCGAACGTCGTCGAGGTCGCCGACGGCGTCCGCAACGATGTCGCGGAGTTCGTCTTCGGCGGAGACGTCGGCGACGTACTCTTCTGGCAGGTCGTCGTCAGCGCGGTAGTTGACGAGCAACTCGCCGCCCGAGCGCGAGACGGCGAGGACGGCGTCTTTCAGCATCGCTTCGTACAACTCGGCGGCTTCAGCTTCGGAGAGAGGACTCGTTTCTGCGAGCGACGAGAGAACCAATCCCGGTCGTGGTGGCTCGGCGAGAATAGCGACGGTGGTCATAGCGTCACGTCAGTCCGGGGAACCCTTCAAGTCGCCGCTTGCGACTCGGCGACTTCGGCGGCCCTCAGCGACTCTGGCGACCCTTGGTCTGGCGGTAGTCGCGGTCGAAGACGTTCTCGATGACGTGTTCGACGAACGCTTCGGTGTCGTCGTCGGTCTGCTCGGCTGGGTCTTTCATCGGCACGAGTTCGAACCCACGACCGCGGATGGTCGTCGCGTGTTCGGCGTCGATGTCGAAGCTATCGGCTGCGCGCGTGGTGTAATCGAAGGCGAGGGCTTCCAGTGCGGCCTGCCCGATTGGAACGATGATGTGCGGGTTAATCATCCGAATTTCGGCGTTCAAGAACGGTTCACAGGTCGAAATCTCGTTCTCGGTCGGTCCGCGTTTGGGGTGACGACACCGGGTCAGATAGGTCACGAAGGCGTTCTGGATGTCCGGTTCGTCAGCGTCCGGTTCCGACCGGACGAAACCGAGTTCACCGAGGATGGACTGCACTCGCTCGCCTGCCTCGTCGCCGGTAAAGGGCACACCAGTTTGTTCGGCGGTGGCACTCGGAGATTCGCCGACAAACAGGAATTCCGCGCCCACGTCGCCGTAGCCGTGGACGACCTGCTCTCGGGTCTCGCACAACGCCGAACAGTTGGTACAGTCGGCGTCCATCGAGAAGGGGTTCTTGAACTGACGTTGATTCGCGTCCACACAGAGTGTTCGACTCCGAAACTAAAACCAACCCGGTCCCAACGACGAGGGGTGCAGAGTGAAAGTGAAATAATGTGAATTATGCGCGCTGAGTCTCGAAATTCACGATTTCGGCCGAGAGCCGTGCTAGCAAGCAGTGAAAGTGAACGCTGGAATCGGGAGGATGCGGTGGGAACAGCCCGTTCAGCGGTCGAGTCCGCCTTTCGCCTTGATGTCCATGACGTGTCGGACGTTGAGGTAAATCTCCTCGGGTGAGGTATCCCCGTCGGGGTCGTAGAGATCGCTCACGCGGTAGAGAATCGCCGATATCTGCCGGCTCTCGGAGGAGTCGCCGTAGATTTCGTCGGCGATTTCGCGGAGTGACTCCCGCTTTTTCTCGCTGTTTTCGAAGTCAGCGTCGGAGTCTGGGGCCATCTCCCAATCCACGTCGTCGGCGTCCTGTTCCGGGTCGGGTCGGTCGTCGTCACTCATCGTTGGCAATCTTCCGTCGCTGGACGACGCCGGTCATGTTGGCGACGTTCTCGGTCATTACGCGGAACGCGTCGGCCGTGCCACTGTCGTCGTCGAGGACGATTGGGCGACCACCGTCGCCACCTTCGCGGACGGCGGGGTCGAGCGGAAGCGCACCGAGGAATGGCAGGTCGTTCGACGCGGCGAAGTCGCGACCGCCACCTGCACCAAAGATATCGTGACTGTTGCCGCAGTCGGGACAGCGGAACGTACTCATGTTCTCGACGATTCCGAGAACGGTGGTATCGTGCTTGCCGAACATCCGGAGTCCTTTGTTGGCGTCGTCGAGCGCGACGCTCTGCGGCGTCGTGACGATGACCGCACCCGTGAGTGGGAGCGTCTGAAGGATGGTCAACTGTGTGTCTCCGGTCCCCGGTGGCAGGTCGAGAACGAGGTAATCGAGTTTGCCCCACTCCACGTCTTCGACCAGTTGCGTCAGGAGTTGGTGAACCATCGGCCCACGCCAGATGACGGGGTCGTCTTCGCCGACGAGAAATGCCATCGACATGAGCTTCATCCCGTACTTTTCGGGCGGGACGATGGTTTGCGATTGGGTCGCCTGCGGTGCGTCTTCGGCGGCGACCATCCGAGGGACGTTCGGCCCGTAGATGTCGGCGTCGAAGAGACCGACTCGCGCACCGAGTTTCGAGAGTCCGGCGGCGAGGTTGACGGCGACGGTCGATTTGCCGACACCGCCCTTTCCGGAGGCGACGGCGATGATGTTCGTTACGCCCGGAAGAACCTCTTCGTCGGGGGCGCGGTCAGAGGGAATTTTTGCACTGAGGTCTGCTTCCAATCCCATCTCTGCGAGTGCCTCGCGAACTCGACGCCCGATAGTGGTTTCCGAGGGTGAGTACGGTGCCCCGAGTGCGAGCGACACGCGGGCGGTGTCACCATCGACTTCGATGGCGTTCACCAATCCGAGAGAAACGATGTCGTCGCCGAGTTCGGGGTCCTCGACCGCTCGCAGGCGGTCTCGTACGTCGGCTTCGTCCATGCCCGTGTCTCCGGTAGTGTAGCCGATAAGGGTTTTGTAAGCCCGTGCATCGGATGTGAGAAATGCGGCCACATTCACCGACATCTCTGAATGAACGTAACCCAATTCAGTTACTTCTGGGTGCGTTGACACCTCGAATTTATCACCGCTCCCACGTACACTCCTGACATGGTGTTGGCGGATGACTTTGGCAGAGAAGTAACCGGTGTTCGTATCTCTCTTACCGACCGGTGCAACTTCGACTGCATCTATTGTCACAACGAAGGGCTGGGCGACACACGAGGGCCGATGGACGCGTCGGACAACGAGATGAGCGCCGACGACGTGGTGCGATTTTTGGAAGTCGTCGAGGAGTACGGGGTCAAGAAAGTGAAGTTCACCGGCGGCGAGCCGATGCTCCGAGCCGACCTCGAAGAGATTATCGAGCGCACGCCGGACTCGATGGAAACCTCGTTGACGACGAACGGGACGTTCCTCCCGGAGCGTGCCGAAGACCTCGTCGAAGCGGGCCTCGATAGAGTCAACGTCTCGCAGGACGCGCTCGACCCGAAAGCGTTCGCGGAAATCACGAAATCTGGTGCCTACGACAAGGTGATGGAAGGCGTGAAGACGGCCGTCGAAGCGGGCCTGACGCCGGTCAAACTCAACATGGTCGTGTTTACCCACACAGCGGGCTACGTCGAGGAGATGGTGGACTACGTCGCCGAGAACGAGGGGCTCCAACTACAGCTCATCCAGTACATGCCCGAACTCACGGGGCGACCGGACTGGAACATCGACATCGACCGCGTTCACCGCTGGTTGAACGATATCGCCGACGAGACGGAAGTCCGCGACATGCACCACCGCCGCCGCTACCACATCGGCAAGGGCATGGTCGAAATCGTGGACCCAGTGGAGAACGCCGAGTTCTGCGCGAACTGCCACCGCGTGCGCGTGACACACCAAGGCCACCTCAAAGGCTGTCTCAACCGCAACGACGACTTACGCCCGATGGGCGAGATGACGCGCGACGAGATTCGAGACGCGTTCGAAGAAGTCGTCGCCAGCCGTGTACCCTACTACGGCGAGTATCTCGTCCGCGACGGCGAAGGCGACTGGACGATCAACGAAGAGTACATCGGCGCATAAAGCGCACTCCCGCGATTCCTTCTCGTTCAGCACTCACGCTCCGATGAATCTGGTTTCTGTTTTTTGAAGTTTCGTTCAATTTATACCTACAGCCTTCAACGCTCAGGTGTTGATTGTACGTTCAGTCAGTCGGCATGGTCCGACGTCTGCTTTGTACACTCGTGCTGCTGTCACCACACGCACACACCACCACACACTGTATCTCCTATGAAACTCTCACGCGCACTCGCGGTCATATTGGTCGTGTTGGTTGCTCTTCCGAGTCCAGCCATGGCCGGTATCGTCGGCGAACCGAATCTCCAAGCGTACGCACCGAGCAACAAACTCGCTCCCGGGCAAGAAACGTCGGTCAACGTCGTCATCACCAACTACGGCGGCGACACCGAGTACCGAAAGTTCTCCTCGTCGGAGAGTTCCGCGTCGCTGGATGACCAACAACGGAGCAAACTCGAAGCACAAGTTCGCTCCGCACGCAACGTTCGCCTGACGCTCGAATCCGGTGAGGCACCGATTGAAGTGAACACGGCGACGCTCCCCGTCGGCGACATCCCGCACGGAAGCCAAAAGGAAGCGGCGTTCTCCATCTCGGTCAAAGAGGACGTTGCACCGGGCACCTACGACATGACGCTCGTCGCGGAGTACGAATACGACGAATCCGTTCGTGACAACGGCGACGTCCAGAACGAAGAAGAGACGACCACCGAGATTCCCGTGACCGTCGTCGTCGAGGAGGCACCGAGCTTCGAAATCGTCTCTACCGAGACGACTGCCCAAGTCGGCGGCAGCGGAACTGTCACGTTGACCATGCGGAACACCGGTTCGCAACCTGCGTACGACTCGTCTGTGACGCTCACCTCGCAGAACCCCAGTGTCACCTTCGGCCAGGCGAACACGGCAAGCCGCTACGCCGGTGAGTGGGGCGTCAACGAGACGCGCGAACTCGAATACAAGGCGACAATTGCACCAAACGCCGGTGTCCAGCAGTACACCCTTTCAGCCGTCGTCAACTACGAAGATGACGACGGCGTCCCGAAGCAGTCGAAGAACCTCGCGACGGGCCTGACGCCGCTCGCCGAGCAGTCGTTCTCGCTCGATGCGACGGACTCGACGCTCCAGGTCGGCCGCGAAACGAGCGTCAGCGGAACCATTACGAACGACGGCCCGGACACGGCGCGTAACGCCGTCGTCGTCATCTCCTCGAACTCCCCGACG
Organism: Haloferax sp. DFSO60; assembly: GCF_046557615.1. NCBI lineage: Archaea > Methanobacteriati > Methanobacteriota > Halobacteria > Halobacteriales > Haloferacaceae > Haloferax > Haloferax sp. DFSO60. Next base: position 833,142 of record NZ_JBKIII010000002.1, on the reverse strand, counting down.
ACGAACATCAAAGAGACCGAGTACGCACTCGGCACGCTCGAAGTCGGCCAGTCGTCTGACTTCGAGTTCACCGTCGAAGTGAGTGACTCCGCCGACGCGGGCGTTCGACAACTGAACTACGTCGTCGAATACCGCAACGCCGACGGTGACGTTCAGCAGTCGAAGTCGCTCACGATGGAGACGCAGGTCGAACCAAAACAGAACCTCTTCGACGTCGAGATGAAAAACGAGTCGCTCGAAGCCGGTTCCTCGCAGACGATGGTCCTCGTCGTCACCAACAACGGCGACGAAACCTTCCGTAACATCGACGCCAAGGCCTTCGCCGACAGTCCGCTCGGTCTCTCGGACGACACGGCCTTCATCGACGAACTCGCACCCGGTGAGTCGGAAGAGATTGCACTTGGAATGAGTGCGGCCTCGTCGGCGACGCCGAAGACCTACTCGTTCGACATCGACTTCCAGTACGAGAACGAAGACGGCGAGCGCAAACTCTCGGACTCCTACGCGGTCCCCGTCACGGTCACCGAGAGTGAAGGTGGCAACGGTCTGCCGGTCCCACTGATTGGCGGCGTCGTCATCATCGGCCTCGGCATTGTCGGCTTCCTCTGGTACCGCCGGTAACCCCTCCATCCAATCATGATTGACTACGAACGGTACGTTGACCGCCTCGGCGAGCACATCGTCACGAACCCTGGCAGGGTCGTCGCCCTGTTCTTGGTGGTGACGCTCCTCTTCGGTGCCGGTCTCGGAAACATCTCCACCGACGCCGGAACCTCGCAGTTCACCGAAGATTCGCCCGCACAGGAGGCACTCGACGACGTCAACCGCGAGTTCACTCCCGCGTTCGAGACGAGTTCAGGGAGTACACAGCTCATCCAACGCGACTCGAACGTCCTCTCGAAGTCGGCGATGCTCGATATGTTACGCTTACAGCAGAGCATCCTCGAGCGTTCGGACCTCCGGGCAACCTCTGCATCGTCGGTCGCTTCGACTGTCGCACAGACACTCGACCCGTCGGCGACGACTATCGACGCCCAGATTGCGGCAATGGAGACCGCCTCGCAGTCTGAGGTTCGCGCCGCGGCACGGCAGGCAACCTCCAATCCCGGCGTCGCCTCTCTGTTGAGTAACGACTTCAACCACGAGTCGGTCTCGGCGTCGGCGACGATTGGCGTCGTCTCTCACGAAGTTCCCGGTATCTCATCGAGTGCCGGTACCTCGGGGACGAGCCCGCTGACGGACATCCAAACGGAGATTCAAACGATGACCTCCGTCGCCGACAGCGACATCACTGTCTTCGGGAGCGGTATCATCTCCAGCGAGCTGGGTAACGTCATCGTCGACTCGCTCTTGCTGGTCGTTCCCGCCGCAGTGTTGCTCATCTTCGCCTTCCTCGTCATCGCCTACCGCGACCCCATCGACCTCCTTCTCGGAGTCATCTCGCTGGGTCTCGCTATCGTCTGGACGTTCGGATTCATGGGACTGGCAGATATACCGTTCAGTCAGATGCTCATCGCGGTGCCTCCACTGCTCCTCGCAGTTGGTATCGACTTCGGTATCCACGCGGTCAATCGCTACCGTGAAGAACGCATCAAAGACGTTGCGCCCCGTCCCTCGATGCGTGTCACGGTGAAACAACTCTCGGTGGCGTTCTTCATCGTCACCGCGACGACGGTGATTGGGTTCCTCTCGAACCTCACGAGTGACCTCGCGCCGATTCGAGACTTCGGTCTCGTCGCGGCGGTGGGTATCCTCTTTACCTTCCTCATCTTCGGGGTGTTCCTCCCGGCCGCTAAGCTCTACGCTGACGAACTGCGCTCCAAGTACAACGTCCCAGAATTCGGTTCGACACCACTCGGAAACGAGGGCGGACTGCTCGCACGTGTCCTCTCGGTCGGTGTCGTCATCGGTCGCCGTGCGCCGCGACTGTTCCTCGTCGTCGTGGTGCTGATTAGTATGGGTGCAGGTGCCTACGGGACTGGCGTCGATACCACGTTCTCCCAAGAGGACTTCCTGCCGCCGGAGGACCAACCAGCCGTTCTCCAGCAACTCCCCGAACCGTTCAAACCCGGCGTGTACACCGTCACACGCGACCTGAACTACCTCGAAGACACCTTCGAAAGTACGCAAGGCGACAGTGTGACGTTGTACGTCGAAGGCCAACTCAGGCACGACTCTGCGCTCGAAGAGATTTATCGCACCGGAGAGTCGCCGCCGGAGTCGTTCGTCGTCGAGGACCGGCGTGCCGAATCGACGAGCATCGTCACCGTCATCCAGAACTACGCGGCACAAGACCCCGAATTTGCGGCGCTCGTCGCCCGCAACGACGCGAACGATAACGGGGTCCCGGACGACAACCTCGAACAGATTTACGACGAACTGCTCGCATCTCCGGTCTCGTCGCAGGCGGCGTCCTACATCTCCGACGACTACCGCAAGACGCGCATTGTCTACACGGTCAAAGGCGATGCGACCCAAGACGAAATCGTCGCTGACGGCAAGGAAGTCGCCGACAAACTCCGGATGGACGCGACTGCGACCGGCAGTACGGTGGTGTTCAAAGCCGTCTCGGACACTATCTTCATGTCCGCGGTCAACAGTCTCGCCATCGCACTCTCGGTGACAGCAGTGTTCTTGGTACTCATCTACCAACTGCTCGAGGGGAAAGGCTCGCTCGGGGTGGTCAACGTCGTGCCCATCGTGGTCACAATTGCCCTCCTCGCAGGGTCGATGCGCTATCTCGGCATCCCATTGAACGCGTTGACAGCGACGATTCTCTCGATTGCAATCGGGTTGGGTATCGACTACTCTGCCCACGTCGTCCACCGATTCTCCGACGAGTACAACGCTGGCGGTGACCTCTTCGAGGCGCTTCGGCTGACCGTCGGCGGGACCGGTGGCGCACTCACCGGAAGTATGCTCACCACGACCACCGGCCTCGGCGTACTCGCTATCGCCATCACACCCGTCCTCGGGCAGTTCGGTATCGTGACCGCCCTGAGTATCTTCTACTCGTATCTGACCGCGCTCGTGGTCACGCCTCCGACGCTCGTCGTCTGGGAGCAACTGACCCAGCGCGGGACCGATGCGCCGACCTCTGTGTCCTCCTGACGCATCCCTCCGCCCCCTCCATCGCCCACGAAACTCGGCCCATCTCGGGTCGTTGCCCCTGCCCCTCACGCCCGAATCGCTCACAAACCATCGCTGCATCGCCTCTAACCACCCGATTCGCACTCGGACTCCCCACGGGACACCAAACCCACGTCGCTGCACACAACGCAACGCTCATGACCGACAACCAATCGAATCAAACTATGTCCACACTCTCGAAGCTTCGTCCGTGGCTCACCGCGCTCCTCGCGGCGCTTCTCGGTCTCCTCATAACGGGACTCGGCCACCTCTACTTGCGACGCTGGCGTCGCGCACTCCTCTGGATTGTACTCGCGTTCACTGTTGCGTTCGTCTTCGTCCCAACGTCGGCGCTCGAAGCCGTTGCGAACGGGACGACGATGCCGCCGCTCGCTGACCTCATGCCCGTTCTCGCTGTCAGCCTCGTCAGCGTGGCCGATGCGTTCTTCCTTGGGTGGAAGAAAGTCGCACGTACGCAGTCGGTCGCCCACGAATCCGACGAACAGCATCGAACCTGTCCGCAGTGTGGGGGAGAAATCGACCCCGAACTGGACTTCTGTCACTGGTGTACGACTCGTCTCGACACCGACGATGGAGTCAGTTCCTAACCGTCTCGTATCGCCATCTGACCACTGACCACACCCGACGAAACTTCACCGACTATGTACGACGGACCACCAGACACTGGCCGAAGCGAGACAGAACAGGCCATCATGGATGCGACGCTTCGAGCCCTCGCTACACACGGCTATGCCGATTTGTCTATCAAGAACATCGGCACCGAGTTCGAGAAGAGTACCTCGCTTCTGTACTATCATTACGAGAGTAAAGACGAACTGCTCCTCGCGTTTTTGGACTACATTCTCGACATCTTCGCGGCCAGCATCGACCCTCGCGCCGAGGACCCCGACGCAGAGATTCGTGAGTTCGTCTCGTACATCTTCTCTGACTCACAGGAAGACCCCGAGGTCGTCGCATTCCAGCGCACGATTATCGAGCTTCGCGCCCAGACGATTCACAAAGAGTCCTACCGCGAGAAGTTCGGCGAAATCGAGACGCACATGATAGAGACAGTCCAGACGCTCATCGAACGCGAAATCGAGGCCGGAAACTACCGCGATATGAACGCCGAAATGATGGCCGAGAATCTGATGGCGTTTCTCTACCGCGCCCTCGACGTTCGCGTGACCGGGACGCGACCGGAATCGGTCGATGCGATGCGAGAGTCCGTCTTCTTCTTGCTCGACAACGTGATGCCCCTCTCGGGAGACCCGCCACGGCCCGAAGACACGACTTCGTCCTGACGCATCAGAGACGCTACTTTTCTGCGGATTTGAGACGGTCTGACCCGTGTTCGCTCGGGTCGTCGATGAAGTCGATGATAGCTTGGGCTCCCTGGAAGCCTTCGTCGAGTCGGCCAACGAGGTCACCATCTTCGAACAACAAGAGCGTCGGCACGCTCCGGATGGTGTAGGTTTCGGCGATGGACATGTCGGTCTGTGGGTTGACCATCACGACCGTCACGTCGGTCGCTTTGGCGACCGTTCCGAGGACCGGTTCGATGCTCTGACAGAGCGTACAGCCCTTCGTGTAGATATCGAGAAGCACGCGCTCGTGCGTGGCGACGAGTTCGTCGAGTTCGGCTTTCGTCTCGATTCGGATGGGCTTTGTCGGTGCTGAATCGGTCTCTGTCGAAGCCATTGTGAACACTACGTGCTGTTGGTATCTATTGCTTTACTGAGAGACGCTACCACAGACCAATACCGCCGTGCGACGGTGCGTTGGACCCTCTCGGAAGGAGCGCCCTTTCGTGATGTTTAAGTAATGTCCCCGTTTCGTATCGCATGCAATCGCTGATAGGGGTGTAGTCCCCGAGTCCATGAGGGCGAAAATAACTACAAACGCAGTGTTGCGGTAGCCAAGCCTGGCCCAAGGCGCTGGGTTGCTAACTCAGTGGCGTCAAGCCCCCGGGGTTCGAATCCCCGCCGCAACGCTCACAAATCGACTCCCAAAGTCATGAGTGCAGAAGAACCACAGGACGGCTCACCCGAGGAGGAAGAAGACCTCCGTTACTTCATCCGTATTGGTCAAACTGACCTCGACGGAACGAAGTCGGTCGAGCGCAGTCTGACGGACATGAAAGGTATCGGCAAGCGCACAGCGCGCATCATCGCCGACGCCGCGGAAGTAGACCGAACGGCGCTGTTCGGAAAGCTTCCCGAAGACGAGATCGACTCCGTTGTCGATGTCGTCGAAAACTTCAAGGACCACGCCCCGACGTGGATGGTTAACCGACAGAAGGACTTCTTCTCCGGCGACACCGACCACATCATCGGCACGGACCTCGAAGAGAAGCGTCGACATGACATCAACCGCATGAAGATGATTAGCTCCTACAAGGGCGTTCGTCACCAGCGTGGACAGAAGGTTCGCGGACAGCGAACCAAGTCCACGGGTCGTACCGAAGGTACGATCGGTGTCAACGTCGAGGAGATCAAAGAGGGTCTCGAAGAATGACGACCGGCAACAACACGAAATTCTACGAAACCCCCAACCACCCGTTCCAGGGCGAGCGTATCGCCCAGGAAGCAGACATGCTTTCGCGCTACGGCCTCCAGACGAAAGAGGAGTTCTGGCGCGCACAGTCTGAACTGCGTAACATTCGCCGTGAGGCCCGACGCCTCCTCGGCGAAGCAGAGGGTGACGTCGAAGAAGCCGAAGCACTCGGCGACGAGTTTATGGCTCGTCTCCGCCGCTACGGCATTCTCGGAGAGAATGACGACATCTCGCAGACCCTGCGTCTCGACGTGACGGACATTCTCGAACGACGTTTCCAGACCATCGCCTACCGCAAGGGTCTCGCATCGACCCCGCAGCAGGCACGCCAGTTCATCGTTCACGGTCACGTGACGATCAACGGTGCCCGCTCGACGGTCCCCTCGCGTAAGGTCGAGGTCTCTGAAGAGGACTCCGTGAGCTTCGACGAGACGTCGCCGCTCTCGGACGAATTGCACCCTGAACGCGCGGAGGCTCAAGAATGAGCGAATCTGAATCCGACAAGTGGGGAATCGCCCACGTCCACGCATCGTTCAACAACACGCTCATCACGGTCACTGACATCACCGGTGCCGAGACGGTCGTCAAATCGTCTGGTGGCTCGGTCGTCAAGCAGAACCGTGACGAGGCGTCTCCGTACGCCGCCATGCAGATGGCAGAGAGCGTCGCCGACCAGATTAAGGCCGCAGGCATCTCGGGCCTTCACGTCCGAGTCCGTGGCCCTGGTGGCAACCTGAACAAGAGCCCAGGACCCGGCGCACAAGCTACGATTCGCGCCCTCGCCCGTGCCGGTCTCGAAATCGGCCGTATCGAGGACGTGACGCCTATCCCGCACGACGGGACGCGCGCGCCGAAAAACAGCCGACTGTAAATTACCATGGCAAACGACTTCGAGGTCACGTTCATCGAACGCGAAGACCGACGCGCCCGATTCGCCGTGCGTGGGCTGACGCCCGCGTTAGCTAACGGCATTCGCCGGGCGATGGTCGCCGACGTACCGACGTTCTCTATCGACACCGTTCGATTCGTCGAGAACACGTCGGTCATGTTCGACGAGATGATCGGACTCCGACTTGGTCTGGTTCCGTTCACGACGCCCCTCGACGAGTTCGAGCCTGGTGACGCTGTCACCGTCGCGCTCGAAGTCGATGGGCCAGCGACCGCATACTCTGGGGACATCGAGTCCGCAGACGACATGGTCGTCCCCGCGGACGAGAACGTCCCGATTATCGAGCTGAAGGAAGGCCAGCGCCTCGAATTCGAGGCCGACGCCGTCCTCGGCTACGGGAAAGACCACGCAAAGAACCAAGGCGGCGTCTCCGTTGGCTACCGACACCTTCAGCGTGTCGAGGTCATCGGCGATGCCGGTGAGTTCGATGAACAGGAGCCGAACATTCTTCGCGGCGTCATCGAAGAAGCCGCCGCAGAACACGCGGACGACGAGGATGCCGAAGACGGCGACCTCGTGGTCACCGACGAGTTCGGAAATGACCTAACGAACCGATACCCCGGCAAGGAAGTCGAAGTGCACGACGTGCCGGGCGCGTTCGTCTTCAGTGTTGAGACGGACGGTTCGTTCACCGTGGACGAGTTAGTGCGCCGCGCAGTCGCCTCCCTTGGTGACCGCGCCGCAGAACTCGAAGAAAAGGTCGCACTGTAAGTATGATTACTGCCCCGTACACACACCGAGGTTCGCCCCGCCCGAAAGCGGCCGCGCTCTCCACCGTGAGAGCCGACCGCACGACGGAATCGGGTCGGACCGAAGGTGTTTTTACGGGGCATGAAGTAAAGCGGAATGCGAGCAGGGATAGCCAAGTCTGGCCAAAGGCGCAGCGTTCAGGGCGCTGTCTCATAGGAGTTCGCAGGTTCAAATCCTGCTCCCTGCACTCCGCTTTCTCTCTAGAGGTACACAATGAGTAAGACGAACCCGAGACTCAACAGTCTCATCGCCGAGCTGAAGGCGGTCTCGCGTGAGTCCGGCGCCAACGTCTGGCAGGATGTCGCGGACCGTCTGGAAAAGCCACGGCGCACCCACGCGGAAGTCAACCTCGGTCGCATCGAGCGATACGCTAAGGAAGACGAAACCGTCGTCGTACCCGGCAAAGTGCTGGGGAGCGGTGTGCTGCAGAAGAACGTCACAGTCGCTGCTGTGGACTTTTCGTCCACCGCTCGCAAGAAGATCGAGCAGGTCGGCGACACCGTGACGCTGGAACAACTCGCTGAACAAAACCCCGATGGGTCTAACGTACGGGTGATTCGATGAGTCTCGCCGAATTCGACGCTGACGTGGTTGTCGATGCACGTAACTGCATCCTCGGCCGTGTCGCTTCGGAAGTCGCACAGCGTGCGATGGATGGCGAGAAGGTCGCAATCATCAACGCAGAAGACGCCGTCATCACGGGCTCGGAAGAGGACGTGATGGGTGTCTACCGCAAGCGCACTGAAATCGGTTCGGACCAGGGTCCATACTACCCCAAGCGTCCCGACCGAATCTTCAAGCGCGCCGTTCGCGGAATGGTACCGTACAAGAAGCCCCGCGGTCGCGAAGCGTTCGAGAACGTCCGCGTCTACGTCGGCAATCCGTTCGACGAAGACGGCGTGATGCTCGACGAAACGTCGCTGGACCGCCTCTCGAACATCAAGTTCATCACCCTCGGAGAGGTCTCCGAGAAACTGGGTGCTAACGTCACATGGTAACGAACACGTCCGGGAAAAAGAAGACCGCCATCGCCCGCGCAACCGTGCGCGAGGGTGAAGGGCGCGTCCGTATCAATTCCCAGCCAGTCGAACTCGTCGAACCCGAAATGGCCCGCCTCAAGATGCTGGAACCCTTCCGCATCGCAGGCGAGGACCTCCGTTCGAAAGTCGACATTGACGTGCGTGTCAGCGGTGGCGGCGTGGCCGGTCAGGCCGACGCAGTCCGAACCGCACTCGCACGCGGGCTGGTGCAGCATCTGAACGACGCTGAACTCCGCGATGCGTACATGGAGTTCGACCGTTCGCTGCTGGTCAACGACGTTCGCCAGTCCGAATCCAAGAAGTGGGGCGGACCGGGCGCACGGGCTCGTTACCAGAAATCTTACCGCTGAGGTGATTCACCCATGATGATTCCCGTCCGGTGTTTCACGTGTGGTAAAGTGATCGGCGAGCATTGGGACGAATTCCAAGCCCGTGCCCGCGAAGAGGGTGAAGACCCTGCTGAGGTCCTCGACGACCTCGGTGTCACTCGCGCCTGCTGCCGGCGGATGATGGTGTCGCACAAGGATCTCGTCGATGTCGTGTCCCCATACCAATGATGACGCGCTACAACCGTTACGAGAAAGCCCGCATCCTCGGCGCACGCGCGCTGCAGGTCTCCTACGGCGCACCGGTACTCGTCGAAACCGAGCAGACCGAACCTATACTAATCGCCGCCGAAGAGTATGATGCAGGTGTCCTTCCGTTCACCGTCAAACGAGAGGGTAAGTAACATATGACCCGAATCACATCCGTTTCGCTCCGTCGCGTGCTCGACTCGCGAGGCAACCCAACCGTCGAAGCCGACGTACTCACCGAGTCCGGTGGCTTCGGCCGTGCCGCTGCACCCAGCGGTGCTTCGACTGGCGAGTACGAAGCAATCGAGCTTCCGCCGTCCGAAGCAATCGCCGCAGCACGCCGTCACGCTGTCCCCCGGCTCGTGGACGAAGTCCACGCCGGAAACCAGCGTGAGGTTGACGCCGCACTTCACGCCGCCGACGGTACGGAGAACTTCTCCGAAATCGGCGCAAACAGTGCCGTCGCAATCTCGATGGCTGCCGCGAAAGCCGGTGCCGACGTGCTCGGTGCACCGCTGTACCAGCACCTCGGTGGTGCCTTCCGTGGCGAGAACTTCCCGACACCGCTCGGGAACGTCATCGGTGGCGGCGAACACGCCAAGGAAGCGACGAACATTCAGGAGTTCCTCGCCGCACCAGTCGGTGCGCCGAACGTCGCAGAAGCCGTCTTCGCCAACGCGAAGGTCCACGCACGCGCGTCTGAGATTCTCGACGAGCGTGGTGTCCCTGCCGCGAAAGGTGACGAGGGCGCATGGGCGCCAGCCATCTCCGACGCAGACGCGTTCGAAGTGATGGACGAGGCAGTCTCTGATGTCGAAGACGAACTCGGCTTCGAGATTGGCTTCGGCCTCGACGTCGCCGCCTCCGAGATGTTCGAAGACGGCGTCTACCACTACGGTGACGAGACGAAGACGACCGACGAGCAAATCGATTATATCGCCGAGCTCGTCGACGAGTACGAACTCGTCTACGTCGAAGACCCCCTCGAGGAGAACGACTACGAAGGCTTCGCACAACTCACCGACCGAGTGGGCGACCGCACGCTCATCTGTGGCGACGACTTGTTCGTCACGAACGTCGAGCGCCTCTCGGACGGAATCGACGTGGGTGCCGCAAACTCCATTCTCATCAAGCCCAACCAGATTGGGACGCTCTCGGACGCGTTCGATGCAATCGAACTCGCGAACCGAAACGAGATGGACGCGGTTATCTCTCACCGCTCCGGTGAGACGGAAGATACGACCATCGCACACCTCGCCGTTGCAACCGACGCTTCGTTCATCAAGACGGGCACGGTGCAGGGCGAGCGAACTGCCAAACTGAACGAACTCATCCGCATCGCGGACGACGCAGTATGAGCGACAACGATAACGACGCGGTGGAGGTCGTCGACGACGAAGCCGAGACGGAGGCCGAAGAGGTCGCCGAGACGGTAACCGACGAGGCTGCCACCGAAGAAGAGACCGCAGAGACCGCCGAGGCGGCCGAAGAGGCTACCGAGGCTGAAGAAGCAGAGCCGGAACCGGCCTTCGACGAGGACGTCATGCCCGACGAAGACGCCGACCTGCTCATCCCAGTCGAAGACTACCTGGCCGCCGGTGTCCACATCGGTACCCAGCAGAAGACCAAGGACATGGAGCGGTTCATCCACCGCGTCCGTGACGACGGTCTGTACGTGCTCGACGTGAGTCAGACTGACTCGCGTATCCGCACGGCTGCTGACTTCCTCGCGGGCTACAACCCCGAGCAGATTCTGGTCACGTCTTCGCGCCAATACGGTCGCTTCCCGGCCGAGAAGTTCGCCGACGCCGTCGGCGCTCGTGCCCGCACGGGCCGCTTCATCCCCGGGACGCTGACCAACCCAGACTACGCTGGCTACATCGAGCCTGACGTGGTCGTCGTCACCGACCCAATCGGTGACTCGCAGGCGGTCAAGGAGGCTATCACGGTCGGCATCCCGGTCATCGCGATGTGCGACTCGAACAACCAGACCTCGAACGTTGACCTCGTCGTTCCGACGAACAACAAGGGTCGCCGCGCACTGTCGGTCGTCTACTGGCTGCTGGCCAACGAGACGCTCGACCGCCGTGGCACCGACACCGTCTACGCCCTCGAAGACTTCGAGGCAGAGCTGTAATTCGGGACGACACCTTCGTCTCACAAATCGAATTTTCTCGAAGCTAACCGGTGAGCGACTGCACTGGTGAGACTCGTGCGCCCGCCCGCAATGAAGTGGCACTCACGACAAACGATTTTCCACAGGGCGCGCCTACAGCAACTATGGCAAAGCTACTCGCGCAGATGACCGTCGAAGAACTCGCCAACGCACTCGATGCGGGCGAGGAGATGACGCTCATCGACACCCGTCCACCAGAGAGTTACAACGCGTGGCACATCGAAGGGGCGACGAACATCCCCTATCACCCGGTCGATGGACTGGGGGCCGCGTGGGATTGGGAGCGAGTTTCGGACCTCGCGGCGACGGGGCCGCTCGTCGTCATCTGTGGAAAGGGACTCACGTCCACCTCTTTCGGCTTCGAACTCGGGACGCGGGGCTACGACGACGTTCGGGTCGTCAAAGGCGGAATGGAAGACTGGAGCAAACTCTACGAAGTCGTCGAAGTCGAGACCGGGAATCCGGACCTCTATCTCGCACAGGTCCAGCGCCGGGCGAAAGGATGTCTCGGCTACGTCGTCGGGTCGCGGGAGACGAACGAGGCAGTCGTCGTCGATTCCACACGCCAGTCCGAACAGTTCGAACTCGTCGCCGCGGACGCGGGAATGCGAGTCGTCGGGGTCTGCGACACCCACGTCCACGCCGACCACATCTCCGGCGGGCGCACGCTGGCGTCCCGACTCGACGTGCCGTACTACATGGGGTCGAACGCGACAGACCGTGACGTGCAGTACGACTTCGTCGCCCTCGACGATGGCGAGAGCATCTCGGTGGGCGACGTTGAAATCGAAACGCTCCACGCACCGGGCCACACCTCCGATATGGTCGCCTACCTCGTAGACGGGCAGGCACTCCTGACCGGGGATACACTCTTCGTCGAATCGGTCGGTCGGACCGAACTCCAGTTCGGCGACAACGATGCCGCGACGGGTGCAGAACTCCTCTACGACACGCTTCACGAGTCGATTCTCGGGTTACCGGACGAGACTAGAATCCTCCCGGGACACGTCTCGGTCGATACCGAAGGTCGATTCGGCGTCGCCGCACCCGGCCAACTCGTGAGTGCGACAGTCGGCGAACTCCGTGAATCGTTGGACTTCCTCTCGATGGACGAAACGTCGTTTATCGAGCGCATCACCGGCGACCTGCCCGAAAAGCCGCCGAACTACGAGCGAATCATCGCGCTCAACACCGGCCGTGGGTCGCTCGAAGGAGAAGAAGAGGCGACGCAACTCGAACTCGGGCCGAACAACTGCGCGGCGTAGTTAGACGCGTTCGACGACGCCGAGTCGTCGGTGGAAGAGTTCGTGGTCGAACCACGCCATTCGTCGGTCGTCGTAGTGATTCTCGGGAGCGAGCGCCAGCGATTCACTCGCCTGTTCGATGTCGCTGACGCCGAGTAAGAACGCACAGGGGCCTTCGCCGACACTGGAGACACGGTCTGCGAGCCAGCCGTCTGCGGTCTCACAGAGTGCGACGGGCGTCCCCGGAACCACAGAGAAGTGTGGAAATGGGCCGTTCGCCTCGATAGGCGTCGGATAGCGATGGCGACGTGCGAAGAAGTCGGCAGTCGCTTCTCGGTCTTCGGTTGCGACGACGACGGTTTGGATACCCTGAATCGTCGAATCAGAAGTTCGGCGAACGCGATAGCTTCGCGGGGTGCGGTCACGAATCAAAAACGGAAGCCGTTGGTCGTCGCCTTCGAAACACATGTCCCACTCGACGAGTCGGCCATCCGGTCGCTCTCTCGATGCTTCGTGCGGGCCGTTGATGACGACTCCGGCGTCGATTGCAGCCTTCGCGCTGGCGTGAACGTCCGGTACGTCGAGACACCACGCGGCAGGGCCGGCATCGGCGGCGAGATGGTCCGGCCAGAATCCGGCCTCCGACGGTTTCGTTCCGGGTGTCGGTGCGATGAGTTCGAGATACGACCCATCGGGGAAGGGGACAATCGCCATGTGTGTCGTACCGGTTCCGTGCTCGCCACCGTACGTTGGGGTGAGACCGACGTCCGCGGCAGCGTCTCGAAGTGTATCGAGGTCGAGTCCGCCGAACGCGACGTGGTCAATCGTCCGTTCCATACCCCACCATCTCACGTCAGGGTATAGTGTGTTCGCCCACCCTCGACCCGCCGAACATCACGTAATTCTAACTCGTCCGAAGCGTTTTGCCCGACGACACCTACTTACGGGGTATGAACATTCTTCGGAGCGTCTGGAGGGTTGCCGACTCTTCGTCCAATGGGAAGGGGAGTATCGACTGGCCGGCAGTCTCGGCGGCCGCGAAGGCGGCGACTGACCCTGGGTCGCTGGACCTCTCGACGGCCGACCGCGAAGGCTACGCAAGTGACGTTCGTGATGCGCGTGAGCGACTCCAAGCAGTCGCCGAAGTCGAATTCGACGTTCCGGAAGTTATCGAAGTACAGAATCGACACCACTGGATCGATGCGAACGTCGAGACGTTCCATCGCATTATGCTCCCACTCGAAGAACACGGGCCGACAGTGCTTCCCGGCATCACTCGCGCAATCAACACGGGCACGTTCGCACTCGTCCTCTCATTTCTCGGGAACAACGTCCTCGGCCAGTACGACCCGCTGTTGTTAGCCGACAGTGACGACGAACACGGCCTGTACTTCGTCGAACCGAACATTCGTCGCGTCGCCGAATCACTGGACGTCGAGTACCCGCGATTCCGCCGCTGGATTGCGTTCCACGAGGTGTCTCACGCCGCCGAATTTGGGGCGGCACCGTGGCTCTCGACACACCTCGAATCACGGATGGAACGCGGTATCGACGCACTCGTCGAGGGTGACCTCGACCGCGACGCATTCCGCGAACTCGATACGGCGATGACCGCCGTCGAAGGCTACGCGGAGTTACTCATGGACCGTGCGTTCGACGAGGAGTACACTGACCTCCGACGGAAGTTAGACGAACGCCGACAGGGTGGTGGCCCGATTGCAAAACTCACCCGCCGTCTTCTCGGGCTTGGCCTCAAGCGTCGGCAGTACGAACGCGGTGCGAAGTTCTTCCGCTACGTCGCTGACAAGCGTGGCGTCGCCGCCGCTTCTCGCGTGTGGGACCATCCGGAGAACCTGCCGACCGATGACGAATTAGACGTACCCGAGCGATGGATCGCGCGGGTGTCGCCTTGAGGAGACTGCAACTCCATCAGTAATGCGAACCCGCCCGGGGATTTCCTGAGCGCGTACGCACCTTGGGTAGTGTCTGTGTTGTGCCAAACGCCCAATTCAGCACCCCACGAGACTCCGGTATAGAACCAGGTCGTTGCCCCTGCCCTGGCTACCGGCAACGACGAGATGCACAGCCTATGGACATATAAGCTACGATTCTACGTAATTTCGGATTGCTGTTATTTATCCGCTAGCGAATGAAACAAATGAGTGACAATTGTGAGCATAATGTGTGTTGAACCTACAAGAACGACAGACAACGGTCTCGTCAGCGGCGGTTCGACGCGACGAACTCCTTGCTCCACCGGCCGAAGTAGACGATGAGTACGATACCGAGGACGAGTCCACCGAGAAAGGCCGCACCGATTTGAATGGGCGTCGCGTCACCAGCGAACGCGATGGCTGCCCCTGTGAATCCGTTGAGTAGGACGAACCCGACGCGAATCTGGTTGTTCGCGTTTCGAGTCTCGTCGTCGCTCAGACTGGGGCCGACCATCGACCCTCCTCGTGTGCAAAACGTAGCGACCCCAAAGATGGGCATCGAATCTGTTCGCTCATGTCTGTGTGATAGGCACGAGTGGGTTTGAAACCCGTTGGGTTCGCTCGCGAGGAGAGTCGTCCCTGTTCACACCACGTCAGTCTCGAAGCGGAGGATGGTCGAACCGGGCATCACAGTTCCGACACACGACGACGGCCGAACTCGCCTCTCCCCGCGTGATTCGCAAGTCGGTGTGCCCACACTCCGGGCAGTCGCTCGGCGTGTATTCCGATGCGCAGTCCGGACAGACGAATTGGAGGCTCTCTTCACCCGCCTCCAAGCGAAGGGTGTCGTGGCCGCAATCGGGACACGTCACCGGAATTCTCGTATCGTCGGTGTTCCGCGGCGCACCAAGCACGAGCGCGCTGAGTTCGCTCTCCGCGCGGTTCTCACCCGATTGAAACTCACCGGGTGCGAATCGAATCGCCTCGCCTTCGCAGATTGTGATTTCACCCTGCATCGTTTCGAACGTCGCTTCGCCCGCGACGACGACGAACACCTCTTCTTGGTCCATATGGGCGTGAAGTCCGCCGGGAAAGCCCTCTCCGGGGGCGAGTCGGTAGTGATTGAGCGCGAGGTCGGTCGTTCCCAACGGGTCAGACAATCCTCGGCGAGTGCTTCCCTCATCGAGTGAGTATGGTTCTACGTCGTCGAGGGCGACTTTCTTCATAGACTCAATCCGGGCGTGGCGGACAAAGTTCCTGTCAAATAAGGAGTTTTCTTGCGATCAGGGCCACTCAAACGCCACTGTGCGCTGTCGTCGCGTCTGTCCTACTGAAACCCGCGCCCCACTTCGTCAGTCTCAATCAGGTCGTCCAACTCCGAGGTCAGCAACCGATTCGCGTCGACGAACTCGTCGGTCAGACCTTCGAGCCGGTCGGGTCGCGCGTCGAACTCGTAGTCCATCGGGCCGAACGCCGGACTTTCGAGGGCGTCCATCACGTCGGTGAAGAAGTCGCCCGGTGTCGTCGGGGCGTCGGCATGGACTTTCACCGTTTCTTCGAGACGCTTGGCCATCGATTTGGCGTGGTCTTCGTCTTCCGGAGGTGCTTGCACACCGAATCGCCCCGTGTCGTCGGCGTCGCGTCTGGGAAACAGTGGTTCGAGGTCTTCGTCGATGCGGCGGGCCACTCTCGCGCCCACGCCGCGGACCTCGTAGGGGTTCTTCGCGTACGTCTTGAGTTGGTAGACGCCGACCGACGGGTGACCGAGATAGAGGTCTTCGCCGATTCCCTTGCGGCGGCGACCAGCGACTGCACGCCACTGTTCGGCATCGTGGCCACCCTCGGTGACATCTGAGAGAATATCTTGCCACTCTCTGACACGCATACGCTGACCTACTGCGGCGACGAGAAAGAACGTAGCGGTTAATTCGAATGACCGACGGCTATTTCCCCCCGTCGCCCCCACGAATTCGACGTGAACCTTCGCGGTCCGCTCGTCGAGGTCGGAGAGCCACGGACGGTCGAAACGCGGTACGGCGAGCGCTCGCTGGCCGAAGTTACGCTCCGCCCCGAGCGCGGGACCGCAGACCCGGTGACGGTGACGCTGTGGGGCAAGTGGACCCACGCCGCCGAACACGCCGAACCTGGCATGGACTTGCTCGTGACGAACGTCGATACCTCCGAATATCTGGGCGAAGAGACGTATTCGACCTCCAAAGAATCCTACGTCGTCGTCGAGCCCGACTTCCTCGTGGACGTGACCGACATTCGCTCGTGGGTGCAGTGTTCGCGGATGTACTATCTAAACAAGTTGTCGGGAATTCCGCTCAACTACCCTGTGGTCAAAGGGACCATCGTCCACGAAGTCTTCGGCGACCTCCTCCGCGGCCGCGACCTCTCGTCTTCTATCGACGAACGTATCGAAGAGCGTGGCCTCGAACTCGGTCTTCTCGGGCGCGAACCCGGCGAAGTCGCGGACGAAGTGCGCCGAAATGCCGCCGCCATCGAAGGGTGGCTCTCACAGGGCGTCCTCACCGACGAGGACGAGTGGCGTTCTGAATACACGCTCATCTCGCCGACGTTCGGCATCAAAGGACGCGCTGACGCTCTCAGACGCGGTGCCCCGGTCGAACTCAAGACTGGCAAGAACCTCAACCGCGACCCACGATTCCAAGACAAGATTCAGGCGGCGGCCTACGCCTTGATTCTCGAAGAGCGGGGCGTTCCAGTCGATACGGGAACGCTCCTCTACACGAAGAACACGACGCTCGACCGAACCGAAGAGTCAGGTGACCTCTCGCCCGCAAAGGACTTCTCTATCGGAAAGGGCCTGCTCGAATTCGTCGTTCGCACCCGCAACGAAATCGCCGCCATGGAGTTCGAGAGCGACGTACCGACGGGATACGAGTCCAACTCGAAGTGCCAGTACTGCTTCGAAAAGGACACGTGTATGGTCGTCTCAGGACGTCTCGGCCAAGAGTCGAAAGCCGGTGCAATCGGCTCTGCGGTCCCGGACGACGAGAAGGAGTACTTCGACCGATTCTACCGTGCAATCGAAGAAGAGCGCCACGCGGTCCACAACGAGTATCGAAAACTCTGGGAACAGAGCCCAGAGGAACGCGCCGACGACGACCGCGCAATCATCGGTCTCGAACCACTCGGCCAGCGCGAGTTAGACGACGGAACGTGGGAACTCCGCGCCCGTAAGGCGGACGATTCAGTATCCAAGCTCCGCGTCGGCGACGTGGCACTCGCCAGCGACGGCGAACCGGTCGAAGGCCACGCCGAACTCTCGCGCATCGTTGAACTCGGCGAAGAAGTCGTCGTCACGGCGAGCGAACCCGTCCCCCTCCGCCGACTCGACGTGTACCCGTCCGAACTCACCGTCGATAGACTCCTGACCGCGCTCTCGGATGCGATTCTCAAGTCCAGTCCCGACCGCAAGGACGTACTCTTCGGACGACGCGACCCCGAATTTTCGGACCGCTCTGCGGGTGAGACGTATATCGACAACAACGAAGCACAGAACGAGGCGGTCGAGCTTGCGGTCGATGCCGACGACGTGGCGCTCATCCACGGCCCGCCGGGGACTGGGAAAACCTACACTATCGCCCGAACGATTCGCGCACTCGTCGAAAACGGGAATCGCGTCCTCCTCACGGCATTCACGAACCGCGCGGTGGACAACGCGCTCGAAGCCCTCCGCGACCAAGGCTTCGAAGATATCGTCCGCATCGGCACCGAGTCGGGCGTCCGTGACGACATGCTCGACGTTCGACTCTCTCGCAGCGGCGACCCCAACACGCTCGCGGCCGCACTCCGAGATACCTCGGTCGTCGCCGCGACGACAGCCTCCTGTGGCTCTCGGATTATGCGCGAACAGTCGTTCGACGTTGCGCTCGTTGACGAAGCTTCGCAACTCACCGAACCCGGCACGCTCGCGGCCGCCAATTTGGCAGACAAGTTCGTCCTCGTCGGCGACCACAAGCAACTTCCTCCCGTGGTTCGCGCCGAAAACGACCTCCAAACGTCGCTGTTCCAGCGCCTCATCGAATCCTATCCGGAGTCATCGGTCATGCTCACCCAACAGTACCGCATGTCCCAACGGATTCAGGCCTTCGCGTCCACCGAGTTCTACGACGGCGCGCTCCGCCCCGCCGCAGGTGAAATCGCCGCCCAACACCTCCGCGACTTGGGTGTCGATGTGTCTGAGTTGCCCGACGAACTCCAAGACCCGGTCACCTTCGTGGACCCCGATGGGCGGCGCGTCGGCAACACGAATCCAGTCGAAGCAGAACGAGTCGCAGAAATCGTCAGGGCCTACGAAGCAGCAGGTGTCGCGTCCGAGGATATCGGCGTCATCGCCCCCTTCCGGGCGCAGGTGTCTGAAATCTCCCGTCGGACCGACGTGACCGTCGATACAGTGGACCGATTCCAAGGCTCTTCGAAGGAGGTTATCATCGTCTCGTTCGTCGCTACCGGCGACCTCGACGGCCCGTTGTTCGAAGACCACCGTCGGGTGAACGTCGCGCTCACTCGCGCGAAGAAAGCCTTGTGTCTCGTCGGCGACGCCAACGCACTCGAATCGGACCCCTTCTACGACCGAATGCTCGCGTGGGCGCGGCGATAAGCCGTCGTATTCGGGGGAACAGCTATGTATCAAGACATGTGAATTTCCTCTATGGCCGTGCTATCGAATTCTCGATAAGCTGAGGATTGAACCGTTGCTTTGGACGTGATGGCGGGTAGGGTCCGAACCTACCCGGGCACCCCGCCTCGGAAATCACCCGGCCCTCTCACAGTTTTACACCCCAAAGCGGTGGTCGCCGAAGCGTCTTCGTCTGTTGGACGCTCTCAGAGTGAGCAGTGAGCACCTGCTTCGAATTCGCTCATCGACCCACCGCACAATGGACATTCCTTCATTCGACGGTCCAAGCATCGCCCGCGCCATCGAACTCATCGCAGCACTCCTCACAGTCGTGTGGATTCTGCTGAACCTGACTGGCGTCTACTGACACCGTTTTTGCTTTTCACTGCACGTCGATTTCTAACTCGTCGTCCTCGATTTCGGCGTGGACGCGCTCGTGGAACTCCTGTAAGGCGGCGCTCTCGTCTTCTGCCAGCACCACGTCACTCGCCATCAACGTCGCAAGTCCGAACGCACGGGGTGTCGGCGTGGTGACTTCGCGCTGGATGACGCGCATCTCGCCCGCCTGCATGGCTTCGAGTGCGTCCTCGATTGCATCGATGTTGAGTTTGTCTTCCAGAATCTCTCGATAGGTCTCTTCCATCACGGCGAACTCCCCTACCTCTTGGGCAAACGAGAGCAACATCTCGGATGAAACCTGTTGTTGTGCGGCGGATTTCTCGTAGCCTTTGTAGCGTTTAAGAATCATGAGCGAGCGCGTCGCGTTGATTCTGAAGTAGCGTTTGAGCAAGTCGGTTCCATCGACCGCCGCCCGAAGGTCTTCGACCACCGACTCGGGCGAGAGTGAGTCGATGATTCGCTTCAAATCGACTTTCCGATTCAGCGGCATCGAGAGCGAAAAGCCGTTGTCGGCGACTGCGACTTGGACGTTCGCGTTGGTTTGGTTCGCGCAGTGGTGGGCAACGAGTCGAGAGAGACCGTCGTTGAACTGGCGGCCGTAGGTGCAGTGGACGTAGTAGTGACGCCGGTAAGTTTCTCGATTCAGCTCCTCTTCGATGACGATTCGCTCGTTCGTGGCGACGCTCTGGGGTCCGGCATACCTGACTTGCTCGTCGAACATCCGGGTGAGCGCCCGCACGCTGTGTTCGTCCAAGGGGAACTCCCTGAGCCAATTTCGAACCGCAGGTGGGCCGCCCTCTTCGAGTTTGTCGAGGAGGTCGGCCTGGAACTGTGCGATTTCTCTCCCGAGGTCGTAGGAGAGCGGGAGACGTTCGGAGAACCACGAGGGGACAGTCGGTCGCTTGGAGGTTCTATCGACGTAGACTTTCGAACCTCTTCGATATCGGTAGGCGAAGTGGTCGCCGCCGAGGACGAACACGTCGCCCTTCTCCAAGGTGTCGAGGTAGCCTTCGTCCAGCGTTCCGACCCAACTGTCCTGCCCGCGGACGATGACGTCGCACGTGAAACTGTCCGGAATCGTCCCGATGTTGGTCATGTAGATGACCCGCGCCATCCGCCCGCGTTTGCCGATGAGGGGTTCGCCGACCGGATACTCCTCGTAGTGGTGTTCACCATCCGGCGCGTCGTTGGTGTCGCGCCAAACCTTCGCGTACACGTTCTTGTCTTCGAGGCCATCGTAGTCGGCCGTCAGGTAACGAAAGAGGCGTTCGAACTGCGTATCAGAGAAGTTTCGATACGGATAGGCGCGCTGAATCGTCTCACGCAACTCGGACTCGGGTCGGATGGAGTTTATCGCCATCCCGTAGACTTGCTGTGAGGCAACGTCGAACGCGCCTTCGGGAATGAACACCCTATCGACGAAGCCCTCTTCGGCGCGTTTGAGCATCACCGCGCACTCCACGAGTTCGTCTCTGTCGAGGGCGATGACGCGGCCTTCGACGGTCTGACCGAGTTGGTGACCTGCACGTCCGACGCGCTGGAGCAGTGAGGCCACCGACTTCGGCGACCCAATCTGTATCACGAGGTCGATGTGCGGCATGTCGATGCCGAGTTCGAGACTCGTGGAGGTGGTGACGACGTTCAACTCGCCTGCTTTCAACTGGGACTCTATCTCTTGTCTGCGCTCTTTCGAGAGGCTCCCGTGGTGGCACCCGGAGTTGGTCTCGTCGTACGCCGAGAATTCTTCGCGGAGGTTGTGCAGCACGCGCTCGGCACCCGACCGCGTGTTCGTGAAGACGAGCGTGTTCGTGTGCGAGTCGATGAGTTCGTGCAGGCGGTCGTAGAAGCGGTTCTGGACGACACTTCGCGGCGTGCCGATGAGGTCGTCTGTCGGGCACTCTAATTTGATATCGAAGTCGCGGACGAAGCGCGTGTCCACGATGTCGTAGTCGCGCGGTTCGCCGTCTTCGTATCCGACGAGGTACTCGGCGACCGTATCGAGCGGTTCGACCGTCGCCGAACAGCCGATTCTGGTCGGAGAAGCGTGGGCGAGGTCTTCGAGGCGTTCGAGTGAGACCGAGAGGTGGGTGCCGCGTTTGTTCGCGGCGAGGCTGTGAATCTCGTCTACGACGACGTATTCGACGGTTCGAAGTTTCTCTTTGAACTTGGGGGAGTTGAGGAGAATCGCCAGCGTCTCCGGGGTGGTATTGAGAATGTGTGGCGTTTCGGAGAGCATCTTCTGTCGGTCCGACGACGAGGTGTCGCCGTGGCGAATCGCGTGTCGGATGTTGATCTCTTCGCCGCGTTCCTCGGCGAGTTCGGCGATGCCGTCGAGGGGTTCGGTGAGGTTGCGGTGGATGTCGTTGGCGAGCGATTTGAGAGGCGAGACGTAGAGACAGTACACCGAGTTGTCGAGGCCGTCGGGTGACTCCCGCTCGCGGCGGAACAGTTCGTTGATAATCGCAGTAAAGGAGGCGAGCGTCTTTCCCGACCCGGTGGGGGCACAGATGAGCGCGTTTTTGGACTCGTGGATGAGTGGAATCGCCCCACGTTGTGGTGGTGTGAAAAAGCCGCCGTTGCCGGGGACGAACTCGCCGAATTGGTCGGCCCACCACGTTCTCACGGCGGGTTCCAAGAGGTCCAGTACGTCCTCGTCGTCGATGGCGACCGAATGGGGGTCGAAGTCGTAGGACTCGGCCTTCGACGCGAGGAGTTCTCGACCGCGCTCAGTCATCGCGTGGACGTTAGCCTGCGCAGGTATGAGGGTTGTCCCTCTCAGGTGTCGATTCGGGGGTCGAACACGTCTCGAAGCGCATCACCCACGACGCTGAACGAGACGATGGTCACACTTTCTATCTGTTCGATTAGCCGACACGAATGGAAGGACTAACCCGGCGGGGCCGTCTATGGCTTGTATGCGCGTTACGTTCCTCGGAACCGGCAGCGCGATGCCAGTTTCGGGCCGAGCACAAACCGGACTCCTCCTCGAATCGGACTCACACGCGTTACTCGTCGATTGTGGCTCTGGAGTGTTGAGTCGGCTCGCCGAAACCCCCGTCGGCTACGAAGGTATCTCGTCGGTTCTCTTGACTCATCACCACCTGGACCACGTCTCTGACCTCATGGCCCTGCTCAAAGCACGCTGGCTTGCGGGCGAAGAGTACCTCGAAATCGTCGGCCCCGAGGGGACGCGAGAACTCGTCGAAGGACTCCTCGGCGTACACAGCTACCTACAAAATCGTCTCACGGTCGAAATCCGTGAAATCGGTCCCTACCCGTTCGAAGTCGCCGGATTCGACGTGGAGGGGTTCGAGGTTCGTCATTCGATGGACACCCTCGCCTACCGCTTTGCACACGACGACAGCGAGGGCGAGTTCGTCTTCTCCGGCGATACCGAACCGTTCGACGGACTCGCGAACTTCGCCGACGGCGCGGCTGTCTTGGCTCACGAATGCGCCTTCCCCGACAACCTCGATATCTCGAATCACACGACACCAAGCGCGCTCGGACGGGTGCTTCAAGGCCACGACATCGACCAGGTGTTTCTCACGCATCTCTACCCGCACGCCGCCCGCCAAACGGACGAACTCGTCGCTGGCGTCACGCGGAACTTCGACGGCGACGTGGCCGTCGCAGAAGATGGACTGACGGTCGAACTCTGATTCTCTCGGTGACTCGGCTACTCGCCGCGAATCACAGTCCCCGGCGACTCTCCGGCGACGAACGCCGAGAGTCCTTCGGGACCGAAGATGTGTGCCGGTGCGCCGAGCGCCAGTAATTTCTGTACCTTCGCGGCCATGCCCCCGGTCACGTCAGTCGATTCAGACCCACCGAGTGCGTCGGCCGCGTCTTCGAACGCCGTAATCTCTGGAATCACGTCGCCGTCGGTATCGAGGACGCCCGGAACAGTCGAACAGAGACCGACGCGGTCGGCATCGAGACCGGCGGCCAGCGAGACCACGAGGTCGTCGCCGGAGACGATAGTCGCACCCTTGCCCGCGTGGGCAATCACGTCGCCGTGAAGGATGGGGACGAATCCTTCTTCGAGCATCGTCTCGGTTGCCGCGAGCGGGAGCGACAGCGACCCATCTTCCTCGCGTGCGCCCGCGGAAAGTGGATGGACGGGAAGGCCAGCCACGCCACGTTCGGCGAGTGCGTCGAGGACGGCGTCGTTCAGACGCTTCATCGCATCGTTGATTTCGCGGATACCAACCACGTCGTAGGTTCCCGTCTCCGAGGAGACACCGTGGTCGGCGGCGTGGTGGTGTCCGAAGCTTCCGCCGCCGTGGACGACGACGACCTGTCCCGTTTCTGCAAGGGCGGCGACTGCATCGACGGCCGCCCCGAGTCCCGCCTCATCGACGGTTTCGGCTTCGTCTTTGTCTGTGACGACACTCCCGCCGAGTTTGAGGACGACGAGGCTCATTGGTCGCGCTCCGTCGCGCCCGTTTCTTCGGATTCGACGCGAACACCTTCGGTTGCGAGTTCTGCGCGGAAGGCGTCTTCACAACCCGGCGTGAACCTGAGCGCGGTGTTCGTCTCGGGTGTCGGGTCGAGCGCGACGGTACAGCCACCGCCGCCAGCACCGGTCAGTTTGGCACCGTAGGCACCGGCCTCGCGGGCGGCCCACACCATCGAATCGAGTGAGCGCGAGGAGACGCCGAGTGCTTCGAGGAGGCCGTGGTTGAAGTTCATGAACTCGCCGAGTTCTTCGAGCAGTTCTTCGGATGGGTCGGAATCGGGGTCTGCTTCGGAGAGGAGTTTCTCGCCACGTCTGACGATGTTGCCGATGGTTTCGACCGTATCGGCGGCGAAGTCGTACTGGTCGCGGAGTCCACGAACGTGCGAGACGAGCGCGCCCGTGTCACCCGCGCCACCGTCGAAGCCGATGACGAACGGGAGTGCGGGCGCGTCGATAGTTCGGCAGTCGTCGCCTTCGACGCGGACCGCGCCGCCCATCGCCGAACAGAAAGTGTCGGCGCGGGAGGCTTGCCCCTCTTGGACTTTGTGTTCGGCCTGATACGCTCGGTCGGCGATTTCGCGGGGCGTGAGTTCGACGCCGAGTTCGCGGGTCGCGGCGTCGATTCCGGCGACGACGACGGCCGCCGAGGAACCGAGTCCGGCCCCGAGTGGGATGTCGCTCTCGACGGTGATGTCGAAGCCAGCGTCGGGTGCGTCGGCGGCGTCGCGGGCCTGTTCGACGGCGGCATCGATGTAGCCCATCGCGGCTTCGACCAAGGGAGTCGGAACGTCAACGTCGGGCCGCGTGCCGGTCGAACCGCTGTACTCGACGGTAAAGCCGTTCAAACTCAAATCCTCCGCGCGCACGCGGACGTGGTCGTCATCTCGCAACGAGACCGAAACCGTCGCGCGCCGCTCGACGGCGCAGGGGACGGCGGGTTCCCCGTAGACGACGGCGTGCTCCCCGAAGAGATACACCTTGCCGGGGGCGCTCGAAACAGTCATACACCGGGCTTTCTGTGGGATTTGCTTAAGCGTATCCGACCGGCGTCGTCACTCGGGGTGAGTCTCAAAAAATGGCGTGGCGAGGTTATGCGCCGACTTCGACTTCTTCGGTGTCGAGACCGACGAGTTCTTCGTACTCTTCGTCGCCCGCGCCGCTGCGGAGGTAGCGAACGACGGCGGCGATACTGACGAGGAGGACTAGCCCGATGACGAGACCCATTCCGCGGCCCGAACTGGAGTCGTCGTCCATCTCGTCTTCGGCTTCGATTTCGACCTCCACAGCCTCTTGCATCTCTTCGTCGTCCATCTCTTCTTCGCTGGAGAACCGGCTCAGGAGCGGAGCGCGGTTAGTTGGGCGGAACTCGAATCCGTCGTGCAGGTGCACCTCGAAGAGGGTAAAATCTGCCATACACCTCAATACGCTCACAAGATGCATAGTCGTTGTGGAGGACGTGAGGATTCGTTGTATTCTTCACCTGTCACTGGTCATTTTGTAGCATGAACGACGACCGCCGCGTCTTTCTCGAATCACTTCTTACGACCCCAAGCCCGTCGGGATACGAGACCGACGGCCAGCGAGTGTGGGTCGAGTACGTCTCGCAGTTCGCCGACGACGTGACCGTCGATGCGTACGGAAACGCCGTCGCAGTCCACGAAGGCTCTGGTGATGGACCGGAGATTGCTTTCACCGGCCACGCCGACCAAATCGGCTACATCGTCCGCGACATCGACGACAACGGCTTCATCCGCATCGGCCCCATCGGCGGTGCCGACCGAACCGTCTCGAAGGGCCAGCACGTCACGGTCCACAGCGACGACGGCGACGTCCCCGGCGTCATCGGTCAGACGGCGATTCACCTCCGCGACGTGGGGAAAGAAGAGTACGACGACCTCGAAGAGCAGTTCGTCGATATTGGCGTGACCTCGGAAGACGAGGCAGGCGAGTACGTCGAAGTCGGCGACCCCGTCACGGTCGAAGCACAGGTCCGCGACCTCGCAGGCGACCGCATCGCCGCCAACGGCATGGACAACCGCGTCGGTACGTGGTCCGCCGCAGAAGGACTCCGCGCCGCAGTCGAGGCAGACGTCGATGTGACGGTCTACGCCGTGAGTACGGTACAAGAAGAAGTCGGTCTGCAAGGAGCGAAGATGGTCGGCTACGACCTCAACCCCGACGCGATGGTCGCCGTGGACGTCACCCACGCGACGGACAATCCGGACGTGCCGGGCAAGGCCAAAGGTCCCGTCGAACTCGGCGAAGGTCCAGTCGTCTCGCGCGGGACGGCGAACCACCCGAACGTCGTCGCACTCGCCCGCGACGCGGCCGAAGACGCAGAAATCGACGTGCAACTCCAAGCCGCAGGTATTCGCACGGGCACCGATGCGGATGCCTTCTACACGAGTCGCTCGGGGATTCCGTCGCTCAACATCGGCATTCCGAATCGCTACATGCACACGCCGGTCGAAGTCATCTCGACGAACGACCTCGACGACGTTGCAGCCCTGCTCGGCGCGATGGCGTCGCTCGCAGGAGATATCGACTCGTTCGGTGTCGAACTGTAAGGAGACGGGAACGCATTGGTCGACGACAGGAGCTAGGCGGGCGTCACAGAGGCACAATCTGTTTCGGGAAGTTTGACGCACGACGGCTGGTGGCAGCTCCATGTCGCTCGGGAAGACCGTAGCGATACCGTTGCAGGGCCACCATCCCTGAATCCTGAACGCTGGCATCTCTCTTAGCGTTCTAGTATACATTTCTGTCATACTCGGTTGACTGACAAGTGAGTGCTACCACCGAGTAGTGGTGTGGTATGCACAGTCCTCGCATGGCTTCCGGGCGAAAGAAAACCGTTAAAAGTCGCCAAACGGTGTTTCCACGTATGGCTGGAACTATCGAAGTACTCGTTCCCGGCGGGAAGGCAAACCCCGGTCCGCCGCTCGGACCCGAGCTCGGCCCAACGCCCGTTGACGTGCAGGCAGTCGTCAGCGACATCAACGACCAGACCGCTGCATTCGACGGCATGGAAGTCCCTGTCACCGTCGAATACGAGGACGACGGCTCGTTCTCTATCTCGGTCGGTGTGCCCCCAACGGCGGCACTCGTCAAGGACGAAGTCGGTTTCGACACTGGCAGTGGCGAACCCCAGAAGGACTTCGTCGCAGACATGTCCATCGAACAGCTCAAGAAGGTCGCCGAGCAGAAGTCCTCTGACCTGCTCGCCTACGACCTGAAGAACGCCTCGAAGGAAGTCGCTGGTACCTGTGCGTCCCTCGGCGTCACCATCGAAGGCGAAGACGCCCGCACGTTCAAAGGGCGTATCGACGGCGGCGAATTCGACGACGCGTTCGACGACGAGTAATCGTCGCAAACCGTCGAACCGCTCTTTCCGTCCGGTCGAGTTTGCTCGGCCGATGTTCTTCTCTCCACCACTAAACCACCGCGTTTCGCACAGGTGTATGTGGTGCCGTCACACGCGGAAACGCCCGATTTCGGGCGACTCGGCGGGTTTTCTTCGACGGACTTAAGTTGAGCCTACTCGTCCTGCCGGACGAGGCAGGCAGTAGCCTGTTTCACTGATCCGTAGGAGCAATCCTGCGTACTACGGAGGTGAATAATGGCAGATACAATAGTTGACGCAGTCTCTCACGCACTTGACGAGGCCCCCGCGCGGAATTTCCGCGAGACAGTGGACCTTGCAGTCAATTTGCGTGACTTAGATCTTAACGACCCGTCGAAGCGTGTTGACGAGAGTATCGTACTCCCGTCAGGCACTGGGCAGGACACCCAGATTGTGGTGTTCGCAACCGGTGAGACAGCAGTCCGTGCTGAAGACGTTGCTGACCAAGTTCTCGGGAAATCCGAACTCGAGGACCTCGGTGACGACACGGACGCCGCAAAGGACCTTGCTGACGAAACCGACTTCTTCGTCGCAGAGGCAGGACTGATGCAGGACATCGGTCGCTACCTTGGTACCGTCCTCGGTCCCCGCGGTAAAATGCCGACGCCGCTTCAGCCTGACGACGACGTGGTCGAGACGGTGAACCGGATGAAGAATACGGTGCAGCTTCGCTCCCGTGACCGCCGCACGTTCCACACGCGTGTTGGTGCTGACGACATGGATGCCGACGAAATTGCGGAGAACATCGACGTCATCATCCGCCGTCTCGAAGCAACGCTCGAGAAAGGCCCCCTCAACATCGACTCTATCTTCGTGAAAACGACGATGGGTCCATCTATCGAGGTGCCCGCATGAGCGAGTCTGAAGCACGCCGAACTGAGGTCATTCCGCAGTGGAAGCGCGAAGAAGTTGACGCACTCGTCGACTTCATCGAAGGGTACGAATCCGTTGGCGTCGTGGGTGTCGCGGGCATCCCGAGCCGACAGCTCCAGGCAATGCGCCGCGAGCTGCACGGCTCCGCCGAGGTGCGCATGAGCCGTAACACGCTCGTGAACCGCGCGCTCGACGAGGTTCAAAGTGGTTTCGAAACCCTCACTGACTACATTTCCGGACAGGTCGCCCTCATCGGCACGAACGATAACCCGTTCGCCCTGTACAAGGAACTCGAGGCGTC
Source organism: Haloferax sp. DFSO60 (assembly GCF_046557615.1). NCBI lineage: Archaea > Methanobacteriati > Methanobacteriota > Halobacteria > Halobacteriales > Haloferacaceae > Haloferax > Haloferax sp. DFSO60. Next base: position 804,703 of record NZ_JBKIII010000002.1, on the reverse strand, counting down.
CAAGACGCCCGCACCGATTAATGCCGGTGAAACCGCCCCGAACGACATTGTCATCCCCGAGGGTGACACGGGTGTCGACCCGGGTCCGTTCGTCGGTGAACTCCAGCAAGTTGGCGCATCCGCGCGCATCATGGATGGCTCCATCAAGGTGACCGAGGACTCGAAAGTCCTCGAAACCGGTGAAGTCGTCTCCGAAGAACTTGCAGGCGTCCTCTCCGAACTCGGCATCGAACCCAAGGAGGTCGGTCTCGACCTTCGTGGCGTCTTCTCCGAAGGCGTCCTGTTCAAGCCAGACGAACTCGCAATCGACGTGGACGAGTACCGCGCGGACATCCAGTCCGCCGTCGCCGCCGCGACCAACCTCTCGGTCAACGCGGTCTACCCGACCACGCAGAACGCGCCGACGCTCATCGCGAAGGCGACCAGCGAGGCGAAGGCTGTTGGCCTCTTTGCCAACATCGAGAGTCCGGACTTCATGCCGGAACTCGTCGCCAAGGCAGACGCCCAGATCCGCGCACTCGCTGCGCAGATCGACGACGAAGAGGCGCTCCCCGAGGAACTCCGCGGCGCTGTCGCGCCTAGCGCGCCCGCTACGGAAGAAGAAGAATCGACTGACGAAAACGCAGAGGAAGCCGACGAGGCAGACGCTGACGACGACGCCGACGACGAAGACGGCGACGACGAAGCAGGCGACGCTCTCGGCTCTCTGTTCTAACAACACACAAGGAACACAACAATGCAATACGTCTACGCTGCTCTCATCCTGAACGAGACGGACGCAGAGATCAACGAAGAAAACGTCACCGCAGTCCTCGAAGCTGCCGGTGAAGATGTCGAAGAGTCCCGTGTCAAGGCGCTCGTCGCCGCACTCGAGGACGTCGACATCGAAGAGGCCATCGAGACGGCCGCTGCCGCTCCTGCACCTGCTGCAGGCAGCGCTGGTGGCGAAGTCGAGACGGCTGACGATGACGAAGAAGAGGCCGCTGAGGAAGAGGCCGCTGAAGAAGAAGACGACGAAGACGAAGACGCAGACGGCGAAGGCCTCGGCGCTCTCTTCGGCTAATTCGGACACAGCGACCGCATCCGCGGTCACGATTCGTTCACAATCCCGATTTCTTTCGATGCTCGTCGGCGAGCGGCGGCGCTGTTCTTCGCAGCGCGTAGGTTCATATTCGATAGCGAAGCCACTCCCGGTCGATGTCTGTCGTTGGCTCGGTACCCGCGTTCGCTCCTGTACTCGCGGGTGTCGCCGTCGGTATCTTCCTCGGAACGTGTTCAGGTCTCGTCCCGGGACTCCACGCGAACGCCTTTGCCCTCCTCTTGGCGTCGGTCGCCCCGGAGGTTCAGGGACCGCCATCGGCAGTGACCGCCGCGATGCTCGCCGCCGCGACGGTCCACACGTGTCTCGATATCGTGCCGAGTCTCGCACTGGGCGTCCCCGACGCGGCGCTCGCTCCCGGTGCGTTGCCGGGCCACCGACTCGTCCTCGGCGGGCGCGGGCGCGAAGCACTCAGACTCTCTGCGCTCGGGAGTGGCTTCGCGCTCTGTCTCACGATTCCGATTGCGATTCCGCTCACCGCGGCGATGGTTCGTCTGTACCCGATGCTCAGCGAGTGGTTGTGGCTCGTCCTTCTCGCCGTCATGGTCGCACTCGTCTGGACCGAACCCACTGTCCAAGCCAAACTCGCTGGTGGTGTTTCTATCGTCGCCGCGACCACGCTGGGATTCGTGACACTCGACTACTCGTTTTCGGGGTCGCTCCCCGTCGGTGACGTACTCGCACCGCTCTTGGCAGGACTGTTTGGGATTCCTGTCCTCCTCGATGCGTGGGAGAGCGCGGGTGTGCCGCCGCAAGACGACCCCACGCTCGCAACGACTCGGCGGTCGATGGCTCAAAGTGTACTCGCCGGGACAAGTGGCGGCGCGCTCGTTGGCTATCTTCCGGGCGTCTCGGCCGGTGTCGCCGGGACGTTCGCGTTGAGTGTCCTCCCTACGAGTGACCCCGAGACATCGGCGCGGGCGTACGTCACCGCGACGAGCGCGGCGACGACAGCGACGACGGTGTTCGCGCTCTTCGCCCTCGCCGGACTCGGAACACCACGAACCGGCGTGCTGGTTGCGATTAGCGAGACGAATCTTCCGGCTGAGCTTGCACTCGCCGTTCCCGTGACCGTCTGTGCGGGAATCGTCGGCGTGTTGTTGGTTCCAGTTCTCGGGGACCGCGTACTCGAACTCGTCGGTCGGGTTGACCAGAAACACCTCGTCGCAGGCGTCTGTGCCCTGCTCGTCGCGCTCTCCTGGGGATTTGCTGGGGTCGGTGGAGTCGTGATACTCGTCGGTGCGTCGATAGTTGGCTTACTTCCTCCGCGACTCGGGTGTCGTCGCGTTCACCTGATGGCCGTCTTGCTCGGCCCGCTCGTGGTCCGGTGAGCCAAACTTGCCCCAAAGTGTGTCACACGATACCGCCCACTGGACCGGGAAAGACAACGGTTAAAGGTCACGCGCCGGTTTGTTCTTCGTATGAGCGACGCAGAACAGCGACACGCTCGACAGTGTGTGTCCTGTGGCATCAACATCGCCGGCATGAGTGCGGCTACGTTCGACTGTCCGGACTGTGGCAACGAGATTTCTCGCTGCTCCAAGTGCCGAAAGCAGAGCAACCTCTACGAGTGCAACGAATGCGGATTCCTCGGACCCTAAAACCATGGGAAAAGTAGCAGCCAAAATCAAGGTTATGCCGAACAGCCCCGAGCTCGACCTCGACGACCTCGAAACCAAACTCGAAGATTCGCTCCCTGAGGGCGCGAAAATCAAGGGCTTCGAACGCGACGACGTCGCGTTCGGTCTCGTCGCCCTCCTGCCGACGGTCATCGTCCCTGACGATGCTGGTGGCACCGAGGCTGTCGAAGAAGCGTTTACGAACGTCGAAGGCGTCGAGAGCGTCTCCGTTCAGAACGTCGGCCGTATCTAACGCGGACCAGACGTTTTTCCACCCTTTCTACGCGACTACAGAGCGGATGCGCTGGCGTGCGTGGTCCTCCATCAGCACGATGCCGAGGACCATGCCAAGGGCGACCCCGAGCAGGACGGTGACTGGGAAGAAGTCCCAAATCAGACCGGTGATACCGCCGAGCATCATGCCGATAGCGACGCCCATCGCGAACCACTCCCCGGACCAACTCGACGCCTCGCGAGGTTCGATTTGCATCTCGTGCTGGATGCTGCGTTTAACGGTCGCTTGTGGTTCTCCGAGTACCTCGTCTGCGAGCGTTACCGATTCCTGAGACATGTATAATGATTCTTCGTTTGAGACCATAACCGTTCCCGCGATTCCCAGACTCCGAAAACGACGAAAATAAAGAATGTGAGGCTTCTAAACGGGAGTTAGAACGCGGCGTCGAACGCTTGCTGGAGGTCGGCTTTCATGTCGTCGATGTGTTCGACACCGACGGAGACACGAATCAAGCCGTCAGTCAATCCCGCCGCGAGGCGCTCTTCGCGTGGAATCGCGGCGTGGGTCATCGCCGCCGGTTGTTCGATGAGGCTCTCGACACCGCCGAGACTCTCGGCGAGCGTGAACACGGTCGTCTCCTCGACGACGGTCGATGCCTGTTCGAGCGTGCCGTCGAGTTCGAACGAGAGCATGCCGCCGAAGTCGTCCATCTGCTCGCTCGCGAGGTCGTGTTGCGGGTGCGAGTCGAGACCAGGGTAGAAGACCTCGGAGACGGCTTCGTGGTTGTCGAGCCACGCTGCGAGTTCGCGTGCGTTGTCGCAGTGACGGTCCATACGAACGGGGAGCGTCTTCGTGCCGCGAAGCACGAGGAAGCAGTCGAACGGCGAGGGTGTCGCGCCGACGGAGTTCTGGTAGAACGCGATTTCCTCGTCCAATTCTTCGTCGTCGGTGATGAGCGCGCCGCCGACCACGTCAGAGTGGCCGCCGAGGTACTTCGTCAGTGAGTGGGAGACGATGTCCGCACCGTCTTCGAGCGGACGCTGAAGGTAGGGCGTGGCGAAGGTGTTGTCCACCGCACAGAGCGCGTCGAACTCGTGGGCGATGTCGGCGAGCGCCTCGATGTCGTTGACGCGCATCAGTGGGTTCGTGGGGGTTTCGACCCACACGAGTTCGGTCTCCTCGCGCATGGCGTCGCGGACGGCGTCGTGGTCGGTCGTCTCTACGAAGTCGAATTCGAGGTCGTACTTCTCGTAGACCTGCGTGAAGATGCGGTGCGTTCCGCCATACACGTCGTTCCCGGCAACGACGTGGTCTCCCGCTTCGAGCAGGTTGAGGACGGTGTTGATAGCGCCCATCCCCGAGGAAAAGGCGCGACCGTACTCGCCACCTTCGAGCGCGGCGAGGTTGTCTTCGAGGTCGGTTCGCGTCGGGTTACCCGTCCGAGAGTACTCGTAGCCGCGGTGGTCTCCGGGGCCGTCTTGTACGTAGGTCGAGTTGGCGTAAATCGGCGTCATGAGCGCGCCCGTCTCCTCGTCCGGGTGCTGTCCGGCATGGATGGCGCGGGTTTCGATGCGCCGCTCGTCTTCAGACATACGTGGATGCCCGCACTCGCTCAGGTTAAGTCCGTCTCTCCGCGATGGGTACGCGGACGGGGCACATGCGCGGTCCGTAACGTGCAATTTATAATGGCGACGCAAGTATTCGTTCTCACGACTATGCCGAGCTCCAACGGTCCACTCAAGGGTACGCGAGGAAAGCTTTCGAACAAACCCCGCGAGCGCGGAACCTCCCCGCCACAGCGCTCTATCGCCGAATTCGAGGATGGACAGAAGGTCCACCTCAAGATCGACCCAAGCGTGCGCGAAGGTCGCTTCCACCCGCGCTTCAACGGCCTCACCGGTGAGGTCGCAGGCAAACAGGGCCGCGCGTTCAAGGTCCTCATCAACGACGGTGGCAAGGAAAAGACCGTCATCGTCCGTCCTGCACACCTGCGCGCCCAGAAGTAAGCAATGACTATCTTCAAAGAAAAGCTCGACGAGGAGTATCTCACGATTTCGGAAGTGAAAGAACTCCTCGCCGAGGTTGAGGAAGACCGCGCACTCGACGAAGAACGCGAGATGCGCTACGAACTGGCGCGTGCGATCGAGCACGTCAACCGGTTTGCTCACCTCGACCCCGAGGAATCCCGTGAACTCGTCGAGGAGCTCGCCGAGCTTGAGAAGATCGACGCTGCGACTGCCATCAAAATCGCGGACCTCCTTCCCGAGTCCCGCGACGAACTCCGTGCAGTCTTCGCACAACAGCGCTATGCGCTCTCTGGTGACGAACTCGACGAAATTCTCAACGTCGTCGCCAAGTACATCTGACCGCGTTACCACGCGGCCAACTATTTAAATAGAACGTCGTCGTATCTACTGACATGACTACGACGGATAGCGGTGACACCGACACGACGGGTGAGTACGCTGTCCTGCTCGACGTACTCCGACACGGACGTCGAAGCGACAACCGACGATTCGATTCGCCCCCTCTCGGGTACGCCCTGGCTGAATCGAACTTCCATCTCCTCGAGTTGACACTCACGGAGGACGCCGACGTGAGTATCGGCGACCGAGTTCTCATCTCACCAGTAGAATCGCGAGACGACGTCGAACGGGTCTCTCGAATCAGTTACGACGACCTCTCGAATACGGCCCACTCCGAGTTGGAGTACGTCGTGAAGGACATCGTCGATGCCGACGAGCCTCGGTTCGTCGACTTCTACAACGACGCCCAACCCATCACGCTTCGGCTTCACCAGTTGAATCTGCTGCCCGGCATCGGGAAGAAGCTCCGCGACAAGGTACTCGAAGAGCGCAAACGCTACGGCCCGTTCGAGTCGTTCGACGACCTCGAAGAGCGCGTCTCCGGGCTTCACCACCCGAAAGACATCGTCATCGAGCGTATCCTCGAAGAGATCGACGGCAACGATGTGAAATACAAGACATTCGTCCGCGCCGACGCATAAGCAGAGCGGGAGTTTTACCCACTCGCATCTGTTACCCTCGCCAATGACGAGTGACGGACCCGTTGGTTCCGAACCGGTCGCACGCGACCCGGACGCCCTCATTAGCCGCGCCGGGGCTCGTGGTGACCCGAATCACGACCAACATTTTCTCATCGACGACCGCGTCGTCGACCGTATCCCGACGTATCTCCCAGAAGACGCGGACCGCTCGCACATCCTCGAAATCGGCGGCGGTCCGGGTGTCCTCACCGACCGCCTACTCCGCGTCGCCGACCGAGTCACGGTAATCGAACAGGACGAAACGTTCGCCAGCCACCTCCGACGCGAGTTCGCAACCGAGGTCGAAGACGGCCGACTGACCGTTATCGAAGGTGACGCGCTCGAAGCCGACCTCCCCGACTTTACGGCGTGTGTCTCGAATCTCCCTTACAGCATCTCCTCCGAGATTTCGTTCCGTCTACTCCCGACCGGCAAGCCGCTGGTGTTGATGTTCCAAAAGGAGTTCGGCGAGCGCATGGCCGCCGAATCCGGAACCTCTGAGTACGGTCGGCTCTCGGTCAGCACCCAGCACTACGGCGCTGTCGAGGTCTGTGAACACGTTCCTCGTGAGGCGTTCGCGCCGAAACCCGCCGTCCAGAGTGTCATCGTCCGAATCACCCCGCGAACCCCCGACTACGAAGTTGACGACGAGGAGTTCTTCCTCGATTTCGTCAAGGCACTCTTTACTCAGCGCCGCAAAACGATTCGAAACGGCATCCGAAACACAGCACACATCTCGGGACTCTCCGACCCTGAGGCTGTCGTCGAGGCGGCCGACGAGGACGTCCTGCGAAAGCGAGCAGGCAACATGGCACCGACCGACTTCGCCGCGCTCGCCCAACTCGCCGCCGAAACCGGCTTGTAAGCTATGGCACTCTTCACCGACATCGCAACGCTGTTCTCGACGACCGAAGCACGCATCGCCGCGACAGTTGTGACGGTTATCGTCGTCGCACTCGTCTGGGCACTGGCCGCTCGACTCCACGACAAAGATATCGAGTCGGTCTCTGGACCTGTTTGGCACCTCGCCGTGACGCTTCTCCGACTGTCTGCCGTCCTCAGCGGTGGGGTCGTACTCGTCGGCATCTGGGCCAACGCGCCCGCTGTCGGCGCGTTCATCTCGCAGTACAACATCGGCAGCGAGATGGTCGTCCAAGCGGGCCTCTCGTTCGCGTTCGTCGTCGGCGCGTACGTCGTCACGTCGGTCCTCTCTCGACTCACGAAGGAAGTCGCGAGTACGCGACCGGAGATATCCGACCACCAGCGCGAGATTATCTACCGGATTTCGCAGGTCACCGTCTACCTCATCGTCTTGATACTCATCCTCGGTATCTGGCGGGTAGAACTCGGCGGCATCCTCGTCGGTGCGGGATTCCTCGGTATCGTCGTCGGTATGGCCGCCCGACAGACGCTCGGTGCCATGCTCGCGGGGTTCGTCCTCATGTTCTCTCGGCCGTTCGAAATCGGCGACTGGGTCGAGGTGGGAGACCACGAAGGCATCGTCACCGACATCACAGTCGTGAACACTCGCATCCAGACCTTCGACGGTGAGTACGTGATGGTCCCGAACGACGTGGTGAGTTCCGAGAGTCTGGTCAACCGGAGTCGAAAGGGAAGACTCAGACTCGAAATCGAAGTCGGCGTCGATTATGGGAGCGACATCCAACACGCCGCAGAAGTCGCCCAAGAATCGGTCGAAGAACTGGACGAAGTACTCTCGGTTCCGAAACCGCAGGTCGTCGCCAAACGCTTCGGCGACTCGTCGGTGGTACTCGCAGTCCGACCGTGGATAGACCGCCCGAGCGCCCGTCGGAAGTGGCGTGCCCAAACGGCCGTCATCGGCGCGATTCACGACGCGTTCGCCGACGAAGAGATTACCATCCCGTTCCCACAACGCTCTCTCTCTTCGCGCGAGGAATCGGGGCCGGTGTCGCTCACCGAACCCGCAGTTATCGGTTCAGAACAGAGAGACCGGACCGATGGAGGAGCAGACGAATGAAGGACCTCGCAGAACGACGCGGGATGAACACCTCGGTGTACCAACCTGCGGAGGATTCGGGACTACTCGCACAGGCCGCAATCGACCGGGCACAAGGACGCGTCCTCGAAGTCGGGACTGGTTCAGGGTGGGTCGCCGCCCAAATCGCCGAGAAGACGGACACCGAGGTCGTCGCCAGCGATATCAACCCACACGCCTGCAAGCAGGCGATTGGACGCGCAGAAAAACTCCGTGAGGAGGGTCACCGCGGATTCGATGTCGTCCGCGGAAACCTCGTCGGCCCCTTCCGAGACGACGTATTCGACACGGTTGCATTCAACCCACCGTATCTCCCCGAACACCCGGACGGGACGCCACAAGACGACTGGATGGAACAGGCACTCACCGGCGGCGAAGATGGCCGAGCGGTCATCGACCCCTTCCTCGACTCGGTAGGTCGCGTGTTGAAACCCGACGGCGAGGCACTCTTGCTCGTCAGTAGTCTCTCCGGCTACGACGAAGTACTCGCTCACGCCGAAGCGAATGGTTTCGACCACGAAGTCGCCGTACAGGAGTCCTACCCGTTCGAGACGCTCACGGTCCTCGCTCTCTCGAAATAATATAACTGGCGTGCATTTGTTGGGATAGGAAATATTATACTCCGTCATTTCTTAGCGGTGAGTGATGACCGAACTCGTCTCGACCACACCGGGATTGTATCCCCTCCCGGATTGGGCGAAGCAGGACCTCTCCGACCTCAAAGGACACCAGAAGCACGACCTCATCTCCGGCGACGAAGGCCCGGAAATCGTCGATGTGTACGACCGTGCCCGCGAGGAAGTCGTCTCCGAGCAAATCGACGCTGGCCTCGACCGCATCGTCGAAGGCCAACTCCGCTGGGACGACATGCTGGCACACCCGCTGACCGTACACGAGAACGTCGAGACCGGCGGTATCGTCCGGTACTACGACAACAACAACTTCTACCGCGACCCGCAAGTCAAGGGTGAACTCACCTTCTCCGGCGACGTCGCGTCCGAACTCGAAGCCACGAGCGAACTCCTCGATGGACAGGCGCTTCAGGCCGTCCTCCCCGGTCCGTACACGCTCGCAGACCTCGCCACGAACGAGTACTACGACGACGATGCGGCGTTCCTCGATGCTGTCGGCGAGTTCCTCGCTGGGGAAGTCGATGCCTTCCCAGAACACGAGACGCTGTTCCTCCTCGAACCCTCGCTCGTCACCGATTCGCCGGACGAAGACCTCGACGAACGAATCCCCGACGCAATCGACCGCATCTCCGATGCGACCGACGCCGACGTGGTCGTCCAGACCTACTGGGGCGCACTCGAAGAGAAAGTCTACGCGCACCTCATGGATGCCAACGTCGATGCACTCGGCTTCGACTTCGTCGCCGGTGACCGCGAACAGACGTTCTACAACATCAACGAGTACGGCACGAAAGACGACATCGCCCTCGGCCTCGTCAACGGCCAGAACACGCTCGTCGAGTCGCCCGAGACCGTCCACGAACGCGTCGAGTGGACGCTCGACCGCATCGCGAACAAGACGTTCGACCGCGCGTACGTGACGACCAACACCGAACTGTTCTACCTGCCGGAGAATCGCGCGACGGAGAAACTGAGCGCCCTCGCAGAGGTTGTCAACGCTCCGGAGGTGAAAGCATGAGCCGAAACGTCGAAAACCGCGAACAGTTCCGCCCCGAGAACCACGAAAACGACCACTTCCTCTTGACCACGGTCGTTGGTTCGTACCCGAAACCCAAGTGGCTCAACCGTGCCACCGACCTCGCCGAAGACTCGGACTCGAAGTTCACCGACGAACACCTTCACGAGGCTCACGACGACGCGTGCCGCGTCATCACCCACGAACACGAACGCGCCGGACTCGACACCGTCGTGGACGGCGAGATGCGCCGCAACGAGATGGTCGAGTACTTCGCCCATCGGATTCCCGGCTACGAGTTCAATGGCCCAGTCAAGGTGTGGGGTCACAACTACTTCGACAAGCCATCTGTCGTGGACGAAGTCGAATACGACGAACCGTGGCTCGTCGACGAGTTCGAGTTCACCCAGAACGTCGCCTCCCGCCCCGTCAAAGTCCCCATCACGGGGCCGTACACCCTCGCTAGCTGGTCGTTCAACGAACACTACGACTCGGAAGCAGACCTCGCCTACGCACTCGCCGACCTCGTGAACGAGGAAATCGAGAAACTCGTCGAGGCAGGCGCACGCTACATCCAAATCGACGAACCCGCGCTGGCGACGACGCCGGACGACCACGCCATCGTCGGCGAGTGTCTCGAACGCATCGTCGCGGGCGTCCCCGACGAGGTTCGCATCGGCCTGCACGTCTGTTACGGCGACTACTCGCGCATCTACCCCGAACTCAACGATTACCCAATCGACGAGTTCGACGTGGAGCTGTGTAACGGTGGCTACGACCAAATCGACGTGTTCACCGACCCCGAATTCGAGCCAGACCTCGCACTCGGCGTCGTTGACGTGCACACCGCCGAAGTCGAGACGGTCGAAGAGATTAAAGAGAACATCAAGCAGGGACTCAAGGTCGTTCCCCCGGAGAAACTCACCGTCTCGCCCGACTGCGGTGTGAAACTCCTCCCCCGCGAGGTTGCCTACCAGAAGATGGAGAACATGGTCAAAGCGACCCGCGAAGTCGAAGCTGAACTCGACGCGGGCGAAATCGACATCACCGCGCCAGTTCCGAAAGCGGACTAACCACGCGGTCGCTCGCTTTTCTCGCTTGTCTTATTCTCGCTTCGTCGCCTTCACCGACAGCGTCATCGGAATATCCGGTTCGCCGCCGGGGAAGCGCCACCATCTGTCGTCTCCTTCTACGAGATTCGGGAAGCGCTGGTAGCAAATCTTCGGGAGTTCGTGGACGAACTCGATGTCGAGTCCAGCACCGATGAGCGCGTTCAGGATATCGCCGGTCGTGTGTGCCCAAAAGAAGGTCGTCCCGTTCTCGATTGTGTCATCGCTGGCGTAGCCTTTGTCGTCATCGAATCGGTGGACTTCGTCGGAGAAGTACGGATACTCGAACTTGGCCCACTGTTCATTTGTCTTCTCGACAGCGCCGACGACGGGGTGGATTTCGGCGATGTAGAACGTCCCGCCGGGTGTGAGAAAGTGGTCGATAATCTCGGCCCAGCGGTCGATATCTGAGAGCCAACTAATCGTGCCGTAGGAGGTAAACACGACGTCGAACTCGCCGTCGAGGTTGTCTGTGAGTTCGTACACGTCGCTCTCGACGAACGTCGCTCGTTCGGCGTCGATTCCCGCCTCGTCGCGGAGTTCGCGAGCCATCTCGATTGCCTTTGGAGAGAAATCGACTCCGGTGACGGTCGCACCTTCGCGCGCCCACGAGAGTGTGTCCATGCCAAAGTGGCACTGGAGGTGGAGGAGAGAGTTACCTTCGACCGAACCGAGTTCCTCGCGTTCGAGGTCCATCAGTGACGATTCGCCAGCCAAGAACCCGTCCACGTCGTAGAGCGGTGTGGAAGGGTGAAGTTCGGCCAACTCGTCCCAGTGGTCGCGGTTGGTCGCGCTAAAGTCGTCCATACATCGTCCCCGTAAGATGGGAATAAGTGCTTTGTCCGGTGTCGCATGGAACCGTGTCACATGGAGTTCGGTAAAAATCGAGCCACAGCAACTCGAAGAGCGCGGACGAGCGCAACCGTAGCGGTTGCTCACGACCGTGAAAAACGAAAAACTGCGACGGAGTCGCGTTATTCGTAGAGCCAGCTGGCGTCGATGCGCTCGTAATCGACGAGTTCGTCCTCGTCGAAGAAGAGTGCAATCTCGCGCTCGTTGGCGCCCTCGTCCTCGTTGTCGGAGCCGTGAATGACGTTCCGGCCGAGGTCGAGTCCGTAGTCACCGCGGATGGTACCGGGTGCGGATTCTGCGGGGTCGGTCTCGCCCATCATGCGGCGGACCTGACGGGTCGCGTCTTGTCCTTCCCAGACCATCGCGAAGACGGGACCGGAGGTGATGAAGTCGACGAGACCCTCGAAGAACGGCTTGCCTTCGTGCTCGCCGTAGTGTTCGTGAGCGAGTTCCTCGTCAATCTGCATGAACTTGCCGCCGACCATCTTGAGGCCGCGGTCTTCGAAGCGAGAGACGATGTCGCCGATGAGGCCACGCTGGACGCCGTCCGGCTTGACCATCACGAAGGTTCGCTCGTCGGACATTTAGTTGTCCCCCGATTGGCGACCGCGCTGGCGGCGGCCTGCTTCCGTCCACTCAAGGTCGCGGGCTTCGCGCCCGAGGAAGTAGTTCTTCTCTGCTTTGGAGTCCTTGAAGTGGAGAACGGTACCGTCGTTCTTGACGTACATCGTGCCCGTACCGGGCTCGATTTCGTCACCACTGTAATCGCAGGTTCGCTTTTCCACCATGATTACTGTCCTCCAATGGAGTCAGCGTCACGCTGGGTCTCACGGAGCTGCAGGATGTCGCCCTCTCGGACGGGACCCAGCACGTTTCGCGTGATGATGCGGCCCTGATTGGAGCCTTCCTGGATGCGGCACTTGACCTGCATGGCCTCGCCGTGCATCCCAGTCTTTCCAACGACTTCGATGACTTCAGCAGACGTCGAGTCGTTGGCTTGTTCGTCCGCGCTCATGGTCGGTTATCGAAGGTCCTCGACCTTGGTCGCGATGTCTTCGACCTGCTCCGAAGCCTCGCCAGCGTCGACGATGGCTGCGGCAGCACTGCCGACTTCGAGGCCGGCGGCGTGGCCGATGTCGTCCTGCGTCTCGACGAAGATGAACGGAATACCCTTCTCGTCTGCAATCTCGGGGATGTGCATGACGATCTCTTCGGGCGAGACGTCCTCGGCGACAAGCACGAGCTTTGCGTTGCCACGCTCGATGGACTTGGTCGTTTCGTTGGTTCCTTTCTTCACGATACCAGTATCTCGGGCGACCTCGAGCGCCTCGACGGCGCTGTCAGCGAGGTCGGCCGGTACGTCGAAGTCTACGTAGACAGCCATTGTTGTTCACCTATGTTCCTGTTCGCGGGCTCGACTCCCTCACCGGCGTCACCAGTCGGTCCGTCGCAACCGGTGCGCACGAGTTATCCCTTACGGCAAGGAGGTTCATCAACCCCGGACAGGCTGTAACCATTCCTTACTCAGGACCCCATAAAAGCGCTTTCAAAATCTCATCGCCGTGCGACGCGCCCACACGCACCGAAAGAAACGCCCTTTTCGTCTGACTCTGTAACGAATATATGAACGGTCCCGGCGACGACGCCCGCGACGATACGACGCCCACAAAACCCGTCACCGACGTGGACATCGAAGCCCTCGCGAACGCCTGCCGCGACGACGCGATGGCGACGAACCAACGGCGAGTCATCGTCCTCGCCGGTGACAGAGATGCCGGTATCGACGCCGCCTTCGACGTTGTCCGTGGTACAGACATTCTCGACGACGAGGTAACGTTCGTCACGAGTCGAGAGGGATTTCGCTTCCACCGAGTCGAACCCATCCACGCCTCGGAACTCCTCGGAACCACGCGAAGCCTCGTCGTCCTCGATGCCCACGAATCGTTCTCGCCCAATACACTGGGGCGCGTCGCGGGCGCAGTCGATGGCGGCGGCCTGCTCGTTCTTCTCACCCCGTCGCTCGACGCGTGGCCCGCCTGCCACGACGAGTTCGACGAACGCCTCGCCGTCCCACCCTTCTCGCTCGACGACGTGAGCGACCACTTCCGTAGTCGCCTCGTCTCGACGCTTCGGGACCACCCCGGCATCGCACTCGTGGACCTCGGTTCCCAAACTCTCGAACGCGACGGAACCCACGAGCAGGGAATCCACTTCGAGGTTCCGGATGCGTTCGTCCCGAAGACGCACGTGTTTCCCACCCGCGCATACGAGGACTGTCTCACTGCCGACCAGTCGGAGACCCTCGCTGCACTCGAATCGCTCTGCACACCCGGCAACGCCGTCGTGGTCGAAGCCGACCGTGGCCGTGGAAAGTCGAGTGCCGCCGGACTCGCCGCGGGAAGCCTCGCCGCCGAAGGAAAGCACGTCGTCGTAACCGCCCCCGGCACACAGAACGCCGCCGAAGTGTTCGAACGCGCCGAACGATTGCTGGCCGAACTCGATGAACTCGATTCGAGAGAACAGTACGACCTCCAATCGAACGCTGGAGGCAGCGTTCGATACGTCCCACCGACCGAAGTCGAATCCACCCTCGGCGATATCGACGCACTCGTCGTCGACGAGGCGGCGGCGCTCTCGGTTCGCTTGCTCACGTCGTTCCTCGATGCCCCCGCCGTCGCCTTCTGTACGACAGTCCGCGGCTACGAAGGCGCAGGCCGCGGGTTCGCGGTTCGATTTCGTGGCCGCCTCGACGACTCCGACTTCGACGTTTCGGACGTTCGACTCGACCATCCGATTCGCTACGCGGCGGGCGACCCGCTCGAATCGTGGACGTTCCGTGCGCTCTTGCTCGATGCCCGCCCGCCGGTGGACCAACTCGTCTCCGATGCGACGACTGACTCGGTAGCGTACCGAACGTTCACTCCCGAGAACCTGCTGGCCGACGAACACCTGCTTCGAGAGGTCTTTGGCTTGCTCGTCCTCGCTCACTATCGGACCGAACCCGACGACTTGGCGCGCCTCCTCGATGCGCCGAACCTCACCCTTCGGGCGCTCACCCACGACGGCCACGTCGTCTCTGTCGCGCTCCTCGCGCGCGAAGGAGGATTAGACGAAGCGACGCGCAACCACATGTACTTCGGCGGGCGTATTCGGGGAAACATGCTTCCCGACGTGTTCACGAGTCAACTCCGTGACGAAGATGCGGGAATCCCAGTCGGCTATCGCGTCATGCGCATCGCCACCCATCACGCCGTCCGCAGTCAGGGTCTCGGTTCACGACTCCTCGGCGAGATTCGAGACGAGTTCGCGGGCGAAGTCGATTATCTGGGTGTCGGCTTCGGTGCCACGCCCGAACTCCTCAGGTTTTGGCACCGAAACGGCTACGGGACGGTCTACCTCTCGACGACTCGCAACGACACCAGCGGCGAACACTCGGCGCTCATGCTCTGTCCACTCTCCGATGCGGGCCACGAACTCGCAGACCGCCATACGTCGTACTTCCTCGGTCGCACCATCGACATGCTCTCGGACCTCCTTTCGGACCTCGACCCCGACGTGGTTCGCGGGGCGCTTCGAGCGACTCGGTCGCCGTACACGCCAGAACTGTCTCCGTACGAGTGGCGGACTGTCGCCAGTGCGGCCTACGGTCCCGGCCTGTCGATTATCGCGCTCGGCGCGTTTCGGAGACTCGCGCTCGCGTATCTCACCAACCCGGAGGAGTTAGACGAGCGCCAAGAGCGCCTCATCGTCCGAAAAGTCCTCCAAGCACACTCGTGGGGCGACGTTGCGGACGACCTCGAATATCACTCCACGAGTCAAGCGATGCGGGCACTCGGTGCGGCCTACCAGCCGGTTGTCGATAGATTCGGCACACCCGGGGCCCACACCGAGCGCGACCGGTATCTGGACTGACGGGCGATTCGATGGGCCTGCAGTACAGCGATGTCGCTTCGCTACGAAGCGTGTGTATGGAGACGTGTAGCGAAGACGGCTGTGAGAATCCCGCCGCTGTCAGGCTCTACATTCCGTGGGACGAGAACAGAGACGTGTGTACCGCGCACGGGCGCGTACTCGTCCAGCAAGATGGTGTCGTAGCCGAACCACTCGACGGTGCAGAAAAATATTGGAAGTAGTGTTTGCGGGACCGGACGGCGACCGTTCGGTTTGGCGTCTTATCGAAGTGAGACAGCCATCATCACTTCATCGACGTACTCGTCGTCGATTTTGTAGTGCTTCTCGCGGGTGGCTTCGGTCTCCCACCCGTGGTCTTCGAGGAAGGTGATTGCCCCCTTGTTCGTCGCCGGAATGCTGTTGTAGAGTTTTTCGAATCCGTGTTCCCGCGCCCATTCGGTGCCGCGACCGAGCAGTTCGTTGCCGATGCCGTGGCCTCGGTAATCGGCGCGAACACCGACGGTGAGTACTGCGGTGTGACTCAGTTTTGCGGCCTCCGGCAGGTCGAGATGGACCCACCCAGCGAGGTCGTCGTCCACGGTTGCGACGAACATCATCCGCGAGGAGAGTTCGTTGTGTCGCAAGACGACTTCTTCGTGGTCGAGGACGTCGGCGACAGTCTCGGCTTCGATGTAGGTTCCCTCTTCTGCGACCTCGTTGATGGCGTCCAAGAGGCTCTCTAAATCGACATCTTGGGCCATTCGAATCGTGACCTCGAGGTCGCCCAGCTTCGCCGTTCGTTCCTCTTCGGTCGCGTAGGCGACTTCGACGTGGTTCCCGACCTTTCTGATGTAGCCGTCTCGGCGCAGAATCGTCAGGTGTGTCCCGAGCGCGGCAGGGTCGAAATTGAGTGCCCGTCGGACTTCGTCTTCTCGAACGGAGCCGTGGCTCTCGATGTATTCGTAGATGTCCTTGCGGTCCTTGTGGTCGAAATTCAGAGAGTCAGTTACTTCCATGGCATGGTATCACAGCCCACATTATTAATTGTTATTCGTGATATTCTAGACAGACACAGCGTTGAATCGGATTTCACGGCCCGGAATGGGCGAATTTCGCGTCAATACCGGGGCGGAACACACGTCAGCAGTTGCGCCGTATCGAGTGCGCTGTGTGTTCTGAGGAGGATTTCTGCGGCCTCCCGAACGGTAAACTCTGGGTCGAACTCGACGCCATAACACCGGACGTAGAGCGAGAGCCAATCGTTGAGTGCCCGCTGGAGCAGTCGGAACTCCTCTTGTGTGAACGCGACCATCCGCCCACCGGTTCGCGCCTCGATGTAGAGTGCGACGACCGGGCCGACACCGTCGCGAGCGTACGCGAGCGCCTGCGACTCAATCGTAGCTGTGTCCGCTTCGTCCGGCGGTGGCTCGAACGATTCGCGTGCTTTCCGGGCCTCTTCGGCCAGTGTTCTCACACGCTCGCCGAACCGGACGTGTTCCGGGTCGCGGCGGGTCTCGGCTTGTAGTCCGTCTCGATGCTCGTCTGTCATCGGCATCGACTACCCTTCCATGAAGTCCACGCCCTTGCCGCCGCGTGGGTGCGTCCACTTCGTCTTCGCAACGACGGCGCAGGTTCCGCACTCGACGCAGGGTTGCGTGTCGAGGCTGACGACGTGTTCTTCAGAGCCGTTGGTTCGGATAACTTCGTCGCGGTAGCACCCGCCACCGAATCCGACCGCAGAGACGGGACACGCTGCGACTGCCGCCCCACTCACGTCGTAATCGTTGTCGAGGAGTTCGATGTGCGGCGACCCGATGTCTGTGTCGTACCGAAGTTCGCCGATTCTGGCTTCGAGCGTCGGCGGCGTGACGTTGCTCGTCTCGCGGATTGGAACGCCGAGTTCCTCGCCGATGACGGTTGGGAGCGTGACGTACGGCGTTCGCGTGTCGGGAATCAGCGCCGAGAGCGCGGGCGTGTTGTAGAGGCGTTCGAGTTGCCCCGAAAGCCCGCGAATCGCCGCTCTGCCGACGAACGACGTGAGGACGTCGTCCACCACGTCGGTCACCGTCTCGTTTTCTGTGAGACCCCGCAGGGTGTCGTAGCCTCTCGGGCGGAGTTTGCGCATCACGCCGTTGTCGCGGAGTTTCTTCGCGTAGAGTTCGCCCGCCTGTTCGGTTTTGTTGCGCGATTTCGCCTGTGCGTAGGCTTCGGCGGCGAGTGCGCCCGCGGTTACCGCGTGGTTCATCCCCTTGATGATTGGGCCTTGGGCCTGCATCTGCCCGGCGGCGTCGCCGACGACCATCAGGCGACCCAAGTGTGGTTCGCGCAGTGCTACCTTCTTCGAGTCGGGGACGAGTTTCGCGCTGTACTCCAACTCGTGGTAGTCGTCGCCGAGCCAATCAGCCAGCAGTGGGTGGGTCAAGAGTGCATCGAGCAGTTCGTGCGGTTCGGCGCGTTCGGCGACGAGGCTGTCGAGGTGGAACACCGTCCCGATAGAGAGGGTGTCCTGATTCGTATAGAGGAACCCACCGCCGCGAACGTCTTGGAACAGGTCGCCCGAGAACAGGTGTGCGACCCCTTCGTCGTCACCGACGTCGAATCGCTCGGCGATAACGTCGTGCGGCATATCGACGACCGCTTTGACGCCTTGGAACCACTCACTCGGGTCGTCCCAGTCCATCAGCCCGGCGGCGCGGGCGACTTCGGAGTTCACCCCGTCGGCGGCGATGATGACGTCGGCGGTTATGGGGTCGATTTCGTCCATCGTGACGCCGATGATTTCACCCTGGTCGCGGAGTAGGCCGTTGACGTGGACGCCAGTCAGCACGCCACCGCCCGTCTCGCGGGCTCGTTCGTGAACTCGGTCTTCGAGCCACGAGTCCATCTTGCGCCGAAGAACGGCGTCACACCACTCGGTGTCGTGTTCGTGGAGTTTGGTCAGGTCGAACGATTCGACCTTCGTACCGGCGATGTTGTGGATGCGGTAGTCGGTGACGGGTCGTTCTGCGGCCTCCTCACGGAATCCCGGAAAGAGGCTGTCGATGGTGTACGGCGAGGATTCCTCGGCGTAGATGAGTCCACCGGAGACGTTCTTCGACCCGGCCTCGACGCCGCGTTCGAGGACGAGCGTCTCGATACCGTAGTTTGCGAGCGTTGCCGCGGCTGCCGCGCCACCGGGTCCGGCCCCGATGACGATTGCTTCGTAGTGTTCGTATTCCGTCATTGTGAGTCACCTCGTTTTTCGCCGCCGTCGCTCGCGAGCGCGGCGCTGAACGTCCCCTGTTTGAGTGCTTCCGTGAGTTGCGGCAGGACCTCGAACAGGTCGCCTTCGATGAAGTAGTCCGAGAAGTCGCGGATGCGGGCGTTCGGGTCGGTGTTGATGGCGATAATCGTATCCGACTCGTCCATCCCGACTTTGTGCTGGACCGCACCCGAGATGCCCGCCGCGATGTAGAGTTTCGGCGCGACGACCTGTCCGGTCTCGCCGATTTGTCTGTCTTCGTTGGTGTACTGCTCCACGTGGCCGTCGAATTTGAACGACCCCGTGACGATACCGCGCGTGACGCCGATTTCGCTGTCTTCGAACTGGTCTGCGAGTTCCTTGACGAGTTCGACACCGCGGGTCGGGTCGTCGCCGATGCCACGACCAAACGCGACGATGACCTCGTGGCCGGTGAGGTCGATTCCCTCGTCGAGTTGGTCGTAATCGGTGACCGAGACGCGGAACCACTCGGATTCGAGCGGTGCCTCGTGGGTGACGACGAGACCCTCGCGGTCGGGGTCTTGTTCGGGAATCGGGAAGCTACCGGGGATGACTGATGCACCCTGTGGGTGGAACTCCCGAGTCGGGTTGTCGATACAGAGAATCGTCGAGTATTCGAATCCGGAGAAGTCGGGGCGCTTCATGTGAAGCACGCGACTGAACTCCTTTTTCTCGCCTGCGACGCCGGTTTTGACCGGGTTCGAGATGACCTCTTCTGTGATGTAGAGGCCAGAACAGTCGCTTGCGAGACCCGAGTCGAGTTCGGCTTGGGCGAGCGCCGACAAGTCGCGGCCGTTATTCGTCGCCGGGAACAGCACGTACCGCGGTTTGTCGTAGTCACGCCACGCTTCGTCTCGGCCGCCGTTGCTCTCGTTCTCTGTGTGGGTCGCCCCGCCACGTGCCATGTCACAGAAGATTTCTGTGTAGGGTTTGTGCTGGAAGCGTTCGAGTCGCGGGTCTTCGCGGACGACGACGACGTCCGCCCCGTAGGCGATGGTGTCGGCGACGTGTTTGCTCACGTCAGACCCGATGAGTACGGCGACGACGCGCTCTTCTTCGTCGTAGTCCTCGTTGTACTGGTCCATCAACGCCCGGGCCTTGCCGAGCATCTCTTTCGAGACATCGACGAGTTCGCCCGCTTGCGTCTCGCAGTAGACCCACATGTCGCGGTAGTTGCCGTTGTGAAGCGCACGAACGTGGCGCTTGTCGCGCGTCGGATGCGAGAGGTCTGGGTGTCGCTCTTCGGCCGTCTTCTCGATGATTTCGAGTTCTTCGGCCTGCTTGTCGCTTCCCTGAATCGAGTCGCGGCGTTTGTTGATGAGTCGTTTGACCGAATCGCGGTCTTTTCCCGACTCTTCTCGTTCGAGCAGTGAATCGAGGTCCGAAACCTCGTCGATCGATTGCAGTGCGTTACCCACCTCGGCTGCACTCATCGAATCGAGGTCGAGTCCTTCGACGTCCTCCGGTTCGTCGCTCTCGGAGAACTTCTTGATTCGGCTCTCGATGAGCGCAATCGCGCCCGCGCGGTTCTCGCCGCGGTGTTCTGCTTGCAGTATCTCTTCTAACTCACCCACATCTTCGATGTCTTTGATGGCTGGGCCGAGTTCCGAAATGTCGTAGTCGCCGGGATTGAATTCAGTCATCGTCTGCACCTCCTGCGGCCGCGGCACTCTCGCCACTGGCCGACTGCATCACTTCGAGTACCTCACTCATCGACTCTACGTCACCCGGGTTGACCATCGTGGCCTCACGCTCTGCGGGGGCCTTTGGAATCGGGTCCACCGAAGAGACAATCGTGGGCGACCCGTCGAGGCCGATGAAGTCGGGGTCCACGTTGATGTCGGTGTGGTCCCACACCGTCAGGTACTCCTCGAAGTTTGCCGCGCGTTCTTGTGTCTCTGCGCGCAGGTCTTTCAGCGTCAGTCGCTGGCGCGCCGTTCGGTACGACGGTTCGAACTCGGGGTCGGTGACGATGAAGGCCGGAAGCGACGCTTCGACCGTCTCTATCTCTTCGATATCGCCTTCCACGAGTCGTTTCGCGCGGACCTTCCCCGCTTCTTCGTCCACGTCCAGCGAGATGACGTGCGTGAGAAGCGGCATGTCCAGACACCAGTTCGTCTGTGGGCCAGTGTGGCCCGTCTCACCGTCTGCGGTCTTGAACCCCGCAAATACGAGGTCCGGAACGCCGAGTGTCTCGATAGCCGAACTGAGCGTAATCGCTGTCGCCCACGTGTCGGCGGCGGCCATCTCGCGGTCCGAGATGAGATACAAGTCGTCGGCGTAGGCCGATTCCATCGCCTCTTGGAGGACTTCTTTGTATCCCGGCGGGCCCATGCTCATCACGCTGATTTTCCCGCCGTGTTGGACGCGTGTCTGTAACGCCGCATCGAGCGCGAACTGGTCGTTCGGGTTCATCACCGTGGGCGTCTTCCCGCGTTCGAGATGCCCTTCTTCGTTAAACGATACCTGTCCCTCTCGAAAGTCGGGGACGCCCTTCGTTAATACCACCATGTGCATTGAGAACAACCTCCATTTAGTGCTAGCTCATATTCATAATAATTGTTTGTGTCTAATAAGAAGAGACTCAGCAATTGCTGAGTGATTCGTATGTGGTCAGAAACGAGGCGTTTGGGTCAGATGCGGCCAGCGCGCCCCGGGTCCACGTCGATGGCATCGACGGGACAGACATCGACACAGAGCATACAGTCGATACACTGGTCTTCGTGCGTCGGTTGGGCTTTGAGTTCTGATTCGGGGTGGCCGGGTGTGTCTACCCACGTGAACACGTCGACGGGGCAATCTTCCAGACACGCGCCGTCTGCGAGGCAGATGTCGAAATCGACGGCGACGTGGGTGCCGTGGATACCGAGTTTTTCGGGCGGGTCGATTGGCCCCCACACTGCCACCGGGCCATCGTCGTCGATACGTTCTCGATTTTTCTCGAAGTTTGGGTCAATCGCCATGGCGTTTGTTAACGTTCCACTGAAAGAACAATAAATCATACCCTGCTCAGCGACACTCGGGCGGTGGGGTGATAACCCTCGGACACGAAGGTCACGACTAATGGAGCCGTTCTTCTGGGTCGCACTCGTCCTCCTCGTCCTCGGCGTCGTCGGAAGCGTCCTTCCGATGCTTCCCGGCGCGTTACTCTCGGTTATCGGTCTCCTCGTCTACTGGTGGTCCACGGGCTTTTCCGAACCCGGACTCCTCGCGCTCGCCGGTCTGCTCTTCGTCGGACTGACCGCACTCGTCGCCGACTACGGTGGTGGCGTCATCGCCGCCCGATTCGGCGGGGCATCGACCAAAACGTCGATTCTCGCGGGCGTCGTGGGCCTCATCTTACTCTTCGTCCTCGGCCCACTCGGCATCTTCATCGGCGTCGCCGGGACCGTGTTCGTCGTGGAGTACCTCGACCACCAAGACGCCGAACGCGGCGCACAGCGCGCGGCGATTGCGACAGTCGGCGTCCTCGCAACGTCGGTGGTGCAGGTGTTCTTGACGCTCGCACTGCTCGCCGGGTTCGTCCTCACGGTCGTCGTCTGAAGGCACGAAGTCGGCGAGTCGAACTCAGAATTCTGCGACGACTCGCGCGGGCGCACCATCAGAATCGACGCGAAGCGGCAGTACGAACAGCGTAAACGATTCTCCTACCGGAAGCATCGCCAGCCCACACAGGTTTTCGACGATGAGGTTTCCCGCGCCCAGTACGGCGTTGTGAACCGGAATCTCACTGCCGCCGGTCGGGTCTGGGCTAAGTGCATCCGTGGCGACGGCGTATCCCCGGTCGGCACAGAACTGCGCCAATTCGGCCGAGAGCGATGGGTGTTCGGTCATTCGGTCGGTTCCCCACTCGTCTTCCCAGCCGGTTCGAAAGACGAGACACTCGACATCCGACTCAATCTCCGGCAGATGGGCAGGCGTGATTTTCCCGCCTGCCCCAACTCCCCGACAATCGACCACCTGCGCGGTCATCCGCAACTCATCGACCGAATAGGAATCGAGCGTCGCACCATCCGGTTCGGTGTGCGCGGGGGCATCAACGTGGGTCCCCGTGTGGCTCCCCAATTCGAGTCGGGCAACGCGGTAGCCATCGCGGTCGAACGTCGCGTGGGATTCGACACTCACCGGAGGGTCACCGGGATACGTCGGCATCCCCGACTCGATGGGTCGGGTGAGGTCCACGAGCGTCACGTGTCGGGCCACCGCTCGATGTAAATCGTCTCGTCGGTGTAGAACCGAACCGCGTCGTCGCCTTGGGCGTGCAAATCACCGAAGAACGACGCGTTCGACCCGCCGAAGTGGAAGAACGCCATCGGTGCAGCAGTTCCAACGTTGACGCCGAGATTGCCCGGTTCGGCTTCGTTTCTGAATCGCTGGGCTTCGCCGCCGGAGGTGGTGAACAGACTCGCGGCGTTGCCGAACTCAGAGGCGTTGACGACGGAGAGGGCTTCGTCGAAGTCCGAGACGCGAACCAGCGCGAGTACGGGACCGAAGAGTTCGTCGCGGGCGAGCGACGAGTCCGGCGACACGTCGCCGAAGATGGTCGGCCCGAGGAAGTGGCCGTCGCCGGGAACGTCGGCTTCGCGGCCGTCGAGGAGGAGCGTCGCTTCCGAATCGGCACCCGCGTCGATGGCGTCGATGATGTTCTCGCGGTGCGCGCGGGTTGTGAGCGGTCCCATCTCCGTCTCCTCGTCGAGTCCGCTCCCGACGACAACCTCGCTCGCGCGCTCGACCAATCGCTCGGCGAACTCGTCGTAGATGCCGTCTTCGACGACGGCGACGGGGTTGGCGAGGCAGCGCTGGCCGGTATTGGCGAACGCCGACCCGACGGTGCCTTCGACGGCCGTTTCGAGGTCGGCAGTCGCGCTCACGATGACGTGGTTCTTCGCACCACCTTGTGCCTGCACGCGCTTGCCGTGACTCGCGGCGGTTTCGTAGACGTGGCGGGCGATAGGGGTGCTTCCGACGAACGAGATTCCTTCGACGTCGTCGTGGGAACAGAGCGCCTCGACGGCTGTTTTGTCGCCGTGGACGAGTGAGACGACACCCTCGGGAAAGCCTGCTTCGTGGGCCAGTTCGACGAGTTTCGTCGGCGTGAACGGATTTCGCTCGCTCGGCTTGAGGACGAACGTGTTTCCGGTGGCGACGGCGTAGGGAAGAAACCACAGCGGAATCATCGCCGGGAAATTGAAGGGCGTGATGGCGGCGAAGACGCCCAGTGGCTTTCGTACTGCCGTCTCGTCGATGTCGGGGGCAGCGTGCTGCAGGTGGCCTGCTTGCATCATCGTGGGCGCGCCACAGGCGACCTCGACGTTCTCGATACCGCGTCGAATCTCGCCACGTGCTTCAGACAGGGCTTTGCCGTGTTCGCGGACGAGGCCACGAGCGATTTCGTCTTGGTGTTCTTCGAGCAGTTGTTTGTAGCGAAACAGCGGTTGCAGCCGTTCCTCGATTGGCGTCTGTCGCCACGATTCGAACGCTTCTTTCGCCGCCGTGACAGCCTCGTCAACGTCCGCTTCGTCGCTGAATCGGACCTCGCCGAACTGTTCACCAGTCGCCGGATTTTCGACTGGTTGCCCCGCCGACGATGGGGTGGTCCACGCCCCGCCAACGAAGTTCCGCACCTGAATCATTTTGTTATCATCAGTCATGACACAGTGTGCCGCACGTCGTCACAAAGAAGTATCGCTGGGAGGCGAACCAGTCGCTCGTCGCGGGAGAACGAAGGACTCCGGAGAAGCAGTCGGACTACTTGTGCGCGAAGTACGTGACCGTCTCGTCGTCGTCCTTCGAATCGACGCGAGCGAAGCCAACGCGCTCGAACTGGACGAGTTCGTCAACAGGGAGGTCGCCGAAGTCGGGTTCGGCAACACCGGTCACGTCGCCGTCCATCGTTCGCATGCGAACCGGAAGACCATCTTCAGGTACCCAGTGAATGACGGGAACGTCGCCCTCGCGGACCACGTCTAAGTCGTCGCCTGTGGCCACGAGTGTGTCGTCTTCGCGGCGGACCGCGCCGAAGCCTTTCAGCCAGACGCGCTCACCCTCGGCGGGTACGTCGTCGGATTCGAGGAGGACGCTGTCGCCGACCGGGATGGCCCGAGTACCGCGGCCTTCGAAACTCGGGTGGAGCGGCGGGTGTGCCTCGTCGGGGCCGCCTTCGATGGCGAACGCCTCGCCGTTCCGGACGAAGAAGTAGCGGTTCGTCTCGTCGTCTACGAGGTCACGGTTGTTGGCGTAGACAGAAGACATGGCGAGGTCAACGTCGGAGGTGGACATGCCGAGTTCGACCATCGCGTCCACGATTGCCTGTCCACGGATACCGCGACGGCGGACCGACTGGATGGTGGGCGCGCGCGGGTCGTCCCAGCCATCGAGTTCGCCCTCGTCGATGAGTTCCTTGATAGTCGAGGTGGACATCTTCACGTCGTACGCGTCGAGTTGGACGTGGCCCCAGTGGAGGACTTCCGGGTAGTCCCAGCCGAAGTAGTCGTAGACGAACTGCTGGCGCTTGGCGGAGTCTTGGAGGTCGATGCCGCGGATGATGTGGGTGACGCCCGTCAGGTGGTCGTCAACGCCGGACTGGAAGTCGAGCATGGGCCACGCGCGGTAGTCTTCTGCTTCCGGACGTGGGTGCGGGGTGTCTATCATGCGGAAGGCAACCCAGTCGCGGAGTGCGGGGTTCTTGTGTTCGATGTCGGTCTTGACACGAAGAACCATCTCGCCGGAGTTGTACTCGCCATCGACCATGGCTTCGAACTCTTCGAGCGTCGTCTCTGTGTCCTTGTCGCGGTGTGGACACGGCTTGCCGTCGTTCTTCAGGTTGGAGAAGTCCTCACCAGAACAGGAACAGGTGTACGCGCCACCTTTCTCGATGAGGTCGCGGGCGTAGTCGTAGTAGGTCTCCACGCGGTCCGAAGCGCGAATCACGTCGTCGGGTTCGAATCCGAGGAATGCGATATCGTCGAGGATGGCGTCGTAGGCCGAGAGGTCCGGGCGCTTCGTCTCGGGGTCGGTGTCGTCGAAGCGGACGATAAACGAGCCATCGTACATCTCCTTGTACGTCCCGATGACCGCGGGCATCCGAGCGTGGCCCATGTGCCACGGACCGTTCGGGTTGGGTGCGGCGCGCATCCGAATCTCGTCGTACTCGTCGGCGTTCGGCAGGTCGGGAAGCAGTTGGTCGTCTTCTTCGTCCTCGGCTTCCATCTCGGCGAGTTCCTCGGGTGCGAGTTCGCCGATTCGCTCGCGCTTTTCGGCTGCTGAGAGTTGGTTAACCTTCGCGGCGATGGGTCCGATGAGACCCGGAATCTCGCCGCCGTGCTGTCGAAACTCGGGATTCTCGCCCATGAGCGGGCCCATAATCGCGCCCACGTCGGCGTCGCTGTCGTGTTTGACCGCGTTGAGAAGGGCGTGTTTCTCCGCCTCTCGCTCGACGCGCTCTCGAAGGTCGTCGTCCATTATCCTCCGATTCCGCGTCACGCCTAAAAACAGGCCCGGATTGCGGGAAGGGCGTTCCTCGCGCGGGCAGGGGTACGAGGCATGTTACCACGCCTAGGCAGATATTCGTTGTGGCACACGAACGTGTCCAGAGTGTCTGAGAAAACGGCGCAGCCCAAACTGTGGGCGTGCCGCGATTAGTAACCGCGGGTGATGAGGTAGTCCGCGATATCGCACAGCAGGTCGCGGGCCTCGTTGTCGGGAAGCACGTCGAGGCGTGCTTTCGCTTGTTCGGTGAGGTCTTCGGCCATCTCACGGGCGTAGTCGATGCTGCCCGCGTCGTCGAGTTCGTTGACCGCCGCTTGGACTTCTTCTTCAGTAAGTTCGTCTGCGGTCTCGGCTTCGACCAACTCCTCGACATCGACACCCTGTTGCCGGGCGTGCAGGAGGATGATGGTCTCCTTGTTCTCGACGAGGTCGGAGCCTCGTTGCTTGCCGAGTTTCTCGGAGGGAACCGTCAGGTCGAGTACGTCGTCTTGAATCTGGAATGCGCTTCCAGACTCGATGCCGTACTGGTAGAGCGCCTCGACGACGTCGTCGTCTGCGCCCATGAGGACCGCCGGAATCGCCGCGGCCGTCCCGTACAGGACGGCCGTCTTGAGTTCGACCATGTTGAGGTACTCGTCGGGGAGTACACTGCTTCGGTGTTCGAACTCGATGTCCAATGCTTGGCCCTCACAGATTTGGATGCAGGTGGTCGCGAGTCGCTGGACGGCTTCCAGCCCGTTTGCCGGGTCTGCTCCGGTCTGGGTCAGGAGTTCGAACGCCTTCGCGTACAGGGTGTCACCCGCCAAGATGGCGGTCTCGGTGTCGTACTCCTTGTGGACTGCCGGGACGCCGCGCCGAAGGTCGTCGTCGTCCATGATGTCGTCGTGGATGAGCGTGAACGACTGGATGACCTCGATGCTCGCGGCGGCCGACATCACGTCGATAGCGCCGTCTGCGAGCGTCGGGAACGCGCGGTAATCTTCCGACATCGGCTCAACGTCGGCGAGTGCTTCCGCCGTGAGCAGGGACACCGTTGGCCGCAGGCGCTTGCCGCCCGCTTTGAGCAAGTACCGTGAGGCCTCGTAGAGACGCTCCGGTTCGGCCATCGGGACGTCCGATTCGAGTGCTTCGTTGACGAGTTCGCGCCGCTCGCGAATCGCTTCGAGCACTCGCTGTTCCGTCGCGTCAGGAGTCATCAGTCCACCAGCTGGATCATGTTGCCGTTACGCGTGACGTGCACGTCTCGGCCCAGGGCGTAGCCCTGACTCTCTGCGAGGTCGACGTACGGTGCGAAGCCCTTGAGGTTCTGGTGGGCCGGGATGACGTGCTGGGGCTGGAGTGCCTGCAGCATCTCGTAGTGGCCTTCCTCACGAAGGTGGCCAGAGACGTGGATGTCGTCGAAGATGCGTGCGCCCTGCATGCGCAGGAGACGCTCGGACTGGTAACGCTGTCCTTCGTTCGTCGGCTCCGGAATGACGCGAGCCGAGAAGATGACTTTGTCACCGTCGTCAATCTCGTACGGCGTCTCGCCGCGGCCCATGCGCGTCAGCATCGCACGAGGCTCGCCCTGGTGGCCCGTGACGATAGGCAGGTAGTTCTCCTTGCCTTCCTTCATGATGCGCTTGAAGGTGCGGTCCACGGACTTGCGGTGGCCGTACATGCCGAGGTCGTCGGGGAGGTCGACGAAGCCGAGGCGTTCGGCGGTACCGGAGTACTTCTCCATCGAGCGACCGAGCAGCACTGGTTGGCGGCCGATGTCGTTTGCGAACTCCACGAGCGACGAGACACGCGAGATGTGCGAGGAGAACGTCGTTGCGACGATACCGCCGTCGTAGTCCTCGACGGAGGTCATGACGTCCTTGAGGTGGCGACGAGCGACGGATTCGGAGGGCGTTCGGCCCTTGCGTCCGGCGTTCGTACAGTCCTCGATGTAGGCGAGGACGCCGTTTCCTTCACGACCGATTTCGCGGAAACGCTTCATGTCGATTGGGTCTTCGAGGACCGGCGAGTGGTCCATACGCTTGTCGAGACCGTAGACGACTGCACCTTCCGGCGTGTGGAGGACCGGGTTGATGGCGTCGATGATGGAGTGAGTGACGTGAACGAATTCGAGTTCGACCTGTCCGGAGTCGCCGATGGACATGGTCTCACCGGCGCTCATCTTGATGAGGTCGTTGTTCACGTTGAACTTGTTCTCGCCCTCGATTTGCTGTTTGACCAGCTCGATAGTGAAGGGCGTCGCGACGACGGGTGCGTCGTAGCGGTGTGCCAGTTTGGAGATGGCACCGATGTGGTCGAGGTGACCGTGGGTAGGGACGATAGCCTGCACGTCACCTTCCAGTTCGCTCATGACACGGTCGTCCGGGATGGCGCCCATGTCGATGAGGTCGAGGCTATGCATTTTCTCGGTTTCAACGTTGTCGTGGATGAGAACCTGCGACAGGTTCAGACCCATGTCGAAGACAACAACGTCGTCACCGGCGCGAACGGCCGTCATCTGACGGCCAACTTCTTCGTAGCCGCCAATGGTTGCGATTTCGATTTCCATGGTTGGTAATCTCGATATTCCGAGCATCGAAAGCCACAATGAGTGGCGAGGGTGCTCACGGAAAGACGGGTGTCTGGGGGCCACCGGCCCCGGCGTCTTGCAGCTCGTCGGTCGAATGACCCCGCGTGCGAGACAGCCCGACACGTATGAATTCGGGACGTCCGCACTTACCCGCGGGTTTCTGGTAGTTGACCGTACTCACTGGGGTATTAAAAACTACGTGGGTTGACCCCGCCCGCGTGGACGCGAGCTTCGGCGACCCCGTGAAAACACTCATATGATTTCGATTCTGAAAGTATGTTTAGTTGAGATATGGGCGAGTCTGAGGGTATCACTGTCGAACTCGAATCGGTCCCAGCGATGTGTGCGCTCGTCCGAATCGACGACTCACCGCGACTCGAAGCCTGCAACTCGGCGTTCGAGGAGGCAATCGGTGTCGAATCAGAGTCGCTCACTGGGGAAGAGATTCGTGAGCGGGTCCACAGTGATGACGAACAGGCCGTCATCGAGAGTCTCCTTCGGGCGGCGAACGGAACCGAGACCACCTTCGTGTATCGGGCGCGACACGCAACGAATGGGTGGGCGACGTTCGAGGCCCGCGCTCGGAGCCATCCGGACGGCGTGTTCGTCCTCGCCCGCGACGTCACCGACCAATCGCGGCAGCGCGAACACCTCGATGTCCTCAATCGCGTCCTCCGGCACAACGTCAGAAACGACTTCAACGTCATCGACGGGCACCTCCAACTCATCGCCGAATCGACCGCACAAACGCGACTCGAACGCTCGGCCGATGCCGTCCGCAACGCTGTCGACCGGTGGTTACGACTGACCGAACACGCCACCCGTATCGAGCAACTGTTCAACGAAACCGCAGAGCAGCAACTTTCGATAGAGCAACTCGTTCGCGGGGTGACGACGGCGAGCGAACTCTCCTATCCGAGGGCGGTGTTCACCGTCTCGATAGACGAGGGCGTCTCGGGAACGGCATCGTCACTGCTCGAAGAGGCGGTTCACGAACTGTGTGAAAATGCGGCGAAGCACACCACCGAATCGCCCGCTGTATCGGTCACGGTTCGCCCGGGGTCACATCGACACACCGCCGAAATCACCGTCGAAGACGACGGCGATGGCCTCCCACTGCACGAAGTTTCGGTTCTCCAAACGGGAGAAGAGACGCCACTCGTTCACGGAACGGGCATCGGCCTGCAACTCGTTCGGATGATTGTCGAACACGTCGGTGGGACAGTCGATGTCGATACAAAGGCCTCCGGAGGACGTGTGAGGCTGGTCGTTCCGACAGTTCCCGCCGCATAGCGCCGAATATGGGTAAAATCAGGTCTGTTCGTGTGGTTCGGCACATTTAAGATACTAACGGGACGGTTTTCAAGCATGAGCGGTCGACCCCTCGACGTTCTTGAGGCATCTTTGAACGAACCGGTGACGGTTCACCTTAAGGACGGCGACGCATACTACGGCGTTCTCTCTGGTTACGACCAGCACATGAACGTCGTGCTCGAAGAAGCGCTTGATGACGACGCTGTGCCTGGAGACATCGAACTCCGGCAAGTCGAAGACACAACCATTATACGCGGCGATAACGTCGTCACCATCAAAGCATGACGGGTGCAGGAACCCCTAGCCAAGGAAAGAAGAACAAGACGACGCACGTCAAGTGCCGACGCTGTGGTGAGAAATCTTACCACGTGAAGAAGAAAGTCTGTTCGTCCTGTGGCTTCGGTAAGTCGAAGAAGCGCCGCAGCTACGCCTGGCAGTCGAAGTCCGGCGACAACTAAGCAAACACTGACGGTCGGTTGACCGTCACCCTGTCTTCTGTCTCGTCTCTCTCGGGCGAGCATCGACAGCAACTCTCCTGACTCCCGTTCTGATACTGCAACCGTGCGATTCGTTCGCAGTTCGCTTGGTTTTCAGAGAGCGACAGCGTTGTTCTCACGTCGATGCCACCATGCGAGCGTGCAGTCCGCCGGTCACGACACAAGAATTATCTTTATTCCTACATATTCTATGCAAATGTGTGTATATCCAAGGCAATGAATACCGGCATGTACTGCATAAGGACGGGTTTTTTACCCCCTGCGTCCCCTACCGGTGAATATGACTCACGGGCGGGACGACTCCCACCATCTCGGCGGACCAACAGAGAAGTGCGGCGTTGTCGGCGTCGCACTCGGAAGCCGAAGCGCCGCGCGACCCCTGTACTACTCGCTGTACGCCCTCCAGCACCGGGGCCAAGAGTCGGCAGGTATCGTCACCCACGACGGATTCCAACAACACAGCCACGTCCAGATGGGACTGGTCGGCGACGCCTTCAGCGCCGACGATTTAGACGGACTCAACGGCTCTGCTGGAATCGGCCACGTTCGCTACCCCACCGCAGGCGACGTGTCGAAGTCCTGCGCCCAGCCCTTCGCCGTCTCGTTCAAATCCGGGTCGCTCGGTCTCGCCCACAACGGGAACCTCGTGAACGCTGATGAAATCCGCGACGAGTTAGAGAACTACGGCCACGCATTCACCTCCACGGGCGACACCGAGGTCATCGCCCACGACCTCGCCCGCAACCTCCTCGAAGAAGACCTCGTACGCGCGGTCAAGCGAACGATGGAGCGCATCCACGGCTCGTACGCGCTCACTATCATGCACGACGAGACCGTCCTCGGCGTGCGCGACCCCGAGGGCAATCGTCCACTCTGTATCGGCAAACTCGACGATGGCTACGTTCTTGCCTCCGAGTCAGCCGCCATCGACACCCTCGACGGCGAACTCGTCCGCGACGTGAACCCCGGCGAACTCATCGTTCTCGACCCCGACGGAACCGGCTTCGACTCCTATCAACTCGTCGAGCAGGAGAATACGGCCCACTGCTTCTTCGAACACATCTACTTCGCCCGTCCCGACTCCGTGATGAACGACTCGCTCGTCTACGAGGTCCGCCGCGGACTCGGCCGCAAACTCTGGGAAGAAAACGGCGTAGACACCGATGTCGTCATGCCCGTTCCCGACTCCGGTCGTGCGTTCGCCTCCGGATACGCCGAAGCCGCCCAAGAGGACGACGCGACGGTCGAGTTTGCCGAAGGCCTGATGAAGAACCGCTACGTCGGCCGGACATTCATCATGCCCACGCAGGACGAACGCGAGCGCGCCGTCCGCCTGAAGCTCAACCCAATCAAGAGTACCGTCGAAGGGAGGTCCGTGACCATCATCGACGACAGCATCGTTCGCGGCACGACGTCGAACCAACTCGTCGAGTTGCTCCGTGAAGCGGGCGCAGAAGAAGTCCACATGCGCATCGGCGCGCCACCGATTATCGCCCCGTGTTACATGGGTATCAACATGGCCACCCGCGAGGAACTCATCGCCTCCGACAAATCGGTCGAAGAAGTCCGTGAGACCATCGCGGCCGACAGTCTGGCCTACCTCTCTATCGACGCCGTCTCGGACGTACTCGAAAAATCGCGCGCCGACCTCTGTCTTGGCTGTGTCACCGGCGAGTACCCCTACGACATCGACGGCGAAGCCACCGACCGCGACGTGAGTCGCCCGGTCGTTGGGAGCAACGCACCGACCCAGTAAGCAGCGAGCTTCGAAAAATTCGTTCCGTCCGTTTTCAGTACACGACGTAGAGCAGCCCGTAGACGACGTTGCCGAGGAGAAACGAGATGAGCCACAGCGACGCCGCAATTCGTCCGACGCGGGCGTGTTTCGTCCCGAAGACCTCCGAGATGGGTCGGGTCAACGCGAGCAACAGCACGTAGTACAGAAGCGGGATACACGCGATGGCGAGCAGCATGTGAATCGCCAGCGTCGGCAAGTAGACGAACTGGTAGACCACCTGCGGGCCGCCGAAGTCGCTCGTTCCAGCCACCGCGACTTTGTAGAGATAGAGGACGAGAAACGCCGCGAAGAGGCCGAACGACGTGAGCATCATGCGTTGGTGCTTCTCAGGCTCGCCCTGTCGAATGAATCGAATCCCGGCGACGATAGTCACGATTGCGACGGTACTGATGGCGGCGTTCACGTGCGGAATCGCATCGAGGACGGTCGTCGGTGCCTGTGGGATAACTGTCCGAGGAATCGCCCCGAGTACCGCCCCGAAGACGAGGGCGAGCGAGACGAGCGTGAGGATGGCCGTCAGACCGTGAATGTGGTTGCGGGCGCGGAACTCCATGGACGTAGAGGGGAACTGATGGGCCAAAACCGTTCGGTCGATTTTCCCGGTACGGTGCCTGCAAACGCCCGACATTGTCGAGCCGAAAGGAAAGTCATTTAAATTACCGCGGGATAACTGAGAGTGCACACAAGACACAGCGGGCGTGGGTAGCCAAGCCAGGCCAACGGCGCAGCGTTGAGGGCGCTGTCCTGTAGAGGTCCGCCGGTTCAAATCCGGTCCCACGCATCGCATGTGCGGACTCAAAGTCCGCAATGAGGCGACAACGTCGCCGAATGATGCAGGTGATTTCCTACAAGGACATCACCCACGCACAATCCTTCAGCAAACTACAACCCACGAGAGGTTACTCTCCCCGTGGGTTTGCTGTATTTTACCAGAGAGCAACGGCGCTCTGCTGAGTGACGAATCGTCGATGTGAACCGACCGAAGCGACTCGGCACGGCCAGCCTCGGCTGTCAATTAGTCGCCAGATTAATCGCCGACTGCTGTGAGTTGCTTCGTGCGAAACCAAAGAATGCCCAACCCTGCCGAATCTCTCAGTTTTCTCGTCGTACTCGAATTCGTCGTCGTGGCGTCGATAGTGTTGCTGTTGGTTCCGTTCGACGTAGCAGCGCCGTTCGTCCCCCTGTTGCTCTTCTTCCTTCTCGTCCTCCATCTGTACCGTTCGTGAGTAACCATCGCGGTCGGCGTCGCTAAAACCGCGTCCCAGAGAACTGTTCGTCCGCGCAGTGCCGCGAGTTTAAAAGGGTCGAACGTGTAACACGCCACATGGCCAAATACTCCACAAACCGAGGGGGCGGCGGCTCCGACGGTGAGAGTTGCGAACTCTGTGGTCGAGCGACGAATAAACTCCGTCGCGCGAACGTCGCCGGTGCCGACCTATTGGTCTGTCCTGACTGCGCACCACACGGTGACAACCGTAACCGCGACAAGAAGCACGCCGACACCCAGAACACGCGTGACAACTCCGAACGCAACCGTCGCAAGCGCGCTGCACAGCGAACGGCGAAGATGTACGACCAGGCGAAAGGGAACGCGAAACACTGGGAAGAAAAGGGAACGAACTACGAGAAGGACCGGCTTCCCTACCTCGTCTCTGGATACGGCGGCGTCGTCGAGTCCGCCCGGCAGGATGCCGGACTCCAATTGGGTGACCTCGCCGAAGAACTCGAAATCGAAGAGAACCAACTGCTCGCAATCGAACAGGGTCGCGCGACCAGTGCGAACATCGGTGGGTCGGTCATCCGCACGCTCGAAGACCGACTCGACGTGCGCCTCGTAGACGAGTAGCACGATTTTTCTCCTCGGGGCGTCTCGACGCCCTCATGTCAAACTCTCTCGCGCCAGCACACCCCACAATGCGAGCGTTCGACGCGACGGTCGCCCACGTCGATGGCCGCGAAGTCACCCTCGAAGAGACGTACTTCTACCCAGAGGGCGGTGGCCAACCCGCAGATAGAGGCGTCATCGGCGGCGTCGATATCGAACACGTCCGGTCGGTCGAGGGCGAGGTCGTCCACGAACTCGCGGCGGAACCCGAGTTCGCCGTCGGCGACGAGGTGACCGGCGTCATCGACGACGACTTCCGAACCTACTGTATGCGCGCGCACACCGCCAGTCACGCGCTCTACGGAGCCGCACGCCACATCTTCGACGACCTCGGTTACGGCGGATTCGACATCTCAAACGAGAAGGTTCGGGTCGATTTCGAGACGAGTACGACCGTAGACGACGACGCCCTCGCAGAACTCGGACGACTCGTCAACCGCGCCGTGTGGGACTCGCGCGAGGTTTCGTGGGAAGAGATTCCCGTCTCCGAAGCACGCGAGCGCGAAGAAGTCGCGTTCAACGTCAAGACCGAAGAGGGTGTCTTCGCCGACGAGGACGAAGTTCGAATCGTCACTATCGACGGCTGGGATTGGGGTGCCTGCGGCGGGACGCACGTCGCCAACACCATCGAAATCGGCCCCGTCGAAATCTACGGGCGGTCGAACCCCGGCGAAGGACTGACGCGCGTCGAATTTGCGGTCGGCCCGTCGGCTATCGACCACCGAGCGACGGTCGAAGCACAAGCCCGCAACGCGGCGGCGACACTCGATTCGAGTCTCGAATCACTCGGCGAAGCGGCCACAGATGCCCGTTCGACACGCACCGACCTCGAAGCCGAACTCGCATCGCTCAAATCAGACGTGCTGAAAACGCGGCTCGCTGGATTCGAGACTGTCGAACGCGATGGCCTCGCGTGGAAAATCGGGTCAGTGTCTGGGTTCGAGGCGAACGACGTTGGTGAGGCCGCGAAAGCCGTCCGCGACGACGTGGACGTTCTCGTCGCCGTCGGCGAATCGAGTGCGCCATTCATCGTCGTCGCGAGCGCGGGCGACGTTTCTGCGGGAGATGTCGTTGCGGACGTGACCGACGAGTTCGGCGGTGGGGGCGGCGGCAGTCCGACCTTCGCGCAGGGTGGTGGACTCGGTACCGACGCAGCCGAAATCGTGACGTATCTACGCCCCTGAAGTGGGGAAGTCGTCGCTCCGCTGACGTTCGGTCGGCAATTCAATCATCTTTTTCAATTATCGTTCGAACAAGTGAGCATGGAAAGCGCAGGGTTTGCTTCTGGTCTGACCGACGAGCAGCGGGCGATTCGCGACGTCGTCCACGAATTCGCAGTCGAAGAAGTTCGACCGACGGCCCACGAAGCAGACGAGACGGAAACCTTCCCCGAGGACGTGTGGGACGGCCTCGCCGAACTCGACTTGACCGGTCTGACGGTCCCCGAGGAGTACGGCGGGTTCGGTGCCGACCGAACGACCTACGCTCTGGTGAACGAAGAAATCGCCTACGGTCAACTCGCCGTCGCGACGGCGCTCTCGGTCCACTGTCTCGCAACCGAGTGCATCGCCGAGTTCGGGTCGGACGAGCAGAAAGAAGAGTGGCTTCCGAAGATGGCGAAGGGTCGCCCAGTCGGGATGTTCGCGCTCTCGGAACCCGAAGCAGGGTCGAACCCCGCCGAGATGTCCACGGTCGCCGAGAAGGATGGCGACGAGTACGTCATCAACGGCAAGAAACAGTGGATTACGAACGGCCAGCGCGGCGGCGTCTGTATCCTCTTCGCCAAGACCGACCGCGACGACCCCCGTTCTGTCACGCAGTTCCTCGTCCCCAAAGAGGCAGGCTACGAAGTCGGCAAAAAGGAAGAGAAGATGGGCCTGCGCGCATCCGACACCACGTCGCTCATCTTCGACGACGTTCGCATCCCCGCCGAGAACCGCCTGACTGAGGTCGGGAAAGGTCTCTCTGCGGCCTTCCACATCCTCACCGGCGGCCGCATCGGTATCGCGTCGCAGGCGACTGGCCTCGCACAGGCCGCCCTCGACGACGCCGTCGAATACGCCAACGAGCGCGAACAGTTCGACAAGCCCATCGCGAAGATTCAGGCCGTGCGCCACAAAATCGCCGACATGGGCACGCAAGTTCACACCGCTCGAACGTTAGTTCGTGAGGCCGCTCGCGTCGCCGACGCTGGCGAAGACCCACGAATCCCCGCGTCGATGGCAAAGTACTACGCCAGCGAGGCGGCAGTGGACGTGACGAACGAAGCAGTGCAGGTCCACGGTGGGTACGGCTACACCACCGACTTCGACGTCGAACGCTACTACCGCGACGCGAAGATTACGACCATCTACGAAGGAACGAGCGAGATTCAGAAGGAAATCATCGCCCGGTCGCTGCTCGACTGAGGACACACACGGCCTCGCTCGCTGGCAGGCCGCGCTATTCGCTTTTTATTGAACCTTCGAAGGCCGCGCCGCGCCCGAAACGACTTCACCGTACGGTTCCCTGCTTTCAGGTATGACACGCTCACAGTTCGCTGACTTCGAGGCCATCGTCTACGACCTCGATGGCACGCTCGTGGACCTCCGAGTCGATTGGAACGAGACGGCGAACGACGCCGTGGCAGTCCTCCGAGACCACGGTATCGACGCGAGTTCGATGGACCTGTGGCAAATGCTCGACGTTGCCGACGAAGAAGGCGTCCGCGACGAAATCGAAGCCGTGCTGGCGAGACACGAACGCGCTGGCGCACGCGACTCTGCACGGCTTCCACTCGCAGATTACCTTCCGGACGACGACGTGCCATCGGGCGTTTGCTCGCTCAACTGCGAAGCCTCGTGTCTCGTCGCGCTCGATGTTCACGACCTCGACGACCACGTGGATGCAGTCGTCGGCCGGGATTCTGTCCCGACTCGCAAACCCGACCCCGAACCGCTCTTGACGACACTCACGCGAATGGATGTCGCTCCCGAATCTGCCGTGTTCGTCGGCGATTCACACCGCGACAAGGTGACCGCCGACCGCGCAGGCATCGCATTCCGCTACGTCGAATGAGAGTCCCTCCGGTCACTACGGCAAGCAGGCGACACTGAATCTCCGTGGGGCGGTGTGTCGCACACCCGCAGTTCGCTCCACGGCCGTTTTCAACGCATAGCGAGCGTGGCCGCGGCTTTGGATTTAAACGTCAGCCTCGACTCGGCGAGAGGGTTAAACCAGCCGAGTTCTACGCTCTCGACATGGGATATCCGGTCTCGTACTACTGCCCTCACTGCGGTGCAGTCGTCGAACTCGAACGCGATGGCTATCTTGCTGATAAGTCGGTGACGCCGTATCCACTCGAAGGATGGGAGTACGCCGACCCGGACGAGTCGTTCGAGGACGCAGAGGGCGTCCACTTCGTCTGTGGCGAGAGCGAGGCGTCTGGTGTGACGTGGACTGACGACGTGAGCGACGCCGACGACGTTGAGAATCCGATGCTCGACTCGCCCTGTGGTCGTCAGTTCTACCTCTCCTTTGTGAAGTACGAAGACGGCCGCGAGGTCGAAGCAGTCCCCGAGAGCGATTACGTTACTATCGGTGGACAGGGTCCGGCGACGACGCGGGGGCCGTCTGGGCCACGCGGACCCGGTGGACGGTAGGCGAACTATCCCTTGATGTTGCAGACGGGGAACGTCCGAGCGACCTTGTCGCCGATGCCGAGTTCGTCGGAGACGCGGACGACTTCGTCCACGTCCTTGTAGACGCCGGGTGCCTCTTCGGCGACAGTCGCGCCGGACTGTGCTTTCACGTAGATTTTCTCTTGCTCGCGGAGTTCTTCTTGGACGGTCTCGCCCCAGTACTCCTGTTTTGCTTTGGTTCGACTCATGAGACGGCCTGCGCCGTGCGCGGTCGAACCGAAGGTGAGGTCCAGCGAGTTCTCGCCGCCGCGGAGGACGTAGCTTCCCGACCCCATGCTGCCGGGGATGATGACGGGCTGACCGACCTCGGCGTAGGCGGGCGGGAGTTCGGGTCTGCCTGCGGGGAAGGCGCGTGTGGCACCTTTCCGGTGGACGTAGAGTTCGCGCTCCTCGCGCGCGACGGCGTCTTCGCTCGCCACGGGAGTCCCGTCGGCATCGACGCCGACATCGTGAACTTCTTTCTTGGCGATGTTGTGCGCCACGTCGTAGAGGAGGTTCATCTCCATGTCTTCCCAATCGCGCTCGAAGACGTTCTCGAACACCTGCCGGGTGCGGAACATGATGAGTTGGCGGTTCACCCAGGCGAAGTTGATGGCCGCGCACATCGCACCGTAGTACTCTTCGGCGAGTTTCGACCCGGCGGGTGCGGCGGCGAGTTCGCGGTCCGGAAGCGATTCGAGCAGGTCGCTGTGTTCTTTTTCGATGCGGCGGAGGTAGTCGGTACAGGTCTGGTGACCGAGTCCGCGCGACCCACAGTGGATGAGGACGACGATTTGGTCTTCTTCGAGGCCGAACTTTTCGGCCACGTCGTCGCGGTAGATGTCGGTGACACGCTGGACTTCGAGGAAGTGGTTGCCAGAGCCGAGACTGCCGATTTGGTTGCGACCGCGGTCTTTGGCTTTCTTCGAGACGTACTCGGGCTTAGCGTCGTCGCGGAAGCCCTCGTCTTCACAGTGTGCGAGGTCGTCTTCGGTCGCCCAGCCTTCGTCCAGTGCCCACTGCATCCCGCGTTCGAGGATGTCGTTGATGGTGTCCATGTCGCCTTTGACGACACCGCCACCGCCGAGGCCGGATGGAATCGCTCGGAAGAGCGCATCTACGAGTTCTTCTTCCTTCCCCTGAAGGTCGTCGTAGGTGAGGTTCGTCTTCATCATCCGGACGCCGCAGTTGATGTCGTAGCCGACTGCGCCGGGTGAGATACAACCGTCTTCGCAGTCGGTCGCGCCGACGCCGCCGACGGGGAAGCCATAGCCTTGGTGGCCGTCGGGCATGCAGATGGCGTACTTGCTGATTCCGGGCAGGTGCGTCGCGTTCTGCAATTGTTCGAGCGTCTTGTCGCCGCCAATCTGTTCGAGTAGGGCTTCGGAGGCAAGCACTCGTGCAGGCGTTCGCATGTCGCCCTCGCGTGAAATTTCCCAGACGTTCTCACGAACCTTCCGCAGTTCGACGTCACCGAACTCGCGCGTAGTCATAGCTCAAAGTTCGAGACGGCGACTGAATAGGATTCCGTCCTGTGTCGGTCGGAGGGTTCGTAGCTCCCATCGATGGAGTCCGCCCTTACTCTACGGTGTCACGAGGCCGCGACGGGCGCACTGTGTCCTCGTCGCTGTGCAGTACCGAATCCACGGAGAACGGTCCACCGCCCGTAATCAACAGCGCAGAGACGAGCCCGAACAGCGAGATGTGTGCGAGGACGGGGTCGTCTGGAAGGCCGAACAGCGTGGTGGTAAAGAGCAGAATCGCCACCGCGGAGGCGGCGCGAGTGAACGCTCCAACGATGAGGAGGACACCGACGAGGGCTTCTGTCAGTCCCGCGCCGACGACCCACAACTCGGGTGCGACGGGGACGACTGCCGTGAGGTTGTATTTCGAAACGACGGCGAGCGCATCGCCGGGGGCCATGATTTTCTGCGTGATTCCGAGGTAGATGAACGCAATACCGAGACCGATTCGGACGATAGTCGGAACGAACGCGGTGAGGTGACTCGTTCGCTCGACGAAGGGTTCGGCAACGCGGCGATAGAACGGGTCGATTCGAGAGTAGGCGGTTCGGTCGTCTGCCGCCATCGACGCGACCAGGTGGTCAGCACTCGGTTTGCCACCGCCGAGGAGCGCGATAGCGAGGAATCCGGGGACGTACTCGAAGGCGAGCAACAGCGCGGGTTCGATGGCGAGACCGACGAGATACACGACGAGACCGACGCCCGCGACGAGGCGCGTGCCAAAGCCGAAGAGGATGAGAAAGCCGACGGTGATACCGAAGAGTCGCGTGAACGTCGGCGACCCGGTCTGGACGATAGGCGAGAAGAAGTAGCCCGCAAACCCAGCACCCACCAGCGGCAGGCCAATCGAGAGACGGAGAAGCCACGGAAGGAGGTTCTCGTACGAACGCATCGTCTCGCGGAAGGTTCGAACGTCGTTCGAGAAGGGCCTAAGTTGGAGGTAGATTGCCCCGAGGCCGACGACTGCTACTGCCCCGCCGAGAAGCACCGTGACGGCGAAGGGGTCGGTCAGTACCGATTGGATGAACTCGGCGACGGCAACCGGGTCGCTGCCGGGGGTGACGTACTTGACGTGTGCACGCACTCGTCCCGTTGCGACGAGCAGGAGTGCGACTGCGACGACGCTTGAAAGCGCAGACGCTCCGCGCGAACGAATTTCCATACCCGAATCTTCGGCTGAGTAGTCATAATGTCAACGGGTAGATTCACTCGACTTCGGGTGAGAGAAGAGACGAATCGACTGAATCGGTGTTAAACGTCGAAGACGACGTAGGCTTCCCACTCGCCGTCGCTCTCTTCGATTCGCATCTCGGAGTACGTGACCGCTTTCACGTCGCGGGCGACCACGTCGGCCAGTGGAACGCCGCGATAGGTCGCTTCGACGACCCACTCGTCGCCTTCTTGTCGCGTAGTTGCGGTGTGGTCTGTCGGGAGAACTCCGCGCACATCGCGCTCGTAGATGAGTTCGTCGAGGTAGTCGAAGAGGACAGCTTCGCGGTTTTCGGCGCGAACCGAGATGGTGAACTCGTCGCCCGTTTTCGGGATCTCTTCACACATCGCGGCGGTCAGCCCAGAAGCGACGGCGGCAAACGCGTCGCCGAGCGTGTCACCGCTGGCTTCGACCGCGACGTCGGCGGTGTGTTCGCGGAGCGCAAATTCCATACCTGACAGAGGGCGGTGAGGAACCCTCGTCCTTTCGGTCTCGGTGTCGAAACGGACGGTGGAGTTATATTCTCGCTCCGGTTACCTCCGAATGTGAGCGTCAACGTGGAGATGCGGGTTGACGGTCCCGGCGATGCCGAGTACGGGGAAGCAGCGTGGGACCTCAAAGAACGCATCCGAATCAACGAGGGGCTGTTAAAACAGCGTCGCGGATTCTTCATGGACGCCTACCGCCGTTCGACGACGTATCTCCTCTTCGAGAACGAGACGCTCGTCGCCTTCGCATCCACACGGCGCGACGGCTACATCCTCTTTTTAGCCGTCGCACCGGATGCACGCGGTCAAGGCTACGGGAAGCGACTCATCGCCGAAGTCGCAGACAAACATCCCGTCGTGACCTGTCACGCACGAACGACCAACACCAACGCAATCGACTTCTACGAACGAGTTGGATTCACTATCCGCCGCCGCATCGACAACTACTACGAAGACGGCGGTGCCTCGTACTACCTCCGACTCGGTGAGGAAGCCGGGTTGCGAGAGCGTCTCTCTGAGTTCTTACGACGGTAACACCGGTTCGAGGAGCGCAATTCCCCTCGCTTGCAGATATCCTTAATTTTTATTCGCTTCGTAGTTGTAGCTCTGCGTATGTACATCGGAGTGCTCACTGTCCCACTCGGGAACGAATCGCTCGACGACGCGCTCGACTATCTGTCGGGTATCGGCGTCGAGGGCGTCGAACTCGGCGTCGGTGGTTGGCCGGGCGAAGACCACGTCGACCGCTCGGCAGTCCTCGCGGACGAGGAGGCCCAGGCCGACTTGCTCGAAGCCGTCGAATCGCGCGACATGCAAATCAGCGCGC
The DNA here is from genome assembly GCF_046557615.1 of Haloferax sp. DFSO60. Taxonomy (NCBI): domain Archaea; kingdom Methanobacteriati; phylum Methanobacteriota; class Halobacteria; order Halobacteriales; family Haloferacaceae; genus Haloferax; species Haloferax sp. DFSO60. Next base: position 762,669 of record NZ_JBKIII010000002.1, on the reverse strand, counting down.
TGGCGACCCACAACAACCCGCTTCATCCCGACGAGGAGACCGCGGCCGAAGCGGACGAAGAACTCCGTGAGGCAATCGAACTCGCCGCCGCCCTCGACGTGAACACCGTCACCTGTTTCTCCGGACTTCCCGCTGGTGGCCCGAACGACGAGGTTCCGAACTGGATTACCGCTCCGTGGCCGACCGAACACGCCGATGCCCACGAATACCAGTGGGACGTCGCTATCGACTACTGGTCTGACCTCGCCGAGTTCGCCGACGAACACGGCGTCGATATGGCAATCGAGATGCACCCGAACATGCTCGTCTACGAGCCAACTGGGATGCTCAAACTCCGCGAAGCGACGAACGAGCGCGTCGGCGCGAACTTCGACCCATCGCACCTCTACTGGCAGGACATCTCGATTACCGACGCCATTCGCTTCCTCGGCGAAGAAGATGCAATCCACCACTTCCACGCCAAGGACACCAAAGTCTACGACGCGCACGCCCGCGTGAAGGGCGTCCTCGACACCACCTCCTACGCCGACACCGCCGACCGCTCGTGGCTCTTCCGGTCTATCGGTTACGGCCACGGTGAAGAACACTGGAAAGACGTGGTCTCCACGCTTCGGATGGTCGGCTACGAGGGCGCGCTCTCTATCGAACACGAAGACGCGCTCACTTCCTCGAACGAAGGTCTCGAAAAGGCCGTTGACGTCCTCGGTCGCGCCGTCTTCGAAACGCAACCCGGCGAAGCCTACTGGGCCTAATACCAATGTCTGACTCAGCATCCGAACCCCTCAAAGTCGGCGTCCTCGGCTACCGATTCATGGGCAAGGCGCACTCCAATGCACTGGCACGCCTGCCGATGTTCTTCCCCGAAGCGCCCGAAATCGAGCGCACCGTCATCGTCGGCCGCGACGAGGAAGCCCTCGCAGACGCCGCCGAGCGATTCGGCTTCGAATCGACGGCGACCGACTGGGAAGACATCATCGACGACGTGGACGTGTTCTACAACCTCGGCCCGAACCACCTCCACGTCGAGCCCTCTGTGGCCGCGCTCGAATCGGGCGTTCACGTCTTCTGTGAGAAACCGCTCGCACCGACGCTCGACGGCGCGAAGACGATGCGCGATGCCGCCCGCGACGCCGATGTCGTCGCCGGGTGTGCGTTCAACTACCGCTTCGTCCCAGCGATTCAGTACGCGAAGGGCCTCATCGAAGACGGCGAACTCGGCGAGATTCACCACGTCCGCGGTCGCTACCTGCAAGACTGGCTCGTTGACCCCGAAGCCCCGTGGGCCTGGCGCATGGAGAAGGAGTACGCAGGCTCGGGTGCCCTCGGCGACCTCGGCGCACACACTGTGGACCTCGCTCGGTTCCTCGTCGGCAACGTCGCGGGCGACATCGAACGTATCTCGGGTCACCTCCAGACGTTCGTGGACGAGCGCCCCGTCCCCGGCACGGACGAGTACAAACCCGTCACCGTGGACGACGCCTACACCGCGCAAGCCGAATTCGAGAACGGTGCCGTCGGTTCGTTCGAAGCCTCTCGCTTCGCCAACGGCCACAAGAACGACCACACCATCGAGATTCACGGGTCCGAAGGGAGCCTGAAGTTCTCGCTCGAACGCCTCAACGAGTTAGCGGTGAAGACGGGTGACAACCGCGGCTACGAAACCGTACTCGTCACCGACGAATCCGACCCCTACATGGAACACTGGTGGCCACCGGGTCACGTCATCGGTTGGGAACACACCTTCGTCCACGAGAACTACGAGTTCCTAAAAGCGGCCGCAGAAGGCGGCGAGTTCCACCCGTCGTTCGAAGACGCCTACGAAGTCCAAGAGATTCTCGACGCCATCGAGCGCTCCGACGACGAGGGCGTCTGGGTCGACATCGAGTAGCCGACGCTCGTTACCAAATTCTTTTTCAGCAAAAACCGAGCGGCCGCGTTAGAACTCCACGACGCCCGTGTCTGTAATCACTTGGTCGATGAGTTCGACGGGAGTCGCGTCGTAGGCCGGATTCTCCAACTCGATGCCTTCGACGGGTTCGAGCATCACTTCGCTCGGCGAGCGAATCTCGTTCTCGAAGCGGAAGCCGCCATCGACGATTTTGGCACTGGAGCCAACGACGGTGACGGGTACGCCCACCTGATTCGCGGTGGCGACGAGTGGGAACGTCCCGACGCGGTTGTAGAGCGTCCCGTCCACGATGCAGTCCATGCCGATGACGACGTGGTCGCACTCGGGGAGGAAAAAGCCGGACGCGCCGTCGACGATGAGGTGTGGTTCGACACCGTCGAGGGCCGCGAGTTCGCGGGCGAATTTCCGGCCGAGGAAGCGCGGGCGTGCCTCGGTGACGTAGGCGCGCATCGACGCACCGCCTTCGACAGCGAGTTCGACGGCTTCCTTCACCGTCGAAGAGTAGTCGTGCGTGAGGAACGCCTGGCCGTCTTCGAAGAGTTCGGCGGCGTTCGTCGCGGCTCTGCGCTTGCCCATCTCGACGTCTTCGACGACGCGCTCGATGGTGTCGAGCGTGAGGCTCCGGGCGTCTTCGAGGCCGTTTGCTTCGCCTTGGACGCTCGACAGCACTTCTTGGAGCGCGTTGTAGAGTGACGCGTGAGAGGGGCTTGCGCGCTTGAGCGCCCCAACGTTCCGTTCGAGGTCACGCTCAAACTCCTCGACAGTGGTGTAATCGCGTTCGGTTAACTCCGCGAGTGACCGCGTCGCCTTGACTGCGACGACCGAGGAGCTGTGCGTCTGCATCTCACGAATCTCCTCGATGGTCTCGTCTATCATACGCGAACGTCGCCGTATCGGCTGAAAGAGTTTCCGGCACCGAGTCAGTCACGCGTCAGACAGTTCGCGGGTGTCGATTTTCGTGGGTGTCGGTTACGCGTCGGACTGGCTCTCGGAATCGGCCACAGCCTCCTCCGGTTTCGACCCGCCGTCGCCCGCGTTCGTTCGCTTGGCGTAGAAGTAGAGGACGACAGCAGTGATGAACCAGATGACTGCGCCGACACGGATGGCAAATTCAGCCCGCGCTCCCCACGTCGTCAACCCGGCGTTCAACGAGAGCAACGCGACAATCGGCGACCCGACGAGGATGGTCGTCACGAAGGTCATCTGCATGACCCAACCGTAATCGACGCCTTCGGGGTTCGACTTCTCGACTGGTTCCACAGGTAGTGCTTCGATTCGGGTGGCTAATGCGTGCCGGTTCCGGTCGGATGTGGCCGTTGAAGCCCGCCCGTTAGCGAAAAGGAGAGTCTCTTAACCCAGTCGTGCGAACTGCCGTCATGGTCACGGTACGGGCGCTGCGAGCGAAGAAAGGCACGACGCCGATTACGATGCTCACCGCGTACGACGCACCCACAGCACGGCTTATCGACGAGGCAGAAATCGACATCATCCTCGTCGGCGACAGCATGGGAAACACCTCACTGGGCTACGAATCGACACTCCCGGTGACGATAGACGAGATGCAGAGTCGAACGTCCGCGGTTGCGCGCGCGACGACGGACGCGCTCGTCGTCGCCGACATGCCGTTTCTCTCCTTTGGGGTGGACGAAGCCGCCAGCATCGAACACTGCGGGCGCATGCTGAAAGAAGCAGACGCCGATGCGGTCAAGCTCGAAAGCGGCCCGCACACGGTCGAACTGACCGAGCGACTGGTCCAACTCGGAATCCCCGTGATGGCGCACCTCGGTCTGACGCCACAGCGTGTGAAAGAAGTCGGCTACAGCAGACAGGGAACCGACCGAGAGGAGGCCAGCAAGATTCTGGAACTTGCCAAGGCCCACGCCGAGGCGGGTGCGTTCTCGCTCGTCCTCGAACACATCCCGGCGAACCTCGCGACGCAGGTCACAGACGCCATCGACATCCCGACGATTGGCATCGGAGCAGGAGCAGAGTGCGATGGACAGGTTCTCGTCATCGACGACGTTATCGGACTGAGCGACCGCACACCACCGTTCGCGAAGCAGTTCGGCGACGTGAAATCTGAGATGGAAAAGGCAATCGAAGGCTATCGAAATGCGGTGACCGAGGGTGAGTTCCCAGCCGAAGAACACAGCCACGTCGAATCCGACTTAGACAAACTGTACTGATACTCGGGACAGTTCACCTCTCGTTTGCGTTTTGACGACTCGTTTTTCGACTCAGAGACGGTTCGCGAGAAAATCAGAAACTGCGGCGTTGAACGCGACGGGTTGTTCGAGCATCGCCAGATGCGCGGCGTCTTCGATAGTCGCCCGTTCGCAGTCCGGCATCTCCTCGGCGAAGTAGTCGTGATAACTCGGCGGTGTCAGTCGGTCGTACTCGCCGACGAGCGCGAGCGTCGGCACGTCGAGGTCGCCGATTTTCGAACGAACGTCGAACGTGTGGCACGAGTGGAAGTCCCGACTCGTGACGGCCTGTCCGGCGTCGTACATCGCCTCTTTCGAGGCTTCGATAAGGCGTTCGTCGTCACTGTGAAACAGTCGGTCGTCGCCGTGGAGGAAGGTGACGGCGCGGTCGAAATCGTTCTCTAACCAGTTCAACAGGTCGTCGAGGACGGCGAGTTTCGCGCCCGTCCCGGCGAGGACGAGTGCGTCGAGGTCGAGGTCGCGCTGTAAGGCGAGTGTCATGGCGACGGCCCCACCGAGCGAGTTGCCGACGACAACGTTCGCATCGGTCGCTTCAGCGACTGCAACCACGTCGTCCACGTATGCAGAGAGTGTTTCGTAGCCAACGTCGGCATCGACGTCGTCGCTCTCGCCGTGGCCACTCAGGTCGAGTGCGGCGACCGAGTAGTCACTCGCGAGACGGAACTGGCCACGCCACACATCGCTCGACCCGCCGCTCCCGTGTACGAACAAGATGGTCGGTGTGTCGGAGTCGTCGCGCGCCTCACGGAGGCGATATGCCGTCGTTCGCCCGTGGTGTTCGGTCGTCAGAACGTCCATTGGTGTATGGTGGACGCCACGTCCGGATAAAGCCGACTCTGTTGGGCACGGTGCTACAGATGCTCTGGGACAGCCCCAATCGGCAATTTATTGTTACTTTGAAATGTCGAATTGGCTATGGTCTCCCTCGCAAAGTTGCGTCAGTTTTGGTCTCGTGATTCGGCAGACTACACACAGACGAAGACGTTTGCGCTCGGGATTGTACACTTAGGACTCGTCGTCGTCGAGTTTGGGTTGCTATTCGCGTTGGCAAAGTCACTACGGATTATGACACTTGCAACGCTCGATGCACAACCGGAGTCAACTATCTTCGCAATACTACTCGGCATCGTTCCCGGAGTCGTCTTTGGGGCAGTCCTTCCGTTTCTGTTCCAGTATTTCGAATATTTCAGTCAGCTAAGCAGCAAACCAACAGTCAGAGTGCTGGCCCCGACGCTGACGATTGGGACGTACTTCGCCCTCTTCTTCTACCACCCAGTGACGAGCGTATTGTACGCCGCCACGTACGCTTCAACTCGGGCTCTTACCCTCACGGGAATCTACGGCGGCCATCGAATCAAAGCGACTCTCACCTAGCACTCTGCTATTCGCCTCGAATCAACATCCTCGCCAAACCAGCGTCGAATTTCCGAGGCCACTACTTTGACATTGATTGCCAACGAAATAGGATACGCCGTCGCATGGATGTGAACCGCAATTCAACCGTATTGCGACAAACACCGTGCCGTACACCGATTAACCGCAGAAAGATTTAAATATTGAGAACACTAACTTTGTGTTAGACTTACCATGAGCATGCAACAGTTCGCCGGTGGGAACGAGCGGTTTATTCGCCGGTACGAATACGATGACAGTTGGGTCATCGCAGCAGATATCGGCCTCTCAGAGGACGATGTCGATGTCGATATCGTCGGCTCGACGGCCATCATCGTGGCCGACACCGGCGAGCGCGTGACCGAGACGGAGTTCGAACTCCCAATGGGCGGTGACGCGAGCGTAGACATTCACAACGGCGTGCTCACCATCACCATTCAAAAATAAATGAAACTCATCGTCAAACCTCTCAAACAGAAGGACGCTGGCCGCGGACTCGCCGCAATCGACCGAGCGGCGGCCGCCGAACTGGGTCTCGAAGGTGGAGACTTCATCCGCATCGAAGGCCCGAACGACGGCACCGCCATCGCTCGCGTCTGGCCGGGCTACCCCGAAGACCAGAACACGGGCGTCATCCGCATCGACGGCCGTCTTCGCCAACAGGCAGGCGTCGGTATCGACGACCGCGTCGAGGTCGAGAAAGCCGACGTGAAGCCCGCACGGCAGGTCACGATTGCGCTCCCGCAGAACCTCCGCATCGGCGGCAACATCGGGACGTACATCCGCGACAAACTCTCTGGACAACCAGTCACGAAAGGCCAGAGCGTCCAGCTCCCGCTGGGATTCGGCTTCATGACGGCCTCCAGCCAGTCGGTCCCGATTAAAATCGCGGCGACCAATCCCGACGGCACCGTCGTCGTCACCGACAGCACCGAATTCCAAGTCAGCAAGAAACCTGCCGAGCAGATTCGAGAGTCTGCTCCCGGCGAGAGTACCGGCCCATCCGTGGCCTACGAAGACATCGGTGGGCTCGACAAGGAACTCGAACAGGTTCGTGAGATGATCGAACTGCCGATGCGCCACCCCGAACTGTTCAAGCGCCTCGGTATCGAGCCGCCGAAAGGCGTCCTCCTCCACGGCCCGCCGGGCACGGGGAAGACCCTGATTGCCAAGGCAGTCGCCAACGAAATCGACGCCTCGTTCCACACCATCTCGGGGCCGGAGATCATGTCGAAGTACTACGGCGAGTCCGAAGAGCAACTCCGTGAAATCTTCGAGGAGGCGACCGAGCAATCGCCCGCTATCGTCTTCATCGACGAAATCGACTCCATCGCACCCAAGCGCAGTGAGGCCGGTGGTGACGTCGAACGCCGCGTCGTCGCCCAACTGCTCTCGCTGATGGACGGCCTCGACGAACGCGGCGAAGTCGTCGTCATCGGCGCGACCAACCGCGTCGATGCAATCGACACCGCACTCCGCCGCGGTGGGCGCTTCGACCGCGAAATCGAAATCGGCGTCCCCGACCGCGACGGCCGCAAGGAAATCTTGCAGGTCCACACGCGCAACATGCCGCTGATGGACGACGTGGACCTCGACTCGTACGCGGACAACACCCACGGGTTCGTCGGTGCCGACCTCGAATCCCTCGCCAAAGAGTCGGCGATGCACGCTCTGCGTCGCATCCGCCCGGAACTCGACCTCGAAGCCGAGGAAATCGACGCCGAAGTACTCGAAAACCTTCGAGTCACCGAGGACGACTTCAAGCAGGCACTCAAGAGCATCGAGCCATCCGCCCTGCGCGAGGTGTTCGTCGAAGTCCCCGACGTGACCTGGGAAGACGTCGGCGGCCTCGAAGGCACTAAAGAACGCCTTCGTGAGACCATTCAGTGGCCGCTCGAATACCCCGAAGTGTTCAGGCAGATGGACATGGAGGCCGCCAAGGGCGTGTTGATGTACGGCCCACCGGGGACGGGGAAGACCCTCCTCGCAAAGGCCGTCGCCAACGAGGCCGAGTCGAACTTCATCTCCATCAAGGGGCCCGAACTCCTGAACAAGTTCGTCGGCGAGTCCGAAAAGGGCGTCCGCGAAGTGTTCAAGAAGGCCCGCGAGAACGCCCCGACGGTGGTGTTCTTCGACGAAATCGACTCCATCGCAACCGAGCGCGGCCGTGATTCGACTAGCTCTGGGGTTACCGAGCGCGTCGTCTCGCAACTCCTGACTGAACTCGACGGACTCGAAGCCCTCGAAGACGTGGTCGTCATCGCCACGACCAACCGCCCGGACCTCATCGACTCGGCGCTCCTCCGGCCCGGACGCCTCGACCGCCACGTCCACGTTCCCGTCCCTGACGAGGACGCACGCCGTGCCATCCTCGAAGTCCACACCCGCAGCAAACCGCTCGCTGAGGATGTTGACCTCGATTCGATCGCCGCCAAGACGGACGGATACGTCGGTGCTGACCTCGAAGCACTCTGCCGCGAGGCCTCGATGAACGCCTCCCGCGAGTTCATCAAGAGTGTGAAGAAAGAGGACATCGACGAAAGCGTCGGCAACGTTCGCGTCACGATGCAACACTTCGAAGACGCCCTCGACGAAGTTGGTGCAAGTGTGACCGACGACGTGCGCCGCCGCTACGAAGAAATCGAAGAACGCTTCCAGAAGAGCGAGGTCGAACGCGACCGCGAGTCCGAAATCGGCCGCACGTTCCAGTAACTCACAGATTCCACGCGGAATCTCGTCTGTTTCGTTCCACTCCGCTGGTTCCTTCGACTCTCTTTCCCACCTTTCCGTTCTCGTTCCTACCGTCTTCGTTCCCGCCGTTCGCTCTCGTCTCCTGTCCGTTCGCCACGCTCACCTTCGCAAATTTCTGCGACAATTCACGCATTCCGATATGTTCATATGCACCTTGTCCACTATGTAGCGGTACGCAGGATTTCGAACACGGAATTCGAAACTCGTTTGCTGTTTATTTCATCGGAAATGTGGTGTGCTACTCGTCGTTTGTCAAAAAGCTACTCGGGCCGTAGTAAGTGAGCTATTCGGAAGCGAGTGCGTCGAGCAGTTCGCCAGCGTGGCCGTCGGGAGAGACGCCTTCGTAGACGTGTTCGATAGTGCCGTCCGGGCCGACGATGTACGTGTTGCGGAAGACGCCATCGAACGTCTTGCCGAACATGTTCTTCTCGCCGTACGAGTGGTACTTTGCCGAGGCCTCGCCGTCTTCGTCTGAGAGGAGTCTGAAGGGGAGGTCGTACTTTTCTGCGAATTTGTCGAGGTCCGAAACGGGGTCGTCGCTGATTCCGAGAACGGGAACGTCGCGTTCTTCGAACTCGTCCCACGAATCGCGGAAGCCACAGGCTTCGGTGGTGCATCCCGGCGTGTCCGCTCGGGGGTAGAAGTAGACGACGACGTAGTGGCCGCGGTAGTCCGAGAGGGAGACCGACTCTCCGTGCTGGTCGAGAAGTTCGAAGTCGGGGGCAGTATCGCCAACAGCGAGCATACGCTGTTCGTTGGAAGGCCCCTACAAAGGCTCTTTCTTACTCTAATTCTTCTGCCGCGCCGCGTTCGACGAGTGGCCCGGCGTTCGCACTGGGGAGCGTCACGACGTCCTCCTGTGCTAAGTCGTACTCGCGCTCGTCGATGCCGAAGATGGTTCCCACGTCGGCGGTGATTCGAACCGTCGTCCGCTCCGAGTCGAGGTCGACGAGCGGGTCGTCGTCACCCGCTTCTGCTGTCTCACTGGATGCTGCCGGTTCGTCCCCGATAACCACCGTCGCTTCGTCGTTCGGGCGGTCGGCTTCGGGAGTCGAGGACGTCTCGGGGGACGCGGATGCGGGGTCGGTCGTGGATGCAGTGTCGGTAGTAGATGCGGCGTCGGTGTCGTCCGACCCAGTTCCCATCGCATCCGCGAGGATGTCGCCTGCCGCGTCGGATGCTTCTGTACTCTCTCCTGACTCTGGGTCTGGGGCGTCTGGCGGGATTGGCGGCACATCGTCGGGTTTTGCCGCGGGAGAAGGTTCGGTCTCGGTCGTCGTTGGTTCGGGGCGCTGAGAAGTCGGTGATGTCGTAGATGCTGAACTGGTCGATGCCGGTGTGTCGCTCGCCGCAACGTCTTCGAGTGTCGAGAGGACAGTCGTGCGGTTCTCTTCGATTCGGGTGACGAGGTCATCGAACAGTCGTTTCTCTTCGTGGGTTAGCCCGTCCGTATCGGTCGGCATGCCTGCGGCCGCGAAACTCGCGGCTTTGACGACTTTGCCGACGCGGCGCTCGTAAATCGAGGTGACAATCTCTTCTGTGGTCTCGATTTCGTCGGTGATGCGCCGAATCTCGTTGGAGTAGTGTGTCCCGAGTTCGTCGGCGCGCTGGTCTCGCCGGGCTTTCTGCTCGGCGATGAGTTCCGCGACGTCTTCGTAGAACGACTCGCGAAGTTGCTGCAAGCTATCTTTCTGCCGCTCCGTCCGCAGCACACTCCTGAGTTCGTCTGCATTCATTCTTTCACCTTCTCGGCGCGACCTCGGGCCATGAGGAAAATCCCGACGCTTTCGCTTATTGACTGAACACCCGAGTCGAGTGTAAATGTATCGCCATCGAAAGTAACTGGGCCGGGGTCGGTGACTCGAATGGTAATCTCGCGCCCACGGAATCGGTCGGGGACGGCATCGACCAACGGGTCGAACTCCTCGAACTCCTCACGGGTGAGTGGTTGGACGACGAGTCCCGACCCGCCGTGGAGACTCTTGGGGAGTCGAATGAGACGTTTCGTGTCCGTCGTGACGGGTTCGTCGATGGGCGCGGTTTCGGATTCGACGACTTCGTGCGCGAGGGCGTCTACGAGGGTTCGAACACCCGGACCCCCAGCCTCGACGTTCCCCGTTCGAATCGCATCGGGGTTGTTTCGGAACGCGCCCAGGATCGTTTTCGCGCGGCCTTCGCCGACACCATCGAGTTCTTGCAAGCGATTCAGTGCGGCTTCTTCTTCGAGTTCCATGAGACCGTCCACGAATTCGAGGAGTCTGTCGTGAGTTCGGCGGCCCCACCCGCCTTCGGTTCGGAGAACGCGCTGGGTGATTCCTCGGTCGCCCGCACGTGTCTCGATGAGACCGTCGAAGTCGAGGTCGATAGCGCGAATGTAATCGACGATCTCACGGCGTGCTTCGCTATCGAGGCTCCGAATCCCCTCGTCGCGGACGTGAACGTGATATCCACGTCCACCGGAGAAGACGACCTGCATGTCCTGAAACTCGAAGTCGTCGTCGAGAAGCGACAGGAGATTTTCGGTGGCGTCTTTCCCCGCTGCGAGCATCTCGGCGTACGAAGTTTCCTCGGGGTCCACGCCCGGGAGGTGGTCGGCGTCGATGTCGAAGACGAGGTCGGCTTCTCGCCAGTCTTTGTCGTCCATCGAGGATGCGCCAGGGTCGGCAAAGCGGGCCGACGAGAAGTAGACGTGCCGGGGCGCGGTGCGCGCGAGGTAGTCTTCGAGTTCCCCGAGGTCCAAGAGCGACTGGTGGCGGTGCATTCGAGTTCCGCCTGCCGACCACGGAATGACACCCCACTCGCGCTCGCTTGGGGCAGGCGGCAGGGGAACCGTGGCGCTTCGGTAGTAATCGCCGAAACGACCTTCGAGGTACTCACGTGTGCGCCCGTCCATACACTGCGCGTTCCGAAGGCGGGGGTAAAGCGGTTGCGTCTCTCTCCGAGAACGAGAGGTGTTGACAGCCAATCACCGAGTGCCGCCAACACCTGTCTCGACCGGATAGAAACCCCCCTTCCAGCGGCAAAGAGACAATTCAGCAACGAGTAAATTTTTACGAAAGTGCTATTTTCACCCTCAAAAGTGGAGGTAGTGGCGTTGTTTTGGCTTTTGGTCAGAAAATCTTGACAAGCAGTTTACTACCACAGCGGTAGTAGCCGTCACCAAAAGTATAAATAATCATTAAATGTAGATTACAAACTGTAATGGTTGATGCTGATTCAAGCAAGGGCAAGCGCACTGGCGTCTCTCGACGCAACTTCGTGAAGGCCGCTGGCGCATCGGGCGTCGCAGTCGGTCTCGCTGGATGTATTAGTACCGGCGGCGGTGACGGCGACGGTGGCAACGGTGGCGGCGACGGCGACACCGACACGCCGATTAACACCGAAGCACCCACCGAGGATATCACTATCCAGTGGGCCGCTGACACGCGTATCGCGGACGCAGAGGAGGAGGTCCTCCAAGCACTCAGCGATGCCGGTCTTCCGGACAACATCACGGTCGACATTATCGCTGGTTCGCAGGTGACCGACAACCGTCAGGCACAGTACCAGCAGTGGCTTTCCGGTGGTCGGGAAGAACCGACGCTCCTGATGATGGACAGCGGATGGACGATTCCGTTCATCGCACGGAACCAACTGCAGAACCTCTCGCAGTCGCTTCCGTCAGAGATGACCGACGCCATCAACAACGAATACTTCGAGGCATCTGTCGCAACCGCGACAGGCTCGGATGGCGACCTCTACGGTCAGCCGCTTTTCCCCGACTTCCCGACGATGCAGTACCGCAAGGACCTGCTCCGGAACGCGGGTTACACGGACGACGACTTCGAGACGTGGGCAACCGAGTCCATGTCGTGGGAAGAGTTCTCGGCAATCACGAAAGAAGCACTCGACGCGAACGACGTCCAGTACGGTTACACCTTCCAGGCAAACGTCTACGAAGGTCTCTCGTGCTGTGACTTCAACGAGTTCATGACGTCGTACGGTGGCGCCTACTTCGGTGGCCGCGAGAACCTCTTCGGTCCCGTCGGCGACCGCCCGATTACGGTCGAAGAAGAACCCGTCATCAACTCCATCCGGATGGTCCGCACGCTCATCCACGGTGAGGACGACGAGTACGCACTCGACGGCATCACGGGTAACATCGCACCCGAGGCCGTCCTCCAGTGGACCGAAGAGCCGTCCCGTCAGCCGTTCACGACGGGCAACGCAGTCATGCACCGCAACTGGCCGTACTCCATCGTCATCAACGGTGCAGAGCCGTCGGCAGAGAACGACCAGACCGGCTTCGGCGAAGACCTCGGTGTCATGCCGATTCCGTACGGTGTCACGCCTGACGAGGCAGAGTACGAGGGCACCGGTGGCCCCGTCGCCGCACTCGGTGGCTGGCACCTGACGATGAACCCGAACTCGTCGGACGAACAGAAGCAGGCCGGTGTGCAGGTCATGAAGGCGATGCAGGACGAGCAGTTCCAGCTCGACATGTTCCGCATCATCGGTTGGATTCCACCACGTCCGACGCTGCTCGACTCCGACGAAGCAGCAGAAGTCGACATCATCGGTCGCTACCTCCCTGCACTGAAGGTGGCTGGCGAGAACGCAATCCCGCGTCCCGTCACCGTCGTCTGGCCGCAGGAGTCCGGTCGCGTCTCGCAGGAAGTCAACGCCGCGTACGCACAAGAGAAGTCGCCTGAACAGGCGATGGCAGACCTCGCGTCGCAACTCGAACAGATCGAGCAGAACGCGTAAAACAACGTCTTGAGTAAGACGTAACCCTACTCACACGTTATCATTTGACATGGCTACAGAACAACAATCAGGGGAGGGACTTTCTGATACCCAGCGAAGCGGCCCGTATACGTCCGCTGTGAACTGGATGGAAAACCTGTCCGAGACGCAGTTCGCGTACCTGCTTCTCACACCCGCACTCATCCTTTTGGGGGTAATCGCGGTCTACCCATTGGTCTCGACGTTCAGCATGTCGCTGTTCGCCGACCGACTGACGGGGACTGCACGACTGGGTGAGTTCGTCGGGTTACAGAACTACATCGACCTGTTCACCGGCGCGCGCAACTACGCGCTTCCATCGAGGTTCCTTCCGACATTCACGTCTGAGTTCCCGTTCGTCACGAACGTGTACTCAAGCGCACTCATGGTGACGCTCATCTTCACCGTGTTCAGTGTGCTCTTCGAAACGCTCATCGGCTTCGGTCAAGCACTCATCTTGGACCAGGATTTCCGTGGTCGCAGATGGGTCCGTGTCGCCATCATCATCCCGTGGGCCGTGCCCATCGTCATCCAGGGGATGATTTTCTTCCTGATGTTCCAGCCGAACATCGGGTTCCTGGTCGGCAACGCACAAGACCCGGCGCTGTTGAACCAACTCGGCCTCATCGGAACGACGCCGCTGCGTGACACCGCAGATTCGTTGTTCCTCATCATCGTCGCCGACGTCTGGAAGACGAGCGCGTTCATGGCACTGCTCATCCTCGCTGGGATGCAGAGCATCGACCGCTCGCTCTACGACGTCGCGAAAGTTGCTGGTGCCTCGCGCTGGCAGCAGTTCAAACTCATCACGTTCCCGCTCATCCTGCCAACGGTGCTGGTTGCGATGCTCTTCCGCACCATCGACGCGATGCGCGTGTACGGCATCATCGAGACGATGGCTGGCTGTCAGACGGTTCCGTCGCTGTCGTGTCTCGTCGTGACGACGTTCAACACGCCACTGTACGGGACGTCTGCGACGGTCGCATTCGTCACCGCCGCCATCATCGGCGTCGTGGTGTCCATCTACATCGTGAACTTCGCAAGTGAGGGTGTCTAAGATGTCAAGCGAAAATCCAACAACCGGAATGGGTCGCGACGACGCAGAACTAAAGCGTGGACCACTCGGACGCTGGGTTACCTCGGCAATCGGCAATCCAGACAAGGTCTACAGCGCGATGTTCTACGTCGCGACTGTGTTCTTCCTCGTCACGACGCTGTTCCCGTTCTACTGGTTGCTCGTCTTGGCGCTCACACCGAACAACCTCATCGCGAACATGGGGCTGGTTCCGAAAGGATTCAACCCAATCGTGTTCGTCGAGATGTTCCAGCGGGTGCCGTTCCACTGGTACATGTTCAATAGCTTCGTGCTGGGGATTACGACGACGATTATCGTCTTGCTCCTCGCGAGCCTCGCGGGATACGTCTTCGGACGTCTCCGCTTCCCCGGGAAGGGCCTGCTGATGCTCGGCATCCTGGCTATCTCGTACTTCCCGCCAGCGGCGTTCCTCATCCCGCTCTTCGAGCTGTTCACGGGGAACACGGCAATCGGGTTGGGACCGGTGACAATCTCGTCACCGGACCTGTTCAACACACCAGCACCGATGGTGTTCCCGTTTAGCGCGCTGTTCTTGCCCCTGTCGGTCTTCATCCTGACGACCTTCTACGGGCAGATTCCGGACGGGCTGGAAGACGCAGCGCGTGTCGAGGGGACGACACGACTCGGCGCACTGTTCCGCGTCATCGTGCCGCTGTCGGCCCCTGGTGTGGCGACTGCGGGTGTGCTGACGTTCATCGCGGTGTACAACGAGTTCTTCTTCTCGTTCCTGATGAACAACGGTGAAGCCGCTTCGTGGGCACCAATCGTCGCTGGTATCCTGAAATATCAGGGCCAGTTCGACACACCGTACAACCTGATGGCCGCCGCTTCCATCGTGGGAGTCTTACCCGTGGCCATCCTTGTCATTATCGCGCAGGAACGCATCGTCAGTGGACTGACTGCAGGAGCACTGAAGGAGTAACCATGGGAGACGTTAAACTCGAACACGTAAGCAAGCACTACGACGAAGTAACGGCAGTCGACGACATGAACCTCGACATCAAGGACGGCGAATTCATCTGTCTCGTCGGTCCATCGGGGTGTGGAAAATCGACGACTATGGAGATGATTGCCGGGCTGACCATCCCCTCCGAGGGGCAGGTCTTCATCGGCGACCGAGAGGTTACGAACCTCCCACCGAAGGACCGCGGAGTCGCGATGGTCTTCCAGAACATCGCACTGTTCCCGCACATGGACGTGTACGACAACATCTCGTTCGGCCTTCGACTCCGTAACTACGAGAAGGAAGAAATCGACCGGCGCGTCAACCGCGCCGCAGACGTCGTTCAACTCGAAGGCATGCTCGAACGCATGCCCGACGAGATGTCCGGTGGGCAGCGCCAGCGCGTCGCAATCGCACGCGCAATCGTCCGCAACCCCGGCGTCTTCCTGATGGACGAGCCGCTCGCCAACCTCGACGCGAAGCTTCGCGTCCACATGCGAACGGAACTCCAGCGCCTCCACAAGGAACTGGACACGACCATCATCTACGTGACTCACGACCAGGCAGAGGCGATGACGATGTCCGACCGCATCGCAGTCATCGACTCCGGTCAACTCCAACAGATTGCGCCGCCACTGACGTGTTACAACGAACCGGCGAACCTGTTCGTCGCAGGCTTCATCGGGTCGCCCTCGATGAACTTCCTCGATGGCGAAATCACCGAGACTGGCTTCGAATCGACGAACATCAGTGTCGAGTTCGACCCAACAGACCTCGGCGTCGAAGTCGGGGCGCAGGTCACAATGGGTGTCCGTCCTGAGGACGTTTACCTCTCCCAGGAGAAGCACCTTGTGACCAGCCCTGGTGAAGAAATCGACGCCATGACCGACGTTCTCGAGCCGATGGGTGACGAAATCTTCGTCTACCTCAAACTCAGCGAAGAAGTCGAAACGAGCCTCGACGACGACACGTCGGGCGCGACGAACGACCAACTGCTGATGAGTGTCGCACCCGACACGGAAATCGAAGAAGACCAAGACGTCTCGGTCGTCCTCGACCGGTCGAAACTGCACTTCTTCGACAGCGAAAGTGGACAGGCACTCAGCCACGGTATCGAAAACGCCGTGCAAGCGAGCGGCGCGGCCGGAACCGAAGCAGAGAGCGACGACTAATCCAACCGCGCGCCGACTCGCTGTCGGCCTCGCACAACGTTTATCCGCGATACACCGCATCCTCTAGCTATGGTTAACGAACTCGGCTGGCTCTATCTCGGTATGGGGACGGTGCTTTTCTTCTTCTGGGCCTACGGATTCGTCTCGTTCTTCCTCGACGTGAAAAACAAGTTCATACCAAAAGGCCAACAGTACCTCCGTGGACGCAAAAAGCTCAAAGAAGAAGAGCGCCGCGAAGAAGAACGCAAAGAGCGCGAAGAACAACTCTACTGACCGACCGACTGCACACGCCGTCGAACATCTTTAGTCGATGAAATATCCACCCTTCGAGATGGTTCGGTCATCGAACTGAATCTCACCTTTCGCCGCGCGCGCTGTCGATTCTATCTTGTTCTTGGCAAATCAGCCACGATAACGAGAAACTTAACACATGTTGTAGTTAATCATTGATTCATGAGTACCGCGTCATCTGTCCGTGTTGGTATCATCGGACTCGGAAACATCGGCCACCACCACGCCGACCGCCTCGTCGACCTCGGTGCAGAACTCGTCGGCGGCCTCGACATTCAAGCAGAGGCACGCCACCGCTTTACCGAGAAGTACGACGTGAACACCTACGAAGACAAGAACGAACTCTTCGATGAGGTTGACGCCGTTATCATCACGACGCCAAACCGCTTCCACGAAGAGTACGCCGTCGATGCGCTCGAAGCAGGGCTCGACGTACTGCTCGAAAAACCGCTCGCGCACTCGCTCGAATCCGCACAGAACATCGCCACGGTCGCAGAGAAGGCCGATGGATTCTGTATGGTCGGGTTCAACAACCGCTTTGCCAACCCCGTCGAAGTGTTCAAACACCACTACGAGGCAGGTCGCTTCGGTGACATCAAGCACATCGAAGCCAACTACGTCCGTCGCCGTGGCATCCCCGGCCGCGGGTCGTGGTTCACCTCGAAAGAAATCGCAGGCGGCGGGTCGCTCATCGACATCGGCGTCCACGCAATCGACCTCGCACTCTACTTCCTCGATTTCCCCGAAGTCGTCGAAGTCTCGGGCGTCACGCGCTCGCAGTTCGGTGACAAAGAGGACTACACCTTCGTCGAGATGTGGGGCGACGACATCGGGCCGGAAGGCTTCAACGTCGATGACTCCGCCAGCGCCTTCATCCGCTGTGCCAACGGCACGACTATCTCGCTCGAAGTCGCGTGGGCGACGAACCGCCCGACCAACGACGAGTTCTTCCTCCGTGGCACGAAAGGCGGTGCCCGATTCGACCGCGCCAGCCACGAACTCAACTTCTACGAGGGCGACGTCGGTGGCAGCAACCACCTCACGACTGCCGACATCGACACGCAGGTCAACGACACGCACAAGTCTGAACAGAAACTCTTCGTCGAGGCCGTCGCAGCGGGCGAGGCCCCCGGACGCAATACGGTCGCAGAGGCTATCTCCGTCCAACAGGTTATCGACGCGATCTACCGCTCGTCCGAAGAAGGCCGTGCGGTGAAAGTCAACTCCGTCGAAACGCCGCCAGCAAAGTAACTCGAATACTGGGTCAACCCCAACAGCGAAAGGTTCCCACACCTATTGTCCCGTAACATGTCCATCGTCGATTCTCTCAAACGACCTGAGTACACCGGCCAAAATCGGTGTCTCCCGTGTACCGTCGTCAACAGTGCCATCATCGCCGTCGTCGCGTTCGCGCTCGGAATTCTCTGGATTCCGGTCGGCCTCGTAGTCCTCGTCGTGGGCGCGGTTGCCGTGTATCTCCGTGGCTACGTCGTCCCCGGAACCCCCGAGTTCGCGCCGCGACTCGTCGAGGCCGCGGGTCTCGCCGATGTCTTCGGCTACGACGACGAAGACGAACTGCGCGAATCTGAGTCGCTCACCGCCGACATCAACCCCGAAGTGATGCTCTCGACGCTCCTCGATTCGGGCGTCCTCATCGAGAAAGAAGACGGCCTGTACGTGGCAGACGACTTCCGAGACGGCTGGGAAGAGACGATGGCCACGCTCCGCAAAGGGAGCGACGACGAACTCGCAAATACCGTCTCGACGGCGGTTCCATTCGAAGCAGACGTCTCACCCCAGTTCGACGGCATCGGTATCGACGGTCCTGACATGTCGGTGTGGATGTCGCGCGCACAGGCAATCGCCGACGTTGCGACCATCTTCGCGCTCTCCGAGGAAGGAATCCCTGCGAGCGTTCGACTCGCCGCGACCGAACCGATGCGGATGTTCATCGAAATCTGCCCAGAGTGCGGCGGCGCAGTCGAAGAGACGACGGTTCGAAACTGCTGTGGTGGCACCGCAGGCCTCTACGACAATCCAGAACATCCAGTGCTGGCGTGCGCTGAGTGCGATGCCGTCGTCTACGAACTGGACGAATAGAAAGAGACGAATCGCCGGTTAGGCGAACTGGTCGCGGTCCGGCACTTCGTCGCGGCCGAGCAAGATTTCTTGGCCTTCGATGTCTTCGAGCGCAGCCACGAGACCACCGACTTCGACGACGCCTTCGTCGGTCTCGATGTGGAGCGATGCGACCTCTTCGGTGTCTTCGAACGCCGTCTCGATGACCCGGCCTTCGACGATGATTGGGTCGCCGGTTTCGACGTCGCGCCCGGAGACAGAAGCGTAGAAGTCGCCCTCAATCTCACGGATGTCCTTTACGGCGCGACGGATAGAGGCGTAGCGACGCGGGAACGGGCGGCGCTTGCCGTCTGCGACGATGGTCTCGGCGGTGGACCACAGAACGGTCCCGAAGAAACCACTGACGAGGAAGCCGAGCGCGGAGCGGTTGAAGATGACGCCGTAGCGGTCGCGGTCGTCGCGGAGGGCGTCCTGCGTGGCGTACATCGAGTACTCACCGTCTGCGACGGCCAGAACGGGCGAGGTGATACCACGGCGGGCGCGGGCGATAGTCGCCACGTCGAGGTAGTTGAACTCCGACGGGTCAGGCGCGCGGGAGGCGGGCGTGATGAGTAGGTCGATACTTACGCCGTCGTCGATTTGGGCCGCGAGGTCGTCGCGGAAGCGGCGAAGCAGGTCGGGCGTCAGCGAGAGGACGAGTTCGTACTCCGCGGACTCGATAATCTCCTCGATGTACCGAAGGATAGTCGAACGCGACTTGACGAGCGAGACTGCCTCGGTGTCGCGTGCGGGTGCCGTATAGCGCGCTTCGAGTTCGGAGATGAGTTCGTCGAGCGACGTTTTGACGTTCGAGAAGGCGTCGTCGGGGTCGATAGCGACGATTTTCATCGGACGCGATTCGCGGAGTTCAACCAGACCGCGGTCCGACAGACTTCGAACCGTGTCGTAGACACGGGGTTGTGGAATGCTCGTTCGGTCGGCGATTTCGCTCGCCGTCAACTGTCCGTGTTCGAGTACAGCCAGGTACGCATCGATTTCGTACTCTCCGAGGTTAAAGCGCTCACCGACACGCTCCATCGTTAGCCGGAGTTCGTCAGCCATGTTCGTGAGGAATACGGCCTCCCCTAAGTCATTTACTGAAAACCGAGTAGCACACCATTCCGTAATGTCGTGGTATTGTATCGTTGAGTGTCACCACGGCTGGAGTTGCGACACTTTCGTACAGTGCAACTTTCGTGGACTTTCACAGTGGCAACCCTTTTTTAAACGCTCTCCGTTGCGAGTGGTATGCGTCGAGTCGATGATGTGGTCCGCTCGCTCGCCCACACGGAGTTTTCCGTGAGCGAGGCGGCCAGTTCGTTCTTCCTCCAACCTGAGACGCCGCAACTTTCGCTCCCCGAGTGGACTTCCAGTCCGGGCGTCGAGCTCCTTCTGGCGCTGTTCGTCCTTCTCGCCAGCGTCGTCGTCTCGAAGTACGCCGTTCGGTTGCTCGGGCGACCTGTCGCTCGTCGCTTCCGGCGCCAGAGCGTCGCCCAGACCGTTCTCCGATTCGTCAGACTCACTGTCGTGATGGGAGGGGCCGCAGTCGCAGCCAATATTCTCGACCTCCAAGTGGGCCAAATCGTCCTCTCGGTGACGGTGTTCTCTGCCGTCCTCGGTATCATCCTCGCACCCATCGTCGGGAGCATCATCAACGGTGTGTTCGTCCTCGCCGACCAGCCCTACGAAATCGGCGACATGATAGAACTCGACAACGGTCGGAAAGGGTTCGTCGAGGAGATTACGCTCCGCTATACGAAGATGTTCACCCTCGATAACACCTTCTTGGTCATGCCGAACGCGAGCATCCGCGAGCGCGACGTTATCAACTACTCCGCCGAAGACGAGCGCACTCGCCTGACGTTGGACGTACTCGTCACCTACGAGTCCGACGTTCCGGCCGCACGCGACCTCATCGAGCGGGCGGCCCGCGACAGCGACCAAGTCATCGAAGGCGGCCCGGACATCCGCATCGGGAGCGCGCGCTACCCGGCCAAACCGACCGCGTACATTGATTCGTTCGCCGACAACGGGGTTCTCATTCGGCTTCGGTTCTGGGGCGAAAAGCCCTACAAAATCGGCACCCTCAAATCGAACGTCCAGACCCGACTGTTGGAACTGCTCGAAACGACCGACTCGGATGTGGAATTTGCCTACCCGCACACCCACGTCATGTTCGACGAGACGAGCGGGGAACTCCACGTTGGGGGGACCAACGGCGAGACTTCGTCGAAGATGGTGCCACCGCCGGGGCTCACGAACACCGTCGATTCGAGTCACGAGAAGGCTCCAGAAGACGGGGAGAGTTCGAACGAACAGTCGAATTAACTGTCCGGTCGGACCGTAATCACAGTACAGTCGAGTTTTTCGCGGAGATACGAGTCGATATCTGGGTCGTCGAGGAATCGGCGGAGCATCCGTCGCCAACTACTCGCCTGTTTAGAGCCGATGACGACGATATCGGCGCTCTCTGCGGCGACTTCTTCGAGAATAGTCTCTTCGACGAGGAACCCTCGGTGAACGACGTAGCGTGCCCTGAACAGCGGACCGAACTCGCGTTCGACCGCCCGCTTGAGTTCCGTCCGGGTCACACTGTGGTTCGACTGATAGAGGTCAACGTGGAGGATTGTCAACTCCGCATCGCGTTCCCTCGCGATGCGAACCGCCTCTTCCAGTGTCGCCCGCGAGTGCTTCGTCAGCGGGTATCGAACTGGAACCACGATACGTGTCATAGTTGATGCTGACTCGTTGGGTGTCCCTGTACTTTTCCCTCTCGGACGGCTTCGCCGCGGGGTCGGTTAATCGTCCGCCCGCGCCGCCGGGCGTCGGACGATTCGCCCCTCTATCTCGGCGTCGAAGCCGACCTCGCGGGCGTAGCGCGCCAACGCCTCGTGCTGGATTTCGAACTCACCCGCACGGTGCTGTTGGGTGAGCGCCGGGAACTCCTGTGTGCTGTGCAGGAGATAGTCGCTCGTCGCAATCGTGTAGAGTCGCTCCGGGTCGATTGCTTTTCCGCCGACAGTCGCCTCGATGACTTCGTTCGTCTCGTCGTCCCAGACGACGCGCGCGCCGCTGAGGTGGGCGTGCCACCAGTCCGGTTCCCCGAATCCCATCTGCTCGCCCCGTGCGGTTCCGAAGATTGTCAACAACTCTTCGCCCGTCACTTCGGCGAGAACGAGGTGTTCTTCGAAGGGGACGAGACTCACGAGGTCGGCGTGAGTGATGTCGGGTCCAACCGGCGGTCCCGACCGAATCCCACCGCTGTTCTGTAAGCCGATATCGGCCCCAGTTGCCCACCGATAGGCGTCGGCGATGGCGTTGCCAACGCGGCACTCGCCAGCGGCGACCGTCTCTTCTGCGCGGTCCATTGGCTCGTCGATACGACAGAGTACGTCGTCCAGTCCGGCGCTATCGACGCGCCCCAAGAGCGATTGGACCAGTTCCTCGTCGGGGTCGTAGTCGGCGGTCTCGTGGCGAGTTGGGGTGATACGGTACCCACTCTCGCCATCGGCGTCGATGCTGACTTCCCATACCACGTGGCCGTTCGCACCGGGTCGAAGGATGGTGACGCCATCGACGCGTTCGTTTCGCTCGGCGTGGACGTGGCCACCCACGATGAGGTCTACGTCGCATCGGCGGGCGAGTTCGTCGTCGCCGCTCCCGAGGTGCGAGATGGCGACGACGAACTCCGCGCCCGCGTCGCGGACCTCCAAAATCGCCTCCCTCGCGGCCTCGTACGGGTCGTGAAAGTCCAACTCGACCGCTTCGGGGTTTATCGAACCGGTCGCTGGGTCGGTGATGCCGACGAATCCGAGAGTGAGTCCGTCGAGTTCTTCGAGTGCCCACGGAATCGAACCCTCTTCTGCGGCGAATCGTGTTCCGCGTTCGTCGTAGATATTCGCCGAGACCCACGTCGGGCGACTCTTGGCGACGAGTTCGCGGGCTCGAACCGGCCCGTAGTCGAACTCGTGGTTACCGAAGGTGTCGTAGTCTGCATCGACGGCCTCGTAGAAGTCGAGGACTTGCCCGCCGCGTTCGACCAGTGAGAGAACGCCGGGGGCGCTGTTGTCGCCCGCACCGACGACGAGTGCGTCGCTGTCGTCCAGTGCGGTGACGCATCCGGCGAGGCGACCTGCACGCTCCGGGTCGTCGAAGACGTTCTCGATGTCTGCGTAGTGGAGGAGACGGGGCATTCGCTTCTCGAAACTGGCGAGGGCTGTGAGTAAGAAAGCGTCGGGATGCCGCCACCGTAGCGACATCGAGCGCGACACAGACGGTTATGCTTCTGCTTCGAGTTCGAACGCGACTTCGACTTCTGCTTGATACTCGCGCGTTTCGACCGAGGCGAGTTCGACACCGAGTTCTTTTACTTCGACCCAGTGGACGCCCGCCAACGTCTCTTGTGCGCGGTTAATCGCGTTGTCTACCGCGGCGTCGAAACTCTCGCTACTCCGACCGATGAGCGTGATTTTTTTGTACACCATCTCGACACACCATTCGTCGTACTATCACAAATAATAGTCCCTGAGTTGAGAGGTGTGGCAGGTATGCGGTGTGGAAGAATCTCCCGGTCAGCGTGAATTTCGAACGCGCCCGTCGAACCGAGTTCTGAGCGCCCCAACAACGTCGGAGAGGTGGGCGGTCCCCCACACTGCGACGAGAACTCCACCGATGGCGTCGAAGACGAGGTCCAAGAGCGTGTCGTCGAGTCCGTACTGCGTCAGCACCGACCCAGTTCCGGTGAGCGCGGCGATGCCGCTGATGGCGAACTCGATGACCTCCCAGAAGACGCCGAACGCGAGGACGAACAGGAGGATGAAGACGAACATGAACCGCCGCGGAAAGTAGACGGCATCGGTGTGTTCGTCGAAGGCGCGAACCGTCGCGTAGCCAGCGGCGGCGACGACTGACGACGAGAGTGCGTGGGTGAGGTGGTCCCACCACCAGACGCTCGCGTAGAAACTCGTTTCAGACCCCGGCAAGCCGACGGTTCCGACCGCGTGAAGGAACGCAGCAGTCGAAATCCAGAGCGTCAACCCCGCGTCCATCGGAATCCGGTAGTCGCGCTCGAGGAACGCGGGCAGGTAGGTCACGCCGAGTCCGACCGAGGCGTTGATGACGATACCGAGGTTTCGGCGGTCGAGTCCGATGAAGATGAGTCCCAAGAGAATCACCTGCATCGCCCGCGAGAGTTGTTGCTGGCGGTGTTGGTCGATGTGGAGTTCGTCACGAAGCCTCACTGTGTCTCACCCGTCTCGACAATCTCGTCGGGGAGGCGGACCTGTGAATCCGCATACCGGCGGAAGTAGTACTCGAAGAGGAGTCCAGCGATCAACCCGGAGACCGTTGCAGCAACGAAGTCCCACATGAGCGCCGTCTCGACGACTTCCTCGGGACGACCATTGAGCAGGAGACTCGTCCCGAGATAGATGTCCGAAAACCATTGGACGACGGCCCAGACGCCCGCGGCGGCCATCGTCGCAATCACGACGAAGAAGACGGCGAACGACTCGTTCATCCGAACCGGAGTGAACACGTCGAGCTCGACTGCCACGATGAGTGCGACGGCGGCCACGGCGAGATACGTCGAGAGTCGGCCAGTGAACGTAATTCCACCAATCGTCTGTCCACTCACGAGGACGCGAGTAACGAGTGGGAACGACGCCAGCGCGATGACTTCCCACGGAAGCATCGCCTGTGGTTCGCGGAACGAAACGGCGGGAACGAGTGCGAGGGCTGCGACGACGGCGGCGAAGCCACCCCACACGAGGTCACCGCCGGTCACGATGGTCCAGACGGCGACCCCTCCGAGAAAGAGGATAAACAGCCAGGAAAGTACCGCATTGAGTCTACGGCTTCTTACGAGACGGCGGAGGCCCGCCTGAACGTCGCCAGACATGCCTCTCCGTATGTAAGCAACTGGGAAAACGTTTCGGCGTTGCCGCCGACTTACGCGCGCGCTTGGTGGACGACGTGATAGTCAGATCCGTCGTCCGACACCCCGATAATGGCCCACTCATACGGGAGGTCAATCCCGGAGAGTCGATCGCGAAGTGCCTGCATTTGGTCGTCCCACGTGACGAAGCACCGTAGCCGGTGACCTGCGTTGTTTCCCCCATCCGCAAGTACCGGTCGGCACTCTGTTGCGTCACTGGACCGAAGTGCAGTTACCTGGACGGTCCGCCATTTACGCTCGGCCAACATCTCAGAGCCGTTTCCCGAAACGGCGTATCCGAGTTGGCCGAATATCGACCGAGCCTCCTGAACTGGAGGCATCGAAGCCTGGGCCATGCAAATCGATGTAACACGGCTGTCAGCATAAAGATTGTCACGCTATACCATACCAGTCAATTATTGTTGTCAAATGGCCTAATTTATTCGTGTGCGGCGTCCCACTCCTCGGGCTTACGGACGTTGCCACACCCGTTGCACTCGATGCGGCCCATGGTGTCCATCGCCGTGTCGAACGACCCGCAGTTGCTGCACTTGTAGCCCCAGCGGTTCTCGGCGTCTTCGCTCGCGTAGACGACGTAGAACGGCCCTTTGGACCCAATGCGGGGTTCGTCGGTCGCGACGAAGACAGTTTTTCCACTTGAGACAGTCGCAGTCGTCAGTTCTGACATGCCCCTTGATTCGACAGCAGGGGGCTTAAGAAATCTGTCCCTACGTGCGGAAGGACTCACCGCATCCGCATTGGCTCGTCGCCTTCGGGTTTTCGACGTGGAAGCCTGCGCCTTGCAGGCCGCCTTCGAAGTCGAGTGTCGAACCACCGATGTAGTTCATACTCGCGGGGTCAACGAAGACGCGCAGGCCGTGCATCTCCACGACGGAGTCGTCGTCTTCCGGTTCGTTGTCGAAGCGCATTCCGTAGGATAACCCTGCACAGCCGCCTTGCTGGACGAACAATCGAAGCCCAGCGATGTCGGTGTCCATCGACTCGCTCTCCAAGAGAGAGACCGCTTGCTCGGCAGCCTCGGGCGTGACCGTGACCGGCGACGCGCCAGTCGCGGGCTCAGTACTCATGTCCCATCCTAAACTGTGCGGAGGGTTAACTGTGGCGCTGGTTGGAGGAAAATGACGCTAAAATACCGCTATTTCGTGTCGCCTACTCGTCGAATCGCTCGCGGACGCTCTGGGCGTGCGCGTCGAGTCCTTCGGCTTCGGCGAGCGTCGTAATCGTCGGTTCGAGGTCTGTCAGTGCGTCTTCGTCCAGTCGTTGAACCGTCGTGGAGCGGACGAAGTGGTCAACGGAGAGGCCACCGTGTCGCTTCGCACCGCCATCGGTCGGCAGGATGTGGTTCGTCCCGGACGCGTAGTCGCCCGCCGCGACGGGCGTGTATGGACCGAGGAAGACGCTGCCTGCGGAGTCGATTCGGTCGAGCAGTGCTTCGTCGTCGCTCGCCTGAATCGACAGGTGTTCTGCGGCGTACTCTTCGGCGAAGAGGACGGCCTCGGACATCGAGCGCGCGAGCAGGACGCCCGACGCGTCGTTTTCCAGTGCGGCTTCGATGGTCTCGGTTCGCTCGCGCTCGCCCGCCTGTCGTTCGACTTCTTCGACGATGGAATGTGCGAGGTCGGCGTCGTCCGTGATGGCGACGACAGAGCCGTTCGGGTCGTGTTCGGCCTGTGCCACGAGGTCGGCGGCGACGAATCGCGGTTCGGCGGTGTCGTCGGCGACGACGAGAACCTCGGAGGGACCGGCGAGGAAGTCGATATCCACGTCGCCGCGGACTTCGGCCTTCGCGGCGGTGACCCACTTGTTGCCCGGCCCGACGACTTTCTGGACGGCGTTGACCGTCTCCGTCCCGTAGGCGAGCGCAGAGATAGCCTGCGCTCCGCCGACCGAATACACTGCGTCAGCGCCTGCGACGTGGAGTGCGGCGAGCGTGACGGGATTCATCGGGTCCGCAGGGGGCGTGGCGACGGCGACGTGTTCGACACCAGCGACCTTCGCTGGAATGACTGCCATCAGGACGCTCGACGGGTAGGCGGCCGTGCCACCGGGTGCGTAGACGCCGACGCGGTCGAGTGGGCGGTATCGTCGTCCTAACTCACGCCCCGAAAAGTCGTCGCGCCAGTCTTCGGGTACTTGTCGTTCGTGGAACTCACGGATGTTCGCGGCGGCCGTCTCGATGGCCGCTCGAATGTCGTCGTCGATTTCGTCGTAGGCACGCTCTGTGGCATCAGACACGTCGATGTTGCCGACTTCGACGCCGTCGAAATCGCGGGAGTACTCCCGAATCGCCACGTCGCCTTCGCGTCGAACGCGTTCGACGATATCTCGCACGTCGGACCGTACCTCGCCGATACCGGCGTCGCGCTCGAAGAAGGCGCGGCGAGCGTCGGGGCCGAGGTCCGCCAATTCACGGACTTCCATGTTCATATCCGGTCTTTGGAGTCGGTGCGAAAAGTCGTTGCGGATGCGTCTCTTCCGGTCGAAGGCGGACAGAGAATCTGTCGAAGGGAGGTCTACCTGGGACTCCGGTTTCCCGATTCCTTCGTTGTTAGGTGACGTCTCGACGCTCCTTGTACGTGAGCGTCTGGTTATCCGTCTCGATGGTCGTCTGGACCGTAATCCAGCCATCGGCTTGCTGGACGGCAAAGGCTTCTGAGTAGCTGAGTTCGACCCGTTTCGTCGTCGTGTAGGCTTCACCGGCCGACAGCGAACCAACGTCTTCGCTGCCTCTCCAGACGACATCGTCCGAATCGGTGCTGTTGCCGACGAAGATGCGACTGTAAACGGTGACACCGGTCGCCTTGCTCTCTTTCCGGTTCGTTATCGTACTCGTCACGTCGCGGCAGGTCTGCCCGCACTCTTCGATTTGCTTGATGGTGAAGCGATAGGGCTCACCGGAGTCGGTGTTCGACCCACCGCTCGTACTTCCATCGCCACTACTGCTGTCTGAACCACTACTGCTTCCGCCGGAGTCTCCGCTCGTTGCCGTCTGGGTCGGGAAGTCTCCGGACGACTGGCTGCCAGCGTCGGCACCATCGGCGAACGGACCGACACCAGCGACGAACCCCAGGCAGACACCGGCGACGACGAGGACGAATACTGCGGCTGAAACGAGGAATAGGCGTCTCATTGTTCGAAATATGTGTGATTGGCTACGGTGTGTTCGTGTCCAGATGGCTTAGTTGTCCGCCGACGTGGAAGATGAGTGAGACGACTCGGCCACGTCACTCACGGCCTCGCCAAGCGAGCCTTCGAGTGCGCCGTCGAGGAAGTCACTCACCGTGTCGTGAATCGACGACACGAAGTCGGGTACCGGGTCGGGCAACTCGCTCGGTGGCCCCCGTTGGGTCGCAGCGTCGCTGTTCGTTTCACTGGCGGTCGCTCCGGGCGCGGCGGCGGCGACACCCGCAGTCGTCAGGAGGACGGCGAGGACGACGCCGACGATTGTGTGTAGCTTCATCGTGATTCAGTCAGCCCTCACAGTGCCACCACCTTGAATGGGGAAAATCGTTCGGCCGAGTTGCACCGGATTTCTCTACCGTTCAGCCGAATTAACGCGAATTAACGGCGGTCAACCGTTGATATCACGTCGAACTGGCCGCTCTCGACAGAAGTGAAAAAGAATGGTCGCAGACGCGACTTACTCCGCGAACTGTTCGCGCATCGCTTCGAACCCAGCTTCCACGTCCACGTCGGCACCCTGTGCTTCGAGTGCTTCGCCGAGCGCACTCATGAGGAACGCGACGTTCTTCTCCTGAGCCGAGTGGCCCATACAGCCGATACGGAAGATGTCGCCCGAGAGCGCGCCGAGGCCGCCCGCGATTTCGAGGTCGTAGTGGTCGAGGACGTAGCTGATTGCGTCGCCCGCATCGACGCCGTCGGGGACGAGTACGGCGTTGAGGCTCGGCAACCAGTAGTCGTCTTCGGGGTTCAAGCCGAGACCCATCGCTTCGACACCGGATTTGAGGCCGCTGGCGACGTGCAGGTGGCGGTCCCAGCGATTTTCGATGCCTTCCTCGGCGACGAGACGAAGCGCCTCTCGAATCGAATAGACGTTCGTAATCGGCGCGGTGTGGTGGTAGGCGCGCTCTTCGCCCCAGTAGCCTTCGAGCAACGAGAGGTCGAGATACCACGAGCGCGGGTCTTCCTCGCGGGAGAGTACCTTGTCCATCGCGCGGTCGTTGAGGGTGAGCGGGCTCGCACCCGGCGGGCAGGAGAGACACTTCTGCGGGCCGGAGTAGGCCACGTCGATGCCCCACTCGTCAACCTTCAGTTCGACTCCCCCGAGCGAGGTCACACAGTCGGCGACGACGTAGGCGTCGTGACTGTGGGCGATTTCGGTCAGGTCGGGGACGTTCGGTTGTTTGACGCCAGTCGAGGTTTCGGCGTGGACAAAGCCGAACACGTCGGGTTGGTGTTCGTCAAAGGCATCCTGTACGTCTACGGGGTCGAGCGGTTCGCCCCACGGCGCATCGACGTACACGACCTCTCCGCCAGCGCGTTCTGCCATCGACGCCATGCGCCCGCCGAAGTAGCCGTTCGTCGGAACGAGCATCGTGTCGCCGGGTTCGACGAGGTTGGCAATCGCAGCCTCCATCGACGCCGACCCGGTTCCAGAGACGGGAATCGTCCACTGATTGTCCGTCCGGAACGTGTAGCGAAGTAACTCCTGGACATCGTTCATGATGTCGATAAAGGAGGGGTCGAGGTGGCCGACAAGCGGCGTGGACATCGCCCGCAACACGCGCGGGTGAACGTCGCTCGGGCCGGGACCCATCAGCGTTCGGGTCGGTGGTACGAGTTCGCCGACTGATGGAGCATCTACCATGGTTGGTGATGACGTGCCGCGCCATGAGCTAAAAACATAGGGAAAGCGAACAGTGTGCCGCAACCCCTATCTGTCAGTACCAAACGAAATCTCTGACGAGTTCGTCGAGCGTCGGGAAACCGATGGCCGGTGGACGAGTGACCTCCGTCGTCCCGTAGTCGTGGATACGCGTCTCAGTGGCCGTCGGTTTCGTCCGGTAGCAACTTTGCTCGCTGATGTGGGTGATGTGGCCTGTTTTGACGGAGACAAACACGCGAAGGGAACATGGGCCGGTCGCCTCGAATTCGGCAGGGTCTACGCCGACGATACCTGCATAGCCGGTCTCGTTTTCTGCGCCAACCACGACTGTCGAGTCGTTTCGAGAGAGAACGCGCCACCCGTCTCGGCTCTCGTAGTCCTCGAACACGTTCTGGACTGCAATATTGAACGCCGGTTCGGGCCGGTACGATGGTCGCATCTCGGCCCATTCCGGGTCGGACAGTGCGGCCTTTTGGTCCGGGCGGGCACTTGCCGAAACCGTCGTCTCCGTCGAGCGAGCGAGGGCGTCGTGAACGTAGAACGCCCCGATGAGCCACTCACGAACACCATCTTCAGGTTCGGAGTTGGGTGTGACCAGCGTCACCAAAACCGTTCGACTCTGCGGGTCGTGGTGGGAGACGAGCGTCGCGGGTGGAACCTCCCTTTCAGGTTCGACAGCGGTGGTTCGAATCGTCGCCGTGTGACTCTGTCGTCTGAGATTCGTCGTGCCACGGTCGAGTATCTCGGTCGGTGTCGCGTTCGCCGGAATCGGTGTTTCAGCGGTCTCGGGGGTCGAGAAATCGATATCGCTCGCGTGAACATCGAGCATTCGGACGGCCGTCACACCGCCAACAACGACCGATACGACGACGAGCGAGAGCAAAAATAATCGGCCAACCGACACGTCCATACGCGGAGACGCGCAGGCCGTCGGATAAATGTTTGCTATCCGACGAGTGCTTCGGCGACTTTCTCGATTGGGTGCGGTGGTCGCTGACCACTGTGGTCGCCGAGTTGCGTCCGACACGACGCGCCGGGTGCAACGACGGTGTCGCCGGGACTCGCATCCACCTGGTCGAAGAGGATTCGCCCGATTGCTTTCGAGAGGTCGTAGTGTTCTTCTTCGTAACCGAAACTCCCGGCCATGCCGCAGCACCCTGAGTCCAGTGGGTCCACGTCGTAGCCGACGCGCCGGAGGACGCCCACTGCGTGGTGGTCTCTGTTCAGCGCCTTCTGGTTACAGTGACCGTGATACGTGAGCGACCCGAGCGTGCCGCCATCGACCATCGCCGGTTGGGCTCCCGTTTCGCCTTCCGCTCGTTCGCCGACTCGAAGCGGGAGCAACTCGTCGATTCGATGCACGTCGAGGAACTCCATCACCTCGTAGACCGAGGCACCGACTGTGGCAACGTCGGGTCCACTGAGGAGGTCGCCGTACTCGTCTTGGAACATCACCGCGTCGGCGGGTTCGAGACAGACGACAGACCAGCCATCACCGACCCGCGGGGCGAGCGCCGAAACGTTGTGTTCGGCACGTTCGCGTGCCACGTCGAGCATCCCCATCGAGTAGGCCGCTCGTCCGCTCGGTTTCACGTCGGTTGCGAGTCTGACGTGGACGCCCGCGGCTTCGAGGACTCGGACTGCGGCTTTTCCAATCTCCGGTGTGACGTAGTTCGTGTAGGTGTCGGGGAACAACAGGACGCGGTGTGTGGCCTCGTGTTCCGACACCAGTGCCGTTCGGTCGTTCATCCAGCGCGTGAGCGTGTGGCGAGTGAATCGCGGCAGTTCACGCTCGGGAGCGAGTCCAGCGACTCGTTCCATCACGTTCCGCGCACCGGGGACTTCAGAAGCCCAATTCGAGATGGGTGCGAGCGCACTCCCCAGTCGGGCCGCCGTGTCGATGTTGGCGAAGAGCCGGTCACGAACAGTGAGCCCCTCGCGCTCGTGGTACTGGTGTTTGACTTCGGCTTTGAGTTTGGCGAGGTCAACCCCAGTGGGGCAGTCGTTCTTACACCCTTTACAGCCGACACAGAGGTCCAGAATTTCGGTCTGGAATCGCTCGGAGTAGAGCTCGTCTTCCGGCAGGTCGCCGCTGATTGCTGCCCGGAGCATGTTCGCCCGTCCGCGGGTCGTCTCCGCCTCGTCACGGGAGGCCCGGTAGGTCGGACACATCGTCCCGGACCCGATTTGGCGACACGTTCCACAGCCGTTGCACAACTCGACGAGGTGTGCGAATCCGCCATCGTCCTCGAAATCGAGCGTCGTCGTGGGTTCGATAGAGCTGTAGGCTTCCCCGTAGCGGAGGTTCTTGCGCATGTCGGCGGGGTCGTCGTCGCGGAAGACGACCTTCCCCGGATTGAGTCGCCAGTCGGGGTCGAACGCGGATTTGACTTCTTTGAACGCCGCCCAGAGGTCGGGGCCATACATCTTCGGGTTCCACTCGGTTCGGGCGAGGCCGTCGCCGTGTTCGCCCGAGAACGACCCGTGATGTTCCAACACGAGGTCGGTAATCGCGTCCGTAATCGAGCGCATCGTCTCGATGCCCTGACCCTGTTTGAGGTTGAGAATCGGTCGGATGTGGAGGGTTCCGGACCCGGCGTGGGCGAAGTAGGCCGCCGACGTACCGTGGTCTGCGAGTACGTCTTCGAACGCCTGGACGTACGTGGCGAGTTCCTCCGGTGGGACGCTCGCGTCTTCGATGAACGGATACGGTTTGGGGTCGCCTTCGAGCGACATCAACAGCGGAATCGCGGCTTTTCGCAACTTCCAGATGTCGGCTTGGTCGGCGTCTTCGTAGGCTTCGATGGCGGCGAATGCTTTGCCTCGCTCCGACTCGCCGCCGTCCCGAAGGAAATGCTCGGAGGCTGCACTGATTGCCTTCTCGAAGTCGTCGTGGAGTTCCGAGTCGAACTCGAGCATCAACGTCGCCTCGGCCCCGTCGGGGATTTGCTCGACGTACTGGGCGTACTCGCTCGATTCGCGGGCCATTCTGAACACTTCGTCGTCCATGAGTTCGACCGCGCTCGCACCGAAGTCGAGCGCGTCGGGGACCGCGACCATCGCGTCGATGAGGTCATCGAAGGCGAACAGGACGAGCGCCGTCTCTTCGGGGACGGTCACGAGCGACAGTGTGGCTTCGACGACGACGCCTAACGTCCCTTCCGACCCGACGAGTAGTTTGGAGAGGTTGATAACCCGCTCGCCGTCTCGCTCGAAGATGACTTTGTGGAGGTTGTACCCCGACACCGAACGCTTGAGTTTGGGATACCGGCGCTCGATTTCCTCGGCGTTGTCTTCGACGAGTGCCCGGACAGTTTCGTAGAGGTGGGCCTCTCTGTCGTCTTTTTCCACGATTGCGTCCCACTCGTCGCTGTCGAGGACGACGTCGCGGGTGTGAATCACCGACCCGTCGGCGAGGACGACCTGTAACTCCTCGGTGTAGGCGTCGGTGATACCGTATCTGACCGAGTGTGCCCCAGTCGAGTTGTTTCCGATGCCGCCGCCGATAGTCGCCCGGTTTGCCGAGGCCGGGTCGGGAGCGAACTTCAGGCCCTCGGTTGCGAGATACCCATCGAGGTGGTCCTGTACGACACCGGGTTGGACCGTCACGCGACGACCCTCGGTGTCGAACGCGAGGATGTCGTTCATGTACTTCGAGAAGTCGATGACGACACAGCCAGGACCGACGGCCTGTCCCGCGAGCGACGACCCGGCACCTCGTGGAAGCACCGGCACGTCGTGCTTCGCCGCGAGTTTCACCGTCTCCTGTACGTCGGCGATATCTCGCGGAATCACCACACCAGCGGGCCGCGCGCGATAAATCGACCCGTCGGTCGCGTACAACACCTGCGCGTACTCGTCGAACCGTACCTCACCGGTGACCGCCGCGCGCAACTCGCGGGCGAGGTCTGTATACGCCTCAACGTCCGTAACCTCGTAGTCACGGCTCTGTTGAAACGTCTGGAAATCACTCCAGTCACGTTCACCAATCATCATAATTATAAATAGTGTACATCGGGAAAAATGTGCGTGTGAGTCTCCCACCGAGAGAGTCACCGTTCTTGGAGGGACGTTCTCACTCAGGCCGCCGACTCTTCTGTGCCGCCTTCACCCCCGAGTTGGGTTTCGACGAGGACGGCGAAATCGGTGGCAAACGTCTCGACTTCGTCCCAGTCGGTGAACTCGTGGTCTTGGGAAGTATCCGTGATTCCGAGGTTACCGCGGGCGATGCGCTTCATCATGTATCGGGTGATGAATCCGTATTCAGAGTAGCGGAGTGCGCCACCGAAGACACCGATTTGGTCCGGTTCCCACCCAGTTTTCTCGATGAACTCGTGGATGTAGGTCACACTCTCGGTCTTCCCGTCTTCGTCGTCAGGGTCGGCCGCCGAAAGTGAGACCTGGAAGAATCCATTCGGTCGTTCGGCGAGTTCGTCGCGGTGGTCGCGAGCGAATCGAATCATCTTCTTCGCGTGCCGACCCATGTGAATCGAATCCCCGAGGAGAACCGCATCGTAGTCGGCGATGGAGTCCGCGTTCGTCCACTGTGTCACCGACATTGGGTGGGCCTCGTGGCCTCGCTGTTCGAGTGCCGACGCAATCGTTTCGGCGACTTTCGCGGTCTGTCCTTCTTTACTCTTGTATGCGACGAGGAATGACGCCATGTTCTCTCACCAGAATACCACTTCGCGCGCTTGGGGCATAACCACGATAGGAGGCTCTCAGACTCCAAGAACGACTAAATTGCCAACTTGTTCGAGGTGATTGCATGCGGTGGAACTAATGCGCCACCGTGAAAAATCACCACCGAATATAACTCATGAATATCTCAGTAGACACCTACCTCGTCACCCAGTCGGACCTCTCGGGTGGCCGAACGTCAGTCGAAGTCGTCGAGGCGGCACTGCGCGGCGGAATCGACGTGATTCAACTCCGCGAGAAGCACGCCAGCGCGCGAACCCGCTACGAACTCGGCCAAGCCATCCGCGAACTCACCGCCAACGAAGACGTACTGTTCGTCGTCAACGACCGCGTCGATATCGCCGTCGCCGTCGATGCCGACGGCGTTCACCTCGGCGACGACGACGTGCCAATCGACGTTGCGCGCGAGCAACTCGCAGATGACGCGCTCATCGGACGCTCGGTCTCGACGGTCGAAGGCGCGAAAGAGGCCGAGTCCGCTGGCGCGGACTATCTCGGCGTCGGCGCGGTGTTCGAGACGAGTTCGAAGGACACGAAAGCCGAGCAGTCGGAAATCGGCCTGAAGCGCGTCGAAGACATCGCCGACACTGTCTCCATTCCAATCGTCGGTATCGGCGGAATCACGCCCGACAACGCGACTGATGTCGTTGCCGCGGGTGCCGACGGCGTAGCAGTCATCTCGGCTATCACCGCCGCGCCCAACCCGGCAGACGCGACCCGACAACTTGCGACAGCAGTCTCGAAAGGGAGGGTCGTCCAATGAGCGACATCGACCTCGAAGGCGGCCTCGCGGCAGTCAGTGAGACGAAACCCCTCGTCAACTCGATTACCAACGAAGTCACCGTCAACGACGTGGCGAACATCACGCTCTACTGGGGCGCACTGCCGGTCATGTCCGACGACGAGCGCGAAGTCGCTGACATGGTCTCTATCGCCAGCGGGTGTCTGCTCAACATGGGAACTGTGAGTGAGACGGGCGAGGCGACGATGCTCACCGCAGGGAAGGCCGCAAACGAACACGGCGTTCCACTCGTCGTGGACCCAGTTGGCGTCGGCGCGACGCCGACTCGCTCGCGCGTCGCCGACCGACTCGTCACCGAACTCGACGTGGACATCCTCAACGGCAACTACGGTGAAATTTCCGCGATTGCAGGCGAAGATGCAGAGGTCAAAGGCGTCGAATCGGTCGGTGAGTACGCCGATATCGCTTCGACGGCGATTGCCTGCGCCCGAAAGACTGGTGCTGTCGTCGTCGCATCCGGCGAGACGGATATCGTCGCGACCGACTCCGTGGCCTACGAGGTCCACACCGGTCACGAGATGATGGGAACCGTCGTCGGAACTGGGTGTATGCAGGGCGTCACGCTCGCAACCTTCGCCGCCGCGATGGACGACCCGCTCGAAGCGGCACTCGTCGGGACCGCGGCGTACGGCATGGCTGGCGAACTTGCGGCGGAGGGTGTGTTTGGTGACTACAACGGCCCGGCGAGTTACAAAATCGCGTTCCTCGACGCGGTTGCAGGGCTCGCTGGCGGGTCGCTCCCCGCAGGCGTCGATGCCTCCATTCCGACGCTCACCGAGCGACTCGCTAAAATCGAGGTACACTAATGTCGCTCGCGCCCGACCCGCAACGCCCGCCCTACGCGCTCACCATCGCTTCCAGCGACTCCGGCGGCGGCGCGGGTATTCAGGCCGACATCAAGACGATGACGCGACTCGGCGTCTACGCGGGGTCAGTCATCGTCTCGGCGACGGCGCAGAACACGCAGGGCGTCAGCGACGTCCACGTCTTTCCCACCGAGTCGATTCGTGCCCAGTGCGATGCGGTGTTCGAGGACTTCGATATCGGCGCGGTCAAACTCGGCATGTTGGCGACTGCGGAGGCCGTCGAGGCGGTTTCCGAGGTACTCGCCGAGTACGACGGTCCCATCGTCGTGGACCCCGTGATGGTCGCCACGTCGGGCGACGAACTACTCGAATCCGATGCAATCGACGCCTACGACGACATCTTCGCACAGGCGACGCTCGTTACACCCAACGCAGACGAGACCGAGGTCTTGACCGGAATCGTTCCAGATTCGCCCGCCGCGGGGCAGGAGGCCGCGGAGTGGTTCTTCGAGCGCGGTGCCGACGCGGTGCTGCTCAAAGGCGGCCACGTCGCAACCGACGACGAGACGGTCGTCGATACGCTCGTCACCCGCGAGACGACGACGGAGTTCGTCCACTCTCGAATCGACTCAGAAATCACTCACGGGTCGGGATGCACGCTCTCCAGTGCGATTGCCGCCGGACTCGCTCGCGGCGAGACGCTCTTGGATGCGGTCGAAGACGGCATCGACTTCACGCATACGGCGCTCGCTTCCCCTGCCGACGTTGGCCGCGGGCCGGGGAGTATCAACCATCTTGCCGGACTCGGTGGCTGGTCTCACGATTGACGCGTCTCCACCTCGGTGAGTCGTGTCGATACACACCACCCGCTGTTTTTTCGCGCTACCTGTTGTATGGATCTCATGACCGCACACCAACCAGTCAACCGGCTCAAAGCGACGTTCGAAAACGACGGCGTTGCACTGGGCGTCCTCGACAACACCTACTCGCCGACGCTCGTCGAGTTCTACGGCGACCTCGGGCTGGATTTCGTCTGGCTCGACCTCGAACACGGTGGACCAAGTCCGTGGGACGGCCCGACGATGGAGAACCTCCTCCGCGCTGCCGAGCGAACGGAGACCGAGTTGCTGGTTCGACTCCCGACGGTGGACCCGCCGACGGTTCGCAAGGTGTTGGACCTCGGCGTCCGAAACGTGTTCCTCCCGCGGGTCGAAACGGCCGCGGAAGTCGAAGCAGCGGTGCAATCCGCGCGATACGAGTACGACGACGCGCCCGGTGAACGCGGACTCGCCTCACCGCGAGCACGACGCTGGGGACTGGTCGACGACTACGTCGCGGCCGAAGACGACTCGGTTCTCGTCGGCGCGACTATCGAGAACACCGCTTCGTTGGTCGAACTCGAAGACATCCTCTCGATTCCCGAACTCGGATTCGTCTTTATCGGCCCGTTCGACCTCTCTGTGTCGCTTGGCCACCCCGGCGAGTTGGACCACCCGGAAGTCGAAGACGCAGTCGAGGAGATTCGGTCTGCGGCCGTCGAAGCGGCCGTCCCCGTCGGCGGTCTCGGATTCGGAATGGAAGACGTGAACCAGAAAGCCAGAGATGGGTACCAGATGCTCAATCTCGGGAGTACGACAGGCGCGCTCAAAGGCGTCGTCAACGGGTGGTTCGGCGAGTACGAGGGTGAGCGATAGGCCATCGTCGGTTCGGACCACTCGCCGAAATTGTCAAACACGCATCCGCCGATACGAGAGTGTGACCGAATACGACGCGATGCTGTTCGACAGCGACGGCGTACTCGTGGAGCCACCGACCTACGACCCGATGGCAGAAGCGACTCGTGAGACGTTCCGCTCGATGGGTGTCGAGGACGCGGAGGGTGCGCACATCGACGCAGTGGTCGACGACGAGGCCCTCACCGCTGACCGCCTCGCAGACATCTGTGCGGTCTACGACATCGACCCCGTGGAGTTCTGGGAGACCCGCGAGCGCTACGACGAACAGTCGCAAATCGAGTCGTTTCACGCGGGCACTCGCAGTCGGTAGCGACGACGTCTCGACCATCGCCGACGTTCGACTGCCGTGCGGCGTCGTGAGCAACAATCACCACACGATTATCGAGTTCAAACTCGACTTCTTCGAGATGGCATCGCTGTTCGAGACCTACTTTGGCCGTCCGCGGACGGTCGAGAGTCTACAGTTGATGAAACCGAATCCGTACTACATCGAACGAGCGTTGGCCGACCTCGATGTAGATTCGGCGCTCTACATCGGCGACAAAGAGACCGACGTTGTCGCCGCTCACCGCGCTGGATTAGATTCGGTACTCATCCACCGCGACTCACTGCCGCACGTCGAGGTGTCGGTGACGCCGACGTACGAAATTGAGACGCTCGCAGAGTTGCCCACACTCGTCCGGTGAGCAAACGCTGTGTCACCGGCGTGAGGGTCACTCAGCCGGGAGGACGTTCTGATTCAGGTTGAATAGGTTCTCAGGGTCGTATTTTGCCTTTATTTCGGCTAATCGGTCGTAGTTGCTCCCGAACATCGTCTGTGAGGGGTCTTCGCCGAATCCCGGGAAGTTTCCATATGCGCCCGACGTTCCCGCCATTCCTCGGAGTTCTGCGATTCCATCACGCACCCACGCGACGTTTTCGTCGTCCATCGCCGGGTCCTCCCAGTTGGCTTCGAAGGTAATCATGTACCGACTCTTTCGGTGCCAGAAGGCGGTCTCGTCAGGTGCAACGTCGCTGATTGCGCCGCCGAGATGCCAGATATCGACCGTCGAGAGCGACGAGGGACTATCGTAGCCGTAGCGTTCGATGAGGTCGATAATGTCGTCCGAGAGACCCTCCACGTAGGTCGCTTTCCAGTAGTAGCGCAGGCCGTCGGGGTAATCCTCGTCCAGCATGGTCTGGAGCGTCGTGTAGTCCATCGGCCCGCTCAAGTCGGCGATTGGCGTCGTCGCGTCGCGAAGTGCGCTAAACTCCTCGCTTGCGCTGGTTCGGTCCCCGTCGTAGCACCCGAGGAAGGCAACTGCGGGTTCGCCCCACGCCGATTCTGGAAACTCCTCCATCTCGGGGACGACGATAGTGAACGCGAGGACACTGCTCTCTCGCGCCGCCGATTTCGTGTAGTCGTGGAAGGCGTGCAGTGCGGTCGTCGCCTCGTCACCGGGGTGCAAGACGAAGAGCGCGTTCACCTCCGGGCCAACTTCGTGGAGTTGGTACTCGAATGAGGTGACGACGCCGAAGTTGCCGCCGCCGCCGCGGACCGCCCAGAAGAGGTCCGAATGTTCGTCTGGACTCGCAGTCCGGACCGTCCCGTCGGCGGTGACGATTTCGACCGACGCGAGGTTGTCGAGTGAGAGACCGTACTCCCGTCGAAGGTGACCGATGCCGCCATTGAGGGTGAGTCCGGCGATACCCGTCGCAGAGACCACACCGAGGGCAGTGGCAAGCCCGAATAGTTGGGTCTCTCTATCGACGTCACCGATTGTCGCGCCGCCTTGCACGCGTGCCCGCTTCGTCTCCGGGTCCACGAACACGGCGTTCATCTGCGAGAGGTCGATGACGAGTCCATCTTCGCAAATTGCACTCCCCGAGACGTTGTGACCGCCGCCACGGACGCTGACTTGCAAGTCGTGGTTGCGGGCGAAGGTCACCGCATCGACGACGTCCGCGGTTCCGTCACATTGTGCGATAATCGCCGGTGACCTGTCTATCATTCCGTTCCAAATCTGCCGCGCATCTTCGTACCGGTGGTCGGATGGGAGAATCACGTCGCCGTGAAACCCATCCATGAACGCCGAAAGGTCGTCTGCGAACGGCCCAATCTTTCGCCTATCACCGGGAGTTCCACTCTCTGATGACATAGCACACTATTCGTGAGTTGCGCGAATAGGTTCGTATGCTGACTGGTTGTGAAAGTCAATCTCTCTGGGACGAATCCGAATACATCCGGGTTCGAACGCGGAGTTGCGGACGCGAGTGCCGCATCTCGTGACCTCACGCCGGGGGCGTCGTATCTTCGTTTTCACTGGGTGACGTACGCTGACCGCCCAGGCCATCGTAGTCCACGCGCTCTGCCAAGAACAGTCGAAGTTGCGCGGTGACGTACTCCGGGTTATCGAGATTCGATGCGTGACCAGCGTCGGGAACCTCCTGAATCACCACATCCGGAACGACTGCTCCCAGTTTTTCGGCGTGCCGCCGGACGAACGCCAACTCGTGTTCACCGTAGAGGACGAGTGTCGGGACCGATATCGCTGCAAGCGTAACCGGAATCTCGTGGAACGACGCGAGCGCACGAATGACTTTGGCGAACTCTTCGGTGTCCATCTTCGGGCCGTTCGCTCGAAGGTTCACGATACGTTCGTAGTTGCCTCCGCTCTGTCTCCCTTCGATTCGCTCTTGGAACCACACCATCACCTTCTCGACTCGTTCGTAGCCGAGAAGTCGGACCGGCGGAATCGTCGCCCGCAACGTGACCGACCGTTGGAACCACTCGCGCCGGTCGAAGAGTTCGGGCGTGAACGTATCGACGAGAACCAATCCCGAAATTCGGTCGGGGAACGCGGCGGCGTACGCCTGCGCGATACACCCACCCATCGACAGTCCACAGAGAACCGGCCGGTCGAGAGAGAGCTTCCTGATGAACGAATCGAGGTCGGCGACGAACGTGTTGATGGTGTATCGTGCCCGTGCCGACCCGCCGGTTCGTCCGTGCCCACGAACGTCGTAAGCGATGGTTCGATACTCGTCTGCGAGCGCACGTTGCTGTGGACGCCACTGTCGATGGTCGAGGACCGCGCCGTGGATGAACACGACCGGTGGACCGGCACCCGCTTCCACGTAGTAGGTATTGATGTCGGCTGTTTGAACAGAGGGCATACTCTCTCTATGCGACTCTGAGATATGAGGGTGTCTCGGCGGTTCCGAGAGTACTGTGCAGAGAACGCCTATCGTGCCCCGTCTCGTATGAATACGTGAGTGTCTGTGATGGCTCAGTTTGTGGTCTCGTTGGCGGATTCGAAGGCGACAGTGACGGAACTCACTGGCGGGAAGGGCGCGAATCTCGCCCGCTTGCTCGCCGCAGATCTCCCAGTCCCGTCAGGGTGGTGTGTGACGACTGACGTGTATCGAGCGCTCGCCGACGAACCGACCACCCAGACCGCACTCGAATCGTTGGACGAGCTATCGCCCGACGACACGGCACACATCGCCGAACAGAGTGCAACGCTTCGGTCACACTTCGAACAGCGACCCATGCCGACAGAAATTCGG
Source organism: Haloferax sp. DFSO60 (assembly GCF_046557615.1). NCBI lineage: Archaea > Methanobacteriati > Methanobacteriota > Halobacteria > Halobacteriales > Haloferacaceae > Haloferax > Haloferax sp. DFSO60. The sequence continues at coordinate 721,612 of NZ_JBKIII010000002.1, read as the reverse complement.
CAGGCGATTACGAATGCCGTCGCCGACGACGGAACGACCTACGCGGTCCGCTCGAGCGCCACGGCAGAGGATTTACCCACGGCGTCGTTCGCAGGCCAGCACGAGACGTACCTCGGCGTTGCCGGACACGACGCACTCTTAGACCGCATTGGTGACTGCTTTGCGAGTGTATTCACCGAGCGCGCGGTGACCTATCGACTGCGAAACGGTATCTCGAACGTCGAGGTGGCGATGGCCGTCGTGGTTCAGGAGATGGCCGATGCAGATGTTGCGGGCGTCCTCTTTACTGCCGACCCCGTCTCAGGGAATCGCCACGTCGCATCGGTCGATGCCAACTTCGGCCTCGGTGACACAGTCGTCGCAGGCGACGTATCGCCCGATAACGCCCGCATCGACCGTCGAACGGGCGAAGTCATCGCCTACGAAGTCGGCGAGAAACAGCGCGCCCTTCGGCAGGTTCAGGGACCTCACGGAGGGACAGATTTCGTTTCGATGTCGCCCGAGGTTCGAGATTCGCGGGCGCTCTCGGACGAACGACTCCGGACGCTCGTTGCGCTCGGCGAGCGTGTCGAGACACTCCTCGAACGCCCGCAGGACATCGAGTGGGCGCTCGTCGGCGACGAATTCGTGCTTCTTCAGGCACGACCGATTACGTCGCTGTATCCACTGCCGTCGCCGCTGCCGACAGACGACCTCCTTCACGTCTACCTGAGTTTTGGACACGCGCAGGCGATGCCAGAAGCGATGCCCCCGCTCGTCCTCGACTTCTGGACTGGCTTCATGAACGCCGGGGCCGACGAGCTTCGAGGCGATGATGAAGCCGAATCTTGGGCGGTCGAGGCTGGGAGTCGTCTCTACCTCGACCTTACGCCTCTTCTTCGAATCGAGCTATTTCGCCGAATGCTTCCGGGTCGTGTCGCGGCGATGAGCGAACCCGCCGCGAACGGCCTCCGCGACCTGCTTGAACACCACCCCGAAGCCTTCCCTGACCGCGGGCGCATCGCCGACGCTCGAGCCATCGCCAACGTGGTTCGCCACGCTTCTCCGGCCCTGTTGCGGGCGATTGTCGGTCTCTTCGGAAGGGTGGCACGCACACTACTCTTCGGCCCGCGAGACCCCGCTGGGCAACAGCGATGGGTCGAATCGTGGGGGAAAGAACTGGCAGGACAGATTCGAGAGCCTGCGACGACCGCCGAACGCGTTCGCATCATCTTCGACCATCTCCGATTCTCGATGGTCGTCGTTGGACCGCTGGGTCGAATCGGGTCGCAACTGCTGGCGGGGATTGCCGCACAGAAACTCCTCGTTCGAATCGTTCCCGACGCAGACGACGATATCGACGCGATTGGCAGAGGCTTCGACACAGAACTCGTCACGCGAATGAACCAGCAACTCGGCGACCTCGCAGACGTCGCTCGTGGGTCACCAGCCGTTCGAGACGCCCTCCGGAACGGCTGTTCGCTCGACGAACTCGAAGCAGTCGATGGTGGACCGACGTTCCTCGACGCGCTCGGCGACTTCCTCGACGACTTCGGTCACCGGGCGAGTGGCGAAATCGACCTCAGTCGCCCGCGCTGGAGAGACGACTCTTCGGCGCTGATTCGCACCGTTCGAAGCAATCTCGAAGTGATGGAATCGGGGTCACACCAGAGCCATCTCGGCAGGTTAGAACGCGACGCTGCGGCGGCGTCAACTCGACTCGAAGCACGTGCTGGCCGCGGCTTATTCGGCCCGCTCAAAGCGGCACTCGTTCGGCGATTGATTCGAACCTATCGGGGCGGTATCTCGCTTCGAGAGTACCCCAAGCACGGTGTCGCATACGTCTTCACCGCGGTCCACGAAGTACTCGCAACGGCTGGCGAAGAATTGGCTGCATCGGGGTGTCTCGACACCCCCGAAGACGTGTGGTATCTTCGAAGAGGCGAACTCGTCGCCATGTTGGAAACTGGTTCGAACCTCTCTGTTGACATCGACGCACGTCGCCAAACTCACACCCAGCACGCGTCGATGACGCCGCCACCGTTACTCACCAGCGAGGGCGAGACGCCGACCGGAGCAAGTACGAACACCGCATCGGAGAACGTCCTCACCGGGACGCCCGTCTCAGCGGGTGTCGTCGAAGGCGTGGCCCGAGTCATCCGCGACCCGACCGGCGAGGCACTCGAACCGGGCGAGATTCTCGTTGCACCCTCTACCGACCCCGGATGGACACCACTGTTTTTGAACGCCTCAGGGCTGGTCATGGACGTTGGTGGCCGAATGACACACGGTGCGCTGGTCGCACGCGAATACGGTATCCCCGCTGTAGCGGCCGTTCCTGAGGCGACCGCGACGATTCACTCTGGTGAACGAATCCGCATCGACGGAAAGCGGGGAACAGTCGAGTTACTCGACCGATAGTGTCCAGGGTTGTGGTTTTGCCGCTGTCGCTACCTGCCCCCGTGAATCTCAGGATATATACGATGTGTGACAATAGCTAACGTTTCCCACGTTGTACGTACTTCTACCCCTGTACAGCGAGCAATAACACGCAGGTGAGTGGATAGCGATGAGAACAGCGAGCAAGCAGCAGTGAGAGTGGGAAGATACTATGGCAACAGCAGCAGGCGACGATAGTGGAGCAATCGAACAGTTACAGCAACAACTCCGGGGAGCGTTGATTCAACCCGAGGACCCGGAGTACGACGAGGTGCGAGAGATATACAACGCGATGATAGACAAGCGACCGCGACTGGTCGCGCAGTGTACCGACGTTGCGGACGTAATCGCAGCGGTGAATTTCGGACGCGAACAGCAACTCGATACGGCGATTCGCAGTGGCGGGCACAACGGCCCCGGTCTCTCGCTAGTCGATGATGGACTCGTCATCGACCTCTCGCAGATGAACGGAGTACAGGTCGATGCAGACGCCGGAACTGTGCGCGTCGAACCCGGATGCACGTGGGGTGACGTCGACCACGCGACCCACGCCTTCGGGCTGGCGACAGTGAGTGGTATCATCTCGACGACCGGTGTCGGCGGACTCACCCTCGGTGGTGGACACGGCTACCTGAGTCGGAAGTACGGCCTAACCATCGACAATCTCCGCAGCGCGGATGTCGTGTTGGCCGACGGCAGACTCGTACACGCGAGCGAAGAAGAGAATTCGGACCTCTTTTGGGCACTCCGTGGCGGCGGCGGCAACTTCGGCGTCGTCACCTCCTTCGAATTCGAACTGCACCCGGTCGAGAACGTCATCGCGGGACCGATGTTCTGGCCGATAGACCAACTCGAATCGACCATGCGTTGGTACCGCGAATGGCTACCGAACAAATCCGAAGACCTCTACGCGTTCTACCTCGTCGGTGAAGTCCCGGGAGACCCCTTCCCGCCGGAGATTCACGGCGAGAACATTTGCGGTCTCATGTGGTGCCACCTGGGCACACAAGAAGAGGCCGAAGAAGCGATGCAAGAAGCACGTGACGCCGCCGAACCGTTGTTCGAACACGTCGGTGAGATGCCGTACCCGGCGCTCCAGGGCATGTTCGACGACCTGTATCCAAAGGGTGACCAATGGTACTGGAAGGGTGATTTCGTCCGTGAACTGACGGACGAAGCCATCGCGGCACACGCACAGTTTGCCGCGGTTCCGACGCCGAAATCGACGATGCACCTCTACCCAATCGACGGCGCAGTCCACGATGTGGACTCGGATGCAACCGCGTGGGACAAGCGCGATGCCAACTGGTCGATGGTCATCGTCGGCGTCGACCCGGACCCGGCGAAGAGCGACGAGATAACCGAGTGGACCCAAGAATACTGGGAAGCAGTCCACCCGCACACTGTCGGTGCATCGTACATCAACTTCATGATGGAGGAGGGTGCCGATAGAATCCAGGCGACCTACGGAGACAACTACGAACGATTGCAAGAAGTCAAATCGAAGTACGACCCCGAGAACTTCTTCCACGTCAACCAGAACGTCACCCCATTGACGTGAGAAGGCCTCCCGGTCGAAGATATTTTCTACACAATGCCCGAAATGAATAATTTGATATTAACACACATTCGGAGAGAATAGCACAATCATGCTCGTCTGAATTTTAATATTAATGGGCATATATTGTAACCGACTAGGTTTTATTGTACGATTCCCGACGAGCAATTACCCACACATGAGCGGCGACAAACCCTACGAAGACCCTATTACTGCGGCCCTGCTCGGCGATTCCCACTACGAACGCCTCCGAGTCGGTCGGTATGCGCTGTTCAAACAACCGCTCTCACGAAAACTCATCTGGCAGAGTGTGATTTTTGCGACGCTCGCGCTCGTCTTACCACTGACGCTGACGCTTCCAGCATCGACACAGATGCTCTTTTCCAGCGACGACCTCCTGTGGGCGACGCCGAAGATTCTCCTCTTGGGTGTCTACGCGGTGGCAATCGTCTCCACCTCGGCGCTCGCACTGACCTACGTCGGCTATCGTCGGGTCAAAGCCGACGACGAGTTGAGCGAGCGAGAGGCGTGCAAACTGCTCGATATCGAGGACGTCGCTTCGGTCGTCAGTCTCGTGACGGGAGTCCTCGCCGTCGCCATCGTCGTCGGAACCTTCCTCCTCGGATTGGGTGGTGAAGCGGCCATGTCGCTGTTCCTCTCTGCGGGCGGCGAAAACCCGTTCGCCCCGACGCGAATGCCAGTCTCTGTTCTCGGTGTCGGTCTCTCTACGACTGCGTTGGCTGTCGTTTTCTTCCTCGCAAGTCGGCTGTTCGACCAACGACTCTCGGCCTGACATTGAGTCCACCGGGGTGCAGAACTTGTCGCCTTCCTCCGATATTGCTGGATTGCTGCTGTATTTGCTCGAAGAGTATCTCACCTCTGTTTCGAAACACACGAAATTCAACTCATTTTCTGTATAATTGACTGGGTGCGTTGCCACTTCGGCCTGTGTGAGATTTTGTCTTCTTCTGTGACAATCTGCGTTACGCACTAATTTTCTGACCGACGGACTTTTATCTGGACTTGTCTACTCCGTCGGTAACCAGCATGGATGGCGACGAACAGTTCCACGACCCTATCGCAGCAGCACTCCTCAGTGATTCGACGTACGAACGCCTCCGGGTACGCCGTCGAAGTCTGTTTAAACAACCCCTCTCCCGAAAACTTGCGTGGCAAAGTGGTATCCTCGCCGCGCTCGGGCTCATCGTCCCACTGAGCCTACTGCTTCCCACATCGACGCGGACGTTATTCCCGCCGGGGGACATCCTGTGGTCGTCGCCGAAGATTCTCCTCTTGGGTGCGTACGCTGGCACAATCGTGACCGTCTCCGCACTCGCGTTGGCGTACGTCGGTTATCGACGCGTCACAGCCTCCGGCGCGTTGAGCGAGCGAGAAGCCAGTAGACTGCTGAATATCGAAGACGTCGCTTCGCTGATTAGCCTCATCACCGGTCTGTCTGCAATCGTCGCCATCAACGGAATTTTCATCCTCGGACAGGGCGGTGACCGGGCGATGTCGATGTTCTTCGCCGCTGGCGGGGAAAACCCGTTCGCGGCGACGACAATTCCCGTCTCTGTCGTCGGTGTCGGAGGTGCAGCGATTGTTGCGGCCGTGTTCATCTTCGCGCTGAGTCGCGTGTTCGCGCGACGACTGGCCGCCTGAAATTCGCTCGACTGTTCTCTTCGAACTCACCGCTTCTCGTATCGCAATGTGGCAACTGAGCGACACGCAGAATTATCACAAACTGTGACAGTCACTCAGCAATATGCGTCGGAGAGCGTTGTTGGGGACACTTGGGATTGGTCTCGCCGCCGGGTGTGCAGGGTCGAGTCAGCCAGCACCCCCTGTCACGTCTTCGGCGACCACGGCCACCGAATCGACGACCGAAGAATCAACCGACGCGACACCTGCGACACAGACGGGTGACGAAACGCCGCATCTCGGCGTGTCGTTGACGCCACAGAGTTACGACCCCGACGACTTCACGGACTTCTTCGAACTCGTCTCCGAGAGCGACCTCGCCGTACGATGGGCGGGTGACTGGGCGGAGTTAGGCGACGAGGCGGGGACTCCAGCAATCGTTTCACAGTTGGTCGATTCCTACGACATCCTCCCAATCTTCGATACCGGCGTCTACTCGGTCAACGACCGAGAATTGTTCCGCCCCCTCGACGACGACGCAATCGAGAACTACGTCGCGGACGCCCAATCGTTCGCTGAGCAATTCACACCGCCGTATCTCGGACTCGGCGTCGAAGTCAACATCCACGCTACCGAGGAACCCGCGCAGTTCGAGCGTTTCGTCTCGCTGTTCGATGAAGCGTACGACGCAATCAAGGCCGTCTCGCCGGAGACGAAAGTCTACACCACCTTCCAGCAAGAGTGGTTCCTCGGTCTTCGTGGGGGGCTTTTCGGCGGCGAAAACGACCCCGAAACAGCACAGTGGGACCTGCTCTCGACGTTCGAGAAGGCCGACCTCGTTGGACTCACGAGTTATCCAAGTCTCGCCTTCCGTGACCCATCTGAGATACCTGCGACGTACTACACCGAGTTCGCCGAACGTGCCGGAAAGCCACTCGCACTCGTCGAAACCGGGTGGCCTGCCCACCTCGATATCGATGGCTGGGAGAGTACCGAAACCGAGCAAGCAAACTTTGTCACCCGATTGTTCGACTTGCTTTCCGACGTCGAAGTTGCACTCGTCCTCTGGGCGTTCGTCTATCAACCAGCATCGGTTAACCCCGCGTTCGATACGATGGCCTTGCGGCGCGACGATGGGTCTGCTCGTCCAGCGTGGGACGCGTGGGTACAGAGTACAGACAACTGAAGTGGATACTGGGTACAGACCGCTGAAAGCTACGAGAGACAGCTATCGCTTTTCTGACAACGTGCCTATGGTATACACATGCCGACGAGAACAGCAGACAACACAATCGACGGCATCACCACCACCGCGATTCCGACGTGCCACCCGAACGACACCGTGAGGGTCGTTCTCGACCGGCTCGTGGGCGAGACGTGGGAGAGTGCCGAGACGGTGTACGTCCTCGATGATGGGCGACTCGTCGGTCGAATCGACATTGCCGACATCTTCGGGGCGGCCAACGAGGTGACCGCTCGAGACGTGATGGAGCGAGCGAAGGCTCGGTTGCACCCCGCCTCCGATAGAGAACGGGCCGTCTACTTGGCAATCAAAGCAGATAGAGACGAAATTCCGGTCGTCGAAGACGACGGGGCATTCGTCGGGGCGGTCACTTCGCAGACCATCATCGACACGATGCACAGAGAGCATCTCGAAGACGTACTCGTCGGAGCCGGGGTTCAGCACACGGGACTTCGAATCGCAGACCTCGCGTCGGCCCGTGTACTCGTCGCGGTTCGGAGTCGCGCACCGTGGCTCCTATTCGGAGTCGTGGTTGGCCTAATCCTGAGCATCATTTCGAGCCAGTTCGAGGCGACGCTTCGAGAGACGGTTGCGCTCGCGTACTTCCTCCCCGTCGTCGCTTACATCGCGGATTCGGCAGGAACGCAGTCCGAAGCTATCGCCGTCAGGGCCTTCGCGGTAACAGACGTCAACTACGGGTCCTACCTACAACGAGAATTTCTCGTTGGCCTCGTCGTCGGGAGCATGGTAGGCATTCTCGGCGGCATCGGAGCGACATTCATCGCCAATTCGTCCGAAGTCGGTCTCGTCGTCGCTCTCTCGTTGTTCGTTTCGAGTACTGTCGCAACTACCCTCGCTTCGCTCATTCCCATTGGGTTCATCACGCTCGACGTGGACCCGGCGCTCGGAAGCGGGCCACTCGCAACGGCGCTTCAGGACGTTATCAGCGTCGTCATCTACTTTCTGTTCGCTGTGGCATTCCTTTGAGTCCGTCTGAGGTAGTACTCCTTCCCGGCGAAATAGCTAACACACCTACCGTTGACTACACTGATATTGGTTTGCAAAATGTCACCGTGACGTGTGCGTTCGATACGTCCAGTGTCGATACCAGTCGAACGATGCTGTGTCCACTTCCCTTGGAGAATGCCTGAATACCACGAAATATTTGAGAAAATCCCAGACGGCGTCGTCATTCACGAACCGGAAACTGGGGCAATTGTAGATACGAACGAGCAGTTCTGTACGATGCTCGGCTACCGTCGTGAAGAACTCCTCGAACTGAAATTTGCGGAGATACACTGGGACGAACCGCCGTACAGTGCCGAACACGCTGAAGAACTGGTTCGACGAGCGGCGATAGATGGAACACAGAGCTTCGAATGGATGACAGAGACAAAGACTGGAGAGCCACTTCCGGTCGAGGTTCACCTCCGCGAAACGACTATCAAGGGAGAAAAGCGGGTGCTTGCGGTCGTCCGCGACATTACCGAGCGCAAGCAGCGTCAACAGGAACTCGAACTCCAGAACGAGCGGTTAGAGCGATTTGCGAGCATCGTCAGCCACGACCTGCGAAACCCACTGAACGTCGCACAGGGGCGTCTCGAATTGGCACGAGAAGCGTCCGATAACGAACATCTCGAAACCATCGAACGGGCACACACGCGGATGGAGACGCTCATCGGCGACTTGCTCGTACTCGCCCGCGAAGGGACGACGGCGATGGACTCCCAGTCTGTCGAACTCGCGTCCCGTGCGACCACGGCGTGGGCGAACGTCACCAGCGACGGTTCGACACTCGTCGTCGAGGGCGAGAAAACGATTCGAGCAGACCCAAGACGGCTCGACCAACTGTTCGAGAATCTCTTTCGGAACTCCATCGAACACGGGGGGCCAGATGACTCAGCTGTCTCTGACGGCGGTGTCGATAACGGCGATGAGGGTGTGACCGTCACCGTTGGCCTCACTGACGACGGTTTTTACGTCGAAGATGATGGCCCCGGTGTCCCACCTGAGAAGCGAGCGTTGGTCTTCGAACCGGGCCATACGACGTCGGCCAACGGAACCGGATTCGGTCTGAGTATCGTCTCCGAAATCGTCTCCAACCACGGCTGGGAGATTCACCTCACCGAGAGCGAGAGCGGTGGCGCACGATTCGAGATGAACGGCGTCGAGTTCGTCGAGTGAGCAGTCTCTAGAGTAAGTGTCACTCCCCGAGTCTGCGTAGACGACGAACAGTGTCGGAATCAAAAGTACCATGCCACCGCGCTACACACAGGACCGTACGTAGGTGGTTTCTGTGACCAAGAAACGCGAATACAAAGACAACTATCCGCGGAAGAAACTGTACATCCCCGGTCCGACCGAGGTGCGCGATGACGTCATCGAGGAGATGGCTCAACCGATGTTCGGTCACCGCATGGACCGGATGACGGACCTCTATACGACCATCGTCGAGGACACGAAGGAGTTCCTCGGAACCGACCACAACCTGATGATTCTCACGGCGTCGGGCACGGAGTTCTGGGAGGCTTCGACGCTCAACCTCGTCGACGAGAACATCCTCTGTACGACCTGTGGGAGTTTCAGCGAGCGTCACGCCAACGTCGCCGAGCGACTCGGCAAGAACGTCGATAGACTCGAATACGAGTGGGGTCAGGCAGTCAAACCCGAAGACGTGCGCGAAGTACTCGAATCGAGCGACAAGCACTACGACGTCGTCTCGTGTGTGATGAACGAGAGTTCGACCGGCGTTCGCAACCCAATCGAAGAGATTGGTGACGTCGTCGCCGAATATCCCGAGACGTACTTCGTGGTGGACGCGGTGTCGGCACTTGGCGGCGACTACGTCGATATCGACGAACACAACATCGACGTTATCTTCGCCTCCACGCAGAAGGCGTTCGCCATGCCGCCGGGACTCGCGGTGTGTGTCGTCAGCGACGAGGCGTACGACCGGGAAGTCACCACGGACTCCGCGTCGTGGTACGGCGGATTCCAGCGCGCGTTCGACTACTACGACCGGAAGGGACAGACCCACTCTACGCCCGCGATTCCCATCATGCTCGCCTACCGCAAGCAGATGAAGTACATGCTCGACGAGGGCCACAAAGGGCGGAGTGACCGCCACGCTGAGATGGCCGAGTACACCCGCGACTGGGCATCGCAGTACTTCGAGATGTTCCCCGAGGAGGGCTACGAGTCACAGACAGTCGCCTGTATCGAGAACACGCACGGAATCGACGTCGCCGGGACCATCAAGCAAGTCAACGAAGAGTACGACATGGCCTTCTCGAACGGCTACGGTTCCGTCCTCGGCGAGAAGACGTTCCGTATCGGTCACATGGGTGAACACACAGTAGACTCAATCAAGGAACTGACCGACGCCATCGAAGACGTCGCCGGGTTGTAAGCACGACCTGACTCTTCTCTTCTTACTTACTCTTCGGCAGGCCCGTACGTCCCATCTGGAAGTTTCGTTGGGAACCCGTACTCAGGATTCGAGAGGATTTCCAAGACGGCCGCATCTCGCTCTTCGACGGCCGCTCGCGTCGCCAGTTTCCACTCGTTGTCGATTTCGCCGGGGCGACTCCCCACTTCCTGTGCGCCCATCGCCGACGTGGCCGCCCAGTAGGTGTACTCCGTGATTTGGCACCCGTAGTCGCAGGTGTCATCGTCGTAAGTGTACCACGCGCCGTCGGGGTAGCTGTTTGGCACGTCTTCGAAGTGACCGCCTCTCGCGGCATCCATCGCACGTGCAATCTCTGAGCCTGTTTGCTCGCCGAACACGTCGGGATAGACCGACGAAAATCCGACGTGTGTGACGAGGTGGAGTACCTCTTCCAGCGTCGCGTCGAATCGGTCTCCAGTGGTCGAATGCGGCAGTCCACTCGGGAGAATCTCGACGGCGTGGAGGTCCTGAATCGACTCCGCGCGAGACGGAGGGAACGTCTGCTCCAAGAATCCGAATACTTCCTCTAACTCTCGCTCGTCGTACGGTACGATGAGTGTCGCCTTCTGGGCGACGAGTTCGTCGACGACAGCAGGATTGTCGGGGACGCCATCCTCGTCGTTATCGAGGTACTTCGCCATGACCGTACCCGCGTGTCGAAGCTTCGTCTCCGAGACGCGTTCGGTGGCGACCAGACGAACGCCGAAGACGACCATCGACTTGTCGAACGCCGGTTGGAAGTCTTCGGGTGGTTCGACGATTTCCAACGTCGGAATCGTGTACTCGGGTTCGTCGGGTGTTGGCTCGACCGTCGTCGGCTCTTCGGTCGGTTCGGGCGTTGCCGTCTCAGTCGAGGTCGTCGTTTGCGCGGTCTGTGTCGTCGCTTGCGTCGCCGCATCTGGTGTCGTGGCGTTCGAACCCTGTCCGCTACATCCAGCGAGCAGTCCCATTCCGAGAACCGACAACACACTCCGTCGCGTCCGTGCTACCCTCTCTCTTGACATTAACTGGTAAATGAACATTTGCAAGATATACCTTCCTGCGCAAGAATTAATTTTGAAAATTAGGGATTTTCGGCGTGTTAGAACGTCAACGGCGGGTAACCAACTGACAATCACTCCCCAATATTCATTGCTCATAATACTTTTCGACCCGACGCCCGTCTGACTACCATGGCGTTCACAGACGAAATCAGCGCGGAAGCAGACGACATCTGGGAGTCGATTCTCGAACATCCGATGGTCCGAGAACTTGGTGCGGGAACGCTCGACGAAGCGCCGTTTCGATACTGGGTGCGGCAAGATTACGTCTACCTCATCGAGTACAGTCGCGTGTTCGCACTCGGTGCTTCCAAAGCACCCTCTCTCAGTGAGATGGGGACGTTCGCCGAGTTGCTCGATTCGACAGTCAACGTCGAGATGGACCTCCACCGGTCGTACGCAGCGGACTTTGGAATCTCCCACTCCGAACTGGAGGCCACGGAACCGTCGCCGACGGCTCGCGCGTACACAGACTTCCTGTTGCGTACTGCGTCACACGGCACGTTTGGTGACATTGTGGCCGTCTTACTCCCTTGTATGTGGGGATTCAACGAGACGGGAAAGCGACTCGCCGCGGCGGGCCTCCCAGACGACGACCGGTACGCAGAGTGGATAGAGACGTACGCCGGTGACGAATTCACCGAACTCACCGACTGGTGTCTGACGCTCATGGACGAGGTTGCCGCCGATTCCACCGAACACGACTGTGACCGCTACCGCGACTTGTTCGAGACCTCTGCACGCTACGAATATCGGTTCTGGGACGCTGCCTGGCGACAAGAGGAGTGGCACGTATGACCGAACCGACGTTCGACGCCTACGCAGCGACTCGGACAGATGCACGCTTTACCGACTGGTTACGAGTACGAACACAACCGAACTGGGCCGAGGCTACAGAACACCGGTTCGTGCGTGAACTCACTGGCGATACTCTCGACGACGACGCGTTTCGTCTATCATTCGAATCGATGTACGAACTGTGGAGGCCTATCCAACGCACTGCTGACGGCGGTTACCACGGGAAGAACTGCCAAAAGCGTCGCTGAACCACCCCGTTCGAACTCCGTAAGGCAGCACCTGCAACAACGTGAGGACATCGATGGACCGGGAATTACGCTCGCAGACGATCTTAACAGAACGCCGCACCGAACGGGACGACGAAGAAACGCTGCTCGAACAGGTACTACGATGTGTAGCGGTGGCTAGAAACACTCCAGTGACAGAACTCCCGCCAATATACGACGTCATGGACCCAGACGTGTTCGCTTCTATCGACTCTTCGTGCCAGAAGGGGCTGTGTAGTCTCACGTTTCGCTATGCAGGGTTCGACGTTCACGTGCGAAGCGGCGGGCGTATCTGGCTTATCTCTCGCGGCGAATAATCGTTGCAGAGATTCGTCTCACGGAGTGTGAGATGCCGTCTACGACTCGTTTTTGCGCTCTATCTACTTTCCACCCTCGTTCCTCAACATCGACGAACTGACCACCGGCTGACCACGGTCACCAACGAGGAGAATCAGGCGACTTATCTTCGCCGCCACCAAGCCACAAGAACGCGACAGTGCCCTCCGATACATCCGACGACGATATCCCCGAGGAGGAACGCGAGGCGCTACTGACGATTGGTCACGGCGCGGTCGTCGCCTCCGGTGGACAGTCTCTCCAACGGGCGCTGACGACGGCGACCGAGTATGCACTCGCACAGGGGCTCGGGCCGGTCGTCTACGGGGTCTACGCGTTTGCCTGGCGGATTTCCCAGTTGTTGTTCCAACTTGTGAACGTCGGGTCGGTCCCGACGCTCCAACGTTACGTCTCTGCGTATCGTGACGACCCGGACCGGCAGGGCCGAGTTGTGGGGCTGGCGTATCTGACGACACTCGTCGTCGGCATTGGACTCGCCGGAGCGGTGATTCTCGCCAGTGGATGGCTCAACGACGCGACGGTCTCACACCCCGACTTCCCACCGACCATCCAGTTGTTCGCGGCTCTGGTCGTCCTCGTCGGGATAGTCAATATTCACGCTGGCGTCCTCAGAGCAGTTCAATCGGCTCGTGGCGAGGCGCTGTTTAATCGCGTCCTCCGCCCAACCGTTACGTTGGTCGGCGCCGTCACCGCGCTGGCCGTCGGTTACTCGGTGGTCGGTGTCGCTGGCGCGTTCGTCGTCGGGATGGCTGGACTCGTACTCGTTGGGTTCCCGATGGTTGCCTCGTCGACTGGTATCCGTCCCGTCTTGGGTGGCGTACGCTCGGAGGCCCGGCAGTTCTACAACTACTCGGGACCCATCGCACTGAGTAGTCTCGGCAAGGTGTTTCAGAACCGCGTCGACGTGATGCTCGTGGGGTTCCTGCTGACCGCGAGTGCGGCGGGGGTCTACAACGTCGTAATCGTCCTCGTCTCACTCGCGTGGATTCCGCTCTTCTCGTTTAACATGCTCCTCCCGCCGGTCGCATCGAGGCTCTACAGCGATGGTGAGATGGAGACACTCAATGCAGTGTACACCGCGGTGACGCGTCTCATTGTCACCTGCGTCGTCCCGGTTCTCATCGTACTGGTCGTCTACGGACGGGTGATTCTGTCTGTTTTCGGGCCGGGTTTCACGGCGGGCTACGTTCCCCTCGTGGTCTATCTCGGCGGCGTCCTCGTCGGGAGCGCCGTCGGCGCGACTGGTTGGTTGCTCATGATGACTGACCACCAGTACGCCCGAATGGCACTGGACTGGTTACTCGCCGTACTGAATACGGCGCTCACGTTCGCGTTCATCCAGGCGTTCGGCCTACTCGGTGCGGCACTTGGGACGGCTGTCGCTATCGGCGTTCAGAACTCTCTCCAAGTCGTCCTCTTGCGCCACTTCGAGGGACTCTGGCCCTTCGATGCGACGTTCCTCAAACCGCTTGGGGCTGGTGTCGCAACGGTCGTTGTCATGTTTCTCGTCCGCGAGGCGCTCCCCGGTGCCAGTTCGGTCGCTCTCGGCCTCGTACTCGGCGCGGTGACGTATCTCGGTTCTCTCGTCGTCCTCGGCGTCAACGACCGCGACCGTCTCGTGGTGACGACGCTGGCCGCTCGGTATCGTCGGGTGATACGTTCGGTCGTCAGCGAGCGTTACTCTCGATGGTCCAGAGACTGACGTGATTCGTTGATTGACGTCTTCGAACTCTCCCACCGGAGGAACGGTGCAGCCTCGAAGCTATCAGCTGGGACTCTCTCGGTGATTGAAATATCGCCCGAGACACTAACGGGCGGGGATCTACTAGTAGGCTCACCGAGCGCGACCGACGGGAGCGGTCGAGCCGACGACTGAAGGGCGGAACGGACCGAAGGAGGAGTGCTTTTGATCAAGCTTGTGCCGAGCGAGCCAACGGCTCGCGCAGTGTAAATGGTCGAATGTCGCCCGAGACACTAACGGCCGGTCTCATCCCTTGGCGGCGTGCCGTGTCAACCGGGAAACCCTCGTGTCAGGCGGTCCGTCTTTCGGGCGCGGACGTTCCGAAGTACACCGGTATTCACCGGCCAGTAGATGTCGCACACCCGGGTTCTCCGTGCTGTCATCGCTCCCAATGTGGGAGTACTCGGACGGGGATTTGAGGTGCGCACCGACTCTAGAACATGCGGGGTAAAACGAGTTCCGACCGCGACCTGCTTACAACTCGTACTCGTCTTCGGTCAGTTGGACGTACTTTCCGTTGCGGTACTTGAGTTTCGTCTTCTGGTACTGCGTGGCCAGTTTTGCCGCGCTGAATCCGGCGGTGAGTTTGCTCGCGGCGAAGGCTCTGTAGCCATCGTCGTCGGCCAGCAGTTTGCGAGCGGCTTTGAACGTCTTATCCCACTGCTTTGGCGTGTAGTCGTGGACGATTTCGGCCATCGCAACGTTGCGGAGAATCTCGTCACCGATTGCGTCTTTCCAGCGTTCGTTGTAGTCAGAAAGGTCGCCTTCGGCGGCGAGTTCGCCCGCGATTGCACCGGTCCGAACGGCGACGTGGTCGCCGCCTTCGTGGAAGGCCGAGGTCGAACCCATCGCACCGCCGGTGACGGCGATGCCTGCCTGTACGGGCGAGTCGATTGGTCGCGTCGAGGAGATAGAGTACGTTTCTGTGCCCTTGGTCTTCCCGCGCTCTTCGACCAGTGGGAAGTCCTCGTCGATGTCGTACTCGTCGCCGTACTCCTGTTCGAGCAGGCGGCGGACGTACTCGCGGCCCTGCGGGATGCGCTCGTCTTCGGGGCGAAGGAGTTTGTAATCGTCGCGGTCTTCGACCTCGTCGATGTCCATCCCGATGGGCATCGTCAGACCGACGCGGCAGACGTTGTTGTCGTTCGGGAAAATCCACGGATAGGCCGTGTGGCCGGGCATGTAGCCCCACCAGAACTTGATTCCGCCATCGACTTCGTCGAAGAGTTCCGGCGGAAACTCGCGGTGTTCCTGATACGCGATGTGGTTGACCTTGGGCGCGGCGAGACGGTCGGTAATCGGGAAAGAGAGATACTTGTCGAGAACTTTGTTCGTCACCGTTCGCTGTGGCCCGTCGGCGAGGACGAGGAAGTCCGCACCGATGTCGTCGCCGTTTGCGAGGCTGACGACGTGTCGGGGGTCGTCTTCACTACCAGTTGCGTCGAGGTCCGTTTCGACATCTCGGACCGAGGCCTTGAGGCGGTACTCGGCACCGACTTCCTCGGCGCGACTCCGCATCCAGTCGTCGAATTTGGCGCGGTGGAAAGTGTATCCAAACTCGTCGTACGAGGCGTCGATGCCCGTACTGCGGAGGATGACCGATTCGTTCGGGCCGATGAACTCGGCGCGGTCGAGGTGGTCGAGGAGGATTCCATCCGGAAATTCGTCCGGGTGGATACCCATGATATCGACCCAATAGTCGAGGATGCCAGCGGCGTCCGTCGAATCCGGACCGAGTCCCTGTCGGTCCGCACGAGGGACGCCTTTTTCGAGGACGACGACGGAGGCACCGGCAGAAGCAGCAGCGTGTGCCGCCGACGTGCCAGCCGGGCCACCGCCGACGATGGCGACGTCTACGCGTTCCATACCGGTAGAGGACTCTTGGCGGCTATTAAACCCCCTGAACCGATTCGGCGAGTCTCTGTGGTGCTGTCTCCGACACATTCGACCTCACTACCGTTGTTGATAACTGGGGGCGGAGATTTATCAGCTATCTCACCACATGTTTCGGGAAATGAGCATCGACGAAACAGACCGAAATCGCGACCCAGTCGTCTTCCGCGACGAGACTGGCGATTTCGTCTTCGTCGAGAGCGGCTCCGCCCCCCAAGGCTATGCCCCCGTCGCGTGGAAACTCGGCGACGATGGCTCTCGATTCGTCGTCGATGCGTCCGTCGATGCGGTCGAAGTGACGCGACTCATCTCGCAGGGTCGAACCGCTCTCCGAAGGGAGACACCCCACGAATCGCCGTCCTCTCCAGTCTCTCCACAGTCGAACGAAATCGAACAGATTCATCATGCAATTCGAGAACCAACGAGTATGAGCGACCCAGACATCGTCGTCCTGCGACAGAAAATACACGGTCTTTCTGCGGAAGCGTACGCCGAAGAACTCCGCGAGCGACTCCCAGAGCGCACCGTTGCACTCGCACAAACTCCCGAAGAAGAACGCGACCTGCTATCGCGTACACAGGTTGCAACCGGATTCACGATTCCCGAAGACGTCCTCGAAACCACCGACGACCTCGACCTCTTCGCCTGTGTCTTCGCCGGGACCGGTCACCTCCCAATCGAGGCGTTCGAAGCCAACGACATCGCGGTCACGAACGGGTCCGGTGTCCACGGCCCGAACATCTCCGAGCAGGTCATCGGGAGCATCCTCTACTTCACGCGTCGATTCCACATCGCAGAACGTCAACAGCGCGAGAGCCACTGGCAATCGTATCCGACGTTCGAACTCCAAGGTTCGACTGTCTCTATTATCGGCCTCGGCGCGATTGGCCGCGCCATCGCCGAACGCCTCGAGCCCTTCGGTGTCGAAACCATCGGTATCCGCTACACGCCCGAGAAGGGCGGCCCGAC
This sequence comes from Haloferax sp. DFSO60, assembly GCF_046557615.1. NCBI lineage: Archaea > Methanobacteriati > Methanobacteriota > Halobacteria > Halobacteriales > Haloferacaceae > Haloferax > Haloferax sp. DFSO60. The sequence continues at coordinate 704,240 of NZ_JBKIII010000002.1, read as the reverse complement.
GGACGAAGTCGTCGGCTTCGACGACGAACAGGGCGTCCACGACGCGTTCGCTCGCTCCGACTACGTCGTCGTCGCCTGCCCGCTGACCGAAACGACTCGGAACTTCATCGATGCGAATGCGTTCAAGTCGATGCAACCCGACGCCGTACTCATCAACATCGGACGCGGCCCAGTCGTCGATACCGACGCCCTCCTTGCGACCCTCCGAAACAACGGTATCCGTGGGGCCGCTCTCGACGTGACCGACCCCGAACCGCTTCCCTCGGACCACGACCTCTGGAACTTCGACAACGTACTCATCACGCCTCACAACTCGGGTCACACGCCGAAGTACTGGGAGCGAATGGCCGACATCATCGCCGAAAACGTCCACAAATTGGACGAGGGCGACGAGGACTTCCGGAATCGCGTCGCGTGAAAACAGAGTAACGCGCTTAGTCGCGTTTCACGGCCGGGTTCGTCACTGCGCCGTTCGCGGCCGACCCGAAGTCGCGGGCGTACTTCGCCAAGACACCAGAGGTGTAGGCCGGTGGTGCTGGCTCCCAGTCTTCTTTTCGCTTGGCGAGTTCCTCGTCGGAGAGGTCAACCGAGAGTTCGCGGTTCGGGATATCGACCGTAATCTCGTCGCCGTTTTCGACGAGGGCGATTGGGCCGCCTTCGACTGCTTCGGGCGCGACGTGGCCGACCATCGGGCCGCGAGTCGCACCGGAGAACCGGCCGTCAGTCAAGAGCGCAACGTCGTCTTCGTGGCCTTGGCCGACGACTGCCGCGGTCACGCCGAGCATCTCGCGCATGCCGGGGCCGCCGCGTGGGCCTTCGTTGCGGATGACGATGACGTCGCCCGATTCGATGTGACCTTCTTGGACGTAGCGCATCGCGTCTTCTTCGCTTTCGAAGACGCGGGCAGGTCCGGAGTGGTGGAATGCGTCGTCGCCGGTGACCTTGAGAACCGACCCGTCGGGCGCGAGGTTGCCGGTGAGAATCTTGATTGCACCCTCTGCTTGGTAGGGTTCGTCCACCGTGTAGAGGAAGTCCGCCTCGATTGTGTCGTCGTCGGGCAAGTCGAGCTGGGCGAGTTCTTCTTCGATGGTTCGGCCGGTGACCGTCATGGCATCGCCGTGGAACAGGCCCGCGTCGAGGAGACGACGGATGACGACCGGCACGCCGCCGATTTCGTGCAGGTCGTTCATGACGCGCGTGCCGCCGGGCTGGAGGTTGGCGATTTTGGGGGTCCGACGCGAGATTTCGTCGAACTCCTCGATGTCGAGGTCGATACCCGCTTCGGCGGCGAGCGCGAGCAGGTGCAGGACGGCGTTGGTCGAACCACCGATTGCGACTTGCAGGGCGATGGCGTTCTCGAAGGACTTCTTCGAGAGAACGTCTGACGGGCGCAGGTCGTTTTCGACGCACTGGAGAACGGCCTCGCCAGCGCGGCGCGCAACGTCGTAGCGAGCGTCGGATTCGGCGGGTGCGGAACACGACCCGAGCGGAGCCATGCCGAGGGCTTCCGAAATCGAGGCCATCGTGTTGGCGGTGAACATCCCACCGCACGACCCTGCACCGGGACAGGCGTGGCGTTCGAGGTCGTCCAACTCGTCGGCGCTCATGTCGCCTTCGGCGTAGGTGCCGACGCCTTCGAACACGTTCTGGACGGTAACTTCGCGCCCCTCGTGTTGGCCGGGCATAATCGACCCGCCGTAGAGGAACACGGAGGGGAGGTCGGTTCGGATGGAGGCCATCATCATGCCGGGGAGGTTCTTGTCGCACCCGGCGACGGTGACGAGCGCGTCCATACGTTCGCCGAACGAGACGAGTTCCACCGAGTCGGCGATGACTTCGCGCGAGATGAGTGAGGCCTTCATCCCTTCGGTGCCCATCGAAATCGCGTCGGAGATAGTGATGGTGCCGAACTCGATTGGCATGCCTCCGGCGTCCTCTACGCCTTCGATAGCCACCTCTGCAACGTCGTCGAGGTGGACGTTACACGGCGTGATGTCTGCGGCGGGGTTCGCCACGCCGACCATCGGTGAGGAGAGGTCGGTGTCGTCGAATCCCATCGCGCGGAACATCGCGCGGTGTGGCGCTCGGTCTGGCCCTTCTGTGACTTCCGAACTGCGGAGGTTCGGGTCCTTCCCGCTGGAGAACACGTCCTCGGTGTCCTCCTCGTGTGGGGGCTGCTGGCTCATACCTCTCCCGAACGTGTGCGCGTACTTAAATGACCGCGACTGGGCAGACGTTGCAGTTCGATTGGTCGGGACAAGAGTGAAGACCATTCTGGGAGGGTGGGTAGTATGGAACCGTTGGACCTCGACTCCCTCTTCGACCTCCGTACGCCCCTCTCAGTCATTATCTCACCGGATGGGTCACGTGCCGCCTTCGTCGTCTCCGAGTTCGACACCGAGGCAGACGAACGGCGAAACTCGTTATTCGTCGTCCCCACCGATGGCTCGCGCGACCCGCACCGACTCACCCGCGCGTCGAGTGCTGGAAGTCCTGCCTGGAGTCCAGGTGGCAACCGACTGGCGTTCGTCGCCTCCCGCGACGAAGACGTCGAACTCGCCGTCCAGAGGCGCGACGAAGACGATGAGGAAGACGACGACACCGCCACACCTGACGACGAACCGAAACCGCAAGTGTGGCTCTTCGACCTTTCCCTCGGCGGTGATGCACGCCAAGTCACTGAGTTCGAGGAGGGTGTCTCAGACTTCGATTGGGGGCCGCGTGGCGAGCGACTCGTCGTCGCCGCGCGCGACCCGACCGACGAGCAACGCGAGTACCTCGAATCTCGCCGGGACGACGGCCCCGTGGAACTGACCCGGATTCAGCACAAAGTGAACGGACAGGGCTGGCAAGACGACGTGCGAACGTACCTGTTCGTCGTCGATATCGAGAGCAGAGAGGCGATGAGACTGGACGACGCCTACGCTCGCGGCGCGCGCGCCGCACAGTTCGGCCCACAACCCTCGTGGGGGCCGAGTGACCGAATCGCGTTCGTCTCCTACTTCGGCAACGACCCCGACGAGACGTACGTTCAGGACCTCTACACCATCGCTCCGGATGGCTCAGGACGCGAGTGCATGACCGACGGCGACTTGGCGGTCGGGGGCCCACGCTGGAACCCCACGGGTGACAAGATGGCGTTCACAGCGGGTGATGCAACCAACGCCTGCGCTCCGACCGAAGTGTACGTCGCGGACGATGTCGGCGACGCCTCGGAGACGACCGAGGTTCGCTCTGTCTCACACTCGCTCGACCGAACGACGATGTGGCCACCCGTTTGGACCGACGAGAACACGATTCTCGCGCAGGTCACCGACGGCGGCCAGGCACGCCTCGTCGCACTCGATGCGGGTTCGGATACCCCGACACGCGTCTTCGAGACGCAGACCGACGACCGGGACCTGCTCGACTTCGACGCGATGGGGAAGACGACGGTCGTCTTACTGAGTCATCCAAGCGAGGGGATGGACCTGTTCGCCGCCGCGACGGACGCAGTTCGTGACGACACCCCGGCAAACGACACCGACATCGAATTGACTCGCCTCACTGCGTTGAACGAATCGCTCTTGGACGATGCGGCACTCCCTTCCTGTGAGCGCGTTGTCTTCGAGAACTCCGATGACGAGGAGATAGAGGCAATCGTCCACTTGCCTGCGGACTTCGATACCGGAGACCCCGACCCAAGAGCGACTATCACGCACATCCACGGCGGCCCGATGTGGTACGACGCGCCGCGGTTCTCGTTCGATTATGCGTACTGGACGGGGAAGGGCTACGTCGTCTGCAACGTCAACTACCGCGGGAGCATCTCCTACGGCCGGGAGTTCACCGAGTCCATCCGCGGGCAGTGGGGCCCACGCGAAGCGGACGATATCATCTCGGGAGTCGAAGCACTCGTCTCGCGCGGATGGTCCGACCCAGACCGTCTGTTCGTCAGCGGATTCTCGCAGGGTGGTATCAACACACTCCACGTCGTGACCAGAAGCGACGCATTCGCGGCCGCAGCACCCGAACACGGAATATACGACTTCTACTCGAACTTTGGAACCGCCGACATGCACCAGTGGTACGTCAACGACTTTGGCTATCCGTGGGAGAACCCAGAGCGATACCGTGCTATCTCGACGATTCAGGACGTGGACGCCATCTCGACACCACTTCTCATCACCGCCGGAGAGAACGATTGGCGGTGCCCACCGTCACAAGCAGAGCAGTTGTACGTCAGCGCCTCGCGTGCCGGAGTCGATGCAAAACTCGTCGTCTACCCGAACGAACACCACGACATCGGCACTCCCGAGCGAGCAATGCACCGCTTGAAGACGCTGACCGACTGGTTCGAATCGTACGACGCCGCCACAGAGTAACTGAGCCTCTCAGTCGTCACGTCGGGCGAGTCCCGCCAAGTGCGGCGCTTCGGGAACGATTACCGACTCGGCACCCAACCGAGCGGCGTTGCGACTCCCCGGCAAGCAGAATGTCGGCGTCTCGTCTACGACGCCCGCAGTGGCTCGCGTGCCGACGACCCGCGTCCCGATTTCGTCGAACGAGAGTCGTCGGAAGAGTTCGCCAAACCCGGGGAGCGTCTTGTCGAAGAGGCGTTCTGCCGCCTCGGCGGTCACGTCGTCGGGGGTAACACCGGTTCCGCCGGTCGTAATCGTGATGTCGATGTCACCGCGTTCGGCCATGCGCGAGACGACGGTCTGAATCTCGTCGTAGTCGTCGCCGACGACGCGCCGCACGCCCACGGAGTGCCCCTCGTCGTGGAGTGCGGCGGCGATGGCATCGCCTGCCGGGTCGTCGTCTGTCGTTCGCGTCGAAGAAACCGTCAGAATCGCCGCAGAGACTGCCTCGAAGTCGTGTTCGTGGTGGTCGTGATGCTCGTGATGGTCATGATGGTGGCCGTGATGGTTCTGGTGGTCGTCGCCGCTTTCGTGGCTGTGACTGTCGTCGTGGTCGTGGTCGTCGTGGTCGCTCATTATCGAGGGTTCGACCCCGGTCGATAAAATTCCGGTGCCAGTCCGCTGAATCGCCCGACTATTCCTCGCCAATCGACGCGAGTGTTGCGAGCGTCGAATTTTCGAGGAGTTTGTCGAACTCCGAGCGCACCCACGCAATCGATTCGGGCGTGTCGTTGAGTGCGATGCCGCCAACGCCGGTATCAGTGTACACGACGATACCCGCTTCATCGTCTGTTGCCCATAGCCCGTACCCGTATGGAATGTCTGTGAGGTGGATGTTGGTTTTCTCACGTCGAATGCTGTTGACCATAACCTGGCGGGTGTCTGGTGAGCGAAGGAGGTTGTCGAACAGTGACTCGTCGATAATCATCTCGACTTGTGTCCCACCTGCAGTCGCCGCGTCGTAGAATGCTTTCATCTGCCCAGCGAGCGCAACGGGCGCGATACCGTACATTTCGCCCGACACCTCGACGCTCTCGAACAGTTGGTTGATGACGCCATCTGGGATTTCAGGTGTCGAAGTGTAGATTGATGCCTCCGCGAAGAAGACCGGGTCAATCGACGCATCTGGTGGGAGCATCGAGAGTAACTCTCGGGCGTTCATCACGCCCTTGAGCGTCTTCTCGCAGTTGTTGTACATCGTGAGCGCACACTGCCCGACGAGCGTGACTTCGTACCCACCACTGCGGTAGTTGACGAACTGCACACTCATGAGTTCACGCAGTGCGCGGTCGACAGTCGAACGCGAAACATCGAGATATTCGGCGAGTGCTCGCTTGTCTCGTTTTCTCTCGTCAAGCGCCCGTAAAAACGCTGAACGTTGGATTAGAAGCCCAAATACGTCTTCAGCGCTATGGTTTGTTCTCATTCATTTTTCGAATTTTAATTTGTGTGTTTATACACGCAAATTCATGTCAGTCTCATGCGTGTATCCTCTGTTAGTGTGGTACTGATTTACACAATACTGCCTATTGAATGTATCTTTCCAGATAGGTTCGCCCGATATTGAGCGAGTATTTTCGGCGTGGAGTTCGTTGTTTGTCGAATAAGAGGTAATACGATTGGCGTAAACTTACACTTTTATCGTGTGGTTACATGGGTGGACACGAGATGAAAGCGGTCCAACTCGCAGAACACGGTGACAGAGACGTTCTCGAATATGGCGACTTTCCAGACCCGGAAATCGGGCCCGAGGAAGTCCTTGTCGATGTAAAGGCCGCATCGCTCAATCACCTCGATATCTGGACGCGACGTGGGCTTCCGGGCGTCGAACTGGAGATGCCGCACATCCCCGGCAGTGACATGGCTGGCGTCGTCACTGAAGTCGGCGAGCGCGTCACGCGCTTCGAGGAAGGCGACCACGTGGCACTCATTGCGGGCGTTGCAGACGGTGGCGACGAGTTCTCGCGTAAAGGCGATATGACGCTCGCACCTGACTACCGAATCATCGGCGAACACACCCGCGGCGTCCACGCCGAGTTCGCGGCGATTGGCGAGGAAAATCTCGTCCCTGTCCCCGACGACGTGCCGTGGGAAATCGCAGGCTCCGCCTCGCTCGTCTTCCAGACCGCGTGGCGCATGCTCATCGAACGCGGTGACCTCACTGCCGGTGAGAAGGTACTCGTTCTCGGCGCATCCGGTGGCGTCGGCCACGCTGCCGTCCAAATCGCGGATTACGCTGGCGCAGAGGTTTATGCGACGGCTTCGACGGACGAAAAACTGGAGTACGCCCGCGAGTGCGGCGCAGACCACCTCATCAACTACGAGGAAGACGACTTCTCGAAGGAGATTTACAAACTCACCGACGGTCGCGGCGTCGATATGGTTGTCGACCACATCGGCGATGCTACCTATCAAAAGTCGCTCAAGAGCCTCTGCAAGGGTGGCCGCATGGTCACGTGTGGTGCAACGACCGGCCCGAACCCCGGTGCAGGTCTCAACTACATCTTCTGGAACCAACTCTCCGTTATCGGCTCGACGATGGCGACCCCCGGACAGGCCGACGAAGCGCTCGAACTCGTCTGGGACGGCACCTTCGAACCTCGCATCCGCGAGACGCTCCCGATGAGCGAGATTCAGGAAGCCCACGAACTCATCGAAGAGCGACAGGGCTTTGGCAAGGTGGTCGTTATCCCCGATAGTGAGCTCTGACACCACCGGTCAAGACGACACCTACGTTCACCGACCGGGCAATACGGACCCCGTCATCGGCGCAGACGAACCCGAAGCGAAGGGCTTCGGAACCCGTGGCTGGGCACTCGTCGGCGTGGTCGCGCTCTGTTTCGTCGGTATCCCTGGTGCGATTTACCTCGTTCCGTCGCTTCCCACGCTAGCAGGGTTGCCGTACCTCGCCGCGATGCTTGCTCTGCCGATGATTCCGGCGTTGCTGCTCGGACTCGTCGCCGTCTGGTCAATGACGGCGGCGACCCGCGGCGACGACTAATCGCTTTTCTTCGTTCGAGACTCGCTACGGCTGGTGATTTTCAGCGGACAGTTTGCAGTTCAATATAAACTGTTCCGATAAGGTTTATCCGCAAATATGTCCCATGGTAACATGGACCGATGTTCGAACGATTCTCCAGCGGCTACTACCTCGGTCGGTTGTACGTCGAGCCTTACGACGGGACCACCGCGGCGATTCACAGCGATGAGCACGAACGCCTGAACGAGTACCTGTATGCGACAGGAGAGGGTGTCGAACGGCTCGACACCCCACTCGTCATGAAACTCGACTGCTCACACTTCCCCGTCCTCGGCAACGAAGGGGTGCCGACAGGGACGCTGGCTGTGCCGTACGAACTCGCCGAGGTGTGTTCGCTCCCCGACGACAGGCACGTCCTCCTCGCTGACGCGACTCGCGCCCGCGAACTCCTCCGATACGCCGGATACGACTTCGACGACACTGGTGTCAAAACCTAGTTTTCGCACCACGTGCGAACGTTCGTGTTCGATTCACGCCCGAACTCTCAAGTAATCGGACTGCACGCTACTGCGTATGTTGGATGAGTTGTTGGGCCGGGCCGAACTCAAAGCGCGCATCGCGGAGTTGGAAGACGAGCGCGACGCGCTGGAAGGCCGACTCGAAGGGGAGTCTCAGCGTCGAAAAGACGCCGTTCGAGCGAAACAAGAGGCAGAAGTCGAAGTCAACCGACTCGAAGACCGAATCGAAGAGTTGGAAGACCGCGTCGAACGAATTGGCGACGACGACGACGACGCACTCGACTATCGTAGTACCGAAGACCTCCGTGGGGGACGCCTCCGCGAGATTCTCCGTAGACTCGATTCGTTCGAAACGTCACCGGAAGGTGCGCTCACTGCTGTCGTCCCCAACGAACGGTCGCTTCCGTCGTCGGTCGAAGACGCCTTCGGTAACCGAGCGCCGTTGGTTCGACGCGCCGCCCCGTGTGTCGCGCTCACCGACGACGCCGGACTCGTCAGTGTCGCGCTCGAACCACCAAGGTTGCCCGACGGGTTCGACGCGTGGGACGACGGATTCACGCTCGAAGACGGATGGTTCCTCCCACAACCGGCCACGAGCGTCGCACTCGTCCGCGCCGACCTGTTTGCACTCGGCACCTACGAGGACGGCGAACTCGTCTACCAGACCGGGTTCGAGAGCGACGTGAAATCCGCCCACTCGAAAGGTGGCTTCTCGCAGGCACGATTCGAGCGCATCCGCGAAGGCCAAATCGACGACCATCTCGACGATTGCCACGAGGTACTCGACGAGTACGCGACCGACGGCGACCTCATCGTCCTCGGCGAGCGTACCGTCCTCGGAGAGTTCCGAGAGCGTGCGACGCAGACCGCGACGGTCGATGCGAGCGGCGAGCCCGAAGCGGCGTTGGACATAGCCGCCCGCGAGTTTTGGACCACCCGCCTCTACCGACTCTAAAGCTACAAGACGGCTGCCGAATTGGCCGCGTTTTTAGGGTGGCACGTCGTGGCACCCAGTATGAGCGACCCACAACGAGTCGTCGTCCTCGCACACGAGAAATTCCCGGACCGCGCTAAGACCGCGACTGGCGTCCTCAAGTACGCCGACTACGACGTGGTTGCCGTCCTCGACCGCGACAAGCCCGGCACCTCAACTGCCGACCACCGCCGCGACCTCCCTGATATTCCAATCGTCTCCTCGATGGCCGACGCGCCCGAGGCAGACGCCCTCCTCATCGGAATCGCCCCCATCGGCGGCGGCTTCGACGAGACGTGGCGCGAAGACGTGCGTACTGCACTCGAATCCGGCTGTGACATCATCGCCGGACTTCACTACTTCCTCACCGACGACCCCGAATTTTCCGCACTCGCCGCCGAACACGGCTGTGACATCAACGACGTTCGCAAGCCGCACGACGACATCGGCGTCGCCCAAGGCAAGAGCGCCGACGTGGACGCAGAGGTCGTCCTCACTGTCGGCACCGACTGCTCTGTCGGTAAGATGACTGCGACACTCGAACTCGTCGAGGCCGCCCGCGAGCAGGGTATCGACGCCGGATTCATCCCCACGGGCCAGACTGGTATCATGATTGCCGGGTGGGGCAATCCTGTGGACCGCGTTGTCAGCGACTTCACCGCCGGGTCGGTCGAAGAGATGATTCTGGAGAAGGGTGACGAGTACGACGTACTCTTCGTCGAAGGGCAGGGCAGTATCGTCCATCCTGCCTACTCCGCGGTCACCTGCGGCATCCTCCACGGCGCGATGGCGGACAAACTCGTCCTCTGTCACGAGTCAACCCGCGATGCAATTCACGGCTACGAGGAGTTCTCGCTTCCTTCCCTTTCAGAATACGTCTCGCTCTACGAGAACCTCGCCGCTCCCGTCCACGAGGCCGACATCGTCGCAGGCGCGCTCAACACATCCAACGTGGACGACGACGACGAGGCCGCCGCGGCCGTCGAAGCCTTCGGCGACGATATCGGCGCACCCGCAATCGACCCCGTTCGCTTCGACGCCACCGAACTCATCGACGAGGTGTTCTGATGCTCACCACCTCGTTCGAGCGCGTCTCGATGCCGCTGGCAGACCCGTTCGAAATCGCACGCGGTAGCATGACCGAGGCCGAAAACGTCGTCGTCCGTATCGAAGACGAAGGCGGGATGGTCGGCGTCGGCGCGGCCGCCCCGTCGTCACACTACGGCGAGACTGCCGCGACTGTCGAAGCCGTCCTTCCGGACCTGCTGGAAGTGGTCGAGTCGGTCGGCGATGCACACGCCCTCGAAGAAATCGAGCGCCTCATGGTCGAACGCGTCCGCCGCAACCCCGCCGCGCGAACTGCGGTCAGTATCGCCCTCCACGACCTCGCCGCAAAGCGACTCGGTGTCCCACTGTACAAGTTGTGGGGCCTCGACCCCGAGCAAACGCCCACGTCGTCGTTCACTATTGGGCTCGCCGACCTCGACACTATTCGCGAAAAGACCGCCTCTGCCGTCGAATCGGGATACGAGGTTCTCAAAATCAAACTCGGAACCGACCGCGACGAGGCGATTATCGAGGCCGTCCGCGACGAAGCACCCGAGGCCACGATTCGCGTCGATGCCAACGAAGCGTGGACCCCCCGCGAAGCGGTGGCGAAGTCTGAAGTCCTCGCCGACTACGGCGTCGAATTCATCGAGCAACCCGTCCCCGCAGAGGATTACGAGGGTCTCAAATTCGTCTACGAACGTTCGGCCCTCCCTATCGCGGCTGACGAGTCGTGCATCACGGCCGCCGACATCCCGAAGATTGCCGACCGCGTCGATATTGCGAACCTCAAACTCATGAAGTGTGGTGGCCTCGTCGAAGCAAAGCGGATGATTCACGCCGCCCGCGTCCACGGGTTAGAGGTCATGCTCGGGTGTATGATCGAGACCAACGCCGCAATCGCTGCGGGGTGTCATCTCGCACCCCTCCTCGACTACGCCGACCTCGACGGGTCGCTCTTGCTCGCCGAAGACCCCTACACTGGTGTTCCACTGCCGGAAGGCAATATCGACCTCACAGCACTCGACCGGTCCGGAACCGGCGCACGACAGGCTTAATCTGACCTGTCCACCTCGTTCGAGCCCTCCCACTCTAACTCGTCTTCTCTCGTCTCCGTCCGCAACACGAACGGCCCGATAGAGAGCGTCCGCTTTGCAACCGTCGAAATTCGAAGGACGTAGGCCGCGAGTATCGCAAAGGGGGCGAGCGACACTGCCGCGACGAAGCCGACGACTAGAAGCAGGTTGGAAATCCCGACGGTCGTGCCGGTAATAGAACTCGTATCGTTGAGAAAGAGAATCGCACTGACGCTCACGACGAGTGCAGGAAGCGCCGCGTAGAACATCGACCGCGAGAGGTTGACGAGTTCCCAGCGGAAGTACAGTGTCTTGATGTGTTCGCGTGCCGGGCCGAACAGTTCGAGCGCGTCGTGGATACCCGAAAGCGCCTGTGTCGTCTCTTCGGAGATATCTCCACTCGCGTTCTGCAAGCGCGCGACCTGATAGAGTTTCCACGAGTAGTTGAAGTCCAGCGCCGCCGAGAGGACGTCGAACGTCCCGAACTGACGGCCTTCGAGTCGATTTGCCACGTCGTCGGCGTTGTCCGAAACCTCAGATGCGAACTCCAAGGTTCTGGAGTTCGTCTCGGAATTGGGGTCGTCCGAGACAGTCTCACCAAGCGTTCGCGCTCGCGACCCGATTGCCTCAGTGAGTGATTTGAGAAACGCCGACGGCTCAGGTGGTGCGACGGGTGCATCTATCAGGTCCGCAGCGTCGCGGCGGAAGTCGAGTTCGCCTTCCATCCGGTCGCGTTGGTCGCCCAACGGCCCGAGTTCCTGCGAGAGGACGAGTTGGTTGATAGTGACGACCAGCGTGACACCCGTGATTATCGAGGTGAGTAGCCCTTGGCCGAGCGTCTCGATTGGGTCTGAAGCGTTGACGGCCGCCGTGAGGGGTCGTGGGTCGAGTGTCCCGAGAACGACGACCGAGAGAAAGACGATACCGAGCGGGACTGCGGCGACGAGCCACCGATTCGCCTGGAGATAGACTGCGAGTTTCAGCCGACTCGTCGTCCCACGCTCGCGCATCTTGTCGCTCGGCTCACCCGACGACGTTTCAGTTGCATTCGACACACGGGACAGTTCGCTGACAATCCTAAAAGCAGTGGCGACGACTGGTCACCCGGTCAAAAACGAGCGTCGAAGTCAGATTAGGACGAGTCTTCTTCGTTCTTCAGTTCTTCCAGTTCGGCTTCGACTTCTTCGTCCACGACTTCCTCTTCCACATCTACGTCCACATCAGCCTCCGTCTCTTCGGCGGGTTCGGACTTTCCCATCTCGGCTTTCAGCGTCTCCAGTTCGGCATCGACTTCGGAGTTCGAGCGACCCGCTTCGAGTTCGCGCTCGATGGAGTCCTTGTCCGAGAGGACGTCTTCGAACGCGCCGGAGTCCATGAGTTCGTCCATCGCGGCCGAACGGGCTTCCATCTCGTCGGTCCGCTCTTCGGCACGTTCGAGTGCGCGGCCAACGTCCGCCATCTCGTCGCCGACGCCGGACATCGCTTCTGAAACTCTGCTCGACGCCTCTGCGGCCTCGTAGCGAGCCTTCATCGTCTCCTTCTTCGTGCGGAACTCTTCGATACGGCTCTGGAGTTCGTCTTTCTTCTGGACGAGCGAGTCCTGTGTGTCCTGCAGACGCGCGATTTGGCCGTCGAGTTCCTCGATTTGGTTCATCTTGGCCTGCTTCTTTTCGAGGGCCTTGCGCGCGAGGTCTTCACGGTCCTGCCGGACGGCCTCACGAGCCTGGTCGTTGTGTTTTTCGACGTTCTCTTCCAGTCGTCGTTTCTGGATTTCGAGGCGCTTCTTTTGGGTGGTCAGGTCGGCGATTCCCTGTTTGACCTGCTGGAGTTCGTCGCGCATCTTCTCGTAGGAGTAATCGAGTGTCTCCGTCGGGTCCTCAGCACGGTTGAGGAGGGCGTTTATCTTCGAGCGGATGACGTACGACGTGCGAGAGAGAATTCCCATACCACTACCTTGTTCACGTTCGGCTTAAAACCTCACGCGAGAAAGAGGTCTATATGGCCGACACAATCCTCGTCCCCGGTGCGAGAGACGTTCGCGGAACGCTCGACAGCGCCGCGGACGATTCGACGACGGTCGTCGTCGCTTGCCCGCCTCATCCCCAACAACGCGGCCACCGCGGCGACGAGCGACTAGTCGCCGTCAGCGACGAACTCACTTCACATGGAATCGACTGTCTTCGATTCGACTACGGAAAGTGGGACGAGGGCCGCGGCGAGAAGGCCGATACGATGCGAGCGGTCGAATGGGCGAACGAGCGGTACGAACACGTCGGCCTCTTCGGATTCAGTTTCGGCAGTGCGATGGCGTTGTTGGCGGCGGCAGAGGGTGCAGAGGTAGAGGCCGTCTCGGCACTCGCCCCGCCCGCGACGATTGGCGATGGATTGGACGTTGTTGGTGCATTTGAGCAGATTCCCGTGCCCGTGCAGGTAGTGTATGGAACTCGCGACGATATTGCGAATTGGGAGCCAGTCGTGGAGCTTGCACGGGAGTTCCATCAGCCTGTGGTGGAGTTTGCGGCCGACCACTTCTTTATCGGGCAGACGGGAAAAGTTGCGGAGAAGGTTGGGGAGTTTTTGCGAGTGAATGTTGGGAACCCAGAGTAATTTCGTGTGTTTTCAACCACTCAGCTTTCCACTAACACTCCATAGAGACTAATTCTCGGTAGTGTATGGCAAGTACCGAAAAGATATTGCAACACGTAATCGATTAAGATTCAAATCACGAAAACATGGGCTCAGAAAGAGATTCTTTGCTGTTGATTTTGGGTATCTCAGTCACCGTATTGATTAGTCTCATTGCGATCTCTGAATTTTCAAACCTTGGATACACAAGCGCAATTGAAGCGACAGGATCACTCTTGTTTTCCGGACTGCTTGTCTGGTTGTACCACCGTCAATCACAGATTTTGAGTAACCAAAAAGGCTTGATGGAACACCAAAATCAAATGATGATGGAGGGTCATCGCCCTCAACTGATATTTGATGTTCTGGACTTCAGCCCAGATAACGACATTGTCTCGATTCATGTGAAAAATGTCGGGCCAGGAATAGCGTATGATATTGGCTTAGAACTCGAACTTGATCCCAGAATAGACGGATACGATCGCTTGGTTTCGTATGGGAAAGTTGTAAGTGTCGGAGGCGAAGAACCGACGTCATTGGGCGTACTTAGGGCAGGAGCTGAGAAAGAGATGGAGTTCAAAATCCAGCTTCCAAACCCAAATCAAGACCTGGAACAGAAATCACTCCCCGTTTCTGAGGCACTTTCCGAATTTGATTATTCGGAGTTCAAAAAAGCACGAATATGCATCAAGCAAGTGTATACAGATTCCCGTGGTAAAAGTTGGGGAGGCTCAGTTATTGAACAAGTTCCATTCTATGCCGATGAACCAGTAAGCGACATTGAAGAACTTTGGTCGTACGGTTTGAAGAATTTGGAAGTGGAGGAAGCGTGGATTGATTAAAATATTTGACAAGAAGGCGAATGAGTAACGGCTATCACCCGTACTCTCGCCACCGCAACCCACACTCTTGACATTTGAAGAACCGAGTCGGCGGTTCGTCTGCCGACCCCGTTTGCTTAATCGTGTACCACGCTTTCGTGTGGCCGCATTCATCACACACAACGTCGTTGGCGGTCGGTTTGCCCTCGAAGGCCGCGCCCTCTTCGGTCTCGATGAGTTCGTCATCTGACTGGGCTTCGGTGGAGACGAACGACGCCGCGAGTTCTTCGTCGCGGTCGGCAGTGGCTCCGCAGTCGTCGTTGGTACAGACCATCGACCCGTCTTGGGAGACCATCATCGTTCCGCACTCGTCGCAGAACTGCATATCCAAGTCTACCTCGCCGAGTCACAAAGAAGCTATCACTCGTCGTCTCGGTCCGCCATCGGGCAGTTGTGTACCCGGAAGTGGTCGCTATCGACGGCCTCGATGATGTTCGTTCCCTCGTGGGTGCATCCGAACGTTGGCGGGGCCTCGAAGAACTCACACCGCTGGCAGAAGGATTCTTTCGGGACGACGTGTTCGACGCCAGATTCGTCCTCATCGACGGGTGTTGCTTCGGCACCGTCGCCGACGCCCGGTTCTTCTTTTCCGCCTTCGACCAAGGCGGTCCACACGTCTTCGTCCAACTCCTCGACTTCGATAGAGTCGAAGAATTCATCGACCGAATCCGTGGTCGAACCGTGTTGTGTCTGCGCCTTTCGGTCGGCAACGCGGCCTGCGAGGTCCGAGAGCGGCGCGGATTTCGAACCCGGTTTCGACTCTGTGGTCTCCCCATCTGCGTGATGTGTCTCGTCCGTCTCCGCAGCGTCGTCAGTCATCACCTTCTCCGTCAGTCATCGGTTGGGCCTCCTGTCGCCAGCGAAAGTCCACCTCGTCGTGTCCCTCCTCGTCGTCCTCGACGACGGCTTCGAGTATCTCTTCGACGTCGGTATCGCCGCTCTCTCCCGTGAGTGCGGGCGGGGGGCCAGTGTGGAGGGTTGCAGACCCAAAGAACCCTGACGAGGGCGAAAGTTCAGCGAAGGGAGTGCGACAGGTCGGGCACTTCGGTTCCGAAAGAAGGTCGAGATGGACCTTCGTCTCGCACGATTCGCAGGTCGCCTTGTGGTCGTTGTTGGCGTTCGCAACGCGGAGAAGTTCTGTGAGCGTCTCACGTTCGAGTGCGTCCGTTTCGACATCGACCATTCGGGCGCGAAGGCCAACGAGTACCTTGGCGACCGTCTGCAACTTCGTATCGAGGTTAGCGGTCGTCTCATCGAGATACGTGAGAATATCTTCGTAGTTCTCGAACCCTTCGTCCACGTAGTCGTCGAGTTCCTGCACCTGCTCGCGAAGCGCCTCAATAGTCCGTGTTGCCTCGTCGATGTCGGCGTTCAGTTCCGGGTGACTGTGCTCTCTCGGCGCTTTCTCGTCTGCCTCCCGTTTTATCTGGACGACTCGCATCCGAACGTCGTCTACCTTGTCGTCGAACTCAGATTCGACGTCCGAAAGTTGTGACTCGACGGTCTCCATTCGTTCCTGCATCGAAGCCACGTCGTCCCCATCTGCCTCGTTTAGTGTCAGTCGGTAGAGTGCGACTGCTCTCGTGAGAATGGCGTCTGCGTCTTCCCCTGTCTCGTCTGCGTACGCATCGAGCCATTCGCGGAGGTCGTCCGGGAGCGAACCTCCAATGTCCACTGCCATCTGTTTCTCGTTCGTCTGCAAGGGGTTAAGAACTATTGTTGAATATCAACTAACAGATACTATCTGGGTGGATGGAGAGAATCGCTACCGAATCTTCCGAACGTCGCTCACGTCGAGGCCACTCTCGTTGATTTCCGTCTCGAACTGGATGATGTTCTCACTCTCCAGTTGCGAGAGGACGCCGCGGAACTCTTGGACGACCATCGTTCGCGCACGTTTCGACCCGCCGCTCTCCCAGTCGAACAAGAGCGTCCCATCTGTTGCGCCCTTGAGAACGCCGAGTTCAGTCTCGGTGAGTGCCTCGGTACTCACGTGCGCGAGGACGAGACCACCCCACTCGTGGACTGCTTTGCCCAGACCCTTGACGAGCATCGAGATATCTGCCCATGTCATCTCCTCGGAGATGCTCGCCACGAGGTCGGTCAGCGAGTCGATGACGACGAGGTTGCCTGGTGCGTACTCGCTGAGCGTGTTTCCGAGTGCGTTCATGAGCGATTCGCGGTTGTGTCGTTGTCCGAGGTCTTGGAGTCGAGTCGCTTCGCCGAGATACCACTCTCGGGGAATCGGACTCAGTTGGAAATACTCGGCCGAGAGGTCGTGAAAGTGGACGTAGTCGCCCGCCTTTTCGACTACCTCTTCATCCATGGTATAGGAGATTTCGCGTCGCAGATACGATTCATCCGAGGTAAACGAGATGTAGTGAATCTCTGGCGGCGGCGTCGCTGACGAACCGAGTTGGCCGTAGTGGAGGTCGAACAACTCTTCGTCGGCGTGGACGAGCGCGTTCATCATCACGCTCGTATAGCAGAACTCCCGTGCGCCTGCCCCGGACTCCCCCGCGAGGAGGACGACGTTTCCCGACGGGACGCCACCGCCGATGATTCCGTCGAGTCGAGAGACCCCAAAGGGGATGTGGTCCATGCCCCTACCGTCACAATCTCGGGGGTTAGTCGTTTCGGGGCGACGAACGACCTCTGACTATTTTTCGACCACTGCGCCAGTGTTTCGCCCCGTTGCGACGGTGACAGTCCCGGCGATACCAGCGTCCGACAGCGCAGCATTGCCTGCGTCGATAGCGGCATCGACGTGGTCAACGTCGGTCACGCCGTACACTGCCGGTCCCCACGACGACTGTCCGGTTCCATACACTGCGGGTGACTCGGTGAGCGACGAGACGAGTTCGCCCACGGGTGGCCGGTAGACGCCACCCTGTTCGTCGGCGTACCACGTGCCGTTGAGGCGGCCGATGGTTTCGACGGCCTCGCCGAAGCGTTCGGCAGACCCCTCTGCAAGCGCGGGCAAGAGGTTCTGTGTGACGAGCCCGGCTATTCGGTCACTCGTGGTTGCGTCGGCGCGCTCGACAACCGAGCGCATGCTCTCGTCTTCTTCTGACCCGCTTCGTCCGGGGTCTGCATCGGGAACGACGAGCAAGAACCGCCAGTGGCTAGGAATCTCGTGACGGGCGACGACGGGCGGGACCGTCCACGACCCAATCGCTGGGCGGTCGGTCGTAAAGCGTGTCGTCGGGTGGCCTGCATCCAACAGTGCGCCGCCGGATTCGAACGTTGCGACGCCGATTCCGGAGCGCCCGCCACGCCCTAACTCCGGGGCGAGCGAGCGAACTGACAGTGGAGTTTCTGTCGCGGCGGCAACCGCCCGAAGCACCGTCAAGGCGAGTTGCGTCCCGCTCCCGAGCCCGGCGTGTCGCGGGAGCGACCGCTCGACGGTGACTGCCGCGCCAGGAACGTCGAGCAGTGAAACCGCCCGTTCGGCGTACTCTCGTGCGGCAGGATGCCGACAGCGTACTTCGTCTGCGGGCTCGGCGGTGACGACCACGCGTGGCTCGTCGAGCGCGACACCCAACCCACCATAGAGGCGGTCACGGGCGAGGCTCAAGTTGAGAAAGCCGAAGTGGAGCCGTGCGCCGACCGAAACCCGAACCATGTTACCGGAGTTCGGAGAGGTGTGATAAAGCGAGTTGCGACAATGGCAATTCGGGCCACTATTTTCCCCGTCGTCTACGGATTCGAAGCGTATCGAAGTGGGGAACGGGGTAAGGAAGAGTGGGGAAACGAGGGGAAGGAGGAATGGAGAGGGACGGGGAAAGAGGGGAGAGCGGGGCCAAAGCGGGGGACGGTGGGGGAAGCGATTCCGTGTGTGCGGAATCACGTTGGAAGAGACCCCGTGTGTGCGGAGTCTCGTATGGGGCGTGTGAGGAGTGGCCGTTGAGCGTTATTCAGTCGTGGTTGCGGTGGTGTTGGTGGAGGTGGTCGTTTCGTTCGTCGAGGTGGTTGTCTCCGTCTCGGAGTCGGTCGTCGTCTCCGTAGACGTCTCTTCGGCCGAGTCAGTCGCCGTCTCGTTGGCGGTGGTCGATTCCGAATCTTCCTCGGTCGATTCGTAGGTCACCGTCACTTCGTCGGCGACGGGTTGGAGGACGTACTTCCCCGACCCACCGGCCTTCACAGGCGTGAAGTCGGCGGTAAACGAGGTCGTCTGGTCAGCGCGGATTTCGAACTGTGTGTTGAACTTCAGCGGGGCAGACCCCGGAACTTCGACCGTCGCATCGGAGCCATCGGTGAGCGTCGCGTTCGTCTCACTCACCTCGACCTGGAGGTAGTCGTAGGTGCCCGTTTCGAGTTCGGACTCCGAGACGAGTTCGGAGGCCTCGCCTTGGAGGTTCACGAGGTCGACTTCCGTGCCCTCTGCGTCGATGGATTTCGCTTCTCCATCGGTGGGCTTCACGCGAATCGTCGAGAGTGTGACGAGACACGACTCGAAGTCTGCGATGTCTCCGGGCTTGTCGCTCACGTGCGTCGCCAGCGTGCCCGTCTCCGCGGAGGCCATGCCCATACATCCGGCAGTGGCCACCGTACTTGCTGCGGCGATTCCAGCGACACGCTTCATGAGCGTTCGTCGATTGAGATTCATCGTCATTGTAGTGTAGATAGCTGCGTGGACCGCCGAGCGGGTCGGCAGTCGCGTGGTTCTCTTTCGCTGCACTCGGTGCTGTGGACGCCGGGCTATTCAATGGGGTAAATCGACACACCGAATTACGGTCACTGGACGAGAGTTTCGATTCGTTTACGCCGATTTTCGGCCATTTTCGTGGAGATGCCGAGGGTGAATTGCGGATTCAACGAGAATGGAAAGGAATCGGTGTTGGTCGGGTCAGAGCGCGGGCGGTACCCTCGCAGTCATCACAATCACTGCCATTTCTATCTGTGAAAAAACGCGTGTCGAGGGTGTGCTTCGTGACGGTCCTAGTCAGTTAGCTACTCGTCGTCGTTTCGTTCCCGCTCGGTGTTTCGGTCGTCGTCTCCTCTCTCGCCATTTGCTGTGCGAGCGTGTCGTTCGAACTGAGTACACTGAGTCCGGGGAGTTCCGGTCCCTGTGGTGCCACGTAGCCGATGACGAACACCGAGTAGACTTGGTCACCCATCAGCTCGACGTCGGTGAGTGACGCGACTGCCTCTTGATTCTGTGCGTCGTTGATGTCGATGCTGTAGACCCCTGCATCGAGGACTTCGTAGCCAGACACTTCGCTGAATTCGAGGTTCGATGCGAGGTCATCACCGTTGGCGAGGGTGATGTCCACAGCGGGCGCGTCGGACGAGAAGTGCCCGAACCGAACTTTCGCTTGCGAGTCGGACGCCGGTTCCTCGTTGTCTTCGAGGACGACGGCACTGATGTTGTCGAGTTCGTCCGCCGCGACGATTGTGTAGGCGGAATCCGCATCGAGCGTCAGGTCTTCGTCGATGACGAGACGGTCCTCATCGATCGATGTCGTCGTCTCCGTGGTCGTCATTCCCGATTCGGACTCGGTGGTCGTCATCCCCGTCTCAGTCTCAGTGGGAGTCATCGCGGTTTCGGTGGACGTCTCGTTGCTCGTGGGCATCTCTCCCTCGATCATCTCACCGGTTAATACGACCTTGACGTTGTACGTGTCCGCAGGGACGACGAAGTACGACGAGAGTGCCCCGTAGGGGACGCCCTGTAACTCTGGGAAAGGTTCGTCGTCTATCAGCACGTTCACGACAGGCGTGTCTGGTGAGAAGTGACCCACCCGAAAGAGTGCCGTATCTTCTTGACCGCCCATCTGTGCGCCAGTTGCGCTCGCGCCGCCAACGAGCAGGATGCCACCTGCACCGACTGTCTTCAGTATTGTTCGCCGTGATACTGGGTTCATCTGCAAGTGGAATGACGTGATATCTCGCTATAAGCTTATTTCAGACAAATTGTCCCGATATAAAGTGCGGCATGTCTGAGTTTCTGAGGCTTGTGACGGTCATCGGTTCGGTTCTCTCTCGGTCGAGTAGAATGCAGTTTTTAGGGGAGAAATCAGACTCACGAGGCGGTACTCGTCTACTCTGTGAGTAGAAAAAAGCGTCAGGGGGGACCAAGTGACTGTGTTACGACGTTGTGGTCGTTGTCTCGTTCGCCATCGTGGTGGTCGTCCCCTCCTCGGTCGTTGTGGTCCCTTCTTCGGTGGTCATGGTTCCTTCTTCGGTGGTCGTCTCTTCCTCCGTAGTCGTAGTACCCTCTTCGGTGGTCGTCTCCTCTTCCGTGGTCGTTCCTTCCTCGGCCGTCGTTTCGTTCGCGGTCGTTGTCGTCGTCGTTTCCGCGCCAGCCATCATCGAGGCCAAGGTGTCGTTCGACAGGAGGACTGCGAATCCCGGACCTGCAGTTTCGACGAATCCGATGGCAAACGCCGAGTAGGAATCGCCTGCCGAAAGTTCTATCTGCGGGAGTTCGAGGACGAGGTCCTTCCCCTGCGAGGTGACAATCTCCAAGTCGTAGGTTCCAGCATCGACGGTTTCGTAGTCGGAAACCTCACCGAATTCGAGGTTTTTCACGACGTCGGGTCCGTCCACGACAGCGAGGTCAACCCCGGGCGCGTCGGGCGCGAAGTGGGCGGCCCGAATCTGCGCTTCGGGCTCGTCCAGTGGTTCGGTCTCGTCTTCGAGTACGACCGGGTCGATGCTGTCGAAGACGTCCGTGGCGGCAATCGTGTAATCGACGCCCGACTGGAGGGTCACGTCTTCGTCGATGAGGACCACGGATTCTTCGCTCATCTCGGTCGTCGTCTCGGTACTCGTCGTCGTTTCGTTCGCGGACGTGGTTTCGTTACCCGAGACGACGGTCGTCGCGTCGGTCGCGGTCTCCGTCCCCGATTCGGTCGTCGTCTCTGTTCCCGACTCCGTCGTGGTTTCTGTACCTGATTCAGTCGTCGTCTCAGTGCCTGCTTCTGTCGTCGTTTCGGTCCCCGACTCCGTCGTCGTCTCGGTCTCCATCGCGGTCGTCGTGGTTTCGGGACCCGCGTCTGTCGCCGTTTCGTTTACGTCGGTCGTCGTCTCGGTACTCGTCGCTGTGTCTGTGGCGGTTTCGGTACCGTCTGCAGTCGTCGTCTCTGTCGTGGCCTCGTCACCAGTTGCGGTGACGACTTGCACGTTGTACGTGTCCGCAGGCACCTCGAAGTACCCCGAGAGCGTCCCATAGGACACGTTCTGCAAGTCAGGGAACGGTTCGCCATCGATGAGGACGTTGACTGCGGGTGTATCGGGGGAGAAGTGGCCGACACGGAACTTGGCCGTGTCCTCCGAATCTTCGTCTGTCTGTGTTGCTACGATGCTCGCACCACCGGCTATCAGGACCCCGCCTGCACCGAGGCCCTTCAGGA
The DNA here is from genome assembly GCF_046557615.1 of Haloferax sp. DFSO60. Lineage (NCBI taxonomy): Archaea > Methanobacteriati > Methanobacteriota > Halobacteria > Halobacteriales > Haloferacaceae > Haloferax > Haloferax sp. DFSO60. Next base: position 682,382 of record NZ_JBKIII010000002.1, on the reverse strand, counting down.
TAGTGCGTCGAGTGATTGAACTCATGTGCAAACGGTATGACGTGTTGTACCATCATAAGTTTATTTCATACATTTTGCCTAGAATTAAACTAAGGATTTTCTGAGTTACCCCGGCACACGACAGTCTTAAACTGAATTTTCTCGGGGTCTACGAAAAATAAGGGTCGAAGTACCATCCCTTGTCGATGATAATACATTACCTGTTACAGTCATCGTTTCCTCTCGGTTTTCGTGGCCCCGCTTATACCCTGCCGTCTCGCTATTTTCGTCGGAACACGCGATATCGAGTCAGCACAATAGAGTCACCCAGTTCGGACTCTCCAAGGCGTCAGACTCCCTCTTGGCAGTGAGAAAACGAGACGTAGAGTAGAAAACCGATGCTCGCTGAGACAGACTGTCCCTGGTAGCTATCTCAGACGAGTTCTTCTGCGACGACGTCGGCAGCGAGGAGGTTCGGGTCGATAGCCAAGTCTGCCTGTCCCTTCGCGAACTCGGGAAGCGAGTCGTGCGAGTAGGTGACGATTCGAATCTCTGAGTTCAGTTCCTTTGCCACCGAAATGGCCGTCGCATCGGCCATGTCGGTGAGGACGAACAGGTCGGCCGTTTCGACATCTGCGCCTGCGAGTGTCTCAGCACCGACGGGGTCTGAGAGACGGACGATTTCGACGCCTTCGGCTTCGAGTGCTTCGCCCAGTCCGTCGCCGTCGGGGCCTGCGATGAGTGCAATCATTCGTATTCGATGGTCGCTGGTGGTTTGTGCGTCACGTCGTAGACGACGCGCGCGACGTTCTCGTTCGTGCCGGTGATACGCGACTGGATGCGCTGGAGGGTGTCCCACGGGAGTTCCTGTGCGCGGGCGGTCATGCCATCACGCGATTCGACAGAGCGCACGGAGACAATCCATCCGTGGACGCGGTTGTCTCCCTTGACACCGGTACCCTTGCCGATGACGGCGGCAAACGCCTGCCATGGTTCGTGCTTTGCGACTTCTTCTTCGACGATGTGGCACGATTCGCGGGCGACCTGTACCTTCTCGGGCGTCAGCTCGCCGATGACGCGAACGGCGAGACCGGGGCCGGGGAAGGGCATGCGTTCTGCGATGACCGATTCGAGACCGAGTGCGCGCGCAACGTCGCGCACTTCGTCTTTGTAGAGGTCGCGGACGGGTTCGACGATGCCCTCGAAATCGACGACATCCGGAAGGCCACCGACGTTGTGGTGCGATTTGATGTTGCCTTCGGACTCGATACGGTCGGGGTAGATAGTCCCCTGCACGAGGTATTCGGCATCGGTGTCTTTCGCTTCGCGTTCGAACTCGCGGATGAACTGCTCGCCGATGACTTTGCGCTTTTCTTCGGGGTCCACGACACCTTCGAGTGCCTCGAAGAAGCGGTCTTCGGCATCGACGATGCGAAGGCTCTCCATGAAGTCGAACGTCTCTGCGATTTCTTCGGTCTCGCCCTTACGCATCAAGCCGGTATCGACGTAGACTGGCGTGAGTTGCTCGCCGACTGCTTCGTAGGCGAGCGTGGCCGCGACAGACGAATCGACACCGCCCGAGAGGGCGATAATCGCGTGTTCGTCGCCGATTTGTTCTTGGATGTTTGCTTTCGCTTCTTCGATGAATTCGTCGACGTTTACCATTAGTTGACTACCTCCGTGTTGAGTTCACGCGCGTCCAGTTCGCCGAGAACCGACTTGAGCAGGCCGACGAATGGCGGACTTGCGCGGTCTGGTCGAGAGCGGAATTCGGGGTGATACTGCGTCCCGAAGAAGAACGGGTGGTTCGTGAGTTCGAGAATCTCCATACGATTTTCTGCGCGACCCGAGAACCGAAGGCCTTCGGATTCGAGTTCGTCGATGAGTTCGGGGTTCACTTCGTAGCGGTGGCGATGGCGCTCCGTACAGGAGGTGTCGCCGTAGAGTTCTTCGGCGAGCGTGCCGGGCGTGATATCCGTCGTGTGCGCACCGAGTCGCATCGTGCCACCCATGTCTTCGACTTCGTACTGCTCGGGGAGCAGGTCGATGGCGGGATACGAAGTATCCTCGTCAAGTTCGGTGGAGTGGGCGTCTTCGTAGCCGAGGACGTTGCGTGCCTGTTCGACGACCGCCATCTGGAAGCCCAGACAGAGACCGAGGAACGGAACGTCGTGTTCGCGGGCATATTGGATGGCCTCGATTTTACCGTCGGTGCCACGCGAGCCGAATCCGCCGGGGACGACGATGCCGTCTGCGTCCTGCAAGCGCGCTTCGTGCTTCTCGTCCATCTCGTCGGCATCGACCCACAGGATGTTGATATCGACGCCACACTCGATGCCAGCGTGCTTGAGCGACTCGTGGATGGACATGTAGGCGTCTTCGAGCGCGTACTTGCCAACGAGTGCGATATCGACCGAACCGGTGCGCTCGGCGGTGACGAGTTCGCGCCAGCGGCTATCGCGTTCTTCTTTCGGAAGTGCCTCGCCTTCGATTTTGAGGCGTTCCATGACGTACTCGTCCAGTCCTTCTTCTTCGACCATCAGCGGGACGTGGTAGATGTCCGGCACGTCGGGGTTCGAGAACACCGCGGCGTCCGGCACGTCACAGAACTGCGCAATCTTGTGCTTGGTCTCGGCTTCGAGTTTGTCGTCCGAGCGACCAACGAGAATGTCGGGTTGGAGGCCGATACTTCGGAGTTCCTTGACGGAGTGCTGGGTCGGCTTCGTCTTCTGCTCGCCGTTCTTCGAGTACGGGACGAGCGTGACGTGGGTAAAGAGAACGTCGTCGTCGTCTTCTTCGGAGGCGAACTGGCGCAAGGCTTCGAGGAAGGGCATCGATTCGATGTCGCCGACGGTGCCACCGACTTCGACGATACAGACGTCGGTGCCGTCGGCGGCCTCGCGGATTCGTCGCTTGATGTCTTCGGTGACGTGCGGGATAATCTGGACCGTCTTTCCGAGATAGTCGCCCGCGCGTTCTTTCTGGATGACGTGTTGGTACGTCTTCCCGGTCGTGATGTTGTGGTCGGCGGTCATGTCGATGCCCAAGAAACGCTCGTAATTTCCAAGGTCGAGGTCGACTTCCGCGCCGTCTTTGAGCACGTAGACTTCGCCGTGCTCGTAGGGGTTCATCGTGCCCGCGTCAACGTTGAGATACGGGTCGATTTTGACTGCTGTAACGTCGAATCCGGCGTTCTTCAGGAGACGGCCAGTGCTGGCGGCCGTGATTCCTTTTCCGAGGCCGGACATGACGCCCCCCGTTACGAAAATGAACTTGCGCCCGAGTGTAGGGTCGTATTCGTCCGTCGGCATACTGACTGTGCGCAATTGGCCTTCAAAACGATTTCGGAGCCATTGGTCTGTGGCAATAAAACGCACATTGCCAATTGATGTACAAACAGTGTGTGAATTGCCAGTTTAGTCGAGTTCTTTGATGATTTGAGCTGGGTTACCGCCGACCACGACGCTGTCTGGGACATCTTTCGTCACGACCGACCCAGACGCCACGACCACGTCGTCGCCGATGGTCACACCCGGATTGATGACCGACTGTCCGCCAATCCACGCGTTGTCGCCGATAGTGACTGAGTCACCGAACTCCGGGCCTTTGATTCGCTCGGCGGCGTCGATGGGATGCGTCGCCGTGTAGATGTGGACCCCCGGACCGAGTCCTGCGTTGTCGCCGATATCGATGGGGCACACGTCGAGAAAGACGCAATCGAAGTTGGCGAAGAAGTTCTCGCCGACGCTGATGTTGTAGCCGTAATCGCATCGGAAGGTGGGTTCGATTTCGAATTCGTCGCCAACGTCGCCGAAGAGTTCGCGGATGAGTTCGTCGCGGCGGTCCATCTGGATCTCGTCGGTGTCGTTGAACAGTCGCGTGAGTCTGCGTGCGCGCGTGCGCTCTTCGACGAGTTCGGGGTCGCCCGCGTCGTAGAGTTCTCCGGCGAGCATCTTCTCTTTCTCAGAGGGCATTGGTGTGCGTTTTTGATGGAGGGTAAAGTAGGTATCCCGCCCGAGGTAGAGCGTTGTTGGCGCTAACGCTCCGCAGCGAGGTACACGACTGCCAATTCGTACAGAGCAGGATTGGGTGTTGCAAACGGACGTGTCTCTTGGACGGTTGCAAGCGCATCGCGGAAGCGCCGATTCTCTTCAGCAGCGATGGCGGTTGCGATGAGTGTGCTACTTCGAGAGATACCGGCGGTACAGTGGATTAACACGCTTCCTTCTCGTTGGGAGAGCAATCGTGCAGTATCGACTGCCGCCGCAAATTCGCCCCACTCGTTTCCAGCCCCGTCGATTAGTGGGTGGTGGTGTGTCGTGAGTGGGTAGCTCTGTTCAGTAGCAGAGAGTACGTAGTCAAATTCCTCCGTGTGACGTTCAGGGACCGCTGCGAATTTATTGCCCAAGTACAGGTCGCGGTCGCCAACTGACCGGATAATCGCCTCGTCTTCGACGTATCCAAAGGGACGAACTCGTAGCTCAGCCCTGCGTTCGTTGGAATCCGGAACAGTCGCGTCTCGGGAGTCCACTGTTCCAAGAAAATCTCACAGACAGTTGAAATTTTCTATGGCACACTTCTTGGAGCCAGTGTTTATCACACGACACTTCATCATCACATCTCATGGGTCGCTATTCCTGCATCACGTTTCACGCCCCGAACCGGGAGTACGCGCAACTCGAAGCGGCGTTGCGTGACGCACTGAGCGACCACCCCAAATACGGCGAGCGCGAGCCATACACGTGGGAGTACGAAGGGAATCTCGTCTGGAAGGTTCGTGAGAAGTTCGACCCACAACTCGACATCGAGGTTCCGAAGGTGCTCGAAATCTACTATTGCGATACGGCGTGCATCGGGACCGGAACGTTGTACGAGCGAATCGACGGCCGATTCGTTCGAACAGACTATTTCAACGAGACCACTTCCTCTCTCGGCAGACAGGTCATCGACTACTTCCGAGTCAACCACGGTATCGAGGCGACGATTCATGACTGAGGTTCCCCAGACTGCCAATCACGACGAGGCGCTGGTGGAATTTCGGCGACTCCTCGCAAAGCGGGTCGAATGGTTCTCGGAAGAGGATATTGAGGCACCGCTGTCGGTCGAAAACGCGGTCGATGCTGTTTCTGGTGAGCGCCGCCGGAAACGGTGTGACGAGTTGGTAGAGACGATTCGACTGCTCCTCGAACTCCTCGGAGACCCAGAGACCGATTCGGAAAACCGGCGGCGACTCGCGCATATCATTCAAGCCGTAAGCCCACACGTCTCCACTCGGTCACTCTGGTCCGAGATGGCGAGACATCTCTGGTATCCGGAATCTCGGCCGTTTCTTCTCGACGCGATGGAGCATCAACGAGGAGGAGATATCGAGACACTCGCTCGGAGCAGTGACCCACGTGACCGGATGGGTGCGCTCGTGTACCTCTCGGCGGACAAACGCAGAGTGGGAGACTATCCTGAGTTACTCTTCGAGGCGTTGGATGGCCCCAAGGAGGCGCAGGAGTTAGCCGCCCGCTGCCTGTGGAGTATCGACGCACGGTCTCTTGACCCACGAGAACAACCACTCTTCGACCATCTCGACGAACTGCTGAGCGCACTCGACCACCCATCAGGTATCGTCCGTGCTGCGGCCGTGACGTGCGCTTCGACCCACGTCTGGGAGACTGTCGATGGGAGGTATTGTGTGCCCCACGAGCGTGCGCCGAAAATCGTGGAGAAGGTCATCGAAGCACTCGATGACCCAGATATTCGAGTTCGACGGCGTGCGTTTGCGGTCGTGCGCGAGAGTGATTTGGATTCGAGCAGACTGTGGGACTCTCTCGACGACGAACTTCTGGCGCAGTTCGTGACCGCACTCGAAACCGGGCTTTCTGACGAAGACGAGTTCATCGTCGAACGAGCGACGGACGCTACGTACACAATGGGTCACAAGTCGATTCTGTGAGACTGCGATGCTATCCCGTCTGTCCCACCTCGAACACGAACCGTTCTGAGCGACTGTACAGCACGCGGGTCATACCTTCGAACTGTCACTTGTCCGTACTGTTATGGGTATGCAAGTGGATGTAAAAGAACGGAATCACAGGGCACCACATGTGTTCGGCCTCATTGCGTCGGGACCACTTGAACGATACTTACCGGGCGATACACCTCGCTATCTTCGCGCGACCTTCTCGCGGAACGCATCATCGAGTTCTCACACGTTCCGCTAACACGCCATGACAGATAGTGACACCAAATCCACGACGAGCAGAAAGACAGAGCATGAGAACGGAGACCAGTTTCAAGTCGCATTCGACCCGCAGCAACAGTCCGCCACCGAGATTCTCATCCATGCGGTTGCCTCGGTGACGGACCGCCGACTCGACCAGATTCCAATTTTGAACGACTACATCGACCCAGACGCGCTCGATGTATTGTTTCGACCGACCGGTGACGAACTGGCGTCTGGTCCCGACCAATCGATATTTTTCAGATACGCTGAGTGTGACGTCCGAATCGACGCAGGTGGCGCCATGACGCTCTCGTTCGATACGAAGGTGTAACACACGTCTTCGTCACCTACCGCAACCGCAGACTTTGAACCGCTCCACCCAATCCATACTCACATGACGAACTTCCCGCAACTCGGATTCGGGACGTACAAACTCGAAGACCGTGACGAGTGCGTTTCGGCCGTCAAAACCGCCCTCGACGTCGGCTACCGCAACATCGACACTGCCCAGATGTACAACAACGAGGAGTACGTCGGCGAAGCGCTCGCCGAGTCCGATGTCCCCCGCGAAGACATCTTCGTGGCGACGAAACTCGACACAGGTAACCTCTCCGCCGAGGCAGTCAAAGAGACTGCCCACGAATCCGCCGACAAACTCGGTATCGACACTATCGACCTCCTGTACGTCCACTGGCCGCTCGACACCTACGACGCCGACGAGACGCTCGCCGCGCTGGACGAACTCTACGACGAGGGCCTGATTGCGAACGTCGGCCTGAGCAACTTCCGACCCGACCAACTGGAGGAGGCTATCGAGAAACTCGACGCGCCGCTCTTTGCCCACCAAGTCGAGATGCACCCACTGCTCCAGCAGAAGAAACTCCGCGACCTCGCCGACGAGTACGACCACCATCTCGTCGCCTACTCGCCAATCGCCCGGAATCAGGTCGCCGACGACGACACCATCGTCGAAATCGCCGAGAAGTACGACGCCTCGCCCGCGCAAGTGTCGCTCGCGTGGATTATGGCCAAGGGCGCAACCGCCATCCCGAAAGCATCTAGTGAAGCACACATCCGCGACAACTTCGCGGCACTCGACCTCGAACTGGACGACGAAGATATCCAGGCCATCGACGAACTCGACGAGACGAACCGTATCGTCGATTTCGACGCCGCGCCGTGGAACCACGCCTAACTAGCGTCAGGAATCGCTGAAACTCTCTCAGTCTGGCGTTTTCGACGGTTCTTTTTCACCGCTGTTGTCGCGCTGAAAGCAGTAGTGAACATATATGATGGATAACTCCGTAGAGTCAATTATGGCGACAGTGGTGGTGGCCTGCCCGCACTGCGGACAAATGGTGGAATCGAACTACGAGGGTAACGCACACTTCGACGGTGTCCGGCAACGGCTCAAAAGTGAGTATCGGTTGGCGCGTGAGACCTGTCCGGTCTGTTCGCATCCGTACGACCTCCGTCGCGCGTAACCACGCAGAAACGAATCGAGCACCAAGGAAGTGCCCCGGTGGTGGCCGGGACGTGCTTATCCGGTGTTTTTCATCCCGGCAGCGATACCCTTGACCGTCAGCCGAAGCGTTCGTTCTTCGTCGTCTGTCCGGTGGGTCTGCGACAGGAGGTGCGTCTGCAACAGGTTTAGCGGGTCAACGTAGGGGTTCCGGCGCGACAGGCTTTGTTCGAGCCATTCACGCTTGAGTAAGCCGTCGCGGTCGGTGATATCCAGCATCAGCGAGACGGCGTCTTCGTACTCGGCTTGGAGACGCGGGAAGTACTCGTTGCGCAGGTCTTCGTCCGCGAGGTTCGCGTACTCGGCGGCGATTTCGAGGTCCGTCCGCGCGAGCGACATCGCGGCGTTATCGAGCATGCTGCGGAAGAACGGCCACTCGTCGTACATCTCACGGACCGTGTCGTAGTCGCCGTCCTCGTCGAGGTAGGCTTCGACACCCGCGGCGAGCGAGTACCAACCGGGAAGGATACACCGCGATTGGGTCCACGAGAACACCCACGGAATCGCACGGAGGTCTTCGACGGTGCGCTCTGCGTCAGACCGCGATGCAGGACGCGAACCGAGGTTCAGTTCTTCGATAACCGTAATCGGCGTCGCCTGCTCGAAGTACGAGACGAACCCCTCGGATTCGAGGAGGTCACGGTATTCGGCGCGCGCCGCCGTGGACATGGTGTCCATCGCGTCAACCCAGCGTTCTGGGACGTGTTCTTCGGGTTCGCGCTTTGCTTGCAGTCGCGCGCGAACTTGCGCGTTGAGCATCTGTTCGAGGTTGCGCTCGGCGATACGCGGGTTGCCGTACTTCTCGGCGATGGCTTCGCCCTGCTCGGTGAACTTGATTTGACCGGTCACCGTCTCGTTCGGCAGTGCGAGCATGGCTTCGTTCATCGGACCGCCACCGCGCGAAATCGAGCCACCGCGGCCGTGGAACAGGCGCATCGTCACGTCGAAATCGTCGCAGATGGTTGCGAGACGACGCTGGTTCTTGTACAGGTCCCAGTTCGCGGCGAGAAAGCCGTTCTCCTTGTTCGAGTCCGAGTAGCCCAGCATAATCTCTTGGACGTTGTTCCGGGCAGCGAGCGCCTTCTCGTAGGCCTCGTTCTCGAACAGCGTGCCCATGATGCGGCGCGCGCCGTTGAGCGCGGACTCGGTTTCGAGGAGTGGAACCACGTCGAGTCCGCAGTGGTCAGGCAGCGAGACGACGCCCGCTTGGTCGGCCAAGAAGAGTACTTCGAGGACGTGTGACGGCTCTTCGGTCATCGAGATACAGTAGGTGTCGATAGCGCCGACGCCGTACTCACGCTGCCACTCGCCGAGTTTGCGGAAGCGGCGGAGGACGCGCTGTGCGGTATCAGAGAGGTCTTCGACGGTTTCGAAGTCCACGACCGGTTCTTCTTGGAGAATCGCGTCGGTCAGGAGTTCGACGCGTTCGGATTCCGAGCGGCCGCAATAGTCGATGCCCTCGTGGGCGAGTGCGTCGTGAACCGCCTCGGTGTGATTCTTCTGGTGGTCACGCAGGTCGAGGCTGGCGAGGGTGAAGCCGAAGGTATCGGCCTGTCGCATCAGGGGTTCGACGTACACGTCGGCGACCTGTCCAGCACCAGTACTCCGGAGACTGGCGTCGATGACTTCCAAGTCGTCCATGAGTTCCGATGGCTCGTTGTAGCCGTTCGGTCGAACGTCCTCGATGCGGCGGAGTCGCTCGCGCATGAGCTTCAACTTCTGGCGGTACGGCTCGTCGGGATACCGCTCGTCGGCCTCTTCGGCGACGACCGGGAGCAGGTCACGGTCGGCTTTCAGCGAGCGTTCGAGTTTGTAGCCGGTTTCGACGCGCGTCGCGTCCTGGCTCAACACACCCGACAGGCGTTTGAGCGAGTCGCTGTACTTTTGCAAGACGACGTTTCGCTGTCGTTCGAGCGTCTCTTCGGTAACATCGACCGTGACGAAGGGGTTGCCGTCGCGGTCAGAGCCAGCCCACGAGCGGAACTCGAACAGTTTGGGCACGTCGAGGTCCGGATATTCGCGGTGGAGGACTTCTTCGAGTTCCTCGTAGACTTCTCCGACGACGTCGAAGAGGATACTTTCGAGGTACCACTGCACGTTTCGGGCTTCGTCTGTCGGTTCGGGGCGACGATTGCGCACCTGGGATGTCTGCCAGAGGCTCGTTACCTCCGCGACGATGTGTCGCCACTCTTGGTCGTGTTCGAGGTCGGTCAATCGTCGCTCATCGAGGGTTTCGAGCCGGTTTGCAATCGACCGAAGCTTGGCTTTGACCGTCTTTCGGCGTGCTTCGGTGGGGTGAGCGGTGAACGTTGGCTCGATGAGGACGTCGTTGAGGACCGTACTCAGGAGTTCTTCGTCTACGTCTTCGTCGCGGAGTTCGTCGAGGGTATCCAAGATACCGTCTTCGAGCGTTCCTTCTTGCGACCCTTCGCGGATGACGCGAACGCGCTCGCGCTCTTCTGCGAGGTTGATGAGTTCGAAATACGTCGTGAAGGCGCGCGCGACGACGCTCTCCGTTTCGGGGTCGAGTTCTGAGAGGACTTCGTAGAGGTCGTCACGAGAGCCTGCATCGCCTTTCCGGTAGGCAATCGCCGCCTTTCGAAGCTCTTCGACCGTTTCGAACGACGCAGTCGACGTTTGCGCCTCCAACACGTCCCCGAGCAGTGCCCCAAGCTCGCGGACGTCTTGTCGGACGTCCCTGGTGTGCAATCGCATCGTATACTCAGATACGAGTACCAAGTGGTAAAAGACCACGAGTAGCGTCGAAAAATTGCCCGAGTTTCCATTCTAAATGAACGTTTGCAAACGACTGGTAGATTCTCCCTGAAGCGGCGTGTGTGACGCCGACAGCGACCACGGTGTTGTTACATTCCCACACGGGGGATTCGTCACGCTTTTACTGGCCCACTCGAAGTTCTGAATATGAGCGATAGCGACAAGTACCCCAGCGACTCAGGTCGCCGTCGGTTCGTCAAAGGCGTCGTTGGGGGAGCGGCGCTCGCGGGCGTGGGAACGACTGGCGCGGCCGCAATCAACACCGCAACCACCTCGCCCGGTGCGGGTGGCGGTGCAACGCAAGCGTACGCCATCGAGAACATCGGCGGGCCTGCCCCGCGCGGGATGCCGCAGATTCCAATCGAAATCGATTCGGAAGGCTTCATCAAGGGCGTGTGGCCCGAAGTGACGACCGAAAATCAAGGTGGTATCGAAGTCACCGTTGCGAGTACTGACGACTACAAAGGAACCGGTGTCACCTACTCTTCCGAGTGGTTCCAGTACTGTGGTGTCGAGTCCTACGAAGGTATCCAGCCTGACTACGAGTCTGATAACTACTTCATCTCGGACTCCGGTGCCTACGAGTGGCAATCTGAAACCTACAGCGCGGGTGACCGTCTGAACGTCAACGACTTCGCCGATTACGAAGAGTGGGGCAACGGTATCGGACGCGCAGGCATCGGGATGCCCGCAACCGGTACGTGGCGCTCGCAGGACTCCGAAGACACGATTCCGATTCAGGTGATTCGGTCGAGTCGAATCGAAGAAGCCGCCAAGGACAACGAATGGCTGGCCGCTTCGACCGACCAGGGCGTCATCGCGTGGCTCAACAAGTGTACCCACTTCTGCTGTGTCCCCGGCTACAAACAGGCCGCCGACGCCGCGAAGTTCGGTGCAGAAAACGACGTCTACTGTCAGTGCCACCAGTCCGTCTACGACCCATTCTCGGTCGTCCAGACGCTGTTCACCGCTCGCCCGCGGCCATCCGAATAACGTCTCTCTTTTCTACGTTTTACTGGTCGAGCATCGCTACTCGTCTTGGAAGTACGTGAGAATCCATCTCCAACGCTTTCGACTTAGCCGCCGCTCACTGGCGGGAACAGTGCGAGTTCGTCGCCCGTCTCTGCGGGCATCCCAAGCTCTGCGGGTTCGCCGTTTCGAAGCACGTTGATGTGGTCGTGCAGGCCGCCGTCGTCGGCGATGACTCGTGACTCGAGCGCCGGGTGCGCCTGAAACAGCGCATCGAGCGCCTCGCCAACGGTGGCGTTCGTCTGCACCTCTACCGACACCGTTCGCGCCTCGGCGACTTCCGCGAGGTCTGCGAACAATTTCCACTCCATGGACACTCTCCTCGTTCTGTGGTCATGAGGATTGCGCCCCCGCATCGAGTTCGTCTTCGGAGAGCGCGGTCCACTCAAGGCCGTCGCCATCGCCACCAGATTCGTCACCACCGTCAGTCTCAGCCATCGTCGCCCGTTGTTCGACTTTTCTGAGTACTTCTGGGCGAGCGACGACGTAGAGAACGTCACCGGCATCGAGTTGGCGAGCGTGACTCGGAATCGCATCGACCGGGTTGTGCGCGGCACGAATCGCAACCACGGTTGCGCCAACGTCCGAGACGGGTCGACCATCGAGTTCTGCGCCCTCGGCAACCGTGATGACGCCCATCGTCTCGTCGGCGTTTCGGAGGAGCGATGCAAACTCACGGTCGATGTGTGGTTCCGACGGGAGCGTGACCAGTCGATACGTCTCGTCTGCCGAGAGTGCCGCTGCATCGTCGGCATCGAGTGCGATTGTGGCGGTGTCGTTGGCGATGCCTCGAAGTTCACCAAAGGCAACCCGCTTCGGCGACTGGGGTGTTGGTGGTTTTTCGGTCGTCTCTTCGTCTTGTCCCGTCGTTTCGGTGTTTCCGTTCGACGCCACCGACTGCTGTACTTCCGATTCGCCACCGTCTGTCGAGGTGGTGGTCTTCGGTATCGACCACACTTGCACCGGGTCACCCGCGGTGGCACCGGGTCCGGGGTCACCGTGAATCGGAACTGCGACGGTTCCGGGTGCGAGTGTCACGCCAATTCCGGCGACTCGACTCCCGAGTGCGAGATACGACACACGGTCATCGTCGTCGAACTCCACGTCTACGTGGCCGACGCCGTGGTCTTCTTTCAGTCTCGCGGCGAGTCGGTCACGGAGGTCATCCTGTGTCAAGCGACGTGGGAACAGGAGCGTCTTTCCCGCGAGTTGCGCTTTGACCGACTCCGAGACCGGGTCGTACGCTTCGATATCTTCGATTTCGTCTGGGAGCGTCAACGACGTCACGCGCCCGACGGTTCGAACGAGACGGCTCACTTCGGCGTCGAGTTCTTTCGCGCCAGCGACTGCGAACACGTCCGTCGCAATTCGGTCACCGACGAGGCGACCGACCGGTGAGATGAGCGCCGCACCGATGAGGACGCCCGCGTTGAACAGCACTGCCTCGGGTTCGAACACCGGACTGGCCGCCTCGCCGAGGACGTCAGCGAAGAGGCCGACGGTGTTGAGATAGAGGGCGACGATTGCAGAGCCAAACAGCACGGCGAGCGCCTGTGGAATCACCTCTTTGGTGAACCAACGATAGCCGAGCGCCGCGAGCGCGGACGTGAGAAACCCACCGACGAGAAGACCGATGAAGCGCAAGAAGAGACGAACGAGCGAGTCGTCTACTTGCGGGACCGACACTTGTACCTGCGAGACCGATACCTGCGACAGCAGGACTGACAGTGTAACTGGGTCGCTCACGCGACCACCTCCAGACCGTTCGTCTGGCGTAGTCGCGTTCGCCATCCACGATGGCTCACGCGACCACCTCCGTAAACCGGTCCAAATCACTTCTCGACCCGACGGCGAACACGGTGTCTCCCGCGCGAACGCGATGGTCACCACGGGGAGCGACTTTCCAACTCCCTTCGTGTCTGACGGCGAGAATCGCCACACCGTAGGTCTCTCGAACGTCTGATCCACCGAGCGTCACGTCGTCGAGTGCGCCATCCGCGGCAGGTGTCACGCGCGCAAATCGCTTTCCTGCGCGACGAAGGACCGAGAGCAGTTCGAACTCACGTCTGACCCCGCGCGAGCGGACTTCGAGGCGTCGAACGTCGCTTCCGAGGAGTGACTCGACTGCACCCCGGTCTACCGCGAGCGTGACGGTTCCGTCTCCACCTTCGGCCGTCGGCGCACGCGGTGTGATGACCGGTCTGTCGTCTTCCTCGTCTACCTCAGTGTCCGTCGATTCGGCCGAGGCAGTGATTCCAGCAACGGTCGCTTCGATTTTACTGTCGTCGGTCACGACGGTCACTTCGTCGCCCTGTGCGAGACCGGTCGGAACGAGTGTCGAGATGGCGACTGCGCGTGTTCCGGACTTCAGACGGCGCGAGACGCCACCGTTCGGTGGCGCAACAGAGACAGCCGCTTTCGCTTCTTCGTTGATATGGACTTCGACGGCCGCGAGGTGGAACTCACTCTGCAATCGGTCGGCAAATCGTGTCTCTAACTCTGGAATCGGGATATCTGCGGGGAACGTCCACTCTCCGTCACGAATCTTCGCCCGCAAATCAGGCGAAATCGGTGGGTATCCCTCTACGTCGCCAACGTCGCCCGTGACGGTAACGCTGACCTGTCCGCGTCCGCCGACGAGTTCGACCACGTCGGTTGAGAGGGTTCGCTCGGTGAGTTTTCGAAGCGAGACCTTCCGTGGGATTTCGGTCGCAAAGGTATCGCCTCGATTGTGCGCATACAGCGATACCATCAGGACGACGAGGAGTGCAACGGTGAGTCGAACTTGGTTCTCGGACTGGGTGAGACTCGGGTCAGCCAGCGCCATGAGCCCGCCGCTCGCGCCCGCGATGGCGACGCTGAGGACGACGACCGCGAGACCGGGAACGGTGATTCCCGTGATATAGCGAAACCCGAACCCGAGTGACCACGCGACGAGCGCGGGCACCAACCCGGTTAAGACGCCGAAGTAGAGACCATAGACGACTTCGACGGGAAGTGAAGCCATAGCCGGGTTCACTCGCTGGCCGACTAAATGTGTACCGGGGGGTGTGCGAACAACTGTCATGCTTACGAGCCCAGACCAATCCACTTTTTTCGTGTGACTACGTGGACTTGGTGATATGGTGTCGGTACGTGACTGGTTCGGTGCGCGGATGACCATCGGCGTCGTCTTTCTCGCCGCGGTCTTCTCGACGGGTATCGGACTGGTGAACATCAGCGTCCCCGTGTCCGGAGGCGTACTCGGGGCGTACATCCCCGAATCGGTTCGCCTGCTCGCCGGGTTCACCGGGACGCTGACCGGCTTTCTGTTGCTCGCAAATAGCTTCGGCCTTCGGCGCCGACTTCGGTCGGCCTGGTATCTCGCACTCGTCTTACTTCCTGTCTCGGCGTTACAGGGATTGATTCAAGGCTCTGTGGGTGCGGTGCTGCTCGTCGGTCTTTCGGTCATTGGACTCGCCCTTCTCGTCCTCAACCGCGGCGTCTTCGACCGGGCTATCGACCTCACAGTGACGCAACTGTCTGCACTGCTCGCCATCGTTGGGTCGCTGTCGTACGCGACGGCAGGGTCCTACGCCCTCAGAGAGCAGTTCAACGGCATCGAAACACCATTCGACGCGCTCTATTTCGCGCTCGTCACTGGCAGTACCGTCGGCTACGGCGACATCACTCCTGATACGGCGATTGCCAAGCTATTCGGTCTCTCGGCGCTTCTGGTCACCGTTGCAAGTTTCGCGGTCGCCCTCGGTGTCCTTCTCACACCCGCTATCGAAGCACGACTCTCCAAAGCACTCGGACGAATGACTGACACACAACTCGACATCCTCGAAAACCACGTTCTCATCCTCGGACACGGAGAACTGACCGAACCGATTCTCGAAGAACTCGAAGACCGGGCAGATGTACTCATCATCACACCCGAGACGGCACGCGCCCAGCGACTCACCGAACGCGGCTACGATGTGCTGACGGCAGACCCGAGCGGCGAAGACTCACTCGAACGCGCTCGCGTTCAGACCGCTCGTGCCGTCATCGTGGCCACGAACAACGATGCCGAAGACGCGCTCGCCATCCTGACCGCACGCCAACTCAACCCGGACATCCACATCGTCGCCGCCGCGACGCACCGCGAAAACGAGAACAAACTCCGGCGCGCCGGTGCGAACACAGTCATCAGTCCTGCCGCGCTCGGCGGCCACTTCCTCGCCGAATCTGCTATCGGCGGCAGCGGCCTCGAAGGACTCGAAGCGAAACTCCTCGACGAGGAACCAGAGAAAGTGATGGAACAGGCCGGTGTGGACCCAGACGAACAGTTCGACGACAGCACGCTCGACGACTGAGCGACGACCGCCTAGTTCGAGTGGCCGCGGTCGAAGACGGCCACGTCGCAGTCGATTTCTTTGATTCGCTCGAACGTCGGCGGCGAGATGAATCGCGAGGCCGCCGACCGTTCGCCACTAGACCCGAGTACGACGAGGTCGTACGTTTGTGCGTTCGCAGAGAGGAAGTTCGTCACGGGTGCGCGTGCGACTCGGGTTTCGATGTTGCCATCGGCAGTCTCGACGAGGTTTGCGAGTTTCGTCTCGGCACTCCGGCGTTCGACTTCTGAGGCGATGCACGTCGTGACGCTCACACTCCCGGTCTTTCCGGCCAAGCGCGTCCCAAAATCGACCATCGCGTGTGCAGTGTCGCCGGGGCGGGCGACGAGGACGAGTACCCGTCGCCACTTTTCACGGTCCTCGACCGACCGAAATGCGACCGTGTCGTACTCGCCACCGAAGAGGCCGCGAATATAGTCAGAGAGAAACCCTCTATCCTCTTCGTACGGACACGCCACGAGGTCGCAGTTGGTCCCTTTCGCGGTCTCGAGTGTCGTCGGCAGTGGTTCGCCGCGAGCGACGACGACTTCGACCGGGACGCCGATTCGCGTTCGAATCTGATGTGCCACCGTGTTCAAGCGTTCAACCGCGGCGTCGGCAGTTGGGTTTCCGGTGCTTTCGGTCGCAGGTTCGTCCGGAAGTCTATGCACTTCTTCGCTGGGGTCGATTGGTCGTGCGCCTTCAGTCTCGCGTGGCTCGAGTACGTCGAGGAGGACGACTTTTCCAGCCGTGTGGGCGGCCGCGAGCCGGGCCGCAAAGAAGGCAGTCCGGCGGGAGGTATCGCCCCGCATCGGCACGAGTACGTGGTCGTCACCGCGGACGGTCTCGTAGAGGTACTCTGCCCGTCGTTCGTAGAACTCGTCGCGCCACACCCAGAAGAACAGGGCGATGACAACGCTGGCGAAGAAGATACTCACCACGTACTCGACGGGTTCGACATCACCCGTCACCAGCGTCAGCAGTGCGGTCGAAAACGCCGAGGGCGCTTCCACGTCCAGTGCCCAGGTCGCCGCTCCGGCGAGGAGAATTGCGAGTGCGGCAGATGTGGGATGGACAATGACCGTCTCCGTGGGCGCGTAGGCCCACTGGGTGAACGCGAAGGCGACGAGTCCACACAGTGCGCCGACGGTGAGTGCGACGACGAACCGAACCGGCGATGCATAGCGACCTTCTGGGTCGGCAAAGAGCGTGTACGTCCCCGCCGCGAGCGGTGGAAACAACAGGAACGACAGTTCGGTAATCGCGTTCGAGACGAACGTCACCACCCCGATGAGGAGCGGAATGACGAGCAGACTCGTCAGGTGAAGGAGGTTGTTCGTGTTCTCTATCCAGCGTCGAAACGCCGACAGTTCCCGTCGCTCTGCCCGTCGAATTCGGGTGCGAAGCGATTTCGCGCGAGCGATGAGTTTCACGGGAATGCGGCGCAGACGCATCGCGGAGTTAGTTCAGGTCGGCGACGGCGTCGAGCGAGATTTTGATGGCGCGCTCGACGTTGTTCTTCGCCTTCTCTGGGAGTTCTTCGTCGGAGTCAGCACCCTTCTGCGTGCCAGCGACGAGGTTGCCATCGACGGTGCAGATGGCACCGGCGCGGAGGCCCTTGCGGCGAGCGAGCGAGAACACCGTCGCAGCCTCCATCTCGATAGCGAGCAGTCCGGCGTCGTTCCAGTCTTTGACGTACTCGTCGGACTCGTTGTAGAACGCGTCGTCGGAGACGATAGGGCCGACGTGTACGTCTTCGTCGTTGGCTTCCGCCGCGTCAACGAGCGAGGTGAGGACGTTGTAGTCCGGGACAGCAGGATAGACTTCGGACTCGTAGCGCTTCGAGGTTCCTTCCTCTTTGGCCGCGCCGGTTGCGACAATCATGTCGCCGATTTCGATGTCCGCTTGGAGTGCGCCGATGGTGCCGACGCGAATGAACGTCTCGACGCCGACCCGAGCGAGTTCTTCGAGCGCGATAGCGGCCGACGGACAGCCGATACCTGTCGAAGAGATAGTGAGTGGGACGCCCTCGTACTCCGCGTTGACGATTTTGTACTCGCGGTTTTCTGCGACTTCTTCGACGTTCTCACACTGCTTGGCGATGCGGTCCACACGACCCGGGTCGCCGGGGATGAGCGCAATGTCGTTTACGTCGCCTTCTTCAACGAGGAGATGGGGCTGTTTCGCCATAGTCGAACGTCTCGTGTCGCGGTGAAAAACGACGCGGTTCGATGGGTTCGGGTGTTACAGAATTGGTGTGTATTCTCGACGCATCCTACCTGACGGGTCACTCTTGCGTACGACGGTCAGGCGATGCCCGCGAACACCGCTGGAGCGAGCAGAAACATCGTTACGCCGAAGACGAGCGACGAGCGAAGCCACTGGCCTCTAACGGCAGTCGCCCGCTCCTCGTAGATACTGCGCCCAGCACGAGGCAAGACGAGGTGGGCAAACAGCAGGTAAATCCACACCATCACGAACAGCGACGAGATGATGTGTGGGAGCGCGTCGGTGCCGAACAGGGGCAACTCTGGAAGAACCCAATCGCTCAGGAGGAAGACAAACGCATACAGTATCCCGGCCATGGCTCCGGCGAGGTGGTGGACGACGTTCGCGTCGATGAAACTCACCTCGTCGGGGCGTGCTCTCCGAAATACCGATGCGGCGATATACGCGGGCGTAAAGCCCTCGTCTTGGCGCCACATCGGGATGTCCATCACCACCGCGGCCGCGACCCCGACGAGTGCGCCGAGTACGACCTTCATGGTGAAAGTCGCCCCCGTTGCAAGCGCCCCGAGTGCGACAACTCCCAAACCCACCAGCGTCAGCATTGTTCCGACGAAAGCAGGGAGGGACTAAAATGTGTGGGGTCGAACTGACCCACTCGACTACGTCGCTTCGAGCAAGTCATCGAGCCGTCGCCAACTGAGTTGCGTTCGTGCGCCGGGTTCGGCAGCAGTGAGCGCGCCGCAGGCGTTTGCAACTGCCAATGCTCGCTCGTAGGTCGCTCCATCGAGCCGTGCCGCGATGAATCCGGAAGCGAATGCGTCACCTGCGCCGGTCGTATCGACGGCATCGACCGGATAGCCGGGGTGGGCGTACTGGTCGTCTCCGTCCCGAACTTCCGCACCCTTTGGCCCGTGTTTGAGGACGAGTGTCGTCTCGTTCAGTGCGTCGCTGATATCGCCGTTCCCTGCGGCCTCGTCGAGTGCGGTTGCCGCTTCACGGTCGTTGAGAAAGACGAAATCGACGTTTCGAATCGCATCGGCGTAGCCGCGGTCACCGATTCGTCGGCCAGGGTCGAAACTGACGGTCGTTCCCGAATTGGAGGCGCGCGACGCGAGAAGCGCCGCCGTCTCGGGAGATTGGCTCGTCAAATGTAGATGGTCGGCCTCGGCGAGCGCACTCTTCGGCAAGTCGTCGGCGCGGAAGGATTCGTTCACGCCCGGCGACCCGAGGACGAACACGTCGCCCGCGGCATCGACGACGATGTACTTGACCGTCGTCGGGCCAGTATCGACGTTCATCACGTAGCGGCAATCGACGCCCTTCGAGGCCAATTCGGCGACTGCCCCACGCCCGTGGCTATCGTTTCCGACGCTTCCGAGCAGTGCTGCGGGAACGTCTAATCCGGTGAGTCCACTGGCGACATTGGCGGCGCTTCCACCGCCCGCTCCGACGCGGGATTTGACTGTCGCTTCGCCATCTGGGTCGGGAAGTGAATCGACGCGAAGCGTCACGTCCCAGTTGACGTGACCGGCGCAGATAACTCGGGACATGCGTCCGTAAGTGTCGGATGGGCGCGCAGATAACTCCACGGGTCTCTTTCACAATCCAGCAGTAGGCTGTCGAACCCCGTCAGACGCCCGAGACGGCGAACAAGAGCAAGTTGTGGACGCCCGGGCCGAGGCCGACGGCGGCGACGAATCCGAGAAGGAGCGAGCCTTCGGTCGGTTCTTCGCGCACGTAATCGGCGAGAAAGACGACGACGAGGCTGGCGATGGCGATTTTCACGAGGACGAAGAACCACCCGACGCCGAGAACGTCGGCCGTCGGGAGCGCCGCGCCAACGTCGAGGATGACCTGTGAGAGCGGCGTTCGCTCGCCGAAGCCGAGAACGTCGATGCCGACAGCGGTCGAAACGGCGTCGAGGGTGTGGCCGAAGAGTGCGAGTACACCTAACGGCCCGGCCACGCTCACCTCGGGGTCGATTCGCTGAAGTACCACCCACGCGACGGGCGCGAGGACGACGGAGACGGCGAATCCGACTGCTGGCCAAAAGATGGCGAGCGTTCCGGCTTGGAAGCCCGCAACGAGGGTGACGGCGACGAGCAGGCCCGCGAGCGCGACGCCGAGTATCGCCAGCAAACGAGCCGAGAAGGCACCGACAGCGTCGAGGCCGAGCCACGTCACTCCGGCGAGAACAGCAACAGAGAGATACACCGCGGGTGTCCCGGCGAATGGCCTGATAAGGGGTGGGAGAAGCCCGGTCACGTACTGAACGTGAAGTGCAGAACCGGCGACCATCCACGGGACGAGCGCGAGGACGTGGTCGGCCGAAACGTCCGGGCGGCGACGGCTGAACCCGACACCGACGCCGACGAGTCCGGCGACGAGGACGAACAAGTAGGGAAGCGGCGGAAGCGCGAATCCTTCGGGGAGGATGGCCATGCAGGAGGCGCGGCCGGGCACAGTGAAAGCCTTACGTTCTTTAGCCCGCCCGGATTTGAACCGGTATGAACCAATCTGACCTCGCCGCCCGTATCGACCACACCGTTCTCGGACCCGAGACGACGATGGCCGACGTCGAAGCCGTCCTCGACGAATCCGACGAGTGGGGCATGAACGCCTGTATTCCGCCGTGTTTCGTCGAAGAAGCGTCCGAGTATGCACCTGAGGTCATCCTCGCAACCGTCATCGGCTTCCCACACGGCCAGAACACCACGGCCGCAAAGCGCGAAGAAGCAGTCGATGCGTGGCGAGCAGGCGCGGACGAACTGGACATGGTCATCAACATCGGTCGTCTCAAAGCAGGTGAAGACGAACTTCTGACAGAGGACATCTCCGAAGTCGTCGCTGCCGTGCCGATTCCCGTGAAGGTCATCATCGAGACGGCACTGCTCACAGAAGAAGAAAAACACCGCGCCTGCGAGGCGGCCGCCGAAGCCGACGCCGCGTTCGTCAAGACCTCGACTGGGTTCGCCGACGGTGGCGCGACTATCGAAGACGTGGAACTGATGGCCGAGTACCTGCCCGTCAAAGCCTCCGGCGGCGTCGGTTCCTACGAAGACGCCGTGGCGATGTTCGAAGCCGGTGCCGAGCGTATCGGTGCCTCCTCGGGTGTCGAAATCGTCTCGGGCGCACCTGAAGAATAACCGGTCTGAATTCGTCGGTCCTCGCTATTCTGCGCGAAGCGCGACGAGTCGTGCTGACTCGTTTTTATCACCTGATTCGACCACGAAGAGCGCATCGTGGGCGGGTGTCGGGCCAGTCTCCGCACCACCATCGAGAGCGTAGCGCCAGCGACGTACACCGAACCGAAGGCTATCGACGCCGACGCCGCCCGAACGGTCGAAGGCGATGACGCCGCCGTCTTCGCTCGTCTCGGAGACGAAAATCGTGTCGCCAGCACCGGCGGGCGGGGCGAAGAAGTCGCCCTCGGCAAACCACGAGTCCTCACCCGTCCGTTCGTTGTAGGCATGGAGTCCGAGACCATCGGTTGCAAAAACACGCTTCGGGCCGACGACGACGGATTTGTGAGGGGATGGTTCTTCTTGATGCCACCGAACCGCTCCCGCATGGAGGCCCTCTTCGAGACGAGCGACGCCGCCACCGAACGCCCCGGCAAACACGTCTCCGGCCCTGCCCGCAGAGAGTGCTTGAATTCCGCCGGGGAGTTTCGTCCGCCAGAGGCCAGTTGGCTCTTGGTCGGGGCCTTCATCGAGGAACATGCTGACTTCGCCACCTTCGGTACCCACGGCGAACGCGCTGTGGTTGCCTGCTAACGCACGGATTGGACCGAACACGCGGGTCTTCCAGTCGATTCTCCCGTCAGTGGTGCGAATTCGAAAGATGTAGCCATCTGTGTCGGCGGCGAACAGATGGTCCGAATCGGGGGCAGATTTAATAATCGGTGCCCACACGCCCGATTCGGTCGGTGCGTGCCACACTTCTTCGCCGTCGTGTGACAGCGCGAGGACGCCGGGTCGAGTCCCTGTTTGTCCGATGTAGACGTGGTCGCTATCGACGGTCAGCGGCGAACGAAATCCGTAGTCAATTTCGGTTTCGAAGGCCCACAACTCGGTTCCGTCTTCCACGTCGAACGCACGGATTCGCCGGTCACTTGCGTAGTAGACTGTCTGCCCGTGGACAATCGGTCTTCCCCTCGAAAAGCCGGTGACTTCGACGCCCCACGACTCACTCGGTTTCGACCGTGGACCAACCAATGCAGGGTTGTAGCTCGTCCCCTTGGCGGAAAAATGAGGATATGGCCAATCTTGTGGGCCTGCCTCGCTGTTGCCCCGCGGTTTACTGACACACCCGGCTACACCGGCGAGCATACCTGAACCGAGTGTTTTGAGGAGGACACGCCGCCGAAGCGAATTCGATGCAGCGGCCATCCGAGAGCCTGACCGCTGGCTGGGTGAACCGTCTTGGGAGGGCATTTATTGGCGATTCTCAATCGGGTGACAAGTACCTTGTCGTTACCACGGAGCAGTCGCTCGGTGGCGGTGACAAAATCGGAAGGTCAGGAGGAACGAGACGTTTAAGCCACGGGTCTGCTGCGCCGGGCTTCGGAGCGGTCGTGGAGCATGCTTCCGAGTGCGCCACCGACGACACCGGGAATACCGGCGAGGGCGATGACGACGATCGAGGCGGCGAGTGTCGTCAGGCCGAAGAACACGCCTGTGAACAGGACGTTGAACACGACGAGACCGATGGCGACGATAATCGCACCGAGCATCGTTGCGACGAGGCCGTTAATCGCACCGTCTGCCATGCCTGTTGCAACCATATATCCAGCCACGAGGCCACCGAGAACGCCAACGAGGGCGTATCCGAGGACCGGGAGGGTGAGGTTCGTGAATGGAATGGTGAGTCCGCTAATTATCCCGAGAAGGATTGTAGCACCGAAACCGTATGCTATTGCACGCATGTTAAGCTCCATAGCAATTCTATATTCGCTTTATAAGGTGATGAATTATATTCGTGAAAAAGAGTACAATACGCCCGCCGAGAGCGTCCTTATATTCGTTTTATCCGGTTTTCAGACCAATTAGATTCCAATTCAAGTATCCGTGTCACTCCGGAGTTTCGATTGCTGAGTCTGCAACGACGGTCAAACCGACACCCGCCCCGTCGCGCATGACCGGACAGAACACCCGCCGGTCGGTGGAGGCGAGCGAGTTGCCGACGTAGGTGCCGAGCGAGAGCGACCAGCGTTTCTGTTCGTCGAATAAACCGCCGCCGGTTCGGTCAAGTGCGGCCAATTCTCCCTTGCTCGTGCCGACGTACACCGTGTCGTCAACAACCGCCGCTGCCGAGACGGTTCCCGATTCAATCGAGTACTTCCACTGTTGTTCGCCGGTTTCTGCGTCGAGGACGCGGAGATTCCCGTTCGAGGCGTAGATTCGCTCGCCGTCGAAGGCGAGCCGGTACCGTACGCCAGTGTCGTCCTCCCAGACGAGACGTCCGGTTTTTCGGTCGAACGCGGCGATTCGGTCCCGTCCGGCAACATAGACTCGCTCTTCGCCGACGACAGGCGCGACCGGTCCAATCGTTTCCAGCGCCGCCTCCCAGATTCCGGTGCCATCCTCGGCGAGCGAGTAGAGTTTCTGTCCGGAAGTCACAGCGAACACCTGTCCGAGATTGATCGCGAGCGGTCCCACGACTTCGCCGAAGAGGTCACGAGTCCACAGTACGTCGGCGGAATCGACATCGACGGCGCAGAGTTGTTCGTCTCGAAGGCCGACGAACATCGTCTTTCGGTCGTTGGAGAAGGCAGGTGATGTGGTTGGAAAATCGGGAAGGCTGGCCGACCAGAACGTCTCACCAGTTTGGGCACGGACACCGCTGATATCCTTTGCATTCGGCCCATAGGTCGTCGCGTAGGCTGTGTCGTCGAGTACAGTCGGTGGTAGTTGGCCGGTGGCTGAACGTGCCCACTTCAGTTCCTTCGTCGTGTAATCGACGGCCCACACGGGGTTACCCGCCATGAACAGCACGTCGCCGGAGACGGTTGGTTCCCTCGGCGGCACGTCTGGGTGGGTGTTGGCCCCGGTCCACCTGTCAAAATCAATTTCGTACTCTACCACTGGCTCAGAAACGGCACGTCCCTCTCGAAGAAACGCCGTGTTCGCGTCGTCGTGGGCGTAACTCGGCCAGTCCACGTCGAAGCGGACGCCTTCGGGAAAGTCGTCGCCTGCTTGGCCGCCGCTTCTGGTTCTTCCAAGACACCCCGCGAGCGCGACGACACCGAGTCCGCCAGCACCAGCGAGAAACGCGCGACGATTGCACCGCCAATCTCGATTCCGAGACGAGGGAGAGGGCATTATCTGTGAAATTATCTTTGTGCTGACAAGTCTTTTTGGGCGAGAGACGACCGATACCGCGGCCCTTTTGGCCGCCCAACTGGTACGTGGGATAACCGAATGGCCCGATACCACATCGAAACGTACGGCTGTACCTCGAACCGCGGCGAGAGCCGAGCCATCGAGAGCGCGCTCCGCGATGCTGGGCACTACCGCGTCGACGGTCCCGAGGAAGCCGACGTTGCCATCATGAACACCTGTACGGTCGTGGAGAAGACGGAGCGCAACATGCTCCGACGGGCCAAAGAACTCGAACAGGAGACCGCGGACCTCATCATCACGGGGTGTATGGCCCTCGCGCAGGGCAACGACTTCCAAGAAGAGGGCATCGACGCCCAGATTCTCCACTGGGACGACGTACCCACCGCCGTCACCAACGGTGAGTGCCCGACACCCGGACCCGGCGTCGCGCCCGTTCTCGATGGTGTTGTCGGCATCCTCCCTATCGCCCGCGGGTGTATGTCGAACTGTTCGTACTGCATCACCAAGTTCGCGACTGGTCGTGTCGATTCGCCGTCTGTCGATGAGAACGTCGAAAAGGCTCGCGCACTCGTCCACGCCGGAGCGAAGGAACTCCGAATTACGGGACAAGACACCGGTGTCTACGGGTGGGACAAAGGCGAGCGAAAGCTTCCCGAACTCCTCGATAGAATCTGTACCGAAATCGAGGGCGACTTCCGCGTTCGTGTCGGCATGGCCAACCCCGGCGGCGTCCACGGTATCCGCGACGAACTCGCCGCGGTGTTCGCCAAGCACGACAAACTCTACAACTTCATCCACGCCCCGGTCCAGTCCGGGTCGGACGAGGTACTCGAACACATGCGCCGCCAGCACCGCGTGGACAAGTTCAAGCAAATCGTGGACATATTCGACCGAGAGTTGGAGTACTGGACGCTCTCGACGGACTTTATCGTCGGCTATCCGACCGAAACCGACGAAGACCACCAACTCTCGATGGACCTCTTGAACGAGGTTCGCCCCGAGAAGATCAACGTCACGCGCTTCTCCAAGCGACCCGGCACCGACGCCGCCGACCTGAAGGGTCTCGGTGGGACTCTCAAGAAGGAACGCTCGAAGGAGATGTCCGAGGCGAAGATGGACATCGTCGCCGCCGCCTACGAGGAGATGATTGGCACCGAACACGAGGTTCTCGTGGTCGAAGAGGGCCACGGCGACTCGGTGAAGTGCCGCGACGAAGCCTACCGCCAAATCATCGTCCAGAACGCCTCCGAATACGGTCTCGAACCCGGCGACTTCACGACTGTCGAAGTCACCGCCCACCAGACCGTCTACGCGTTCGCCGAACCGGTCGAGACGAAGAAGAAACAGGCCGCCTAACTCGGCAGTTAGCGTCTCTGACTACTCCCTCTTTTCAGGGTCGAATCGACCACACGAGTTCGTCCTGCGTCGATTTCGGAACCTCACCGTCGAAGTTCGTCAATCTCCACGACGACGCCCCGACGAGTCGCAACAGCAGTTCGAACTCGCGTTTCGTAATCGACTTGATTCGATAGCTCTCGGAGACGACGAGTTCGTCGCTCGCATCGAACAGTGCCTTCTCGCCGCGGACGATGCTTTCTATCTCGTCTTCGAAGTCGGCGCGGTGCATGACTCGATACTGCTCGCCCTGGATTTCGACCTGCTCGGTCTCTTCGCTACCGTAATTCTCCACGACGAACTCGCAGTCCGGCGCGTAGAAGTTGAGTACTAACTCACCGTCGTCCGCAGTCGCCGCGAACAACGACTCGAGTGCCGCCAACTGGTCGTCGATAGTCAAATTGTGGAGGAACGCCCGAAACGGAACGATGACCAATTCGTAGGGGTCGTCCACGACGAAGTTCCGCATGTCGGCGTGCCACACTTGCGGGTCGAGTCCTTCGCTCGCCGCGTTCGTTCGGAGTTGTTCGAGCATTCCAGTCGAGAGGTCGATACCTGCGGCATCGACGCCCGCACGGAGGAGTTCGAGATAGATTCGCCCCGTTCCACACCCGATTTCGAGGACGCGACCATCGACCTCGCGGGCGCGCTGGAGGTAGTACGACACGTCTGCTGTCGGCGACGATTCCGCGTCGTACACCGAGGCCCACGTGTCGTAAAAGTCGGCGACATCGCTCGAATCCATAGACGGACTGTGGCCGAATCGTGCTTAAACTTTCGCACGGCTTAGAGGAATAGAAGTGGTAATCGAAGTAAAAGGACAGGTCTCGATTCCCTTCTTGGGAGAAGTTCGACTCACGCTCGAAACGCTACGCTAGGATTTTCCGTCCCCGCCATCCGGCGTGAACGTCGTGAATCGCCCCGATTCGGTGTCGTCTTTCCACTCACCGAGTTCTTTGGGGTCCACGTGGACGAACACGTCGTCCACCTCGTCGATATTTCGAATCGCTTGGACGACCCACGTCTCGATATCGTGGGCTTCGGTCACCGTCATGTCACCTTCGACTTCGATGTGGAGGCTCACGTCCACCTCTGGTCCGACGTAGTGGGCGACTACGTCGTGTGCGCCTTTCACGTCGGGGTGCGACAGCGCCGTCTGGATGATGAGCGCCCGAAGGTACTCCGGCGGGGCCGCACCGACGAGGTAGTTCACGTTGTCGCGGACGATTTCGTAGCCCGTGTAGACGATGCCGATAGAGACGACCATCGCCGCGAGCGGGTCGAGGATTGGATAGCCGACTTGCGCGCCGATGACGCCGACGAGAGCGGCCCCAGCAGTCAGGATGTCGTTGCGGTTGTCGAGTCCCGCGGCGACGAGCGCGGGTGAATTTCGAGTCCGACCGACTCGTTCACAGTACCGGTAGAGACCAAACTTGATGACGGCGGCGGCGACGAGGACGAGGACGCCGTAGACGCCTGCGGGACTCCCATAACTGCCTTCGAGAATCCGCACCGTACTCTGCCAGAGGATTGCACCACCGGCCGCGAAGACGCCGACAGCCACGAACAGCGAGACGAACGGTTCGATTCGCTCGTGCCCGTGTGGGTGTTCGAAGTCCGGTGGTTTCGTGGTGAGATAGAGTCCTGCGAGAATGATGATGCTGTAAATCGAGTCAGAGACACTGTTGACCGCCTCGGACCCCACCGCGAGACTGCCCGTCGACCACCACACCGCACCCTTCCCAACGGCGAGCAGGAGGTTCGCTGCGAGGACGACAAATCCAACCCGACGAATCGCCTGCTTTCGTTCCATTACTCGTCATTCGGGGGAGGGATTGAAATGCGCTTCGGGCGAGAGCGACCGTTTAGACGCGGTTTACAAGAGTTTTAGACTCAATCAAAACTAAATCGAACGGCAGTCTGGTCGTCGTCGAAACCTGCGCCCTCAAGCCCTGCAAACGCCTCGTGGAGTTGGTCGTACGACTCTTCGAGTGCCTGGACGATGACCTTCGTATCCGAGAGGACCGGCATGAAGTTCGTATCACCGTTCCACCGCGGGACGACGTGGGTGTGGAGGTGGTCGTCGATAGAGCCACCTGCTGCCGACCCGCCGAGGTTCTCGCCCGCGTTGAATCCGGCAGGGTCGAACGCCGCATCCAGTGCATCGATAGTCAGTGACTTGAGTCGGGCGTGGTCGAGGAGTTCTTCGTCCGTGAGGTCGGTGAAATCCCCGGTGTGTGTATAGGGAATGACCATCACGTGCCCGGGCGCGTACGGGGCGTTGTTGAAGATGACAAAGGAGTGTTCCGAGCGCGCGACGATTTTGCTCGCTTTGTCGTCGTCCTGTTCTGGGAGGGCACAGAATGGACACGAGTAGTCCTCGTCGTCGCGGTCGCGGGTCACCCACTCGATACGCCACGGGGCGAACAGTTGGTCCATGCGTGTTCGAAGACCCGAGAGGTGCAAGGCGTTTCGGTCGATAGAAAGCCATCTTCATGCATCGGGGGCCCAGAGCCAAGACATGGTCCTCAATGATGGGATGTTGGTGTATCTCTTTGCGCTCGTCCCCGCCGTCATTTGGGGCTTTACTCCCGTCTTGGATAAGCGGGGGATGTCATACGACGGCACTGCCTTACAGGCGTCGCTCGTCGTGGTCGTCGTCGACCTCACGCTGGTCACCTCGTTGCTCGTGCTTCGAGGTGGGTCTCTCCTCGCAGGAATCGACGTTTCCCTCGCGGGGCTATTCCTCTTCGCGGGCGCGACGGGGACGGCACTCGGTCGGTTAGCTATCTTTATCGGCGTCGACCGAGTCGGCGCGAGCATCAACAGCGCAGTTGTGAGCGCCCGACCGTTGTTTGCGACGGCGTTCGCCTTCGGTCTGCTCGGTGAACCAATCTCGCTCGAGACGGGCGTCGGCATTGTCGTCCTCGTCACCGGACTCGTCGTCCTCAGTCTCGCAAAGGGCGGAGACCTCTCCGGGTGGGAATCTCGTGACCTCATCTACCCACTGGGTTCGGGCGCACTCTTCGCCTTCGGGAACGTTCTCCGACGGTTCGGACTGGAGATGGGCGGCGCAGACGTGCTTCAGGCCGTCGCCCTCAACGAAGCAGGCGCACTCCTCGTCTTTCTCGGCTACGCCGCCGTCCGGGGGACCAAGGGCTTTCGCTCGGCCGACCGTCGGTCGTATGGGTACTTCGCCGTCAGCGGTGCGCTCACCGCCATCGCCTTAGTCTCACTCTTCAGTGCACTCGCGCTTCCAGCAGGGCAAGTGGCAATCGTCGAATCGCTGGCCTCGACTGCGCCGCTGTTCACGACCGTCTTCGTGTACTTCCTCCTGCAAGACCTCGAACGAGTCACCCGCGGCGTCATCGCCGGAGCGGTTCTCGTGGTCATCGGAACCGCGTTGGTGACGCTCGGACCAGCAGGTGCGCTCTGAAAAGCGAAGACGAGAAGAAAAACGAATCCGAGTGCTGAACTACTCGGTCAGATTCACGTAGCCATCTTCGGTGACGATGACGGTGTGTTCTGCTTGGCCGACCATCGCACCTTCTTCTTCCTTCAAGACGGGGTAACCACGGAGGACGCCCTGTTGGACGAGACGGCGAATCGCCATCTCGGAGCGGCCGCCTTCGAACCAACGGGCTGAGAAGGGAAGCAGTTTGTAGTCTTCTCGAATCTCGTCGAGAAGCTTTCGGGACATTCGGTCGCGGACCGAGCGGTCGTTAACGAGGCTGTAAATCTCGTTCTTCGAACCTTCAGTGACTTTTCCAGACCCGTCGGTTGCGAACGGCTCGATAGCGATGACGTCGCCGACTTCGAGTTCGACGCCGCGGTCTGCGCCGCGATTCGGAATGCTCGGGTCGGTGTGGGCGTCCCACTGCTCGACGCCGTGACCAGAGAGGTTGAGAACTGGCGTGTAGCCGTAGCCGCGAACCACGTCTTCGATTTCTGCGCCGATTTTCCCGGTGTGTGCGCCCGCTTCAACCATATCGAGTGCGGCATCGAGCGCCTCTTCGGCGGATTCGACGAGTTCGTCGTTGCCCGAGAGGTCCACCGTCACGGCGGAGTCGGCGATGTAGCCATCGACGTGGACGCCGAGGTCCAGACAGACCATATCTTCGCCAAATTCGGTGTCGTCGTTGCGACCCGGACTCGCGTGAGATGCCTCTTCGTTGATGCTGATGTTGGCCGGGAAGGCACAGCCATCGGCGAGTTCGCAGATTCGCGCTTCGGCGTACTCGGCGACTTCGAGGTGTGTCACGCCGGGTTCGACCATCTCGGCAGATTCGTCCATCACCGTGCGGAGGACCTCCCCTGCTTTTCGATACTTTTCGACCGTCTCCTCGTCGAGGGGTCCGATACTCATGGCCGCGAGTTAGTCACCCCGCGGGAAAGCGGTTGCGGGATACGAGGGCTCACTCTCGACCCTCTCCGACCTCTGTCGCGTGACTATATAGCACATACAACATCTACTAGCAACGTTTTCTAAAGTAGAGCGGTATCTTACAGGAAGACTGACTGATATGAGCGCACTCACATTCCACCCTGACGTTGCCGACAAGCACCTTCGTGTCAACCTCAACGAATGGGACGATGTCTACGTCGTCGGCGACGTTCACGGGTGTCTCTCGGCGCTCGAACAACTCGTCGAACGCCTCGACCCCTCGCCGGAGGACTTGGTGGTCTTCGTTGGTGACCTCGTGCGCAAAGGTCCCGACAGCAAGGGAGTTATCGACTACGTCCGCGAACGCGACAACTTCCTCTCTATCCGCGGCAACAACGAAGAGAAACTCATCCGCGGGAATAAGGAAATCGACGCATTGACCGACGACGACCTCGAATGGATCGAGAACCTTCCCGTGGCCATCTCGTGGGAAGGCGGCCTCGTCGTCCACGGTGGCGTCCACCCAGAAAAGCCACTCGCTGAACACGATATCGACGACCTCGAAAACACCCGCGCGATGAACCCCGGCGATAGCTACGACGGCCCGTTCTGGTTCGAACACTACGACGGCCCACAGCGCGTCTTCTTCGGCCACTCTGTCATGGCCCGCCCCGCAGTCTACGAGTACGCCATGGGTCTCGACACGGGTGCCGTCTACGGCGGTGCGCTCACCGCCTACGACCTTCGTGCCGACGAACTCGTCGCCATCGACATGGACGTGACCCACGAGGAACGCTCCGACTCGAAGATTATCGAACCCCGCCAACCGGCCCTCGTCTGAGCGTTTCCTCCTCGATTCTCGTTTTTCGCTCGTCTGTTCCAGCGAGCGTCGCAGTAAAGACCACCCGTGACCCACTTCTGAGTACGAAATGTCTGAGGAAGATGGGGTACCCGACGAACACCCACGGCTCTCACTCGATGGCGGCGTCACAGACCCCGTCAGCGTCGAGCAATCGACGCAGGCAGTTGCGACTCCCGATATCGACCTCTCGGATTCGTCGCTGTATCTCAACCGCGAACTGAGCGAACTCGCCTTCCACGAGCGCGTGCTTCACGAGGCTATCGACGACCGAAATCCGGTACTCGAACGGGTGAAGTTCCTCTCGATTCTCACCTCGAATCTCGACGAGTTCTTCATGAAACGCGTCGGCGGCCTCAAACAGCAAATCGACGCGGGTGTGACCGAACTCTCACCCGATGGCCGAACACCGAACGACCAGTGGCGTCTCGTTCTGGACCGAACCCGCGACTTGCTCGACCAGCAGAGTGAGTGCTATCACGAACTCGTCCACCCCGCGCTGGAAGACGCAGGGATTCACCTCGTCGAATACGACGACCTCACCGCGGAGACACAGACCGCGCTCCGCGACTACTTCGAAGCGTCCGTCCTCCCGACACTCACGCCGCTGACGTTCGACCCGACGCACCCGTTCCCGTTCATCTCGAATCTCTCGCTGTCGCTGGCGGTTCTCACCCGCGAACGCGACGACGACTCGCTGAAGTTCTCACGGGTGAAAGTTCCCGGCAATCGACCGCGACTCGTTCGCGTCGCCGACCACGTCGAGAGGGATTCTGAAGGCGAACAGTTCGTTCCCCTCTCTCGCGTCATCGAAGCCAACCTCGACTTGCTCTTTCCGAACGTCGAAATCGTCGATACCTCGCTCTTCCGAGTGACGAGAAACGCCGAAGTCAGGCGCAACGAGGAGGTCGCAGAGGGCCTCATCGACATGATAGAGGACGTGCTTCGACAGCGCCGGTTCGCAACCGTGGTTCGCGTCGAAGTCGAGGAGACGACTCCCAAGCGAGTCCGCGACCTCCTGGTCGAACAACTCTCGTTGTCTCCCGACGAACTGTTCGAGCGCGACGGCCCGCTGGATTACACCGGCCTCATGCCACTGCTCGACCTCTCGCGACCCGACCTCACACTCGACCGCTGGCGGCCCCAGCCTCACCCACGGTTCGCTGGACTTTCGGCGGAGAAACCCGGTGAACTCTTCGCCGAAATCGCCCGAAAAGACGTCCTCGTCCACCACCCGTACCACTCCTTTACGGGCACCGTCGGCACGTTCCTCGAAGCCGCCGCGAACGACCGGAACGTCCTCGCTATCAAGGCCGCAATCTACCGCACTGCCCCCGATTCGGAGGTCATCGAGACACTCATCGACGCCGCGAAAAACGGCATCCAAGTCGCCGTCATGGTCGAGCTCAAAGCCCGGTTCGACGAGGAGAACAACCTGCGCTGGGTCCGCCGCCTCGAAGAAGAGGGTATCCACGTCGCCTACGGGACGCTCGGCCTCAAGACCCACTCCAAGACGGCACTCGTCGTCCGCGAGGAGTCTGATGGCGTTCGACTCTATTCGCACGTCGCCACCGGCAACTATCACTCGCAGACGGCGAAGCTCTACACGGATTTGGGACTCTTCACCGCCGACCCCGACGTGGGCAACGACCTCGTGCGCCTGTTCAACTACTTCACCGGCCACTCGCGGCACGATACGTACCGAAAACTGCTGGTCGCGCCCACCAACCTCCGCGAGGAGATGACGCGACTCGTCCACCACGAGGCTGAGAACGCCCGCAACGGCAAGCCAGCGCGCATCGTCGCCAAACTGAACGCACTGGAAGACCCAGAGATGATTCGAGAACTCTACCGAGCGTCGATGGCAGGCGTCGAAATCAACCTCGTGGTTCGGGGTATCTGCCGACTTCGCCCCGGCCTCGATGGGGTCTCGGAGAATATCTCCGTCTCCAGCGTCGTCGGGCGGTTCCTCGAACACTCGCGTATCTTCTACTTCGAGAACGATGGTGACCCCGAATACTATCTCGGCTCTGCCGACTGGATGGTGCGAAATCTCGACCGCCGTGTCGAGGCTATCACCCCCGTCGAAGACCCCGAACTCCGCATCGAATTAGAGGCTGTTCTCGACGCCCTCCTCTCGGACAATCGCAAACGCTGGGTGATGGACGCAGAAGGAAGATACGAGCAACTCCGACCCGAGGGCGACGAGCAAGAAGTCGAAGCCCACCAAGTCTTGATGGACCGGGCGCTCGCGGCGACCCATCGGGCCGAGTTGTTTGGTGAAGTGGACGACGACTGAGAACTCACTGACAGAAGACATTTATCGAGACTCCTCACAGTCCAGACGATGCCCTCCTTCGAATCACGGCGACGGATTCTCGCTCGCGCTGGCGGTACGCTCGTTTTCTGTGTCTCGCTCGCAGGCTGTCTCGGTGGCGCACCGAGTGCGAGTGACGAGACGACTCGAACGACCGTCAGGGAGACGACCGAGGAGACCCCAGCGACGACTGCGACGGCCACCGAGACACCCGTTCCATTCGCCGAAATCACCAACGGAACGGCGGCACAGCGGGCGCTCGCCGCAGAAGAGTCGTATCTCAAATCACAGCTCCAGAACGCGTCGTGTCTCACCAGTTGGGGGACGCTCTCAACGACGGGGAGCAAGGAGGTGAACGTCGTCAATCGGACGAGCGACGGAATCGCCGTCGAAGTGCAACACCCCTACTCGTACGGAAAAGAAGACCCGCTCGTGGAAGCAGACGGTTACTCACGAGCGACCTACCTCGTCACCGAGGAACGTGTCGAGCGAATCGCTGGCAGAGAGATATCCCCCTGCTAACTCTCTCTAGTCACTCGGTTCGATTCGAGCGAGTACGTCACCACGGTCGAAATCCCCGCCTTCGGCGACCAGAACTTCCGAGATAGTTCCGCTCGCTGGCGCGGGCACATCGACGCTCACTTTCTCGACTTGAATCTCGCAGACGGTCTCGCCTTCGGAGACCGATGACCCTTCGTTGACGAACCAGTTGGCGAGGTAGCCTTCGTCTACATCCGCGGCGTCGTCCGGCCAAACCGACGCCGAGGTGACCTCGACGCCGTGGTTCATTCGTGGAGTTCCCGAATCGCTTCGGCGATGTCCGCGGTGCCGGGGTTGATTTCGTCTTCCAGCGAGCGGGCGTACGGAATCGGCACGTCCGGAATCGCCAGTCTGCGAACCTCTTTCAGGTCGTCGAGAGCGTGTTCGGCGACGCGAGCGATGATTTCGCCGGTCACGCCGAACGACTGGTAATCTTCGTCCACGACGAGGAGTTTGCCCGTCTTCTTCACCGATTCGAGGATGGTCTCGGTGTCGAGTGGGACGAGCGTCCGCAGGTCGATGACTTCGGCTTCGATGCCGTCTTCTGCGAGGTCTTCTGCGGCTTCCAGTGCGCGGTGGACGTGCAGGCCGAGCGAGACGACAGTCACGTCGCTGCCGACGCGTTTCACGTCTGCTTGGCCGAACGGAATCGTGTATGCTTCCATCGGGACACCGGTCTTCGGGCCGCTGGGCGAGGGCATCCAGCCGAGGCCCATCAGACGCTTGTGGAACATGAAGACGACCGGGTCGTCGTCGCGGATGGCGGTGTGCATCAGGCCCTTCGCGTCGTAGGCGTTGCTCGGGACGACGACTTTCATGCCCGGCAGGTGGGCAAAGGTCCCATAGAGCGTCTGGGAGTGCTGACCGGCGTCGTTGTAGGTGCCGCCAACGGCCGTCATGAGAACCATCGGAACGGAGACGGAGCCGCCGCTCATGTAGGTGTTCTTGGCCATGTTGTTGTAGATCTGATCCATCGCGACGCCGAAGAAGTCCACGAACATCAGTTCGGCAATCGGGCGCATGCCGGACATCGCCGCGCCGACAGCGGCACCGATAAAGGCCGTCTCGCTGATGGGAACGTCCATCACGCGGTCACGGCCGAACTCGTCGAGAAGACCGGTCGTACTGGAGAAGATGCCGCCGTAGTCGGCGATGTCCTCGCCCATGAGGAACACCTCGTCGTTGTCGCGCATCTCCGTGGCGATGGCTTCGACCATCGCCCGGCTCATCGTCAGTTGTCGCTCGGTCTCTTTCGCTTTGCTCGCGTCTTGTGGTTCAGTGGACATTATTGCTCACCTCCGTCGGTTATGGCGGGTGCCGGTGGGTTCGTGAATACGTCTTCGTAGGCCGTCTCTGGTGCTGGTTCTGGCTGGTCTTTCGCCCACTCGATTGCTTCTTCGACCTTCTCGTGTGCACGCGCTCGAATCTCGTCTATCTCGTCGTCGGTGACGTCGTGCGCGCGCAGGTCGTCTTCGAGGCGCTCGATAGAGTCGAGCCTCTTCGCGCGTTCGATGTCGTCTTCGGGGCGGTAGGCTTCCGCGTCGCCCATGAAGTGACCCATCCGGCGGTGGACTTGGACTTCGAGGAGTGTCGGGCCGTTGCCGTCGCGGGCGCGGCCGATTGCCCGTTCGGCGGCTTCGTAGACGGCGACTGCGTCGTCGCTGTCGATGCGTTCGCCGGGCATGTCGAAGCCCTGTGCGCGCTTCGACCCGTCTTCGACGTCGGTCACGCGGTCTTTGGGCATGCTGATGGCCCAGTCGTTGTCTTCGATGACGAAGACGACCGGGAGTTTGTGGACGGCAGCGAGATTGAGCGATTCGAAGAAACCACCTTGGTCGATTGCGCCGTCGCCGAGGAAGGCGACAGCGACGGCGTCCGTGTTTCGTTTCTTCGCGGCCATCGCCGCGCCGACGGCGGGGGGACAGCCCTGAGCGATGATACCCGAGCAGGCGAAGTTCACGTCGGTATCGAACAGGTGCATGTGCCCGCCTTTCCCGCGGCACAGCCCTGTCTCACGCCCGAAAATCTCGGCTGTCATCTTCTTGAGGTCTACCCCTTTCGCAATAGCGATGTGGTGCGGTCGATGCGGGGCAGTGACGGTGTCGTCGTCTCGCAGGTGAATACACACACCCGCGCCCGACGATTCGTGCCCGGCGGCGAGATGAAGTTCACCCGGAATCGGTCCTGCTGAGATGTCGAATGCGGGCTGTTTTCCGACGAGGTACTCTTCCATCAACCGCTCTTCATAATGTCGAGCAGTCACCATGTTTTCGTACATCGTCTTCAGCTCGCTCACACTAGGCATAGCACTGAAAGTGTTCTCTAGAAAATCTATTAACATTAATTGTGATAATTATGAGTGTCACAAATGCTGAAATACTGATTCACGGCATCTGAAGGGTTGTAGCGCACGAAACTAAGTCGCTCAACGGAGTATTTGCAGGTATGACTGACACGATTGTGGCCCCGGTCATGATACCCGCAGATGGGGTCAAACTCGAAGGAGAGTTGGCCTTACCAGCAGACGCCACCGGACTCGTCGTGTTCGCACACGGGAGTGGAAGCAGTCGCAAGAGTCCGCGCAACAACTACGTTGCGAGCGTCATCCGGCAGTACGGCGTCGGGACGCTTCTCTTCGACCTGCTGACCGAAGAAGAAGACGAGACGTACGAGACGCGGTTCAACATCCCACTGTTGACCACGCGACTCCTCGCTGCGACCGAGTGGTTACGCCACCGAGAAGACACGAAAAGCCTCGAAATCGGCTACTTTGGGTCGAGTACGGGCGCAGGTGCCGCACTCCTCGCGGCGGCCGAACTCGGCGACGAAATCGGTGCTGTCGTCTCCCGCGGCGGTCGAGTCGACCTCGCTGAGTTACGACTCGGTGACGTGATGGCACCGACGCTGTTCATCGTCGGCGGTGCAGATTCGGTCGTCCTCGAACTCAACCGCGACGCGTTCGAGTACCTCACGTGTGAGAAATCGATTGAGGTCGTGCCCAGAGCGGGCCACCTCTTCGAGGGACCGGGACAGTTGGAAGCGGTCTCTGATGTGGCCGCCGAGTGGTTCGCTGGACACCTCTCGAAAGCCGCTATCGAGCGAACTTGAGGTCGCGGGCGGGGTCTTCGACGACGACCCACCACCGAACGTCGTCTTTCGGATGCCGCATCTCGACGTGACGGTTCAGTTGGTCGCCCGTATCGAAGTCTTTTCCACAGAGATTGCAGCGGTGATGTCGCTTTGCCATAGTTTAGAGTACGCTCGCAGAGGGCAAGAATTAGCACGCGGCCGTCTTCGAAGATACGCCCAAAACCAAGATGTTTCGGGGCGGAACGAATCGCGTTAGAAGCCTTCGACCAGCCGTTCGAGTTGTTCTGGTGGAACTGCACCCCGCGCAGCGTAGCCGTCGTAGGCGAACGTCGGCACACCCGTGACGCCGTGTTGTTGTGCCTCTGTGAATCGCTGGCGAACTTCTGCCTGCAATGCGTCGTCCGACAGCGCCGACCGAATCTCGTCGCCGTCGATTCCGGCGTCTTCGGCGAGTTCGACCAACAGGTCTTCGTCACCGATGTCGTTGCCCTCCTGCCAGAGTGCCTCGAAGATGGACACGTCGAATTCCAGCCACGTGTCGTTGTCGTAGTGCTGTTTGACGTAGTAGGAGGCGATTTGAGCGGGCAGTGAGTCGATGTCGGTGGCGATGTCGAGTGTCATCTCCACGCCGTATTTTTCTTGCAAGCGGCGGACGCCTTGCTTCGCCTGCTCGTAGTATTCGTCGTCTTTGCCGTCATCGACTGAGAAGTCGATGCTTCCGTCGGGGCGGCGCTTCTGACTTCGGAGGTCGAACGGATGCCAGTCGATATCGAGTGTTTCCTCGCGCGAGTCCTGATAGCGCTTCAGCGACTCGCGGCCGAGGTAGCAAAACGGGCAGACGTAATCTGAGTAGACCGTGATTTGCTCTGGTTGAGACTCGCTCATACACACTCGTATCGACTACGGTTACAAAAGAGCATTGGGTGGCTGTGCGGCGCTTCTTCTCACCCGACGACGCCCCGCAACATCTGCCGGATGGCGACTTCCATCTCCTCGAACTCCGAGAGTTCGAGTTCGTCTGTCGTGACGAGGACGCCCTGGGCACCACTGACGACGCGGCCAATAAAGCCCTCGGAGAACACGCGAAGGGTGAATTCGTAGTCACCGAAGTCGGGCCGTGATTCGGCTTCGTACGTCTCCTTGTTGTAGTGTTCGTCCGGGCCGAACGCGACGCGCTCTGCTTCGACCAAGGCGGCTTTCGCGTCGTGAGTCTGTTGTGTGTCTCCACCGTACAGGTCGCGCCGGACGTAGAGTAACTCGAACTCGTCGGGCGTGAAGTACACCACGCTCCGGAGGGAGTCGCCCAGTGTCGCTCGGCACGTGCTGACGAGCGCATCTGCAAAGGCTGGTGTGTTAATATCTGACGCAGAGGACATGACTCAGATAGCACTTCGGACTACTTTATTTCTCCTCTAATTTGGAGAAAGAGACAGAGGATGGAAAGAAAGTCAGGCGAGACGGAATTGAGTCTCAGTCAGGTCTTCGGAGACCGACCAGAGTTTCTCCGCAGCGGTCTCGTCTTTCGAACGCTCGCTCGATTCGGCTTTGCCGGGGTAACCACGCATACCGAAGGCACCCTGCGGGCCGATGTAGTCGCCACTTTCGACGGTGGATTCGGTCGCGGCGTAGAGTGTGGGCAGTGCCCCCATCTCGGCGGACTGAGCGATAACGGTGTTTGCGAGTTTGTTCATCAATAGCCGAATTCGAGAGCCAGACGCCTCGGGTCCGCGATACTGGAGGTTCGTAGCGGCGTAGCCGGGGTGTGTGCCGATGCTGTGTACGTCGTCGATTCCGGCCGCGTCGAGTCGGCGGTCGAGTTCGTAGGTGAAGAGGAGATTCGCCAGTTTGCTCTGCGCGTAGGCCTCCCACTTGTCGTAGTCGCGCTCACTCTGGAGGTCCTCGAAGTCCATCTTCCCGCGCTCGTGGAGGCCGCTGGAGGTGTTTACGATGCGCGTCTCGCCCGGTGTGTCGCGGATGCGGGCGAAGAGGTCGGCAGTCAGCGCGAAGTGGCCGAAGTGGTTGACGCCGAGTTGCATCTCGAAGCCCTGTTCCGTCTCGCTTCGGGGAATCGCCATCACGCCCGCGTTGTTGCAGAGGACGTGGAGTTCGTTGTGATTCTCTTTGAACTCCTCGGCGAACGAGTGTACTGAATCGAGGTCGGCAAGGTCGAGTTCCGAGACGGTGAGCGACGCCGCCGAAACGTCCGAGCGAATCTCGCTTGCCGCGCTCTCTGCACGACCGAGGTCGCGGCAGGCCATGACGACGTGCGCACCGTTCTGTGTGAACAGTTTGGTCGCCTCGAACCCGAGACCACTGTTCGCGCCAGTGACGACGACGGTCTTGCCCGAGAGGTCGGGGACGTTTTCGGCAGTCCAGTCTGTCATAGGCTTGGCAACGAACGCGGGCGGCTAAACAGTGGTGCTGGCTTCGAAAACTGCTGGTTCTCGCTATTGCTCTGCGGTACTCGTCTGCATTCCTTCGGAGTTGAACGCCGACCCGAAGCCTTCGTCGTCGAGGAGGATGATACCCGCATCGGAGCCGGTGAGTTCGCCGAACTCTTCGATTGCGAGGTCGGCGGCAGTCTGGGCGTCACATCCGCGTTCGAGGTGGCGAACTGCTCGGCGTGCGAGCGTGACGCGAGCGATGTCTTCGCCTGCACCGGTCGTGGAAGCCGCGCCAGCAGGGGAGGCGTAGAATCCAGAACCGACCTGCGGTACGTCGCCGACGCGGCCTGCGAGTGCGAACCATCGCCCGCCCGTGGAGGTTGCCGAAGCGAACGTTTCGCCGTCGGTGGCGACAGCGCCGACCGTATCAAAGCCCGGCAAGTCGCCCGAAGTCAACGTCCCGTCGCTCGCCTTCGCCGTCGGGTCGCTCGTACTCCCACCGAATCGGTCGGCGAGCCAGTCGAGATGCTCGGTTGGTGAGCCAGTCGGTGCATCGGCGTTCTCCCAGCGCTCGCGCGTCTCGTCGGTGAAGAGGTCAACGTCGGTTTCGACGCCAACGTCGGCCGCGAAATCCACTGCTGGCGCTCCGGCGAGGAGGATATGTGGTGTCTCTTCGAGAACTGCACGAGCGACCGAAACAGCGTGTTCGACGCCATCCATGCCGCTCGCCGCACCGACTGCTCGGTCGCTGATCATCACGCCCGCGTCGGTTCGGACGACGCCATCCGATTGGACTGCGCCACCGACACCGGCGTTGAATCGGCGGTCAGATTCGAGATGTCGAACCGCAGATTCGACCGCAGAGAGGGGGTCAGACTGCTCAACGCCACGTGCTGCTGCATCGTCGAGTACTCCCTGTCGTGGGGCGGGTTCGTCGGGGACGCCACCGGCCCCGCCGTGGACGATAATTCGCATACCAGTGGCGATTCGGTGGGTGTGGGTAAACGTACCGAACCGCAGTGAACGCGGTGATACTTGCGCCTCTGGGGCGAGAACGGCAGGACTTTTACCCCCTATTCAAAACCCCTTATTGTTCATGAGCTACGACCAGATCGAGGTCCCTGCAGAGGGAGAAAAGATCACGCTCGCTGACGAGGAAACCGGCGAGCTTTCTGTACCGGACAACCCGATTATCCCCATCATCTACGGCGATGGCATCGGTTCTGACGTTGGTCCGGCCGCACAGAAGGTCCTCGACGCAGCCGCAGAAGCCACAGGTCGCTCCGTCTCGTGGATGCGCGTCTACGCTGGCGCATCCGCCCGTGACAAGTACGACGAGAACCTTCCGGAAGACACCGTGAGCGCCATTCGCGAACACCGCGTCGCAATCAAAGGCCCGCTCACGACGCCTGTCGGTGCAGGCTTCCGCTCGCTGAACGTCGCGCTCCGCAAGAAGCTCGACCTCTACGCGAACGTTCGCCCGACCTACCACCTCGACGGCGTTCCGTCGCCCGTCAAGAACCCCTCGGCGATGGACATGGTCACGTTCCGTGAGAACACCGAGGACGTGTACGCTGGCATCGAGTGGGAAGCAGGCACCGATGAAGTCCAGGAAGTCAAGGAGTTCATCGAAGACGAGATGGGCGCAACGGGCGTCATCCACGACGGCCCTGTCGGTATCGGCATCAAGCCTATCACCGAGTTCGGGACGAAGCGTCTCGTCCGCGAGGCAATCGAATACGCCCTCGAAAACGACCGTGACTCCGTTACCCTCGTCCACAAGGGCAACATCATGAAGTTCACGGAAGGCGCATTCCGTGACTGGGGCTACGAACTCGCCGAAGAGGAATTCGGCGACGTCACCATCACCGAGGACGAACTCTGGGAAGAGTACGACGGCGAGAAGCCAGAGGACAAGGTTGTCGTCAAGGACCGCATCGCCGACAACATGCTCCAGCAACTCCTCACCCGCACCGCCGACTACGACGTCATCGCCACGATGAACCTCAACGGCGACTACATGTCCGACGCCGCAGGCGCACAGATTGGTGGCCTCGGCATCGCACCCGGTGCGAACTTCGGTGAAGGTCTCTGTCTCGCAGAACCCGTCCACGGCTCGGCACCCAAGTACGCCGGTCAGGACAAGGTCAACCCGACCGCAATGATTCTCTCCGGCCGTCTCATGTTCGAGTACCTCGGCTGGAAGGACGCCGGTCTCCTCATCCGCGACGCAGTCGAGAAGACCATCTCCGACGGCGACGTGACCTACGACCTGCACCGTCAGATCGAAGGCGGCAACAAGCTCGCAACGAGCGAGTTCGCCGAGAAGATCGTCGAGAACATCGAAGAGCTGGCGTAAGCCAATTAGTGAGTCTGCCGAGCATTGCTCGGCACTATTCAGGAACTCGCGTAAGCGAGTCACCCCTCACAGGGATACTATCTGAGGCCATCTGGCCTCGTTTTTCACACCGTGAGCGACGGCGCAACGCTCGGTGGTCAGCATGTGTCACCTACAGACTGTTCAATAGTCGTATTTTTGACCTGTTCACACGACTGGACTGTTGGAATGGGAAGTTCAGTGTGGGGTGCGGTCGAAGTGAATATCTCTCCAGAAAGTGGTGTAGACCCGTGGAGTCACGCGCTTTCAGTGTACCCGTTCGTCCACACGGGGTGGTTGGGATGGCACACGCTGTTCGGACGGTTCCCGAACGACGACTTCAGTGCGGTCGCACCTGAAGAACGAGGGCTCCCTGAGGAACTGTCGTATACAGTCGAAGCGATGGTTCCCAACGATGCATACAACGAGAGCTATCTGACACTGACTGAACTCCTGACTGTCGATTGGAAGGAGGTGACGCCAGATGGAACACGCGTGTGGCAGTACCGCGAAGGCTCAGAGACCGGTTCACGCATGTCATCTAGGGAATTCGACGAACTGCCGACCGAACACCAAGAGAAAGTGATGAACGGCGAACGCGTGCAGTGGGAAGACCACCTTGGCCGCGATATCGAAATCAGAGAGGAACTGCACACGCGGGAGTTCGTCTGCCGACAGTCCGGGTGGTGGTGGGTGATACACGAGGTGATGGGAAAACTGCAACAAAAACACTATCCAACGGACGGGATTCGAGTCGTCACGTGGGAGTGGTAAGCGATAGAATCAGATTTTACGCTTCCCGAAAGTGCCGAGGAAGTCGACAGGGGACTTACTCCTCGCAGTCGAACCGCTGTGTTCCTTCTTCGATAGTGACGCGCTGATTCGTCGTCGCCACTACGTCTCCCGACGTTCGAACTTGCGCAGTGAGAGTCGTCGTCTCCCCGACCGAGAGCGTCTCGTCGTCCTCGACGAGCCAGGACGCGTCCCACTGCTCTTCACCCGTGTCGCGGAATGTCTCGGTTCGGGTCTCTTCGACACCATCCAGACTCACCTCGAGTGTGTACGGTGTGTCTCCGTCGCGGTCGAAGCCAGTCGGCAAGCCGAGCGTTCCTTCCACCCGAATGTGCAGACTGTCGCCGGGTGTCCCGAACGACATACACGAGTATGTCTCTCCGGATTCGGCACCCTCCGGGTAGTCCATCTCGTCGTTGAGTTTGACGGAGGCGTCTGCTATCTCGACGGTCACCTCGTCGGTCGAAAGTTCGTCGGTGACCGGAGCGAAGAGGATGAGCGTCCCGACGCTGAAGGCCGTCAGAACGACGAAGGTGAGAATCGACGCGGGACGCGGGGGCCAATCGAGTAACCACGGGAGGAGGTTCACAGCCGACAACTCTCGAAGACGGCCCTAAAATTGTCGGCCTTTCATCACTCCTATTCCTGCCAGTCGGCGAAGTCTCGGGGTGGCGAAAACACGTCGATGCCGGTCACCGTTTCATCTCCTCTATTTTCGGCGCTGTGCGGTTCGTTTCCGGCGAGTGAGTAGGCGTCGCCGGGGCCGAAGACGAGCTCTTCCTCGTCGTCGCCGACGATGAAGGTCAACTCGCCAGCGACGATGTAGCC
The DNA here is from genome assembly GCF_046557615.1 of Haloferax sp. DFSO60. Taxonomy (NCBI): domain Archaea; kingdom Methanobacteriati; phylum Methanobacteriota; class Halobacteria; order Halobacteriales; family Haloferacaceae; genus Haloferax; species Haloferax sp. DFSO60. The sequence continues at coordinate 638,966 of NZ_JBKIII010000002.1, read as the reverse complement.
GACCTGTTCGTGGTGGTGGTCGTGCATGGGGACGACTGCGCCGGGTTCGATTCGGAAGTGCTGGACGTTCATCTTCTCGCCGCCAGCGAGTACACTCAGGAATACGTCGTCTACGGCTTCGGTCGCTTCTACGTCGTCGAGGGATACGCGGTCCATGATGACAGCGCGCGCGGGAAGTGGATAAAACCGACCCCCAAAAGCGAACCTCAGTTCGTCCCTCGAGCGATTCGTCCAAACGTTCAAACCCGATGCCGCAAAACTCCCAGACATGTACGCGGTGGTCGGTTGTACGAACTGTTCGAACATGTGGCTCCTGTCGGACCCGAAGGCGTCGAAGACGGCGACGTGCCCCCGGTGTGGCCGTCGCCATCAGACGAAGAAACTCCGGCACTTCTTCGAATCCGACGACAGGGACGCGGCACGACAAGCCCGCGCCGCACTCCTCGCCAAGAAACACGGTGACAGCGCGGAGTTTGCACAGGTCGAACACGTCTCCAAATTAGGTCGCCAAGCCGACGAATCGGGTATCGACGACCGCGAGTATCTGGAAGCGTCGGGTCTCGACGCCGACGAGGTGTTCGACGCGGGCGACCGTGTCAAAAAAGAAAATCAGAGCGGGTCGTCTGACCGCGTGACGATTGTTCGAGACGCAATTCGTGACGGCGACCGCCCGACCGAAGACGAAATCGTCGAAGTCGCGGTCGAGCGCGGCGTTCCTGACGAAAAAGCGCGAGATGTCCTCGAAAAACTCCGACGCCGAGGAGAGGTGTCGGAGTCTCGCGGACGGTATCGGGTACTCTAACGCGCTTAGAGCGCGCCGAGTAGCTTCGCAATCGAGAGCGCCGCGGCGACGACACCGAGCGCCAACTTGAGCAGTTTGAGGGCCAGTGCAAGTCGGCGCATCTTTGCTTCGCTTTCAGCCTCGGGGTCAGAGCGGTACAGGGGGACGTTCATAGCGGGTTGGAGCGCTCGCGGATGCTCTCCAGACGAGCGCATTACAGTCATACTTTGGAAAAGTGAATAAAATCGAGCCATGGGTGCGCGGTGAAAGTGAAATTCCACGTCAGTTGTCTGAAATACAGTAACTGCCATCGAGGTCCGCCCTGTCACCCGATTCAGTCTATTTGCCGCCGCGAAAGTGGTCTGAAAGTAGTCTGTGCTATCGACCGTGTTCAGCGTGCGCACTCGCGAGGTGCCGCGAGGCGAGCGCCGAGAGGAGCGAGAGTTCGCCCGCGAGCGAGCCGACAGCGATACACTCTGCGAGGGCGTCGGCGTTCGAACCGGCCGGGTCGCCGCCACCACGGACGCCGATGATGTCCAGCCCTTCGGACTGCGTTGGGAGCTTCGTGCCGCCACCGACGGTACCGACTTCGAGCGACGCGAGCGAGACGGAGACGTAGAGGTCGCCGTCCTGTACGTCGGCGGTCGTGATGGCGTTCGAGCCTTCGACGACCTGCGCTTCGTCCTGCCCGGTTGCGAGGAACATCGCGGCGACGACGTTGGCGACGTGGGCGTTGAAGCCGAAGCTTCCAGCCTTCGCAGAGCCGATGAGGTTCTTTCGCGTGTTGAGTTCGGAGATGGCTTCCGGCGTCGTGTGGAGTCGTTCTTCGACGACTTCGCGGGGAATCAGCACGTCGGCGGTGACGCTCCGACCGCGGCCTTCGACGGCGTTGATAGCGGCGGGCTTCTTGTCCGTACAGAGGTTGCCCGAGAGGGCGACGAGGTCTGCGGTGGTCTCTTCTTCGACGACTTCGCAGGCCGCACCGGTCGCAATCGTCGCCATGTTCATTCCCATCGCGTCTTTGGTGTCGTAGCGGAAGCGCAGGTAGACGGAGTTGCCGACGACGTACGGCGTCACGTCGAGGAGTTCGCCGTGGTTCGTCGTCTCCTCGGCGGCGTCTTTCAGCGTCTCGAAGTTGTTTCGCGTCCACTCGACGAGAGCCTGGGCTTCGGCGACGTCCGCGACGCGGAAGACGGGTGCGCGGGTCATCCCCGATTTGAGGACGCGAGCGGTTGCACCGCCCGCAGAGTCGATAACCGAGCAGCCACGGTTGACACTGGCGAGGAGCGCGCCTTCGGTAGTTGCGAGCGGGAGGTACTTGTCGCCCGAGACGGCCCCACCGTCGATACTCACTGGTCCGACGACACCCATCGGCACCTGAATCGCCCCAATCATGTTCTCGATGGCCGAGTCGGCGACCTCGGCGGGGAAACCGTAGTTTCCAACGGCGTCGAGGGAGGCACCCGACTGCTCGTTCACGAGAATCCGGCGTGCTTCGGTTGCGACGTCGGCGTCGGCGTGTGCTTCGAGTTCGTGGAATCGGAGTTCGCCTTCCCGAACGCGGTCGGCGAGAGACGCGGCGTCAGTCATGTCTCAGGCTACCCAGTCGCGGCCCTAACGATTTCCGGTTCCTGTTCAACCGAGCCGCTCGGGAGAGACCTTCGACCGCTCATCCGACCTTTTTTGCTCTCCCGCATCGCGGTCACAGGTATGACTGCGGCAGCGGACCTCGTACTCACGAACGCCGAGGTTCACACGCTGGAATCGCCTGACGAGACGTACGAGGCACTCGCCATCCGTGACGGGCGTATCGTTCGAGTCGGTCGTGCCTCCGACGTGGAACTCCTCGCGGGCGTCGAAACGAAGGTCATCGACTGCGAGGGGCGCGTCGTCCTCCCCGGATTTATCGACGCCCACACGCACCTCCCGATGGTCGGAAAGTCGCTCGTTCACGCCAATCTCTCGGGCGCGAAATCAGTGGATGAGGCGCTCTCCCGTCTTCGAGAGCGGGCCGAAGCAGTCGAAGAAGGCTGGATTATCGGCTTCGGCTACGACGAGAGCGCGTGGGACGAGACACGGTATCTCACCCGCGACGACCTCGATTCGGTCTCCGACTCGGCCCCCGTCGTCGCCTTCCGTGAGGATATCCACACGGCGGGCGTGAACTCGGCCGTCCTCGAAGCGTACATCGACGAACTCCCCGTGGACGACGTGCAGAAAAGAGGCGGTGAACCGACCGGCGTCATCGTCGAAGAGGCGGTCGATGTCATCCGAGAGGCAACAGAACCCGACCGCGAGGAGATGGAGGCCCTCGTGCGTGCCGCCCAAGACGATGCGACCGCAAAGGGCGTCACCGGCACCCACGACATGATTCGCGGGTCGTACGCACCAGAAGTGTACCGTGACCTCGCCGAAACAGGTGAGTTGGACCTTCGAATTCGAACGAACTACTGGTCGGACCACCTCGACGCCCTCGAAGAGGTCGGCCTCCGAACCAACCACGGCGACGGACTCGTCCGGATAGGTGCGATAAAGTCGTTCACCGACGGGAGTTTCGGCGGTCGAACGGCGAAACTCAGCGAACCGTACGCAGACGCTCCCGACGAGACTGGCCAGTGGGTAGTCGGACCTGCGACCTTGAAACAACTCGTCGCCGAGGCCGACGGCGCGGGCTACCAACTCACCACTCACGCAATCGGCGACGAAGCAATCGACGCCGTCCTCGACGCGTACGAAGACACCGAAGCCCGCGACGCTCGCCATCGGGTCGAACACGTCGAACTCGCATCTGACGAGGCGATCGAGCGCTTTGCCGACCTCGGCGTCGTCGCCAGCGTCCAACCGAACTTCCTGAAGTGGGCAAGCGAAGACGGCCTCTACGATGCACGACTCGGCGACAGACGGTTGAAGACGAATCGCTACCGTGACTTCCTCGATGCGGGCGTTCCACTCGCGTTCGGGAGCGACTGCATGCCGCTCGACCCGCTGTTGGGTATCGACCTCGCGACCGACCACCCGAACCCCGACCAGTCACTCACGGTCACCGAAGCCCTCCGTTCCTACACGAGTGGAGCCGCCTACGCTGGATTCGACGAAGACCGACTGGGAACCATCTCGGTCGGGAAACTGGCAGACCTCATCGTCCTCGACGAGTCACCGTGGGAGTCGGATTCGATTCGGGCTATCGACGTGTCGATGACTGTCGTAGATGGCCGAGTCGTCTACGAGGCAGCCCGCTAAATGGAGAGCGGCCTCCGCTCGCCGGTCGCGAAATACTACGCCTACAAAGCGACCGAGTTCGTCTCCTTTACCGCCGCGATTTGGATTCTGTTCGTCCGGTCTCGGGGACTCACGTTCGCCGAAGTGGGGGCGCTCAACAGCGTTTGGTGGGTCGCACTCGTCGTCAGTGAAATCCCGACTGGTTACCTCGGTGACCGAATTGGCCGCCGGTCGGCGATGGCGTTGGGGACTGGAATCATCGCAGTTTCGACCGCTGCAATGGGCGTCTCATCGACCTTTCTCCAACTCGCAATCGTCTATGCGACGTGGGCGGTCGGCCAAACGTTCCGAAGTGGGAGCGACGACGCGTGGCTCTACGATTTACTGGGTGAGACGAACGAGACGAGCGAATTCGCGAACATCAAAGGTCGGGCCGCTGGCATCGGCCTCGCAATCGGCGCGCTAACGACGTTCGCCGGTGGGGTGTTCGCCGACTGGGCGAACTACTCGGTGCCCTTCTTCGCCACCGCTATCGTTACCGCACTCGGCATTCCAATCCTCCTGTCGGTCCCCGAGTCCAGCGATGGCGGTAGTGATTTCTCGCCTCGGATGGCGGTGCAGGTCATCCGCGACAAACCCGCAAAACCGCCGCTTCGAAGCTTCGTACTCTACTTCGCGCTGCTCTTCGGCGTGGTCAACATGGCATACATCTTCGACCAGCCAATCATCCGCGACGTGGTACTCGAGTTGGGAGTTCCCGAGGCGGCGACGAACACCGCTGTCAGCGCCTCGTATGCCGTCTTCTCGCTCTTCGGTGCGGCCGCAAGCTATCGCGCTGGATGGATTCGAGAGCGAGTCGGGACTCGAAATTGGTTCGTCGGCGCACCAGTGTTGCTCGGTCTTTCGTACCTCACGCTCCCAATTTTCGGCCCGCTCGCGTTTCCCGTCTTCATGCTCGCTCGCGGTATCACGAACGTCTCGACCGCACTCGGTAACCAGTACGTCAACGACCACGTGGACTCGATTGGCCGGGCGACAGTTCTTTCGGCCGCTGGGATGCTCTACTCACTCGCCGTCGTCCCGTTCGAACTCGCGGGAGGCGTCGTCGCCGACGTGATTTCGCCGACTGGCGCGCTCGCGCTCTTTGGTGGTGTCTTGCTCGTCGGAGTCGGCATCTCGTGGGTCGTCGAGCATCCGGTCTGACTCTCGTTCCCAAGCCGAAGGGAAAACCCCTTACTCCCGGTCGTCGCACTCGGGTTCAATGGGCTTCTTCGACGACGTTGCCGACCGCATCGAGCAGGTGGATAGTGTCGTCTGTGTCGGTCTCGACGCCGACATGGACCGGATTCCCGAACACCTCTTAGACAAGGACCTCCCGCGCTGGGCGTTCAACCGCCGCATCATCGACGCGACCCACGAACACGCGGCGGCCTACAAACCGAACGCCGCGTTCTACGAAGACGCCGATGGCTGGCGCTCGCTCCGCGAAACTATCGCCTACGCCCATGGGAAAGGTGTGCCCGTCCTCCTCGACGCCAAGCGCGCCGACATCGGAAACACGACGCGCCAGTACGCCCAACTCCTCGACGAAGCCGACGCGATAACCGTGAACCCGTACATGGGACGCGACTCGATTCAGCCCTTCCTCGCCCGCGAAGACAAGGGTGTCTTCGTCCTCTGTCGGACCTCGAACCCCGGCAGTGCCGACCTCCAGTCACTCACGCTCGAAACCGGTGAACCGCTCTACGAGCGCGTGGCCGCGCTCTGTGACCTCTGGAACGAACACGGAAACGTCGGTCTCGTCGTCGGCGCGACCGGCCCCGAAGAACTCGAATCACTCCGCGAGCAGGTTCCAGACCTTCCCTTCCTCGTCCCCGGAATCGGGGCACAAGGTGGCGACGCCGAGGCCGCAGTCGAGTTCGGACTCGCAGACGGCGTCGGTCTCGTCAACTCCTCACGCGGCATCATCTTCGCGGGTGAAGGCCAGGGCGAAAACTTCCACAAAGCCGCCGGACAGGCCGCCAAGAAGTTAAAGAATCGGCTGAACCAGTACCGCTGAGCCGAGTTCTGCATTTCTTACCCTTCGGCGAGACGTTTACCCGCATCGACTCCTAATCTCGGTCGTGGACCGCGACCGACTCGTCTTGGGCCTCGCGGCGGTGTTTGCGGGTCTCACCATGCTCCTCGTCGTGTTGGCCTTCGTCTATCAGCCCTTCTTGCTGGCGTTAGCTCTGCCATTCGGCGCGACGACCTACTTCATGTACTCCTCGGTGAGCGGTCGCCTCGAAGAGCAGTTCCGACGCCAGCGTGCCAACGCCGACGAATTTGGCGGATTCGGCGCGCGACGACAGCGCGAATCCTCGACCGGGGGGTTCGGTGCAGGCCCACGCGGCGACCCGCGAGAAGGGCCGCGCGCCGGTCGCTATCGCAACGTCGGGGGTCGAGAGTACCAGTACGAATACCAGCGTCGCCAGCGCCCGCCACAGCAACCCCGAAACGGCATGAGTCGAAAAAAGGCGCTTCGAACACTGGGGCTCGACGCCGACGCGACCCAAGAAGAGATAAAAGACGCCTACCGGAGACTCGTCAAAGAGACGCACCCCGATTCGAAATCGGGCGACCAAGAGGCGTTCAAGCGCGTCTCGAAAGCCTACGAGCGGCTCTCTGAGTGAGCGAACGACCTCGTTTTCGCCGAAATTTACATCCCACTTACTTGTGTGTTCTATAGTACCACGGGTATTGGTACCGCGGAAAGCGTTTTCACGGTTGGTTTCCTACGCCCGCCCATGAGCGCCGATCGGGCCATCCTCAACGAGGCCCTTGAGCGTGGTGAACAGGAAGGTGGGAACGTCGAGTTCAAAGAGCGTCTCACCCGCGCCGTCCACCTCGCAGATGGTCGCATGGAGTCGCTCGCCGCCCAACTCCGACACCGAGTTCTCTCCGGAGACGGAGTCGCAACCTACGTCGTCGGCGTCACTGACGACGGCGGCATCGCCGGAATCGCTCCCGAAGACTTCTCCGAGACACTCGATGTACTCTCGTTGCTCGCTGAAGAAGCGGGCGCACACATCGAAGACGTCGAGACGTGGGGCGTCGGCGACGGCGCAGAGCGCGGACTCGTCGGTCTCGCAACCATCCGCGAAGGCGGCATCCTCGACGTGGACGACGACCACATCGTCGTCGGTACCGCAGGCCACGTTGACCACGGTAAGTCCACGCTCGTCGGGTCGCTCGTCACCGGACAACCCGACAACGGCAACGGCAGCACCCGCGCCTTCCTCGATGTACAACCACACGAAGTCGAGCGTGGCCTCTCGGCTGACCTCTCGTACGCAGTCTACGGATTCAACGAGGACGGGCCGCTGCACATGCAGAACCCCCACCGAAAATCCGACCGGGCGAAAATCGTCGAAGACGCCGACCGACTAGTCTCCTTCGTCGATACTGTCGGGCACGAACCGTGGCTTCGAACGACGATTCGAGGGCTCGTCGGCCAGCGACTCGACTACGGCCTGCTCGTCGTCGCCGCGGACGACGGCCCGACGCGAACGACGAGAGAACACCTCGGTATCCTCCTTGCCATGGAGTTGCCGACGGTCGTCGCCATCACGAAAGTCGATGCGGTCACGACCGAACGCGCCGAAGAAGTCGAGCGTGAAGTCGAGCGCCTGCTCCGCGATGTTGGACGAACGCCGCTTCGAATCGAACGGTACGGCGTCGAGGCCGCTATCGAAGAGATTAGCGAGTCGGTCGTCCCCATTCTCCGGTCCAGCGCGGTGACGATGGAGGGCATCTCCGAACTCGACCAGTTGTTCGAATCGCTCCCCAAGCGACAGGCCGACGAAGGCGACTTCCGGATGTACATCGACCGAACCTACTCGGTGACCGGTGTCGGGGCCGTCGCCTCGGGGACGGTCAACTCCGGAGCAGTCGAAGTCGGGGACAAACTCCTCGTCGGGCCGATGACCGATGGCTCGTTCAGAGAAGTCGAAGCCCGCTCTATCGAGATGCACTACTACCGCGTGGACCGAGCAAACGCCGGTCGAATCGTCGGTATCGCGCTCAAGGGCGTCAGAGAAGAAGAACTAGAGCGCGGGATGGTACTCGTCCCCGCCGACTCGAAACCAACTCCAGTGTACGAGTTCGAAGCCGAGGTGATGGTCCTCAACCATCCGACTCGAATCCGAGACGGGTACGAACCCGTCGTCCACCTCGAAACCATCTCCGAGGCATCAATCTTCCACCCAGAGGGTGGTCAACTCCTCCCCGGCGACACGGGCACCACGGCAGTAGAGTTCAAATTCAGGCCGTACTTCGTCGAAGAAGGTCAGCGATTCGTCTTCCGTGAAGGTCGGTCGAAGGGCGTCGGCACCGTGACGAAAGTCCGGTAATCGAGAGCTGAATTAGGCGTCGGCAACGACGTAGCCCGATTCTTGCTTTTCTGCGAGTTCGAACAACACTGCCCACTCGAGCAGTCGCTCGACTCGCGTCCGCCAGCGGAGTTCCCAGCCTTCGGGGTCGCGGTGACGCTCCCACCGTGGTACGTACTGCTCGAACTGTTCGAATATCTCGTCTGTAGACTGCGGGTCGTCACCCAGTATCTCGATGGCCTCCCGTGCGCCGAAGACGTGTTCGACGAAGGCATCCCGAAGGTCGCCGGTCGATTGCTCGTCGCGGATGCGTTCGAACCCGCGACTGGCCTCCCGAGCGAGCCCGAGTGACTGGCAGAACACCAGCCAATCGCGACCCTCATCGCGCGACACGTCCAGTCGGTCGGCGATGCGACTACAACAGTCGTCTTCCGACCCCGGAATGAGCGGCACGCCACTGTGTGCGTCCTCCAAGCGGTCGAGCGACTCCGGTGCTGGCGGGACGGGCTTGCGTCTCACAGGTCGAACGAGTCGGCGAGAATCGCTTCGTCAGTCTCGCCGAGGGTGTAGGTGGGGCCGTCGATAACGTCGATTGTGGCCTGTGCAGGACCGAAGACGCTCGGGTCAACCTCCGAGAAGTCCCACTCCGCATCCTCGAAGAGGTCCACGAAGGGCACGCTGTATTCCGACCCAGCACTGGAGACGACTTCGTCGAAGTGGTCGAAGTCCTCGCTGACGGTCATGTGGACCTTCCCGCCGTAGGCCACGGCGTCGTTGGTTCGACCCATGGCAACGCTCTCGTTGTAGCTGACGGGCGCGAGTGGGGCGCTTCCACTGATGGAGACCACGTTGGTTGGGTCGTACCCGACTTCGAAGAGGTTGAACATCGCCAGTTCGGCGGTGCGAGCGGCACCCGTGACGCTGCCGACGAGCGAGCCAGTCGCGTACGTCGGAAGGAACAGGGCGCTCGGTTCGAGGTCCGTCATCTCGGCGACGTGTTCGGCAACCTCGTCGGTCGGCAGGTCGATACTCTCGACAGCGAGGACGCTCAGGTCGAACTCGTCGTAGTAGCCGAGTTCGTGGAACTCTGCTTCCTCGCCGACGAGGGCGCGGGCGGGACCGGAGCCGAGTCCGTCGAAGTCGTCGAAGACGAGTTCCCAGCCTGCTTTCTGCGAGCAGAGGAGTGCGAGCGCCGGTCGGTCGGTCGAAACTTCGACGTAGGGGCGGGGTGTGTCGGCAACGTCGCCCATTCGAGTCTGGACCGTCGCGAGTCCAGCAGTCTGAATCTCCGTGAGGAGCATCCCCGCTTCGACACCGCCGTCCGCATCGACGCCGAAGTCGATGACCGTCGCTCCGGAGTCGAGTTCGTAGCCCTCGATACCGAGTTCCGCGGCGAAATCGAGCGCCTCGTCAACCAGTTCGATGGCCATTCGATTGATGCTGTCCATGCGCGCCGATTGCGCGTCTTCGCCTAAAGGGTTTGTCAGTCCCCGTTGGCTTGGTTGGCCTTCTCACCCCCTAGCGCTCGCGTTTCGCGGCCCGACCGAGGTGTTCTTCGACGGCCGCCACTTTGTCGCTCGCCGACTGACTCACGGTTCGCTTGTCGTCGATTTTGAGGAACGTACTCACTCTGTCGCCATCGACTGCTTTGTGTGCCGCGCCGACTGCGGCGAGCAACTCGTCGATGTCGTCGGCTTCGATAATCGTCCCCATCGGATTCGTCTCGTAGGAGACGTCGAAGTCGTCGAGCGCGGCCACGGCCTTGGCGACTTCGCCCGACATGCTCGTTTCGATGACCGGTGCGACACTCAGCATTGCAATGACCGTCATGACTCACTCATCGAGGCCGAGTGAGGTAAAATCGAGGTGTGAGAAATTCAATATTTCGTGAAGAAAATCGATGCGGATATGAGTGGGATTACCCTCGAAACACGATATGTTCCGCTCGACATCATCCCGCCGAACACTCTTTGCACTCTCTGCTGTCGCAACTGCAGTTGGTGTCTGTGCCCTGATTGGTGTACTCGTCGGCTATCGCATGGAGTGGACGGCGACTGGCGCGCTCCTCGGTGTCGCGGTTTTTCTTTTCGTCTCACAGCGCTAACGTGCGGTTCCAGCCGGGTTTTTCTCGTTGGCTGATGTATGTGAGATATGAATCCACGCGTTGAGCGAGCGCTCATTTACGGTCGAGCAATCGCGTTTGAGGTGCGTACCGAGCGGTTGACGTTCATGGCCGGTAGCATCGCCTACGGCGCGTTCGTCTCACTGCTCCCGCTGTTCCTTCTCGTCCTCACGGCCGTCTCGGTGACCGGTAACGTGGGCCTCCGTGACAGTGTTCTTCGTCTCATCCAGTCAGTTCTCACACCCGGTGCGAGCGAAGTCATCGTCGCTGAACTCGAATCTTCGAGTCAGCTCACTGGTCTCTCAATCGTCGGCATACTCGTCCTCATATGGGGGACGCTCCGCATCTTCCGCGGCCTCGACACCGCATTCTCTGATATCTACGAGTCGGAGGCCGCTAACACCTTCACCGACCAGGTATCGGACGGCATCGTCGTCCTCGTCGTCGTTTCAGTCACCGTCGTCGCTGCCGCCCTTATCGACTCAGTACTCACGTCTTTCGGTGGCCCAGTCGGGTGGATTCTCCACCGGGGTGTCCTGATAGCCGCGCTCGTGGCGACGCTCTATCCGATGTACTACATCTTCCCCGACGAGGACGTGACGTATCTCGAAGTTCTCCCCGGGACGGTCGTCGCTGCCGTCGGATTGGCGGTTTTCGAGGGGCTCTTCCGATTCTACATCGGGGTTAGTAGCCAATCGACCGACCCCAGCGTCATCGCTGGCGTACTCGTCCTCCTGACGTGGCTCTACTTCAGCGGCCTGGTCATCCTCTTCGGCGCAGTCGTCAACGCCGTCCTCTCGAATCGCTCGCAGGACGTGAACGTTCCACCACTGTTCGGTGGTCTTCCCCCGCGAGAGAAAGCTGTCCTCGCCGACCGAACGACTGTCTCGGATGCCCTCTTCCGAGCGAACCGTCTCATCGAGTCGTCGAACGGTGAAATATTCGTCCGAGTCGGTGACGAAGAGGTACCCATTCCGCGGCCGGAAAAGGTCGTCCTCGATACGGATACGAACACATTCCTCCCTGACGGGCCGGTCCGTCTCGAACTCAGATGGTCGTCGTGGCCTGACAATCAGGAAAAGTGAGAACAGCGATTATGCGTTCGGCGCGCGAACGTTCGTCTATGGCAATTAGGACATCTTCCCAATCGACCAAAACAGTCGTTCCAGAACGCGAGTCGTGGGACGACGTTGAAGTGAGCCCGACGACAACGTCGCGGGCAGTGCGACCACCGACCGTCGTGGAAAATCGGCGGATGGTTGACCATCGCCTCGCCGAGTCCCGTCTCACCTGGCGGTGTGACGACTGCGGCGAACTCGGGATGCTGACTGCATTCCCCGCCTCCTGCCCGAACTGTTCGGCCCCACGAGAAGCACTGTACTACTTCAGAGAAGATTGAATCGCCGACCGCGACCGTTTTTTTCCTCCCCCACGCACCACAGGTATGTATCTCTCTCACCCCGTTCGGCGCATGCGTGACGACCCCTTCGAAGACGAGCGAGCGGAACTCCGAGTTCATCCGGAGACCGACGAGGCCCAGTCGGAACTGACCGCACTCGTCTCCGAACTCGGCGGGACTGTCGGGCGCGAACTCCAGTTCGGCGGCGTCATCGTCGTCGTCGAGGAGGCCGATGTCTCGGCACTGTGTGAACTGGATGCCATCGAACGAATCGAAACGTCGGACACACTCGGTTACTAGTTTCTACTTCGCTCGCACACGTGTGGCAACAACAGATATGTACGTTCAGCCGAGAGCGACGCGTATGGCATCTGCACCGCTACCACTCTCGCGACTCGTCGGCCTCGTGATGGCCGTCGTCGCAGTCGGTGTCGTGGTCTCGCGCAATACCCTCGAGACGGGTTCCAGCACTCGCACCAACCCGCTCGAGTTGTTCTTGACGACCACCGAAACGCAACCACTCTTCATCGTTGGCGTCGTCGCCGCTGTCGTTGGTATCCTCGCAGTCGTTCGATTCAGGGTGTGAAGGAGGGTGGTACAGGCGATGAAGTCTCTCGAAGAGTCCTTGGTGAACCGTTGGTACGGGATTTGAACCTCACTCACAAATCGGAGATTTGCTCGCTAGTTCAAATCGCCAGCGGGCACATTCACTCACTCAGAAGGAGCGACGCGACGAGACGCGTCGCTTGGTGAGTTGAGTTCGAGAGAAGTGCGTCGGCTGGGATTTGAACCCAGGTTGTGACCATGGCAAGGTCACGTGATACCACTACACTACCGACGCGTTCCGAAAGTGCGCTGGCTGGGATTTGAACCCAGGTTGTGACCATGGCAAGGTCACGTGATACCACTACACTACCAGCGCGTATCGCGGCGTTTGCTGCGTTTTTGGATAATGCCGGGTTGATAAATAAGACTTGCGAATCTGGGGGAGAAATCGGGCGACAGCGCGCCAACTGCTACCACATCAGTGGCATCCAATTGGATGTTTCAGATTTCCTGTTAATTTGTACCATGGGTCATTCGCTAATTCCTCACAAACAGGTGCGTGGGAGGCTCTATCACCCCAGAAACGATTCGCTACTCTTTTAGGTTGCCCCCCGGTACAAACGCCACAGTCTAGATGAGACGAGGATGAATTCGGCATGACACACAGCGTACTCGTGCCGTCCTCACTCGTCCGGGAAGCCGAAGACCAACGCGAGGCAACTCGCAAACTCGGCTACATCGCCCGTGCGGCGGTGATCTTCCGGGCAGACCGACTCGTCATCTTCCCCGACGAAGATGGCGAGACGCGATGGGGCGGTGAGTTCGTCGAAACCATACTTCGGTATGCCGCAACGCCACCATACCTCCGAAAAGAGGTGTGGGGCAAGCGGGACGAACTTCGCTACGCTGGTATCTTGCCGCCTATGCTCGTGTCGTCTACGACCGCAGGTGACTCAGACGAGTTGCCTGCGTTGCGAGAAGGAATCGTGACCGAGGTCGGACCTGACGACCGCGTTCGGGTCAATTGCGGAATGCAACACCCGATCTCCCTGTTCGTCCCGCCAGGGATGGACGTTAACGAGGGAGAGCGCGTCGCTGTCAGGATCTCTTCGCGAGAACCGGTCCGTGCGAGGATTGTCGATGAGCCCCTTCCCGGGTTCACGGTCTCCCGCATGGACCTCACGGAAGCACTCGGCCTGCCAGATGCTGGCGTGCGAATCGCCACGTCTCGCTATGGCGAGTCGCTGTCGGTCGCCCGACTGGGCGAACTGACGGCCCGCATCGCCGACGCCGACGGAATGACCGTCGTCTTCGGTTCGCCGGGCCGAGGCCTTCCGGACATCCTTGGGTTGGACCCCGAGGGTGTCGCAGACGTCGAACCTTCCGGTGGTCCGGGGTTCGACCTCTGGCTCAATACGATTCCGCGACAGGGCAGCGAAGTGGTGCGAACTGAGGAAGCGATGTTCGCGTCGCTCGCGTCCCTGACACTCACGGAGTGAATACATGCCACAACCAAGCAGACCACGAAAAGGCTCGATGGGCTTCAGCCCACGCAAGCGCGTGACCAAAGAGGTTCCGCGCATCAAGTCGTGGCCAAGTGACGATGGCTCCCCTGCACTGCAGGGCTTTGCTGGCTACAAAGCCGGTATGACCCACGTCATGATGGTCAACGACGAGGCCGACTCCCCCCGAGAAGGGATGGAGGAAGCCGTTCCGGTGACCGTCGTCGAGACGCCACCGATGCGTGCTGTCGCCATTCGTGCCTACAAGCAGACGGCGTACGGACTCAACCCGGAGACTGAGGTCTGGGCGAGCGAGTTCCACGACGAACTCGACCGCGTCCTCGACCTTCCGGCAGAAGATACGTTCGAAGAAGATGCCGACGAACTTCGCGCAGCCGTCGAGGCTGGCGAGGTCGATGACATTCGCGTCATCACGCACACGGTTCCGTCGGACCTCAAGAACGTCCCGAAGAAGAAACCTGACGTGATGGAGACGCGCGTTGGCGGTGGCTCGCTCGCAGAGCGCGCCGACTTCGCACTCGAACTCGTCGGTGAGGGTGGCGTCCACGAGATGTCGGACGTCTTCCGCGCTGGCGAGTACCTCGACGCCGCTGGTGTCACGAAAGGTAAGGGTACCCAAGGTCCCGTCAAGCGATGGGGCGTCCAGAAGCGGAAGGGCAAGCACGCCCGTCAGGGCTGGAGACGCCGTATTGGCAACCTCGGCCCATGGAACCCGTCGCGCGTTCGCTCGACGGTTCCGCAACTCGGTCAGACCGGGTACCACCAACGCACCGAACTCAACAAACGCCTGATCGACCTCGGTGAGGACGACGAGGCATCCGTCGAGGGTGGCTTCGTCAACTACGGTGAGGTCGACGGCTCCTACGCGCTCGTCAAAGGCTCGCTTCCGGGCCCCAACAAGCGCCTTCTGCGGTTCCGACCGGCCATCCGGCCGAACGACCAACCGCGCCTCGATCCCGAGGTGCGCTACGTCTCTACCGCATCGAACCAGGGTTAAACCATGCAGGCAACTATCCGCGACCTGAACGGCGACGACGCAGGCAGCATCGACCTGCCTGAGGTCTTCGAGACGGCTTACCGTCCGGACCTCATCAAGCGCGCAGTCATCGCCGCACAGGCCAACCGAAAACAGCCGTACGGTTCCGACCCCTACGCTGGCATGCGTACGCCAGCAGAGTCCTTTGGGAGCGGCCGCGGCATGTCGCACGACCCACGTCAGAATGGTGTCGCTCGACGTGTTCCGCACGCCGTCTCCGGCCGCCGCGCCCACCCGCCGAAGGCCGAGAAGGACCAGGGGAAGAGCATCAACACGAAAGAGCGCAAACTCGCAGTCCGCTCGGCACTCGCCGCAACGGCGAATCCCGAACTCGTCGCAGAGCGCGGCCACCAGTTCGACGACGACCTCGAACTGCCGCTCGTCGTCTCTGACGACTTCGAGGACCTCGTGAAGACGAAGGAAGTCGTCGAACTCCTCTCGTCGCTCGGCGTCTACGCCGACATCGAGCGCTCGGAAGACAACAAGAAGGTCAAGGGCGGTCAGGGCAAACTCCGTGGCCGCAAGTACACGCGTCCGAAGTCGATTCTCTTCGTGACGTCCGAGGAGCCATCGAAGGCTGCTCGCAACCTCGCCGGTGTCGACGTCGCAACCGCGGCGAACGTCTCGGCCGAGGACCTCGCACCCGGTACCCACGCCGGTCGCCTGACCATCTTCACCGAAGGTGCACTCGCAGAGGTGGCTGACCGATGAGCACGCTCATCGAACACCCACTCGTCACTGAGAAGGCGATGAACATGATGGACTTCGACAACACGCTCCAGTTCATCGTCCACATCGACGCGAACAAGCCCGAAATCCGTGAGGAGATCGAGTCGCGTTACGATGTGACCATCGAAAACATCAACACGCAGATTACGATGAAGGGGAAGAAGAAAGCAACCGTCCGTCTCTCTGAAGACGACGAGGCGCAGGAAGTCGCCTCCCGAATTGGGGTGTTCTAACGATGGGACGCCGAATTCAGGGCCAGCGTCGTGGTCGCGGTTCCTCCACGTTCCGTGCACCATCGCACCGCTACAAGGCCGAACTGTCCCACAAGAAGTCTGACGACGATGGCACCATCTCCGGTACCGTCGTTGGCATCGAACACGACCCCGCTCGCAGTGCGCCTATCGCACTCGTCGAGTTCGAAGACGAACAGCGCATGATCCTCGTTCCTGAGGGAGTCAGCGTCGGTGAGGAGATCCAGATCGGTGTCTCCGCCGAAATCAAGCCCGGCAACACGATGCCGCTGGCTGAGATTCCCGAAGGTGTCCCCGTCTGTAACGTCGAGCGCCAGCCCGGCGACGGCGGGAAGTTCGCCCGTGCATCCGGTGTCAGCGCACAACTGCTCTCGCACGACCGCGAGGTCGCAGTCGTGAAGCTCCCGTCGGGCGAGGTCAAGCGCCTCAACCCCACGTGCCGTGCAACCATCGGCGTCGTCGCCGGTGGCGGTCGAACGGAAAAGCCGTTCGTCAAGGCAGGGAAGAAGTACCACAAGATGAAAGCGCGTGGTATCAAGTGGCCGCGCGTCCGCGGTGTTGCTATGAACGCCGTCGACCACCCGTTCGGTGGCGGCGGACGGCAGCACCCCGGTCAGCCGAAATCTGTCTCGCGGGACGCCCCGCCGGGACGGAAGGTCGGTGACATCGCCTCTAAGCGCACCGGTCGCGGTGGCAAGGGAGGTAAGTAATCATGAGCACGCAATACCGTACCGGCCGCGAAGGTGACTTCACCTACCGTGGCTACACGCTCGAAGAGCTGCAGGATATGGAGCTCGACGAAGTCGCGGAACTGCTCCCCGCTCGACAGCGGCGAACTATCACCCGTGGCCTCTCGACGGACCAAGAGAAACTGGCTGCGAAGGCCGAAGACAAGACGGAAGAAGGAACGGCGAACGCGCCAATCCGCACGCACCTGCGTGACATGCCGATTCTCCCGTCCTTCGTCGGACTCACCTTCGCTGTCTACAACGGCCAGGAATTCAAACGTGTCAAGATTCAGCCCGAGATGATCGGACACTATCTTGGCGAATTCCAGCTTACTCGGTCGTCAGTGACCCACGGGCAGGCCGGTATCGGCGCGACCCGGTCCTCGAAGTTCGTGCCGCTCAAGTAAAACCATGGGAATCAACTACAGCGTCGAGGCCGACCCGGAGACCACCTCCAAGGGGATGCTCCGCGACCGGCCCATCAGCCTCAAGCACAGCAAGGCCGTCTCCAAAGCGATCAAGGGGATGTCCGTCGCCGACGCCGAGGAATACCTCGAAGCCGTCATCGACGGCGAGCGGTCGGTTCCGTTCAAGCAGCACAACTCGGGTGTTGGTCACCGGAGCGATATCGATGGCTGGGACGCAGGACGATACCCCGAAAAGGCGTCCAAGGCGTTCCTCGAACTCCTCGAAAACGTCCGGAACAACGCCACCGAACAGGGCTTCGATGGTCCATCGATGGAAATCATGCACGTCGCAGCCCACAAAGTCGGAGAACGACCAGGCCGGAAACCCCGCGCATTCGGTCGTGCCGACCCGTGGAACACTCCAATCTGTGACGTCGAACTCATCATCGAAGAGGTCGAGGAATAATGGCTGACGAACACCAATTCATCGAAAACGGACTGCAGCGGTCCCAGATCGACGAGTTCTTCGCAAAGGAACTCGGTCGTGCAGGCTACGGCGGCATGGACGTCGCCAAGACGCCGATGGGCACCCAAATCGTGCTCAAGGCAGAGAAGCCTGGTATGGTCATCGGGAAAGGCGGGAAGAACATCCGCAAGGTTACCCGCGAACTCGAAGACCGATTCAACCTCGACGACCCGCAGATTGACGTACAGGAAGTCGACGAGCCGGACCTCAACGCCCGAATCGTCGCCGACCGCCTCGCCAACGCACTCGAGCGTGGCTGGTACTTCCGCAAAGCAGGCCACACGACCATCGACCGTATCATGGACTCCGGCGCACTCGGCGCCGAAATCGTCCTGTCCGGCAAGGTCACTGGCGCTCGCTCGCGCGTCGAGAAGTTCAACCGCGGCTACATCAAGCACAACGGCGAACCCGCCCAGGAAATCGTCGACGAAGGCCAGGGCGTCGCCGTCATGAAGCTCGGCACCATCGGTGTCACGGTCAAGATCATCCCGCCGGGAGCGCGACTCCCCGACGACTTCGAAGTCGAAGAAGGCGCAGAGCCTGAAGCGGTCGAACAGATCGAAGAGACCGAGAGCGTCGAAGACCTCCTCGAAGAGGAACCGGAAGAAGTTCCGGACGTCTCCGAGGATGCCGACGCCGAAGTCGACCTCGAAGAGGACCTCCTCGAAGAGGAAGCCGTCGAGGAAGATGCTGACTCCGACGAAGAGGAAGCAGTCGAGGAAGAAGTCGTCGAAGACGACGAAGAACTCGACGAAGAAGTCGCTGAGGAAGCGGCCGACCTCGTCGCCGAGATGGAAGCAGAAGACGACGAAGAAACGGAGGAAGAATAAATGGCAATCCTCTACACCGAAGAAATCCGCGACATGACGCCCGCAGAGCGTGAAGCCGAGCTCGAAGAGCTCGAAACTGAACTGCTCAACGCGAAGGCTGTCCAAGCGGCAGGTGGCGCACCGGACAACCCCGGTCGTGTCTCCGAGCTGAAGCGGACCGTCGCCCGAATCAAGACGATTCAGGGCGAAGAAGGCGACTTCGACGACGAATAATGTCACTCACACCCGAGACCCTCACACGACACGAACTCAACGGCCTCCACGTCGAGGTCGTCGACGCGGCGAACCCCGACTTGGTCGGGATAGCCGGTCGTATCGTCGTCGAGACGATGCAGACGTTCCACGTCGATGACGGGACTCGGGTGCGACAGGTGCCCAAACACGGGGCAACATTCGAATTCACGATTCAACGCACAGATGAAGCCGCCGACGCCGAGAAGGCGTCGGGGACCACGTCCAAACTTCGGTCGGATACTACTGGCGGATTAGATGCCAGTCAGTCTGGTCGGCGCGCCGAGACATACTCGGCGGCTTCTCGGGACTCCGAGAATTGCGAGGGCGTGGCCTACGTTACGGTGGATGGCTCACAACTGCTCTCACGACCCGCATTGCGCACCGAAACAAGAGGTAGCTCGAAATGGCAATAGGACTTGACGTTCCAACGCCTCCGGAACCCGAAAATCCGGAGGACTACGACTACGATAAATGTCCGTTCTACGGCTCGCTCTCCGTCCGGGGTCAGACCCTGGAAGGGACAGTCGTCTCGACGGACATGGCAAAGACCGTCATCGTCGAGCGGGAGTACGACGTATTCGTTCCGAAGTACGACCGCTACATGAAGCGACGTTCCCGCATCCCGGCACACGTGCCGGGCGTGCTCGACGAACTCGCTGTCGGTGACGAAGTGAAGATTGCGGAGACTCGCCCGCTTTCGAAGACCAAATCCCACGTTGTGGTGGAGGTCATCGGAGGTGACGACTGATGGAAGCTCTTAAAGCAGACATCACGAAAGGCGTCGCCCGCGGTTCGCTGATCACGTGCGCTGACAACACCGGCGCACGCGAACTCAAAGTTATCAGCGTCGCAGGCTACTCCGGCACGAAGAACCGCCACCCCAAAGCAGGCGTTGGTGACAAGGTGACCGTCTCGGTCACGAAGGGTACGCCCGAAATGCGCCGCCAGGTACTCGAAGCCGTCATCGTTCGACAGCGGAAATCCATCCGCCGTCCGAACGGTACGCGCGTCAAATTCGAGGACAACGCGGCCGTCATCATCGACGAAATGGAAGAACCGCGCGGGACCGAAATCAAGGGTCCTGTCGCGCGTGAGGTGGCCGAACGCTTCGGAAGCATCGCTTCCACCGCGACGATGATCGTATAGAATGACTCGACAACCACGCAAACAGCGAAACAAGACTCGCGACGCACCGCTCCACGAGCGGCACAAGCAGGTCCGCGCAACGCTGTCCGACGACCTCCGTGAGGAGTACGGACAGCGCAACGTCCGCGTCAACGCGGGCGACACCGTGGAGGTTCTCCGCGGTGACTTCGCCGGAGAAGAAGGCGAAGTTACCGAGGTTGACCTTACGGACGCCGTCATCTACGTTGAAGGCGTTACCGTTGCCAAGGCCGACGGTGAAGAGGTCCAACGACCCCTTCAGGCCAGCAACGTTCGCGTGACCGAGCTGGACCTCGAGGACGACGTCCGCGAGGCCCGACTTGAGGAGGATAACTAATGACTCGACACCAGAAACGACTGTCCGTACCGAAATCCTGGCCGGTCGAGCGCAAGGAAGGCACGTTCACGGTCAAAGCCGGTGCCGGACCGCACGGCGAAGCGGGGGTTCCCCTGCTCATCGTCCTGCGCGACGTTCTCGGCTACGTGGACTCCAAGAAGGAAGCGCAGTACGCGCTCAACCAACAGAGCGTCCTCGTGAACGGTGACGTCGTCTCCGACGTCCGCCGTCCCATCGGGATGTTCGACATCCTGGCGTTCACCGAGCGTGAAGACTACTACCGTGTCTTCCCCGACGAAGGTGGCCGCCTCGCGCTCACCCCCGTCGATGCTGATTCGGCATCCAGCCGGCTCGGGAAGATCGTCCGCAAAAACCAGGTCAAAGGTGGCAAGTTCCAACTGACCCTGCACGATGGCTCGACGCTCGTCATCGACGACGCCTCGGAGTACAACAACAAGGACTCCATCGTCATCGACAACGAGACGAAAGACATCGTCGCTCACTTCTCCTACGAAGAGGGCGCACTCGTGACGGCTATCGCCGGCTCCCACGCTGGCGAAATCGGAGAGGTCTCCGAAATCATCGTCACCGCAGGCAGCGGAAACAACTCGGTCGTCGTCGACACGGAAGACGGCGGCTTCGAGACCATCGAACCCTACGTGGTCACCATCGACGAGAAGTTCGCAGGTGATGACGAATGAGCGAGAGTGAAGTCCACGAGATGCGCCAAGCGCGTATCGAGAAGGTCGTCGTCCACATGGGCGTCGGCGAAGGTGGTCGCACGCTCGCCAAAGCCGAGGACATCCTCGAAGAAGTCACGGGCCAGCAGAGTGTCCGTACGGTCTCTGGCCGTGCTTCGCAGGACTTCGGCGTCCGCCGCGGCGAACCCGTCGGCGCAAAGGTCACGCTCCGCGGTGAGAACGCAGTTTCGTTCCTTGAGACTGCACTCCCCATCGCAGACCTCTCCACGTCGTCGTTCGACGACACGGGGAACTTCGGATTCGGTGTCGACGAACACACCGCATTCCCAAGTCAGGAGTACGACCCACAGATCGGTATCTTCGGGATGGACGTGACGGTTAACCTCGTCCGACCCGGCTACCGTGTGAAAAAGCGCGACAAGCGCGCTCGTCAGATTCCGGCTGCACACCGCATGACCGTTGACGACGCCGTTGCGTTCCTCGAATCCACGTTCGACGTGGAGGTCACAGAATGAGCGACAGCGAAACCGAACAGACGGGCGAGCACGCAACCCAGCGCACCGGCCAGGAGAACGAGTGCCGACGCTGCGGTCGGAAACAGGGACTTGTCGGCAAGTACGACATCAACCTGTGCCGCCAGTGCTTCCGAGAGATTGCCCGTGAAATGGGATTCAAGAAGTACCGATAATTCATGGCTGACAACGACCCACTCAGTAACGCACTCTCCGGCGTGGACAACGCCGAGAGTGTCGGACACCTGTCCCACGAGATCCAGCCCGCTTCGAACATCATCGGCTCCGTCCTCGAAGTCTTCTACGACCGAGGATACATCGACGGCTTCGAGTTCGTCGATGACGGCAAGGCCGGTCTGTTCGAAGTCGAACTGAAAGGCGCTATCAACGAATGTGGCGCAGTCAAGCCCCGCTACTCTGCGGGTGCCGACGACTTCGAGAAATGGGAGAAGCGATTCCTCCCTGCCCGTGACTACGGCGCTCTCATCGTCACGACGAGCCACGGCGTCATGAGCCACTACGAGGCCCGCGAAGAGGGCATCGGTGGTCAGATCATCGCCTACGTCTACTAGAACAATGAGCCGAATAGAAATCCAAATCCCGGACGACGTATCCGCCGAGGTCTCGAACCTCGAACTCACCGTCGAGGGTTCCAACGGAAGCGTCACCAAGCGCCTCTGGTACCCCAACGTCTCGGTTTCCGTCGAGGACGGTTCCGTGGTCATCGAGAGCGATGTCGAGAACGCGAAAACGAACGCGACCATCGGCACCTTCGAGAGCCACGTGAACAACATGCTCTACGGCGTTACCGACGGCTGGGAGTACAAGATGGAAGTTCACTATGCTCACTTCCCGATGCAAGTGAACCTCGAAGGTGACGATGTCGTCATCAAGAACTTCCTCGGTGAGCGCTCTCCCCGACGGACTCCCGTCCGCGGAGACACCGACGTACAGATCGACGGCGAAGAACTGACCCTCTCTGGCCCCTCGAAAGAGGACGTTGGTCAGACCGCCGCTGACATCGAACAACTCACGCGCGTCAAGGACAAGGACACTCGCGTGTTCACCGACGGCGTGTACATCACGCAGAAGCCAACGACTGGTGATGCCTAATGTCTGAAGAAATCACTGAACTCGAAGACATCAGCGGTGTCGGCCCATCGAAGGCCGATTCGCTCCGCGATGCTGGCTTCGAATCCGTCGAAGACGTCAAGGCCGCAAGCCAGTCCGAACTGGCCGAAGTCGATGGCATCGGCAACGCGCTCGCTGCGCGTATCAAGGCAGACGTCGGCGGCCTCGAAGTCTCCGAAGAGACGGAGGCAGAGGTCGAAGACGAAGCCGAAGAAGCCGAAGCCGAAGAAGCCGAAGCAGAAGACGTCGAAACCGAGCTTCAGGCCCGCGGTCACGCGGACAAGAAGCCCGAGCTCGACGCCGACACTGCCAAAGCACTGACGCAGAAACTGCGCGAGGGTAAGCCGCAGTTCAACCGTCAGGACTACCACAAGAAGATTCGCACGCCCACCTCGTGGCGTCGCCCCCGTGGTGGTCTCTCGAAGCAGCGTATCGGCATCAAGGGCAAAGGCCCGAAAGTCGAAGCAGGCTACCGCACGCCGAAGGCGGCACGCGGTCTGCACCCGTCCGGCTTCGAGGAAGTCCGCGTCCACAACGTGGACGACCTCGAAGGCGTCGACGGCGACGTTCAGGCTGTACGCATCGCATCGAAGGTCGGCGCTCGCAAGCGCGAGCAGATCGAAGACGAGTGTGAGGACCGCGAGATTCGCGTCCTCAACCCCACCTACGTCGAAGTTGAGGTGGACAACTGATGACGGACCTGAAAGCACAAAAGCGAATGGCTGCTGACGTCCTCGACGTTGGCAAGGGTCGTGTTTGGTTCGACCCCGACGCACAGGCCGACATCGCGGAGGCCATCACGCGCGACGACATCCGTGAACTCGTTGACGACGGTGTCATCGCCGCCAAGGACGCAAAGGGTAACTCCAAAGGCCGCGCCCGCAAGCGCGCTGCCAAGCGTTCCTACGGTCACCGCAAGGGTGCTGGCTCCCGCAAGGGTCGCTCCGGCGCTCGACAGAACAAGAAAGACGCATGGGTCAGCCGAATCCGCGCCCAACGCCGTCGCCTGAAGGAACTTCGTGACGAAGGTACGCTCGACCGTACCCAGTACCGCGAAGTCTACAACAAGGCGTCCGGTGGCGAATTCGACAGCGTGGACCGGCTCGAAGCATACATCCAGAACAACTACCAGGTGGAGATTCAATAATGGCGACCGGACCACGATACAAGGTGCCGATGCGTCGTCGCCGCGAAGTCCGAACTGACTACCATCAAAGGTTGCGCCTGCTGAAATCGGGTAAGCCCCGCCTCGTTGCTCGCGTGAGCAACAAGCACATCAGGGCGCAGCTGGTCACGCCGGGCCCACAAGGCGACGAAACGCACGCTGCATCGACCTCTGCCGACCTCGCTGAGTACGGCTGGGAAGCCCCAACGGGCAACCTCCCAAGCGCGTACCTCACGGGGTACCTGGCAGGCAAACGGGCACTGGCCGCCGGTATCGAGGAAGCAGTCCTCGACATCGGCCTGAACACGGCCTCGCCCGGTAACAAGGTCTTCGCAGTGCAAGAAGGTGCAATCGACGCTGGCCTCGAAATCCCCCACAGTGAAGCTGTACTCGCAGATTGGGACCGCAACCGCGGTGTCCACATCGCAGAGTACGCAGAGCAGCTCGACGAGCCGCTCTACAGTGGAGACTTCGATGCCACGAACCTTCCCGACCACTTCGACGAAGTGCTCGGGAAACTTCAGGAGGACGAATGAGCAGAAACAACAACGGCTGGGAGCCGCGAACGCGGCTCGGCCGCATGGTGCAGAACGGCGACGTCACGTCGATGGACCAGGCGCTCGAATCCGGGCTTCCCCTCAAGGAACCCCAGATCGTCGACCAACTCCTCCCCGGACTGGAGGACGAAGTACTCGACATCAACATGGTTCAGCGCATGACCGACTCTGGCCGCCGGGTGAAGTTCCGGTGTGTCTGTGCTGTCGGTAACCGTGACGGCTACCTCGGCTACGCTGAAGCCCGCGACGACCAAGTCGGCGGCGCAATCCAGAAAGCCATCGAGGTGGCGAAACTGAACATCATCAAGGTAGACCGCGGCTCTGGGTCGTGGGAAGACCGCGCAGGCGGTGTCAACTCCCTCTCGCGCAAAGCAGAAGGGAAGGCTGGCTCCGTGACGGTCAAAATCATCCCCGCCCCGCAGGGTCTCGGCCTTGCGGCAGCAGAGACGGTCCGTAACATCCTCGAACTCGCAGGCGTCCAAGACGCTTGGACCAAGAGTGACGGGAACACCCGGACGACGGTCAACCTCGCCAAGGCAACGTACAACGCGCTGAAGAACGCTTCGCAGTCTCGGACGCCGCGCCGCGCGCGCGAAATCCGACGAGAGGTGAACGAATAATGCAAGCCATCGTCCAACTTCGCGGTGAAGTCAACATGGCACAGGACGTTCGAGACACGCTCTCGATGCTCAACATCAACCGTGTCAACCACGCGACGTTCGTTCCCGAGAACGACGCCTACCGTGGCATGATCACGAAGGTCAACGACTACGTGGCACACGGTACGCCGAGCCTCGAAGTCGTCGAGACGCTCATCAGCACGCGTGCAGAGCCCGAACAGGGCTCGGCCACGATTGACGATGAGTGGGTCTCCGAGAACACCGACTACGACGACGTTGCCGCGCTCGCGCAGGCAGTCGTCGACGAGGAGACGACCCTCCGCGAACAGGGCGTCTCTCCCGTGCTCCGTCTGCACCCGCCACGTGGCGGTCACCGCGGACAGAAGCACGTCACCAAGGAAGGTGGCCAGCTCGGTAAGCACGAGACCGACCAGATTGACGAACTCCTGGAGGCAATGCGATGACGTCGAAGAAACGACGACAGCGTGGCTCGCGCACCCACGGCGGTGGCACTCACAAGAACCGGCGTGGTGCCGGTCACCGTGGTGGCCGCGGCCGTGCCGGACGCGACAAACACGAGTTCCACAACTACGAACCCCTCGGCAAACACGGCTTCACGCGCCCCGACGTCCTTCAGGACGAGGTCGCCGAAGTCAAAGTCCAGAAGCTCGACGAGGACGCCGCACTCCTCGCTGCTGACGGAGATGCTGAGAAGGACGGCGACGCCTACACCATCGACGCTCGCGACGTGGCAGAAGACGGCCACGACGTCGACGTCGTGAAGGTACTCGGTGGCGGACAGGTCCGCAACGAACTTCACGTCGTTGCAGACGCGTTCACCGCAGGCGCCGTCGAACGTATCGAATCGGCTGGTGGCAGCGTCGAACTTACTGAGCGCGCTCAGGAAGCAGAGGCAGCCGCCGAAGAAGCCGAAGACGACCAGGAAGACGAGGAATAACTCATGGGATGGAAGGACGCCGCTGAACCTGTGCTGACGCGGATGCCCGCAGTTGCGCGACCGGAGGGACACGTACCGTTCCGCCGGAAGCTCACCTGGACGGGTGGCATCCTCGTCTTGTACTTCTTCCTGACGAACGTGACGCTGTTCGGCCTCGATGCCGGTTCCGCGAACGACCTGTTCGGTCAGTTCCGGTCCATCTTGGCAGGCCAGCAGGGGTCGGTACTCCAACTGGGTATCGGTCCCATCGTCACGGCGAGCATCGTCCTGCAACTCTTGGGCGGTGCTGACCTGCTCGGGCTCGACACGAACGACCCGCGTGACCAGATCCTCTACCAGGGTCTCCAGAAACTGCTCGTCGTGGTCATGATTGTCCTGACGGGCCTCCCGATGGTGTTCGCTGGCGGATTCCTGCCGGCAGATACGCAGGTCGCCCAGTCGCTGGGTATCGGCGTCGGTGGCGTGAAAACGCTCATCTTCGCCCAAATCGCCGTCGGTGGTGTCCTCATCCTGTTCATGGACGAGATTGTCAGCAAGTGGGGCGTCGGCTCCGGTGTTGGTCTGTTCATCATCGCCGGTGTCAGCCAACAGCTCGTCGGTGGGCTGTTCAGCTGGCAGGGACTCGGCGGTGCGTCGGGCTTCTTCCCGACGTGGCTCGGCATCATCACTGGTGCGGTCCAACTGCCATCGTCGCCGACTGATCTCGCATCGACGCTGGTCCTCGGTCAGGGCCAGTTGCTCGCGCTGCTCACCACGGTGCTCATCTTCGGCATCGTCGTGTACGCCGAGAGTGTCCGCGTCGAGATTCCCCTCTCGCACGCTCGTGTGAAGGGTGCTCGCGGACGCTTCCCGGTGAAGCTCATCTATGCGAGCGTTCTGCCGATGATCCTCGTCCGCGCCCTGCAAGCGAACATCCAGTTCCTCGGGCGCATCCTCGACAGCCAGTGGGCGGGTATGCCCGCATGGCTCGGCCAGTACACGCAGGGTACCGTCACCGGTGGCCTGTTCTACTACCTCGCGCCGATTCAGTCGCGTGCCGACTGGATGTGGTTCCTCGGGCTCACCTCGGCCGACCCGTTGGACATCATGATTCGCGTCGCCATCGACCTCATCTTCATGATCGTTGGCGGTGCAATCTTCGCAGTGTTCTGGGTCGAAACCTCGGGAATGGGTCCCGACGCAACCGCACGGCAGATTCAGAACTCCGGGATGCAGATTCCCGGGTTCCGCCGTAACCCGCAGGTCATCGAGAAGGTCATGGAGCGGTACATCCCGCAAGTGACCGTCATCGGTGGCGCACTCGTCGGGCTGCTCGCCGTCATGGCGAACATGCTCGGCACCATCGGAGCCGTCTCCGGGACGGGGCTGCTCCTTACGGTCTCCATCACGTACAAACTGTACGAGGAGATCGCTGAGGAACAGCTCATGGAGATGCACCCGATGATGCGCAACATGTTCGGTTCGGAATAACCGACACCTGCCTTCTTTCATTTCTCGCACTCGGTGAGAGGCATCACTCTACGAGCCGCCTCACCATTCCCGGTAACACCCACGTCAGCGGATACTCAAGTCCTTCCAGTCCCTACATCCGCCCAATGACGACACCCACACCGGGCATTCACCACGTGACCTGCATCGCCAGCGACCCGCAGGAGAACCTCGACTTCTGGGTCGAAACGCTCGGTCTCCGATTGGTCAAGCGCTCCATCAATCAGGACGACCCGAGTACCTACCACTTCTTCTTCGCCGATGCGGAGGGGAACCCCGGCACGAGCATGACGTTCTTCCCGTGGGAGAACATGTCCAGCGGGAAGGTCGGCACGGGACAGGTCTCCCGCACGGGATTCCGCGTCCCCGAAGGCAGTCTCGGCTACTGGGAAGACCGATTCGACGAATATGGTGTCGAGTACGGCGACCGAATCGAGCGATTCGGCGAGACAGTCCTGCCCTTCGAAGACCCTGACGGCCTGCCAGTCGAGTTGGTCGAAGTCGATATTCCCGACGACGACCCGACGGTACCGTGGACCGAGTTCGTCCCCGAAGAGTACGCCATTCGTGGGTTCCACGGGGTGACCTTGTGGCTGGCCGACCCGCACCGCACGAAAGAACTCCTCGAAACGATGGGCTTCGAAGAAGTCGGCACCGAACAGACCGAAGGTGACGTTCCCGGCGACGAACGAACTCGGTTTGCGGCCGCTGGAACGGTCGGCAAGTACGTCGATATCGTCCCGACAATCGAGAGCGGGCGACAGGGCCACGGCACGGTCCACCACGTCGCCTTCCAGACGCCGACCGACGAAGACCAGTCTGCGATGCGGAGTGCGGTCATGTCGAAGGGCCTGCGTCCGACCCAGCAAATCAACCGTCACTGGTTCCGGTCGGTCTACTTCCGCGAATTTGGTGGGGTGCTGTTCGAACTGGCGACGAAAGACCCCGGCTACGACAGCGACGAGCCCATGGACGACCTCGGTGGGCGGCTCGTCCTTCCCGGCAAGTTCGAAGGCCAACGCGAGCAAATCGAAGCGGGGTTGACGGACGTGACGATTCCACGAGCTGAGTCGGCAGAAGCGGACGACTAAACCTCGCACGACTCGCCGAGTTCTCGGCGACGTATCCGTCCACTTTTTGAGGTGCCACGCGCACGCCCGGAGTATGAACACGGGACGACTCGCGCTGGATATCGAAACCGCCAGCCCTCACGGCCCGCCGCGCGACTTTCAGAACACAGAAAAATTCGAACTAGTCGCCGTCGGCCTCGGCTACTGCACGGACGCGAGCGACGTCGAAGTGACGGTGTGTCGCCGACAGGGCGATTGGAGCGTCGAGTACACCGCAGACCTCCTCCGTGAGGTCGTCGAGTGGTGCGACGCGCGCGACGGCCCGCTTCTCACCTACAACGGGACACACTTCGACGAACATCACCTTCGAGCGTGGGCAGACGACGTTGCCGACGCGGGTGTGTGGGAAGACGCACCCGCTCGCGTCGATGACCTCTTCTCGTCTCATATCGACCTCGGCCCACTCGCCGCGACAGCGTTCCCCCACACGGTCAATCCCGGCCGCGACATCCCTGCGCTGTGGAAAGCTTGCGACGAAGCGGGAATCGACCAACCGAGCGTCTGGTACGACGACTACGACCTTTCTGTGGACTACCTCGAAAATTTGGGAATCGACGACTCGGCGGTCAAAGGCGCACACATCGGGAAGGCGCTCGGCGAAGCCTACGTCGAGGGTGTCGCTGCTGGAATCGACGGGACACAAACCTACGACGAACTCGTGCGGTTGCTCGTAGACTACACGTCGGGGGATATCGCTCCGCTGTTCGAGTTACACGACGCACTGGAGCGAGCGACGCCAGAGCAGTAACTGAGTTCTCTGTACTCTCATCGGTGACGTGTCGCGCGGTAAACGTTTAGCCAACGGGTGCCGTATCATTTCGCATGAACGACCTCAAACCGAAAGCCGCGGTGGAGGAGGAACTCCGTGGCAACGGTATCAGCGTCGAGTCGGTGTCGCTCGGCGAATCGGTGTCCATCGTCTATCTCACCTCGTTTCCCGACATACACGCCGACCACGGCGAAATCGGCCGCGCCGTCAAGGCATTTCTCGAACTCTCGCAGGGAGAGTGGGAACCGACGACCGTTGAGGCGACGGTACTCCGTAGCGACGACGACGTGCAGGCGATGTGGGAACTCAAAGAAGCGTGGGTTCACGGCTACAACGAGTACCGACTGGACGACTACGAGCTGACCGACCTCGTACTCGACACCCTCGTCGAGGAGGACGCACCGTGAGCGCGTGGCGTCACCGAGGGCCGGTCACCCGCGAACGCGGGCCTCGACGCCCCTCCCACTTCGATTACTCACGGGTGACGCTCACCTTCGACAGCGAGGGAGTAGCGTGTACTGGATGGCTCTACCGTCCGGACGACGTGGAATCACCACCAGTACTCGTCTTGGCTGGTGAGCTCGCCGCCGAGCGTCGGTTTGGTCTGCGGCGGTACGCAGAGCGCCTCGCAGAAGCCGGGTTCGCGGTCTTCCTCTTCGACTACCGAAATACCGGCGACTCCTCGGGCGACCCGCGCAACCTCGTTGACCCCGACTCACAGGTCGCAGACTGGCACGCGGCCATCGACGGCATCCGCGAGCAGGCAGAAATTGACACTTCACAGGTCGTCTTGATGGGCATCGGTCTCTCCGGAGGCTACGCACTTCGTACCGCCGCCGAAGACGGAAACGTCGCGGCCGTCGTCGCCCAGCATCCGATGCTCGATGGGAGCGCAGTGTTCGCTGGCCGTGGCCCGAAAGGAACGCTCTCGGCGCTCGTCGCGGGCGTCCGAGACAAACTCCAGTCCCGAGTACTCGGCCCGTATCGTGTCCCCGTCGTTGGGGATGGAACGACCATTTCGGTCTTCGAAGACCCGGGCGTCCGGGCCTCGTTCCGCCAACTCGTTCCGCCGGGGAGTACGTGGAAAGACGAGACACCGGCGCGAATCTTCCTCTCGCTGTTCCGGTATAGCGCTGTCTCGGACCCCGAGGAGATTCACTGCCCGACGCTGCTCATTTCGGGCACCCGTGACGACGTTGCGCCCGCGGACGGCATCGCTGACCTCGCCGACGACCTCCCCGATTCGACCCTCGTCGAACTGCCAGTCGGCCACTTTACGCACTACGACCGTGGCTTCGAACAGACGTTCGGCCACCTCGTGACGTTCCTGCGGGCCAACTTGTAGTTTCGAATTCGAGTCGCCGCGTCCGTAACCCACTTGACCCCCTCGGTCAATTTTCCGTCAATGACGAAGACGCGCACCGTCGAACTCGAAGGCCACATCATCGACTCGGGGATGATGCAGCAGGCCATGGGTATCGTGATGGACCTCGGTGGGAACTTCGACATCGAAGAGTTCGATGTTGGCCGACAGAAAGACAAGACTTCCTACTGCCGGATGGCGGTTCACGCCGACGACGACCGGGAGTTGCAGGAAATTCTCCACGAACTGCACCAAATCGGTGCGAACCTCACCGACCCGGTAGACGCACACGTCGAACCCTCGCCCGCCGACCAGGTCGTCCCGCTTGGCTTCTATTCGACGACCAACCACCCGACTGAAGTTCGATACGACGGTGAGTGGCTCCCGGTCGAAGATATCGAGATGGACTGCGCAATCGTCGTCGAGCCGGGTGACGACGACGAGCCAGCCCGCGCCTACACGAAAGTCCTCAACGGCATCGAAGAAGGCGACCTCGTCGTGACCGACGAAGCAGGTATCCGCGTCAAGCCCCCGGAACGCCCCCGCGACGCATCTGGCCCATTCGGGTTCATGCAAGGCGGTGTCTCCTCTGAACGCCCATCTGACTCACTCATCGAGCAGGTCGCAGACGCGATTCACGAGACGAAAGACGAAGACGGTAACGTCCTCGTCGTCGCTGGCCCGGCACTCATCCACTCCGGCGGCGGCGACGCACTCGCCGACCTCATCCGTGAGGGCTACGTGGACATGATTTCGGCAGGCAACGGCTTTGCCACCCACGACATCGAACGCGGTCTCTACGGAACTTCGCTCGGCATGGACATGGAGACGATGGAACACCCCCGAAAAGGCCACAAACACCACATCTACACCATCAGTGAGGTCATCCGCGCGGGCGGTATCGCCGAGGCCGTCGAGGACGGACTCATCAAAGAAGGCGTGATGTACGAGTGTGTGAAAAACGACGTACCGTACGTCCTCGCGGGGTCGATTCGTGACGACGGCCCACTTCCAGACACCATCACCGACACCATCGAAGCCCAGAACGCCATTCGCGAGCAGGCACACGAGGCCGACATGGTCCTCATGCTCTCGACGCTCTTGCACTCTGTCGCCGTCGGTAACTGTCTGCCCTCGACTGCGAAGACGGTCTGTGTCGATATCAACCCCGCAACGGTGACGCAACTGCTCGACCGTGGGTCGTCGCAGGCGATTGGGATGGTCACCGACATTGGTACCTTCGTCCCGACGCTCGCCGAGAAAGTCCTCGACGGCGAGTAAACAGCGACGAAATTCTATTTTGCCTGCCAGTTCGCGATGGGATTATCTAATCGAGTCCCGATGAGCGCGTATGAACCGACTGTGGAGCATACTCGCCGTGTCGCTACTCGTCCTCCTCGCAGGGTGTGGCGGTGGCGTCGGTGGTGGACAAGACCAATCGGCCGCGACGACCGCGGTCGATGGGACAGCAACCGAAACAGCAACTGACGCTGACGGTGGCTCGCAAGAGGCGATGAGTACGACCGAGTTCGATTTCAATCAGTCGTGGGAAACCCAGTACCGTGCGGGCCAGTACTACCGCTACGAAATCACGAGTCCGAACATCGAAGAGACAGCGACCTACGAGTGGGAAGTCATCGAGGCGAACGAGACCTCGGTCACGATTCGAACGACCGTCGTCACGTCCAACCAGACGACCGAACAGACGGTGACGGCCTCGCGAGACGAGTTGTACTCGGAACTGTCGGGGACGCCCTCCGGGTCGATTGCGACGCTCGGGTTCGACTCACCGTACTACACGAGTGTCGAGGGTGAGACGCTCGAAGTCGGCGACACGTGGGAACTGTCGAGTCCGAATGGGAACGTGTCGGTGACTGTCGACGAAATCAACACGTATGCCGACCTTCGGTGTGCGAACTTCGTCGTCACGATGAACGATAGTCTGTTCTGGGAGAGTTGTGTGACGCCAGAAAGTCCGCTTCCGGGTTACGTCGCGTTCTACGACGAGGACACGACCGAACCCGCATTCGAGATGACGCTCGTCGAATACCGCCGCGGAAACTAAGCCCTACACTTTTTCGAGCGGAACGACGGCCATCGGGACGTTCGAGTTCAAGAGGATATCCTGTGCGGTACTCCCGAAGACGATTTTCGAGGTGGGATTGCGCTTGCGGATACCGATGACGAGTTCGTCGGCATCGACCTCTTTGACGTAGTCGAGAACGTCTGTCGCCGGTTCGTTCCCGCGAATCAACTGGTGTGTCTCGACGGTTACGAGGTCACCGAGTCGTGAGGCGACCACGTTGAGCGCGTCGTCACCGTCGCGAACGTCGTCGCTGTTGGTTTCGTCTCCGCCGAAATGAGAGTTCACAGCGTGAACAACGTCCCCGTCCTTGATACGTCGAGTGAGGTAATCACAGAGCTTTGCGCTGTTGGTGACCGAGTTGGTTGCGACGACGTACGTTGCCATGCCACACATCCTCAGCCAATGAATAAAAATGCAACTCTACAGCCACGGTGTTCGAGTTCGACTCGAGAACTGTCTACCACTCTCGTCGCTCACTAGTCAGACACAAAACATATACATTATCCACAAATTTTCAATCTATGGATAGGAATGCCCTCCTCGCGGGTGGTGCGATTGGCATCGTTGCCATCGCCCTCGTCACCGCCCTCGTCGTCCCCGGCGTCCTCGCAGACCCGACAGACGACGGCCCGGTTCGACCGGGGCGAATCTCCGTCTCTGAAGTCTCTATCGCCGCCGGAGAGGCGACCGGAGAGACCGCAACACTGGATATCGAGACACGAATCGACCACGCCGGAAATCCGACCCACAACGTGACCGTCCTCGTCCGCGCCATCGACGCGGAGTCGGGACTTCGAACCACCACAGAGCGTGTCTCGGTCGGCAATCTCACCAGAGATGGTGAGGTATCCGCCGGGGCGAACCTCACCGTTCCGCGTGAAGGTGGCTACGACATCGACGTGATTCTCTACCGAAACACCGAGCGCGTCGATACGACACAACAGCGTATCCGCGGCGTCGAGGCAATCAAGCCGCCATATCTCCGGACGAACACGGAGTTCACCGAGAGCGAAGCCCTGCCACCCGTCTCGTTCTCGATTATCGAGGCTGACGACGAGCAGACGACGCTGGACGTGGGTGCGACGCTCACGAACACTGGCGACACGCCGACCGACGACCTGAGCGTTCGATTTGTGCTTCGACAGGCCGAGTCGAACATCGTGGCGTCGCAGACGACGGTCGATGTCGGCGAGGTCCGACCCGGCCGAACAGCGACGGTTGACGCACCCGTCACCGTCCCGAACGACTACAACTACTACATCGACGCGGTGCTGGTGCGCGATGGCGTCGTCATCGACACCGCCCGCGGCGCGGCAAACCTGAACCCAACGAGGACGATTAGCGTGAACGAGACGACAGAAGAAGTGGAACTAGAAGTGAGCGATTTCGAAAACAACGGACAGACGGACGGTGACGATGACTACCAGAACGAAGAAGCCAGCAGTAGAACCGGCACGGCCGCACCCGGCTTTGGCCCAGTCGTCGCGCTCGTGGCACTCTGTATGAGTGTCCTCGCCATTCGGAGGTGGAACCAATGAGCGACGAAGCCACGACGAACACTGGCTCACAGCCCACGAAGCGCCAGCACGCACCAGACCCCGATGCCGACATCGACGACGACAACCGCGCGTTTGCGAACCGTCTTCGTCGCTATCTCGACTACGCGGTCCTCGCAGGCCTGTTACTGCTCGCGCTCATCGCAGTGTTGCAGTTCTACCTGAACGCCAGCCAGACGATTTCGACGTGGGTCACGCCCGAGTACCGCGCGCCCTTCCAGGCCGTTTTCAACCTCGTGATACTCCTCGTCTCGGGTCTCGGCATCTCGATTCAACTTCGGCGACTGACCTGAACACACTGCGAGAGTCAATCAGTCAGCGTACATTTTTCACGCTCCCCTGAGAGTAACAGTCTATGAATTACCTCTTCGTCTCGATAGACGGACTCATCGGCGATATCGCGTGGCGCGTTCGCAACGAAGGCCACGAGGTGCGCTACTGCATCGAGAACGAAGACGAAGCCGAAATCGCTGACGGCTTCGTCGAGAAAGTCTACGACTGGCAGGAACACACAGAGTGGGCCGACACCATCGTCTTCGACGACATCTTCGGCTACGGCACCCACGCCGAGCGACTCCGCGAAGAAGGGAAGGCAGTCGTCGGCGGAACCGCCTACACCGATCGTCTCGAAGACGACCGAAACTTCGGCCAGCGTGAGTTGAAGAAAGCCGGAATCGACGTGCTTCCGCACGCGGAGTTCACCGACTTCGACGAGGCCGTCGAGTGGGTTCGACAGAACCCCGACGCCTACGTCATCAAACCCAGCGGAAACGTTCAGAACGTCAAGCGCCTCGTCTTCGTCGGCGAGGAAGACGATGGCTCCGACGTGGTTCGCATCCTCAAATCCTACAAGCGTTCGTGGGGCAACAAAATCGAGCGATTCGAGATTCAGCGCCGCGCCGACGGCGTCGAAGTCGCGGTAGGCGCGTTCTTCAACGGCGAACAGTTCGTCACACCCATCTGCATCAACTTCGAGCACAAGCGCCTGTTCCCCGGCAACGTCGGCCCGTCCACGGGTGAGATGGGAACCAGTATGACGTGGATTGGAAAGAACGACATCTATCGCCGAACGCTCGAACCCCTCGAATCGAAACTCGCCGAAGAGGGCTACGTCGGCTACATGGACCTCAACTGTATCGTCAACGCCGAGGGCGTCTATCCGCTGGAGTTCACCCCACGATTCGGTTATCCGACGATTTTCCTCATGGAAGAGGCGATGAAGACGCCGATTTCGAAGGTATTCGCGGATATCTCGCGCGGACGCGACCCGGGAATCGAGGTTCACTCGGGCTTCCAAGTCGGCGTTCGCGTCTGCCTGCCGCCTTTCCCCTTTACCGACCCGCAGACCTTCTCGGAGTTCGCCTCGAACGCGCCAATCGGATTCGAGTCCAAACCGCCGCGTGAATGGACCGAACGTCACCTCCTCGAAAACGCATCCGAAGGTATCCACATCGAGGACGTAAAATGCGTCTCCGACCAGTGGCGGGTCGCCGGAACCTCGGGCGTCGTCATGCTCGTCGCCGGAATGGGCGAGACGATGGCCGACGCGCGGACACAGGCGTACGAACGCATCGACG
Organism: Haloferax sp. DFSO60; assembly: GCF_046557615.1. Taxonomy (NCBI): domain Archaea; kingdom Methanobacteriati; phylum Methanobacteriota; class Halobacteria; order Halobacteriales; family Haloferacaceae; genus Haloferax; species Haloferax sp. DFSO60. The sequence goes on along the minus strand of NZ_JBKIII010000002.1, from coordinate 603,151 downwards.
ACATCCTGCTTCCCAACATGTACTACCGCGACGACATCGGCGAGCGTTGGATAAACGGCGAGGGCGACAGACTCCACTCGTGGGGGTACTTCCGAGGCTGACTGCCGAACGAGAACGCCGTCCTATAATTTTCTGTGAATTTTACAACAAGTTCCTTGACCTCCACGTCGTAACGGGAGGGTATGCAGGCAACGTCCCACCACGCACGTGTTCGTGCGGTCGTCCGACCGCTCGGTGCGATTATCGTTGGTGTCGTCGCCTTTCTCCTCTCGATTCGCTTGCTGAGCGGGGCGTCTGCGGCGCTCGTCCCCGCGTTCACTCCCATCTTGAATCGAGTCATCATGGGACCGTTGTCCGCACTCGGCTCGAGTTGGTTGGCGACCTATCCGGTACTCAACGGCACGGCCATCGCCGCGCTCGCCATGGTCTTGTTCACCGACGCGCTGGTGACGCCACTCGAACTATTTCTCATGATTTGTGGGTCGCGGTTCGGGTCGGTGACAATCGTCCTCCTCGTCGGGTCAGTCGAGTACATTCGTCGGACTGATGTTTCACTTCGAGACGCGATGTGGTTCGGCGTCCTTTCGTTTCTCGTCACGTGGACCATCTATATCCCGGTGACCGTACTCGGCTACGCCGCCCTTGGCCCCCTCATTCCCCGTCTCTCTGCGGTGGCTTCTCGATTCACCATCCGATTCGCCGCACTCGATTCGCTCGAACCAATCATCCGAAGCCTCGTCGAAACGGTCGGCCCACTCGGGGCCGGTGTACTCGCACTCGGACTCCTCTTGGGGAGTCTTCGACTGTTCGACTCGGCGTTCAACGCCATCGATGGTGACCGGATTCGTGAGTCGCTCACACGGCACGAGAGAGACCACTGGTTCTTGTTCGTCCTCGGGTTCGCGGTGACGGCACTGAGTACGAGTGTCGCGTTCTCACTCGGTGTTATCGTTCCGCTCTCGGTCCGTGGCTACGTCGACAGAGACGATTTGCTCCCGTACATCCTCGGGGCGAACGTTGGGACGCTCATCGACACTGTTGCCATCGCGGTGGTTCTCGACGAACCGGTTGGGCTTGCAGTCGTCCTCTTTACTGCCGGACTCGCCACGCTGATTTCGGTGGTGTTCGTCGCCATGTACCCGTGGTACGAGACCACAGTCGAACGTCTCTTCGAGATGGCGGTCAAGACCCGTCGGCATTTTATCGTCTTTCTCGGCCTCTTGGTCGCACTGCCGGTACTCCTCCTCGTCGTCGAGCGAATTCTCTGAGAAAATCGAATGTATTCAGCCGAGTGCGAGCCACGCCGCAAAGACGACGAATCCGCCGACGAGCGTACTCGCCGCGGCGTGGAAACGAAGTCGGTCGAGGATGCCGTGGGCGTGTTCGTCTTCCACAGAGAGCATGTCGTGAATCTCGCTGCCGATTTCACACCGTGGCAGGAAGTCCATCGCCACGTGGAGGAAGACACCCGATGCGAAGCCGAAGACGAGACCTCGAACGGCACCTGAAGCAGGGACCGAAATCGCACTGGAGATGATGGCGGCGATACCGAGACCCGCCGCAGGGAGCAACAACGGCGCGACTGGGCGATTGTTCGCTGTGAGTCGGCGGGCGGCGGCGTAGCCAGCAGGACCCTTGTGTGAGACGATTGCGAGGCCGAGACCGACGCCAACGTCGATGTTCCCGTAGATGAGACCGATAATCGCCCCTGCGGAGATGGCGTGGGCGGCTAGTTCTGTCACCGTCCGGTCGATTGGGAGGTCCATGTGTGCAAATCGGTGTCCCACAGTGTGAGACCCGAACCCAGCGAGGATACCGAAGGCAATCCCAAAGCCGCCGTACTGTGGGTGGTGACCGAGTGCCTGCGGGACGAGAAAGACGGCGGCACTCGTCACCATCGCACCGCTTGCGAGCCCGTAGCTCCAGACGAGTCCCTCTGCGTGGTCGCCACGGGAGCGAACCCCGAGGGGGGCGGCGAGCGCCATCGCAGCAAACGCGGCCCACGAGACGACGAGCAGTTTCCATGCCTCCGTGGTCAGCGCGTACGCAGACAGCGCGAGGAGAACGACGACGCTGCCGACGCCGATGGCTGTTGACCGATTCATGTTATGAACAATCTTGTTGTCGTTAATAAGTTACCCGATTCGAGTTCTCTCGTAGCTCGACAGGCGATTCTGTGGCTCGAATCGAACTTACCGAGTCGCTTGCTTCCACGCTTTCAGGTCGATGACGTCGCCATCGAGGGCGTCGGCGTCGGCTTCGACGCCAGCCCACACGAACATCGGTGCAACGTCGTCTGGGTCGCGGCCGTTGCCGCCGGTGAGTTCTGTCGCAACGAGGCCGGGGTCGACGATCCCCACTGGCTGGTCGAGTTCGACCGCAAACTGTCGAACGACCGCTTCGGCGGCGGCTTTCGAGACGGCGTACGCGCCCATTCCGGGTTTCGCGTCGCGGGCGATTCCGCCCGAGGGGACGAGAATTCGGCTGTCGTCGGCCATGTGTGGAAGGGCTTCCTTGATGGCGGTAAAGACACCCCGAACGTTGGTTCGAAGCGAGTCGTCGAAGGCCGCATAGGAGTCGTCGGCCAGCGGCATCTCCCCGGGCGACCCGTGGATGACGGCCGCGTTGGCGACGAGTACGTCTATCGGGCCACCGAGACGGGCGGCCGTCTCCATCAGGCGCTCCATGTCGAACTCGTCGCGCACGTCGGAGCGCAGGCAATGGGCAGTCCCGCCTGCGGCTTCGATATCTTCGAGAACCGCGTCGAGGGCGTCTGTATCGCGTGCGCAGGCGACGACAGTCGCTCCTTCTGCGCCGAATGCGCGGGCGACTGCGGCCCCGATACCGGAACTCGCGCCCGTAACCACGACGGTGGTGTCGTCCATACGCGCCATTGGGAGTGGCCGTGCTAAAGCTATACTACTCGGAACCCCGCTTTGGTCAGTCGATTTATGTGAACGTCGTTCTTACACTCTTGCATGAATTCTGTCTCGGACCTTGACTCTCTGTCAGGCGAATCGGTCGTCGTCATCGGCGGTGGGTTTGGCGGCCTCTCGACGGCCTGTTATCTCGCCGATGCGGGTGCCGACGTCACCGTCTTGGAGAAAAACGAGCAACTCGGTGGCCGTGCCAGCACCCTCGAACGCGACGGCTTCAAGTTCGACATGGGTCCGTCGTGGTACCTCATGCCCGACGTGTTCGAGCAGTTCTTCGAGTACTTCGGGAGGTCTCCGGACGACTACTACGGGCTGACGCGACTCGACCCACACTATCGCATCTTCTTCAAAGACGGCGACCAGGTGGATATGGTCCCCGACCTCGACAAAAACAGAGAGGTGTTCGAGTCCTACGAACCCGGTGCGGCCGACAAGTTCGACGACTACCTCCGAAAGTCCAAGCGCAACTACGAGATTGGCATGGAGCATTTCGTCTACACCGACCGGCCAAATCTGCGCGACTACATCGACCTCGACGTACTCAGATACTCGTGGGGCCTGTCGCTCATCGGGTCGATGCAGGACCACGTCGAGAACTACTTCGACCACCCCAAACTCCAGCAAATCATGCAGTACACGCTGGTGTTCCTCGGCGGCGCACCGGACAACACCCCGGCGCTCTACAACCTCATGAGTCACGTCGATTTCAACATGGGCGTGTACTACCCCGACGGCGGACTCGCTGGCGTCGTCGAAGCGATAGTCGAACTCGGCGAAGAGTTGGGCGTCGAATACCACACCGACTCACCAGTGACGAACATTTCGGGGCTCCGCGGTGGCTTCGCTGTCCGAACCGAAGACGGCCGCGAGTTCCTCTGTGACCAGGTCGTGAGCGACGCCGACTACGCCCACACCGAGCAGGAACTCCTCCCCGAGCGCAAACGCCAGTACAGCGAGGACTATTGGGAATCGCGTACGTACGCGCCCTCGGCGTACCTCCTCTATCTCGGCGTCGAAGGCGACGTGGACGAACTCGCCCACCACACGCTCGTCCTCCCCACGGAGTGGGACGACCACTTCGAGACGATTTTCGACGACCCCGCGTGGCCAGAGGACCCCGCCTACTACCTGTGTGTTCCCTCGAAGACCGACGACAGTGTCGCCCCCGAAGGCCACAGCAACCTGTTCGTCCTCGTCCCTATCGCGGCAGGACTCGAAGACACGCCAGAACTCCGCGAGTCCTACCGTGACCTCGTACTCGCAGACATCGCGGAGAACACCGGCGTCGATTTACGAGACCGTATCGTCCTCGAAGAATCCTTCTGCGTGAACGACTTCGCCAGTCGCTACAACAGCACGCAAGGGACGGCGCTCGGCCTCGCCCACACGCTCACCCAAACCGCACTGCTCCGGCCCGGTCACGCCTCAAAGAAGGTCGATGGCCTCTACTTCACTGGGTCGTTCACGACTCCTGGAATCGGCGTGCCGATGTGCCTCATCAGCGGGCAACTCACGGCGGAGAAGATGGCTGAAGACGCGCGATGACGGAGACAGAGATGGCATCGACTTCGACCGGCGGCCTTCGTGACCGACTCGCCTACCTGTTGGTCCTCTCGCGTCCTCGATTCTGGCTCTACTTGGCCGGTCCCGTCATCGTCGGCGTCGTCACCGCCGCCACCTCGATTTCGGACCTCTTCTCGGTCGAAGCCATCGCACTCTTTGCGTACTTTCTCGTCCCGGCGAACGTCTTTCTCTACGGCGTCAACGACGTGTTCGACGTAGACGTAGACGAAGCCAATCCGAAGAAAGACGACCGGGAAGCGCGCTGGCGTGGTGACCCACTCAACCTCGCACTCGTCGTCGGAAGCGGCCTGCTCGGCCTCGGCCTCTTCGTACTCACGCCGCAACTCGCGTGGCCGTGGCTCGTCGCCCACTTCTTCCTCGCTATCGAGTACAGTGCCCCGCCGTTCCGATTCAAGACGACGCCGATTCTGGATTCGGTTTCGAACGGTCTCTACATCCTTCCGGGTGTGGCCGCCTACGCGACAATTGCAGGCGTGAATCCCCCTGCGCTCGCTATCGTCGGCGCGTGGCTCTGGACGATGGGGATGCACACCTTCTCGGCGATTCCCGACATCGAACCCGACCGAGACGCAGGGATTCAGACGACGGCGACGATGCTCGGTGAGCGCCGGACGTACTGGTACTGCGCGCTGGTGTGGGCGGGTGCCGCGCTCGCGTTTGCGACGGTTGATATCCGCCTTGGTGCCTTACTCGCGGCGTATCCGCTGGTCGTCCTTGGAATCGCTCGTTCGGACATCGACGTCTCGAACGCCTACTGGTGGTATCCCGCACTGAACACCGTCGTCGGCATGCTCATCACCTTCGGGGCACTCTGGAGCATCGTGTATGGTTGAGGGACTTCGACTTCCTCGAACGCGTCGAGCCGCCGAAGCGGCACTCGACCGACTCGTTCGAGAGAATCGCTTTACGATTTCCGTGTTCTTCCCGTTGAACGGTGCGGTCCTCCTCGTCGCGAGCGCGATGGGGTGGCTTCCGGACCCACTGGCGTTCAACGCGTTTCTCATCCTCCTCGGAACCGTCGTGATGCGCTCGCCGCTCATCGTCGGCGTTCTCCCACTGTTCACCCGCCGGGCCGTCGTCGGCGTCGGCGCACTGACCGCCTACGCCTACGTCATCGAGTACACCGGTATCACGACTGGCTGGCCCTACGGGTGGTTCTACTACGGCATCGACCTCGGGCCGACTGTCGCGGGCGTCCCCATCGGCTTGCCGGTGTTCTTCATCCCACTCGTGATGAACGCCTACCTGCTGTGTCTCTTGTTGCTCGGAAGTCGCGCACAGAATACAGTGGTTCGACTCGTCGCCGTCATCCTCACCGTCTTGGCGATGGACGTCGTCCTCGACCCCGGTGCGGTCGCACTCGGCTTCTGGGAGTACTACAGACTCGGCGAAGGTGCTACCCTGTTCTACGGCGTTCCCCTGTCGAACTACGCCGGGTGGGTCGTGAGTGCGACGATTGCTGTTCTCGCACTCGACTGGGCGTTCGACCGGACGGCCTTACTCACGCGCCTCGATTCGACCGAGTTCATGCTCGACGACTTGGTGAGTTTCGTCATCCTCTGGGGCGGTATCAACGCGTGGTTCGGCAACTGGGTTCCCGTCGTCGTAGCCGGACTCTTCGGCATCGGACTTCTCAAAACAGACCGCTTCGACTCGCGTCTCCTCCGGATTCCACGGCGGTTCCCGTGGCAATCCTAGCGTTCCACGGACGACTTCTGTGGCAGCCCTGACGTTCAGTCCCAGCCCCACCGACTCAACGCACGACGCCAGCCAGCGAACCGACCACGACTCCGGATTCGTGCGGTGGGCGTCGAACCCGGTCCAGCCTCCGCGTCGAACTCTTCGTCTTCCGGATATGGGACGACACTCACGGCTTTGAACACCGCAACCGGGTCGCGCCACACGGCCCAGTAAGCCCCAGTTTTGAGGAGGAGGGCAACTTTCCGTGCGGAACTCAGTTCCGGCGTCGTCGAGAGCGTGTCGTAGCCGAGTTTGCGAATCGACCGATGGTGGTCGGCGTAGAGAATCGCCGAGAGCAACACCGGGAACTGGCAGTCCGCCGGGAGGTACTCGATACCGGCGACACCCTTGCGGTAGAGCGACTCCGTTCGGCGGAGTTCGTCCTGCATCACGTTCATCATCCGATAGTCGAATTCGAGGTCGAGTACCTCGTCGTGAGTGAGGTTGTAGCGCTGGAGCGTCGTCTCCGGGAGGTACACCCGGTCGCGCTCGATGACGTCCTCGCCCACGTCGCGGAGGAAGTTCGTCATCTGAAACGCCTGTCCGAGTGCCGTCGCGTGCGGGAGCGCACCTTCGGGGTCGGCCGGGCGCATCACACAGGTCATCATCCGCCCCACGGCGGATGCAGACCCGTCCATGTAGGCTTCGAGTTCCTCGTAGGTCGCATATTGCGCCTTTTCGATATCGGCCTCCATCGCGTCGATGAAGACGTTTACGTCGTCAGGGTCGATGCCGTAGCGCTCCCGAAGTTCGGCGAACGCCGACAAGACAGAGTCGTCCGACTCGACTTCACCCAGTGCTTCCGCACGGAGGCGTTCGAGTTGTTCTCGCTGTTCTTCTGGGGGTGCAGTCTCTGCTGCATCGACAACTTCGTCGGCAACCCGGAAGAACGCGTACAAGACGTACGTCGCGTGCCGAACACGCTGTGGGAGGAGGCGCGTCGCAAAGTAGAACGTCTTGCCAGTTTTCTGTTGGATTTCTTTTCCGGCTTCGACCTGTGATTCATCTACCATCGTTTCGTTACTGAGAGACCTGTCGGTCCAGCGCCGACAGTGTACTCGGATTCGTGTTCAGTTCTTGGGGTGCAATCGACATAACACTTCGTGCCGTCGTGAAATCAACCGGGAAACCCATAGCCAATGAGACTACGCTCACGCAGTGCTAACGTGTCAGACATTCTCACCAGAACGTGTCGCTACAGTCGTAGACGACGCCGTGTTCGGGACACACGTACTTGCAATGGCGATGGTCCATCGATGCACCACAGAAGGGACACGGACGGCCTTGTGTCACTTCGATTGTGCATGCGTCGCCATCGGCCTCGTCTTCCATACATGTCGTTCGTAGGACGCGATTGGCATATGGTTTACTGCCGTTCCCCACCGTCTGCTGCCGATTTTGCCGGATTCTACCCAGATTTGGAAGTGAAGTGGAACAACGCTCATACGCGACGAGGACTGAGATTCAGCGGATAGCGAGCAACGAACCCGTGGGAATATTACGCACCCCGACAAATCAGCAGCAAGAAGCGTCGATGGAAAAGGCCCTCTGGTATTTACTCACGGCAACACGGGGCGGGGCGAACCGCGTTCGCATCATCCGATGTCTCTCTGACCACCCGATGAACGCGAATCGACTCGCCGAAGAGCTTGACGTCGGCTACAAGACCGTCAGGCACCACCTCGACATGCTTGAATCACACGGCGTCATCGAAGGCGGCGACAACAAGTACGGGCGGTTGTACTTCCTGACCGACCAGTTCGAGTACAACCGAGAGACGTTCGAGAAAATCGCACAACAACTGGAGTAACACGATGGCAATGGGAACCCAAATCATGGCAGCAAGCGCCCTCTCGGGCGTGAATATCGTCTTTCTCGCCGCACTCTGTGTGGTGTGGATACGAAACTACCGCACCTTCCGGACCGCACTCGTCCTCGGTCTGCTCGCGTTCGCAGTGGTAATGCTCCTCGAAAACGCCTTCGCGCTCTACTTCTTCTTCACCATGCAGAGTTTCTACTCGGGTGACCCACACGTCCAGCAAGCCGTCCTCGTTCTCCGTGGCTTGCAACTCGTCGCGCTCGCTACGCTGACGTACGTGACACTTCGATAACGACGACGTCAATCACGTTCCGAGAACTGTCTCACCTTCTCACACCGAGTCGACGAGTGTTGACTGCCGAGTCGCTCGACGACCAATCGATGAGAGAAAAGAGCGGAAAAGAACCGAAGAACGCTACGGTGTTAGTCCCGTGCGCTTAGCACTCGGACCAACCGCAGCTCTGGCAGGTCTTACACCCTTCAGAGTAGTAGAGTTCCATTGCACCGCACTCGGGACATTCGGGGCTCTCACCGGCCGCGAGCAGGTCGGCGATTGCATCCGAGTCGTCCTCGGCGTCGGCGTCGGCGGCCTCGTCAGCCTCGACTTCCGGGCTCTCTGCGGCCTCGGCTTCGACTTCGGTCAGGTTCTTCTGACGCGGGTAGCCCTTGTCGATGTCGCTATCGAGGTAGCGGCGCATGGCCGTGCCGATGGCGTCCGGGATGGAGTTAATCTGCTCGCCTTTGTCCCAGGCGACCTTCGGGCTCCGAATGCCCTTCAGCTCGTTGGCGATTTCCTCTGGGTCCACACCGGAGCGGAGCGACGTGGAGATGGTCTTGGCGAGCGCCTCGGTGAAGGAGGCGGTAAAGCCACCGGAGTTACCGATGTTGGCGAACAGTTCGAACGGTTCGCCGTTCTCGTCCTCGTTGATGTTGACGTAGAGCTTCCCGTAGCCCGTGTCGATGCGCTGGGTAACGCCGTACAGCACGTCGGGGCGTGGGCGCTTCTTGCCAACCTCACTGGGCGAGTCGGCGAAGGCGAGTTCGAGTTCGCCACCGATGAGGTCGGCGACTTCCTCGGATTCGAGGAAGGCCGACACGTCGCCGAAGACGTCGCGAATCTGCGAGACGATGGCCTCTGCGGCCTCTTCGTCGTCGGAGAACTCGGCGTTCTTGGCGCGGGTCGTGAGAACCTGCTTCGAGCGGGTGCCGTCGCGGTAGACGGTCACGCCCTTGCCGCCGTGGTCGTAGATGTAGCGGTAGACCTCGTCCATGTCGGCTTTCGAGGCCGAGTTCGGGAAGTTACAGGTCTTGGAGATAGCGGAGTCAACACCCTCTTGGAGGGCGCACTGGACACCCGCGTGTTCGAGACCGGTCAGGTCTGCGGTGACGACGAACAGTTCGGAAATCGCGTCCGGAACCGACGAGAGCGAATCGACGCCGTCGAACTCGTTGTTCGCCATCTGCTCTTGGGCTTCGCGCTTGACCGACTCGACGTCGATGTCGTTGGCCTCCAGCGCGCGGAGGAAGTAGTCGTCGAACTCGACGAGCATCTCGTCGCCCTGCACGTCGTCGGAGACGTTCTTGTAGTAGGCGACGTTGTAAATCGGCTCACAGCCACCGGTGGTGTTGGAGACCATCGAGGTGGTTCCCGTGGGCGCGATAGTCGTCGTGTTGTGGTTGCGGATGGGGAAGCCGTCTTCCCAGTCGTCGGCGGACTCGCCGGTGTGGTGTTCGAACCAGTCGCGGTACTCGGTCGGGTTCGCGTACTTGGAGTCTTCCCACGCGTCGAAGGGACCGCGCTCTTCGGCGAGTTCGTGGGAGGCCCACTTCGACTCGTGGTTGATGTGGGTCATCAGCTGTTGGGCGATTTCGTTCCCTTCGTCCGAACCGTAGCGGACACCGAGCTGGATGTAGAGCTGTGCGAGACCCATGATGCCGAGGCCAATCTTACGAAGTTCGCGGACCTTCTCCTCGATCTTCTTCACGGGGAAGTCCGACATCGTGACGACGTTTTCGAGGAAGCGCGTGCCGTTCTCGATGCGGTGGTCGAACTCCGACCAGTCGATTGCGTCTTCGAGGAAGGCATCGACGGCCGCCGACATGTCGTCGTACTCGTCGCCGTGCTGGTCGTACCAGACGCGCCAGTCGGGCGAGTCCATCGCGACGAGCGTCGAGAGGTTGATGTGGCCGAGGTTACACGCCTCGTACTCTTCGAGTGGCTGCTCGCCACACGGGTTGGTCGCGAGGATGCGGTGGTCGGGGTGCTTCTCGACGTCGAAGGAGTGTTCCTTGTTCGCGCGTTCGAGGTAGACGACGCCAGGCTCGCCGTTCTCCCACGCACCGTCGATAATCTGTTCCCAGAGTTCCTCGGCAGGTACAGAGAGGACTTCGCCGACTTCGACGTGGTGGCCGAGACCGAACAGGTCGTAAATTTCCTTGGTCTGCGGCGTGGCGACGTGCGGTTCTTCCGTGCGCGGGTTGGTGAAGACGAACTCTTCGTCGTTGTAGAGTGCCTCCATGAAGTCGTCGGTGACGCCGACGGAGATGTTGAAGTTCGAGAGGTGGCCTTCGACGGCGTTGCGGAGGTGCTTGGGGACGCGTCCGTCCTCGTCGATGAGTTCGCGCGCTTCGTCGAGCGCGTCGGCGAACTTGGTGTGCGTGAAGTCGTCCGGGTCGTTCAGGCGAAGCGTGTGTGCGAGCGAGACGTCCTTGTTCTTCGCGTGGAGGAACTGGATGACGTCGGGGTGCGAGACGCGCATGACGCCCATCTGGGCACCGCGTCGGGCACCGCCCTGTGCGATGGTCTCACACATCTGGTCGAACGTCCGCATGAAGGTGATTGGGCCGGAGGCGATACCGCCGGTCGAACCGACTGCGTCACCATAGGGACGGAGGTTCCAGAAGGCATAGCCCATGCCACCGCCGGACTGGAAGACCTCTGCGGCCTCCTTCGCGGTCTGGTGGATGTCCGTGATGTCGTCGCCCGGAGAGTCGACGAAACACGCCGAGAGTTGCTGGAGTTCGTCGCCAGCGTTCATCAGGGTCGGCGAGTTGGGCATAAAGGAGAGTTGGTTCATCATCTCTTCGAACGTCTCGCGCTTCTCGACGACGACGTCGGCGACAGAGTCGGGAAGTTCGGGTACGAGCGTCTCGTACGCGAACTTGTTGACGTTGTAGATGGAGAGGGCCGCTTCGGCGTCGTCGGCGGCGGTGACGCCCGTACCGAAGACTTCCTCGGCGAGTTCGTCACGGCGTGGGTGGTCGGGCTTGATGAGGTCCGGCGTGACGGTGATTTCGAGGCCCTGTTTCTCGGCTTCGAAGACGGCTTCGGCGAGTGCGATGTTCTTCGCAACACGGGGGAAGAGGTCCTCCTGGGTCTCGATGAGGTCCCCGTTTGCGTCTTTGCGCAGGTAGCGCGCGGGCAGAATATTGTTGTATGCGTTGCCCGTCATGCGCTCGGCGAGCGTGTCGCCGTCTGTGCGTTTAATCGGGAGGACGAGTTCGTCCGCAGAGAGTTCAGCGTCGCTCATAGACTATTCCTCCTGCCCGAATCGTGTTCGGGCAGTGTTGGGTTCGTAGGTTCGTGAAAGTCCGCTCATTTGTGACGATAGTTGTGTGTGTGATGTGGTCGGTTAAGGCTTCGGACTCTGCGCCAATTGCGCCCCAGAAGTATCAGATTGAGTTTGTATATTTCTGAGGGGCCTGCCGTTGCCCATTACGTACAATTTCAATGGAGGCACGCTGGCCACATAACGGTAGTTAGAGCGGAGTGGAAGTGAAATTAAACACCGAAAAACCGCTAGACGTGACTGTCTTATCCAGTAGAATGTGAGGGGGGACTAGCACACGCTGAAACACTCTCATGGGGCGCTGTCTCGCATTCCATGGGACATTATAAAGGAATCACGTCAAAATATAGTCTGTAAATGTGTCAGAATCCATATGTTGGATAAAATGCCCACAAAAAGGGAGTGAAATTCGCCGATTTCGGGCGCGCTGAGCCAACTGTTCTCGGTGGTCGATAGCGTGCCGCAAACTTATTCGCTCCCCCGGTGTCATATCTAGATATGGTACTGACTCCACTGCTCCTCGTTATCCTCCAAGCTGGGGGGCTTCTTGCGACACCGCTCGGGCAACTTCTCGCCGTCATCGTTGGCATCGCAATCGTCGTTCTCGTGGGCAGAGTCGTTCTCAAAGTCGCATGGCGACTCGTGACCATCGCGGCCATCGTCGTCGGGGCGCTGTTGCTCCTGTCGTTCTTCGGTATCAACGTCATCTAACGGCCGCGACGACGGATTTTCAGAAAAGCCTTCGAAGTGTTAGTGAGTGGCGACTTCGAGCCCCGCAACCGACGAGAGGAAGTTGCCAACGATACCGTGTCCGGACCCAGTGAGTACGCTCTCAGGGTGGAACTGGACACACTCGATTGGGTACTCTCGGTGACGGACGCCCATGACCAGGGCCTCGCCGTCGTGATTCGTCGTCGCCGAGACTTCGAAACAGTCGGGGACCTCGGTTGCGACGAGCGAATGGTAGCGCCCGGCGGGGAAGCCCTGTTCGAGCCCGGAGAAGACGCCGATGTCGTCGTGGTCGATGGGATAGGCCTTCCCGTGGATTGGTTCAGGTGCGTGGCCGATGGTTCCCCCGTAGGCGTAAACGGCAGCCTCCAGCCCGAGACAGACGCCGAGTGTTGGAATCTCAGTCGAGAGTTCACGGAGGACGTCGTTCGTCACACCCACGTCGCGGTCGTTTTTCGGGTGACCGGGGCCGGGCGAGATGACCAGTGCATCCGGTTCCAGAGCCCGAATTTCGTCGAGCGAAGCAGTGTTCTTCCGAACTTCGATATCGAGACTATCGCCTGCGACCGTCTGCTCGGAGAAGTACTCCACGAGGTTGTACGTAAACGAGTCGAAGTTGTCGACGATGACGAGTCGGGTCATTGGCGTGGCTCCTGTGGTTCGTACTCGATGCGGCGGAGTGCGTCCAACACGCCGCCCATCTTCTGTTCTGTCTCTTCGTACTCGGAGGCTGGGTCGGAGTCGGCGACGATGCCCGCACCTGCACGAACCGTGATTTCGTCTTCGTCACCCGCGGTATCGACTGTCGCCGTCCGAATGACGATGGCCGTGTCGGCGTCACCGGTCCACGAGTAGTATCCGACGCCGCCGCCGTAGACGCCGCGCGGGGAGGATTCGAGGTCGTCGATAATCTCCATGGCGCGGACCTTCGGTGCGCCGGTGAGCGTCCCCGCAGGGAACGTCGCGCGGGTGGCGTCGAACGCGTCGAAACCGGCATCAAGAGAGCCCGTGACCGTCGATTCGATGTGCTGGACGTGGCTGTACTTGACGACGCTCATGAACTCCTCGACGCGGACGCTCCCGGGCGAAGAGACACGGCGAACGTCGTTGCGACCGAGGTCCACGAGCATCGTGTGTTCTGCGCGCTCTTTGTCGTCGGCGAGGAGTTCGCCCGCGAGTCGGCGGTCTTCGACCGGGCCCGACCCGCGCTGGCAAGTTCCCGCAATCGGGTTGACGACGACTCGGTCGCCGCGAACGGAGACGAGCGTTTCGGGACTCGCACCGACGACGTGTCTGTCGCCGTGGCGCAGGAGGTACATGTACGGCGAGGGGTTGACTTCGCGGAGTGATTTGTACAGGCCAACTGGGTCGATTTGCCCCCGAAGTCGCCGCGTGCGCGAGAGAACACCCTGATAGATGTCGCCGTCGCGGACGTGTTCTTTGGTCTTTCGAACCGTCTCTTTGTACGACGCACTCGATTCGCTCTCTTCAGCAGTTCGTTCGAACCCACCGAGCGTCGGCAGGTCGGCGTCTTCGAGTCGTTCGGCGACGCGCTCTGCTTCGGCGACGACCGAATCGTACACCTCACCGGGGTCGTCGTCGGGAGTGATGACCGGGGTGCAAACCAACTGCACGGTGTCTTCGCGGTGGTCGAACGCGAGCGTCCGTGTGGTCAGCACGAACTCGGCGTCTGGATTTTCTGTCTCCGGGCGAGTTCGACCGACTTCTTCCAGCCAGAGGTCGTAGACGGCTTCGTAGGCGAGAAAGCCGACCAAGCCGCCGGTGAGCGTCTGTCGGTCGTGTTCGGGGAAATTAACTCTGGGGAGTGCAGGAAGCGCACCGCGGAGCGAGTCGAGTACATCTCCTTCGGTTTCGCGGATGAACTCGGTCGCAGGACCGCCGAGGTCGGTCACGTCGAAGCCGTCGGGGCCGACCGTCACGACCGCTTCGGGGTCGTAGCCGACGAACGAGTAGCGAGCGTGTGATTCTGCGGCTGTATTCGCCGACGAAAACGCACCCTGTGGGTTACTCGAAGAGACCTTCTCGGCGCTCTCCAAGAGGAATCCGTAGTCGCTTCGGTCGGTGAGCGTCGTGTACGCCGCGAGCGGTTCGGCGGTGATGTCGAGGTCGGTTGCGAGGTGTGCAACGAGTGGTTCGTCGTACGCTTCGACCTGTTCGACGAACTCGTTTCGAAGAGTCTCCGGCGTCATGCGAACACTCCTGCGTTCTTGAACACGTCTGCCTTCGAGGACTCGTCTTTCGCCCGTGAGACGAATTTCGAGACTGCACTCTGGTCTTTGATTCCTCCCTCTCGTTCGACGCCACTGGCGACATCGACACCGTACGGAGCGGCCGTTTTCACGGCGTCGGCGACGTTCTCGGGTGTCAGGCCACCGGCGAGGATGACCGGTGTTTCGACTGCTTCGACGAGTTTGCGGGCGGCGTCCCAGTCGTGGGTCTCGCCGGTTCCGCCCGCACCGGATTCGGAGGGCGTGTCAACGAGGATGGCATCGGCGACCGAATCGACTTCGCGGGCACGTTCGAGGTCTGTGGCGGCGACGACGGGAACGACGCGAACGCCCACCTCGCTGATGGACGCGAGTTCAACGACCGAGAAGTCAGCGTGGAGTTGCAGGATGTCGGGGCGGACCTCGCGAGCGAGTTCACGAGCGTGTTCGACCGAATCGGGCATGGTGACGAGCGTCGTCGCGACGAACGGCGAGACTCCTGAAACGAGTTCACGGGCGCGCTCGACTGAGACTTCTCGTGGGGTATCGACTGGCACGTCGGCGATGACGCCGATAGCGTCCACACCGGCGGCCTCGGCAGCGTTCAGGTCTTCTTCGCGAGTGAACCCGCAGACTTTCACGCGGACCATTCAGGCCTCCCGGAGTGCGTCGAGCTTTGCGGCAGCCGAGCCGGAGTCGATAGCGTCGCGTGCGGCGCACACACCGCCTTCGAGCGATTCAGCGAGTCCCGCAACGTAGATTGCCGCGCCCGCGTTGGCGAGAATGAGGTCGCGTTTTGGGCCGGTCACGTCGCCGTTCAGGATGCCTTCGAGGTCGCGGGCATTCTCTTCGGGAGAACCGCCCGAAACGGCGTCGATTGGGGCGGCTTCGAGCCCGAGGTCAGCGGGGGTCAGAACGTATTCGGAGATGTCGTCGCCATTGACTTCGGCGACGGTGGTCGCATCGTGGAGGGCGATTTCGTCCATGCCGGAGCCGTGGACGACGAGGGCGCGCTCGACAGGCATGTGAGAGAGGGCGCGCGCGATGATTGGGACGAGGTCAGGGTCGTAGACACCCAGTACTTGGGCGTCTGCGCCAGCGGGGTTGGTCAGCGGGCCGAGGACGTTGAAGATAGTGCGCATGCCCAGTTCTTTGCGCGGGCCGATGACGGCTTTCATCGCTGGGTGGAACACCGGTGCGAGCATGAAGCCGACACCGTTGCGCTCGATGGATTGCTCGACAGCATCGGGTTCGGCCTCGACGTTGACGCCAGCGACTTCGAGTACGTCCGCACTCCCGGAGGAAGAAGAGACGGAGTAGTTGCCGTGCTTGGCGACTGCCGCGCCCGCGCCTGCGGCGACGAGTGCACTCGTGGTCGAGACGTTGATAGTGTCGTAGTCGTCGCCGCCGGTCCCACAGGTATCGACGAGTGGTTTACGCGACGGCGAAATCGTTCGGGCGGCGTCGCGCATGCCCTGTGCGAAGCCTGCGATTTCTGCTTCGGTCTCACCTTTCGCACGGAGGGCCGTCAGCAACCCGCCGATTTGCGCCTCTGTCGCGTCCGAAAATACTGTACGGGAGACCGTTCGCGCCTCTTCGACCGTCAGGTCAGCGCCAGCCGTTACCCGTTCGATATAATCCTGCATTGGTAGTCACCGATGTACGAGTTCGTGTTATGATGTACAAATATGCACATCGACTTAAACATGTCGGGGTGGTGAATTTCGCCGCGACTCAGAGGTCGTCTCACAGAGGAGAGTCAGAAGAGGCGTTTTGCAGCGTCTACGCACATCGTGTCGAGAATCGCCACACAGGGTTTGATTCGAAAGCTTAAATTGTACCCCCGGACAACTGAGAGATACGTCCGAACGGGCGTGGGAAGCAACACACCGGGTTGGTGGTCTAGTCTGGTTATGACACCTCCTTGACATGGAGGAGGCCGGCAGTTCAAATCTGCCCCAACCCACTCACTTCTCACGTAATGCGGGTTTGGACGAGTTTGCACAATCGGGTTGGTGGTCTAGTCTGGTTATGACACCTCCTTGACATGGAGGAGGCCGGCAGTTCAAATCTGCCCCAACCCACTATCTTCTACCGACGAACTACACTTCGAGCACCGCGTAGCGTGTGTTCGACACTCGTGAGTCGCGTGAGTCGTGCCGGTGGGGTAGATTTGAACCAGCGAGCAACGCAGAAGCGTTGCGAGTGAGGTTCAAATCTGTCTCAACCCTCTTCAGAAGCTACACTGTACGTGAGAGTGATGCACCGCTGGACCCGCTTCTTTCTCCCCTGGAAACTCCTCTTCGGCGTGTTTCTTCCGGCCTGCTTCCTGGCGGTGGCTCTTGCATTCGATACTCCACTTCGAGCAATTGGCGCGGTCGCGTTGGTCGCAGCCGCTCTCAGCGTTGGCTACCTGTTCATCCGTTTTGCAAACGAGGGTGCCTAAACAGAACTCCCCAACCGCCCTACCGAAATCGCCTATTCGACTCCCACTTCTTCTTTAAATCGATCATCTCGCCGACGCCGCGAGCGACATCAGACACGTGGAAGGCGATATCAGTCGCGGTGATGACGCCGACCATCTTCGCGCCATCGACGACGACGAGTTTCTTCACGCGTTCGTCTTGCATCTTTTTCGCCGCAACACGAACTGTCGAGTCGGGACGAATCCACTTGATTGGACTCGACATGACCGCCCGTGCTGGAATTTTGTGTAGTGGACGACCGCTTTTAACACCCGCTCGAAGCGCGTCTGACTCAGTGATGATGCCTGCGGGCGTCTTGTCGATTTCGACGACGACACTTCCTGCACCGTGTTCGAGCATGGTGCGGGCACAGTCCGCCACGGAGGCGTCATCTCCGACCGTGGCGACCGGTTTGCTCATTATCTCCTCGACTTGCATCTTAGTGTTCCACCGCCACTGGGTCGAACAGGTGTGCGTCGGTGTCCACCTCGGTCGATTCTTCGTGCGTCTCAACGGACGAAGCACGAACTCCATCGAGCGATGCGTCGGCCACCTCGTCACTCGACACGTCGAACTCGTCGAGGAGGTCATCGAGGTGCGTGACGTAGCTCGACAGTTCGCGGACGTCGTTGTTGACGCCGAGGAGTGCAGCACTCTGCTGTTGGGCGGCCGCCGAGACGTTCTCCGCTTCGGCCGTCGTCTCTTCGGAGATACCAGCGATTTCGTCGGTCATCGACAACACCTCTTGTGAGGAATTCGCCTGACTCTGCGTCGCATCGGAGATCTCGCGGACGCTCGCGCTCGTCTCTTCGACGCGCTCGACGATGCCGTCGAAGGAGGCGAGCGCATCATCGACGGACTCTGCACCCTCTTCGACGCGGGTTTGCATGCGTTCGATACGCGCGATAACGGCATCGCGCTGGACTTCGATTTCGTCGATGAGCGACTGAATATCTCCAGCAGAGGATTTCGTCTCCTGTGCGAGCGATTTGACCTCGTTGGAGACGACAGCGAACCCTTCTCCTGCTTCGCCTGCGCGGGCGGCCTCGATGTTGGCGTTGAGCGCGAGGATGTCCGTCTGCTCGGCGATTTCCGTAATCACGTCCACAATTTCGCCGACGCGAGAGAGTCGCTCGTCGAGTTCGTGGACTTCTTCGACGGTGGCATCGGTTTCGGAGCGAATCGTCTCGATGTCGGAGAGTGCCTCGGTTGCCGCGCCCTGTCCGTCACGCGAGCGTTGTTCTGCCTCTTCGGTGAGTCGGACGAGTTCGTCCGCAGAGGAAGCGATTTGCTGGACCGACGCCGAGAGGCCGTTGACCTCGTTGGTGACCGCGACGAGGCTATCGGTCTGTTCGCCAGCACCGGCAGAAATCTGCTGGACGGATTCGGACACCTCTTCGCTCGCGGTGGCCACTTCGTCGGCGCGCTCGGCGACGCGATTAGCGAGTGACGAGACGTCTTCGCCGAAGGCCGTGACGGTTGCAACGGTCTGTTCGATATCGTCCATCATCTCGTTGTAGGCGTCGGCGACCATGCGCATGTCCTGGCTGTCGGAATCGTCGGGGAGGCGAACCGTCAAATCACCATCGGCCGCCGCCGACATCGACTCGCTGTATCGACGGGCGTCCTGTCGCTGGTCTTTGAGGTCGTTCCGGAGGTTGTCGATACCGACAATGACCTGTCCGAGTTCGTCGTTTCGCATTGTCTCCACGTCGACGTCCAAATCACCGCTTCGGAGCGACGAGACGGTTTCAGAGAGGTCGATAAGTGGGACGGCGGTGCCCACACGGATGAGGAGCGTAAACGCGACGAAGCCGAGGAGACTCAAGATGATGAGCGTCGCAATTTGGATACCGACAGATTGGGAGAGGGCGTACACGTTGCTCGCGGGTGCGTGAAGAAGCAATACGTCGCCTCCTTCGAGCGGGACGTGCGCGACGACGTGCGGTGACGAAACGAACCCCTCGACGGGAGCGAGACGCGAGACGTCCGTGCTTCCGGCAAATGCGCCTTGTAGTCCTGCCGAACCGAACGCCGGGTACATGACACCGGCTTGTCCGCCGCCGCCATCGTAGAACACGTTACCGTCGGACGAGACGATTTGCGTGAATTCGCCTTCGATGCTCCCCTCGAACGCAGTGCCGAGCGAGGATGCTTCGGCGACTAACACGATTGCTTGCGGTTCGACAGACGAGAGCGGGGCAACGAAGCCGATGTACGCGACGCCATCCGAGACGTAGACGTTCGTCCTATCGACTTTGTCGTCTTGGAAATTCGTCCCGCCGGAAACGGGGAGCGACCCGCTTTCGAACAACTGCGACCCGATGGCCCCGTCTTCCGAGGAACTGATGACTTCCGTCGTCTCGGTGTTGATTAGATAGAGACCAGCGACGTCTGCGGGCATGTCCGCTTTCGCATCGGCGAGTGCGCCAGATGCACGCTCTTGGACCGCACTACTAGTCGAGGGGTCGTCGGCGACGATCGTTGCGAGTCGCGTGCGCGTCTCGAACCACGACTCGACCTGAACCGACTGGCGCTCTGCTTCGGTCAGTAGGTCTTCGCGAGCGTTTTCGTCTAACGTGGTCGCAGTCTGCTGGTACTGAATAATCCCAATACCAGCAACGAGAATTGAAACGAGAAGTAATATCGAAACGAGCTGTCTCATGTAGCTCTGTGTAATCGCATCTGGAAGCCGAATTTGGGCTTCATCGACGAGATTTCTACTCATTAGCAAACGGTCCAGAATCCGCTCCATAAATCCACGGCCTCGAATATCAGCACCGATAATCAACTACGGGGTCGAAAAATCGAATAGTTATCAGAAGCGTCACACATAGGTTCGCTGGGCGCTAGCAACCCCCATGGAAGTCGAACTCCGCCTGTTGGTGGCGGGCTTCTGTATCGTTGCCCCATCCCTCCTCTTCGTCGGCTTCGTTCGCCTCCTCGACGGCATGCGAGAAGGCGACTTCGTCGAGCGAGTACTCGACCGGCTGGACGAGAATGTCGATGAGACGGGTACCACACTCGACCCGACGCTGTTTCTCAGAACTGCCCAAGAGAAGTCGCGTCAGCGGATGGTTCCCTGTGCAGACTGCGGCGCGCCGAACGTGGCTGGAAGTGCGCGTTGTGGGTTGTGCGGGATGAAGTTGCAGTCGTAAACTGTGGACCTGTCCGACGAGCTATTCAATCAGCAGCTCACTGGGTCGTTCAGGATGTACCCCATGGAAGAGCGGTTGAAATGACCCCGCTTCTGTCGGGTCTTCGAGGAGCGTCTCCATCAGTTCGTCTTCGAGGTCGTGGAGTGGATGTGTCGAATTCGCCCGTGCCTCGATGAGTTGTTCCATATCTTCGGCTTCGAGGTACCAAACCAGATAGTCCGCATCGTCGCCGTACTCCACGAAGAGAGAAATCGTATAGAGCGACTCGGCACGCCAGATATCGAGAACGCCGTCAGTGTCGGCTTCGGCCACCGTTCGAAGTTCATCGACCCACTCGACGAGTTCGTCGGTCTTGCCGGGTTTGATACGCTGTTTTCTGACGAACGTGTCAACCATATGTGATGGTTGAAGACGGCGGAGATAACACTACTGGCAGAGTGAGTACTGAAAAAACGAAGGCGATTCCTCGAAGCTTAGAGGAAGTCTTCGATGTAGTCGGCGACTTCGTTCGGGGTGTCGCCGACGGGGACGCCTGCGTCGTTGAGGGCGTTAATCTTGGACTCTGCGGTGCCCGTACCGGAGCCGGAGACGATTGCGCCAGCGTGACCCATGCGCTTGCCCGGCGGTGCCGTGCGGCCTGCGATGAAGCCAGCGACCGGCGTGTCCATGTTCTCTGCGATGAACTTCGCGGCCTGCTCTTCGTCCTCGCCACCGATTTCGCCACACATGACGACGGCGTCGGTGTCGGGGTCGTTCTCGAACGCTTCGAGCGCATCGACGAACGACGTGCCGATAATCGGGTCGCCACCGATACCGATTGCGGTGGTCTGGCCGATACCGCGCTCGGTCAGGTTGGAGACGACTTGGTAGGTGAGCGTCCCAGAGCGGGAGACGAGACCGACGTTACCCTCCTCGAAGATGTTGCCGGGGAGGATGCCGAGTTTGGCCTCACCGGGGGTGATGATACCCGGACAGTTGGGGCCGATGAGACGGGTATCGACCTCTTCGAGGCGCTTGTTGACCTTCGCCATGTCCTGCGTCGGGACGCCTTCCGTGATGGCGACGACGAGGTCGAGGTCCGTATCGAGTGCCTCGAAGATAGCGTCAGCGGCGAACGCTGGGGGCACGAACACGACGGATGCGTTCGCGTCCTCTTCTTCGACTGCCTCGCTCACGGTGTCGTAGACGGGAACGCCTTCGACTTCCTGACCGCCCTTGCCGGGGACTGCGCCCGCAACGACGTTCGTTCCGTATTCGATCATCTGCTGGGTGTGGAACTTACCTTCCCCACCCGTGATGCCCTGTACAACCACGCGCGTATCGTCGTCGACGAAAATGCTCATTGGGAGACCTCCTGTGCGTTCTCAACAGCCTGTGAGACTGCGTCTTCCAGCGTACTTTCGACCTGAACAAGGTCCGTGTTCAGAATCTCCATGCCCTCTTCGGCGTTCGTCCCTGCGAGACGCACGACGACAGGCTTTGGAATCTCGTCGAAGCTTTCGAGTGCTTCGTTGATACCCTTGGCAACTTCGTCGCCACGGGTGATACCACCGAAGATGTTGAACACGACGGAATCGACGTTCTCGTCGGAGAACACCATGTCCAGTGCGTTTGCGACACGGGACGCCTTTGCGCCGCCACCGATGTCGAGGAAGTTGGCTGGCTTGCCACCGAAGTAGTCCACGAGGTCGAGTGTCGTCATGACGAGACCGGCACCGTTGCCGATGATACCGACGTTACCCGACAGACGGACGTAATCGAAGCCGTACTCGCCTGCTTTGGCTTCGAGGTCGTTCTCGTAGGAGTCCTCTTCCATCGCCGCGAGGTCGTCGTGGCGGAAGAGTGCGTCGTCGTCGATGTTCATGACTGCGTCCGCGGCGATGATGTCGCGGTCCGACGTAATCATGACAGGGTTGATTTCGATGTCAGACGCGTCGTTTGCCTCGTAGAGGTCGTAGAGCGTCGTGAGGAAGGATGCGACGTCGAATGCAACGTCGCGGGGGATGCCTGCTTCGAAGACGACCTTGCGGGCCTGGTATGGGTGCAGACCGAACGCGGGGTCGATATGTTCGCGGGCGATTGCGTCGGGGGTCTCTTCTGCGACTTCCTCGATGTTGACGCCACCTTCCGTCGAGACCATGGCCACAGGCTTGCCCTCGCTGCGGTCCATCGTGATGCCGACGTACAGTTCGTTCTCGAAGTCGACGCCTGCTTCAACGAGAACCTTCTCGACCGTGTAGCCTTTGAGGTCCATTCCGAGAATGTCCTCGGCCGCCTGCCGAGCCTCGTCCTCGTCCATGGCGATCTTGATACCACCGGCTTTGCCACGCCCACCGACGTGAACTTGTGCCTTGATAGCCGCGGGGTATCCGATGTCCTCGACCGCCTCCATGACCTCGTCGACGGACGACGCGAGACGGGACTCTGGAACTGGAATCCCTGCTTCTGCGAAGATGTTCTTCGCCTGATATTCGTGAAGCTTCATTACCATCCGTGGGAGGGGAAGGCACGCGCTTAAATCCCATTCATCTTCGTTCACGAAGAACCGGCACAAACGGCCGAGAGAAGTTTACTCGAAGCCGAATTAACACACGTCCAATTTTGGTTATTCGGCGTAGAAACGAATCAAACCGCACGACCCACAGACGTACGCCTGCGCGTAGGAACCCTTGAGGTTGAGTGCCCCAAGTATGCCACCGTCGGTGTCGATGCGAACGCCGTCGCCGCTGTACGTCGTCATGTGTTCGACTGCTTCGAGAGATACGTCACAGTCAGGACAGGTTCGGGAGGGCATGCCTGAAAGTTGACAACACTCAGTAAATGCATTCCGGTGGAATCGACGCCGACCACTGGGTATCAAAACACCGCGATTCTCTCCGAGTCGTCCGAATTTATCACGAATGAAGACACACCACACACCATGCGCGCAGTCAGATTTCACGAACACGGCGGACGCGACGTACTCCAAGTAGACGACATCGACACGCCCGAACCACAGTCGGGCGAGGTACTCGTTGAAGTCGTCGCGGCGGGCGTCAACCCCGTGGACACGTACTTCCGCGAAGGCTCGTACACGCCGTTTGCGATGCCGATGATTCCCGGCGTCGATGTTGCGGGTGAAGTCGCCGCCGTCGGCCCCGGCGTCACCGGATTCGAAGTCGGCGATTCAGTGGTCGGAACCGGCATCGGAAAGGACCACTACGGCGGCTATGCCGAGTTCGCCGCCGTGCCGACAGACCGACTCGCCGTCGTTTCCGACGACGTTGACCTCGTTGCTGCGGGCGGTGCGGGCGTCGCTGGCGTGACCGCGTGGCGCGCGCTAGTGGACCACGGAGAGATGCAACTCGGCGACACCGTACTTATCCACGGTGGGTCCGGCGGCGTCGGCCACGCTGCCGTCCAACTCGCTTCGGCCGCAGGCGCACAGGTCATCACCACTGCCGCCCCGAAGTACCACGACCGAGTGGCCGAACTCGGCGCAGATGTCGTCCTCGATTACAACCGCGACGACCTCGCAGACGCAGTCCTCGAAGCCGCGAAGGGCGACGGTGTGGACCTGACGCTCGACCACCGACTGGACGACTACCTCCAGTTCGACGCCGACGTGGCGACCACCGGCGGCCGCGTGGTCGGTATCGGCGAGAACGACCCACAGGTCGGCTTCGACCTCTCCTCTTCGGCTCGTGGAAAAGACCTCCAGATTACGATGATGAGCATGTTCAACACGCCCGACCTCTCGGCCCCGCTACGCGAATTGGCGGGACAGATGGGTGTGGGTGAGTTCGAAATCGACGTGGCCCGGACCTACGACCTCGACGACGCCGGAGAAGCACACCGCGCCGTCATGGAAGATAGCTTCCTCGGCAAGTTGGTCATCACACCCTGAACGTCGGATACGTCGCGGTCTCGGTCCCGTATTTGCCCCGCGAATTATGTGACGTGACAACGTAGTACCATTCTATGAACGTCGAGTTCGATTTCACCGACCGAGTTGCACTCGTAACCGGTGCCAGCGGCGTCCTCGGTAGTGCAGTCGCGCGAGCATTCGATGCTGCGGGCGCAACGGTCGCGGCCGCGGACGTGGTCGAACCGGACGAGGACGACGATTTCTTCCAGTTACAGCGAGTCTCGTTCTACGAGGGTGACTTTACCGACGAACCGTCGGTCGAAGCGGTCGTAGAAGCGGTCATCGCAGACCACGGCGAAATCGACTTTCTGGCCAACATCGCAGGAACGTGGAAGGGCGGGACGCCGCTCCACGACACGGACGTCGAGACGTTCGACTTCCTCTTCGACGTGAACCTGAAGACGATGTTCCTCGCGTCGAAGTACGCGATTCCGTCGCTCCGTGAGACGGAAGGAGCAATCGTCAGCGTCTCTGCCCGGTCCTCACTCGAAGGCGGTGAGGGCGACGGCATCTACCGTGCCTCGAAAGCGGGCGTTCGCCTCCTCACCGAAACGATTGCCGAGGAGCATCGGGGCCGGATTCGCGCGAACGCGGTGATGCCGAGCGTCATCGACACGCCCGCGAACCGCGAGATGATGCCCGACGCCGACTTCGACCGATGGGTAACACCCGAGGAGATAGCACAGACAGTGCTGTTCCTCTGTTCGGACGCTGCCGCCGCAACGAGTGGTGCGGCAGTTCCGGTGTACGGTGAGGCCTGATAGCGTTCGACGTGTGAGATAATTTCATACATGCGCGCACAGATTTTTACACACCACGTGAGCGATTCACGAACACGACACACGTTAGAAAATAGAGGATACTTTGGACCGAGATTCGGACAACCGTGCTATCATATAAGAGGGGTTGGAGAAATGTGTGAATTTTTCATCTGTTATGCGACGACGTACCGCGTCATTTATCACACCCCTATCTGCAAGACGTGATAGACATGAGCGAACGTGAAACATGGGCGACTCGGGCAGGGTTCATCCTCGCCGCCGTCGGCAGCGCCGTCGGCCTCGGGAACATCTGGCAGTTCCCCTTCAAGACCGCACAGTTCGGTGGGGCATCCTTCCTGATAGTCTACCTCATCGCCGCACTCGGCATCGGCCTCCCGGCCATCCTCGCCGAGTTCGTCATCGGACGCAAAACCAACCTGAACACCATCGACGCCTTCGAGAAACTCGGGTACAAGAACTGGCGCATCGTCGGGGCGCTCGGACTCTTTACGGGCTTCTGGATTCTCTCGTACTACAGTGTCGTCGGCGGCTGGGTGCTTCGCTACATCGGCGGGAGCCTGACTGGCGCGTACTTCGGTGCACCTGCTGAGTACTTCGTGGAGATTTCTGCTGGCATGGACGCCCTCGTCCTGCACGCCGTCTTCATGGCGCTCGTCGTCGGTATCGTCGCAGCCGGTATCGAGGACGGTATCGAGAAGGCGACCAAGCTGATGGTCCCGAGTATCATCGTCATCCTCGGCGCACTCGCCGTCTTCGCCTTCACGCTCCCCGGGGCGTCCGAAGGCTACGCGTACTTCCTCTCGCCCGACTTCGACGCACTCGCCGCGAACTTCGGCGACATCGTTCCGTTCGCTGTCGGTCAAGCGTTCTTCTCGCTCTCGATTGGGATGGGCGCGATGATTACCTACGCCTCCTACATCGACGGCGACCAGAGCCTGTTCGGTGACGGTATCACCATCGTCTTCCTGAACAGTTTCGTCGGCATCCTCGCCGGTCTGGTCGTCCTGCCGCTGCTGTTCGCACAGGGTATCGACCCCAACACGAGCGGCCCCGGAGCGGTGTTCATCAGCGTCGCTGGCGCGTTCGGCAACCTCCCGGCTGGCCAGATTCTCGGCTTCGTCTTCTTCGCGGTGGTCCTCATCGCGGCACTCTCTTCGGCGATTAGCCTCCTCGAAGTCGTCGTCTCGTGGGCTATCGACAACTACGACGTGAGCCGTCCGCAGATGGCAGTCGGCCTCGGTGGAGTCATCTTCCTCCTCGGCATCCCGTCGGCCATCGACACGGCGTGGCTCGGTTGGTTCGACACGCTCGCCTACAAGTTCCTCCTGCCGGTCGGTGTGCTGGGCATCCTCATCTTCGCGGCGTGGGTCTACGGCGCACCCGCAGTGAACGAACTGATGAAAGGCAGCGGACTGGGCGACGGCATCGGCCTCACGTGGCTGTGGCTCGCGCGCACCCTCGTCCTCATCGCAGTCGTTGCGACCCTCGCACTGGGTCTCAACACGTTGTTCCTCGGCGAGAATCCCGCAATCATCCCGCCTCTCTGAGGCGGCGAGTTAGTCTCCATTTTTGAGAGGTTACGAATCGTAGGTAGCCGCGCATATTTTCCGACCAATCATTAGCAAATCCCACGTTTTAGGCCTTTCAAACCGTTAAATTTCTGCGATGACGTTTCGTTGGTTCGAAAGACCTTTTAGGGGGAGACTGGCAATGGCAGTCAATGGCACGAGAAACATGGGCAACACGGCTTGGATTTATCCTCGCCGCTGTGGGAAGCGCGGTCGGCCTCGGGAACATCTGGCGTTTCCCGTGGCAAACCGCTGAAAATGGCGGCAGCGCCTTTCTCATCGTCTATCTTGCAATCGTCCTGCTCGTCGGTGTCCCTGGACTCCTCGCTGAGTTCGTCATCGGGCGCCGCTCGAACAAATCACCTGTCGGCGCGCTCCGCGACCTCTCGGGGTCGAAAACGTGGGGGGCTGTCGGCGTCTTTTCGGTCGTCACCGGCATCACACTCCTGTCGTTCTACAGCGTCGTCGGCGGCTGGATTCTTCGCTACCTGCTCGAAAGTGGCGTCTCACTCGTCGGCTCGAATCCCGCGTACTTCGCTAACCCCGGCCAGTACTTCGGCGGCGTCTCCGCCGGTGTTGACGCGGCGCTTTACCACCTCCTCTTCCTCGGACTGACCGCACTCATCGTCTTCGCAGGCGTCCGAAAGGGCATCGAATTCGGCACCAAAATCATGATGCCCGCCGTCGTCGTCCTGCTCGTCGGCCTCGCCGCGTGGGCCGCAACCCAACCCAACGCCGCCGCAGGCTACAGCTTCTTCCTCCGATTCGACCCCTCCGTCCTCTCGGAGAACTTCTTCGCAATCCTCGGCCCCGCCGCCGGACAGGCGCTCTTTACGCTCTCGCTCGGCGCAGGGACGATGATTACCTACGCATCCTACCTCGACGAAGACCGTTCGCTCCCCTTCGATGGGAGCGCCATCGCCGTCCTCAACACGAGCGTCGGCGTCCTCACCGGTCTCGTCGTCTTCCCGCTCCTGTTCTCGCAGGGCATCAACCCGGCTGAGACGGGCACTGGGCCGGGCGCACTGTTTGTCGGCCTCGCGGGCGCGTTCTCACAACTTCCCGCTGGGACGCTCATTGCGACGGCATTCTTCGCCGTCGTGACGCTCGCGGCGCTGTCGAGTTCCATCAGCATGCTCGAAATTCCCGTCGCGTTCCTCGTGGACGAGTACGAAATCGAGCGCCGAAACGCCGTCATCGGCATGGGCGTCCTCATCGCCATCACCGGCTCTATCTGTGCATTCCGCCCCGACATCTTCGGCTTCGTCGCTGGCACGCTCGTCAACGCTCTGCTCACCGCTGGTCTCGCCGCCTTCCTGCTCTTCGTTGGCTGGGTCATGGGCCGCGATGCAATCGACGAGTTCACTTCGGGTGTTGGCTCGTTCGGCGAGTCGCTCGCCACGCCGTGGCTCTTCGCCGTCGGCGTCATCCTGCCGCTCTTCCTCGTCTTCACACTCCTCTCGCAGTTCGGCGTGGACGCAGCAATCGGCTTCTGGAAGACCGTCGGCATCGCCGCTGTCGCAAGCGTCGCCGCCTTCTTCGGCCTGCGAAACGCAAACTCCGTCATCTAACGGCGGAAATTCTCTTGTTTTTCCCTCGCAGAGAGGCGTCGCTATCGAGCCCATGACCCACGATTATTCGACATGATTTACGTCGAATGTCGAAACCAGGGTTGCGAGATTGCGGAACTCCTTTGTTCCCGGACTGCGCACCGATGTTCCAATGAGTGAAGGTGGTCTGTTGTGACCATGGATGACCGGATTGACGAACTCCGGGAGAAGCGCGAGGAAGCCCAAAAGGGCGGCGGCGAAGAGCGAATCGCCTCCCAGCACGACAAGGGCAAGATGACCGCCCGCGAGCGCATCGAGTACTTCCTCGACGACGACTCCTTCAACGAGTTCGACCAATTCCGCACCCATCGGAATCACAAGTTTGGCATGGAGGAATCGAAACTCCCCGGCGACGGCGTCGTCACGGGATACGGAACCGTCGATGGAAGAACTGTGTTCGTGTTCGCCCACGACTTTACTGTCTTCGGTGGCTCCCTCGGTGAAGTCTTCGCCGAGAAGGTTTGCAAAGTCATGGACAAGGCGATGGAAGTCGGCGCGCCTGTCATCGGCCTGAACGACTCCGCCGGTGCGCGGATTCAAGAGGGCGTCCAGTCGCTCGGTGGGTTCGGCGAAATCTTCCGCCGCAACACCGAAGCGTCTGGTGTTATCCCGCAGATTTCGGCCATCATGGGACCGTGTGCAGGCGGTGCGGTGTACTCCCCTGCCATGACGGACTTCACGTTCATGGTCCGCGACACGAGTCACATGTTCATCACCGGCCCAGACGTCATCAAGACGGTCACGGGCGAAGAGGTGACTTTCGACGAACTCGGCGGCGCGACGACGCACACCTCGACCAGTGGGGTTGCGCACTTCGCAACCGACACCGAAGAGGAGGCACTCGACGACATCCGCCACCTGCTCTCGTACCTCCCACAGAACAACGTCGAAGACCCGCCCCGCGTCGAGCCGTGGGACGACCCTGAGCGCGTGACCGACGAACTCGCCGATGTGGTTCCCGACCAACCGCGCAAGCCCTACGACATGAACACCGTCATCGGTGGCGTCCTCGACGAACACTCGTTCTTCGAGGTGCAGGAAGACTTCGCCAAGAACATCGTCGTCGGCTTTGGCCGCCTCGATGGACACTCGGTCGGTATCGTCGCCAACCAACCGCGCGTGAACGCGGGCACGCTCGACATCGAATCCTCCGAGAAGGCCGCACGCTTCATCCGCTTTTGCGACTCGTTCAACGTCCCGATTCTGTCGTTCGTGGACGTGCCCGGATTCCTCCCCGGAACCGACCAAGAACACAACGGCATCATCCGTCACGGCGCGAAACTCCTGTACGCCTACTCCGAGGCGACCGTCCCTCTCATGACGGTCATCACGCGCAAAGCCTACGGTGGCGCATACGACGTGATGGCGTCGAAGCACCTCGGGGCAGACGTGAACTACGCGTGGCCGACTGCCGAAATCGCCGTCATGGGCCCACAGGGCGCGGTGAACATCCTCTACCGCGACGAACTCTCCGAAGCCGACGACCCGGACGCCCGGCGTGACGAACTCATCGAGGAGTACCGCGAGGAGTTCGCCAACCCCTACACTGCCGCCGACCGTGGCTACGTTGACGACGTCATCGAACCGGGTGAGACGCGCTCGCGGCTCATCGCCGACCTTCGCATGTTGAAGTCGAAGCGCAAGTCGCAACCCGACAAGAAACACGGCAACATCCCGTTATGAGCGACGACATCGTCGAGAACCTCTCGATTCCCGACGACGCGGACCCCGAAGAAGCGGCCGCCATCGTCGCTGCCGTCGGCGCACACATCCGCGACCAACTCGCCGTCGCGGCGGCGAACGGAGAGAAAGAGCCGACGTGGAACGACAAGAAGTGGCAGTACGCTGGCCGTCTCGATTCGGTCACCGGATGCGCACAGCGCGTCCCGAACGGCGCGCCGACGAACGCGTGGGCCGCCTCTGGACGTACTGACCGGTTCTAACTCTCCACAATTTTCGGGTCGTCTACGATGACCCCATCGACGCCCCACTCGCTGAGCCGACGGACCACTCTTCGATTCGGGACGGTCCACGCATTGATTTCGAATCCCCTGTCGTGGGCCGCCGCGACGCGCGTCCGAGAGAGCAAATCGTAGTGGGGATGAATCGCAACACAGTCCAGTTCGTCCGCCATGCGAAGCGACTGGTTCCACCACTTGCTGAACAACACCGCAATCGGAAGCGGCGATTCGGCTCTCACCTCGCCAAGCGCGTCGCGCTCGAACGACGATATCAAAACCTCGTTCGGAGCGTCGGCGACAACGGCTTTCAAATCAGATGCCATCCCCGCGTGCTTCAGTTCGATATTGACGCACGTCGAATCTGGAATCGCGTCGAAGACGTCTTCGAGCAGGGGAATCGACTCGTTTGAGTCGCCGATAGTGAGCATCTTCAACTCCGAGAGCGGCGTGTCGGCGACGCGTCTTTTTGTTCCGGTCAACCGAGAGAGTGTCTCGTCGTGAAAGACGACGAGTTCACCCGTTCCACAGCGCCGAACGTCCAGTTCGAGACAGGGGAGAACCTCGGCGGCGGCCTCGAACGCCGCGAGGGTATTTTCGGGGGCGAGTGCGGGACACCCGCGATGGCCAAAGACGCGCATAGTCGTACCTAGGCGTGCGGAATGTGATAGAGAGAACGGAGAATCCTGTTCGACGAATTACGCGGCCTGCCCGCCTTTCTTGCGGGTGATGTAGCCTGCGATGCGGTTGCGGACGCTCTTGGACTCGACGGTGGTGAGCTTCGAGACGCTTTCTTTGTTCGTGTCGAAATCCGTGTTGAACGCTTCCGGGTAGCGCTCGAGCAGGATGGTGCCGAGCTGCTTGACGTACTTGGGCTTGATTGCCATGTCGGTGATTTCCTTCGACGCACACTAAAACGATTCGTTCCGTCTCTCTGCGGCCCGCTCTCTCCACCCCGTTATCTCACTGATATGCTCGAACGCCTCACGCTCGATAGCCCCTCCACACTTTTCGACTGTCTCGTCGAAGTACGCGAGTCTCGCAAGTAACTCGTCAGTGTCGAACGCGGGCACGTCGAGTCGTGAGGCGGCCACCGTCGCGTCGATGACCGCGCCGAACCCGCGGTTGATGGTGAACGGTCGAGTTCGTTCGATACCCGAATCGACGACCGAGAGTTCCCACGCCTCCCACTTCGTTCCACCATCTTCGCCCGAATCGACTAACTCGGCTTCGACTTCTGCCCACGCGTCGGCCGATTCGAGAACAGGACTCTCCTCCTCTCGAATGGTCATCGCCGCCGAGACGAACGTTCGGGGGTCATTGACGAACTGCACGACACCACCCCCCTGTCGGTGAAAGTTTCGGCGCGTTCGGGTGTTCCCCCACGTCGTCGCCGTCACCGGCTCGCCGGGGTCGTCGGGCGCGTGGAGTCCGAGCGCGGCCATGTTCCACAGGTCGTTCGGGCCGAGTGTGGCGACGACCGATTCGGTGACGCCGCGGAGTTCGACGGGCCACTCGTTTTCTCCTGTCACAGTCGAACCCCCTTCTCCAGTGCGATGAACGTGGCCGCACAGACGATATCCGCGGTCGTTCCGGGGTTGATACCCTCGGCAACGAACTCGTCTGCGAGTGCTTCGGCATCGTCGCGGTCCGATACCTCGGCCGCGCGCGTCATCACGTCACGGGCGACTTCCTCGCCGTGATTCGTGACGACGAGCGTGTCTGGTTCTTCGGTCAAGAGGTCGATGAACGCACGCGCGACACGGTCGGTGACGGGGCCTTCGTCGTCCAAAATCGACGCTGCGGCCCGGAAGGAACGAGCGAAGCCGTCAGTCCACTCGCGAGCGTTCGCATCGCGCTCGGCACTGAGTACCATCACGTCGTACAGCGTGAGTTCGCGCTCTCGGAGTGCAGACTCGGCATTCGACCCTCGGCGTACATCCAATTCGTGCGCGTCTTCCGGTGGGTCGCCAACCGCGACATCGACGTGTTCGAACGCGCGGTAGAACGAGACTGCATCGTCGATAGTCGTTTGCTCCACGACTGTTCTCCCACCACCGGGCGAGAGGTCGCCTGTGGCCGCGGCTTTGACCAGCGGAACGAGCAAGAGCAGACACCCAAACTGGGTGTTGCCGCCGCCTTGCTTGCCCATCCCTTCGACTGCGGTTTCGAACGCCTCGCCGACTGAAGCGCCTTCTTCGGCGAGTCGAAGACCCTCGGCAGAACCGACCGCTCCGGTGAGAAAGTGTTCGAAGTGGAGGTCAGACAAGTCGTGACGGCGGTCCACGTTTCCCGGTTTTGGCGTCCCGGCGACTTCCAAGAGAAGCGCGAGTTCGGCGTGTCGTGCCGGGCCGAAACCACGATTCGAGACCGGAGCAGGCATCAGACTGGCACCTCCCGGTCGTCGTTGTCTCTCTCGGAATCGGCATCGAACCACTCAGTCGTCGCCGCCTCGACTCGGCGGAGTACGGTCGGGTTGTCGCTCGGACGACCAACGCTCACGGCATCTGCGCCGTAGTCGAGGTACTCGTGGACGGTCTCTCGGTCCCGAACCCCGTTGTTGGCGACGAGATAGAGGTCAGATTCGGCGTCGGCAATATCGGCGACGACAGACTCCGAATCCATCGCATCGACGTGGAGCCACGTCGCCCCGGCGTCGGCCAGTTTCGAGGCCAGTTTCGGGAGTTCGATGCCTTCGAGTTCTGCCCGGGCTTTCACGCCGACCGGCGTTCCCGATTCGGCGGCGGCCTCGACGTACGCACACAGTCGTTCCTCGTCGCGGAGGAGTGTCTCACCACAGCCAATCTCCCGAAGTTCTTCTTGCCGACAGTGGGCGTTTATCTCGATGCCAGCGCCGTATTCGGCGCAGACCGCAGCGGCCTTCCGAATCGGGTCAGCATTCGTCGCGCGAACGTTGACTGCGACGAACAGGTCTGAGTCGCGGAGTTCAGCGAGTTGCGAGTCGATGAAGCCGAATGGGTCGTCGGTGAGAAACTCCGAGCGCCCGCGGGCGACGAGTGCCTGTGCCGCTTCTTGGGACGCGTCGTCGAGCGCGACGCCGCCGAGGATTGCCGCGCCGACGTACGATTCTGCCGCAGTGGCCCACTCCGCGTCGGATTCACCGCTGAGGCTAGCGATGGCGACACGTGGCTGGAACATCACGACACCTCCTGAAAGGCGTCTGCGACTGCCCGTGCGACGCGAGCGGCGTCTTCCGGGCCGTCGATTTTCGTGTCCGTCTTCACGACCGGTCTGTCGAGGTCTGTTCCGTCGTCGGTGTCGAGGACGAAGGCGTCCGCGAAGGGATAGGCCTCGGCGACGCCCGCGGTCGATGCGTCGTAGCCGACGCCTTGCATCAAGTCTGCGGCGGGGCCGGAGAATACGGTATCTTCGATAAAGGGCGAGACGGCGACGACCGGCGTCTCGTAGAGCAATTCTTCGAATCCATCGAGTGCGAGCATCGGGCCGATGCTGGTGATTGGATTCGAAGGCCCGATGACGACTGGGTCGGTGAGTGCGTCACGGACGTGGGGCGTGATGAGTGCGTCCTCTGCACCGCGAAATTCGACTTCCCTCACGGTCGGTTCGGCCCGTCGGTAGACCCAGTACTCCTGAAAGTGCATCACGCCCTCGTCGGTGTGAATCATCGTCGCCACCGGGTCGTCACTCATCGGCAAGAGAGAGATATCGAGGCCGAACGCGTCGGCGAGCGTCTGAGTGACTTCGGTGAGTGAGTGGCCCTCGTCGAGAAGTGACGTGCGGGTGATGTGGACGGCACGGTCGCGGTCGCCGATTTCCATGAACTCTGCGATACCCGAGAATCGACGCCAGCGGGCGATTTCTCGCCCCGTCGTTTGGGCGTCTTCTGCGAGGTATCGAGGCCCGGATTCCAGGTCTGCGGCGTCGGCGAGGCGATGGAGTTCGTCGT
Organism: Haloferax sp. DFSO60; assembly: GCF_046557615.1. Classification (NCBI taxonomy): domain Archaea; kingdom Methanobacteriati; phylum Methanobacteriota; class Halobacteria; order Halobacteriales; family Haloferacaceae; genus Haloferax; species Haloferax sp. DFSO60. The sequence goes on along the minus strand of NZ_JBKIII010000002.1, from coordinate 569,170 downwards.
CCGTCTGGGTCGTGTCGTCGGCGATGCCCCACCATCGCTCTGTGTCGAGGACGCCGCCGCCGTGAAAGAGAACCGTATCCACGTCGGGACAGACGAGGTGGCCGCCGAGTTCGACGTCGTCACCCGTGTTGGCGACGACGGTCGTTTCGGCGGGGTCGAACACCTCCGCGGCCCCATCGAGGAGTTTGGGGGTGCCCGTGCCCCCGGCGAGAAACGTAACCATACTCGGCCTATGACGAGAAGCGGTTTGAAAGTTCTCTCACAGGGAAAAGGGACCGGTGTTACAGGCCGCCTTGCCCACCGCGATACGCGATAGACCGGTCGAACGAACTCGGCATCACTTGGCCTGCGAGCGCCTTCCGGATGAAGTAGCCAGTGAACCCAGTTGACAGTGCGCGAGGCCGAAGGTGAACATGACCGCCATCACGCGGAACGCGGTCACACCGACCCAGATGCTCTCGACTATCAGCCACAGGCCCCAGAGTGTAAGGAACCCCGCGCTGAGGAAGAGCAACGACGCAAATGCGTTTCCGAGCGTCGATTTCAGACCCATACAGGCCGTCTGGCCGCTTCGAGGAAACCATTTGGGGGCACTCATCCTGTCACTCGAAGCAGATAACTCGCTCCGCACTCGATTCGAGTCAATGACTGCCGTCAAGGATAGCGTCCACGACTACATCTCGCTCGACCCCGTCGCCGCCGACCTTGTGGACACCCCGGAGTTTCAACGCCTCCGCCACATCAAACAGCTCTCGACGGTGCGCCTCGTCTATCCCTCTGCGAACCACACCCGGTTCGAACACAGTCTGGGTGTCTACCATCTCGCGTCCCGTGCCCTCTCGCATCTCGATATCGACGGTGACCGTGCAGCACACGTCCGCGCTGCCGCGCTCCTCCACGACATCGGTCACGGTCCCTACGGTCACCAGACCGAGGACCTCATTCGCCGACGAACCGGTCTCGACCACGACGAGATTCACGACCTACTGGCAGACTCGCTCGCTGGTGACGTCCTCGAATCGCATGGCCTCGACCCGGTACGCGTCGCCGACCTCGTGGACGGAAACGCCGGTCTTGGCCAACTCGTCTCGGGGGAACTCGACGTGGACCGCATGGACTACCTCGTCCGCGACGCCCACCACAGCGGCGTTCCCTACGGCACTATCGACCACGGACGGCTGATTCGAGAACTTCGCTATCGAGATGGAAATCTCGTCCTCGCCGAGGGGAACGTCCAGACCGCAGAGTCGCTTTTACTCGCGCGAGCGCTCATGAACGCAATCGTCTATCGGCATCACGTCTCGCGTATCGCCGGGGCGATGCTCGAACAGGCATCTGAGCGCCTCGTCGAAGATGGCCTTCCTATCGAAGAGTTCGCTCGAATGGCCGACCACGACTTGCTCGTCGCACTCCGCGAGCGCGTACCCGAACTCGGCGAACGAATCGAGCGCCGAGATCTCTACAAGCGCGCCGTCTGGGCACCTCTCGAGGCTGTCCCTGCCGACGTGGTCGAACTCACACACGCCGAGACGCGTGCCGCCGAGCGCGAGATTGCAGATATCGCGGGCGTCGAGTCGCGCTCGGTACTCGTGGACGTCCCGCCCCGCCCCGGAATCAAAGAGTCGCGGAGTCGCGTCGTCGTCAACGGCGTCATGCAACGTCTCGAAGAGACGTCGGAACTCGTCGGCGCGTTGCGGTCGGCCGAGCGAACACAGTGGCGACTCGGCGTCTACGCGCCGAGTGACGTGCGCGACGAGGTTTCGGTCGCCGCGGCCGACGTATTCGACCTCTCGGCACACAGACTCGACCAGTGGGCGCTCTCCTGATTGCTCGATTGGTCTCATTTACTGACCACCAAGAAACGGGGACATATCGATGACAGAAATATTATTCTTTTTCTGGTCAATTCCTAGAAAGTGCCCTTTACCCCCAAAATGAAGGAGTTTGATGGAGATTCGGTACTGTCTTCGGTTCAGTACGTTCTGACAAATTGTGAAAGGTGATTATCCCTTTACACACCGTCATTATCCAGTGTAATGGATATCAATTGGCGCGCCGTCCTATACGGACTTCTAACCAGTATCGTCATCGGAATCCTCAGCGGTCTCGCAGTCCCGTATACAGACCTCTCGCTGCCAGTCGTAGGAGCGTCGCTGACGGGTCTCATCGCGGGCGCAGTCGCTGGATACTACAACAACCGTTCGACGACGAGTGATGCCACGCATGGCGCACTCGCAACCGTAATCGGTGCCCTCGTTATCGCAGTCATCCTGACCGTGGTCGGGACGCTCCTCGCGGGTATCTTCGGCCTCGGCCTGGGACTGGGACTGCTCGTCCTGGTCGTCGTCGCCGGTATCCCCGGTGCAGTCGGCGGCATCATCGGTGGCTACCTCCACCGTGGCCGCGAAGACACCGTTGGCCGCCCCGCCACGTGAGCGGGCGAACCACATTCATCTTATCTGGAATCGAGTACTGAGACCACAGTCTCGCCCCGGAACCCCCGTTGGCTTTTATTCGATGACGGCCGAACGTCACCTATGACAACCATCAAGGACAGCGTCCACGACCACATCGAGGTCGAGGGCGTGGCCGAGTCCCTCCTCGATACGCCGGAGATGCAACGTCTGCGGCGAATCAAGCAGTTAGGGACGGTCCAATTCGTCTATCCCTCTGCGAACCACACTCGGTTCGAACACAGTCTGGGTGTCTACCACCTCGCGTCTCGTGCCCTCTCACACCTCGGTGTCGAAGGCGACGCCGCCGCCCACGTCGAGGCCGCCGCGCTCCTCCACGACGTTGGCCACGGCCCGTACAGCCACAACATCGAAGACGTGACCCACCGCCACACCGGAAAGTACCACGATGACGTTGCCGAACTCGTCACTCGTGGCAACGTCGGCCAAGTCCTCGAAGACGAAGGATTAGACCCAAAGCGAATCGCTGGACTGGTCTCTGGTGAGGGAAAGTTCGGCCAGTTGGTCTCGGGGGAACTCGACGTGGACCGCATGGACTACCTCGTCCGCGACGCCCACCACACCGGTGTCCCCTACGGCACTATCGACCACGAACGCCTGATTCGCGAACTCACCTTCGTCGACGGCGAACTCGTCCTCGGCGAAGGCAACGTCCAGACCGCAGAGTCGCTCTTGCTCGCACGGGCGCTGATGAATCCGACCGTCTACGCTCACCACGTCGCCCGCATCTCGAAAGCGATGCTCAGACGCGCGTCGGAGCGCCTCTTAGAGGAACCCGACATTGGCGCTGAGAAACTCCGCCGCATGGACGACGCCGACCTGCTCGTCGGTCTTCGACTCAACCCCTCCACGTCCGAGTTCGCCGAACGACTGGCGACGCGAAATCTGTTCAAACGCGCCGTCTGGGCCGAACTCTCTGACGTCTCCGAAGAGATTCTGACCGCCGACCACGAGGAAATCAGCGAACTCGAACACGATATCGCCGACGACGCCGACGTAGACCCAACGTCGGTCATCCTCGACGTGCCTTCTCGCCCGTCGATGAAAGAATCCACGTCGCGGGTGATGGTCAACGGCGAGATTCGACAGTTAGAGCGCGAATCGCCGCTCGTGCAGGCGCTCCGAACCGCACAGGAACAGCAGTGGCGACTCGGCGTCTACGCACCCCAAGCGTCCACCAAGCGCGTCGGCCGCACCGCCGCCAATCACCTCGGACTCGATATCGACGGCGCACTCGTCAAAGACGTTCGCCGCGGCATCCACGCGACACTCGACGAGTTCGAATAATCCAGACCGAGATTCGGGGGCTTCAAGGCCGACGGACTCTGATTCGTGGGCAATGAGGTTGGAGGGAACTGTACTTCGTGGGCCGGAACTGGAGCCAATCCGCGGGCGTGTCGTCGTCGAGGACGGCGAAATCGTGTCTGTCGAGGAGACCGACACCGATTCGACCGATATCGTCCTCCCGGCGTTCATCAACGCGCACACACACATCGGCGATTCGATAGCCAAAGAGGCCGGGGAGGGACTTTCGCTCGACGACCTCGTCGCCCCACCGGACGGACTCAAACACCAACTCCTGCGCGCGGCCAGCACCGACGAGAAGGTCGAAGCGATTCGCCGCTCGCTCTGTATGATGGAGAACGCCGGGACTGCCGCGTGTCTCGAATTCCGCGAAGGCGGCGTCGATGGCGTCGGTATCATCCGACAGGCACTCACCGGCCGCGATATCGAGGCCGTCGTTCTCGGTCGTGAGACCGAAAGCGCGATGGAAGTCTCGGATGGCTTCGGTGCATCCGGTGCCCGAGACGCCGAGTTCGGCGCGCTCCGCAATGCGACCGAGAAGGCTGGCAAACTCTTTGGTATCCACGCAGGCGAGCGCGACTCGCTCGACATCAACGCGGCACTCGACCTCGACCCAGACTTTCTCGTCCACATGGTGCATCCCGAGTCGCTCCATCTCGAGCGCGTCGAGGACAGCAAAATCCCCATCGTCGTCTGCCCGCGTTCGAACCTCGTGACCGGCGTCGGCGTCCCACCGATTCGCGAACTCGTCGAGCGAACCACCGTCGCACTCGGCACGGACAACGTGATGCTCAACAGCCCATCGATGTTCCGCGAGATGGAGTTCGCCTCCAAACTCGCTGACGTGCCCGCAAAAGAGGTACTCAAGATGGCCACCGTCAACGGTGCCGAGATTGCAGGACTCGACTACGGCGTCGTCGAAGAGGGCAAAGAGGCGAAACTGCTCGTCCTCGATGGTGAGTCGGACAACCTCACCGGGACGAAAGATATCGTCCGCGGCGTCGTTCGTCGCGCCGGAATGGCAGATATCAAAGACGTCTACCTCTGAGAAACGTCCGGACGCTCGGTTTTTCACTGCACCGTCGCAAACGGTTATTACACGGGGAGTAATACGTTATCATGTGTCATGGTAATGTACGACCGGATTATCGTCCCAATCGACGGGTCTGATGGGTCCGAACGCGTCGCGACCCACGCCGCCGCCCTCGCCGCAGTCCACGGTGCGGAACTGCACGGCATCTACGTGGTGAACGCCGGAAGCTTTGCAGGGCTTCCGATGGAGTCCTCGTGGGAAGGACTCGACGACCTCTTGCGCGCCGACGCAGAGGCCGCCGTCGAATTGGTCGAACGCGCCGCCGAGGCGCAAGACGTCCCGGTCGAAACACACATCCTCGAAGGAACACCCAGCCGCGAGATTGTGAAGTTCGCCGAGCGAGGACAGTGCGACCTCATCGTGATGGGTACACACGGTCGCGGCGGTATCGACCGCCTCCTTCTCGGCTCTGTCGCGGAAAAAGTGGTCCGCGCATCGAAGGTTCCAGTGCTTACTGTCCGTATCGAAGGCGACGACACGGAGTCACCTCGACTCGACGTCGAAGCCCCGGCTACCGCAGACGCGACTGACGGCGCTGAGGTAACAACCGAATCAGAAGCTGTCACCGCCGACGGCGACGAGTAGTTACGCCGGTCGGAGGTGTTCGCAGTCGCCCGCGTGGACTCGTTCTATTCCATTCTCAGTCTCGACGACGAGCGTGCCCGGATGTTCCACATCGACAGCCTCGCCTTCGATTACTCCCGAGGCTGTGTGGACGCGAACTCGTTGCCCCAGTGTGTCTGCTCTGTCGCGCCACGCCGGAAGGACGGATTCGAGGTCAGAAGCGAGTTCGCTGAATCGTTCGAGTACGCGCTGGACGAACACACGGCGTTCGACTTCGCCCGCCTCTGCTGAGATGCTCGTCGCACCCTCGGGGAGTGTCGCCGGGTCGAGGTTGACGTTGATGCCGGTCCCGATGACGAGCCACGAGACTCTGTCTGCCTCGCCTTCCATCTCGGTGAGGATGCCGCAGAGTTTGCGGTAGCCGCGGTTTGATTCGTCGGCAGTTGCAGACGAGTTATCGCTCGCTTCGCTCACGATAACATCGTTCGGCCACTTTATCCCCACATCCACACCTGCTTCTCGCGCCGCATCACACACCGCCACAGCCATCGCCAAGGTGTACAACGGCGCGTAGGCTGGTGGTTCGTCGGGCCGGATAAGCAAACTCATCCAGACGCCGCCGTCGGGAGCGGTCCACTCGCGGTTTTTTCGCCCACGACTGGCCGATTGTTCGCGGGCGACGACGGCGACGTTCTCTCTCCCGTCGCTGGCGAGTTCGCGAGCGCGGTCGTTCGACGACCCGAGAGCCTCGTGAAACTCGATATCGAAGTCGGCATCGAGTCCGTATTCGATTGCGCGGCCGCCGTACTCTGGGACTGCGGTGACGGCGTACCCGTCTCCCGTACTCTCGATTTCGAATCCCTCGCTGCGGAGGGCTTCGACGTGTTTCCAGACCGCCGCTCGGGAGATGCCGAGTCGGTCGGCGAGGCCTGGACCGGAGACCGGACCGTCGGCGAGTGCAGAAAGCAGGGCGCGCCGGCTATCGCTCATACGCTGGCTACTCAGGCGCGCAAAAAGAGGTTCGCGGTTCGCGTCTTATTCGAGGACGAGCAGCACGTCGCCCATGTCCACGCTGTCGCCTTCGCCGATGAGAACCTGCGAGACGGTGCCACCGCGCTCGGAGACCACGTCGTTCTCCATCTTCATCGCTTCGAGGACACACACCGTGTCGCCGGGTTCGACTTCGTCGCCCTCTTCGACTTCGACAGAGAGAATCGTTCCCTGCATCTCGGCGGTGACCTGCTCGCCATCGCCTTCGATGACTTGCTGGCTGTCGTTGCCGGATTTGTTTCGCTTGCGCGGACCGGACGGCTTCGAGTTACCCGAGGCGTTACCGAGTGGAATTGCAGGCGCACCACGCTCTTCGAGGTTGACCTCGAATCGCTTGCCGTTGACTTCGACGGTGAACGTGCGCTCGGTGACCTCCTCGTCGTCGTCCGACGAGATGTCCTCGGACGACCAGCGTTCGACAGCGGCCTGAATGCGCTCGGATTCGAGTTCTTCGTCGAGGTACTTCGTCGTGTGCGTACCGTTTCGGAACTCCTCGTCGGTGAGCATGAGGCGGTGGAACGGAATCACGGTGCGAAGGCCTTCGATGTCGAACTCGGCGAGTGCGCGCTCACCACGGATGATGGCCTCTTCGCGGTCCGACCCGGTGACGATGAGTTTCGCAATCATCGAGTCGTAGTCGCCACCGATTTCGTCGCCCTGACGCACGGCGTCGTCCATGCGGACGCCGATACCGCCCGGCGGGTCGTAGGTGACGAGTTTGCCCGTTGCGGGCGCGAAGCTCTTCTCGGGGGCTTCCGCGTTGATACGGAACTCGATGGAGTGGCCTTCGATTTCCACGTCGTCCTGCTCGAAGTCGAGTGCTTCGCCAGCGGCGACGCGAATCTGCCACTTCACGATGTCGAGGCCGGTGACCTGTTCGCTCACCGTGTGTTCGACCTGAATCCGCGTGTTCACTTCCATGAAGTAGAACTCGCCGTCCTCGACGAGGAATTCGACCGTCCCCGCGTTGGTGTAATCGGCGGCCTTGACGCCGCGGCGGGCGGCCTCACCGATTTCCTCGCGGAGTTCGTCGGTGAGCGCCGGAGAGGGAGCCTCCTCGATGACCTTCTGGTGACGGCGCTGGAGCGAGCAATCACGCTCACCGAGGTGACGGACGTTGCCGTGTTCGTCGGCGAGAATCTGGACTTCGATGTGGCGCGGCGCTTCGAGGTACTTCTCGACGTACACAGAGGCGTTGCCGAAGTAGGCTTCACCCTCACGCTGTGCCGTCTCGAACTGGTCGTCGACTTCCTCTTCGGAGCGAACGACTTTCAGACCGCGGCCACCGCCACCACCTTCTGCCTTGATGGCGACCGGATAGCCGTACTCGTCGGCGACGTCTTTCACTTCGTCGGCGGACTCGGCGGGTTCGGTCGTGCCGGGGACGACAGGCACGTCGGCATCCTGCATCAGCGCGCGCGCCTTCGTCTTCTCCCCGAGACGCTCCATTGCATTCGCACTGGGACCAATCCAGACGAACTCGCTCTCTTCGACCTTGCGCGCGAACTCCGCGTTCTCCGCGAGGAACCCGTAGCCGGGGTGGATGGCGTCTGCGCCTGCTTTGCGCGCGGCCTCCAAGACGGCCTCGTGGTTGAGATACGAGTCTGCTGCACGAGCGGGACCGATGTTGTACGCCTCGTCGGCGTAGCGTACGTGTCCACCGTGTTTGTCAGCCTCGCTGTAGACTGCCACGGTTCGGACGCCTAACTCCTCGCAGGCCCGCATTACTCGGACTGCGATCTCGCCTCGATTGGCGACGAGAACCTTGCTGAACATTTGCGGTAGTCTTTCAGGGAACTACACGTTATTCTATCGGTTAACAACGCACGTCGGACAGCCGTTCGACGATTGACGTTTCACGTGTTCGACCATGAGGAAATACCTGAAAATCGTGACGCTCAGCCGCGATATCCTGCGATTATCGGCAATTACTGCGCCGCAAACCCAAACGGCCTTATGTGTGTGATACACTACGTCACGGCTAATGGCAGTACGAGTCGGAATCCTCGGCGCGACCGGCGCAGTCGGACAGCGATTCATCCAACTACTCGAAGACCACCCGGTCTTCGAACTCGCCGCGCTCACCGCGAGCGACGCGAGCGCAGGAAAGCAATACAAAGAAGCCGCGAAGTGGCGCGTCAATACGCCAATCCCAGACGAGATTGCCGAGATGGAAGTCGTCGGCACCGACCCCTCGGCAGTCGGTGACGACGTTGACCTCCTCTTCTCGTCGCTCCCCTCGTCGGTCGCCGCCGAGGTCGAACCCGCCTTCCTCGAAGCAGGCTACGTCGTCTCTTCTAACTCTTCGAACGACCGCATGGCACCCGACGTGCCGCTGACGATTCCCGAAATTAATCCTGAACACCTCGACCTCATCGAAGTCCAGCGCGACGAACGCGGCTGGGACGGCGCGCTCGTGAAGAACCCGAACTGTTCGACGATTACGATGGTTCCGACCCTCGCCGCACTCGACCAGTTCGGCCTCGACCGCGTCCACGTCACGACCCTCCAAGCCGTCTCCGGTGCTGGCTACGACGGCGTCAGCTCGATGGAAATCATCGACAACGCTATCCCACACATCGGCGGCGAAGAAGAGAAGATGGAGACCGAATCGCGCAAGCTTCTCGGTTCCTTCGATGGTGCAGAAGTCGCGCTTCACGACGCCGAAGTCAACGCCTCCTGTAACCGGATTCCGACGCTCGACGGCCACCTCGAAAGCGTGTTCGCCGACCTCGCTGAGGACGCCACGCCCGAGGATGTCGCGACCGCGATGCGCGAGTTCCCCGGTATCGACCTCCCGAGCGCACCCGAGCAACTGATTCACGTCTTCGAAGACGACTTCCGACCACAGCCACGTCTCGACCGCACCCGCGGCGACGGCATGCAGATTTCGGCTGGCGGCATCCAAGAGACGCCAAACGGTGTCAAGTACAACTGCCTCGCCCACAACACGATTCGCGGCGCGGCAGGCGCGTCTGTCCTCAACGGCGAACTACTCGTCGAAGAAGGCTGGATTTAGACTATATCCAACTGTCGAGGCCGTCTTCGGTCTGAGTGTTCTCCTCCATCCACTCGTCCACGAGCAGGCCGTATCGCAGCACGTCGATGTGTTCGCCTTCGACGAACCCTTGCTCGCGGTGGACGCCCTCTCGTTCGAACCCTGCGTTCTCTAAGACCGCCGCGGAGGCTGGGTTCGTCTCGTAGACGTTCGCGTACACTTTGTGGAGTCGGCGCTCTTCGAACGCGTAGCCACACATGGTTCGCAGGGCGTCGGTGGCGTAGCCATTGCCCCACTGGTCTGGTGCAATCATGTAGCCGACTTCGGCGACACCCGCATTGTTCGGCGGCTTGAGTCCTATCGTGCCGACGGCCTCGCCTCCGACGCTCACGATGAAGTTGATGCTGTCGTCCTTTCCACGGGTTTCGACCCACTTGCGCTCCTGGCTACGTGTGATTGGGTCGAGTGCGGCGATTCCACGCCGAATCTGTGGGTCGTTGACCAGTTCGTGGAGAAAATCGACATCACTCCCATCGACGGTTCGGAGTTCGACTTCGTCGCCTTCGAGGAACACTGCTCCGGGCATGCCCAACCTGTTTCGCGGCCGACTACTTGAATCAGATAGCCACCGTTTTTATCCAGTACACACAGACACGCAGGTGTGTCACGTCGAGGCGTCGAAACAGGAGTCGTTGCAGGCGGCCTCTTTGCCGTTCTCGGTGTACTCGCGTGGGCCACAGGCCAGCCCTTTATTTTCCCGAGCCTCGGCCCCTCGGCGTTCGTACTCGCGTTCGAAACACAGCGCGAGAAGGTCCGCCCTCGACGCGTCATCGGCGGTCATCTGATTGGTGCGCTGGCGGGGTTTGTCGCCTACTCGGTGCTTGCGTCGGGTGTTTCGCTCACTGCTGTTCCGCCAGCTCTCTCGATTGAAGGCCTTCGTTTAGTTCTCAGCGGCATCGTCTCGGTTGCTGTGACTGGATGGGGGATGCTGGCGACGGATACGGTTCACCCACCCGCGTGTGCGACGACGTTGATTGTGTCGCTCGGGTTGCTGTCGTCGGTTGCGGAGGTTGGGGTGATTGTGGTGAGCGTCGGTGTGTTGGTTGCGGTGAGCGAACTACTCAGATAAAAATAGGCCGTCACCGAGTCTCGACCAAATTGTACGGATTGCCGTACAGGTCTACGATATTGGCGTGGACGCCCCACGGGACTTCTTCTGGCTCTCTCGTTATCTCGACGCCACGCTCTTCCAATTCTGCAACGGTCGCTCGGCAGTCGTCCACGGCGAGAACCGTGGTCGTGCCCTTTCCGATTCTGTCGCGCATCTCGGCGGCCATCCCTTCGCCGTATTCGTCGCTCGGTTCTTGCAGTGCAACTTCAACGTCGCCACCTTCCGGCGCGACAGTCACCCAGCGCATTCCGGGTGCGAACTCCTCGTCGTCACGGAGTTCGAAGCCTAATTTGTCGGTGTACCACTCGATTGCGTCGTCCACGTTTTCGACGAGTACTGTCGTGTGTGTCAGGTCTGAAATCATCGAGATAGTGTAGGTTGGCTGAGAGGGTAAGGTGGATGTAGGGAGTGAGAGTGAACGAGATGTCACCCACTATGAGATGCATTAATTCAAACAAGGGTAATTGAACAACAGAAGCCAGTTCCACTTGCTCCGCTCATGGACTGCGACCTCCTGGCTCAATGCTCAGCGTCCATCACCATACACGCAACACAGTGTGTCTCGCCGAGGTCCTAACGGACCCACGGCTCGAAGAATTGTGTTGCGAGAAATGTATGGGACCGCTGAGAATTGAACTCAGGTCCTACCGACCCCATCGGCAGAGGATACCACTACCCCACGGTCCCGGGGTTGCATTCAAAGCGATGCGTGTCTCGCGGTTAAGCCCTTCGTTTCGTCGCAAGAGCGAGACGCCATAGCGTGCGATTACATTTCACAGCGGGTAGGCGACAACACTGATACGCACACCCCACGTCGTGACAAACGAATGCCACTCGTGCCCGAAGCGATTCCGTTCGACCTCCTCTACATCGTGGGTGCCGTGATACTCGTCGGTGCAGTTGGGTACGGTGTCGTCAAGTGGCTCGTCAGCGACGACGACTCGCCGCCACCAGAGTCGAAACCGGCCGAGTCGTACGGCTACCCTCTCGCCTCGTGGCGATACATCTACGACCTCGACAAAGCAGGCGCAAACCGCGAGATTCAATCGGTTCACGAGCAGGCCGAAACGCTCGCAGAAGCCGAGAAAAATCGACGGTAACTAGATTAGAACGCGTTCGAGCGAGACGACCTCGCCTTCTTCTTGGTCGGCGTCACCGACGAGGCGACCCAAACAAACGACAGCGCCATCGTCGGTGTAACAGGCCACGAGGTCGCCGCGAGATGCGCCCGCTTCGACATCGAACACGCCGGGGGCGTAAATCGGCGCGCCGTGAGCGACTTCGCGGGCGGCGCTTCGGGCGATGGTCACCGAAGGAAGGTGCGTGAGTGCGCGCTCGGCGGGCGAGACAACGTCTCGAATCCACGACTCGTCGCCCTCTTCGGCGAAGACGAGTGCGTCTTGCAGGTCGTAGAGCGTGACGAGCGTGGAGTCGTCGAACGGGTCGGTCGCGGTGCGGCGGAGGTGACCCATGTGGCCGCCGGTGCCCAGTGCGAGGCCGATATCGTGACACACCTTGCGGATGTAGGTTCCAGATTCACAGCGAATCCGAAGGAGTGCCTGTCGGTCCTCGACTTCGAGCAAGTCGAGGTCGTAGATTTCGCGGGCGCGGAGGCGACGCGAGACGGCGGATTTGCGAGGCGGCTTTTGATAGAGTTTGGTCTCGAATTCCGCAACCGTGGATTCGATATCGACGGGTGCCGGGCCGTGGAGTTCGAGGACCGAAACGTACTCTTTGGTTCCTTCGAGGAACACCTGTGCCATGCGGGTGGCATCGCCGAGGAGAATCGGCAAACAGCCCGTGACTTTGGGGTCGAGCGTGCCGGAGTGGGCGGCGCGGTCAACGCCAGTCATATCGCGGACCCACCCGGTCACTTGGTGGGCCGACGGCCCCGGTGGCTTGTCGAGATTGACGACGCCGAACGAGAGCAGGTCGTCGAGCGTCCGTTCTTCGGGTGGGTCACGAAGCATGGTTAGAAGTCGTATCGAACGCCTTCGACTGGATACTTTCCTTCGTCGTCTGCGGGGTCGTAGGATTCGACCGCGGCGGTGATGATTGCGGGCACTTCTTCTTCGCCCCAGCGTGCCGTGTTGAGCGCGATATCGTAGATAGAGAGGTCGGTGATGTCGATGCCGTAGTACTCCTGATAGCGCATTCCTTCGCTCTTTTCGCGGGTCGTCGTCTCCTCGCGGGCGAGTTCGACCGACTTGTTCTCGCGGTCGGCGATACGCTCGGCGCGGACAGAGACAGGAGCGTCGAGCCAGAATCGAAGGTCTGCTTCGTCGCCAGCCAACCAGCCAGCGAGTCGAGATTCGAGAAGAACGTCGTCGCGTTCGACTGCGATAGTGCGAAGTCGGCGGTCGAGGTCGCGGTCGATTTGGTCGTCTTCTTCGGCGAGTTTGTTGAACTCGACGGCCGTCATATCGCGCTCAGCGGCAAGTTCTCGGAAGATATCCCCACCGCTGATGTGTTCGAGGTCGAACGCCTCGGCGAGGGCGGCGGCCGTCGTACTCTTTCCGCTTCCCGGTGGCCCGGAGACGGTCAATAACATATGCATGCTGAGAGCGGTCGGCTAAAAGGTGTTATCGTTAGCGTCTACCCCTGTGGGGGCTTCTCACGGCGGTCTTCGAGAGCCGACGCGTCAGTTCGAGAAAGAGAAAAGCGAGTTTACGCGCTCGTCGGCGTCATATCGATGTTGAGGCCTTTGCGGATGATCTGGGTGAAGCCCATCGAACAGAGGAAGTACCAGATAATCCACGCCTGCATGGGTCCGAGGACCGCGTCCTTCCACGCGACTTCACCGACCATCGGGAGGACGAGTGGGTCGAGTGGAATGTGTGGGTCCGACCCGCCGACGCCGATGGCCCAGTACATCCAGAGGAACACCGGAATGGTGAGGAACATAATCCACACCATCGGGCGGAACTGCTCTTTGAACATACCCATCTGGTCGCCCATGGCTTCCATCTGCTCTTCTTGAATCTTTTCGAGCGCTGCGTCGTCGCCGCGCTCTTTGGCGTCTTTCTGTCGCTGCTGGATTTCCTTCATCCGCTCTTGGTACTTGCCCATCTTCTCCATGTCCATGAGGTTCGCCTGCAAGAGCGTCGAGTAGAGACCCGTCGCCAGTGCGAGGACCATCACGACGGCGTAGAATGGGAGCATGCTCGCCAGCGGGCCGAGGAACACGTCCATGATATTGCCGATGACGTCCCGAACCTCGGAGACCGAGTAACCGAGGAAGAGTCCGACCGTCACGACCGCCGCACCCTTGTCGTACTTCGACCACGAGGAGTCGCCGGTATCGACGGACTTCGAGGAGGAACTCGAAGCAGAGTCCGAGTCGGTGTCGGGCGCTTCGAGTCCAGCGCGGGTCGCATCGACATCAGCCAATTTGAAGCCTTCGTCGCCATCGACGAGGATGCCCTTCTCAATGAGGCGGCCCCACTGACCGCTCGTTAGCTCGTCGCGGACGTCCGCCCACGCGACTTCGCCGTCGTCCGCCCGTTCGAGGACGGTTTCGACCGCGTTGCGCATGTCGGCGTCCGAATCGATGAGCTCGCGCACCTTCGATTCGATTCGTGCCATTACCAGCCCTTGGCAACCGGGCGTTATCAAGTTTTTACTCTGCGGATGGCGCCTCCGCACGGCTACGAAGCGGGTAATCGACCCAAAAAAAACGGACGTCCTCGCTCGATTACGCGTCGTCGACGACGGTCGCGATGTCGTCGAACACGTCTTCAGGAGTCTGCTCGCCGTCGATTTCCACGAGAACACCCTCGTCGCGGTAGTGTTCGATGACGGGTGCCGTGTTCTCGTCGAAGACCGAGAGCCGCTCGCGGACGGTCTCTTCGGTGTCGTCGTCGCGCTGGACGAGTTCGCCACCACACTCGTCACACACGCCCTCTTCTTCGGGTTGGTTGAACTTCACGTGGAAGTTCGTGCCGCACTCCGAGCAGACGCGGCGGCCGGTGAGGCGCTCGACGAGTTCGTCTTCGGCGACCTTCAGGTAGAGTACGGCATCGAGGTCCGTGATTTCGGTGAGGTACTCCGCCTGCGAGAGGTTGCGCGGGTAGCCGTCGAGGACGTAGCCGTCGGCGTCTTCGAGCGCGGCTTCGACGATTTCGTTGACCATGCCGTCGGGAACGAGTTCGCCCTTCTCCATGAACGAACGCGGCGTGCCGTACTCCGTCTCCATGTCCTTGTTCGCGCGAAGCGCGTCACCGGTCGTGACGTGCTCTACGTCGTACGTTTCGGCGAGTCGCTTCGACTGAGTGCCCTTGCCAGCGCCGGGTGCGCCGAGCAGAAGGATGCGCTTTCCCATACCCGACCCGTCCCGGCGAGAGCATATAGTGTTGAAGAAAGCAACTCACATCTGCGAAACCTTGTCCGAGAGAAAGAAGAAATGGTTGCCGCATCTTCGCACATTGATACGTTCCTTCGCCGATTCGGTGGTGATTTAGGAGCCAATATTGCTGATTCTCCCGACAAAGAGCGACACGTTCAACGCATCGGGTCTCTTGGCACCAATCGATGCGTGATACATCGACGGACTTGGGCACCCTCACGCAGATGTGTGCTCGGTGGTGTGTACTGGAGCGAGGGTGGCGAGCGACGCTGCTTGGACTCGTACTCGTGACCATCGTTGTCGTAGGGACGCCGTGAGCGTCGCCGGACCCACTCGAATCCGGCGTCTGCTCCCCGGCCTCGGTCTCCTCGTCGCGCTCGCGGGCGCGTCGATGCTCGTCGCTGGTGTCGTACCCGGTGTCAACGCCCTCCTCCTCGGTGTCTTCTTCGGCGCGCTCGTCGCCAATACGGTCGGTGTCCCCGACTGGGCCGAACCCGGCGTCGGAACACAGAAACTCCTCCTCGAAACGGGTATCGTCCTCCTGGGCGCGCGTATCGCTCTGGACGAACTCGTCGCCTCCGGCCCGGTCGTCCTCGGACTCGTCGTCGCAACCGTCATCGGCGGCTTGCTCTTCGTCGAAGTTCTCGCCGGGCGGGTATTCGGCATCGCCGAGAAGACGAGTTCGCTCCTCGCCGCGAGCGCGAGCGTGTGTGGTGTCTCGGCGGCCACTGCCATCGCTGGAACCATCGAGGCCGACGGCGAATCGCTCGCACACGTCGTCGCCGCAGTTCTCCTGTTCGACGCGGTCACGCTCGTCCTCTTTCCCATCGCTGGGGACGTGCTTCCCCTTTCGAGCCAACAGTTCGGCGTCTGGGTCGGATTGAGTATGTTCAGCACCGGGCCAGTCACCGCCGCCGGTTTCGCTCACTCGGCAGTCGCAGGCCAGTGGGCGACCGTAACCAAACTCGCTCGCAACTCGATGCTCGGCGGCGTCGCCCTCTGGTACGCAGTGCGATACGCGGGCGGCGAAACCGACAGCCTTCGCGGACTCCTCGACGGCGTTCCGCGTTTCTTGGTCGGATTCGGTCTCGTCGCCGCTCTCGCGAACAGTGGTCTGCTCTCGTCCAGTGCGCTCACCGCCATCGACACTGCGGGCGACACACTGTTCGCACTCGCCTTTGTCGGACTCGGCCTCGAAGTCCGCCTCGCCGCGATGCGCGATACCGGTCTCGCCCCGGTTGCCATTCTCGCCGCACAACTCCTCGTCGTCAGCGCCGTCTCGCTCGCACTCGTCGTGACGATGCTCTGAGCCCACTCCCGGCGACGACGCGGGTGGCTTTTGTACCGAGACGGAGTACCCGCCAGTATGACGAGATTCGAGGCGGCCACTACCCGTGAACGACGAAAACTCTTCGCCGACGCCGTCGTTGCCCACCGCAACCGCGGCAGCGCGTTTCTCACCGTCGAAGCCGAGTACGACCCCGAAATCGACGGCGAAGACGCACCTGCTCCGTGGGTTCAGTTCGCCGACCGCACGTTCAACATCGACGTAACCGACGAGGAACTTTCGAAATTAAAGGAGATGCTGTCGTCCTACCCTGAGTTCCGCATCGACCAACTCGAAAGCCCAGAAACGGCAGAAGGGACGAACGTTCGAATCACCGCACGGTCCGATGCGAACCGACTCGCCGGATTCATCGACACCGTGTTTCAGCGTGTCTACGGCCGCGACGAGGACTATCGCGCGTGGGTCGTCGCGGTTTGAACTGAGAATCTAACGAACGTCTATTTTCTCGCCGAATTTCCCCGACGCGTCCGGCAGGTTTGCGAACTTCTAAAGCATTTCACGTTCAAGCCGACAGTATGAATTCCCGACGGTCACATTGTATTTGTGGGCTACACGGCACCGTGCGGTCCGCTTCCGCCGGGTTGAATCGCGCGATGAACACCAACTGCGACCGCTCTATAGGTAATGACTGAGGCAGTCGAGCCACTGTTCGAACGACCGTTGCTCCCGCTTGCGAACGAAGCGGATGCGACAGCGACGTGCCGGGCAGCATTTCCACGTATCGTCGCCCAAGAGGGGCAGGCAACTGTCGTCCACGTCATCGAAAAAGCGGGCGGCGCGCCGGACAAAGCCGGTGTCGAACAACGCGAAGAACTCGCAAACGACGTGTTCGATATCGTCGGTCGAATCGCCGACGAGTTCGACCTCGACGTCGATACCGAGCTTCGATTTGCGACCGACGTTTCCGAGGCAATCATGGGCGTCGCAGACGAAATCGACGCAACGGCCATCGTCTTCTCACCCCGCGAGGGGCGCGGATGGTGGGACCTGTTTTCGGGCGAGACACGCAAACACCTCGTCCGAAACGATGAGTGGCCGGTCGTGATTCTCCCCGGTGCCGACGCATCAACTGACGGTGAACGATGACTGACGAAGAACTCGCCAAAGACCTTGGTCCGCTCGCGGCGCTGACAATCGGCGTCGGGACGATGATTGGTGCGGGAATCTTCGTTCTCCCACGCGAAGCCTACGCTACTGCCGGACCCGCAATCGCGCTGTCGTTCGTCGTCGGTGGCATCATCTCGCTCTTTACTGCGCTGTCGGCGTCTGAACTCGGGACTGCGATGCCGAAAGCCGGTGGAAGTTACTACTACGTCAATCACGCATTGGGGCCACTCTTCGGTTCTATCGCCGGTATGGGCAACTGGATGGGCTTGGCCTTCGCGTCGGCCTTCTACATGATTGGATTCGGTGACTTCCTCGTGAAGCTCGTCGGTGTTCCCGCTCTCAGCCTCGGGTTCTTCACCCTCTCGTCGGTCCAAGTCGCCGCGATTCTCGCTGGACTGCTCTTTATTGGTGTGAACTACGTCGGGGCCAAAGAGACGGGAGCGATTCAGGTCGTTATCGTCGTTACCCTCGTGTTGATTCTCACCGCGTTCTCGATTCTCGGCTTCCTCCAAGCCGACTTGACGACACTTCGCCCCTTCGCACCGAGTGAACTCGGTGGGTACGGTGCCATCCTTCCGGGGACCGCACTCGTGTTCGTCTCGTTCCTCGGGTTCGCGAAAATTACGACCGTCGCAGAAGAGATTAAAAACCCAGGCCGAAACCTCCCGCTGGCAGTCGTCGGGTCGGTACTCATCGTCACGACGATGTACGCAATCTTGATGGTCGTCATGGCGTCGGTGAAGCCGTGGCAGGAACTCTCGGCGATTGGTGCCGACCCTGTCATCGAAGTCGCGGAGTTGTCGTTCGAAGCGGCCCTCGGACTGGGTGGCGTGGGTTTTGCTATCATCGTGTTCGGTGGCCTCCTTGCGACCGCATCGAGTGCCAACGCGTCTATCCTCGCCTCCTCTCGAATCAACTTCGCGATGGGCCGGGACAAACTCGTGACGACGTGGCTCAACGAGATTCATCCGCGGTTCGCCACCCCGTATCGCTCGATTGCAGTGACGGGGTCCATCATCGTCTTTCTCATCGCAATCGGCGATATCAAGACACTTGCGAAGGCAGGAAGTGCCCTGCACCTCATCGTCTATGGTCTTCTCAACCTCGCACTCATCGTGATGCGTGAATCGGAAGTCGCCGAGTACGACCCCGCGTTCACCGTGCCGCTGTATCCCCTTACACCCATCCTCGGTGCGGTGTTCTCCTTTGGCCTCCTCGCGTTTCTCGCACCAATCGAAATCGCCCTCTCGGTGCTGTTCGTTGCCTTCGGTATCGTCTGGTACTTGGTCTACGCACGTGGGAGGACCGAAAAAGTCGGGATTCTCTCTCGGTACATCCTCAGGCGCTCCGACGAACTCCCGGACGCCGCGGTTTCGGCCGCGAGCAGTGTCCAACCCGACGGCGGCTTCCGCGTCTTAGTCCCGCTTTCGAACCCCGAGAGCCAACGTGACCTCGTGCAACTCGCCGGGTCGCTCGCGAAGAACCGTGGTGGCACACTCGTCGGCGTCCACATCGTACAAGTGCCGGACCAGACGGCACTCGCCTCGGCGAAAGCCGAGTACGACTTCTCCGAGGCCGACCAACTCCTCGAATCCGCGCGATTGAGTGCCCAAGAGTTGGACGTGCCGTTCGAGACTCACACCGTCCTCTCGCACCGCTCGTTCGAGGAAGTGTTCGACGCCGCAGAGACGTACAACGCCGACCTGATGGTGATGGGTTGGGGTCCGACCCACGGCTCTCCCGGTCGCGCAGAGAGCGCACTCGACGAGATTACGAGTTCGCTCCCCTACGACGTGCTGGTGCTGAAAGATCGTGGCTTCGACCCTTCGGACATCCTCGTGCCGACCGCAGGCGGGCCGGACTCCGACCTGTCTGCCTCGATTGCACACGCCTTCCGCGAGGTGTACGATTCGAACGTGACGCTCCTCCACGTCGCCGACGACGTGCAAGCGGGTGAATCGTTCCTCAGTGAATGGGCCGCCGAGCGCGACTTGGCCGATGCACGACTCGCTGTCGAATCCGGCGACGTCGAACACATCATCGAGTCGTACGCGGAAGACTCGTCGCTCGTCATCATCGGTGCAACCGAGCGCGGACTCCTCTCGCGTCTCCTCAGCGGCACCCTCGTCATGGACGTGGTGGACGACGTGTCCTGTTCGGTCCTCCTTGCCGAACAGACGCGAACGCGCAAGCTGAGCGAACGCCTGTTCGGCTAACTCGTCGCCGGACCGCCATTTTTACTCAATTTTTCTTTCATTTTTCCGCGGCACATTTGACGCCTGGCGACGTACCGTGTTGCATGTCAACGTCATTGGGGCTAGGGTGCAACGATATCGCACTCCCGACGGAGGCGACCGGACGCACAGTCGACGTCGGCGACGTCTCGCTGTACGTCGTCGAAGCGGGACCGAAAGACGGAGAACTCGTCGTTCTCCTCCACGGATTTCCAGAATGTTGGTACGCGTGGGCAGATTACGTTCGCCCGCTCACCGAAGCAGGCTATCGGGTCGTCATTCCCGACCAGCGCGGCTACAACCGAAGTGACAAACCGGACGAAATTAGCGCCTATCGTATCGACGAACTGTCAGACGACGTCGTCGGCCTCATCGACGCCCTCGACCGAGAACGCGCACACGTCGTCGGCCACGACTGGGGTGGTGCAGTCGCGTGGTGGACTGCACTCCATCACGAAGACCGTCTCTCCTCACTCTCGGTTATCAACCTCCCTCACCCGAACGTATTCGCCCGACACCTTCGCCGCGACCCGCGTCAACAACTTCGCAGTTGGTACGTCCTGTTCTTCCAACTACCCAAGATTCCGGAACTCCTCGCGCCACTCCGAAACTGGGAGACACTACATCGCGTGATGGCCGACTCGGCACTCCCTGGAACGTTCTCACCGTCGGATTTCGACCACTACCGAACAGCGTGGGATACCCCCGATGCCTACAACGCGATGGTGAACTGGTATCGCGCAGTCGTCCGAGACCGACCAAAGCCACGCCGCCAAACAGTCTCCGTCCCGACGCTCATCCTCTGGGGGGCGAAAGACAGATTCCTCTCTCGGCAGATGGCTCGCGAGAGTCTCGGCTACTGCGAAGATGGCCATCTCAGAGTCTTCGACGACGCTACTCACTGGGTACACCACGAAGAACCAGTCGCCGTTGCCCACAGCCTCGTCGAACACCTCGACGACCGATGGCGGACCCCTAACAACACTCCCGACGAGACTGGCCACCACGTTATTTAATCTAAGTAAGAAACTAGCAAACTGTTTCTTTGGTATGATTTTCCTATAAAGGTCCATCGAGAAAACTTAGCGAGTTACTTGTACTCCGAGCGAAATAATGCAATTGACGCGGTATCAGTCCGGTGGTGGGACTTTTCATACCCCTTCGAACCGAGTCCGCGTCGTTCTTCATGAGCATGGGACGGGGGACCGTCCCATCTTCCCACACACGTAGCGAGGCGTAGTACTGTCTCGACCTCGAAGTCGATGAGTACGTTCTTACTCGCCCGTCACCGAACACGCCTATGACAGACCTCGGAAAGGTCGACCGCGACTTCTTCGCCGAATACATCTTTCCCAGACTCGGCGCGTCCCGCGACGACGTGGCACTCGGTCCGACACACGGCGTCGATTTCGGACTGCTCGACCTCGACGGTACGGCCGTCGCACTCGCGACCGACCCCGTCTCGATTCTTCCCGAACTCGGATTCGACAGAGCAGCACGCTTCGCCCTCGATATCATCCTCACCGACGTTGCCGTCTCGGGGCTCTCACCCTCTCATCTCGCTATCTCGTTCACGCTCCCGCCCGAGATGACCGACGAGGAGTTCGCAACCCTCTGGACCGCCCTGCACGAAGAGGCCGACGACCTCGGTATCTCTATCGTCACTGGTCACACCGCCCGCTACGGCGGGTGTTCGTACCCGTGGATTGGCGGTGCAACCGCGCTCGCCGTCGGCGACCACGAAGACGTGATTCGCCCGGACGGTGCCCGCCCCGGCGACGATATCCTCATCACGAACGGCCCCGCCGTCGAGACGACCGGCCTGCTCACGACGCTCTTTCCCGAGGGCTTCGACGGCCTCGACGCCGAAACGCTTGCAACTGCCCAAGAACGATTAGACGAAACTGGTGGCGTCCGCGACGCGATGACCGTCTCCGCGGCGGGCGGGCGTGGCGTTCACGCCATGCACGATGCCACCGAAGGCGGTGTCCACGGCGCACTCAACGAAATCGCCGCTACCGCCGGTGTCAAACTCGACCTCGATTCCTCGAGCATTCCCATGCGTCCGGGCGTCCGCGAAGTGTGCGACTATCTCGATATCGACCCGTGGCACTCGACCACTGCCGGGACACTCATCATCGCGACCGACCCCGACGTGACCGACGACGTGTGCGATGCACTGGCCGAACACGGAACGGCGGTCGGCATCGCCGGAACAGTCACCGACGGCGCTGGTGTCGTCATCGACGGCGAGGAAATCGAAGTACCGAGTAGCGACCCGTCGTGGGACGCCTACGAACGACTCGCGCACAAAACTGAGTAATTAGAGCCCAGTTTTCATGGCCGCCGCAACGCGGTCGAGGGCGGCGTCTGCGATATCCACGTCGGCGGTCAAACTCAGGAATCCGTGTGGCATCGCTGGTTCGTGGTCGTGGACGACTTCGACGCCTGCCTCGCTGAGTGTATTCGCGTAGGCCGCGCCTTCGTCTCGAAGCGGGTCGAACCCCGCGGTGACGACGTAGGCTGGCGGCAACCCCGTGTGCGACGATGCTCGAAGCGGTGCCGCGAAGGGGTTGTGTCGATGATAGGGAGACTCCAGATACGTCTCGTGGGCCCACGCCACGTCGCGGCGGGTGAGAAGCGGCCCCTCCGAATTTTCTTCGAGCGAGGGATGTTCCAGTGAAAGGTCGGTCATCGGATAGAGGAGAAATTGGCTCGCAATCGCTGGCCCGTCGAACTCACGTACCGAGAGACACGTCGCGGCCGCGAGGTTGCCACCGGCACTCGTCCCCGCGACGGAAATCGAATCGGTATCCGCACCAATCGACGACCCGTGTTCTGCGACCCATTCGACCGCAGCAACGCAGTCTTCGAGACCGGCAGGAAACGGGTGTTCGGGGGCGAGTCGATAATCGACGGAGACGACGACGCACTCTGCGCGCACGGCGAGTCGCCGACAGACTCCGTCGATGGAGTCCAGCGTTCCCATCGCCCAGAGGCCGCCGTGGAAGAAGACGAGAGTTGGACGGTGTGCTGCGGGAGCCGGATGGTACACCCGAATCGGAATTTCGTCGTCTGGTCCCGGGATGGCGAGGTCGGTGATGCGGGCGACTTCCGGGGCATCGCTCGCCGAGAACACCTCGTCTTCGATTCGTCGGGCACTCTCGACATCGAGCGCAGACCACTCGGGGATACCCAACTGCGAAACCTCGTCTACCACCGCTTGTGCCTGTGGGTCGAGTGCGTCCACCGCAGGTGCAGATGCGAGACCGAAACCCTCGTCCATACACGTAGCGCGGAGCGAATACAAAAAAGCGCGACGGCGCGGGGTACAAAGCTACTTCTCGCGCGCATCCGTTGCTCGACCATGGACGGCGAGGACGGTATTTCTCTCAGCGATGCCCGCGAGCGCGACGCATCAGACCCGCTTTCTGACCTCCGCGAGCGGTTCTCGATTCCGGACGGCGAGTTGTACATGGACGGGAACTCCCTCGGCCTGCTTTCAGACGACGCCGAAGCGGCACTCGACCGGGCGGTCGAACAGTGGCGCGACCTCGGCATTCGCGGGTGGACCGACGCCGACCCCGACTGGTTCACCTACGGCGAGCGACTCGGTGAGCGACTCGCACCGCTCGTTGGGGCCGACTCCGAAGAAGTCGTCGTCGCCAACTCCACGACGGTCAACATTCACGCCCTCGTCGGCACCTTCTACGACCCCGAACGCGGCGAGAAAATCGTCGTCGATTCACTCGACTTTCCGACCGATCACTACGCGATTCGCGGGCAACTCCGGAGCCACGGCGTGAACCCCGACGACGCCCTGCGCGTGGTCGAGAGTCGAGACGGTCGAACCATCCGAACCGAGGACGTACTCGACGCTATCGACGGCGACGTGGGGATGGTGTTTCTCCCCTCCGTACTCTACCGGAGCGGCCAGTTGTTCGATATCGAGGCCATCACCAAAGCGGCCCACGACGCGGGCGCACTCGCCGGATTCGACCTCGCGCACTCGGTGGGCGTGATTCCACACGACCTCTCGGATATTGGTGTGGACTTCGCCGTCTGGTGTCACTACAAGTATCTCAACGCCGGTCCCGGCGCGATTGCCGGTCTCTACGTCAACGAGCGTCACTTCGGAACCACGCCCGCACTGGCCGGGTGGTGGGGCAACGACAAGGAGACGCAGTTCGACATGGCGCTCACCTACGACCCCGCGCACTCGGCGGGCGCGTTCCAAGTCGGGACGATTCCGATTCTCTCGTCGGCACCGCTCGACGGCGCGCTCGACATCGTCGAGGACGCTGGCGGCGTCGGCCCACTCCGCGAGAAATCGCTCGAACTCACCGACTACCTCATCGAACTCGTGGACGAACGATTGCCGGGGTGCGAAGTCGGCACCCCGCGCGACCACGACGCCCGCGGCGGCCACGTCGCCGTCGAACACGACGAGGCCTATCGCATCAGTCTGGCGCTGAAAGAACGCGGCGTGATTGTGGATTATCGCGTCCCCAACGTCGTTCGAATCGCCCCGTCGCCTGCGTACATCGGGTTCGAAGACGTGTACCGAACGGTCGAACATCTCCGCGAGATTCTGGACGGGGAGGAGTACGAGGAATTTGAGAGGCGCGGTGCTGGCGTGACGTGAGAGGCCGCAGGGCCGCCGGGGATTTCACACCAAACGACGGTCCCATTGGAATGGCTAGCAACGAATGGTGTGACAAGTAACGGATGGTTTCATGCGTCTAGGTAACGTATTACGTGGCAGTCATGTTACGCACCGTACTTAGGGTAGTCGGTATCGTCGAACTCTTTCGACCAGGTGCGCTCGTCCGGACTGCAGAGCGACTGGCGCTCGAAAACCCAGACGAGTGTGAGATGCGACCCTGGATGACCCCCGTGATTCGGAGTGAAGGAGCGATACTCATGGTCCTCGCGCGTCGGGGTGGGTCGTTGTCGTCGTTCAAGAAGTTCGTCGGCGTCATCGGAGTACTCGCCATGCTGTTCCCACGCGCGTACGTCGATTACGGGAGCAAAATCGCCTACACCGACGCAGAACACTGCGAGTGGAAACCGTGGGTGTACCCGGCGACACGACTCGTCGGCGTGTACTACGTACTCGTCGCGCTGAACGAATTCAGAAAGGGCACTGCTGAACCCGCTGTGGACGAAGATTCGAACGACCGCGAGTTCACGAATCGACTCCGAAGCGCCGTACCGCTACCGATTACCAGTCGATAACCTGCTTCTTCCGCCAGAATTTGCCCGAGGGACTGCCTGGTTTGAACCGCGAGAGCCACGTCGGCGTCTCCGCACCGTCTTCGACCGACCGAGATGCGTTTTCGCCGCCCATGTCGGTCCGAACCCAACCGGGACACACCGAGTTGGCAATCAGGCCGTCGTCGCCGTACTGGCCTTCGAGATACGCAGTGAGACCGTTGATTGCAGTCTTCGAAATTCGATACGAGGGCGACCCACCGGACTGTTCCTCGCCAATCGCGCCCATGCCGGAGGAGACGTTGACGACTCTTCCGCCGTCGTTCTGGAGGAGAAGTGGCACGGCGTGCTTGCACATGAGCATCGGCCCGCGGACGTTGACGCTCAGGGTTCGGTCGATGGTTTCGGTCGGTTCTGCGACGATGTCGTCACCAAACTCACCGATTCCGGCGTTGTTGACGAGGATATCGAGACGGCCCTGGTCGGCGAAGATACCGTCTACGACCTCTTCGATGTCGCCTTCTTGGGTTACGTCGAGGATGACGCGCTCGGTTCCCTTTGGCGTCTCGTTCATCATGCTTCGAGACCCGGCGTAGACGGTTGCGCCGAGGTCACGGAGGTTTTCGGCGATTTGGCGGCCGATACCTCGATTTGCGCCCGTGACGAGGGCGACCTGTCCCGTCAGGTCGTCGTAGAGTTCGGGTTCCATAGGGGTGTGTGAGAACTCGGGGCGGTTATTCTCACCGAAGGCGGGCGAGGTCAGGAGAGGTGGATTTGCTCGAAGTCGTCACCGGTCCACTCGTACGCATTAATCCGCCCATCTGGCGAGCAGATGAGATACACGTAGCCCCGCCACGACGCCTGTGCTCTGTCGGTCGCACTCGGAAGCGGAGCCGTCTCGGGGTGTGAATGGTAGAATCCGACCACAGAATCGCCCGACTGCTCCACGTCTTCGATTATCGAAATCGTCTCTTGGGGGTCGAGTTCGTACGCGACGCGTGGCTCGTCGGCGACGTTCGAAACGGGGAGAGTCTGAGAGATAGTGTTCGCACTGCCAGCGAGGATGCCGCAGACTTCTGCTGGAGGCTCCCGAGATGCGCCCTCGCGGACGTGTTGGAGGAGTTCCTCGCGGGCGCGAGAGTCGAGTGTGAGTTCAGTCGAAGTCACGACGCATGGCGATTTCGAACCACGGGCACAGGCGCAGTTGACGGTACCACTTGGGGTGGTCGTTGAGGTGTTCGTAGTCCACCCAGAGCATTCCAGCGATTTCCTCTTCGTCGGGGTTGAGCGTGGTGTCTTCGAGGGTGACCTTCAGGACGGCACAGACCTCCCATTCGAGACCCGAGTTGCCGTAGTAGCGCTTGTACTCGAACTTGTCCGTCACACGGAGGTCAGAGTACTGGTCGGGCGTGATGCCGAGTTCGTCTTCGAGGCGCTCTTTCGTCGCGTCCTCTTGGCTCTGACCTTCGACGGGGTGAGAGGCGACGGTGCCGTCCCAGTAGGTGTCCCACAGGCGCTTGTTGGGTGCGCGCTGGGCGAGAAGAAGTTGCCCCTCTTCGTTGAACACGAGACACGTGAAAGCGCGGTGGCGGATGCCGTCGCCCGTGTGGGCGTCGAGACGGTTCACCATCCCCTCTTTGTTGTCGTCAGAGTCGACCGCGATGACATCTTGCATGGCGTTCTTGTGGAGTTCCGTGGCCTCGTCGGCCTGTGCGTCGCTCATGTGCGTTTCGTCGGAGGCGGGGGTCAATTATGCTTCGATGCGAACCGGAACCTTACCCGAGTCGCTCGTCGAGAATGAGTCGCGTTTTGGTACTCTTCACGTCGTCGTGTTCGCGCGCACGCGTAATGAGGTCGTTCACGGCACGCGTGTCGGCGGCGTCGACGACGAGGACAATGTCTTCTTCACCCGAAACCTGCCACACGAAGTCCACATCTTTCCACTCGGCCATCAACTCGGAGACGTTGTTGGTGTCCACGTCCACCGCGACGGTCACCTCTATCATCGCTTTCAGATTCCCGGTTCGGGTGGAGATGGTAAAGCGCTCGATGACCCCACTCTCGACCAAGCGTTCGACACGGTTTCGAACGGTCCCCTCGGAGGTCCCGACTTCGGCCGCAATCTCGGTGTTTGGCGTCCGAGCATCCCGTCGAAGGATATCGAGGATACGCCGGTCCAGGTCGTCCATATTTCATTTGCCACCTCAACACTCTTACCGATTACGAATTTCGTAACTCGGCTTCGAAAGTAACACTTATGCGCCCGCCTTCCGTTCGTATCTCGTAATGTCGGACGCCTACCTGGCTCTGGAGGATGGTCGCGTTGTCGAAGCGCGTGGCCGTGTTCCGGGACGCACACGCGGTGAACTGGTGTTCACAACTGCATACACTGGCTACGAAGAAAGTCTAACTGACCCTTCGTACGAAGAACAAGTTCTCACCTTCTCGTACCCCCTCATCGGTAACTACGGCGTCCGAGCCGAGCGATTCGAGTCCGACCGAATCCACCCCCGTGCCGCTATCGCTCGTGAGTTCACCGACGAAGTGGTCGAATGGCTCGCCGACGAAGGCGTACCCGCGGTGGACCACATCGACACCCGTGACCTCGTGACCGCGGTCCGCGAAGAGGGTGCGATGAAAGTCGGTATCGTCGTCGGCGACGACGCGACACCCGAAGCCGCAAAGGAAGAACTTGCGAAGTGTAAGGGCATGAGCGAACACACCGACATCGGCGCGCAGGTCACGACGACCGAGCCTGTGACCTACGAAGGCGACGGCGACACCACTGTTGCACTCGTGGACTGCGGTGCGAAGAAATCCATCGCCGACTCGCTCGTCGAACGCGGTGCGACCGTTCACGTCCTCCCGTACGATGCGACTGCGGACGACGTGTCGGCACTCTCGCCCGACATCCTGTTCATCTCGAACGGCCCCGGCGACCCCGAGAACTACATGGCTGCACGCGAACTCGTCTCCGAGTTCGCAGGCGAAATCCCGCTCGCAGGCATCTGTCTCGGCCAGCAAATCATTGCCAGCGCACTCGGTGGCACTACGGAGAAGATGGCGTTCGGCCACCGCGGCGTCAACCAACCCGTTCGTGACCTCGATACGGGTAAGGTCATCATGACGACGCAGAACCACGGCTACACTGTCGCCGACCCCGGCAACCTCGACGTGACGCAAGTCAACGTCAACGACGGCACTGCCGAAGGACTGGCTAGCATCGACCTCGATGTCATCACACGCCAGTACCACCCCGAGGCACACCCCGGCCCCCACGACTCGCTTGGCTTCTTCGACGACGTCCTCGAGATGGCATCGGCGGGAAATGGACATAAGCGGAAAGCCATCGTCTCGGACTAACCGCGTACCAACCTCGGTTTTCGATACGAGAGTGACCTTCTAGCGACGTGTCTCTCGTTTTTTTCGCCTGATGGTAGATATCCGGTCACGTCGTTTTTCAGAAGAAAGCGTCTATTCGTTGTAGTGCGTATGGGTGCGCATGTCAGAGGTGTCGCTCATCGAACGTGGGTTCGATGAACTCCCGACGGAGGTGGCACTTCTCAACACCTCCGGCGATATCGTCTACACGAACAGAGCGTGGCGGACCTTCGCCGAGGCAAACGGCTACGAAGGCGACGTCGACTCGGTCGGGGTCAACTATCTGGAGGTGTGTGATGCCGCTCGTGACGAAGACGAACTCGCGGGCGTCGTGGCCGATGGTATTCGGTCGATACTCACCGGGATGCAGGACATCTTCACTGCCGAGTACCCCTGCCACTCGCCGTCTGTCTATCGCTGGTTCTTGCTGATTGCAGTTCCCTTTACGACCCAGCGCCACGGCCAGTTCGCTCTCGTGATGCACCTCGATATCACCGACAGGCGACTTGCCGAACTACAGGTAAACGAGAAGAACCAGCATCTCACGATGCTCATGCAGTTGTTCTCGTCTGAACTGAGCGAAGAACTCGACAAGGCCCGAAAACTGGCTGAAAAAGTCGCCGAGGGCGACGGAGAGGATGCCGAAGCACTCGCAACCATACTCGAACACATCGAGGCGGTACTCGGACGGAGTATCGCGCTCGCCGACCAGACGCGGACGGTCGAATTAGAGCCAATAGACTTCAGAGACGCCGCCACATACACGTGGAGCGACATCGAGAAAACGGACGACGTTTCGGGTCACATCGTCGGAAACGGCACGTTCGCTGCGGACCGACACCTGTTTGGGCTTCTTCTCACGTCGATTCTGGTCAACCGAATCGAAGGGACACCAGTATCGAGCGCCCCATCCTACATCGTTATCGGAACGACCACAGACGGAATTTTCGTCGAAGACAACGGCACGCCACCATCGAAAGAACAGCGAACGATAGCAACGCCAGAAGGGCAGTTACTCGGTGTCGATTACGAATCGGTCGGTCTCTCGATTGCAAGCCGAATCGCCGACCTCCACGGGTGGTCGTTCACGGTTTCGGACTCGGAACTCGGCGGAATTCGCGTCGAAATCGGTGAAATCACGTGGGAATGACGCCGATTACGGCAACTCGGCGACCTTACGACAGTTCGGCGTCCATGACGAACGTCGGTTCTTCGGCAAGCCCACTGTACGTGTAAGCGACGTCGGATACCCAGTCGATACCTTCCGGTACGAGAACACGAGTTCGGTCTGCACCGACTGCTGCTGCATCCTTTCGAACCGCATCCATGAGTGCCTGACACGCGGGTTGTGAGTCCCACGCCGCGACGGCGTACTCGGCCCACGTCACCGTCTCGCCGTCGATTTCGCGCGAGTAGGTTCGGTTGCGGTAGGTCATCCCCGAGACGTGGTCGTCGCCGACGACGAGCAGGCGACCATCGTCGGCCACCTCGTGCAGGCGTTCGCGCGTCAGTTCCGAAACGGCCCACGACTCGACCGGGTCGAGCGCGAGTCCCTTCAGTTCGTGGCGCGTGTCGCTGTCGGTCCAGAACGCCCACGCGGCGTCGGCATCGGCGCTGACGCGCAGGTCAGATTCGGACTCAGCATTCGGTTCGGGCGTCGCCCACCGGAACTCGATTCCGGGTTCGAATCCCGCGGCACGCGCGGTGGAGAGACTCGGGATGTTCCACGAGTGAATCATGTTGCGGACGCGCTTTGCACCCCGTTCGCGCGCCCAGTCGAACAGCGCGTCGTTGAGCTTCGTCGCGTAGCCCTGTTTGCGGTGGTCGGATGCGACACGCATTCCCTGTGCCCATGCCTCGTACTCGGAGAGCATGACTATCTGCGCGATAGCGACAACCTCGCCAGATGGCGTCTCGTCGCCGATATCGACGAGAAGCGTCACTTGCGTCCGCTCGCCGGGGTCTATCCAGTCGTGATAGATGTCGGGGATGTAGTCCGACCCGCCGCGGTCGGACCACGTATCACTCGTGAAGGCCACGACGGCGTCGTAGTCTTCGGGGCGTGCGGGTCGTATCTCCATCAGGTTACTCCCAGGGAACCGACCGCTCGGTCAACTCGCCTTCGAGGTTCCGACCCATCGCATCCGTAGGATTGGCGAGGTTCGCAAGCGCCCACATGAGCTTGACCTTGGCCGTCCCCGGAAGCGTGTCGCCCGCTTCGACGACGCCTGCATCGAGCAGGTCGCGGCCGGTGTCGTAGACGCGGTCACAGACGCGGCCTTCGAGACACTGCGAGGTCATGGCGACGACCGTCCCGTCTTCGATGAGTCCCTCGATGCGGGGAATGAGGTCGGTGTGGATGTGTCCCAGACCGGTTCCTTCGATGATGAGGCCCGACTTGCCGTCGAGGTAATCGAGTGCCGCAGGGTCCATCCCCGGCGTGAACTTGATGAGTTCGACCTCGCTGTCGAGGTCGGCGTGGAGCGCGAGGTCCACAGACCCGCGCTCGGCGTAGTCACGGCGGTAGGTGACCTCCTCGGACTCGTAATCGACTTCTCCCAGCGGTTTCGCGCCGATGGTCTCGAAGGCGTCGCGCCGCGAGGTGTGATTCTTGCGGACGCGCGTGCCTTCGTGGAGCGCGCAGGCGTCGTCGGACTCGGAGGCGTGCATGCAAATCATGACCTCTGCGGCGTCGGCTTTCGCGGCTTCGACGGCGCAGACGGCGTTCATCACGTTGTCCGAGGACGGTCGGTCAGCCGAGCGTTGACTGCCGGTGAAGACGATGGGAACCGGCGTGTCGAGCATGTAGGACATGGCAGACGCAGAGTACTGCATCGTGTCGGTGCCGTGCATGACGACGACGCCGTCCGCGCCTGCTTCGACTTCTTCGACGATTGCTTCGGCGAGGTTCACCCAGACTTCGGGCGTCATGTTCTCTGAGAGGATGTTGGCGACGACGCGCCCGCGGTAGTTCGCGCGCCCGGCGAGGTCCGGCACGGCGCGAAGGACGTCTTCGGCGTCGAACTGCGCGGTCACCGCGCCCGTCCGGTAGTCGACCGTCGATGCGATGGTGCCGCCGGTCGAGATGAGCGAAATCGTCGGGAGGTCGTCGTCGAACTCGATTTCGGATGCGCCGCCCGTCTCAGACTGTGCGTCTTCGACGTCGTACACGTCTGTTTCGAGTACTTCCACGTCCGCATCGTCGCGGTCGATACCGATGTTGTAGCCACCTTCTAACTTGATGACGAGATGGTCCTCGGTCGACGACGGCATCAAGACGCCTTCGTTCGTAACGTCTCCGCGCGTGGCGCGGACACGGTCGCCTGCATTCATATCGCGGGATAGCGTGGCGGCAGACTTCAAACCCACCATTCCACCTTTTTCCTCCACGGGGTCGCTACGCGACCCGCTCACGTCATCAGAACGCTCTGCGTTCTGATTGGCTAACGAGACGCTTTGCGTCTCGTGAACGGCAAAAACCTGTCTTCGTGAGCGCCAGCGAGCGAAGGCTCGTGAGGCGCGAAGCGTCTCACGGTGGACCAAAAAGGCCGAGAGGTTCGATACCAGACCGCGACTGTGACCACTTCCAGCACAAGAGCCATCCTCTTCGCCCACGATTCGTAACGCATGCAACGGTCCGACCAACGCGAGTCCGAATCGTCCGTGGACGACATCCTCGCAGGGCTGAATCTCGACGACGACGAGTCGGCCCCAACGAAATCAAAATCGAGTAGTGGTCGCCTCGGCGGTCTGTTCTCGGTCAGGACGTTCCTCGTGGCGCTCGTCCTCTCCATCGGCGGGGTCATCGTCGGCGGGGCGATTCCACTCATCGGATTCATCGGCAACTTCCTCGGTATCGCCATGGCCGGGTTTCTCCTCGGCATCCTCGGGTCGAACCGACGGTACGTCGAAGTCGGTCTCGCCGGAGCGATTGCCGCCGGGTTCGCGTTCGTCCTCTCGACGCTCCTCTCGGTGTTCGCACCCTTCGCCCTCCAGTTGCTCGCCGACTACGGACTGGCAATCGCTGGCGTCGGCTCTGTGACTGGCGCGCTCGCCGGACTCGTCGGTCACTACTTCGGCAGAGACCTGCGCGACGGGTTGACGCGAGAAATCTGATTAATCGATGTGCCAACCGTCGGTTCGGCGGCTCACGAGACCGCCTTCGGCGAGGTGGTGGAGCGCCGCATCGACGATTCCGGGGTCGGCGTTCAGCTCTTTTGCGATGGTTCGAACCGACCGCGACCCGTGGGCGATGGCGGCGAGAATCTGCGCGTAGAATCGACTGTCTGCATCGACACCGAGTCGGTCGTTGATTCGGTCGAGAACGTCGGTGAGACGGCCCTGAACCCACCGCTGGGCGAGCGAGAGTTCGTTATCGAGTTCTTCTAAGTTCCCGAGTTCGCGCGCGAGGTCGGCGATGTCGTTGGTGTCTGTCTGTTCGACTTCGAGCGAGACGTGCGGGCAGCGACCCTTCATATCGAGCGACGGACTCGGTGGATACGCGCTCTTGGCCCCGAATCCGTAGGGAGAGACGTTCACCTCCAATCGAAGGTTGCGCGAGATGTGGAAGTACTTGCGCCGCTGGTCGTCGGTGTGTGACTCGATGAGCCCCGCCTCTTCGAGTTTTCGCAAGTGGTCGATAACGGCTTTTGGGCTGACGCCGAGGTACTCGCTAATCTCGGTGACGTAGCACGGTTTGTGCGAGAGTAGCCGCAGAATGCGACGGCGGTTTTCGTTCCCGAGTAGGTCAAGCAGTACCGCGGAATCCATTACCCAACCATAGTCGGTAGGTGGGGAAAAGCCTGACTCATAGTGAATGCTACGCAGTCGCCCGATTAGCGTTGCGACCGCTCACTCAAGGGTAAAAACAGTTGCGCGGCGAGGTAGACCGAGAGGAACGAGAGTCCGACCGTGATTCCGGCCAGCAACAGGCCCGCGTCGTACTTCAGTGGCGGATAGAACCCGAATCCGTAGTCGTACACGTCGTTGACGAGCGCGAGGACGAGCGCGAATCCGAGTGCGCCGCGCGTCGTCGCGCCGTACTTCGGGATGAGGAGTGCAAGCCCGATGAAGCCGATGTGGGTGAGCATGATTCCCCAGTAGTCCCAGAGGAGCGACCCAGTGAATCCGAAGTACAGGTCGGGTCTGAGATTGAGCGCGACGGCCGTCCAGATGCCGTACTTGACGAGCCAGACGAACGCGAGCGTGTGAAGGTACGCAAGTGGGCGATTCACGGGCGCGTCCGCGACGCGGCGGCCGAGGTTCGGGAGCAACGTCGCCGCCGAGAGCGTCATCAACGCGAGCGCAGTCGGCGAGTCGCCGAAGAGTGGGTAGAGAAACGTCGGAATGTCCGCGAGCGACGGGTCGGAGTGGACGTAGAAACTCACGCCGACGAGAAAGGCCGAAGCGTTGAGCAAGAGAAACACGACGAGGCTGGGCCCGTTGCCGAGGTAGTACTCTACCCAGTCGTCGAGTTTCGAGTCGAACTCCTGTGCGATGTCGCGGAGACGCATCGCCGAGTCGAACGGTGCCCCCGGAGAAAAGGCCGTCGGGACGGTATGCGCCAGATTCACACGGCCAAACGGGCGAATCACTGCCGAGAGCAAAGGACAATTACCGCGGGACGCCGAAGCACCGAACATGGACGCAGCACTCATCATTCTCGATGGCTGGGGACTCGGCGAACACGACCGCCGAAACGCCATCGAGGCCGCAGAGACGCCGAACTTCGACCACTACCGTGATTCTGGTGCGTTCGGAACGCTCATCGTCGATGGCAGACGCGTCGGTCTCCCCGAAGGACAGATGGGAAACAGCGAAGTCGGCCACCTCAACATCGGCGCTGGCCGGGTCGTCAAGCAGGCTTACACCGAAATCGGAGATAGCATCGAAGACGGGTCGTTCGACGAAAATGAGGCAATCACCAACGCGCTCGAACACGCCAAAGAAAACGGTGGGCGCGTCCACTTCATGGGCCTCGTCTCCGACGGCGGCGTCCACTCCGACCAAGAACACCTCCACTCGCTCATCAGACTCGCCGCAGAACACGATGTGGAAGCCGTCACCCACGCCTTTACCGACGGCCGCGACACGAGCCCGACCGGCGGCGAGCAATACCTGACCGACCTCGAAGCCGCCATCGACGAACACGGGACGGGACAAGTCGCCACCGTATCCGGACGCTACTACGCGATGGACCGCGACCAGAACTGGGAGCGCACCAAGCGCGCCTACGACGCCATCGTCGAACGGGAGGCTGAGTGGACCGCCGACAGCGCCGTCGAAGCCGTCACCGACTCCTACGACCGCGACGACACCGACGAGTTCATCGAGCCAACGCTCATCGACGACGCGCCCGCGCTCGAAGACGGCGACAGCGTCGTCTTCTTCAACTTCCGGTCTGACCGCGCGCGCCAACTCGTGCGCATGCTCTGCGACATCGAACCCGCGTGGGACTTCGAGACCACGCCACCGGAAATTTTCATGACGACGATGACGCAGTACGACAAGACCTTCGACATCCCGGTCGCGTTCCCGCCGAACCAACCCGAGGATACGCTCGGCGAGGTACTCTCGAATGCCGGGAAGACGCAGATGCGACTCGCGGAGTCCGAAAAGTACCCGCACGTCACCTACTTCCTCAACGGTGGCCGCGAAGTCGAATTCGACGGCGAAATCCGAAGTATCGTCAAGAGTCCGGACGTGCCGACCTACGACCTTCAACCCGAGATGTCGGCCGAAGAACTCACCGACACCGCCATCGACATCATCGAATCCGACGACCCGAACGTGATGGTACTCAACTACGCCAACCCCGATATGGTCGGTCACACGGGAGATTTCGACGCCGCAATCGCCGCCGTCGAAGCAGTTGACGACCAACTGGGCCGTCTCGTCGAAGCGGTCCAATCCCACGGCGGGCACGTCTGCATCACCGCGGACCACGGCAACGCCGACGACATGGGCACCGAAGACGACCCGAACACTGCCCACACCTACAACCCTGTTCCGTTCACCTATCTCACCCCAGAAGCGACCGACACCGAGAGTGAACACCCGTTCTCGGGTGGCCGCACGATTCGAGCAGATGGCTCGCTGTGCGATATCGCTCCGACGATGCTCGAATTAGTCGGCGTGGACCAACCGTCTGCGATGACCGGCGAGTCGCTCTTGGATTAAGACCGAAGTACGCCCTCTCTAACTGTTTCTGTCTGATTTTACTGGTGCTGACCGCGGTTCGGCTGACGGGTTTCTCGATAGTACCGATACGCAGGCCCGACGAGCAACGCGACACCACCGAGTGCGATGAGTGCGATGAACTCCGGTCGCAAGACCGCATCCAGCGACTCGGTGGTGAGCGTCTCGACTGACGCGCCCGCGACGACGCCTGCGACTGCCCACGGGATTTCTCCGAGTGCAGTCCCGACGACGAACGCACCGAACGGAACGTTCGCAACTCCGGAGGCAATCGAAACCACGTCGGAGGGGAGCGGAAACAGCCGACTCGCGGTCACGCCTCGGACCGTCCCCGTCACTGAGATAGCTTCTTCACCAATCGCTGCGAGTCGCCCGTCGCTTCCGTAACGGCGCGCAACCAAGTAGGGTGGAATGCTCGTCGCCACGATGAGTGCGAGCGCGAACGGGATACCAATCGGTCCGAAGCCGTAGCCAATCAGCAAGGCGAGAATTGTCGTCGGCCACGCCACAAATGGGCGAACGACGGCGAGGCCGACGGTGACCGCAACGAGTCGAACCGGGTCGGCAACGACCCACGCCGCGTGCGCAGTGACCGCGGCCGGTGAGACGAGAAATGCACCGATACAGACGGCGGCAATCACTGCTCCGAACGCGAAACGAGTGCGAGACACGGCGATGACTGTCCATGGATGTGCGGTCGTCAAACGCTTTGTGCTTCGGAGCGTTTTAGCCGTCTGCGCCTCGATTGTGTGGCGAGTCGTGACTGAACGAGAGCCCGCGCGCGTCGAACTCGCGCTCGAACTGCTCGCCCACCTCGAAGCCGACGAACTCTCGCTCGCAGAGGTCGTGGACCGTATCGAGACGGTGACCACCGACCCGACGCTCACGCGAGACATCCTCGATACCGCCGAAATGCGCGGCATCATCGAGCGCGACGGTGCGAACGTTCGCCATCGGCGCGGTGGCACGTTCGTCAGGTTCGAGAGCCAGGTCGTTCAGCGTGAAGGCGACTTTTCGTGTCGTCGGTGCGGCACGTCGATTTCGACCGGCCACTTCGTGAAATTCGAATCCGGCGAACTCGGGCCGTTCGGCTCGTCGTGTATCAGAAAAGTACTCGGGCGCGAGTGACGAGCGAGGACGGCATCCCACCTGTCTCGCCGTGAATGATTCGCCGTTGTCGTTAGCGCCCGCGACGAAGTTCCTCGATGAGTTGTTCGAGAAGCTTCTGCTGCTGTTGAATCTGTTCGGTTTGTGCCTGGACGACGTCTTTGAGCGCGTCGATTTCGGCTTCGAGGTCGGTGTGGGTTGGCTCGGCCGCAGATTCGAATCCAGAATTTTCGAATCCGAGGTCCGCCGCATCGGCGATGGCCTCTTCTGGTGCTTCGGTCGCTTGCGCCGCACTCCCGCCGGATGTAGCGGTCGCTTCGACCGCTTGGCCGACTGCTTGTGACTGTTCGGCTTCTTCTGCGCGCGTCGCGTTCTGTGGCTCGTCAGCGAGTTCTGCGGGGTTCGCACTGAGTGGGTCCGGTCCAGCACCGAAGTCGGTGTTGTCGCGTTCCGAGTCGGCTTCGTCTTCCTCGTCAGGCGCGACACTCAGGCGGAACTCTTCGAGACTGCTGACGCCGTGATACTCACAGAGCGCCGACGAGAGGCTCTCACGGACGAGACGTTCTTGTTCGTTCGGCGTCTTGAATCGCTCTTGTCGGCCGTTGGTGGTGAGTACGACCGTCGTTGCGACGCTTCCGGATTCGAATTCGAGGTTGGTGACGTCGTCGTAGTGGTACGATTCGTAATCTTCGTCCCACACGGCACTCCCGATGTGGCGAACGACACGGTTGTCGGTGACAATGAGTGTGAGTTCGCTGAAGCGGAACGCCTGAACGACACCTTCGCCTTCGTCGAGGACGCCCGCGCTCGTGAGGACTCCTTCGAGAATCGGCTGGAGGGCCTCGTCGAGACGCTTTACTGAGAGTCCGAACTTTTGACTC
This sequence comes from Haloferax sp. DFSO60, assembly GCF_046557615.1. Lineage (NCBI taxonomy): Archaea > Methanobacteriati > Methanobacteriota > Halobacteria > Halobacteriales > Haloferacaceae > Haloferax > Haloferax sp. DFSO60. The sequence goes on along the minus strand of NZ_JBKIII010000002.1, from coordinate 531,701 downwards.
CCGTCGAGTCCGTAATCGAGGAGAATTTTCCCCTTGCGACGCCCCTCACTCACCGAGAGGCGCTCGGCATTGTGCGGAAATTCATCGACTGACTCGTCGGAGAGCAGGCCTTCAGCGCGATAGACCAGCGTTCGTGATGGGGTCACGAACAGTTCGTCCTCACCTCCGAGATGGATGCGCGAAACCACGGTCTCGCCGTCGAGGGTCGACTGGACGATCTCCGGTTGGCTCATGCGTGGGACCACCCAGTGTTAGGGCATAAATCCGTGGGTGATTCATCCAATCGAGCACTGTGGTGACGCGGCCCGAACTCAGACAAGATGAGAAGGTTAAATACTACCACCGCACAACGCCAAGTTGAGCCCGGGTGGCTTAGCTGGACATAGCGCCGCACTCATAGGGTTTCACAATCGGTGCGGAACGCCTTGGAAGCCTCCGCCCCTCGCGAAGTCATGCCGGCTTCGCACCTGGGACATGCGGAGATCGTGGGTTCGGAGCCCACCCCGGGCATTACTTTGATTTTACAACGACATTAGCCAGATATCTAGTTGCGTTACAGTCTACTACTTCTGTGCTGAAATCGACACAGTCTGCTCAATCAGCAAGCATCGAAGTGGTTAAGTGTTTGATTGAGTCGAACTCTCCCACTTCAGTACTGACCCCGTCAGAAAATATGATTCCGCGTATCTCTGGAACATTGACCTCATTAGAACCATACAGAAACTCTGCGTTGTGTTGAAGGAAGTAGAGATACTCGCATAGTTCACGAAGCCCGCGTGCAAATGTTTGTTTCGACCTTGTATATTTGACTTCACCAATGGTTATCTTCTCAATACAATCGTTTGGCCCATACACAATCGCGAGCAAATCTGGTCTTCCCGAGTAGAGTCCACTATTCGACGACTTGTCCAGAAATTCACTAACTACCCCCTGATATTCCTCATAAGCCAAGACCATACGCTGGAGTGGTTCAGGAGTTCCACGCTGTCTCAAAGAATCGCTATCTGGGAACTGTTCTGAAAAGGAGAGCGGACCTGTCCGGTCGTAATAGACTTCTACCCGTCCATTGGTTGCTTCGAAGGTCGCAAATGCACCCATACCGGGTTGAATTCGTTGAATTTTGTACCCCTGAACCGTATCAAACCGTCTCAAGTACTGAATAACACAGTATAGTTCGAACAGTTTAGCATCTGAAGCCGGGGTTACGAGCGTCTCGACAAACAGTTTTTGCACATCTGTGTTCTCATATCGGTCATTCACGAAATCATCAAATAGTCGATGTAATTCGTAGCAATCAACGTAGAACTCGTGCCGAGAGCACCTTGCTGCGTTGAGGTCCCGAGCTGAAAGAGTGATCTCGCTAACTGAAGGAAGTCTGCTCAGGTACACATTCTCTTCTAGCTGTCGGATGACCCACTCTGGACTCGGGTCGTCCCATCCTTTCCACCACGGTTGGTCAACCTCTTTGAGGAGTTTAATTCCATCAGCGAGTACAGAGAGTACGCATTTGAGAACACGGTTTTCAGGAGTGTTGGACTCTACTGCAGGCGTATTAATGGTGAATAAGGTGGGGTCATCGTAACCGCGGGCGGCACGTGATTCAAGGGTTTGCTTCCAGTCAATCTGACCCCGCACCTCACCCTGCGTCTGCACCGTTTGGCTTCGAGTTGTTGTAGAAATACGCCGGAGACGTTCTGGAAGTACAGACACGAAATTTTGGACTCTTTCGGACAACACAAAATGCAGCGTCTTTAACTCGGTGACAGTATCCAAACTTTCAAACTGTGGCGTATGTGTCTCTGCAAGTTGGACCGCGTTAATTTCTCCATTACCAAGATATGCTAATAACTCATTGGCTACTGAAGACTCCAAATCTGCACGGGGTGTTTTTAAGGCCATGCGTTAGTCAGTTAAATCCAGATTTTGGATATTGAATCGGTCACTCGCTTGCCGTTCAAGTACAGTTCGGTCAATATCCAGTGAGACAGTAGTTTGCTCACCATCACTCTCGATTGGGTGTGGTTTCACTAGTTCTTTCAGTAGCTCACGTTGCTTAGCCTGCCTCAGGCCCTCCAACTGCGGGAACACGTATGTCGTAATAGCAGACGTGAGAGGAGAGTCCCGGTCGCCACCTTGGTAGGCAGCAAGGTGTTGGAAAATATCGAAAATAATCGCTGGACCAAGCTCGCGGTGATTATTCACCACTGCCCAGAGCACGGATACTTGCTCGTGGTAGGTCTCAAATGCATCCCTCATTTCCTCTGTCGCATCTTCAGCGAGCCATTTCTTGGAATAATTTGTCATTCCGGAGGGATCTAATAGAGTCACATCAACAACTTCTCCGTCGTACAATTCCGGTACTGGAACATGTACAAACGCAAAGCGGCGCATGAAAGCAAACGACAGGTCGTATAAACTGGACTTATCTTTGGTATTCATCGTGGCGAGTAGTCGCCAAGATGGTGTTACAGGGTAGCGATCTCTAGACTGAACTATTGACGCAATCTGCTCACCAGAGCTATTGCTGTCCACCCACTCTATTTGAACTGGTTCGTCTCGTTCAAATGGGAGTTGTACTGAGTCTCCTGCGAGAACCGAGAATAGTTGGCCAAATGCATTGTCGATGTTCGCCCGGTTCATCTCATCGATTACCAGCCACCGGTTTCGGATAGTATCGTTAGTTGGGTCGCGGAAACACGACAAGAAGAGCCGTGGGTCGAACTCCAATGCGTTAGCAGTATTCTCTCGGCTTGGAACGTACCCACCAATGGTGTCAAAAGTCGTCCACGAGTCAGTCGCAGTGGTGAAGATGTGATCTCCAATGAGATCTGACTGTTCAGAGCTTTGTTCAGCGATGGACGAAGCAATCTTACTTTTTCCAGTCCCCGGTGGCCCAGTCAAAATCAAATGTTTCCCTGCATTCAATGCTGCTTGAATCTCTCTTCTGAGACGTGCCTCATCACCCCCAGGATAATAGAGTTCTTCGGGGAACTCTATGTCAAACGATGGTTGCTTGAGGAACGCGCCAAGGACTGGTTCGACGTGGTTTTCGAGTAGCTCATAGTACTCCCGGACTGCGCCGCTCTGATGAAGTATATAATCTCCACCGGCCTGAGACATGTTAAACAGGTACCGTGGGTTGATTCCGGACTTATTGAACGGGTAGTACTTGTCAAGTCTGACTTCGGGGCGGTACAGCGATTTAAAGATGTCTGCCATTTCCAGCGGTTCATCGAACGGATAGACATCGATATCGACGTTTAGTGAGGTTCCTTCGTCGACAATATAGGCTGACTTCGAGACAACAGAGAATCCACGAACTGCCCCATCGATGTAATTGAATACGATATCACCCTCCTGTAGCTTTGCAAGGTCGTGCGACGGCTGAGAGTCATTGGGTGCCGAGAGGAATCCCTTATCGAACTCTTCGAAATTATGAGTTACCCAGTAGTATGGTGCAGGCTCTGTGGTACTCTCTATATTTCCATCTACGTCATCGAGAATGTCACTTACATTGAACTCGTACTGTTCACCAGTAATATACTCAAAAAGTGCGTTCCAATTATCAACAAATCCGTTGAAAGGTGCGTCATATTGTCCTGGTTTATCTGTATCTATGTGTACATCACCGTTTGGTGTTAGTTCAGTTCGAATCAAGTCCTCGGTGACAACAATAAAATGGTCGGTACTGAGATTGAATTCGTCCTTTGAATTTACATCTAATTGGATTGCGAATACGCGTTCTCCTGTATCTTGGTCAACTCTGGACTGCTCCTGGTCGAACCGTACCCAGATGTGGTTCTCTTTTCGCGGGTACACGGAGTGGTGAACTTTTGCAATTACTGGCGGATCGCCGTCGTAAGTGAAATGGAATATCTCAGTCGAGTTGATTTCGACATACACACCAATTGAGTCGGCTATTTTCTCAAAATAAGCAAGCCAATCTTTCACCGTTTGAGAGGGCATGCAAACTGGTTTGTTTACTTATATTTGAATGTGTCTCTGAATCTATATTGTCACACAACCCGTCACGAAATTGGTCCGATTCTCTACTACTCGAAAATCAAACTATGCCTTGGCTTCCGCCAAAGATTCTTCACATCCCTAAGTCAATCACACCTGAATCACGTAGGCCGACGAATCTCGATATTCGTTCGGTAAGTCACCGATTCCCCAGCCTTCGCCGGTCGTCTCGATGTAGTAGTATTTGCGGTCCTCGTGGGTCCAGTAGTAGCCCGGGAGGTCCGACCCGTAGATGCCGACGGCCATGTGTCCCGGCGGCTGAATCAACACCATGTCGTAGCCGAACGGTTCGCTCTGGAGGATTCCGGCGAGCATGATACTCGTGTCTTCGCAGTCGCCACCGAGTTCGACCAACGTCTCGATGCTGAACTTCGTAAAGTCGTCGTAGCCTGTGGAGACGCTATCGGGAACGTAGGGGAGGCGCTGGACGAAGTCGATGACGAACTCGATTTTCATCCGTTTTTCTGTGAAGCCGATATCCTCCGCGATGCCGTCCAATAGGTCTGCGAACTCTGCGGCGAAGCCGTTCTGCATCTCGTACTGGACGAACTCTGGGCGACTCCGTCCGTGGTCTCGTCTCCACGCCTGCGCGTAAGCACTCTTGAAGATGTAGTAGGACGCTTCCCAGTTTTGCCCTTCTGTACGGCCATAAATCGTGAAGTCGAAGATTCCCTCGGCGCTGGTTCGCGTGTACTCGTCGGTTTCCTCGGTTCCCAAGCCCGACAATTCGTCCGGTGTCACCCGCGAAATTTCGGTGTCGCCTGACCCAAGCGTGAACGGGTCGCTCTCGCCGACGTGCTGAACGTCGCTCGAACTGAGGCTATCGACTGATTCGCCTTCTGGGACGAGAAGCGCGATGTAGTGGAGGGTTCGGTCTCTTGCATCCTCTGGGAAGTCGATATCGACGGTTATCGACTTCGAAACGTCGTTTCCCATCTCGACACGTGTCCGCCCAGACGCAAACGAGCCAGAACGGGGGAACTCGACTAACGAGACGTATAGGTCCGTTCCCGACGAGGTGTACCCTTCGACGCTTTCGGCCCACAGTTGCACGGTAACCGAATGCTGTGAGTACGCCGAGATGTGATTTTGCCGCTCGAAGACGTCCGAATTTCGTGCGGTCAACCCTTGAACGTCTTCGGAAGAAACTGTCGTCGGTGCCGTGGTCTGCTCGGGTGTCGATGTTGGCGTTGCAGTCGCCGTCGTCGTGGTCGGTGCAGTCGTCGTTGCGGTCGTCGTCTTTGCCGCCCTCGTCGTCGTTTCGAGGTCTGAACGGCGTGAGACCGACGAATCTCGGGGTGCGTAATCCTTCGAGTCGATGACGCCATCGCCGTCGGTATCTTGAATCTGTGAGCCCCCACCGCCAGTACAGCCTGCAAGCCCCACCAGTGCGACAGACCCAATCCCAGCGAGAACAGACCGTCGTGAGGGTCCGACTGTCTCCTCACCTGTTCTATCCGTCATACCTACTATTTCGTCTGTAATCGTGTTGAATCCTCCTGCTCTTCAGCAGGCGACATCTGGGCCAACTAGTGTGCGAAAAACAGCGCTGCCGCTCACCAGTCGAGCGTCGAAAGAAATGAAAAAGCCGGGAAAATCCCGGTGGTTAGCTATCGTCGTTAGTCGCGACGGATCGCGAGGAGTGCCGCAGCGACGAGTGCGACGAGGGCAACAGCGACACCGAAGCCGGGCGTACCGGTCGAGGTCTCGCCGTCACCAGTCGTGGCTTCCGTGGTTGCCTCAGTCGTGGCTTCCGTGGTTGCCTCAGTCGTCGTCGTTTCGGTTGGCTCCTCAGTCGTCGTCGTGGTGTCAGTCGGCTCCTCCGTCGTGGTGGAGGTGTCGACAGACTCGACAACGTTACCGTCAGCTTCGACGTCAGCAGCGACGCCGCCGTCAGCGGTCACGGTGAACGTGTCGTCGACAGCCTGCTCGCTGAAGTCGAACGTGCCGGAGAACGTACCGTTCTCGGTCACGAAGACGGTTGCCGTCTTGAGGAAGCGAGGCTGGGTGTCACCCGAGGAGCGCACGCGGAGCGTGATCTCCGTACCAGGTGCCGTGTTCGACGTACCCGAGATGCTCACGTCAGCCGTGTTGGTGACGTTGATCGGGTCACTGTCGAAGTCGTGTTCAGCCTCGACGTTCTCGTAGGACGTCGATGCCGAGGAGTTGTCCTCAACGAGCGCGGTACCCGTCGATGGGTCCTCGAACATCACGAACTCAACGTCGTACTGGTCGTCGTCGGCGGTCGAGACGCTGTCCGTCTCGCTACCGTCGATGACACCGTTGTCGTTCTCGTCACGGATTGCCGGGACGTCTTCCGAGTTGAAGACAACGAAGTACGTGTCGTTGCTGCCGTCAGCGACGACGGTTGCGTTCGTCAGGTTGAGGATCTTGGGGTCGCGGTTCGGGCCAGGGTTGCTCTGGTTGACCGTCAGGCGGTAGGAGTCGCTGTCGAAGAAGTTCGACACCGTCTCGTCACCTTCTGGGTCGACCGTACCTTCGAGACCCGATGCCTCGATCTGGATGACAACCTGGTCGCCGTAGGCGATTTCGGAGTCTTCGGTCAGGTTGGCCGTTTCGAGTGCTTCAGTGACCTCTTCGAGGTCGCTGAGGCTCTCTCCGTCAGGAGCGGTCCACGTGCGGACGGTCTGGACGCCGCCATCCTCGAGGACGAGGGTTGCGACGTTCTCAGCGTCACCCGCGGAGGCGCCGGTCTGGACTTCGAGGTCGTAGTCGCCAGCGTCGATGAGGTCGCTCGTTGGCTCGGTGACGTTCGTTACGCCATCGTCGCCGGTGAGGACGTCATCGTCGCTGTCTTCGACGCTGAAGACGTCGTCGACGTTCATCGAGGTGGACTCTGCGGAGTTCCAGAGGATGACGACTTCGCCGTCGTCGTTACCGTCCTCGACGGTGACGTTTGCTTCGTAGCCCTGACTGTCCGAACCGATCGTGACGGTTGCGGTGTCAGCGTTCGAGAGAGTCACCGGGATGGCGACGACGTCACCACGCTCGTCGGTGACGACGCTCTCGGTGAAGTCTGCGCTACCGTCTTCGGCTTCGGAGACGGTCACCGTGTCGGAGGTGACCGTGACACCGGAGTTGTCTGCGGTGGCTTCGACGGTGTAGTCGCCAGCGTCGATGTCTTCAGCAGCAACGTCGAAGGAGAATTCGTATTCACCCTGTCCGTTGAGTTCAGCATCGTCGTCGCTTGCGACTTCGTCACCATCTTCGTCGACAATTGCGACGTCGATGGCTTCACCGCCAGCGTTGGCGGAGACCGTACCTTCGATGGTTTCTTCGGTCGTGACGTTCAGGTCGTCGACCGTAAGTTCGAGACCGAGGTCGAGAACGTCAATCTGTCCCGTGGTACTGCTACCAACGGAGTAGTTGTACGTTTCGAGTTCGCGGTTCTCGGTGTTGAAGACGAAGACTTCAGAGTTAGGACCGGTGGAACCGGAGAACTGGAAGTTTTCGCTGTCGTCCTGACTGTCGTCGGACTCAACGCTAACATCCGCGTCAATCGTACCATCCGTGATGGCGACGACTTCGCCCTGGTATGCGTCAACAGAGCCACCGTCTGCGGTGACCGTTGCGACCGTCACGGATGCGTTGTTATCGCTGTCGAGGCCGTCGGAGACAGAGTTGCCGTTTCCGTCCTGAACCGATTCAGGAACCTCAACGACGATGTCGCCAGTGTAGACGCCGTTGACACCGAGGACAACCTGGCCGTCGGCAGTTTGGCTACGGTTCTGAACGATCGAGGTCGCGTCACTATCGTCTTGGTAGACGTTGATGTTACTGATGTTCGAGACCTGTTCACTGAATGCAAGTTCGATGACCGGAACGCCGGAATCGTTCACGTAGTGAACAGCCGAGTAGAGTTCAGGAGTTTCGCCGTTGGAGACGCTGACAGAGTTGCCAGTGACAACAGTGGTGCCGTTCGTCTGAACAGCAACAGTGTACGTGTCGTCACTAAGAGAACTCACGTCAACGCTCTCGTTGAGCTGAGTCGCTCCACTGGGTGAATTGTTGGTTGCATTCGGTTCGCCTGTGTCGAATTGACCGTCGCCGTTAACGTCAACGAAAGCAGTATAGCTCGTTTCGTTGCCGGCGAGCGTCGCGTTGATGAGTACGTCGTTACCGTCGACAGTACCATCAACGTTAGACGCATCGGCAGCGGCAGTTCCCGTAAACGCGATGGACCCGGCGAATACCGAGAAGACCATCAGCGCAGCGAGAAGTACCGCGCGGATTTGCTTGTTACGTGTCATGGTTTGATGGGTGTTGCAGTCGGGGACATCGTTTTCGTCTTTCCTCGCGTTAAACCACTCCGAGCAGAACTCGGGCCGAGGGAGAGTTACTCACTGATGCCTCCATGGGCAGGGGTACAGTTCGTCTTGTTGACCCTTTCCGGTAAATACTTTGTGTGATTGACGCGATTCAAATCATTTAGAATCGGGACATATGAGCCTCGTAATACCGGTCTGTCCCACAAAGGTTTTGTATGGTTATTGTGTTGTCATCTAGCGCGTGCGCACGCCACCTTGGGTAGAAACGGCGTCCCCCATTTTCGGGGGACATCTCCGTTTTCAGTGACGATTAATCGACGAGTGACGAGTGCGCGCGCGAATTTTCGGATGCTTTCTCTCGGTGTTCGAATAGACTTAGTTCTCGAAGCAGACCTCACGATACAGTCCGTCTACTCGCGTGCGTACGTGAACGCGCAACGTCACATGGAACTCTGGCTCACCTCGACCTGCCAAGGAAACGACGAACAACGTCTTAGTAGTTCTAAAGGAACCACCCAAATTGGGTGACATTGCCTACTTAAACAAGGTATAAAGACTATATTAATGACTAAATTAACCCCCTAAATCTGTTACTAAATTGTCACCCACATTTAAGTTAGTTGGGAGATACGTGGCGAGTGGATACACGAGACGGATGCCGGGCAGGGACGGGGGAACCCCCCACCCACGCGCTGTGCGCGACGGCATGCGACCCCGTCATGCGTGTTCGGAATACAAACTATGCAACTCAAACAGCTCTTCACGGAAGACCGTGCAGTCAGCCCAGTTATTGGGGTCATCCTGATGGTGGCCATCACAGTCATTCTCGCCGCCGTCATCGGCACGTTCGTGCTCGGCCTCGGCGACCAGGTGAGCGAAACTGCACCGCAGGCGAGTTTCAGCTTCGACTACGACGGTAATGGTGCACTCACTATCACTCACGAAAGTGGTGAGGCTATCAACGCTGGTCAAGTGACCATCACGGGAGATATCAACAACTCAACTGACACGTGGGCCGACTTCGCTGCTGGCACACCCACTGACATTTCTGCAGGTAGCAGTGTTGTTGTCAACTCTAGTACGGGCGGCGGCTTCGCTGAAGGCGAAGGTGTCCGCGTCGTCTGGGAATCCGAAAGTGGCAGTTCCTCTTCGACTCTCCAGAAGTGGACTTACAACGCGTAAATGAACTTCAAACAGTTCCTCGCTGACGACGACGCGGTGTCGCCGGTCATCGGGGTCATCCTGATGGTAGCTATCACGGTCATCCTCGCCGCAGTCATCGGCACGTTCGTACTCGGTCTCGGAGACCAAGTAAGCACGACCGCGCCTCAGGCGAGTTTCAGTTTCGACTACGTTGATGGTGCGTCAACGGACAACCTGACTGTCACTCACGACAGTGGTACTGCAATTAACTCAGACAACCTCAACCTCACTTCAGGTACTTCATTTGAAGTCATTTCCGGTGGGGTCCCTGTTGGAGCCAGCAATCAATCGAAGTCGTTCACAGATATGGGTGTTTCAGGCGACGTGACCGCAGGAACGTCTGTCCAAGTTGGAAACAGTAGCTTCAACAGCGCAACCGTCCGCATCGTCTGGACCGACGAATCCGGTTCCAACTCTGCTACCCTGCAGAAGTGGAGCGGTCCTGACGCGTAAGTAATCAACCGCCCTTCTTTCCAGCATCTTTCGACAGCCCCGATAGTATTACAACCAACCCGCGAGACACATCAGTCTGTAGTACATTCAGAAATTATGAAATTAAAAGCCCTACTCACAGACGACAGTGCTGTCTCGCCGGTTATCGGCGTCATCCTGATGGTGGCAATCACCGTCATCCTCGCTGCAGTCATCGGTACGTTCGTACTCGGTCTCGGTGAGCAAACCGCGACTGCACCGCAGGCGAGTTTCGGATTCGACTACAACGGTAGCAACGACAATCTGACAATCACTCACGAAACTGGCCAGACGATTACTGCAACGCAACTGAACGTGACGGCTGGAACCGCCTTCTCAGGTGGAAGTGAAAGCCCAGCGGCAAAAACGTCGCTCTCTTGGAAAGCACTGACAAATGATGACGAAGTTTCTGCAGGCTCGACAGTGGGCATCGAAGCCGACTCAGGCAATCTTGATGCGGAAACTGTCCGCCTCGTCTGGACCGACGAAGCCGGTTCCACATCGGCGACGCTCCAGAAGTGGAGCGGTCCTGACGCATAATCCGCAGAATTCGATTTTTTACGTGAGTCAGACTTCAGACAGCTCGGCCGCCTTCAGACGTACCGACCATCCAGGTTCCGAGGACGATAGCGGCGGCAGCGGGCACGAGCGCGTAGGTCAGAACTTGCGTTTGTGCGACGCTGGGAAGCGCGCCGGGAAGGAGTCCAACCGTTCCGATGATCATCAATACGAGGCCAAGGAGTACTTGGCGCGAACTGAGCAGTCCCATGTTGTCTCACTCTGAGGAATGAGGGAATATGGAACTTGCGCTTTTCGTCGCTACGGCGACTCGTACTTCAGTTCACCCGCTTGGACGACGACCGGGAGCCAGTTTTCTTCCGGCGGGAGTGGGCAGTCGAAGGCTTCGGAGAACGCACAAAACGGATTGTAGGCGAGGTTGAAATCGACGACAATCTCGTCGAGGTCCGAGAGTGGACCGCTGGGCGTCAGTTCCATGTACCGTCCACCGGGGTAGGTCTGTTGTCCCGTCGTCTTGTCGCGGAAAGGCACGAAGAGCGTGGGCGACTCGTCGTGTTCTTGTCGGTAGGCACCGAGTTCGAGCGATTGGTCGCGCAGGTCGAAGTGGAACGTCGCAACTCGAAGATAGCGCACTTCTCGGTCGGCAGAAGTGTCCATCGTGACTGGTTCGGGGTCGGTGTGGGTCTCGACGCGTGCAGTCACACGGGCGTCGGGATTTGGCTCGAAGTAGTCGAGGCCGTCGAAGTCGTCTCTGTCTTCCGGTGGAATCGGCGACTGCGGATGGCTTCCGAAGAAATCGTCTTTCTCTTGGCGCTTTGCCCGGAGTTCGGAGACGTACGCGTCGGAGTCGAACGCGTCAGCGTCGGTCATGGGCGGTCGTTACGCTCCCGGACACCTACACCTGACGGTTCAGACCGAACGGCGATGTTTGGCGCTGGCGATGCGTTCGAACTGGTCGTTCGTGAGGTCGATTTCGGCGGCGACGAGGTCTTCTTCGAGTTGCGTGGGGGTCCGCGCACCGATGATGGGGGCCGTAATTTGAGGATGGTGCATGAGCCATGCGAGACTAACCTGTGCGGGCGAGGCACCGACGTCCTCGGCGACAGATTCTACGACATCGAGTACGTCGAAGTTATCCGAGACCAGATAGGAGTTCGCAAAGCGCTGGTCGTTCGCGGCGCGGGATTCGGCTGGTGGCGCTTCGTTTCGGCGGTACTTTCCGGTCAAAAAGCCGCCTGCGAGTGGCGACCATGGAATAACGCCGATATCGTAATCTGCACACATTTCGAGGTAGTTTCCTTCGACCTCTCGGTTGACGGCGTTGTATCGGGGTTGGGCGAGACGAAAGGGTTCGTAGCCGCGTCGGTCGGCGAGTTCGTTCGCTTTCACCACCTTCCAGGCGTTCGGTTCGAGCGTCGAGGTGCCGAGGTAGTTGACTTTCCCGTCGCGGACGAACGAGTCGAGCGTCCGCATGAACTCTTCGACGGGGGTTTCGTCGTCCCAGCGGTGAATGTAGAGCAGGTCGATGTAGTCGGTCCCGAGTCGGTCGAGAACGAGGTCGATTTGGCGACGGAGGTGTTTACGATTGAGTCCGCGGCCGTTCACGTCGTCACGGGTCGGCCAGAAAATTTTGGAGGCGATGACGAAGTCCTCGCGGTCACGCGTCTCCAACCACTCGCCGATGTACTCCTCGCTGGCACCGTCGCCGTACATGTCGGCGGTGTCGATGAATGTACCACCTGCATCGGCGAACGTGTCGAGCAGTTCGTGGGCGCGCTCGGCGTCGACTTCGATATCTCCGGTGTCGTTTCGGCGGCCAAAGCGCCACGTTCCGAATGCAATCTCCGAAACTTTCGTCCCGGTGTGTCCGAGCGGGACCGTTTCGAGCGACATACGTCAACTCACTCGGTGGCGATGATAAAGCGCCTCGATTCATCGTCGAAGCCGCGTCGCTCGAAAATCGAACCAAGAAAAATGAAAAGCGGGGACTGAGGGGCCGTGAATACGAGACGAGTAGTCTACGCGCGTGCGTGGTTGTGTCCGACGACGAGTGCAACGACGTTGAGCGCGACGAGCGCGGTGAAGACTGTGATTTCGCTATTCCCGAGGCCGTTAAACAACAATGGAAGGTACAAGAACGGCAGTGCGACGGCGGCCCAGAATCCAACGAATCTGAAAGGCGCAGTCACAACCTTCATACTGCTGTTTATGTGCTGTTCGTTCAACATTTCTCTGAGTTCGACGAGGCGCTCACGTGGGAGCGTGGATGGGGAATTCGACATGGGTGGGGGGCACACCTCTACACACAACATGGACGTGAGGGGTCATAACTACACCTGAGGATTAGCATCATTTCATACTCCTTTACCCATGATATTCAATATAATTTGAATTTTTATTTTCATACATGCGGCAATTTAACCCTTTATTTCCACACCTGACGTTTTTATTCCGGGCGACAACACGTGATTTTTGATTATCTTATTGACAAGATAGTCAGTGAACTCTTGTTTTCTGGCTAATAAGTTTGTTAATCCAAAGATTCGACACGGATGGACGGTTAATCTCTCCATATGACCCACATTCGCGTCGTCAGTTGCGGCGGGACCATCGCAAGTGAGCCAGGTTCGGCGGGGGCCGCCCCCGCAAAGTCAGCGAACGACCTGCTCGAACGGGTCCCATCGCTCGAATCGCACGCGACACTCTCGACAGTCGATGTCGCATCTGTCCCGGGATTCGACGCCGATTTCGACTCGATTTTCGCCGCTCGAGACGCAATCGACGCGGCATTCGAGGCAGGTGTCGATGGCATCGTCGTCACCCACGGAACCGATACACTCGCAGACGTCGCATTCGCTCTCGAACTGCTCTGTGACCCAGAGGGGCCGGTCGTCGTCACCGGTGCGCAACGCCGCTTCGACGAACCCGGAAGCGACGCTCCATCGAATCTATTGACAGCAGTTCGGGCGGCCACGGATTCGTCGTTCGACGGAACCGTGACAGTGGCGTTCGACGACGAACTCCACCGCGCCCGCGACGTGGTGAAAACCCACACGAACGCCCTCGATACGTTCCAATCGCCGGGAATCGGTCCAGTTGCGACGTTCACCCGCGAGACGGTTCGCTATCACCGCCCCGCCGAGAGTGACCTTCCACAGTTCGAATCGCTCTCGTTCCCGGTCGAAGCATCGGTCCCGGTCCTCCATTCGGGCGTTGCAGTAGACAGCACGCTCTTCGACCACGCACTCGCCGATGCTGATGGTATCGTTATCGAAGGTACTGGTCTCGGGAACGTGACTGGCACACTCGGCGAACGAATTGCCGAAGTAGCGGACGAAACACCCATCGTCGTCTCCTCGCGGTGTCACGCCGGACCGACAGAACCTGTCTACGGAACGCCCGGTGGCGCAGTGTCACTCGAACGCGCGGGTGTTCACTTCGCTGGAGACCTGCCAACGTCGAAAGCCCGGCTCTTGCTCGCGCTTTGTCTCGCAAGCGGTTCCGAACCAGCCGACGTCTTCGAGTAACTGCGCGCTTCCCGTAGCGATTTATCTCCCGGGGACGACGGTCAGATTATGGCAGACCTCAATCGCACGGCGAAGCGAATGTACAACATTCACCCGAAGTCGATGCACCTCGTCATCGGTGAGGGCATCGACGGGACATTCACACTCCGGAGTGCCGAGTTCTTCCAGACCGAATTTCAGGCAGAAGGCACGCGAGCAGACGACGATGCGACCTACCGATTCACGACGACAGAAGACAACGAGGCGGTCATCGTTGGCCGACAGAAGACAGGAGAAAGTGGCTGGAAGATGGTCGGCGAAGTCGAGCGTGTCGAACGCGTCGGCGACGTAGACGATTAGTCGTTCGTTCGCTCTACGCGGCTATCGAACTGATGTCTGAGTTCTTCTCGAATCGCATCTCGTTTCAGCAAGACGAAGCCGAGAAAGATGAGTACGAATCCACTCGCGGTCGATGCGTTCGGCACTTCACTCAAGAACAGCCACCCCGAAAGCGCGGCGAAGATGGGTGCAACGTAGGAGACGAGGCTGATTTCGACCGCCCCGAGTCGCTCCAAGAGGTCGAAGTAGATGAGGAAACCGAGCGCACTCGCACCGAGCGCGAGATAGCCAAGCGCGAGAACCGCTTCTGTGGAGAGTACAACATCGCCAATCGACTCGCCGAGGCCGACCGACACGACGTGCATCAAGAGCGCGCCGAACAGCATCGACCACGCCTCCATCGTCTCGATAGGCATCTCAGAGTCGATACGCCGAGTGAGGACTGCTCCGAAGGCGAACGCCGCCGTCGCACCGAAGATGAGGAGTTTCGAAACGGTCCCACCGGCGAGGAGGTTCGACGGGTCGAGTTCGGAGAGGACTGCGACTCCGGCGAGGCCGAAAAGCAAGCCAACGATGCCAACCGCAGTGAGTCGCTCTTCGGGGAGGAGTCCTTGGGCAAACCCCGTCGTGAGAACGGGATTGAGACTCACGATGACGGCGGCGGCGGCGCTGGTCACCGTCGGGTCGGTCTGGCCGATAAACAACAGTGCGTGATAGGCCGCGATGAGCAGCACAGCACCGATTCCGACTTCCATCCAGTCTGCACGACTTCGTGGGAGTGGCGCGCTCGTCGCGTAGAACGCGTATGCGAGCATGATGATACCCGCGATGTCGTAGCGAACCGCGGCGAAGAACACCGGTGGGAAGTACGCCAATCCAGCCTTGATAGCCATGAACGCCGACCCCCACACTGCCGCGAGGACTATGAACAGTCCAACGTTTCGATACCGGGTCACAGCGGTGATGCGCTGGCGGAGTGTGTCAACGTTTCGTTATGCGGACCACTCGCTGGAGTACTCGAATAACAGTCGGTGAGAAAAACCGAGTGGCGGTCAGTCGTCTGCTTCTGCGACGACGCCGTTCGTCTCGATGACCGTCACCTGATCGGTTCCTTCGTAGAGGTGGCACGCGGCGGGGTGTTCCGTGTCGCCGACGGCGGGGCGTCGAATCTCACACGGACTGGCGAAATGCTCGCGGAGGACTTCCTGTGCCTCCTCGCTGTCTCCCTCTGCGAGGTGACTCAACGCGGTATCGACGTAGCCTGCAATCGCCCCTCTGAGTTCGACGTCGACGAAGCGTGACCGGGCTTCGTCGATGAACGCTTCTTCGTCGATGCGCTCGGGGTCTGCGGCCTCCCAGATGTGTTCTGGGTTCACGTCGCCCGCGGCGAACGCGTCGCGGAGGTCCATCACTGCGCGATAGGTTTGCTGGTCGATATCGAGGCCGTCCGGTGCGATGACTTCGGGACAGCGCGTCCGGAAGCGACACCCAGATGGCGGGTTTTTCGGCGATGGAACGTCGCCGGACAGGGCTTCGACGCGCCGACCGTGTTCTGCCATCCCTGCTCGCGGGACACTTTCGAGAAGCGCCTGCGTGTAGGGGTGTTTTGCCGAGTCGAACAACTCGTCGGTCGGTCCGAGTTCGACGATGTTGCCGAGGTACATCACGGCCACGCGGTCACAGATGTGGCGAACGACAGAGAGGTCGTGGGCGATAAAGAGGTACGTCAACCCGAACTCGTCTTGCAAGTCGTCGAGGAGGTTGAGAACCTGCGCTTGGACACTCACGTCGAGTGCCGAGACCGGTTCGTCGAGGACGATGAATTCGGGTTCGAGTGCGAGCGCACGGGCGATGCCGATGCGTTGGCGCTGACCACCGGAGAACTCGTGTGGGTAGCGGTCGAGGTGATTCGCCGACAGGCCCACGCGTTCGAGTAGGTCGCTCACTTTGTCTCTGCGCCACTCGCGTTTCGACTGCTCGCCGGACTCTTCCGGAACCCCGTGAATCTTGAGCGGTTCGGAGACGATATCACCAATCGTCATCCGTGGGTCGAGACTCGAAAACGGGTCTTGGAAGACGATTTGGACGTCTTTGCGGAACTGCTTGAGTTCGGACGAGTCCATGTCGAACACGTTCTCGCCGTTGAACAGCACCTCCCCGTCAGTCGCCTCGCGGAGTCGCAAGAGTGTCTCACCGGTCGTAGACTTCCCACAGCCGGATTCGCCGACGAGACCGAGCGTCTCGCCCGGTTGAATGTCGAACGAGATACCATCGACTGCCTTCACGCTCTTGGCGTCGCGTCCGAGGAGGCTGTCGATGAACGTGTCGCGCTCGAAGTAGTACTTCTGCAACTCACGCACTTGGAGGATTGGCTCAGTCATTGGCCACCTCCGGTGCTTCGACGGCGTCCGTCGGGTCGTATTCACGTTTTGCGAGTACACACCGGACGCTGTGGCGGTCGTCGACGTCGTACTCTGGGATGCGGGTGAGACAGTCGTTCATGGCCTTCGGACAGCGGTCTGCGAAGTAGCAGGCGTTGGGCATCTCGGATTCGAGCAGGCTCGGGACGTTCCCCGAAATCGGTTCGAGTCGTGCCGAGGGTGCATCGAGGTCGGGAATCGACCCGAGCAATCCTTCGGTGTACGGATGAACCGAGTTCTCGAAGATATCTTCGAGCGTCCCGCGCTCGACGATTTCACCGGCGTACATGACGCCGACGCGGTCACACATCCGGGCGATGACGCCCAAGTTGTGCGTAATCATCAGGATGCTCATGTCCTCTTCTTCTTGGAGGTCACGAAGCAGATTCAGAATCTGCGCTTGAATCGTCACGTCCAGTGCCGTCGTCGGTTCGTCGGCGATGAGGATATCAGGTTCGCCAGCGAGTGCTTGGGCAATCATCGCGCGCTGGAGCATCCCACCGGAGAACTGGTGTGGATACTCGTGTGCGCGGTCTTCTGGGTCAGGAATGCCAACCTGCTCGAGCAGTTCGACGGCGCGGTCCATACTCTCGTCGGAGACGTAATCCTGCGACGGCACGAGCGTATCGAGGATGTACGACCCAAGTCCGTAGCCTTGTGTCCGCGAGCGCGTGCTTCGCGGGTTCGACCGAGCACGTTGTTGTGCCTCGACTGCTTCGGCGATTTGCTCGCCAACGGTAATCGAGGGATTGAAACTGCTCATCGGGTCTTGGAAGATCATACTGAACGACGGTCCGCGGAGCGACCGGCGGACTCCCTTGGGGAGTTGCCGGATGTCCACGAACTCGCCGTCGACCGCGTCTGGTTTGCTCTCGCGGAACTCTTCAGCGAGTTCGGTGTTCCGGTACCAGATTTCGCCGCCGGTGATTCGTCCCGGCGAGTCGATGAGGTCGATAACCGACAGTGCCGTCACCGACTTGCCGGAACCCGATTCGCCGACGATGCCGAAGATTTCCCCGTCTTCGACGTCGAACGAGACGCTCTCGACGGCGTTGACCTGTCCATCTTCGGTGAAGAAACTGGTCGAGAGATTGCGAATCTTGAGGATTGCGTCTGCCATATTAGACACCCCCTTCTCCTTCGATACCGGGGTCGAGTGCGTCACGCAGCCAGTCGCCGACGAGGTTCAGGCCGATGACGGTGATGACGATTGCGAGACCGGGAACCGTCGAAATCCACCACGCGGTCGATTGGTACTGCCGACCGAGTGCGATGTCGAAGCCCCACGAGACGCTTGCTCCCGAAAAGCCGAGGAACGAGAGTGCGGATTCGAGGAGGATAATCGCGGCCACCTGAATCGTCGCCAGGACGAGAATCGGCGTGATGGCGTTCGGGAGGACGTGTCGAAGCAGCGTCCGACCGTCGCTCGCACCGAGGGCGCGGGCGGCTTTCACGTACTCTTCTTGCCGAATCGAGAGTGCTTCGCCGCGGGCGACCCGCGCGAACCACACCCAGTTGACGAGTGCGACGACGAGAACCACGGTTCCCGGCAAGATGATGTTACTCGGCATTCCCAACTGGAGGCCGAGTGCCGAGCGGAATGCGCCTGCAATACCCGTCACCACGAATGGGTCGGGAATGGCCACTTTCGCTTGTCCCCACACTCCGACGAGGGCGATTGCGAGAACGAGCGATGGGAACGCGAGCATGATGTCGGCACCGCGCATCAGCACGTCGTCCACGCGTCCACGGTAGAACCCGGCGCTGAGGCCGACGGTGACGCCGATAAGTGCGGCGAGTGTGGTCCCGAAGAGACCGACGAGAATCGACGTTCGCGCACCGTAGATGACGCGCGAGAGGATGTCTCTCCCGTTTGCATCAGTCCCGAGCGGATGGGCGGCACTAGCGTTGGTGTAGACGGTTCGCTCTTCGGTTTGAACCACACCGTTCTCGATGACGACACTGCCATTCTCCGTGACTGTGACCTCTCGGGTCTCTTGGGTACTGAACCCGAGCGGTGGTTGGCGTGCGTTTTCGAGATTCTGTTTCATTGGGCTGTACGGCGAGATAAACGGTGCGAAGATTGCCATCGCTAGGATAAGGACGACGACGACGATGCCAATCTTCGCGAGGACGCTCCGCTTGAGTTCCCGGCGGAGATTCCGAATTGTGCGTTCTGATATCATCAAATAACGACGGGGTTAGTCGTAGGCCACCTGTGGGTTGACGTACGCGTACAGGGCGTCTACGAGGATGTTCACGAGGACGAAACCAACAGCGACGATTATGAGCGACCCTTGCAGGACCGGCCAGTCGCGTGCGTTGATGCTGTTGATGATGAGCGTCCCCAGTCCGGGCCACGCAAAGACTGCTTCCGTAATCACTGCCCCCCCGATGAGCGTCCCGAGTTGTAACCCGATGACGGTAATCACGGGGATGAGCGTGTTACGGAGTGCGTGTTTGTACCGAACGAGCGTCTCCGGGAGTCCCTTCGCGCGAGACGCTCTGACGTAGGTCTGCCCGAGTTGGTCGAGCATCCCACTTCTGGTCAACCGCGTAATGAGTGCGGTAAAGTACGTCCCGAGTGTGATTGCCGGAAGGGTAATGTGCCACACCCAGGTTTGAAAACCATCGACTGCCGCGCCGAGGTTCCCACTAGCTGCTAGCCCTAAGATACCATCCAGTCCGATGGGGCGCTGACTCGTCGGGAAGACGTTGAATTGTACCGCGAACACGATGATGAGCATCACGCCTAACCAGAAGTTCGGCGTACTGATGCCGACGAGCGAGAACACCGTCGAGCCGTAATCGGCGGGTTGGTGTCGCCGCGTCGCCGAGATGACGCCGAGCGGAATCGCGATGATGACTGCCACGACTGTCGCCGCAATGGCGAGTTCGAGTGTCGCTGGCAGTTTCGTCACGACGCGTGATGCAACTGGTGTCCGGGTGACGAGCGAGACGCCCAAGTCACCGACTGGAATTCCGGAAATGAAATTCCAGTACTGGACGTGCAGAGGTTGGTCGAGCCCGAGTTCGGCGATAACCTGTGCTCGGACTTCCGGTGTCACGTCCGGTGGTAACAGGACGTTTGCCGGGTCACCCGGGGAGATAAACCGCAGTCCGAAGACCACGGTGATGACCCCCCAAATGACGAACAGCCCTTGGAGCGAGCGTTTGATGAGGAACCTCGAGAGTGACATCGACTACTTCTGACTCATGTCGTACACGTCGATACGCTCGTCAGAGCGGGCTTCCCACTCGATAGCGTCGTTGACGCCGTAGACACTGAACTGCTGGTTGAGGTAAATCCACGGTGCCTGGTCGTGTGCGTAGGCGTTTGCCTCCTGAAGCGTGGCATCGCGCTCGTCGCCGGTCTGGTTGCCCGCATCTTCGAGGTAGGAGTCGAACTGCTCGTCCTGCCACGTAGTGAGCGTACCTTCCGAAGCGAGGAGTGCTGCCATGACGAGACCGCCGTCGAACGTGGCTTCACCCCATCCGATGAGGAACCAGTGCGGACGTGCTTCGATAGAGCCTGCGAGCAGTTCGTCGACGAGCGAACCGAAGTCACGCTCGCGGACCGTCGCAGAGACGTTCGGCAGTTCGTCGATGTAGCCAGCGACTGCCTGTGCGATTTCGAGGTCTTTCAGGTATCGACCGACTGGCGTGTTGAGTTCGATTTCCGCGCCTGCGTAGCCGGACTCTTCGACGAGCCGCTCGGCCTCTTCGGGGTCGTATGGGTAGTCTTCCAGACTGTCGTCGTGGCCGACGAACTCGGGGAGGGTCGGTTGGTTCGTCGTCGCACCGAAGCCACCGAGGATGTTCTGGACGATGCTTTCGAGGTCGATTGCGTAGTTCATCGCCTGACGGAACTCGACGGAGTCGAACGGCTCGACGTCGTAGCGCATCGCGTTGTAGATGATACGCGTCGATGGTGCCGCGGCGACACGGGTGCCTTCGTTGTTGTTGACACGTTGGACTTCCTGCGGTGGGACGTTGACGACGACGTCTGTCTCACCGGCGAGCAGTTGGTTGACACGCGTACTTGCTTCGGCCGCTGCACGGAAGGTGAGCGTCGAGACTTCGGCGGGTTCCTGCCAGTAGTCTTCGTAGCGCGTGAGGACGACTTCCTCGTCTTCGGTGTACGATTCGAGTTGGAACGGACCGGTACCGTTCATCTCTTGGCCGACTTCGGCCTTGCTGCGCTCTTCGACCCACGACTGCTGCATGACGTCGAGGTAGGTCGCGAACTCGGAGAACACGATTGGGTTCAGCGAGGAGTTGGTGACCGTGACGACGCCCTCGCCGGAGGCTTCTGCGCCTGCGACGCCTGCGAGCTGGTCGCTCTGTGGGCTGGCGAAGCTCACTTCTGGGTCAACGACGCGGTTGATGCTGTATGCGGCGTCTTCTGCGGTCAGTTCGTCACCGTTGTGGAAGGTGACACCTTCGCGGAGTTCGAACTCGACGGAGTTCTCGCCGTCGACACGCTCGTAGTTCGTTGCGAGTGCGGTCTGAACGGCACCCGTCGCGTCACGGGTCAGCAGACCTTCGTACGCGTGAAGTACGACGATGTCAGTCGGCGTTTCACGGTGGTCTTGTGGGTCGAGACCCGAGGGCATCTGGCCCTGCGTGATGGTGACTTCGAAGTCGCCCATCGTCTCGCCACCGGACTCGGTGGTCGTCGTCTCTTCCATGTCGGTCTCTTCGCCACCGGACTCGGTGGTCGTCGTCTCTTCTTCACCACCACCGCTGGTACACCCTGCAAGAGAAGCGGCGGCCGCCGCGCTGCCTGCTAGCTTGAGGTAGGACCGTCGGTTAATATGAGAATCGCTATCACTCATCGAAGGTAGATTGCGGCCACCATTTATATAATCTTTGCAAAATCCTAGCATATTGAATTTTAATCTACATATATACCAGTATGGTGTGACAGATTGCCTGTCCGAATGGTACCCGGGGTACGTTTATTACCACCCCTGACTGAATGTCTGGTATGGCCGTTACCGGCCGTCCAACGCTCAGAAACCTGTTCGATGAGTCGCCCACCCCTCACATTGCGCATCCTCCGCGCACACATCAACGGCACTTCTACGTTGCCACAGATGGGTCATATCGACCCGATGGTGGCGGTTTGGGCGTCGTCATCGAGGCCCGCGATGGCGAACGAGTTGCCCGTCTCTCACTTCCGGATGTCGCGCCGAACAACAACGTCTCAGAGTATCGAGCCCTGCATCTCGGTCTCGACGTACTCGCAGACCGCGCGCCACCGACCGCACGAATCGGAATTCTCCTCGACCACGACGACCTCGCGGCGAACGTGAACAACGCGGTACTCGCCAGTGCGCACCCGAACTGGAAGCCACCGAAGCCGATTTCGGTGCCCGAAGGGAGCGAACACCACTGGCGCGGCATCCGTGCGCGGATTGCTGGCTTCAACGAAGTTCGCGCTGCCCGCCTCGACAGTCGAGAGAACCCTGCACACCCGCTCGCGAACTCGCCGTACGAGTACGAACACGTCAACCGCCAACCCGCGCGGTGTGTGCTTCCCGACCCACTTGAGTTCGACACCGAGCGCGATGCGAGCTATCTCCCGCCCTCGCGGTTCGAAGGCCGCGCAAGCGACTGAACCACTGCATCGTCTCCATCCAGAGTTGGAGAGCGGACCCTCGCACGCGGAGTAAATTACTTAGTGGTCTCTCACTCACCTAGCGTCTCCCCCCTCGACAAAAGATTGACAACAAATTCGAGTGAGTGACGGCTATGGACGCCACCAGTGAGACAGTTGAGGGGGCCGCCCCACGTCAGTCCGGCCTCTCACCGCTCGGTGGCACACTTCGTCGCCACTGGGCACGTCTCGCGTTCAATGGCCTTTTGATAGGATTTCTCGCGTATTACGTTCTCCAAGACCCCGGAATTTTGTCGCTAACTGTGGGCCGACAGCAAGATGTCGCGTTCACAAAGACCGATTACCTCGTCCGATTCGAACTCGGACTTCTCGTCGGGATTCTCGCCAGTGGACTCCACCTTCTCATCTTGACCAGTCGCCATCCGCGCGTCTCGTTCCGTGGTGAAACTACCTCTCTGGCCGCCGCCACCGTGCTTGCCGGTGGTGGTCTCTTGGTCGGACGAGCGATTGCACCGACACTCGTCTCGACACTCGTCGCCGCCGACCGACTTGCACCCGGTGCGCGGCAGTCGATTCTCGAACCCGAACTGTTCTTTCCGGTCGCCGTCGCACTCGGCCTCGCGGCGGGGCCTGCACTCGTTGCACTGACGCGCTCCCGGACTGTTGCCCCGCGGCTCAGCGGGCAGGCACGAGGAGTGTACGTCCTCTTGACCGTCGTGTTCGCCTCGCTGTGTTCGCCACCGGACCCGACGACCTTTGCACTGTTCGCCGTACCGCCGCTCGCAGGGCTTGGCGTGGCTATCGCGTGGGTCGAGTTCAGATAAAAGAAAGGCCGTTGCCTGAACGAATTATTCGTTCTGTGCGTCCACAACCGCCGTCGCCGCCAGATTGACGATGTCTTTCACTTCGTCGCCGCGCTGGAGGACGTGAACTGGTTTGCTCATGCCGACGAGCATCGGGCCGATTGCCTCTGCGCCGCCGAGACGCTGGAGGAGTTTGTAGCCGATGTTGCCTGCTTCGAGGTTCGGGAAGATGAGGACGTTCGCAGGCGTTTCGAGGTCGGCGAAGTCGTAGGTGCCTTCGAGGATGTCCTCGACGAGCGCCGTGTCGGCCTGCATCTCACCATCGACGGGGAAGTCCACGTCGGGGTCGTTCTGGAGCATCTTCACGGCGTTTCGGGGTTTCGCGGTGCCCTCGTTGCGAACACTGCCGAAGTTTGAGTAGCTGAGGAGTGCCGCGCGGGGTTCGACGTTGAACCGGCGGGCGACTTCGGCGGTGTGCTTCGTGATTTCGGCGAGAATCTCCTCGTCGGGGTCGAGGTTGACCGTCGTGTCGGCACAGAAGACGACGCGGTTCTTGAACGTCAGCATGTAGACACCAGCGGCGTAGTTGGCGTCTTCGGCGGTGCCGATGACTTGCAGTGGCGGGCGAAGACCGGTCGGGTAGTGGTGGGTCAGACCGGTGAGCATCGCGTCGGCGTCACCGATTTCGACCATCACACTGGCGAAGTAGTTGGTGTTGCGGCGGATGGTTTCGGCCGCTTCGGACTTGGTGAGGCCCTTGCGCTTGCGGAGTTCGTACAGCCGGTCGGCGTAGTGGTCCCACTCGCCATCGCGGGGATTGGCAATCGTCGGGCTGAAGTCGAGTCCGAGTTCTTCGGCCTTCCGGAGGATGGTCTTGGTGTTGCCGATGAGGATGGGTTCGGCGATACCTTCTTCCTGCATCTGGTAGGCCGCACGGATGATTTTCTCGTTCGTTCCTTCGGACAGCGCGACGCGCTTGGGGTTGGACTTCGCCTTGTTGAGGACGACGCGCATCATCTCGCGCGATTTTCCCAGACGGGCTTCGAGGCGTTCGCGGTACTCGTTCATATCGAGGCGGCGTCGGGCCGCACCGGAGGTCATCGCGGCCTGCGCGACAGCAGGTGCGACTTCGAAGAGGACGCGGGGGTCGAGGGGTTTGGGGATGAGGTAGTCGGGACCGAACTGGAGCGGGTGGTCGCCGTAGGCTTTGACGACGGCATCGGGAACGTCTTGGCGGGCGAGTTCGGCGAGCGCCTCGGCGGCCGCACGTTTCATCGCCTCGTTGATTTCGGTCGCACGCACGTCGAGTGCGCCACGGAAGATGAAGGGGAATCCGAGGACGTTGTTGACCTGATTCGGGTAATCGGAACGACCGGTTGCCATGATGACCATGTCGTCGCGGGCGTCTTTGGCGTCCTCGTAGGTGATTTCGGGGTCCGGGTTCGCCATGGCGAAGATGATGGGGTTGTCGGCCATCGACTGGACCATCTCTTGGGAGACGATGCCGCCGATAGAGAGTCCGGCGAACACGTCTGCGCCTTTCATGGCGTCTTCGAGCGAGCCCTCTTCGACGGGTTGGGCGAACTCGGCTTTGTACTTGTTCACGTCGCCCGCTTCGACGCGGGATTCGGTGATGATGCCCGAGGAGTCGCACATGGTGATGTTCTCTTTGCTCGCGCCGAGTGAGACGTAGAAACGAGCGGTTGCGAGCGCCGAGGCACCTGCACCGGAGAAGACGATATCGAGTTCGTCGATTTCCTTTTCGACGATATCGACGGCGTTCAGGAGGGCCGCACCGGAGATGATTGCCGTCCCGTGTTGGTCGTCGTGGAAGACGGGAATATCCATCTTGTCACGGAGTTGTTGCTCGATTTCGAAGCACTCCGGCGCTTTGATGTCTTCGAGGTTGATGCCACCGAAGGTCGGTTCCATCGCCTTCGTCGCGGCGACGAACTCATCGACGTTCTCCAAGTCGAGTTCGATGTCGAAGACGTCGATGTCGGCGAATCGCTTGAAGAGGACACCTTTGCCCTCCATGACGGGTTTACCCGCCTGTGCGCCGATGTTGCCGAGTCCGAGGACGGCCGTTCCGTTGGAGACGACACCGACGAGGTTCCCTTTCGAGGTGTACTCGTAGGCGGCTTCTTCGTCGTCAGCGATATCTAAACATGGTGCGGCGACACCCGGCGAGTACGCGAGACTCAGGTCACGCTGTGTGTTCGTCGGTTTTGTCGTCGCAATTTCAATCTTACCCGGCGGGTCTTGCCGGTGGTATTCACGAGAATCGTCGTCCAATCCCATTGTCCTGTGATGCAGTCTGCGTAGGCAAAAAACTATGCAACGGCGTCGAATTTGGTTTCGACGATTGCCGAACTGTCGCAAGACGGAATCGAGGTGTGTGTCTGAAAATTACTCCACTTCGAGGTGAAGAATTCCGTGGCGTTCCAGTTCGACCTCTCCGGACTCGTCGCTTACTGTCTCGGTCGGCCACGTCCCCGTCGAGGTCATGATTTCGATATCGGCGGTCGTCACGAGCGCGGTGTCTTCGCTTTTTGCACCCTGAATCGTCGGGTTGTAGGCGTAGCCCATCGGCGAGTGAACCTCGTGTTCGACCTCGGGCGTGGCGAACCACTCTCGGCCTGCGAATCCAGCGGCCCCACCTTGGTGGTGATTCAGCCACTCGTCCGATTCGCCGACTGCGTCGTAGGCGTCGCGGATGTCGTCGAAGACGTCGACGCTCGTTCCACCGTGGCGGGCGACACGCTGGGTTCCAGCGAGTGCGTTGACTTCGACGCGCATCGCCTTCTCGTGTCGTTCTTCGAGCCACTCCGGGGCGTCGAAAGCGACCGTTCGCGTACAACTGGCGTAGAGACCGTTGCGCTGTGCAGTCACCGAGATGAGCGCGTAGTCGCCGAGTTCCTCCTGCGTGGGCGTGTAGTGACGATACTTCTGTGCGCGGCGTGCGCCGCCGACGAGTGCGACGGGGACTTCGATTCCCATCGCGTGAAGGGTGACGCGAAGGCCCGAAGCGACCTCGTGTTCGGTGTCAGTCGGTTGGACCTGGCGCGCAACGCGTTCGACGGCGCTGGCGACGTCGCTACACAGGTCGCGGTAGGCGTCGATGTCGTCGTCGGTCAGTGGTTGCCTGACCTCGGACGCGTCCACAGATTCGAAGCCCGGAACGTCGAAATCGGCCGCCGCAGGGGTGGGCGAGACGGCTTCGACGCCACTCGCAAGTGAGCCTTCGTA
This sequence comes from Haloferax sp. DFSO60, assembly GCF_046557615.1. Lineage (NCBI taxonomy): Archaea > Methanobacteriati > Methanobacteriota > Halobacteria > Halobacteriales > Haloferacaceae > Haloferax > Haloferax sp. DFSO60. Next base: position 505,256 of record NZ_JBKIII010000002.1, on the reverse strand, counting down.
CCACTGGAATTGGTGCATTCGCACGTCTTCGTGGGGGACTTCTTCGTGGAGCAGTCGCTTTGCTTCGATGTTGTCGGTCACGACGTGAAATTCGTCGCCGTCGTACCCAGCGGCCGCGATACCGAGTGGCGAGTCGCGGGAAACGACGTTGTCGCCGCCGACGAGCCACGCAAACGAATTCGGGCGAGCAAACCAGACTGCTTCGAGGCCGCGTTCGTCGAGGAACGCGTCGAGTCGGTCTGCCCGAGATGCGAGTCGGTCGTCCATACCTCGGCCTCAGACTGAATCGACTTGAATCGGACGGCTTGGGGGGCGCTCCCACGTTACTCCGGTGACACCTTCGACGCTCGTACCTGCGAGATATAAGTTTGCGCAGGCCTGAGCATCGCGTATGACACCACGGCTTCGCCGCCTCCTCGTCGGGGCCGCCGCGATGACTGGCGTCTTGATGGTATTAGGCGTCTACACGGCTGCCTCGGGTGCTGGCCTGACGTGTGCCGGTCGTTGGCCGTTCTGTGATGGATTCTTGGGACTGTTCCCCGCCAACTGGGGGAGCTTCATCGAGTGGTTCCACCGCCTCGTCGCCATGATTACTGGCTTCGTCATCCTCGGAACGACGGTTCTCGCGTGGCGCGAAGGCGTCGCCGCACGCATTCGCTACGCACTCGTCGTCGCGACGGTCATCCTCCCGTTCCAAATCGTCCTCGGCGCGCTCACCGTCACCGAGTACGAGTGGATTATCCTCACTGCACACTACGTCGTCGCCACGTCCATCTTCACGGCCGTCGCCGCCGCCGCGTCGTGGGGCGTCATCGACCGGGGCGTCTCACACCTCAGAGAGACGGTGACGGTCGCTGCACTCGGGATGCCCGTGTTGGTCCTCCTTGCCCCGCACAGTTTCGTCTCCTTCGGCCCAACCACGCAGGCAATCTACTACACTGTCGGTCTCACGACCTACGCCGCGCTCATCGCAGCGACGTTGTGGGGTCGCACGACGCGTGCGCGTGAGAAACACAGTTCTCGTCTCACACTCTTGACTGCCCCTGCGAGCGTCATCGTCGTCGCACTACTCATCATGGGCCGACAGGTGTACGGTCCAGCCCTCGAACTCGTCCACCTCGGTGGGACTGTCGTCGCCGCTGTACTCGTCGTCACCGCAGCAGTCCTCGTTCGGAACACGCAATCCACCCAGCGCGTCCCTGTTAACGACGCCGATTGAGAGAGGATTTGCCAGATTCTCTGACTCCAGGGAGTTTTGACAAACACGAATTCAACAACTTCGGTTTTTCTTAGAGGAATATTTCAATATTCACTAATTGTCCGCGATAGTCTCCGTGCGGCGTTCATTCCACAAATTCTGTGGCAAATTTCACGGAGAATGCTCGATAATCCCACGCGCGTACCGAAGGAGTGTTATACGCCCGTGAATTAAGAATCGCTTGTTATGAAACGACGTACCTACCTCAAAGGTGCCGCAGGTGCCGGAGCAGCCTTCACGCTCGCTGGCTGTCTCGGTGGCGGCGGCGACAGCGAAACGATTACCATCGGTTCGGACATCCCGTACCGCCCGTTCGAGTACGAGACGACCGAAGGCGAACTCGTCGGCTTCGACGTGGACATCGCACAAGCCATCTTCTCGGACCAACTCGGCTACGAACACGAGTTCCAGCAGACGAGCTTCGACGGTATCATTCCCTCGCTCAACAACGGGAACTTCCGTGTCATCATGTCGGCGATGACCATCACCGAAGAGCGCGCAGAGCAGATTGACTTCTCGGACCCGTACTTCACGGCGTACCAGACCATCGTCGTCCTGAACGACAGCGAGATCGCCGCGAAAGAGGACCTGCAGGGCAAGACGGTCGGTGTCCAGAAGGGTACGACGGGTGCAGCGGCCGCTGACGAACTCGCAGAAGAGTTCGGTGGCGACCTGAGCATCCAGCGCTACGACCAGATTACTGGGGCGTTCGACGCGCTCATCAACAATCAGGTCGTCGCAGTCATCAACGACAACACGGTCAACGCCGAGTTCGTCGAGCAGAACGAGAACGTGAAATTCCTCGAAGGCGAGGGCGCAGCGGCCGAGCAGGGCAAGAACGCCCCGCCGTACCTCACGCTCACCGTCGAAGAGTACGGTATCGGCTTCCGCCAAGACGACGACGACCTCCGCGAGGAAGTCAACGGCGCACTGCAAGCAATCCGCGACGACGGCACGTACGACGAGATTTACTCCGAGTACTTCTCCGGATAACTCGTCCCGCCGCGCGTTTTTATACCAACACCGTGATAATTACTACCAATGGCTGAATCATACTCGGAGGCGCAGTCCACTGACGACTACCGAGAGAGCTTTCTCAACGACAAGACGCTCAAACTCGTCGGCGCGACAGTCGCGGGACTGTTCACACTTGCTGTGGGTACTTTCATCGCCGCGATTGTCTTCACGCAGGTGGATTTCGAACTCTTCGTCGAAATCATCTACCCGCAGTTCGTCTTCGCGTACCTTCGGGTACTCGGCATCTTCCTCGCGGGGAGTGTCCTCTCTATTATCGCCGGTATCTTCGTCGGTCTCGGACGTGTCTCGAAAACTCGACTCACGAATACGGTCGCAAGTGGATACGTTGAGTTCTTCCGTGGGACACCGTTGCTGTTCCAACTCATCGTCATCTACTTCGGTATTCCTGCGTTCTGGCCACCGGGTCAGTTCCCCATCTCTAACTGGGCAATTCCGGCCGCGATCATCGGCCTGACGCTGAACCACGCCGCCTACGTCGGCGAGGCAATTCGTGGCGGTATCAACGCCGTCCCCGATGGGCAAATGGAAGCCGCGCGTTCGCTCGGAATGTCCTACGTGCAATCGATGCGCGAAGTCGTCCTGCCGCAGGCGTGGCGCAACGCGCTCGCCGCAATCGGGAACGACCAAGTCATTCTCGTGAAGGACACCTCGCTCTTGACGGTTATCGCCGTGCCCGAACTCATCAGTGCATTCCGGCAAATCAACTCCGCGACGTTCGACCCGTGGACGCCGATTCTGCTGGTCGCTATCGCCTACCTCGGCATCACGCTGCCGCTCGGACGGGTCGTCAGATATCTGGAAGCCCGCGCCGAATGGGGAGGTGACCGCCAATGAGTCTCGTAGAGTTCGACGAGGTAGACAAGTTCTACGGCGAGACGCACGTCCTGAAAGACGTCGACCTCAACGTCGAAGAGGGCGAAGTGTGCGTCATCGTCGGTCCATCGGGATCCGGCAAATCGACGCTCCTTCGCTGTGCCAATCGCTTGGAGGAGATTCAAGACGGAGAGATTCGCCTCGAAGGCCAATCTATCTCCGACCCCAAAGCCGACATCAACCGACTGCGCCAGCGCATCGGCATGGTGTTCCAGAGCTTCAACCTCTTCCCACACAAGACGGCCCTGGAGAACGTAACGCTCGGGCCCATGAAAGTAAAAGGTGAGAGCGAAGAGTCCGCGAATAAGCGCGCACGCGCACTCCTCGACCGAGTCGGTCTCTCGGCACAGGAGAGTTCCTACCCGAACCAACTCTCGGGTGGACAACAACAGCGCGTCGCTATCGCCCGCGCACTGGCGATGAACCCGCGTGTCATGCTCTTCGACGAAGTGACGAGCGCACTCGACCCCGAACTCGTGGGCGAGGTTCTCGACGTGATGCAAGGGCTCGCCGAGGAAGGAATGACCATGCTCGTCGTCACCCACGAGATGGGCTTCGCCCGTGAAGTCGGTGACCGCGTCGTCCTCATGGCTGATGGTAAGGTCATCGAAGACTCGCCGCCCGAAGAGTTCTTCACCAACCCGAAGACCGACCGCGGCAAGCGCTTCCTCTCGAAATTACTCTGAGTAACGAGTTGGGCACACGCCCGACGACGTTCTTTTTTTAAAGCTACGAGCGACAGCACTCCGACCGAACAATCACGTGAGACGTACGGCTGAACTCAAATCCACAGTAAGTATCTAATTTCAAACAATATTCTGTTGCGAATGAGTCGCTGGTGGATGCACCGAATTAATTCAGCAATTGCCAGCACACAGACATTCTTCGAAACTATCGTTCGCTCATCCATACTGTGGGAATGCAGACACCCTCGTTTGACATTTCGGGCGTCTTGGCGACATACGTGATAGAAGTCTAATGTTTCATGAGGGTCAAGAAAGTCATATGAGGGAACAATTCATAAGCATCCTCTGAATATCCAGAGGTGCGCATGGAACAGTGGCTCACTCCAGAAATTGCAATTCTTCTGATGTATCTTGGAGTGGCGCCATCGATTGCGATTTGTTACTTCGTCTGGGACGACCGCCGCAAACCCGGTGTCCTCTGGTTCATCATGTCGATGGCGACTGGTGGTGCGTGGGCGTTTTTGTTTGCGACGTTCACACTCGTCAAAGACCCCGGAATCACGCTCGCGCTTGCGAACTTCTTCTGGGTAATGATACCGACGGCGGCAGCCACGATGTTCTTGCTCGCCTACGAGTTCGTGTTCAAACACAACGTCTCTCGTCGGGTCGCCGCCGTCGTGTTTTTCCCAATCGTCGTGTTGTTCGTCCTGTCGTGGTTCAATCCCGACAACCTGGTGTTCACCCCAGAATACCACGTTGGCGCAGACGGATTCCTCTATTTCCCGAACTTCGGTGGCCCAGTCAAAATATTCGTCACGAAGATATACGGCTACCTTCTGGTCTTCTTGGCCGCGGGGATGTTCGTCGGCGAGATGCTTCGAACCAATGGCGTCCATCGACGACAGACGCTCTATCTCTTGGTTATCTTCTCGATGCTCATCCTCTCGACGATGGTCAAAGTCGCAGGATTGGTTCCGGTGTACTTCGACCCGACGTCTGTCGTCTATTCGCTTTCAGGAGTGTTGTTCGCCTTCTCTATCACCAAACACGGGTTGATGAAGTTCGTCCCAGTCGCGCGCGAGCAGACGTTTCAGGAGGTCTCTGATGCGATTTTCGTCATCGACACCGAAGGGACGGTCGTCGACCTCAACCACGCTGCAACCGGACTGTTCGGGCGGAAAATCATCGGGTTGCAGATAGCAGATGTCTTGTGCGGCTACGTGACCACGACCGAGGGCGGGTCAACGAGAACGCTCGAAATCGAACACAACGACGAGATGCGCTACTTCTCGATGCAGACCTCGACGATGGCCTACGGCAGAGGCCTCGAAGGTGAGATACTGGTGCTGAGCGAAATCACCGCGCTGAAAAAGCGAGAAAGCGAGTTAGACCTCCTCAAACAGATTCTCTCTCGCGTGTTTCGGCACAACATCCGAAACGACCTCAACGTCATCGCTGGACACGCACAAATCATCAGAGACACTGGCGATAGCGATATCGCTGCGTGGGCAACACGAATCCACGAGCGGTCGATGAAAATCGTCAATCAAGCCGAAAAGGCAGGGAAAATCGAGTCGGTATTTTCGTACGACGGGACTATCCAGCGGTCGCTCAAAGACTTCGTGGAGAAAGCAGCAGACAACTACCCAACTGACCGGATGGGCCGCATCATGTTCGACGTTGCTGACATCCCCGTCGATGTCCACCCGCGTTTCGACCTTGCAGTACAGGAACTCATCGACAACGCACTGACTCACCACACCGGTCCCGCGGCACCGAACATCGCCGTCTTCACTGAAGAGACAGATACCAGTGTCACCCTCGTCGTCAAGGACGATGGCCCCGGACTCCCACCCGGCGAAATCAACGTGCTGAAAGCCGGAGAAGAGACGAACCTCAAACATGGGTCCGGAATCGGGTTGTGGTTGGTCCACTGGATTGTCATCCGCTCGAACGGCGAACTGCTCGCCAACGTAACCGACTCGGGGTCCCGAGTCTGTATTCGTCTCCCCAAGCCCGAAAGAGAGAACGAACAGTGAAGAGCGTCTATCGACACCTGAGAACTGAGGCTCGATTTCAGGGCAATCTCGAAGAATCTACCATCGAAACTCCGATGAAATGACTGACAATAGCCTTATCAGACCATATATTAACCATTTCGTATGGGAGTAGCCGAATTTCGTTTCTTGTTTTTAAAGTTAAACATCTGGCTGTGTCTCGGGTCTTCGGTGATGGTTGCTATCTCTGCACTGGCGTTGTCGATTCCACTCGCGTCGGTCGGAGTGGGGTTGGTCCTCCCGCCGTTGTTGTTCTACTTCATCTACGTCGAAGACCGACGGAGCGTCTCTCCAGAAGACGAAGTGAACCAACCGTACCGAACTGCGTTGGTTCGCCGCTATCAGAGCGCCCTCTTCGTAACCGAATCTGTCGCCTTGGCAGGCTACACGGTTCTGCTAGGGTTGCTCGTTCTCGAGCGCCCGGACCTCGGCGTCCTGTATTTTCTCTTGGGGCAACTCCCACTCGGCGTCCTCGTCATCTACGGACACCTCAAACGGCATCCAACGTTCGACTCGCTGGCAGTTGGCGCGACGTGGGCGTTCGTAGTCGTCTTCGCACTCGTCGTTTCGACGACCCAACGCGTGTCGTGGGAACTCGTCGGCGTCTTTCTGGGGTGGTTCTTCATCACGTTCGCCGGAGTCGAATCGCGAAATATCCAAGATGTCGACGGTGACACGCAGTCAAACAGAACGACGCTGGCGGGCTATCTCGGCCGTCGGCTAACGATTGCGTTCGTCGCCGTGATGAAGTCGCTCGGCGTCGTTACGTTCTGGGTCGTCGCAGGGAGGTTCGTCGCCGCGTTGGCACTCGGCTATCTGTTACTCCTTCGGCTATTTCGGACGTTGACTCAGCGAGAAGATGGGCAAGTAGGCGAGTAACGCGCAAATCGGCGACTCAGAAGAAGTCAGACAGACCGGCCTGCCCGTCGTCCGAGGATGCAGATTCTTCCGCGTCGTCGGCCTCGTCGCGGTCGAACACGTCGGGTTCGTCGTCTTCCGACTCTTCGATTTCAATCGTCTCGGCATCGTCAGACATTGCTTCCATGCCTGCGAACGCACCCTCGGCGTGTTCTTCCATCTGCTCTTCGCGCAGTTCTTGGGCGTCTTCGACGACGGACTGGACTTTGTTCGTCGTCTCGCCACTCCCAGTGATATACGAGACGTGTGACTCGTCGAAGTCGTAGTAGGCGGCCATCGCAACCGTCAGTTCGCGGGGCTTGCAGTGGTGCGTGAGCGCCGAGAGGAACGGAAGCACTTCACGACGGGCACTCGCCGTGCTGAATCCGCCTTTGGTCGCAATCTTCTGGAGGACCGTATCGCGCGTCTTGTTCCGTGTCGAACGGTAGGGTGCGCCGCCGTAGCGCGTCCACCCGCCGCGAGTTCGGTCACGGGAGGCGGCGACACCGGCAGAGAGGTTGTCGGTCGCATAGCGCCAGTAAGAGTAATTCTGCGAGGCACGAACGCGGCCAAGCCAGCGGTCGGCGTTAGCGAGGAACTCGTAGGCGCGGGCGAGTTCGTCGGGTTCATAGACGAGTGACACCTTGTCCTCGACCCACTTGGTGAGGTTGTCGGGCGTCTCGTCCACGTCGTAGGCCGTATAAAGCGACTCTTGGGCTGACTCCTCTTTCAACACGGCGTCGAGGAACTCGAACAGGCCCACGGTTCGGTCGCGGTCACCCATGATGACCATCTCTTCGGTGATTTCGTCACGGCCCTCGGCGATTGCCTGGAGGTCGTTGACCGCAGAGCGCAGGTCGCCGCTGTTCTGGTCGGCGATGCGTTCGAGTGCGTCCGACTCGAATTTGATTCCCTCCTTCCGGCAGATGTCGCGGAGGACGGGAACGATAGAGCGCGACGAGACGTCTCGGAACTCGATTTCGCGGCAGGCATTGCGCAGGCCGCGGCTCATGTCGTAGAACTCGTTGGCGATGAGGACGATGGGTTGGCTCGAAGACTTGACGAGACGCGTAATCGCACTCGTACCACCCCGGTCGTAGTTGCCGTGGATGTTGTCAGCCTCGTCGAGGATGACCAGTTGCCGGGTGGAGGTGCCCGTCGAAGACCCCGAGAGCGTGGCGTTCTTCGCGGCGCGTCCGGCGAATCGCTCGATAACGTCGGCGGTTCGCTGGTCCGAGGCGTTCAACTCGACTGTCTCCCAGCCCATGTCCTGTGCGAGTGCGTGGGCGGCAGAGGTCTTGCCGATGCCCGGACTCCCGTGGACGATGGCCGCCTCTCGGTGGTCGTCCCACGTCTTCGCCCACTTGCCGAAGGCGTCCCGGGCCTTGTTGTTCCCGCGCACCTCGGAAAGTGTGGATGGGCGGTATTTCTCCGTCCAGTCTACCATTGAATCGAGAAAAGAGCGAGGCGCGTTTAGTGGTTGCGGAGCAAGGGTGTTCGATGGGTGACGACTGGCACCCTCCGAAGTACGCCGACAGAAAACGTATACTCTCACCCCGAGTCGCACACGCCATGTTCCCCGACGAAATCCTGACCCCGCGACTTCGCCTTCGGCCAGTTTCGCCGGAGACTGTCGAGCCGTTGGAGATGTACGAGTACACCGGTTCGTCCCGGTCTGAGACTATCGAAGAAGAAGCAGAGTACCTCAACTGGATTCCTCACGAGACACCGACGGAGACACTGGAGTTCTTCGAGTCGTCGGCAAATCGCCGAACGGAAGCGACGGGGACTTCGTACGCTATCTTCCCACGCGAGGGCGAAGACGGTGCAGGCGAACTCGCAGGTAACGCCGCGCTGTTCCCTGAATGGGACAAGCGTCGCATCTCCTTCGGGATGTGGCTCAGAAAGCAGTACTGGGGGCGGGGCTATTCGGGGGAACGGGCGGCGGCACTCTTCGCACTCTCGTTCGACGTTCTCGATTTTGAGGTCGTCAATGTCCACTCTTTGATAGACAACGACAACTCGTGCCGCGCTATCGAGAAGTACGTCACCCGGTTCGGTGGCCAAGAAGACGGCACCTTCCGCAACGACTTCGTCCACGATGGCGAACCCGTCGATAGTCGTTCGTGGTCAGTGACGAACGAACAGTGGTTCGACGCCACCGACGGCGAGTACACCGCCGAGTTCTCTTGGGAAGACCGACCACCGAAGTGACGCCCACAGAGAGATGCTAAGCCCCTTGTTATCAATCGTCAATAGACAGAAAAATTATATAGGGGGCCGAGTTCGCTCAATACCATGTTTCCCGACGAAATTGTGACCCCGCGGCTACGGCTTCGGCCGTACACGCGGGAGGTTGTTGACCCGTTGGACGCCTATCAGTACTTTGGCGCATCACGGTCGGAGACCATCGAAGAAGAGACAGAGTACGTCACGTGGGACCCCCACAACACGCCGAAAGAGACGCTCAATTACTTGGAATACACCGAGAAAGACTGGAACGAGGCGACTGGTGCGGCCTACGCCATCTTCTTGCGCGAGGGTGAAGACGGCGCAGGCGAACTCGCGGGCAACTGTGCGTTTAAACCCGAGTGGGACAAGCGGCGCGCCGTCTTCGGCATGTGGCTCAGAAAGAAGTACTGGGGTCGCGGCTACTCTGGCGAGCGAGCGGCGGCGTTCTTCGCATGCGTCTTCGATATACTCGATTTGGAAGTCGCCTACGTCCACGCGCTCACGGAAAACGAAAAGTCGTGCCGAGCGATCGACAAATACATCACCCGATTCGGCGGTCAAGAAGACGGCACCTTCCGCAACGAAGTCGTCCAGGACGACGAGCCGGCAGATAGCCGAGCGTGGTCGGTGACGCGCGAACAGTGGGAAGAAGCCACTGGTGGCGACTACGAGGCAGAATTCCACTGGGAGGACCGCAAATGAGCGACCTCTACCCGACGAAAATCGAGACCGAGCGCCTGCGATTCGTGCCGGTCCACACCCAACACGTCCTCGATGCGTACGAGATTTGCTCGCGTCCCGAAATGGAAGACGTGACCCGGTTCATGCCGTGGGGCCGTCACGAGACGCCGAAGGTGACCTTCGACTTCCTCTCGATGCAGGAAGAGAATTGGAACGAACACAAGGGTGTTGACTACGCTCTCTCCCTTCGGGAGGGCGAAAACGGTGCAGGCGAAATCGCTGGTTTCGGCGGCCTCAGCACCGAATGGGACCGCCGCGTCGGTGGCCTCGGTCTGTGGCTCCGTCCCAGATTCTGGGGTCGTGGCTATTCGGGCGAACGAGCAGAAGCACTCGCGGCGCTCGCCTTCGATGTCCTCGACTTGGAAGTCGTGACGGTGAGCCACGTCGTCGAGAACGAGAAATCACAGCGTGCAATCGAGAAGTACGTGGACAAGCTCGGTGGCCGACGCGACGGCACCAAACCGAACAACATCATTATCGATGGCGAACCACGCGACGAGTATTTCTACAGTATCTCACGTGGGGAATGGCTCGAATCGACCGGCGGCAAGTACGACGCCGAATTTTATTGGGACTGACCCAGTTCGGTTCTACTGATTTTTCGGAAGGTTTCCTGCGACGATTTCGCCACCCTTGAGGACTGTCGTTGGGTCGTTCAGCACCGTCAGGTCAGCCAGCGGGTCGTCGTCGAAGACGAGAATGTCGGCGTACGCGCCGGGTTCGACCACGCCGCACCCGTCCAGTCCAATCGCCTGTGCCGACGTTTCGGTCATCGCACGGATGGCCTCCTGTGGCTCCATCGCGTGCTGTGCCATGAACTGAATCTCGGAGGCGTTGCCCCCGTGGAAGTTGAACGGTGTTCCCGCGTCGGTGCCGCCAGCGATGGAGACGCCTGCTTCGACGGCCATCCGGAAGGATTCGAGGTGTTGCTCGTAGACGACTTCGGTCTTCGCCACGTCTTCCTTCGTCGCCGCTTCGGTGTTGCGGACGATGTGATACGGGGCCGAGAGTGTGGGTACGAGCGTCGTGTCGGTGTCGAGAAAGAGGTCGATTGCCTCGTCGTCGAGGAACGTCCCGTGTTCGACCGTATCGACACCGGCTCTGATAGCGGCTTTGACGCCTTCTGCGCCGTGGGCGTGGGTTGCGGTGTGGACGCCCCGTTTGTGCGCCTCGTCAACGAGAGCGTGGAGTTCGTCGTCGGTGAAGGCAACTGCACCGGGGTCGCTACCGGGCGTCGTCACGCCACCGGTCGTCATGAACTTGATGAAGTCTGCACCTTGCTTGACCTGCTCTCTGACCGCTTTGCGGGCATCGACCGGGCCGTCGATTTCTCGGCCCATGTGGTGACCGTGGCCGCCCGTGATGGTAATCGACCGACAGTTCGCAATCATTCGCGGGCCGGGGACGTCGCCAGCGTCGATAGCACGCTTGAGTGCCACGTCGAGGTCGCGCGCGCCCATGTCTCGAACCCCCGTGATACCCGCTTCGAGTGTCTTTCGGGCGTTCCGGGCTTCGACCAACGTGAGTTCCGCATCCGACATACCGACTACGTCGACGACGCTTCGCTCACCGGAAAGAGAGAAATGGAGGTGTGCATCGACGAGTCCGGGCGTTACTGTCTTGCCCGCGAGTGAGACGACACGCTCGTCGTCGTACGGGTCCACGTCGCCAACAGCGCCGATTCGACCGGTCTCCTCGTCGATTCGGATATCCGTCTCCTCGAAGATGTCGTCGCCCGAAATCAGTCGTCCGTCACGAAGTAACATGAAAAACGCTCTCGCCGCTCACCTCTTGAACGTAGCTGTCTGTGTCTTCGCGTGTCACGAGACGGGTGATATCGCCCCACACGACGGCCACGAGACATATAACCCGGACCTTCATTCGGTGCAGATACCATGTCAGTGGCAACTGCATCGGCCTCTGATTCGAATCGAACGCTCAGAACCGCCGCGGTTGGCGCAGCCACCGGTTTCGGTGCCGCCATCCTCGGCTACCTCGCAACCTATCTCGCCACTTCCTCGACTATCGAGAACTCGACGGCGAGCCAAGTACTCGAAGCCCTCGGGCAAGGTTTCTCGACATGGAAAGTCGTCGGCTGGGTCTTCATGAACGCCCACGGCGTCGTGACGAAGTTCCCCGCTCTCTTCGGTGGCACCTCGGCAGTAAACCTCATCGAGAACGTCGACGCGTTCTCGGCGGTGCTGTACGTCGTTCCCGTCGTCGCACTCGTCGCCGCGGGCGTCCTCGCCGTCGTCGTGAGCGGCGCTCACTCGACGAAAGCTGGCGCTATCGCTGGCGCATCGACCGTCCTCGGCTACCTGCCGGTCGCACTCGCGGGCATCGCGCTCTTCGCCATCACGATTGGCGACTCGGTTGCTCGTCCGGACCCCGTGACGGCGATTCTCCTCGCCGGTGCGGTCTACCCTGCTTTAGTCGGCACGCTCTCGGGCGTCGCAACGGCGGCCCTCAGATAACCTGCGTTCGGTCTCGGTCTCTTTTCACAAGTCGCGGGCGACGAGTTCGCCCCAGTGGTCGAATCCATAGCGGTCGTAGAACGCCTGCGCTCGCTCGTTTTTGCGGTCCACGTCGAGGACCATCCGGTCTAACGGGAGGTCCTGCGAGCGTGCGTGGTCGAGAACGGCCGTCATCAACTCGTCGGCGACCCCCGTGCCGCGATAGTCGGGCGCCAGAAAGATTTCGTTGAGGACGGCGGCATCCCAGATGAAGGTCATCTCTTCGGGGAGCGCGAACGCGTAGCCGACGAGGTTCGGGTCGTCCACGTCTTCACCTTCTGTGTCGGTGAATTCCGCGTTGGCGTCTCCTGTCGCGGAGGCGACGACCACGCATCCGGGGTCCGACTCCGCACAACGTTCGACCCACGCGAGATATCGCGCGCGGTAGTCGTCGGTGAGTTTGGCTTCGTACTTCGCCAGTTTGTCGTCGCCACCAGTTCCGTCGCCGATGCCGAGTTCGAACCCGCGTTTGAGTTCCCAGAACGCGTCTGCGTCGGTCGCCTCGTAGCCTCGAATATCGACCCCTTCGGTCGTCTCGCTCATGGCATCTCGTGTGCCGTCATCGGATATGAACACTCGGACTCACTGCTCTGGGTCGTGGCTCGATTCGGGCGTCGCGTCGGCCCGTGACCGAACTCGGTAGGACGTCCGAGCAGACAGGCGTTCGATTGCGAGCCGACTCGTCACCACACCCGTACTGATGATGACGAGCATCAACTCCAAGCCTGAGGATGCGAGTGGGGCAATTCGCTCCACGTCTTCGGGGTCAGCACCGGGCGTCGGGTCCACGACGGTACTGTAGTGGAAATCGGAGGTCGTTGGAGCCGGTGACGCCGTTCGGACTTCGAAGAACGTCTGGACGAACCCGCGCGTACTCGACCACTCGGCGTGTCCGTTCACTGCGTAAAAGGCGTCGTGAACCGGATAGAAGGCGTTGACGCCGTTGGTGAACAGGTCGGGGAAGATGCCGCCACCGAGCAGGGCGGCGATTGCGACCCACGAGACCACGACGCCTCGCGTCCCCCATCGCCCCTTAATCACCGAGTAGCGACGAATCCGCGTGTCGTAGACGACGAAGGCGACGAGAAGCAGTGGCAAGAGCAGTGTGTGGAAGAGCGCACGATGGCTTCCCGGTAGAATCGTTGTGGTAAAGGAATCGAGGTCAGGGATGGTGGTTGCGACGAGAACGACCGCGAGAGTTCGCGCGTCGAACCATCGCCCGAGGAGGGCGACCCCGATGAGTCCCCCAACGGCGACGTGAACGAGGGTCGATGGCATACTACACACTCTTGGCCCCGGATATTGAGCGTTTCCGGCAGGTTCGTCAGGCGACGAATGCCCCTTTCGACACGCTTTTGCGGTGGACTCTCGCACCGTTTCGTATGCCTGTTTCGTCCGTCGTACAGAGGTGTACCCTATGACGGCGACTCCCCGCGACGACCTCGCCCGCCGAATCGCAGGCGAAATCACACTCTCGTCCGACCCCGGAGCGACACTCCGCAAGTGGCGGACCGACTTCGATATCTCGCAGACTGCGCTCGCCGAGCAACTCGACGTGTCGTCTTCGGTCGTCTCCGACTACGAGAGCGGCCGACGCGAGAGTCCCGGTATCGGCGTCATTCGGCGCATGGTCGAAGCCCTCCTCGACATCGACGAGGCCCGCGGCGGTAGTCGAATCCGTCAGTACGCACGCGTCCTCTCGGCCGGGTTCGAGAGCGATATCGTCCAAGACCTCCGCGAGTACCCTACGTCGATTCCGCTCGATACGTTCTACGACGCTATCGGCGCGACCAAAATCGTCGATGGCGACCAAGACCGCATCAGCGGCCACACCGTCATCAACAGTATCCAAGCGATTACCCGACTCTCTTCCGAGGAGTTCTATCGCCTCTACGGCCAATCGACCAGTCGCGCACTCGTCTTCACCGACGTGACTCGTGGTGAGTCCCCACTCGTGGCGATGCGTGTGGTCACCCCGACGCCGAATGCGGTCGTCCTCCACGGACTCACCGAAGACGAACTCTGGGAACACGCGCCGTCGCTGGCAACTATCGACGGATTCGCGCTTGCCGTGACCAACGCCGACCTCGACGAGATGCTGGCGAATCTCCGAAAACTTCCCTAATCCAGACCACCCTGGTCTCCTGATTGTCTGCCAGAGGGCGAAAAAAGCCGAAAGGGAACCCCAGCGAATGGCAGTGTATGCATATCCATCGCCTCGAAGCGTACCTTTCGACCGAGTTTTCCTACCCAGTCACCACGCAGCAGGTCATCACGCAAATCGGGTCTATCGAAGTTGACGCCCCGGACGCCGACGATTCCGAGACTATCGAGACGATTCTCGAACCACTGGGCGGTGTCGTTTGTGACTCACCGCAAGACCTCTTCAATACGATTCTCGGCAACCTGAGCGACGACTTCATCGGACGGAAGTTCTACGACGACCGCGGGGCGAATCCGATGCCGACACCGAAGTCGGCGACGGACCCCGAAAATCAGTCGTTCTGAAAATTGAGTCGCTACTTTTTCGGTGTGAGCGTCTACTCGACGTAGTCGTAAGCTCGGAGCAATACATTGCTCCGGCTCCACATTCACTGCGTTCGTGTGGACGGTTCGCGTTACTCGACGTACTCGTGATTCCGAAGCGACAAGTCGCTTCGTCTCTGCGTTCGCGCTGCTCACGCAGACGCAACCGCTACTCGACGTCTATTCGACGTACTCGTAGCGGCGCTCGTTCATCCGGCCCCATCCGGTGAAGACGAACTCTTCTTCGGGTTGGGTGAGTTCCTCGACTTCGACTTCCTTCTCGTGGTTGTGGACGTCGTGGATGAGTTCGTACTCGTCGAAGGAAATCTCGTAGCGGGCGTCGAGTTGCTCGTCGATGTTGAGCGCGTCCATCTCGTCGAGCCAGTTCTCTTGGACGGTTTCGGCGTGAATCTCAGCCTGTGCGCCCGAGCCATAGGAACCGACGAGGAGCTTCTTGCCGACCATGTCCGTGCCCGCTTCGGCGGCGGATTTCAGTGCCGAAGTGCGGGCGATGTGGACCGACCCGGTGTACCAGTTGCCGACGACACTGGAGATATCGAGCGTCGGGTCGATGACGCGGTCGTACCACTCGCGGTACGCGTCGGTCGTCTTGAGTTCGTCCATGTAGCCGCGGATGGCCTCTTCGTACTCGTCCCACGTGTCGAACTGCTCTTCGCGGGGCTGGCGTCCAATCTCTTCGGCGAGTTTGTCCTCGATTTCCGTGTCACGGCTCATGTGCCGGAAGCCGAGCAGTGCGGCCTTTCGGACCATGCCGGGGAACGGCGTGTGGAACGGGATGTACTCGAAGTCCTCTACTCGGGTCCGACCCGCCATGCTCTCGTAATCTTCGAGCGCCTCGCGCATGCGGGCGAGATAGACCTGCATCGAGCGCTTGCCGTCCACAGAGGGGAACTGCTGGTTGGGCTTGAGGAAGTCCGTCTCGTCCATGCTGCCGTAGCCCTGTTCGGTCGAGAGTTCGACGATGTCGGGGTCTTCGTCGATGAGCATCGCGACTGCGCCCGCGCCCTGCGTCGCCTCACCGGGATCGCCGCGCTCGTAGAGTGCGGTGTCGGTTGCGATGACGAGCGCCGCGCGGCCACGGTTGCGTCCGGCCTTAATCCAGTTGTACGCGTCGTCGAGACTCTGCGTCCCGGCGATACACGCGAACTTGCGCTCGCCCTTGTTGGCGTGGCGGAAGTCGCCTTCGAACACCTGTTCGAGACAGCCAGCGATGTACGTCGAAACCGGCTTGGAGTTGTCGAACGCGGACTCCGTTGCCACGTCGATGCGGCCGATGTCGTCCGGCGTGAGGCCCTTTCGAACCATCAGGCGCTTTGCGGCGTTTGCACCCATGGTCACGATGTCCTCGTACACGTCCGGGAAGGACGATGTGTAGAGTCCCAGCCCTTTGGTGTACTTCTCTGGGTCTTCCCCCTTGACCGGTGCGAAGGTGTTGGGAAGGTCTAAAACGAGGTTACCCGTCCAAATCTCGATGGCGTCGATGCCGACGGAAGTCATGGTCGGAATTACAGAATGGGGGGATAAGATTTTGTCGATGGTGAGTTACGTCGGTTGTCGAACTTCTCAGCTGTTCTTGTCACCTGCTACGTCACTGATGACGTATCTATCGACGACGATTCCGTCGGTATCGACGACGCGAACTTCGATATCGTAGGTGTTCCCCGTGCCGTAACTCTTCGAGAAGGTGAGTCTATTTTCGCTCGTGGCGCTACTCCGGACGACGCCGCTCGCGGAGGGTTGCTGTCGGTTGCGGAAGTACACTTCGACTTCGGCGAATTCGGTCGCTCCCGTGACCTGGTAGCTGACCCAGTATTCGACCCGATTTCGGTTCGAATTCGATTTATCTGAGACGGAGACGCTATCCAGTGCGGGACTTTGGGCTCGGGAGAGTCCGTCGTTGCCCGACGGGTCGAACCAGTCCGCAGTGTCGGTGACGATGCGCTCGTCTACGACGATTCCGTCGTCGTCAATCAGTTGCGCGCGGATTCGATACGTCGAACCGAGCGTTCCACCGTTGTCTTCTACGGCGAAGTCGGCGACGGTATCTCGGGGAGAGACACTCGAATACGTCCCTTCTGCGTACGACTGGTCTTCGTTCGAAATCCACACTCGAACGCGGTCGAATTCGGCGCGGTCAGTGACGTTGTACGACACCTCGTAGTCGGCCTCGGTGATGCTCAGGTCGTCGATGGCAGTGCCCGCAAATACGGGGCTCGACGAAGTCGAGAGGTCGTCGTTCGAGGCGGGGTCGAGACCATCCGCCACGTCGGTTATCACCTGCTCGTCGACGACGACGCCATCGTCGTCGAAGACGCGAACAGTCACCTCGTAGTCGTGCCCATCAGTGCCATCGTAAGCGGTGTACCCAGTGATGCTCCCGCGTGCGTTCGTGTTACTGTACTCCGCGGTTGTCGATGAAGCATCTCGATTGGCGAACTCGACGCGGACTTCCGAGAGGTTCGAGCCGTTCGTCACGGTGTAGCCCAGTTCGTACGCCGCACCTTCCTGCGACAGATCGACGAGGGCGACACCATCGAGTTGTGGGTCGTTCGCTTCGGAGAGGTCGTCGTTCCCCGATGGGTCCGAACCATCCGCGACATCTGTCATCGACTCCGAGTCGAGAACGTTCCCATCGGCATCGAGTGCTTCGACCGTGATACGGTACTGGTCGCCGACACCGGACCCGATATCGTAGGTCACGTACCCGCGCGCGGCGTCGTTCGTGACCGTTTGGGTCGCCCACGTCTGGTTTTCGTTTTCGAAGGTCACTCGAACGCGGTCGAAGTCGGTACTCGGAGAGACGTCGTAATCGAGACGATACGATGCACCTCCAGAGCTTGTGGTTCGGTCGTTCAGACGAACGCCGGTAATCGACGTTGACTCCGGTTCGGGTGGCGTTGTCGTCGGCGTTGCAGTCGTCGTCGAGGTGGGTGTCCCCGTCGTCGTTGCTGTCGTCGTACTGGTCGTTTCAGATGGCGATTCCGTCGTCGTCGGTCGGGGTGTCGGGGCTGGCGGCGGCGTTTCAGTCACCGCATCGGGAGACCGCTCGCTCCGGTACAGCACGCTGCTGCTGGGTTCGTGAACGACGAGGATGAGATACTCGTCCGACTCGTTGAATCCAAGTGGGGTCGTTGGCCGCCAGTCGTCGCCCGGCCCATAGGATGTGTCGCTCGTAACTGGTTGGCCGTTGATTTCACCGTCGCTTCCGAGTTCGTATCTGGTGGTCGTATCACCACTCCGAGTGACGACGGCAAGGTCCCCCGCTCGAAGCGAGTCGCCAGCGCGGTGTGAGAGCGTCAATTCTGCTCCATCGACCGTCGCTTCGAGTTCGACGAGCGGGGCGTGTTCTTGATTGCCGCCGACCGTCGCGCCGAGTGCGACAGCACCACCGACTGTCACGACGACGACGACGAGACCCAACAGGAGGACCATCCCAACGGTCTCCGTTTGGGCGCGTGAACCAACCTGCACAGGTGAAATCAGGGAAGGTTGATATAAAAACGTACACGGCAATAGACCTTTATCAGTCCAACCAGTTGACCTTCGCAATGGAATTCCTCGACAACGAGCGGGGACAGGCAGTCCAGGTGGGTGCGATTCTCCTGTTCGGCTTCCTCGTTATCGGCCTCTCGCTCTACCAAGCGACGGTCGTTCCGCAAGAGACGAAGTCGGTGGAGTTCGAGGCCTATCTCGACGCCTCCGACGACCTCGTCTCACTCCATAACGATATTCTCGCCAGCGCGACACGCGGCGTTCAGTCGGGGACCTCCGTCCAGACGGGTATCCAATACCCACCGCGAGTCCTCTTCGTGAATCCGGGCCCTTCGACCGGCAGCCTCGCACTCTCAGAGTCACATCCAATTACTATCGCAGGAGCCGAGGCAGTCGATGGCGAACCCGAATCGGTCGAGGCACTCTGGAACGGGAGCGCCCGCACCTACGAGAGCAAAGTCCTCCGGTACTCGCCGGGCTACAACGAATTCGACGGCACCCCGGTCTCGATTACCGGTTCGACGGTTCAGCGCGAGACCGAAACTCGCGTCGTTCCACTCGGCGGGCAAACACTCATCTCGGGCAATCGAATCACTGTTATTTCACTCGACGGCCAAATCGGTCAGACCAGTACCCAGACAGCACTGACTGTCGCACCGATTTCGTCGGCCACGCGGACGGTAACCGTGACGAACACGAGTGATGGTGACATCACCCTCACGGTCCCAGTGGGGACGAATGCGACCGCATGGACTCGCTCGACGACGGCCGACCGAATGATGGAGAACGCCCGCGTCGAATCGATAACTGACCTCGACGACGCAACAGACTCGACGAATACGCTCGCCCGTGTCGTACTCAACGGTTCGTACACGTACGAACTCCGCCTTGCGAAGGTCGAACTCTCGTCGTCGTCGGCCGCTTCGACGGTTGGGAGTCCACCGGCTGAGTACCTGGTTCCGGTGACCACGGGGGCCGTCGCATCCCGTGGTGACTCCGCCGAAGTCGTCGTGGAAGCACGTGACGCCTACAACAACCCTGTCGAAGGCGAGTCAATCGAGTTCACCGTCTCTGGTAATGCATCACCCGCGAGTCGGACGATTACTACGACCGACGAGGGGCGAGCGACCTTCGAATTCACGGTCAACGATGGCGCGACAGGAAACATCAGCATCGAAGCGACGAACGACTTCGACGACAGCGGCGATATCGACCCGATTCGAGAACAGGTCACCTACTCCGTCCCACTCGTGAGCGGTGATGGAACCGGCACGGGCGACGGTTCGACCGGTGAAATCAACCCGCCGAACAATAGAATCGGAGATGTCATTCTCGAAGATGTCACGACCGACTCGAAGACGAGTGTCGAAGTTCAACTCAACAACACGGGAGACTTGCGGAACATCACACAGTTCCGAGTCTCGTTCTACTACCCTGACCAAGGGAGTCCAATCGCGGAAACGGTGACGTTCAACGGCTCTGACCCGCAGCGAATCGGTGGACTTCAGTACGAGTTAGGCGCTGACAGCGTGGAGATGAACTCGAATACCACAGTCCCCGTCGAGTTGGTGTTCGACGATAACGACGACGCGGGAGATGGCAACAAGATGGACGTCAATAGCGACTTCTTCATTCTCACCGTGCGATTCGACACTGGCGAGTCGGCGACGTACTTCGTGGCGGTTCCGAAGTAGTCCCGCCGGTCGCCGGACGAGAGTTCGTGGTCGATACTCCGCAGAGAGAAAGACGAAAACTGCGAATGTAGGAGAGACCGAATTTACTCGTCTTCTTCGACGACTTCTGGCTCCGAGAGACCGCTCTGGAGACTGTCGAGTCCGTTGACCCACTCGGTCACGTAGCCGAATTCGAGTTCGTCGAGGATTTCGATGTCGAGTTTTTCGCCGTCGATGATGACGGTGCCAGCCTGTACGAGGTAGCCGAGTGCGGCGTCCATGTCTTCTGCGGCCTCAGCGTCCGCCGCGGCGAGGACGTACGCCTCGATGTCGTCTTCGAGTTCGGTCGGGCCAGCGACGATGTACTCTTCGGCGGCGAAGAAGGCACACGAGAGACTCGTCTGGACGCTCCCGATGAGCATCACTGCCTCTTCTCCTCCCTCTTCGAACTCGGGTTCGCTCATGACGATGTCGTGGACCGTCGAGAGTTCGTCGAGTGCTTCCTCTTCGTCGAGCGTACCGTCGTCGTACGCTGCCAGAATCTTCGCAATCGCAATTGCGGCGTCGTTCTGGACGTTCATCAGCAGGCGGCCGGTGTCCTCGCTTTCGAGGTCGAGGTCCTCTTCGGAGACGCGAGTCAACCAATTTTGCCACCGTTCTGGTGAGTAGTACCGTTCTTCGGCCTCAGTCATACCTACACCGTCCCGTGCCGGACTCAAATGCCTTTCTTATCTCTGGTTGAAATCATGCCACTGACAGGCGTGCGGGCGTGTGGCGAAGAACAAACGAGGGGCTCGGATGTCCTGCTATCGGTCGAGCGTCGCTTCGGTGTCGATATCGTACACGTGGGCGGGCGTTTCGACGTGTGCATTTCGAACCGCATCGCTGTGGCCCTCTTCGAGAAGCCAATCGACGCGCCGGGGGACGGTCTTCGGACCCATCACCGCGCCGGGTCGGTCCGGATCGTCGATGAAGTCGGTCTCCATGAGGAACGGCTTTTCGCGCGCGACGGCCTCACGGAGTCGGTCTTTGTCGCTCATCACACTCGGGGTACCACCGGTGAGGTGTCCTTGCGCGTAGTGCTTGACGACGCGCTGTTCGGGAACGCCGCGTTCGGCCGCCCACTCGGTGACGTCCGAGAGGTCCGTCGTCGATTCGGTGTGGAGTTGGAGCGCGCAGTCGTGTTCGGCCGCGAGGTCCAACCCATGTCTGAGGACGGCGTTCGAGGCATCCCACACCGCGTCGGTCACGTCGTAGTGTGGGCGACCGGATTTGAGTGCCAACGCCTCACCAGATTCGACGTACTCGGCGGCGGCAGAGAGACCATCGCACATCAGGTCGCGGGCGTCTTCGGGGTCGTAGCCGCGGTCATCGACGAGTTTCGAGACGAGTCCGGGGTGGACACCCAAGACCGGCCACGCGCGTCCATCGAGGAGTTCGGAGGCTTCGCGGACGACGCCGATGGTCGTCTCGAACGTCGGTCGGAAGTCCTCGCGCGACTCGACCTCGTGGCCGAGCAACCACGACGGTTTGTTGACGACGAGCAGATGCGTGCCCCCGCTTCGCGCGAAGTCCTTGACGGCCTCCAGACCCCGTCCGTGGTCTGGGTCGAGGTGGAGGTGGTTGTCGAGAACCGGTGTATCGAACTCCTGCATGTGCGCAGGGTGCGCCCGTGAGGAAAAAAGCGAACCGTTCTGCTACTCGCTGGTCGTCCGTTCGGCTACTCGTCGCTCGTCACTTCGTCGAGCGTCATCGCGTGCGTGGCGGCGTTTTGGAGGGCATCGGAGCGGCCGTAACTCCCCGGTGCGAGTGCGACCGTCTTGAGACCGTACTCGTTGGCGACTTCCAGTGCGGGCTTGAAATCGGTGTCCCGTGAGGCGATGACGATGGCGTCGGCGAGGCCTTCGATGGCGTATCTGGTCATGTCGATAGCGAGTTTCACGTCAACGTCGCCGCTGGTGATGACGACTTCGAAGCCACGTGCTTCGGCCGCCTGAATCAGTCCGGGCGTCGCATGTTCGTCGAGATACAGTCGAGTTGCGCTCATCTGCCCGCCGAGTGCCCGTGCCGCCTCACGGATGTCGTCGAGGTCGACGTCGAACTCGTCGCGGAGGACGTTCGGTCCGTCCACGAAGAGCGCGACGCGGTCCGAAGGGGCGGCACCGGGACCGAATAGCCGGCGCAAGAGGTCCATACTGTGTGTGAATGCGTGCCGGGTAAATCTGTGCTGGTTCGAATCCACAGACCTGCCCGTGAGCGAGCCTTCGACTGCGTGTTGCGAGCGCACTTGTGTGAGTCTCTCTCACTCGATTTTTGATAATCTGAATAAATATCCGATAAATATTCCAAACATATTGTGAAATCTGAATTTCAGTCAAGCGAACCAATATCTACCACACATCCGAAGCCGTGAATGCCCATGGCAGGCACTCCAAACTTCGAACGACGAACGTTCATGAAACTCGCCGCCGCCGCAGGGCTGGCCAGTACGGCTGGCATCACGGCGGCGACGCCCGGACGGTCCCCCGGGCCGAAAGAAGACGAGATCCTCGTTGGCGTCTCGAACGCAGCAGCGGGTCCCCGAAAGGCAGTCGAACAACACGTCCCCAGTAGTGCGGAGATTGTTCACGAGAACAAGACGCTGAGCTACGTGGCGGTTAAGTTCCCGTCGTCGGCTCCTGACGTCGCCCGCGAGAGCTTCATCGCGGCGATTACGAAACAAGCGGACGTGAAGTATGCCGAGCGGAACCTCACCCACGAAGCCCTCTATACGGCAAACGACCCACAGTACGGAAACCAATACGCACCCCAGCAGGTGAACGCAGACGTGGCGTGGGATACGACCCTCGGCAGTTCGAGCGTGACGATTGCAGTCGTCGATCAGGGTATCAAGTACGACCACCCTGACCTCTCAGCACAGTTCGGAACCGACACCGGGTACGACTTCGTCGATGCCGACGACGACCCGTATCCAGACGTTCTCGCGGACGAATACCACGGAACCCACGTTGCAGGTATCGCAGCAGGAACGACAGACAACAACGAGGGCATCGGAGGAATCAGCAACTCGACACTCCTCTCCGGGCGTGCCCTCTCCGAGGAAGGAACCGGTTCGACCAGCGACATCGCAGACGCAGTCGAGTGGGCCGCAGACCAAGGCGCAGACGTCATCAACCTCTCACTCGGTGGCGGTGGCTACACCTCCACGATGAAGAATGCCGTCTCGTATGCGACTCAACAGGGGTCGCTCGTCGTCGCCGCCGCAGGCAACGACGGAATGGGCCAAGTGTCCTATCCCGCGGCGTACAGCGAATGTGTCGCTGTCTCCGCGCTCGACCCCGACGAGTCGCTCGCGTCGTACTCTAACTACGGGTCGGAAATCGACCTCGCAGCACCGGGAACCAACGTACTCTCGTGCTGGACGACGAGTACCGAGTACGAGACCATCTCGGGTACGTCGATGGCGACGCCAGTTGTCTCCGGCGTCGCTGGACTCGCACTCGCGGTGTACGACCTCTCACCGTCCGACCTTCGGTCGCACCTGAAGGCCACGGCAGTCGATGTCGGCCTCTCGTCCAGCCAGCAAGGTTCCGGGCGCGTCGATGCCGCAAACGCCGTCGAAACCCAACCGGGTAGTGGTGGTGGCGGTGGCGGTAGTGGCGAAGAGACGACGACCAGCGTGGACGACTCGCTCTCGAACTCTGCGGACTCCGACTGTTGGACCTACGCGTGGGAGTACAGCTCGCCGTCGCAGGTCGTCATCGACCTGTCCGGTCCATCGAGCGCCGACTTCGACCTGTACGCGAACGAAGGTTCGGGCACGTGTCCATCCACGTCCTTCTTCGACTACCGGTCGTGGACGACCAGCAGCACGGAGCAAATCGTCATCGACAACCCCGACACGTCGGCAGACCTGTCGGTGTTAGTCGATAGCTACAGCGGAAGCGGAAGCTACACGCTGACGATTACCGAGAAGCAGTAAGCGACCGAGAAACAGCAATCAACCAACGAGCGATACACGACCGAGAACCAGTACGCGCGCCTGACTCTCGGGTTTTTTGAGACCACGACGAACTGATAGCGTCTGCTGACGTACTACTACCATGGACGGGGAGAAGACAGACGTGACGGTCGGAATCCTCGGGTTTCACGACAGCCGAGAGACGAAGGCAATCAGTAACGCCATCCGCGAGTTGGGCCACACTCCCATATGGCTTCACGAGGACGTCGTCGGTATCGACGTCTCACCGGATGGCGTGATGCTCGAACCCGACGTGGACGTCGTCGTCAATCGACTTCTCCTCTCGAAGTCGCGGATGCCGCTCGAAGACCTCTCGATTGCGAGTTGCTACGCCGCCGTTCGCCCGGTTCTCAACGACCCTCGGAACGTCCTCTTTGCAGTCCACAAACAGGCGACTGCGGCCAGTCTCGCCGCCGAAGGCGTTCCCGTCCCACGTGCGTACCTCTCGACGAGTGAAGCCAAACTCAACGAGACTCGCCCTGAGTTCGGTCATCCAGTCGTCTACAAGACCGCTGTGGGGACGAACGGTGGGGGGACGTGGCTCATCGACGACGACCGACAACTCTCGGGAATCGTCGATGACAAACGGACGTTCCTCCAGTCGTATCTCGAAATCGAAAAACGACATCGTGACCTGCGCGTCTATGTCGTCGGCGACGAAATCATCGGTGCGATGTACCGCTATGCACCCGAAGGTGACTGGCGAACGAACGTCGCACTCGGTGGCGACGTCGAAGACGCAACGGACGACCTGACACCGGAGGCCGCAGACGCCGCACTGGGTGCGACTCGGGCGCTCGGACTCGACTACGCTGGCGTCGACCTCATCGAAGGCGACGATGGGTGGGTGGTTCTCGAGGTCAATCCGACCGCGGGATTCCGTGGACTGTACCGGGCAACAGGCCGGTCTCCTGCGGTCTACATCGCAAAGTTAGCCATCGAGCGAGTCGGTGGTTTCGTGGACGAATCACTCGTCGAACGACTCCAATACGTCCTCGATGGGCGGCCCCCGGAGGACGCCCCTTCGAAGCTCAAAGGCGATAAAACACCGGTCGTGGGCTACACCGAGCGGGTCGTCGTCACCGGTGCGAGTGACTCAAAGACCGTTCTCGCCCACCTCGACACCGGGAGCAAAACGACGAGTATCGACCCCGAGGTTGCGGTCGAAATCGGGGCTGAGCCACCGGCACTCGTCGCAGGCGAGGATGTTGCCCCACGAGTTGCGATTGTCGTCGAACTCGGCGGCCTTCGCCACACAGTCACCGCGACGCTCGACGACGACACCGAAGCGGATGCACCGGTTCGAATCGGGCGAGACGTACTCAGAAATTACTACATCGATGTCCACCGACCGCTCCAGGATGTGGCATCTGTCTAGCGTCGATTCGTCAATAAAATCAACTAGCTAAACTGTCTTTATCTCACCCGTTTCGGATTATTCTTTAATTTATTCGTGTTTTTGTAACTCAACCTTGGGTTTATCACTGTTAGCTTCCCACATAGTTGTGTGTCCCACCAAACAGCAACAGCAGAACCAGAAACGTACACCGTCGTAAGCGAGGTGAACGACCACGGGGCCGCGACACTCCGTGGTGAAAACGGTTCGACGTACCACGTAACGTCGTACGAAAACCCGGCACTTCGGACGTTCTTAGAAGAGTGTCGGACCACCGACCGCGTCCGCTTGGAGATGGAGCGTGCAGGCGTCCGGGCGAACGTGTGGCACGTGACCGGACTCTATCCGGGGGCGGACAGCGACGCTCCGGTGCAGATTCGATAAAAATCGGTTTTAGAAGCCTTATTCGTAGACTTCGAGGACTTTACCTGCCGCGATAGTCTGACCCATATCGCGGATTGCGAAGCTACCCAACTCGGCAATCTCCGAGGATGGCTCGATGCTGAGCGGTTTCTGTGGGCGCAATGTGACGATAGCGGCGTCACCGGCTTTGATGAAGTCTGGGTTCTCTTCTGCGACCTCACCCGACGAGGGGTCGAGTTTCTGGTCGATAGATTCGAACGTACACGCGACTTGCGAGGTGTGCGCGTGGATGACCGGCGTGTAGCCCGCGGTGATGACCGACGGGTGCTGCATGACGACGATTTGCGCCTTGAACGTCTTTGCAACAGATGGCGGGTCGTCGGCGGGGCCGCACACGTCGCCGCGGCGGATGTCGTCCTTACCGACGCCGCGGACGTTGAAGCCGATGTTGTCGCCGGGGCCTGCCTCACCGACTTCCTCGTGGTGCATCTCGATGGTCTTGACTTCACCGCCAGCGTCGGAGGGCATGAAGACGACGTTGTCGCCTTTCTTCACGATGCCAGTTTCGACGCGTCCGACCGGAACTGTTCCGATACCGGAGATAGTGTAGACGTCCTGAATCGGAATTCGAAGCGGGGCGTCTGTCGGCGGCGACGGTTCAGGCAGGTTGTTGAGCGCCTCGAGTACTGTCGGGCCGTCGAACCACGACATGTTGTCGGAGTGTTCGGAGATGTTGTCCCCCTCGAACGCCGAGATGGGGATAAAGCGCGCATCGTCGCTGTCGAAGCGCACCTGTCCGAGGAGTTGCTGGACTTCTTCTTTGACTTGCTTGTAGGTGTCTTCGCTGTAATCGACGACGTCCATCTTGTTGACGGCGATGATGAGCGTCTCGATGCCGAGCGTACGGGCGAGGAAGACGTGTTCGCGGGTCTGCGGGGCGACACCGTCGTCGGCGGCGACGACGAGAATCGCGTGGTCGGCCTGCGAGGCACCCGTAATCATGTTCTTCACGAAGTCGCGGTGACCGGGGGTGTCCACGATAGTGAAGTAGTACTTGTCCGTGTCGAACCGCTGGTGGGCGATGTCGATGGTCACCCCACGCTCACGTTCTTCGGCGAGGTTGTCCATGACGTATGCGAACTCGAAGCCCGATTTGCCCTTGGACGCAGCCTCTTCACGGTGCTGTTCGATGATGTGTTCCGGTACACTCCCTGTCTCGAACAGTAATCGGCCAACGAGTGTCGATTTCCCGTGGTCGACGTGTCCGATAATAGCGAGATTCTGGTGTGGTTTGTCTGCCATAGGGTATCAGGGCGATGTTCGCCCAGTTTGGTAGGATATGACACGCAAGCGTATATCCTTTTTTGCGAGACACAGACCTCAAAAAGCACGAATTCAGGAGAATTAGTATGTCAGTAAAAGTGTAGTGTCTGAATGGATACCACCGCAGTCCGCTGGCTTCGAGGCGAGCGTAAAACCGGCTACTGAGAAACGGAATAGAAGACAGTCGAGGAGGTCATCAAAGGCAATTAGAGCGTCCGCATCGCGGCTTGCATCTCTGCAAAGGTCGCCGTGCGGCGAACGGACGAGGAACGAGCTTCAGTGTCGCGGCCGGGAGTTTTCACAACTATCATAGTAACTATTTCGAGAGCATGGGTAATAAAGCTATCCCCGGCCGCGACGAACCAGCGACGGGAGAGCCTCTTTCTGGGTTCGGGGCGTAATCTCTGTAATGCGCTACGAGTCAGTCCTCGTCTCTCTTTCGCCGACAGAAGTCCGTGATAGGATTCGAAAGCGGGTCGAAGGCATCCAATCGTCGAAGGCTGACGACGGGTTCGAATTTCGGACGAATTCGGGGATTCTCGTCGGGAGCGTCTCGCCAGCAACCCTACCCGACGGGAGTGATGGGTCGCGTCTACGCTATCGGACGAGCATCCTCTCGGCGACTGCCGCGCACGCGAAACGAACCGGAACTGCTCTTCGAGACGCCGTCTCGTCCGCGCTCGTCACCGACTAATCGGAGTACTGTTTCACGCGCGCACCCCCGGTCAGTAGTAGAAAAAACCGACCGAGCCGACACCTGGAGCGGCCAGCGGGTATTCCTCAAGAAAGTCGATACCAACCCCGACATAGTGAATTTTCGAGCCTAAATTCTAGTCGTACTAGTATATATTAGGATTAGTTTATTCAGGAAATCCTGAGAGTCTAACGTATGGCCCCAACAGCCAAACCACTGTCCCGAACAGTGTTGACGATCACGATACTGGTCAGTCTCATCGCACCTGTAGGAGTAGTTGGGGCCTACGACGACTACAATAACGATGAGCAGTGTGACGAAGCGGACATCCCAGGACCAACCAAAGGATGCCCCGAAGAACGCGACTACTCAAGCTCGAGTAGCCAGTCTTCTGCAATGAACGGAGAACAATACTCATCAGAGGAAACCGGTGTCTGCGAAGCAGACGAACCCCTCGAACCCCCGAAAGCCAGTTTCACCACGACGCTCCAATGCGTTGAAGCGGCAGGCTGGTGGGTCGGCTGCGCTGGCTCAGGTGGTGTGGCATTCGTAGACTCCACAGCAGGACTCATGGTTCCAGCAGAGCCAATCACCTACTCAGCCACAGCATACACGTGTGGTGGAGCGATGGTCCAAACTGGCGAGTGCCACGCAAACTTAGCCAAAGACGCCGCAGAGTCCGCCGCAGAACAAGCAGGTGAACAACTCGCGTGCCAGTAAGCCCCTACTGACACACGCAGCTTTCAGACCACATTTTTCGTGCGATAGCCCGCGACCGCGACTTCGAGTCTTTATCACCGACTCCGTGACCGACTAACTCCAAGAGAGGGATGACCGACGCAACAACCCTATCGTGAGTATCGTTGCTGTCCCTGCAATCACTACCGCGAAATCTCATGAATGCCATCATGATGAAACACGTCTCTTGCCTGCAATTGGCTTCTGACAGTGTACTGCGAACCGTTGCCATTCAGGCGATTGAGAGTGACATTGCCATCTTTAGCACCAACAATTCATATCGCGGCAGAAAGTTTATCGAGTAAACACGCCACAAACCCACCAGTTCGCATAAACTGCCAATCTGTTACTCATGTATGTCTTTTTTCAGCCTCAAAAACCCAAATTTACTCACGGATGTGTACATCCACAGAGAACAGATACCAAAGCATTACTTACCGCAGTTCACAGTGCAGGTATGGGCCTTCGCAAGCCGCCGTTACATTCCGTCCACGACTCGCTGGGCGCGAAGTCCACGGCGTTCGGCGGATGGGACATGCCGGTGGAGTACGACTCCATCAAGGCAGAACACGCGGCCGTCCGCGAAGAGGTCGGCATCTTCGACGTTTCGCACATGAGCGAAATCGAGGTGTCCGGCCCGGACGCAACCGCGTTGATGCAACGCCTGACGACGAACGATGTGACGGCCCTCGAACCCGGTGACTCGCAGTACGCTGCGATCACCACCGACGAGGGAATCATCATCGATGACACCGTCGTCTACCGACTTCCCGACCGAGAACACCCTGTCTATCTCTTTATCCCGAACGCGGGTCACGACGAAGAGATGTACGACCGGTGGACCTCGTTCCGCGACCAGTGGGGTCTCGACGCGACTGTCGAAGACGTCACCGAAGAATGGGCGATGTTCGCCGTTCAGGGGCCGGACGCACTCGAAACCGTTTCGGAGACGACCGACGCGGACCTCGGCGACCTCTCGAAGTTCCAAGCGACGTTCGCTGACGTGGCTGGAATCGAGTGCTGGGTCGCTCGAACGGGATACACGGGCGAGGATGGGTTCGAAATCCTCTGTCCGTGGGACGACGCCGAAACCGTGTGGGAGTCGCTCGATGCGACCCCCTGTGGACTCGGCTGTCGCGACACCCTCAGATTAGAGATGGGATATCTGCTCTCCGGCGAGGATTTCGACCCCGAAGAGCAGCCTCGAACCCCGTACGAGGCCGGAATCGGCTTCGTCGTGAAGTTAGACACCGAATTCGTGGGCCGCGACGCCCTCGAACGACAGAAAGAAGAAGGGCTCGCCGAGAAATTCGTCGGCTTCACCCTTCTCGACCGGGGAATCCCCCGACACGGCTACGACATCGCAAATGAGAACGGCGACGTTATCGGCGTCGTAACTAGCGGGACGATGAGTCCGACGCTCTCGGAACCCATCGGCCTCGGTTACGTCCCCGTCGAGTACGCAGACAGTGACACGACCGTCACAATCCTCGTTCGTGGCCGCGAAAAGCGCGCACAGATAGTCACACCACCCTTTATTGACCAATAATGTTCGAAGTTCCAGACGACCGCAAGTACCTCGAATCGCACGAATGGACCACCACCGACGGCGACACCGTTCGCATCGGTATCACCGACTTCGCACAGGACGAACTGGGCGATGTCGTCTTCGTCGAACTCCCCGCCGAGGGCGACGAAGTAGACGCTGGCGAGGAGTTCGGCGTCGTCGAGAGTATCAAAGCCGTCTCCGACCTCTACTCGCCCGTGTCGGGCACCGTTTCGGCCGTCAACGAAGACCTGTTCGACGCACCCGAACTCGTCAACGACGACCCATTCGGCGACGGATGGATGCTCGAAATCGACCTGTCGAATTCCGACGAACTCGACGGACTCCTCTCTCCGGAAGAGTACCGCGAGCAGACGGAGTAAGATGACCGCAGGAAACGGACGGCGGGTCGGAAGCCCGTACGCACCCCACACCGACGCCGACGAGGCCGCGATGCTCGATGCAATCGGGGCCGAGAGTGCTGAAGACCTGTTCGACATCCCCGAGGACGTTCGCTTCGACGGTGAATTTGGCATCGAACCGACCGACGAGCAGGAACTCCGGCAGTCGATTGCAGACCTCTTTGCGAAGAACGACGACCTCGTGGAGTTCCTTGGACGCGGCCATCACGCACACTACGTGCCCTCGCTCGTCTCTGACCTCTCGCGTCGCTCGGAGTTCTTGACCTCCTACACGCAGTACCAACCCGAAATCACGCAGGGATTCCTGCAAGTCCTCTTCGAGTACCAGTCGATGCTGGTCGAACTCACGGGCCTGCCGGTTGCGAACTGTTCGATGTACGACGCGGCGACGGCACTCGCAGAGGCCGCACTCCTCGCAAACCGCCTGCGACGCGGTGCGAGCGGCCATCGCGTGCTCGTCCCAGAGCACATCCACGAAGGCCGACTCGGTGTCCTCGAGAACTACCTCGACGGCGCAGCGATGGAAATCGGCGAGTACCCGATGGACGACGGCGCGGTCGATATCGACGCCCTCGCCGACCTCGTGGACGACGAGACGGTGATGGTCTACGCCGAAAGCCCGACCGTTCGCGGCGTCATCGAGGAGAATCTCACCCAAATCGGCGACATCGCCCACGAGAACGAGGCGCTGTTCTGTCTCGGCAGCGACGTCGTCGCACTCGCACTGCTCGAAGAACCAGCGAGTGTCGGCGCGGACGTCGTTGTCGGCGAAGCAGGCGCACTCGGCCTCGGAACGGCATACGGCATGGGCCTCGGCATCTTCGCCACCCGCGAGAAGTTCCTGCGGCAGGTTCCGGGCCGTCTCGTCGGCGTTTCGGAAGATGCAGCCGACATGCGAGCCTTTACGCTCACCTTGCAGACGCGCGAACAGCACATCCGTAAGGAGCGTGCGACCTCGAACATCTGTACGAATCAGGCGTGGGTCGCCCTTCGAACGGCGATGCACATGGCGTGGCTCGGCCCGGACCGCCTCGTGAAGCTCGCGACGAGCGCCGTCACCGACGCCCGCGACCTTGCACAGCGATTAGACGACATCTCGGGGATTCAGGCGCCGGTCTACGGCCGACACCACTTCCGCGAGTTCGTCGCCCACACCGACCAGCCTGCACCCGCAATCGTCGAAGACTTGGCAGACCGTGGCTTTGCGGTCCACCTGCTCGACGACCACCACGTACAGGTGTGTGTATCGGACGTGAACGCCAACGCCGTGGACGACCTCGTCGCGGCCTTCGAGGAGGTGGCCTAAGATGGATTTCGACCAAGCGCGATACAGCCGAGACGACGTGTACGAACCGCTCCTGTCCGAAAAGGACAGCACCACCGTCGAAGTCGATTCCGAGGGTGTCCTCCCCGACGACCTGACGCGTGACGAACTCACGCTTCCGGGGCTCTCTGAGCCACAGCTCGCTCGGCACTACACGCGACTCTCGCAGATGAACTACAGCGTCGAGACGGGACCCTACCCGCTCGGGTCGTGTACGATGAAGTACAACCCCTCGTTTACCGAGGATGTCGCGGCCGACCCGAACGCCGCGGTTCACCCGGACCGTGCTGGAAGCACCGTACAGGGGTCGCTCGAACTGCTCTACGGCCTGCAAAACTACCTCGCCGACATCGGCGGCATGGACGCTGTCACGCTCCAACCGCCAGCAGGCGCAGCAGGTGAATTTGCAGGGATTCTCGTCGCCAAAGCGTACCACGAATCGCGTGACGACGACCGCTCGGAAATCATCATTCCCGCGTCGGCCCACGGGACGAACTTCGCCTCGGCCGCGATGGCGGGCTACGACGTGGTCGAACTCCCCTCTGACGAGGATGGCCGCGTCGATATGGAGGCGCTCGAAGCCGCCATCTCCGAGGAGACGGCGGCGCTCATGCTCACGAACCCGAACACCATCGGGTTGTTCGAGCGTGATATCGTCGAAATCGCCGAGATGGTCCACGACGCAGGCGGTCTGCTCTACTACGACGGCGCGAACCTCAACGCACTCCTTGGCCGCGCTCGCCCCGGCGACATGGGCTTCGACATCATGCACTACAACGTCCACAAGACGTTCGCCACCCCGCACGGCGGCGGTGGCCCCGGTGCTGGCCCAGTCGGTGTAGTCGAAGAGTTAGCAGAGTTCCTCCCGAGTCCGATGGTCCGCGAGAGCGATGCGGGCTACGAACTCTACGACCCCGAATCGTCGATTGGCAAGGTCCACGGCTTCGCCGGCAACTGGCTGGTGTTGGTCAAAGCCTACGCCTACATCGCCCGACTCGGCGACGAAGGCCTCGCAGACGCGAGTGCAAAAGCAGTGTTGAACGCCAACTACCTCGCCTCGCAGGTTGACTTGGAGGTTCCGTACGGGCCGTTCCACCACGAGTTCGCGGCGACCGCGGGCGACCGCGACGCCGCAGACGTGGCAAAACGCATGCTCGACTACGGCGTTCACCCGCCGACGACGAAGTGGCCCGAGATGGTCTCGGAAGCGATGCTCACCGAGCCAACAGAAGTCGAAGACAAAGCCTCGCTCGACGACCTCGCACACGCCTTCAACGAGGCCTACGCCGACTCAGACGAAGAGATAGAGTCTGCACCGTCGAAGACGAGTGCGCGCCGCATCGACCAGGTGTCGGCCGCACGCAACCCACGACTCTCGTGGCAGGCGCTCGGCGACGACGAATAGAACGAAAAATTTTCCTTTCTTAGGCTTCGGCGTAGGTTTCTACGTCGTCCGTGATGTGGATGTAACCGTAGTCGCATTCCGTGCAGTGCCACTTGGTTTTCGTGCCGAGGTGAACCTGCATGCTCGCGGCGAGGTAGAACGTGTCGTTGCCGCACACTGGGCACTCGCGTTCGATTTCGAGGTCGCTCATAGCAGCGAATCCGTGGTGGTTGTTGTTGAAGATATTGGTTCGTGGCTGGGGTTTTGAAGAGCAAATAAACCACATAGTGCGATATAGAATGTCGGGTTTGGGTGCAAACGCGGCGCTGACACGCAACGAGGCCCCAGAAGAGATTTACACCATCTCAGAGAGCCACGATTAATGGAATCGTTGACACGTCGGCATTTCCTCCAAGTCGGCGGTGTGGCACTGATGGGTGGCGTTGCTGGGTGTTCAAGCGCAGAAGAACCACCGCATCCAACCCTCGGCGAACTCGACGTCGTGAACTTCGATTCGACGTCGTACACGCTTCACGTGCTTCTCTTCCGTGCGGGCGATGCCGTGTACTGGGCCTCCGAACCAGTCAGCCCAGCAACGGACCACAGTCCCGGTGGAGCGACATTCGACGGCTACCCGACAGAGTCGATAGACGAACTCGTCGTCCGCCGCGACGACCAACCGAAACCCGAGTGGGAGCGATTCGACCTCACCGAATACGAAACCGACTGTCTCGGCTTCTCGATTCACATCGGCGACATCGACGGACGAACTCCGGGTGAGGTGTCGATTTGGAAGACGAGCAATCCCAGTGCGTGTGAACGAGACGAGTGACCACGATGGAACCACGAATCTTCCCGCTGACGCTCTTGGCGATTCCACTCGGCTACGTCCTCACAGTGTGGGCCGCGGTACGGCTCAATCGACGACTGGCAGCTCACTCACTCACAACGCGCTCAGTACTTGGGGCACTTCCTGCTGCGCTCGTCGGCGTAGTCGTCGCATTCGTCACCGCCCCAGCCACTGGCCTCGTTGCCGGATTCGCATACGCGGCGACGACGACCGCGTTGTGGGTCGGAATGGCAGTCCGTCGCAGAGTGTTCGTGGCGGCGGTTCCGACACTCGCCTGCCTGCTCGGAACGTGGCTCACAGCGGGAAACACTGCAACGGGTGTCGTCGCCGTCGTCGGCATCGCATCGCTTCCGGTTGTGCTTCTCGGCTATCGGTTAGCACCACCAGACTCGTCGCTCCAGTGCGAGTGAAACTCCCCAAACTAGCTGACTTTCTCTGTTATTAAAATGTTCCTTCAGAGTTAATAGCTCAAGTGATGAATGAAGAACAGTAAATGGTCGTTCCCCGCTGGACGGTCCGAGTGTTCCTCGTGGCGCTCATCCTACTTTCGGCCACAACTCTCGCCGTCGGATACGTCGAAGCTGAGCGTTCGAGTCAACAGGTGACTGGTGACCCGAGCGTCGAGCAAGCATTCCGGACAGGAGACAGAAGCCCAGTCGTCGACGAACGCAACGGAATCACCGTCGTCGGTACCGACTCGAACGCCTACATCGGCGACGAGAGCGACGGTGCCCGCGCGTTGGCCGAACTCGTCGCGTTCGCACCCGACGGGAGTATCTTCTACTACCAGAACGACCACACCCGCTACTGGGACGTCGACCCCGTCGAAGGCACCACCTCGACAATCGAGTTCGTCTACGCCGACCACCTCGATGCCAGTCAGTGCGGTGGCGAGACCGACTGTACCCGAAACGGCATCGAACGCGTCGATTTGATGACCGGCGAGCGAACCCACATTTACAGTCGCATCACTCCCGGCAAGCACTCCACGCGCTGGCACGACGTGGACCGCATCGACGAGGAACACCTCCTCGTCGCCGACATCTACCAAGACCGAGTGTTCGTCGTCAACACCACGAGCGAGATTATCGAGTGGGAATGGGACGCCCAGACCGACTACGACGTGGACGAGACCGGCGGGCCGTTCCCCTCGGACTGGACCCACCTCAACGACGTGGAGTACATCGAAATCGACGGTCGCCCCGTCGTGATGGTGAGTCTTCGAAATCAGGACCAAGTCGTCTTTATCGACATGGAACAGGGCCTGATGGAAGAGTGGACGCTCGGCAGCGAGGACGACTACGACATCCTCTACGAACAGCACAACCCCGACTTCATTCCCGAATCACAGGGCGGCCCGGCGGTCCTCGTCGCTGACTCTGAGAACGGGCGTGTCGTCGAGTACCAGCGCGACAACGGGTCGTGGGTGCAGTCGTGGACGTGGACGGACGAGCGGATGCGGTGGCCACGCGATGCCGACCGCCTGCCGAACGGAAACACGCTCATCACTGATTCGAACGGTGACCGCGTCCTCGAAGTTGCGCCGAACGGCAGCGTCGTGTGGTCCGCGACGATTGGCTTCCCCTACGAGGCAGAACGCCTCGAAACCGGCGACGAGAGTGCGAGCGGACGGAGCGCGGTGGCACTCGGTCTGCCCTCACAACGACTCTCGGACCTCGATACATCCGTGCAGACGAAAGTGACCCAGACACTTCCACCGAACATCGTCAACGCCATCTACTACGTGTTCCCGCGATGGGTCGGAACCACGGAACTGTTGGCCGTGTTCGTGCTTCTCACCACGCTGGTGGCGTGGGTCACGCTCGAATACCGGTGGACGGGCTATTCGGTCGGCCTTCGAATCCCGATTCGTCTGCGGAGGAAGCAATCGTGACCGTTCGAGACACCTCGGCACAGTCGCCGGTGGCGACGACGATTCGGTCGCTTGCGCACGCCGCACCTCTCACCTCGTCTGACCGCTACTGGCTACTGTTGGCGCTGCTTCCCGGATTCATCGCGGCGGGCATCTACCTCTTCGTGATGCCGTATCCGGGGTACGGGGCCGGGTTGTACGCGAAAATTGCACTGGAGATACAGGCGAACGGTTACCTCCTCCCAGAGCGGATTCCGGGCTATACGGTCGAAGGCGTTCCATTTGCGTATCCGCCGTTCCAATTCTACGTCCTCGCAGTACTCTTCGACCTCGGATTCAGCCCCATCGCAGTCGCCCGGTTCTTGCCTGCGATTGCCGTCATCGCGACGCAAATTCCGGTGTATCTCCTGACGCGCGATATGACCGATTCACGTCCGACAGCGGCGATTGCCACCGCGCTTGTGATGCTCCACCCGCAGGTGTTGCAGTGGCACATTTCGGCCGGTGGCGTCGTCCGGGCGTACGCGTTTCTCTACGCGCTGACAGCCATCTACGCGGGCTATCACGTCTTCACGACAGGCAACAGACGAGCGATGGTACTCGGTGCGGCCGCATTCGGGCTCACCGTCTTGTCCCATCCGACCTACATGCTGTTCGTCGTCGCCACCTACCTCCTCTTTTGGACCGTCTTGGACAGAAGTCTCCTCGGACTGGGACGCGGCGCACTCGTCGGCGTTGGTGGACTGGCTATTTCGGCCCCGTGGCTGTGGTGGGTCGTCCGGACACACGGACTCGACGTGTTCACTGCCGCAGCAGGAACGCACGGCGGAATCGGTGGCGGACTCGACGCAGTTGTCGCGTTTCTGACACCGTATCGGGTGATTATCCTCTCGGTGGTTGGTTATCTGGTCGTCCGACGCCAGTACCTACTCGTCGGCTGGCTGGTCGTCGTGACGGTACTGTTTCAACAACCCCGGTTTGCCTACACGGTCGCCGGTATCGCAATCGCAACCGCGCTCTACGACCTGATGATTCGTGCCCGCGTATTCAGCCGATTACAGGCGTTCAGCCTCGGTCGGATGGACCGCCGGGCAATCGGAACGGTACTGCTCCTCTTGGGCATCGCCGTCGGCGGCGTCTACGTCTCTTCGGAGTTCACAGACCAGTCGGCACCGTTGACGCCAGCGTTCATCGACGATTCGAGTGTCGAAGCCATGCAGTGGGTCAACCAAGAGACACCATCGGGTTCGACGTTCGTCGTCCTCGGCGACGCCGCCGAGTGGTTCCCCCTGATAGCAGACCGGGCGATACTCATCGGACCGTGGGGTGTCGAATGGGAAGGGGATGGTCCGTTCGAGCGGCAGATAACCGCCTACGAGACGAGTTCTGCCTGCCAAACTGCGACGTGTGTCGAACAGATTGCGGCCAGCGTCGGCGGTGCGCCCGACTACGTGTACGTCCCGCGCGGAAAGTACACGATTCGCGGCCACAGTACCGTGACCTTCGGGTCGCTCGAACGGTCGTTCGACACGTCACCGAAGTGGGAGCGCGCCTACGAGAACGACGAAGTAATCATCTATCGGGCGGTCACACCGCTGTTACAACTCTAGAACAGACGACCCCGACGTTAGACGAATCCGAGGAGCGACGCTGCGAGGGTAATCACCCACGCGACGAGTGCCGCCCTTCGCTGTCTACCGTCGTCGAGAGCGACGCCGTAGGCGAACGCCGCGAGGGAACTGGCGAGCGCGGCACGGTGAATCACGAGGTCGACCGAGACGTTCGAGACACCGAGTGCGTTCATGTCGAGGACGAACGCCGCCCCGAGTCCGAGGAACGCGAGTACTGCTGCCCGAATCGCTGGCATGTCGCGGGCGGCATATCGAGCAACCAGTGGCGGCCCTGCGACGAGTACCGGGTAGAGCAGTCCGGCGAATAGTTTCGGCGTGACGCCGGGGAACACGCCTTCGGCGGCGATACCCACGACTCTAACGCCCAAGGCGAGTGCGACGAGCGACAGCGGGAAGGCGATATCGTCGGTGTCCCACTGGGTTCGACTGGCGACTGGGAGTGCTGCGACGGCGATGAGTGCAGCGGGCGCGAGACCGACAACGGTCGTCCAGCCATCGCTTCCACCGCCCCGGTGACCGTGGTACACGCGGTCGACGTCACTCACGACGGGTTGCCGTCGAAGGTCGTTCTCGAGATACTGCGCGGCGGGCGCGACACCGGTCACAGTATGCCGAAGGCGATACCAATCCCAGTATTCGGTGTGGGGTTGGAACGCCGTCCAGTTTCCGGAGGGTGAGGGGTACGCGCGAAGGTGGACTCGGTTGCCGAGGTACGTCCCATCCGCGAGTTGGTACTCGGAATCGACCCACTTGCCACGGTCGTCGCGCTCGGACATGAGGTAGGTGTATCGCGTCGCGCCGTGGGCGGGGTGCCACCGCGAGGTATCGAAGACCGGTTCGTCGCCTTCGGTGGCGGTCCAGTTGAGCGACGAGGGTTCGGTGAGTAACTGTCGGGTGCGGTCGGTGTCACCGTGAACGATGACCGTGATTGCGAGTGTCCGCTCACCGGTCGAATGGTCTCGACTGGTGTAGGGCCAGACGTACGTCCCTTCGGTCGGTTGAACGAGACGGTCCTCGCTCGGGACGCCACTGTTGGCTGTGGTGTTCGGAGTGAGCGCCGCGCTCGTCAGCAGGCCCACCCCGAGGAGAACGGCCAGTACCACTGCCAGTCGATATCTCACAGGTC
Organism: Haloferax sp. DFSO60; assembly: GCF_046557615.1. Classification (NCBI taxonomy): domain Archaea; kingdom Methanobacteriati; phylum Methanobacteriota; class Halobacteria; order Halobacteriales; family Haloferacaceae; genus Haloferax; species Haloferax sp. DFSO60. Next base: position 466,558 of record NZ_JBKIII010000002.1, on the reverse strand, counting down.
GGGGGTAGCTACCACCATATAAATATCTCTAGCTTCAGTTTGTTTCATTTACCAGAAATTCACGGAGAAAGCCTGTGTCTGCGAAATTCGATTCGGCGAGAGTGTTCTATCCGCCCGATTATCAGTAGAATTTCAACAATATTTTCGGCGTATCTTAGTCGGAGTTCGAGCGCGTTTCGGCGGCGTCGATACTCCCGATTTCGGGCGCTGCGTCCGACCCCACCTTCGACTGAATCTTGCCGACGATGACGGTGACGGCGTAGATTGCGACGGCGACGAGGACGATCACACCGCCCGCGGTGGCATCGCCGTAGTACGACGTTGCGATACCGAGGATAACCGCAAGTTCGGCGAGAACGACCGACACGAGCAGTGACTCGTTGAAACTGCGCGAGACTTGCGCGGCGGCGGCGACGGGAACGACGAGCATGGCGGCGACGAGAATCACGCCCATAATCTGCATCGCACCGACGACGACGAGCGCGGTCAGCATGACCATCACACGGTTGTACCACGTGACTGAGAGGCCGGAGACGGCCGCGGCGGTTTCGTCGAAGGTGACGTAGAGCAGTTGGTTGCGCGTGAGTGCGACCGTACCGACGATGATGGCGAACAGCACGAGCAAGATGGCGGCGTTCTCGGCAGAGACCGTCGAGAGGTTGCCGAAGAGGTACTGGTTGATACCGACCGCGAGACCGCCTGCGTTGATGCTGATGAGGACCGTCCCGAGCGCGAACCCGGTCGAGAGGACGATTGCCATCGATACGTCGTTGTAGGCGTCGGTCGCCTCCGAGATGAGTTCGATGAGCAGTGCGGCGATGATGGCCACGACGACGGCACTCAGGTAGGGTGAGACGCCGAAGTTTAATACGCCATTGAGGAACAACCCAATCGCAACCCCGGCGAACGCGGTGTGGGCGAGTGCGTCGCCGATGAGCGCGAGTTGCCGGTGGACGAGGAACGTCCCGATGAGCGGTGCCATCACACCGATGCACAGACCGACGAGGATGGCGCGGTGCATGAACTGGTACTGGAGGAGTTCGAGTCCAGTCGAATCGGCGAGGAAGAACATCACCTCGGACCAGAGCGCGAGGAGCCAATAGAGGGGTACGAGTACGGGGTCCAAGGCACTCTGCAACAAGAGCGCGTTCATTGGACGCCTCCAGCGAGGTTGACGGGCGTTCCGAAGGCTCTGCTCAAGGCGTTACTCTCGACGAAGTCGTCGGTCGGACCGTCGAAGTACACCTCGCGGTTGAGACAGACGATTCGGTCGGCGTGGTCGGTGACGGCGTGCAGGTCGTGTTCGATGAGGAGGATGGTGATTCCTTCCTCGTTGAGCGAACCAAGCAGGTCGTAGAAGGCTTCGACCGACTCGGCGTCGACGCCGACGGTCGGCTCGTCGAGGACGAGCAAGTCTGCTTCGCCCGCAAGTGCGCGGGCGATGAAGGCACGCTGGCGCTGGCCCCCAGAGAGTTGCGTCACACGGCGGTCTGCGAACGCGGTCATGCCGACGGTTTCGATGGCTTCGTCCACGATTTCGTTGTCTTCCTTCGAGAGACGGCCAAAGCCGACGTGTGGGAATCGACCCATCTTGACGACTTCGCGGACGGTAATCGGCATCTCCTTCGAGGCGCTGGCGTGCTGGGCGACGTAGCCGATTTTCGCACCCTCGTCGAAGGCGTGCGATGGCTGGCCGAACAGTCGTGCCGTGCCGGAATCCGGTCGAAGCAGGCCGAGGAGCAGTTTCATCAGCGTCGATTTCCCCGACCCGTTCGGGCCGACGATTGCGAGGTACTCTCCGGGGTCGACGCGAAGCGAGATGTCGGAAACCACGGGCGACGCGGTGTATCCGAACGTCACGTCCGAGAGTTCGATAATTGGCTGGTCGGTCATTCGAAGTTTCTCCACTGTTCGCCCCAGCCATCGGGGCCGACTTCGTCGGGCGATTTGTTCCCGAGGACGACCTCGAAGGTGGGCATGTTGATGTTGTACGCAATCTCCTCGTAGCCCCACCCCATCTCGACCCAGTCCTCTCGGACGCCTGCGTAGGGGGTGACAGGGTAGTAGGCTTCGACGCTCGTCTCGGCGAGGAGTTGCTCCGCCGGACGGCGGGTTTCGAAGACGGCCGCCCCGATGTACCTGATATCGTTCTCCTCGATGACGCGCTTTGCTTCGGTGATATCAGAGGGCGTGATGTCGCCGCTGGCGGCGAGGTTGACGACGAGCGGGCGCATCTCGACGCCGTAGCGAACGCCGATATATTGGAAGGCGTTGTGTGCGGCCAGTTGGACGACGTTGCGGTCGGCACTGTCGAAGATTTGCTGGTAGTCGCGGTCGATTCGGTCGAGAACTTCGGTCTTGTAGGTCTCGGCGTTCTCGCGGAAGGCGTCTTCGTGTTCGGGAGCGAGTTCGACGAAGCCCTCGGTGATGTTATCGACCGACTGCTTGGCGCGCTGGGGGTCGAGCCAAAAGTGCGGGTCTTGCCCTCGTCCTTCGCCGACGCCCTCTTCTTCGGGGTCTAAGCTTGCGGCGAGTTCGACGAGTTCGACGTCCTCGCGGACGTTGATGAGTTGGGTATCGATTTCGTCGTCTTTCAGCGTCTGAATCGCGCGGTCGGCCCACGGTTGGAACTTTTCGCCGACGTGGATGAACGCGTCTGCTTCGATGATTTCGCGCGTGATGCTGGCGTTCGGTTCCCAGCCGTGGCCGTGAAGCCCCGTCGGGATGAGGTTCTTGACCGTCAGCGGTGTGTCGGCGGCAACCTTGCGGGCGAAGTCGTAGAAGCTAAAGAAAGAAGCGACGACGACGGGACCGTCTTCGGTCGAGTTCGAGGTAGATTCAGCGTCCGTTTCGCCACCGTTCCCGCCGGATGCACTGCCGAGACAGCCAGCGAGACCAGATGCGAGGAGGCCTGCACCGGCGGCAAGGGCACGTCTTCGAGAGAGACGTGACGACTCAGTTCCGAGTTTCGTATTCATTCGTAGTGAAAACAGCGCTGGGAAAATATTTAGAAGTTATGTTCTAAACCATGAATTAGACTAGTCTAAATTTGACAGGCAAGCGGTTTGGTCGGCGGACGAATAGTGTGCCGATTGCAGTGTCGAATCTCACAGACTCGTCCAACACCGTGCAAATCTCTTTGGCGACGGACTCCAAACGACGGGTATGGGAATTATCCTGTACGCGCTGGATGGCTGCCCGTTCTGTGTGAAGGTTCACGACGCACTCGAAGCGAACGACATCGAGTACGAGACAGAGTGGACCGAAGCCCTCCACTCGAAGCGTGACGAGGTGAAGAGAGTGAGTGGCCAACGCGGTGTTCCCGTACTTATCGACGAGGACCACGGCGTGACGATGGCTGAGAGTGCGAATATTCTCCAGTATATCGACCAGACGCTCGCACGATGAAGGTCTACACCGGACGCGGTGACGAAGGACTGACCGACCTTCGCGATATGACGCGCGTGTCGAAGACGAGTCAGCGAATCGAGGCGTACGGCACGGTCGATGAGGTGAACGCCCTCATCGGGACGATTCGCCCGACGGGCTACGACGACGTAGACGAGCGACTGGAGTCGATGCAGAATCACCTGCACGTCATCCAAGCCGACCTCGCAAATCCCGACCCGGACGACGACGACCCGCAGATTCGCGCCGAACACGTCGAGCAACTCGAAGCGTGGATCGACGAGGCCGACGACGAACTCGACCCACTTCGGTCGTTTATCCTCCCGGGCGGGAGCGAGAGCGGAGCGAAGATTCACCACGCACGGGCGGTCTCGCGCCGAGCAGAGCGCCGCGTCGTCGCGCTCGCCACAGAAGAACCAATCAACGAGCAGGTAGTCGCGTACCTCAATCGCCTCTCAGATGCGCTGTTTACCTACGCGCGACTGGTGAACAAGCGCGACGGCGTGCCCGAGTCGGCACCCACGTACTGATAGCGCGGTTGCTTTCGAGCGTAATAGGAGTTCCAGGACGGTCGAACCATGCCCACGGTAACACCGTCCCGGAAGGACAGACGTTTCGGGAGACCCACCTTCTGGTCGGGTTACCCGTGTTTTAGGCACACCTAAGAATTACTAAAATGTGTCGGTTATTCGCAAATTCATGTTACTTGGTACCGAATAACACAACCGTTTTCTTATTCGCCAGAGTATTTGAGGTATGAACCGACACTTCAGTGACGCTCGATACTACTTCGGACGTGGGTTCGACCACCTTTACGCGGGCCTTAAAGAAGAGACTGCACCCCTTCGTCACCGCCTGATGCGTGCTATCGGCCAAGAGCCCGAAGAACCGGAAGAGATGCCACAGACACGGCGTGAACGAGTCGAACACGGTGCCCGACAGGCGGCCACTCGTGGTCGGAAAGTCGCCGGAGACGTGCGCCGTCGCGTCGGCCGAGCGGGCCAATAGTTCGCCCGCGTAATCGGCTCACAACGTAAGTCTTAATTGACGCGCCGGGGTACGGAAAACGTAGCCGGGTTGGTGGTCTAGCCAGGTTATGACGGCTCCTTCACACGGAGCAGGTCGGCAGTTCGAATCTGCCCCAACCCACTTTTCAGAACACTACACGGCGAGTGATGACTCCGTGAGCGAAGGCGAACGGAGTCTCACGAGGAACTACTGCTCTGAAACGTGGTGACGGCAGATTCGAACCAGCGAGCAATGTGCGACACGGAGTGTCGCAGAAAGACGAACGGCGAAGCCGTGAGTCGATTTGCGAGTGAGGTTCACGTGAACGAAGTGAACGTGAAGACACGAATCTGTGTCTCATGAGTACGTGAGATGACTGATTCCAAACTTCGAATCTACCCCAACCCGGTTCCTTTCGATACCCTGTGAAGCCACTCCCATCTCGGGTGTACGGTCACACGTTACACACACCGCCGAAAGCGTGCAGTTCTTCCGTCAGACTCGAAAAACGATGAGTATGGGTTTTGGAAGCTACGACGAGTCCGAGCAGGAGCGGCAGCAGTCGAACGACGACGAGGATGTCGAGGGCGTCAGCGCCCACGAACACGAACACGAGGGGACGGTCAACGTTGAAAGCGACGTCTCGACGGACGCGCTCGTTGAGCGCCTCGGCGAGATAAAGAACGAAGAGTGACCACAGAGCGCTAGTTTTCGTCGTTGAGACGCCGTCGCATCGCTTTTTGTAGGACTGCCTCCAGGCAGTAAATGATATTTGTGAGTTCGAATCTAGCCTATCACTCGGAGTACGGTTCCAGAGAGTACCCAAACCGTTGTAGCAGTCGAGGCGACGGCAACTCTGGTGACAACGAACCAGTGCAGGTTCGACGTGCCGAAAATAATTCAACTATCAAACATTTGGTGTCAGAACATCGTTTCAAAGAGACAATTTTGACGACAAGTTGTGAGACTGCTCTATTCTTCTGATAATTAATTTGGATCGTCCTCGTGGGACGACATTATCCTAAAAATCCGTTTGGAGCTAAAATACAGATGCATTAATCAAAAATAAATTGTGTATTGGTCATATAGTGGGAGGAACGCCAACAGACGTGTAAAACTGTCGAAACAATCTTGGCTGTTTTTCTTGAATGCTACCGTACTTTGTCATTGATTGTACATGAATACAAGAACAGGCGTCGCTGCCGTGTTCATGGCTGTGCTTCTCATCGCTGCATCCGCAGTAGGAATGGGATTCGTTGCAGCAGAGAACACACAGCGCGCCGATTCAACAGCGGGGTTGGCCATCGATAGCGGAGTCTCGATGCAGGCCGACGACGACACAACCAACGAATCGTTCAACGTGTCGGAACTCATCGCACCGGACGAAGCAACAGTCGGTGACACCATCAACGTCACCGCCACCATCACGAATCCGAACGACAATTCCGCGACACAGGAAGTCGAGTACCGAGTGAACGGTGACGTCGTCGAGCGACGGATGGTCGAACTTGACGCCAACGAGGATGCGACGGTGACCTACGAGGTTGATACGAGCGGCTTCGAACCAGGGACCTACATCCACGGTGTCGAAACGCGCGACTACGGTGAGTTGGCGCTCATCGACATCACCGATGAGTCCGGCGATGGTGGTGGTGATGGTGTGGCGGCACGTACGAACGTGCAAATCACCAACGTGCAGGTCACCAACGTGCAGGTCACCAACGTGCAGGTCACCATCATCGAAGCAGACGACGATAACGAAACGAACGAGACGACCACAACGGAGACACCAACGACGACCACAACGACGACTGAGACGCCAACTACCACCACGACCGAGACGCCAACCACTACGACTACAACAACGACTGAAACGACCACCGAAACCGCGACTGAAACGACCACCGAGACAGCGACCGAGACCGCAACTGAAACTCCGACTGAGACGGCCACCGAAACCGAAACTGAAGCGCCGACTGACGACGGTGAGACGCCAACTGATGGTGCCACCACCGAAGCGCCAGACGGGACCGCGACGCCGTAACTACACGGAGCAGGTAGCAGTTCGTCCCACCTATTTTCTGAACCTTCGAAACTCTGAGCGTTGCATCTGTGAGCGGAGCCATCGACGCAGCAGGAGAAGCCCGTAGAATCGAAACTGGTCACGGCCAGTTCGAACCCGGGAGCGAAGTGAACACGGAGCGACCAACGTTCGAATCAGTCCAGCCCTTCCAGAAAGGTCAGCACATAAACACGAGAAAGCATATACCACTTCTCCAAAAACCGATAGAAGAGATGCCACGACGCGCCCTCCAAACCATCCTCGTCGTATCCTTCCTCCTTCTCGCAGGCTGTACGTCGAGCGCTCCGGCGGCGACAACGACCACGAGTCCCGAGCCAGCGGCAGCCCAAACGGCGACGACCACTGCGACCACGACGACCCAAACGACGACGCAATATCCCGACCCGTACGGGATGCAGTACGTCTCGGTAGACGAAATCTCCCCGAGCAACTGCTCGAACGACGAGACCACTTGTGCGACGTTCGAGAACCTCACGTCGGACCAGCAAGCCGTCTTTCGGCGCGCACACAACCAGAGTACCGTGGAATTTCACCCCGACGAGACGAATCCATTCGATTGGAACAACGCCAGTCGCCCCGACTTCGTGAACTACGAAGGAGAGTGGTACTTCGTCCGGGTAGCGATTAGATGAGGTCTGGATACACTCGCCGGGCAGTCGTCTACACAGTTGGAATCTCTCTCGTGGCTGGCTGTACAGGTGACTCCGAAGGAAATTCGACGACACAACAACCACCCGAAAGTACGTCGCTCGCGACGACCACCGAAAGCGAATCGTCGTGGTACCTCTCAGCCGAAGTAGACCCCGAACTCCCGTCGGATGTCGAACCGATTGCGTATCCACAACCACAACAGGAGAACGAACAGGTCACGGGAGTGCTGGACGAAGCGAAGTCAAGTGCAACTCGAGGCGAGTGGGGTGCGCGAATCTGGATTCAGCGGTCGCAAGCCGAGAAAGTGAGGACGGCACTGGAGCCATACACTCCAGAGAACTACTGGACTGCCGTCGTCGAGAGCGACGGGTTCGTGTTTCAGATGGTCGTAGGTAGCGAGGAGTAACCTCGATGAATCGAGACACACTCGTTCAAACGTCGATAGCCATCTTCTTTCTCTGTCTTGCACTCAGCGGCGCGTGGCTGGGGATTTGGAATCAAGACCAAATACAATCCTGTGAAGCACAGTACGACGACGACCCGAACAATTTCGTCGATTGCAAAGACCAGTTTACAGATATCGTCCGAGGAGTCTCACTACTCGGCCTCATCGTCGGGGGCGGAGCGGTCGCGTCAATTCTCTATCGACGCTATCGCTAATTACTCGTCTCAGTGTGTCTCAGTACGAAATTCGAAAAACGAGCCAGACCAATTCAGACGACACAGTACAAGCATCCCACAATCGGTCTTCTGTCACCCACACCATACCTTCACGTATAAAATAGACAAATTCCGGACACATATTCACAGATCATCACTACAAAGAGACAATTTCTCCGAACAGTTGCAGAACAAATGTGTTTTGATGACAATTAATCCAGTCCCTCACGAGGAGAGTATCAATCCACAGTAAATCCAAAATTACCGGATATACGGCGAAATAAGGCATATTTTCGGTTTCAGTCGCAATTCGCAATCGGTGAACAATCAACAAATGTGTAAAACTGTCGAAACAATCTTCGATGTTTTTCTGGACTACTTGCGTACACTGTCACCGGTTAAACATGAAACCACGCACACGCGCAGCGACTGTGTTCGTTGCTGTGTTCCTCATCACCGCATCGATTGCGGGAGTTGGGTTCGTAGCAGCGGGCAACAGCGCACAGAGCCTCGACACACCAACAGAACAGGTTGTCGATGGTCAACCCTTTGCACAGGTAGACGGTGAAGCAAACGAGTCTTTCAACGTGACAAACCTCACCGCTCCAGCGGAAGCAGAGGCCGGTGAGACGATCAACGTGACCGGGGAAATCGAGAACCCGAACGACGTGGAGACGACACAGCCTGTCGAGTTCCGCTTAGAAGGTGACGTCGTCGAGCGACGCAACGTCACGCTTGAAGCGAACGAGACAGCGACGGTGGCCTTCGAAATCGACACGACGGGCCTCGAAGCCGGAACCTACATCCACGGCGTCGAGACAAACGACTTCGGTGAGTTGGCGCTGATCGATATCGTCGAAGAAGGTGATGGCGATGGCGCAGCACCAGCAGATTCGGAAGACGAGGTGGACGAAGATGACGAAGCCGCCGAGCAAGAGACATCGGTCAACTTCGAAGACCAGACCTCAGATGGCTCGTCTGTCATCGTCGCGAGCGCCGTCCTCTCTGAGGGCGGATTCGTCTCAATCCAGAACGAAGACGGCGAGATTCTTGGTGTCTCCAGGTACCTCGAGCCAGGGGAATCGACGAATATCAAAATGTACCTCATCCCGATATTAGAGGAGTCCCAGACGCTCACGGCGACTGCACACCTCGACACGAATGACAACGAGCAAATCGACTACATTGGTCCAGACAGTGAGGAGGACGTCCCGTACGAGGAAGATGGCGAACCGGTGACTGACGACGCGTTCATCACCGTCGAAGAAGAGACGGTGACGCCGACGCCGACTACCACGACGGACAACGAAACGACGACGGATAACGAGACGACAGACAACGAGACGACCACGACTGAGACCGAGACGTCAACTGAAACGACCACGACCGAGACCGCCACGGAAACCGAGACTGAGACAGAAACCACGACCGAAACGGCGACTGAAACTGCCACAGAAACGGAGACTGCAACAGAGACCGCGACCGAGACCGAAACCACGACCGAGACGGCAACTGAAACGGAAACCACGACCGAAACCGAGACTGCGAACGGTGACGGAACGGTGACGACCGACGAAGTGGCGTAAGTACGCCACGTTCGAGTCGGTTACCTTTCGACGCCCGATTTTTCTTCGCTTACGGTGCGACCATTCCACGGATTGCGTTGAGCATCTCGTCCGGAACGACCAGTATGCCGTACCAGACGAGAACGACGACGAGGGCGGTGTATCCGATAGAGATGCCGATGTTACGTGCGAGTGTTCGCGGCGTCGTATCCGGCTCTTCTCCCGTCACCGCCACGACTGCGCCTTTGTGGAGGAGAATGAAACCCAGTACGTTCGTGAGCCAGTAGCCGACGATGATGCCCGGGAGGAACCACTCTCGGACGAAGAAGGCGACGAGAAGGCCGAATGCGTACGCGAGTGGAAGGTTGACCACGAGGTCGTTCCACCACGAGAGCGGCGAGAGAATAAACCCGATAAACGCGACAATTCCCCCGGACGCACGCTTTCTGTCCATTCGTTAGAGTCAACGTGCGAGAAGAATACTGTTCGCACCACTCGCTCGAAAAGTCAGCCACCCGTTGCCGCTCGTGTAACCGCGATTAAACGCCCAGCTGGTCCACCAACTCGGTGAGGTTTGGAACCGTCACGTCTGGTTCCGGACCGAATGGCTCCCACGGCGACGACTTTCTATCGACCCAAACACCTTGCATGCCTGCGTGCTGTGCGCCCATCACGTCGAACCATGCCGCAGTCGCGTGCGCAATCTCGTCGATTGGGGTTCCTGTTCGGGCGGCGGCGTGGCGGTAGAGTTCGACATCGGGCTTGAACGTCTCGACCTCGTCGGCGCTGATGACGCCGTCGAGAAGCGAACCAATATCGGCGTGTTCGACCATCGAATCGAGCATCTCAGGATTTCCGTTGGAGACGACGTAGCACCCATAGCCAGCAGACTGCAATCGTTCGATGGAGTCGCGAACGTCGTCGAACACGTCGAGTTCGTGGTAGACCGAGAGGATGCCGTCGCGGTCAGATTCGGAGACAGAAACGTCGGAGGCGTTGAGTGCGTACTGGAGTGCGGCGCGGTTGACTTCGTAGAAGGGTCGATAGTCGTCGATGTGGTTGCCGACGAAGGTGTATTCGAGCGACCGAGCCCGCCACAGTTTCGAGACGGGTTCGGGGTCAGAAACGTGTTCGGCCAGTGCCTTTTCGGCGGCATCGACATCGACGAGTGTACTGTACGAATCGAACGTAACGGTAGAGACGCGAGTTGGGTCGAACGCCATGCCACGTGCTACGATAGCTCGTGTGTTAATGCTACGCCGGTTGTGCAGTGGGGGAAAGAGACGGGAGACTCAGGCCTCGTCGTCTTCCCAGAGGGTCACGAGGATGACCGCATCCTGCATGTCGAACGCGCTGCTGTACTCGTTCGTCGAACCGAGTTCGAACAGGAAGATGGCCTGGTTGTCGTCCAGTTCCATGGTCGTGCCATCGTCGCTGATGTAGGGGGCGACGAACGCTTCGACGTCATCTTGGCCGTCGAAGCCTTTGATGTCCGGAACGGGGTCGCCGTTGCGGAGTACTCGAACCTGTTTGTCGTCGTCGGCCGAACTCGCAGTGACGTACCCCTCTGCTTCGGCGATGACGACGATACCGTCGCCACCAGTACCGGAGGCGTTGAAGGCGCGTTCTTCGCCGTCGTTGACGTTCTCCCAGTCATCTGGGGCGTACGGCGTCCCACCAACGACGAACGTGACACGGACGGGAACGTCGTACCAGCCAGCCTTGATGGCGCTTCCGAGGAGTTCGAAGTCGCCGGTGAAGTCACCCGAAGGGATGACAGTGCCATCTTCGATGTCGAAGTCTTTCTCTGGGGCCGGGTCGGGGTCGGCGTCTGGACTAGCGTCCGGGTCAGCATCCACATCGGGGTCAGCGTTTCTGACGTTGTAAGAGTCACCGACACCGCGGACTTCGAGGTCAATTGTCGTTGCGGCGGCGGGGCCGCCGACGCCAGCGAGTGAGACAGTGACGTTGTCGGGTTGGATGCTGGTTACGTCGCTGCGAGCGGTGTAGGTAAACCGGGCACGCCCAGATTCGTCAGTGCGGGCGGTGGTCGAACCATCGGGTGCCACAACCGTGCCACCGAGTGGCGTTGGGTTGGCGACCGTAACCTGTGCGCCTGCGGCTGGGGCACCGTATTCGTCGAACGCGCGGACGACGAGCGTCTGATTGCCGCCAGCGGGGACGCCCGCTAAGTCGCCTTCTTCGACGACGAGGTACTTCGCATCGGTCGATTCGAGCGCAGTACCGATGCTGATTCGAGCGATGCGCAGGTCGTAGGTTTGGCCTGCGGCGAGTTCGACAGTGACGGTGTTGGGGTTGCCGTCAGGGACGACACTCGCGTACGGTTCGTCCGCGAGCAAGTCGCCCCACACAGCCTCAGAGAGGCTGGTTGGGACGGTGATGCGGATTGGGGAGCCGTCGTCCGAAACCGGGAGAGGCTCGGTTCGGGTGGAGACAGCACTGAGCGAGACAGTCTCGCCCGCCGTCGTGTGACCATCGAGGTCACCTTCGAGGATGACGAGGTTGACCGTCGTGCCGCTGACGAGCGACTGTCGGTTGACGACGATATCGCCGTCTGCGTCGAGGTAGGAGACCCCCGACTCGATGACGAGCGATTGGCTCTCTCGTTCGGTGTACTGTGGGGCGTAGCGGAGCGTCGTTGCGCCGTCGAAGGTGTAGTTCGTTCCGTTCCAGTAGACAGACTCGGAACCCAGTGCTTTGGCGTTGTCGAGCCTCACCGACTGGGCATCGGACGTGGTGAACACGCCGGTCGAGTCAGGCGGTGACAGTGAGATATACCGGTTTTGGTACGTGAGGTCGGTCTCGACCGCGACGCTGCCCTGCTGGTCGAAGCCAGCCGTGCGGAAGACGGCGCTGTCGAGGGTTGCGAGGTCCGACGAGACCCGAGCGTTGTGTTCTGCTTCGTCGCCCGCAGTCCAGACAGGCGTGCCTGCCATCTGGACGACGGCGATGACCGACACCACGAGGCCGAACGCGAGGATGAGTCCGAGGATTTCGGAGACGCCGCGGGAGTCGCGCGCGAAGCGAGTCACGTTAGACCTCCTCCACTGGCGCGCTGATGTTCACGCTGCCGTCTGCATCGAGCGACGACTGTGGAATCGTGATGCGCGTCGCAGCCGTGATGGTGATGTCACCCTTCGCGGAGATGGATGGCTCACGGCCATCGACCATACCGGCGTCGGACGTGATGATGACGCCAGTTGCGCCTTTCGAGGAGGCGATGTTAGCACCGACGACGTACACGTCGTTTTCGGCGTGGATGTCGATTTCACCGTCGCTGAGCATCACGATGCCGTTGAGGTTGATGCCGCCGGTCGCGGCGTCAACCACGAGGCCGTCGTTGTCTTTGACGCTGCTCATCGCAGCACCAGCGAGATCAACGCCGGTGTCACCGGTGACCAGTACGTCGCCCTTGCCGCTAATGTCGGCGTTGCGGGCACTAACGAACCCGTTGGTCGAATCGACGGTGATGTCCTTCTTGTCTTGGACGGCGGTCAGTCCAGCGCTGTCGAGAGTGATGTCGCCACCGGCAGTCACGATGATATCACCCTGTCCGAGTTGGTTGACAGACGCGCCCGTGAGGTCGGTTCCCCCGTCTGCGCTGATATCGATGTCACCTTTGTAGCCGACAGTGAGGCTCACACCGACCGCTTCGAACGAGCCACCGTTCGCTTCGACGATGATGTCACCATCGGTGTCGTAGGTGGTGATGTCGGTGTGGAGCGAGACTCCCTCACCGCGCAGCGTGACGCTCTTTGTATCTGCATCGGTAATCTTCGTGACACTCGGCGGGACGACGAGACGGTCCGAACCAGCGTCGTAGACGACGTGGCCGTCAGTGCCGGTGTCGTTAATCTGTCTGATAGAGCCGTCTGCGCTCTCGGCGTAGACGTATCCGGGGTCGTAGACGTTCGCAACGAGACCGCGAACGGGGTCTGCAACGCCGTTTTCTCGGACTTGCACACCGAAGGTCATTCGGTCAACTTCTGCCCCCGAAGAGTCCTCGACGAAGATGTCGAACTCGTCTGCGACGACGCCGTTGAGGGAATCTTGTGCGCGGTAGACGAACGTCGCACGACCGTTCGAGTCAGTGACAGTGGAGACAGCGCCGGTGTCGCGTGCGAAGACACGACCATCGGCGTCGTCCACGGTTACAGCGGCGTTCGAGACGGGGTTGTTCTGCTCGTCGCGGATTTCGACGACGATGCGCTGGGTCGCACCTGCGGGGAGAACCTCGTCAGCACCTTCGATATCGACCATGTAGGCGGGTTCCTGAGTGGAGCCAGCGGTGTTGATGCCGACACGCGAGATGTGCAGGTCGTAAGTCTGTCCGGGCTTGAGTTCGACCGTCAGCGTGTTGGAATCCGTGCCGTTGGTGTACGTAATCGACTGGACGTTTGGTTCGTCAGCGAGGAGGTTCTGCCACGTCTCGTTCGAGAGGTGGGTTGGCACCGAGATGGTGATTGGCGTGCCGTCGTCGGTGACGGTGATGTAGTCAGTCCCAGCACTGACGGGGGTTACCGACAGCGTCGATGCATCCGAACTTCCGGTGTTGAAGTCACCTTCGAGGAGGACGAGCGAGATGGTCGTGCCATCGACGAGGCGCTGGGTCGCGCCGACTTCGTTGGTCTCGTTGCCGTTCTCGTAGGCCGTGTACTGGACGAACCCCTCGTGAGCGAGGGTGGGTTGGTTGAGCGTGTTGTAGCTCGGTTGGTAGACGAACGACTGGGAGTCGAACGATTTCGAACTGCCGTCCCAGTACGTGCCAGTCTCACCGGTCGCCACCGCGTTGTCGATGCTGGCGACCTGCTCGTCGGTCATCTTGAGGATGCCGACGCCCGCGGTTGGCGAGACGAAGAACGCGCGGGTTGGGTAGGTAACACTGCCCGCGACCGTCGAACGGCTCATTCGGCCGTCAGCGGCGAGTGAGACACTTTCGTCGAGGGCGGCGAAGTCGGCCTCCGCTTTCGTGAGGTGGTCGAACTCGGCTTGCTGGTTCCACGCGGGAACGGCCGAGACTTGCACCATCGCCAACAGCGAGATGACCAGACCGAACGCGAGGACGGTTCCGAGAACCGCAGATGCGCCTCGCTCGTCACTGCCGAAGTGCGGACTCGTCAGTGAGCGGAGTCCGCGGCAGACGTGCCTGAGGGGCGTTTGAACGTATGAGAGTGATTGTGAGGGGGTCATTTTTTACACCAGTGCGAATGCGACGAGCGCGAGTGCCGACAGCCCGAGCGCGTATTTCAGGCCGCTCAGGGCGCTGTTGTCGGCGAGTTTGCCTGCGAGGAGGCCACTGCCGACTGCTTGGATGAGCGCGGAGTGGAGGAACACCACGTTGTAGCGGTCGATTGGGACCGATGAGATGCCCATCGGGAGGCTCGATGCACCTGCTGAAGTCTCGGGGAGCGACAGTTCGGCGAGGGGCGCGAGGTAGCTCGCACCGAGCATCAGGATGACAAAGAGGTACACGAAGTACCCAATCACCACGATGGCGATGTACGAGCCCATGGCGCGACGGCGCGACTTTTCGAGTTTGTAGCGGTTGCGCGTGTCTTCGGCGGCGACACTCAGGATGCGCGAGAGGTCACCGCTGGTTCGACCACCGCTTGCGATGAGGCGAATAACGCGGGAGAGTTGCGGCACGCGGAGGCGCGCGGCGAAGGCCATGAGCGCCTTGTTCGTGTCGTGGTTCCACGTGATGTCGTTGCGGAGGGTTTTGAGCTCGGACGCCAGCGCACCCGAGGACCAGCGCGAGACGAGCGCGAGCGATTCGGTGAGGGAGATACCCATCTGGTTCGCACTCGACAGCAGGTTGAGCGTGTCGGGGAAGCGGCGTTCGAGGCTCTGTTCGTAGTGGCGGCGAGTCTCGTGGAAGACCATGAGTGGCACCGCGACGATGGCGAACGGAACGATGACGAACCAGAGCGTCGTCCCGTACGGGTCGGCGAACATGGCGTCGAGGGTCGGCGAGGCCAAACCCAGTACCGCGATTGCGACGATTGCCGCGATGGCCGCCGGGACGGTGACGAGCGTCGTCAGGTATGGCTGTTGTTTCAGCAGTTCCAGCGGGTCGTCGACGAGTTCGACGAGGTTGTGGACGACCATCGTGCGGCGGTAGTCGTCCATGCGAACGTCTGCGACGCCGCCGTCGGCGGCGACATCGGCGTTGCCCCAGCGTTCCTCGCGGGCACGCTGTAACTCGTGTTTCGCTACGATGTACGCGTCAGTGAGGACCGTCTGAATCTCTTGGATGACCGTGGTGTCGTCTTTCGTCCGAACCGTGTCCTGCGTGTAGGGCGACGAGAGTACGTCGATGAGCAGGAGGAATATCGCCATCCCGAGTGGGAAGACGAGGTAGCTCAATGCGTACAGTTGGACGAGGGTGTTTCCACCGAGGAAACTGATGACCATCAGCGTCACGATGAGCAGGAGTGGCGCGGCGACGAACGCCGCGACGAACACTTCCGAGAGCATCGAGAGCGTCTCGATGAACTCTTCTTGCTCTTCGCGGGCCTCTTCGAGGTAAGTCGATGATTCCCGGTCGAGGAAGGCGGACACGTCGCCACCGGAGTCGATGACCGACAGGAGGTCGTCGAGGAACTGCTCGAAGTTGAGCGACGGGGTCAGATTGCGCGAGTTGCGCAGCGCGGTGAACAGGTCGTTCCCGAACAGGTCCATGTCGCGGATGATCATCTCGAACTCGCCGGAGACCTCTCCGTAGTCGTCGGCTTCGGCGACGGCGCGGATGACTTCGAGGAAGCTCATGCCACCGTGGCTCAGCGCGTACATGTAGACGATGGCGTGCGGGAGCAGGATGTCGATGTTCCGGCCGCGCATCGTCGCGCGACTCTTGGGGAGGTAGTACCGGGCGTAGTAGGTTCCGAGTGCGAACGCCGCGCCGACCAGAGCCGTCAAGAGGAACCCGAGGACGGGAACCTTCAGGGGGCGCATAGTGTCGGCGAGGTCGGCCGAGACGACCGCCGGGAGCGACAGTCCAGCGAGGACGCCGGTCTGGGCGAGGATGAACGCGACGAGCGTACCGATGAATGCACCACCGAGCGCGGCGAGTGCCGCGAGTTTGACCGACTCGGTAAGGTACACGTCGTAGGTCGTCCCGACGCGGGCCTGGTTCAACCAGCGCTGTAAGTCGCGGTGGGAACCGGGGTTGCGCTTGAAGTACGTCCGGATGTAGCCGTAGCGTTCGCGGAGTTGGCGAATCTCTTCGGGCGATTCCTGAATCGACTCGCGCGGGAAGTACTGCTCGACTTCGTAGTCGGGAAGGGGCATTCCCATCTCTGGGTCAGCGCTCATCTGCGTCCTCCACGACACCGCTGGCGGATTCATCCGCGACGGCGTCGTCAGTCTCTACTTCATCTACTGCGTCGTCCTCGGCATCGACTTCGTCAGTTTCAGCGTTGGCTTCGTCAGCGTCGGCGTCAATCGCTTCGTCGTCTGATTCCGAGGAATCGTCGTCGACGTCTTCGAGGTCGATATCGAAGAGTTCCGATAGAAGGTCGGCCGTCTCTTCGGAGACTTCGACCACTTCCTGACTATCGAGGTCGAATGGCGTGTCGTCAGCGTCGAACTCAGTTTCCGCGTCGTGCCGCGAGTCTGCCTCGGCGTCGGCATCGACTGCGTCATCCGAGTCGTTTGCACCCGAGTCGTCGTCCTCGACGGTGACGAGCGAGGTGTTCTCGTAGACGAGTTCGAGGAGGCCCTGTCTGTCGCGTTCGAAGCGGCGGATGACCGCGGCCACGTCGAGGTAGTGGGTGACTTCTTGGGCGAGCATGTAGCGGAGTACGTCGGCACGAATATCCAGTTCGTACTGGAGTTCGTTCATCGTCCAGCCACGTTCGGTGGCGATGTCGTTGAGGACTTTCGACGACTCGGCTCTGTTGTGCGTGTCGCTCGTGGGGTCGCGGGTGAACGCGTCGGCGAGGGTTACTTCACCGTCTTCGTCCACATCGACGACTTCCGTCACCGCGACGTTGCGGCGAGTTCGGTCGCCGTCGAGGTAGATTTGCTTTTGGACCGAGATGATGTCGAGTTCCGACAGCATCTGCGACGGCACGCCGAGCGGTTCGTTGCGCATGCGGTGGATGACACCCTCCGAGGAGTCGGCGTGGAAGGTGGTGTAGGCGGTGTGGCCCGTCGCAATCGCGTGGAAGAACGTGAGTGCAACGCGTTCTTCCGTGCGAATCTCACCGACGAGGAGGTACTCGGGGCGCTGGCGCAGGGCGGCCTGCAAGAGCGCGTACATCGAAACCTCGCCGCGGCCGTCCGCGGTGAAGGTGTCGCGGGTAACCGACTGAATCCAGTTGTCGTGTGGAAGGGTGATTTCGCGGGTGTCTTCGATAGAGACCACTTTCGCGTGGCCGGGAACGAAGAACGAGACCGCGTTCATCGAGGTGGTCTTGCCTGAGCCAGTCCCACCGGCGAACACCAGCGAGCGGTTGTTCTCGATGGCGAGCCAGAAGTACGCCATCTGTTCGACGCTGAAGGTGTTCGACTGCAGGAGGTCGATTGGCGAGAGCGGTTCGTCCGAGAATTTGCGGATGGTGAAGTTCGACCCGCGGGTGGCGATGTCAGAGCCGAGGGTCAACTGGACACGAGAGCCGTCTGGGAGGCTGGCGTCAACGAGGGGGTCAGAGACCGTGAGTTGTTTGCCTGCGCGCTGTGCGAGGCGAATCGTGAACGACGAGAGGTCACCGTCTTCGAAGCGGATGTTCGACGGCATGTCGCGGTAGGCACCGTGGAAGACGTAGACTGGAATCTCGTCACCGTCGCAGGAGATGTCCTCGATGAGCGGGTCGCGGATGATTGGGTCGATACGACCGTAGTGGATGAAATCCCGCAGGAGGAAGTAGTACAACTTCCAGAGCGAGCCGTCTTCGACGGTTGCGGCGTGGTCGTTGATGATATCGCGCGACTCGTCGTCGAAGACGTCCTCGCGGTCGCCCTCGTGGTCGAGGTCGCGGTAGAGCAGGCTGTTGCGGAGAATCTTCGTCAGGTCGTCGCGCACGAACGATTCGAACGAGTCGAGTGTTGGTTCGGTGACGTGGTAGCGGTGTTCTCGCGCCTGCGAGTCGTACACGATAGAGACGAACGCGAACGGTTTGTTCACCCAGTAGTGCTCGATGTCTTCGACGCCGTCGAGGAACGAGAAGTCGAAGAAACGCTCCTCGATAAACTCGTCCGACGGGGCCGGAGCGAACGCCGTCTCTGGGTTGAGTTCAGCGAAGAACGCTTTGACTTCCCGAAGGACCGCCTCGCGGAGGGTTTCGGGCCGTGGTTCGGACGCTTCGGTCGTCTCTGCTTCGATATCGTCGGTTTCGGGGTCGCCGAACTCGATTCGCTCCGAGACTGGAATGGGGAGTTCTCTCGCGCGTGCGGACATCGCATCGATTCCCGTCGTCGGGACCAGTTCGGTCACACCGCTTCCGTCAGTTCTGACTGACTCATCGTTCTGCTCCGAGTTTGTGTTCATTTTGTCAGATGGCATCATTCTCTGGATACACTGAACGACTGGAAACTGTGTAAGTATGGAGAAGCTATATGTCCGAATCTCACGGGTTAGGGGCTAGTTACCGGCGAATTTAGGACATTCAAGATATCGGGTAAGGATGCGAATTATGACTTCACAAACTCGAAATGACTCATTTAGCAGGCTGATTTGTGCGCCCGGCATGTGTGGGAGACATGAAAAACACGTCAACTTTCGTGTGTTAGCACGAACCATGACAAACAAAACCAGTGACACACTACGTCAGTCGTCCAAATTCGACGCTTCCGCCCCGACAGGGCCTTGCGATTTCATGATTCTCAGACATGAAGAAAAGGGACGAAGCTTCAAGACAGGACGGGTTGTATATGAAAATGTATTATGGATATTGCTGATATCGCGACTCCCGATTACGTCGAGGTCAATGCCACCGAGCGATTAGGCAAGGTCCGCTCTCTCTTTGAGCGTGAAAATCCGAAGGGTATCATCGTGATGGATGATGGTGACTACGCGGGGGTTATCGGTGAGAAACAGCTCATCAACTCGCACGTCGAAGACAACACCAAAGCCGCGGCGCTGATGAAGCCCGCACCCAAAATCGACCGTCACGAGAACGTGCGCGAAGTCGCGCGTATGCTCGTCGAAGGCGATACGAAAATCGCGCCAGTCTACGAGAACGGAGACCTCTACGGCATCGTCACGCAGGATGCCATTCTCGAAGCCGTCCTCGAAAATCTGGACGCGCTCACCGTCGAGCAAATCTACACGGACGACGTGATTACCATCGGCGAGCGCGACCACCTCGGGCAAGCCATCCACAGCCTCCGCGAAAACGGTATCTCGCGGCTCCCGGTCGTCAACGGCGACAGCCGACTGGCTGGTGTCTTGACCACTTACGACCTCGTCGAGTTCATGGTGCGCGACGAGGGCCGACAGGGCAAACAGGACCGCCGTGGCGACATCGACCGGATGCTCGACTTGCCGGTCTACGACCTCATGACGAGCCCCGCGCTCACCGCGACGCCCGCGGAATCGGTGCGCGATGCGGTCGCTCGCATGCTCGAAAACGACATCGCCGGTCTCGTCATCACTCCTGCCGACGACGACGGCGAGGTACTCGGTGTCCTCACCAAGACGGACATCCTCCGCGCGCTCACTTACACCGAACAAGAGCGCATGGACGTGCAGGTCACCAACATCGACCTGCTCGAAACGCTCACCCGCGAGAACATCATCAACGCAATCACCGAGGTTGCCGACAAGTACCAGCGGATGAACGTCATGCACGCGCACGTTCGCTTCCACGAGCACAAGGAGAAACTCCGCGGCACGCCGCTCATCCAGTGCCAGATTCGACTCCGCACGAGTCACGGCCAACTGGCAGGCAGTGGGGAAGGCTACGGTTCAGAACACGCGTTCCACGTCGCACTCGACAAGCTCGAACGCAACGTCCTCGAACAGAAAGGGTTCGAAGCAGACGAACGCTACCGTGGTCAACTGCTCCGTAAACTGAACGAACTCTAAGTCGAAATTGCAGAATCCGCTTTTTTAGAACTCAGTACCCGCCAGCCCGCGGTCCGTGATTTTGAACGTCGCCGTCTCACCGGCGGGCTTGGCGCGGTGTTTTTCGAGCGTCGCCCGGCGGTTGCCGCCGCGGAAGCGGTCGAGTCGAAGAACTGTCCCGGTCCAGTGTTCGAGCGTGTGGCCGCCGAGTGCGCGGGTTCGGTCCGTGTCGGGGTCCGAATAGACCTGATTCGTCAGAACGACTGCGAGGTCGTGTTTGCGGGCGAGCGACAGCAGATGCGTCACCTGACGGGCGACGCGACGGAGCGATTCACCGCCGTCACCGTCGGCGGTTCGTTCGAGTCGGTAGAAGCCAGTCGCCGAATCGACGACGATGAGGTCGGCTCGTTCGACGAACTCCTCGGCGTCGCGGACGGCCGCCTCCTGGTCTTCGAAATCGAACGCCTCGCTAATCATGAGTCGGGAGGTGACGCCCTCGACGTCACCCGGTGCGACGGCTTCAGCGAGTTGGCGGAAACGGTCGATAGACAGTCCCTCCGTATCGATGTAGACGACGGTTCCGCCCGCAGCGGCGACGCGAACGGCCGCCGACAGCGCGACGTTCGTCTTGCCTGCGGCAGGCGGCCCGTACACTTGCGTGACGGTCCCTCGCTCGAACCCACCGTTGAGCAGGTTGTCGAGCGGCGAACACCCGGTCGAGACTGGCTCTGTCACACCGGAGGGTCCGCGCTACCACCCGAAAAAGCCCCCGGTCCGTGGAGGGAGAATCCACGATACCCTTTATCTTGCAGGTCACCAACGTCACGTGTGATTGTCGTCGCCACCGCGGACTTCGAACTGTATCACGAAGCCGTCGCTGAATTACGAAATCGAGGTGTCGATTTTACCACTGTCGAACCCGGCGACCCACTTCCCGAGCGGACGACCGTTCTCATCACCGGACCAGACGATGACGTGAGTGAGACGGATATCTCGCGTGTGACCGCGAGTGGCGACGAGGCACGTCGTGCAGTGGACGAAGCACTCGCACTCCTTCGCGGCGGCGACGGGCGGACGATTATCGGTATCGACCCCGGAACCAGACCGGGTATCGCAGTCCTCGCGGGCGAGACGATTGTCGCCGCGTTCCACGTTCCGCTCGCGGATGCAGTGTCGGTCATCGAACGCGAGGCGAAAGACGCCATCGACCCACTGGTCCGCATCGGTGACGGCGCACGACTGCAAGGCGCGAAACTCATCAACGAACTCCAAGGCATTCCCATCGAACTCGTGGATGAAACTGGGACGACGCCGTATCTCGGCACCGGCGCGCGAGGCATGGGCGACGTTCTCGCCGCAGTCAACATCGCACAGATGGCGGGTGAACCAATCGAGTCGCGGGAGATTACGCCGACCGATGGCGAACTCCAACGAATCAAATCTCGCTCCCGCGAGGAATCCGAAGACAATCGAACCATCGACGAAGAACTAGCCCGGCGCGTCGCGGCCGGAGAGTTAGATATCCACGAGGCGCTCGACGAACACCGTGAGCGAGATTCCTAATAGTTGGATAGTGCGCTCTGTGAGAAATTGATTTCATGCCGTTTGCGCGCGTAGTTCTCCTACCATGACATCCATGAGCAAGCGCGCACTCGACAAGGCCGTCGAAGATTTCGACAGTCTCGGGGCGACCCACATCGGAACCGACTGGGTAGACCGGTCGGCATACCCCTTCGAATCCAAGTGTCTCGGCCTCTCTGACGGAGCAGTGCATTACGTCGATGAAGGCCCCGACGGCGGCGGGCGCGGGACACTGCTCATGCTGCACGGAAATCCGACGTGGTCGTTTCTGTATCGCCACCTGATTCGACACCTTCGCGGCGAGTACCGCTGTATCGCGCTCGATTACCTCGGGTTCGGGCTTTCGGAACGCCCGCCCGGATTCTCCTATCTCCCCGAAGACCACGCCGACGTCGTCGAGGAGTTCATCGAAGCGTTGGGACTGGAGGATGTCGTCCTCGTCGTCCAAGACTGGGGCGGCCCAATCGGACTCTCGTACGCTATCGACCATCCCGAGAACGTCCGCGGACTCGTCGTGATGAACACGTGGATGTGGCCGGTCGGTGACGACCCACATTTCAGTCGATTCTCGCGTCTCCTCGGCAGTCGAGTCGGTCGCCTCCTCTGCGAGCGATTCGACCTCTTCACGCGCGTAGTGATGCCGATGGGCTTCGCCGACCGGTCGGCGTTCACTCCGCAAGCACGAGCGCAGTATCTCACTGCGAACCGTGCCGGGCGGACGGCAACCGGCGTGTTCCCGCAGGCGATTCTCACCTCGTCGACGTGGCTCTCGTCGCTGTGGGAGCGCCGCGAACACATCGCCGACATTCCAACACGACTCATCTGGGGGATGGAAGACCGGGCGTTTCGACCCGCCGAATTGCGGACGTTCGAAAGCCTCTTCGAGAATTCGTCCACCGTGAGACTCCACGGTGTCGGCCACTACGTGCAAGAAGAGTTCGGCGTGAAACTCATGCCTCTCGTCCGGAGTTTCCTCGATGATTTAGAAGAGACGTAGCTGCTCGCACTATTTATCAAGAATCCAAGACTCTATTCTCGAATGGACCCTCGAATCACAGTCGTAACCCTCGGCGTCTCTGACCTCGACGCGTCGATTGAATTCTATCGAGACGGTCTCGGACTCCCGCTCCGTGACCGCGAACCGGACAGCGACATCGCCTTTTTCACCCTCGAAGGGACGTGGCTCGCACTCTATCCGAGAGAACTCCTCGCCGAAGATGCAACCGTTCCAGCGGAGGGCCATGGGTTTTCAGGCGTCACAGTTGCGCACAACGTCTCCACGAAAGCGGCCGTCGAGGAGGTACTCAAGGAGGCGGAAGCCGCTGGTGGGAAAATCGTCAAAACAGCCCAAGAGGTGTTCTGGGGAGGGTACTCGGGCTACTTCGCCGACCCCGACGGTCACCTGTGGGAAGTCGCGTATCCGACGCTCTCAGACGACTGAGTAGGGGTAGTGGTCTCTTACTGGTCAGTCACGACTGCATCCACTGCTCTTCTCATCACTTCCCGAACCGCGAGGCCGGTCTCTTGGGCGACTGCGAGCGCGTCGTCGAACTCGGCGCTCCGGTCGTAGATAGTACCGTCGGCGTCGCTGGCGACTTTCACGGTTACGTCGTAGCTCTTGCCGTCGATTTCCAGTGTGGCCGTCTCGAACTCGCGGTGGGCGGTCCAGCGGTGGCCCGCGCCGTGTTCGCGGATTCCCAACGTCCCGGTCTCGACGGCGAGACGGTAGGCGACGCGCTCGACGTCTTCGGGGCGGACGATGACCTTCACGAGGTGGCCGGGTCGGGCTTTCTTCATCGTCGTCGGCAGGATGGTCACGTCGCGCGCACCGGCGTCTTTGAGCGTCGATTGGAGACTGCCGAGGATTTCGGGCGTGGCGTCGTCGAGGTTCGTTTCGAGGACGGTGATTTCGTCGCGGACGAGACGCGAACCCCCGTCGCCGACGAGCGCACGGAGGACGTTCGGATGGTCCGGAAAGTCCCACCCACCCGCACCGTACCCCGATGCCGAGACGTTCATCGATGGGAGCGTTTCGACGCCTTCGGCGATGTGAGCGAGGATGGCCGCGCCGGTTGGTGTGAGCAGTTCGGCTTCGACCGGGCCGCCGCGAATCGACCAGTCGGCCTGTTCGACCACGTTGAGGACGGCGGGTGCGGGAACGGGATAGGTTCCGTGACTCATCGAGGCGTCGCCGCCGCCGACCGAGACGGGAGCGGTCACGACGCGCTCGACGTCGAGGTCGGAGAGGAGGAGACACGCACCCACAACGTCGGCGATGGCGTCGTCGGCACCGACTTCGTGGAAGTGCGTCTCTTCGAGGTCAGTCCCGTGGACCTCCGATTCGGCCTCACCGAGGATACGGAAGATTGCAGTTGCGTCTTCGACGATGGGTTGGGGAAGGTCCATCGACTCCACGAGTTCGACGACCTCTGGGTAGGTTCGGTGGGGACCGTGGCCTTCTGCGTGGGTGTGTTGGTGCGAGTGGTCGTGGTGGTGGTGATGGTGGCCGTCGCCGTGGCCGTGGGTGTGTTCGTCGCCCTGGTCGTGATGATGCTCGTCGTGCGAGTGGGCGTGGAAGTGGCCTCGCACGCGACTCCGC
This sequence comes from Haloferax sp. DFSO60, assembly GCF_046557615.1. Lineage (NCBI taxonomy): Archaea > Methanobacteriati > Methanobacteriota > Halobacteria > Halobacteriales > Haloferacaceae > Haloferax > Haloferax sp. DFSO60. The sequence goes on along the minus strand of NZ_JBKIII010000002.1, from coordinate 441,974 downwards.
CGACGGTCCTCGTCTGGGTCGTCACTGTCCGACTCGTCGGCGTCCGCTGAGACATCAGTCTCAGTGTCGCTGTTCTCCTCGTCGAAGTCGCTATCGTGGCCTTCACCTCGTGGGTCGCCACCGTCAGTTTCGGAGAGGAAGACATCGACTTTCGTCGCCACGATGCCGTTCTTCTCGACGTCGTGGATGCGGTAGGTCACACCGAGGGCGTCTTCGACGGGCGAAAGAACGTCGGGGTCGGCCCCTGCCGCGACGAGTGCGCCGAGGAGCATGTCCCCACTCGCACCCATCCGGCCATCGAACGCAAGGAATCTCATATTCGTTTTGTCGTTTTCGAGGGGTAAAAACGCCCGGCATCGTGGTGTTCATCGAGTGCCGCAGTCGCTAGGGATTAATACTTGTCCAACCTAGAGTGTGCTACGCTGTGACTAGGTGCGGTCAGTTGCCCCGAATGCGGTTCGGGGAAGAACTTATCCGGTGGCCTCTCCGAGATATCAGCATCCCCGCGAGCAAATCATGAACGAAGTCCAACTCGAAGTGGCGAAAGCGTACCCGAACGACTCGGGTCGCGGTATCGCCCGTCTTGACCCGGACACCCTACTCCATCTCAAGCTCTCGCCGGGAGACATCATCGAGATTGAAGGAGGGAAGAAGACCGCCGCCAAAGTGTGGCGGGCAGACCGGCAAGACTGGAATACGGATACGGTCCGCATCGACGGGTTCACGCGACAGAACGCCGACGTCGGTATCGGCGAACGCGTGACCATCCGAAAAGCCGAGGCTAAGAAGGCCGACCGACTCGTACTGGCCCCGCCCGAAGAGGCGAGCGTCCAGTTCGGCTCCGACGCCGCAGGCATGGTCAAACGGCAGATTCTGAAGCGCCCCGTGGTCGAACGCGACATCGTCCCGGTGATGTCCAGTACGAACCACCCATTCATGCGGTCGCCCGGGCAGGCGATTCCGCTCATTGCAGTCGAATCCAAGCCCGAAGGCGTCGTCCTCGTCACCGAGGATACCGACGTCGAACTGCGCGAAGAGCCGATTTCAGGGTTCGAAAAGACCGGCAGCGGAATCACCTACGAGGACATCGGTGGGCTGACCAACGAGATTCAGCGCGTCCGCGAGATGGTCGAACTGCCGATGAAGCACCCGCAGATATTCAAGAAACTCGGCATCGAGCCGCCGCAAGGGGTGCTTCTCCACGGGCCGCCGGGTACGGGGAAGACCCTGCTCGCGCGCGCCGTCGCCAACGAAACCTCGGCCAGTTTCTTCTCTATCGCTGGCCCGGAGATTATCTCTAAATATTACGGTGAATCTGAACAGCAACTCCGCGAAATCTTCGAGGACGCGAAAGAGGAGTCCCCGAGTATCATCTTCATCGACGAACTCGACTCCATCGCGCCCAAGCGCGAAGACGTAACCGGCGAAGTCGAACGCCGCGTCGTCGCCCAGTTGCTGACGATGATGGACGGCCTCGAAGCCCGTGGCCAAGTTATCGTCATCGCGGCGACGAACCGCGTCGATTCGGTTGACCCGGCACTCCGTCGTCCCGGCCGATTCGACCGTGAAATCGAAATCGGCGTGCCGGACGAAGAAGGCCGCAAAGAGGTCCTCCAAATCCACACCCGCGGCATGCCGCTGTCGGACGACGTTGACCTCGACGTCCTCGCCGACGACACCCACGGCTTCGTCGGTGCCGACATCGAAGCACTGACCAAAGAGGCCGCGATGAAGGCACTGCGCCGGTACTTGCCCGAAATCGACCTCGACCGTGAGGACATTCCACCGAGCCTCATCGACCGGATGGTGGTCAAACGCGAGGACTTCAACGGCGCACTCGGCGAAGTCGAACCGAGTGCGATGCGCGAGGTACTCGTCGAGATTCCGAAGGTCACGTGGGACGACGTCGGTGGACTCGAAGAACCGAAACAGAAGGTCAAAGAGAGCGTCGAATGGCCGCTGACGTCGCCAGATAAGTTCGCTCGGATGGGTATCGAACCACCGAAAGGCGTGCTTCTGTACGGGCCGCCCGGAACGGGCAAGACGCTGATTGCGAAAGCGGTCGCCAACGAGACGAACGCCAACTTCATCTCGGTTCGCGGCCCGCAACTGCTCTCGAAGTGGGTCGGTGAGTCCGAGAAGGCGATTCGCCAGACGTTCCGCAAGGCGCGGCAGGTCTCGCCGACCATCATCTTCTTCGATGAGTTGGACGCCCTCGCGCCCGCCCGTGGCAACGACATGGGCAACAACGTCTCCGAGCGCGTCGTCAACCAACTCCTGACCGAGTTGGATGGATTGGAAGATGCCGGGAACGTCATGGTCATCGCGGCGACGAACCGCCCGGACATGATCGACCCCGCGCTCATCCGCTCGGGTCGGTTCGACCGACTGGTGCTCATCGGCCAACCCTCTGAGGAAGGCCGCGAGCAGATTCTCGACATCCACACCCAGCAAAGCCCGCTGGCCCCTGACGTGAGCCTCCGCGAAATTGCAGAGATTACGGATGGCTATGTCGGTTCGGACCTCGAATCCATCTGCCGTGAGGCCGCAATCGAAGCCCTCCGTGAGAACGACAGCGCCGAGGAAATCGAGATGCGCCACTTCCGCAAGGCGATGGAATCGGTCCGACCGACTATCACCGAGGACCTGATGAGCTACTACGAACAGATTCAAGACCAGTTCAAAGGCGGTGCCCGCGAAGGCTTCACCGACACCCGCGACGGCCGTATCGGCTTCCAGTAAGCCGCCTTCGATTTTTCTTCGACTCGTCGCGTGCGGTCGTTCTCGACTGTGGCAATCTAGTGAGCCAACAGTGCTTTGCGTGTTCAAATATCCTTGACACTATGGGTCAGGACGAGCCGAACATCAAGGCGCTATTTCTAGGTACACAACTGACACTGCTGGCGATTTTTCTCGTGGTGCTAGGGCGAGTCGTGACACTCTGGACGCTTATCGGAACTGGCATCCTCCTCGCTGGACTCGGGTCTCTGACCGTGTTCCGCGAAGTCCACCGATAGCGGTCGCTCGCGGGAGTAGAGCCGAAAGAGGAGTGAGTTAAAATTAGAACGCTGGAACCTTAGAACAACAACGAGTCGTCGTTGTCGAGCATGTAGAGCGTGCGAGCGGCGATGTTGACCGCGTGGTCGCCGACGCGTTCGAGGTCACGAACCGTCAGGAGCAGGCGACGCACGTCCACGAGGAACTCTTCGACGTCGATGTCGCCATCGCCTTCGAAGTCGTCGCTCGTCATGATGTCACGAACGATGGTTTCGGATGCGGTATCGCACATGTCGTCGAGCTCGTCGTCGTGTTCGGCGACCGAGAAACACAGGTCCGAATCTTTGGTGTCGTAGGCGTCCATCGCCTGGTCGACCATATCGAGTGCAGCGTCACCGATACGCTGGATATCGACCTCAGTGTAGAGGTCACCCTCGGCGTCGATGGCGTACTGTGCGAGGTTGGTCGCGAGGTCACCGATTCGTTCGAGGTCGGTGATGATTTTGAACGACGATGCGATGAATCGCAGGTCGCTCGCGACAGGCTGTTGGAGTGCGATGAGGTCGATACAGTCTTTTTCGAGGTCGAGGTAGATGCGATTGATTTCGTGGTCTCCCTCGATGATTTCCTGTGCCTTCTGCACGTCTTTGTCTTCGAGTGCTGCAAGCGCCCCACGGACACGCTCTGCGACGAGTTCGCTGAGGTACAGGACGTCCTCCCGCAGTTCTTGGAGGCTCTTTTGGTAGCTTTGTCGGGACATGTCTCGTATTGCGCGCTTATTCGGTTAAAAGGTTGCCCTCGTCTCCCTATTGCTATGTAGCACTATTTACTTACAAGAGGGATCGATTCAGTAGCCATCTCAGTGGCTACAAAACACGAAAAGTGAGCCGGACCGCGTGTTATCCGAACTTGCCCGTGATGTAGTCTTCGACGCGCTGGCTCTCGGGGTTCTCGAAGATTTTCTGCGTGTCGTCGAACTCGACGAGTTCGCCACCGGTGAGGAACACCGCGGTCTTATCGGAGATACGGGCGGCCTGCTGCATGTTGTGGGTGACGATGATGACAGTGTAATCTTCGGCGAGTTCCTCGACGAGGTCCTCGATTTGCGAGGTTGCAACGGGGTCGAGTGCCGAAGCAGGTTCGTCCATCAGGATGACTTCCGGGTCGGGCGCAATCGCGCGTGCGATACAGAGGCGCTGTTGTTGCCCACCGGAGAGTTCGAGACCGGATTCGTCGAGGCGGTCTTTGACTTCGTCCCAGAGTGCGGCCCGCTTGAGCGAGCGTTCAACGATTTCGTCGTGGTCGCCCTCGATGTTCTGGATGTTCAGGCCGTACGCGACGTTATCGTAGATGCTCTTCGGGAACGGGTTGGGCTTCTGGAAGACCATTCCGACGCGACGACGGAGTGCTACGGGATCGACGTCGTCATCGTAGACGTTCTTGCCACGAATCGAGAGGTCACCTTCCACACGTGCGCTGTCGATGAGGTCGTTCATTCGGTTGATACACCGAAGGAACGTCGATTTCCCACACCCGGATGGCCCCACCATCGCAGTGACGCTGTTTTCGGGGATATCCATCGAGATGTCGTGCAGGGCTTGGTCAGAGCCGTACCACACGTTGACGCCGCGGGCACGAACGATGGTGTCTCGGTTGGTCAAATCGGGCGATTCGGACATGCCCTCGGTAATGTCCGTTTCGATGAGCATGTCGTCCGTCGTCGGGTCCTCTGTATTGGTCATTTGCGGCGATTCGGATTCTGGTTGGTTGTTTTGGCTCATAATCGTGTTGTTAGCTTTCGCGTTCGTACTTGTTGCGCAGGACAATCGCGACCGAGTTCATCGCAAGGAGTACAGCGAGGAGGACGACCACACCGGCCGGGACGGCCTTGGTGTAGAAGTCCTCGCTGGCGAAGAGACTCGACCACGCGTAGACTTGGAGCGGCATCGCGCTCACCTTCGACGAGAGTTCCGTCGGGAGGTTGAACAGGACGTTCGGCGCACCAATCATGATGAGCGGTGCGGTCTCACCGATTGCGCGACCGAGTGCGAGAATCGTCCCGGTGAGGATGCCGGGGAACGACTCTGGAAGGACGACGTTGCGAACGGTCTGCCACCGAGTCGCCCCCATCCCGTAGGATGCCTGTCGGAGGTCGTTCGGAACCGACCGAATCGCCTCCCGTGAGGAGATGATGACGATAGGCAGGATGAGCAACGAGAGTGTTGCCCCGCCGATGAGTACCGTCCCGGTTGACTGGCCGAGGTAGTTGACGAAGACGCCCAGACCGAGCAACCCGTACACGACAGAGGGGACGCCCGCGAGGTTCGAGATGTTGACGTCGATAAATCGCGTGAACTTGTTGTTCGGTGCGTACTCTTCGAGGTACACTGCGGCACCGACCCCAACCGGGAACGACATCGCGGCGACCGTACACATCAGGAGAATCGAGCCACCGATAGCGGGGTAGAGACCAGCGTTCTCTGCACTCCCACTGTGAGCGCTCGTGAGGAACTGCCAATCGACCCAGGACTGTGGGCCAGCAAAGCCGAGCGTGTTGACGATGAACGCGCCGAGGAGCGCGCCGCCGAGAACGATGGCGACGAACACCAGTCCAGCGCGGTCTTTTTCGTTCGTGAGTGCATTCCCACCGGCGTACGCCGCCGTCGGGAGCAGCGACACCGAGGCGATGATTGCCATCGCAACCGAGCCGAAGCCAGTCATCGAACCGATGAGTGCGCCCACAGCAGTCAACGCGAAGGTCGCGAGACCGGCGGCGAGACCAGTTCTGTCGTCGCGGATATCGGCGAAGTACTGGCCGATGACGACACCGGAGACGCTGCCGAGCATGAGCGTGACCATAATCCACGGGGTCGGAACGACCGGCAAGGACTGAATGAGGTCAGCGACGCTCGGGATAATCGACGGGAGGCCGAGCGTGGAGCCGATAAACCCGGGGAAGCCGAACAGAGAGAGATAGAACAGCGTACCGGTCAGTCCGACACGCGCGCCGAACGGAATCTGTTGGTCGTACTTCGTGAGTCCGACCACGACGAGCGCGGGGAGTACGAAGGCGACGGCGAACGAGAAGGCCACCAACGGCGGGATGATGTCGATGAGTACGAGTGCCAACCCACTGGCAAACATGAGCGAGACGACGAGCATCCCGAGTACCATCGAGCCAAAGACGAGTGCGTCGGTGTTTCGCTGGTACAGATAACCGCCCGCGAGGACTGTCGGAACGACGAGGACGGCGAAGAACGTCAGGTGCCATCCGGCATCGGCCGTCAGCGGTTGAATCGCGTCGTTTGCGACGTAGACGAGTAACACCGCGAGCGTGACGATGCCGAACATCGTCGCCGCCATGAGCAGGTACCGGAAAACCGTCCCTGCGGTTCGGCTAACCTGTCCGAACCCAGAGATAGTCCGTGGTTCGTTCTCGGTCGCCATTTAGTAGACCTCCCGGTACTTCTGTGCGACGTAGTCGCTGATGATGTTCATGACGAGTGTGATGAAGAACAACACGAGACCGATAGCGAACAGACTTCGGTAGGCCAGTCCACCGCCGGTGATGTCACCGGTGAGGAGCTGGACCATCGCGGCGGTCATCGGCAGCGCACCTTCGAGGTACGACGCCGGGTTGAGGGGGTTGAGGAACTTCGCTTGTGCCCCTGCGGCGACGGTGACAGCCATCGTCTCGCCGATTGCGCGCGAGAGCGCGAGGATAAACGACGAGAAGATGCCAGAGAGCGCCGCGGGAACGACAATCCCGGTGGACACGTCGAACTTGGTCGCACCCATGCCGTAGCCTGCTTGACGGAGTTCGTCCGGAACCGCAGACATCGCGTCTTCACTAATCGAGGCGACCATGGGGATAATCATGATACCGACGACGATGCTCGCCGAGAGCAGGTTGAACGTCCCAATCGAGGGAATCACCGTCTCGATGGCGGGCGTGATGTAGATGAGCGCGAAGAAACCGTAAACGACGGTTGGAACGCCCGCGAGGATTTCGAGGGCGGGCTTGAGAACCGACCGTGCCTGTGCGCTCGCGTACTCACTCAGGTATATCGCGGTGGCGACACCGAGTGGGAGTGCGATGACTGCCGAACCGATGGTAATCATCAACGTCGCCGAGACGAGCGACAACACACCGAACTCGTGGCTGTTGATTTGCCACGTCGTACCGGTGATGAAGTCGATGAATGATGCTGTCTCTCCTGTGACCCCCATCAAATGCGCCGAGAAGTTGAAGAACTTCGCCGCTTCGGTGACGAGGAGTACGACGATACTGATGGTCGTCACGACGGATAACGTCGCGCACAGGAAGAAGAACGACCGTGTCAGTAACTCCCGCGGAGAGTTCTCCGTTCGCCGCGTGAAGTCGTTTGCCGGGTCATCTGTGCTCATTGGATAGTATGAATCGTGGGGTATGAAAAAACGCTTCGTTACTCTATTCAGCCGTTAGACGTCTAGTTAGCGCCTTCGATGGCCGAATTGAGTTTGTCGAGCATCTCTTGCTGCTCTTCGTCACCGAGTGGGACGTACCCGACTTCGTCGGCGACGATTTCCTTGCTGGTGGAGTTCTCCATCCAGTAGCGGGCAAATTCGGCGACGTGTTCCTTCGCGAGTGCCTGCTCTGCGGGGTAGGTAAAGAGCGGGCGCGAGAGGGGGTTGTATTCGCCGGAGAGTGCAGTATCGAGCGACGGTTCGACGTAGTTGCCTTCGTCGTTCTCGATAGAGACTGCCTGCACGGCCTCGGTGTTCTCGCTGTAGTACGCGAATCCCATGTAGCCGATGGCGAACTCGGACCCTTCGACACCCTGGATGATGGTGCGGTCCTGCTCGGTTGCGGAGTAGTCCTGGCGGTGGCCTGGACCTTCCTCGCCGATGATTGCCTCGATGAAGTAGTCGTACGTACCGGATGCGTCAGTGGGACCAAAGATTTCGATTGGCTCTTCCGGCCATTCGGAGTTCACATCGGACCACATTTCGGGCTGTTCTTCGGCCGAGAAGATGGTCTTGAGTTGCTCCGTGGTGAGGCCCTCGCTGATGAAGTCGTTGTCGTTGTTGACGATGACGGTCAGGGCGTCGGTTGCAACCTTGAGTTCGACGGGGTTGACGTCGTTGCTCGTACACTGCTCTTCTTCTTCGGGCTTGATTGGGCGCGACGCGTTGTTGAAGTCCGTCTGACCCGTACAGAAGTAGTTGGCGAAGCCGCCACCGGAGCCAGTGGACTGGATGTTGATGCTGACTTCCGAGTGGTCGCTCTGGAAGCGCTCTGCCATTGCGGTTGCGAGCGGGAACACCGTCGAGGAACCAGCGATGTTGATTTCTCCGGAAAGTCCTTCACTTTCAGAGCCGGATTCCGAGTCCTCGGAGTCGCCGCCTTCCGAACCGCCAGTGTTGCTCTCCGTACAGCCAGCGAGACCAGCAACGCCAACTGCACCAGAAGCGATCAGGAACTTACGTCGGGACAGGACATCGTCCGTTTTACGCGTCATCAGTTTTTTCGAGCCCAGTTATCCGTAAATACCCTGCTATGACAAATATATAGATGTATGTGGTGGTATGTTTACAGACCCAACCGACACAGGCCCCAGATAATGGCCGGTTTGAGCGAACGGTGGTCGCACAATAGTATGAATCGTGTGAACGTGTGACGGGCGTACTGTTGTCTATTGATTCATTCTTTTGGCTACATACGTATACGCCCGATTTCGAACTGAGAACTAGTGTGTAGAGACGTACCCCTTTTGTGCTATTACTCCCCTCTATTGCGGAAAATGGCAACTCGATATATAGTAGTAGACAGATTTATTGTGTGGAAGTGTTCACAATCCTGTATGGTCGAAACCCGAAAGGTGCAGGTCACCGGTGGCTCGACATTTACAGTCTCCATCCCGAAAGACTGGGCCACTGAAAACGGTATCTCTGCCGGGAGCGAAGTCGAATTCTATCCGGAGAGTGATTCGCTGTTTTTGACCCCCCGTACTGAAGAAGAGCGAACAGAGGGGACGCTCGAAATCACGAATCTAGAGAACGACGAACTCACGCGCGCAGTCATGACGATGTACGTCAGCGGGTTCGACATTATCTCACTGGAGAGTTCCCGAATCTCTACCGACCAGCGCCGCACGATTCGCGAGGCGACGCAGAGTCTCGTCGGTCTCGAAGTTCTCGAAGAGACCCGCGACCGAGTCGTCATCCGCGACTTGCTCGACTCGTCGGAACTCTCGATTCACAACGCCGTCACGCGTATGCGCCTCATCGCGATGTCCATGCTCGAAGACGCCATCAGCGCACTCGCCGAACTGGACGAAGACATGGCCCGCGACGTTATCCAGCGCGACGACGACGTTGACCGCCTCTGGATGGTCGTCTCGCGCATCTTCCGCGCGACGCTCCGAACCCCAAAGGCCGCCGAAGAACTTGGTCTGCCCCGCGAGGTGTGTTTCGACTACCAGTCTGCCGCGCGCCAACTCGAACGTATCGGCGACCACGCGACCAAGATTGCTCACCTGTCGCTGAACTTCGAACAACCCGTGAGCGAGGAAATCGTCGAAGCAATCGAGGAACTCTTCGAAGAGGTCAAAGAAGTCGTCAACGGCGGCATGGACGCCCTCTTCGCCGACGACAGCGCCGACGCGACGAGACTCGCCAACGAGGCGCGCGAATCGGTCCAAAAAATCGACGAGCGCGCCCGCGCCATCGACGAACTCCTTCGTGACCTCGACCCCGCACGCGCACAACTGCTCGGTCTCATCGTAGACTCCGTCTCCCGTGCTGCCGACTACGGTGGCAACATCGCCGAGACCGCACTCCAGAAGGCCGCGCCGACTCCCTGAATTTGGGTTCGACGTTTCTGTCTCTTTCTCACCTATCGAGCGAACGCATTCGCTCTTCGAAGCAATCGTCGGTGCCACGCCAATCCGGCGTGGCGAGAGAGAAGTTTACTCGTCGATGCTGACTGCGTTGACCTGACCGTCCTGTCCGGGGCGGGAGGTCACGCGAGCGCGACCAGCACTGGTGTCGATAATCGAGCCCTTCGTGATGATGTTACGACGGGCGTAGTTCACGTTCGACGGGTTGTCGACGACACCCTCGATGTCGGCTTCGGTGACCTCTGCGCCGTCGGCGACCTGCGCGACGTTCGTCGAGAGGGCACGAAGCTTCGTCTCGTTACCGCGGGAGTCGATAACCTGGAACCGTGGCTCGCCGACCGTCGTTGCGGCGGGTTCGCGTCCCAGTTGGTAGCGCTTCTTGTTCGAGGACGGCTTGAGTCGTCCACCGGTCCGCTTTCGCTTGGAGCGTCCTTGGTCCTTCATACGGGGTACAAACCTCGGTGAGTACTTGAATCGCTCGACTCACGTCTTGTGGTGCCGTGACACGGCACCTCGCGCGAATCGCTCGGCCAAGAACGCAAACCGTTTAGTTCGCCCGCCGCACCCGTCGAATCGATGAGCCTCGATGTCACTGTCGCCGTTCCGTTCCGTCAGCACGGGGCGACTCGCCTCGGGGAAGGCGAGTTCGTCGTCGCCCTCTCGCTCGACCGCGACTGGTTCTCGCCGGACCAGGCAAAGCGCCTTATCGACCTCGCCGCAGGTCGCGGACTCGTCGAACTCGACGATGGAGACGTCGTCGCCGCCTTCGACCCCGCAGACGTGACCGTTCCAGAAGAGTTCGAACCCGACGCGTCGGTCCTGCGCGAACAGTCCGCGTTCGAGCAAATTCTCGACGCCTGCGTCGCCGCCGGAATCGAGAAACACACCGCCGTCGCCGACATCAACGACCGCCAATCCCGGCTCGGCCTGACTGCCGAAGCGGCGGCCGTCCTCTTCGCCCGCGAGAACGACATCGACGTGACCGATGCCGCCCAGAAGGCGAAGTCGTCGCTCGGTGAATAGCGAATCCGCCGAACCCAGTGGGTCGTAACTCAGGAAGACAGGTCCACTTTCTCGACCTGTACGAAGTAGTCGCCGCAGGGGTCGTCCTCGGTACCATCGCCTTGTGAGACGGCAACAGAGTAGTAGGAACCCTCGTACTCGACAAGCGGTTTTTCCACGTCTAAGAGCGCCACGTCGCACTCGTGTATCCCACCTTGTTCGAGCGCAGTCGTGAACTCGGTCTGTGCTTCAGACGGTAACTCGTGAAACGAGACCACATCTTCGGATGGTGGTGCGCCCGAACCGAGACAGCCAGCGGCCACAACCAGAAAGACGAGGGAACCGAGTACCAGCCGACGATTCATAGCCGACGTTACACGGCAATGGCAATGAAATGTCAGGTGAGCGTCAACGGTGGTAGTGGGATGGACGGAGAGCGCCCGCGCCGAAGCGACACCCCAAAACCACCCCTCACCAAAGAACGCGTATGGTCGTTGACTCTCTCTCGGACGGTAAGCGAATCGCCCAGTTGCTCGCTTCTGAACTCACCGGGCACGAAGAGGCGTTTGCACGACTCGAAATCGTCGATTCGGACCCCGACGTAGAACCCACCGACGACGGCACATTCGCCTACGGTGTGGACTTCGACGACGAGCGAGTTGCCGACGTGTTCGTCCAACCGGACCGCGCGCGCGTCGAATTCCGTTCCAAGCCAGACCTCACAGCAGAAACTGCGAGCGAGGCCGACCTTCGCGTCCGTCCGAAGGCCGTCCGCCCGCCGCGAACGCTCGTCTTTCTCGAAGATGGCGCGCAAGTCAAGTGGGTGTTACCGACGTTTCGGTCGCTCGTTTCGGCGCTCGAAGCAGAACAGTAGACAGACTCAGAGGTCAGCGAGGAGTTCGGGTAGCCGAACCGACAACTCGTCGCGGTGGATGTGGGCGATAGCCCGTGGGTCTGGGTCGTCGCTCTCGGGACCGAGTACCTGCACCGGAACGAGTCCGGCCTCGTGTGCGCCCGCGATGTCGTGTTTGACGCTATCGCCGACGTACACCGTCTCATCTGCCGGTGTGCCGAGGGCCTCCAAGAGCGCCTTGAACGACCGGCCATCTGGTTTTCCGGCATCGAGTGCGCCCGTGACGAGTGCAACGTCGAAGTGGTCGTTCCAGCCCAACTTGTCGAGTTTCGACTCCTGTGCGAGTACAGGCCCGTTCGTGAGTACGCCGATTCGGTAGGTAGTCCGGAGTCCGGCGAGCATGGCTTCGACACCCGAAACGGGAACCACCGCGTCGGTGATACGCTCACGGTAGGCCGTCGCCACGTGTTCGGGGTCCACGGATGTATCGTGGTCGTCGAGCAGGGTCTCGAAGATAGGCGTCCGCGTCTCACCCGTGAGATGTTGTTGGTGCGCTCTGAGATATGCTTCTCTGGACAGCGGCGGCGCGCCGGTTTCGCTCACTGCTTCAGAGAGAATGGTCTCGCGGTCGCGCGTTGGGACCGCAAGCGTGTAGTCGAGGTCGAACCCGACTGCGGAGACAGGCATCGTCGGCCGACCGTTAGTCACCAACTGATATGAGCGTGCCGACGTTGGAAAGAGGGTCGTGTTTTTTACCATTCAGTACGACGCCGAGGTATGACCCTCGACCCCGTCCACGTGGACGACATCGCGCGCTTGGCGAGCCATCTCGCTGGCACGATGGACGACACCGACCACGACGACGTGGCCCGGACGGTGTGGGAACAGTGGCTCGACCCGCTGCGACCCGCCAGCGGCGGCCTTCCCGTCCTCGAACCCCTCGGCGAGCAACGACTGAGCGCCGCCGACATCGACGACGTTGCGCTCGCCGAACCACCGTTTCCGACGGTTCACGGCCTCGATTCGGGGACCATCAATCCCACGACGTTCAAGAATGGACTCGTCCTCGACGTGGCACACGCCGCGATGGCGGCGGACCCATCCGACCTCGACTTGCACCGCGCTCGCAGTATCGTCATGACCGCCCACACGCGCGACCCGACTGTCACTATCGGCGACGACGAGTGGCGAAAATCCGACCAAGGCTATGGCCGACGGCGCGTCATTCGCGCCCCGCGCGTCAGTCGATACGCCGAGGGCGTCGTCCACGCACTCTCGTTGTATCTCGCCGAGAGCGCCCACGCCCTCGAACACGCCGACGAGGTGTCGGACCTCCTGTTTCTAGACGGGCCACTCTACCCGAAAGAACTCCTCAACTGGCGTGACCGAGACGCCGAACTCCGCGATTTGACGCGCGAGGCTCAACCGAAGGCCATCGTCGAGAACTACATCCGCCTCGTCGAGCAGTTCGTCGAGCGCGGCGTTCCTATCGCTGGCTTCGTCAAGAATCCCTCGGCGAAGCACATCGTCAACACCGTCGAACGACACTTTAGCGAGTCCGGTGGGAAGGTACCATGGATAGACGATATCGCCTTCTTCATCCAACTCCTCGAACAGCGAACCGGTCCGGACCTCGATAATCGGCGCACCGACCAACTCACGTTTACGAACTGGTTCATCTCGCGTGGCGGGTCCGATAGACAAGTCAGCGCCGATGGCGACGCCTTCGATATCGAGCGCAACCTCGACCCCGAGGAGTACACAGTCACGTTCTTCGCGCTCTACGACCCGCGAACCGACGTTGGTTACCGAGTCGAAGCACCCTACGCCGTGACGAAAAACCCGGAAGTGCGCGAGAAACTCACGTTGCAGGCAGTGCGAGACGTAGCCGCCAACCGCGGCCCGCCGACGGCAATCGAGAAGGCCGACGAGTTGGCTCGGGTGAGCGTCGGTGAGAAAACCGCACTCCGTCGAAAGCTAGCAGAAGAGATGTCCTCAGAGGCGCAGTACACCTATGACGACCATCGTTGGACGGGCGACGAGTGATTCGACAAACGATCCAGCGTTAGACCGGCCCCGCCGGAGACCCCTCTTCTTCCGGTCGAGTCACTTCGATATTGACGGCATCGCCTGCGACGCCGACGCGAGCGAATTGGGTTCTGATGTGTTCTTTGGCGGCATCGAGGGCTTGGTCGCGCGTGTCGAACCCACGGGGAAGTGGCGTATCGAACGCGACGTTGATGGTTCGACCGTCGATAGTCGTCTCGGTCCCGCCGCTTTCGACCTCGTAGAACTCGTCACAGACCCACACATACGGTGCGTCCTCGTCGGGCGCACCGCGGTACTTCGGGGCTTCTTCACCACGCTCGAATATCGTTCCCGTGAGCGTCGTGCCACCGCCATGTCCGCGGACTAGAAGCATACCACGGATAGGTGCGCGAGGGCAAAAAGTCGTGCGCGGCACGGGGATACATACCAATTCTGTTGCACCCGCGTGCTGAGGCTTTTTAATCGGTGGCCTCATCGATGTGGGCATGAGCGATTTGGGGGATTTCACAGATATTCGCGGTGACGAGGGTGACACTGGACGTGAACCGTCCCGTCAGTCACCCCCAGCGAGTACCGCCGAAGAGACGAACGGCGAGACGAAAACCGACGCCGCTGAGGAGACCAACGGTGAAGACAGTCTCTCGTTCGAAACGTACGATGCCGAGCCCGTTGGAACCGAACAGGGCCTCGGTGCAATCGCCGTCTCCCAGGGCCTTCGCGTCTCGCAAGATAGCGACCGAACGACCCTCCGTGCGTTCGTCACGACGGGGAACCGAGAACACGTCCGTCTCGGTACCTATCTCGTCGTCCCGTACCCCGACAACGAACTCCTCTTTTGTCACATCGTCGGCCTCGAATACGCCCAGGAGTTCCACGCCGACGACGCCACCGAAATTCACGCCCGTCGCGCCATGCGTCGCTCGGAAGACGACTTCCGCGAGCGCGACTACAAGTTCATGGCCGAGTTGGAACCCCTCGCCGTCCTCTTTTCTGACGGCGACGAACTCAAGCGCCGGATGGTTGATCGCGTGCCAAAACCCGGCGCAACTGTCGGCGAAGCCAAGGATGCAACCCAAATCAAGACCGGTCTCAAGATTCCAGAGGAAGGCGTCTTCCTCGGCCACCTCTCTGTCGGTGGCGAGAAAGTTCAGACCTCTGCGACGCCCCCGACCATCGACTACCGACTCAACGACGACTACACCGACGGCGACCCGCTCGTCTTCCGGCACTCGCTCGTCGCGGGTGGCACCGGGTCGGGGAAGACCCACGCCTCGAAGAACATCCTTCGCCAGTACCTCTCGCCCGAGCGGTGTTACGAGATGGACGACGGCCGCGACGTACAGGCCGCAGTCGTGCAGTTCGACCCGCAGGACGAGTACGCACAGATGCACGACGACAACCCGGATTTGGACGCGAAAACGGCTCAGCGCTACGAACGCGAGGGCATCGCCCACGGCGGCCACGACGATACTATCGCGCTCGTCCCCAAGATGGCCGGGTCGTCGTACGCGGGCGCGAACCACCGCGCCGAGCAACTCGAGTTCACGATTCCATTCTCGATGGTAGACGACCTGCCGTGGCTCGTCGCTGGGAGCAGTCTCAACGAGAACCAGTACCCCGCACTGCTCACGCTCATCAACCGCTTCTTCCGCAACTACGGCGACACCGGAACCTACCAAGAGTTCCTGACGTTCCTCGACGACCCTGCACTCAAAGAAGAACTCCACGAGTCGGGGCGAGTCCACGAGGCGACCTTTGACGCGGTCAAGCGTCGTGTTCGCGGCGTTCCGAGCGGCGTCTTCGACCAAGACGCGAAGCCGATTACCGAGTTGGACCACGAACTCGTCCGTCCCGGTGGACTCACCGTGGTGCCGACCTACCACCTCCCGACGAGTCGCGCGAAAGAACTGTTCGTCCTCGCCGTCTCGTCGATGCTCATCGACGACAAACTCTCGAACGACCCGCACAGCGACCGCATCAAAGAGACGCCCGTCGTGCTGGGAATGGACGAAGCTCACAACTTCCTCTCTGATGCCGACACCGTGCAGGCACAGAAGGTCATCCAGAAGTTCACCGAAGCCGCGAAACAGGGGCGCAAAGAGCGTCTCGGTCTGTTCCTCATCACGCAGGACCCACAGGACATCGCCGACCCGGTGTTCAAACAGGTCAACACGAAAATCGTCCTCAACCTCGGCGACGAAGACGCCATCAAGAGCGTCAACATCCCACCGAATCTCGAAAGCAAGGTGCCGTACATGGAGAAAGGCCAGATGGTCGTCTACTCGCCCGATAACTCCGACCCCGTCGAACTCATCGGCCTGTCGAACTGTGTGACGCGCCACGGCGACCGGTAGAGCGCGAACCGGGCCAGAAATTCGCCCATCGCAGGCACGTTTATTCTACCTCAGTTGATAATTCTGCACATGGCAGAAACGGACTGGACCTCGTTCAGCGACGAGCGCCATCCCGGTGCCGACGAGACACTCGCAGGCGCAGTCGTCAGGAATCCAGTCGTTCAGACGCTCTTCGTGATGCTCGTCGTTTCGACGGCGACGTGGATTTCGGCTGTCGTTGGTTTCGGGCGGAATTTGTTCGTCCTCTCCGCGCCGCTGGCGACGTATCCGTGGACGCTCGTGACGAGTGTCTATGCACACGTCGGGCCGGGTCACCTCTTGAGTAACGCAGTCGTAATCGTCGTCTTCGGCGGCATCGTCGCGCTCTCGACGACGAATCTCCGGTTTCATCTGTTCTTCGTAGTGACGGGGATGGTCGCCGGAGTGGTCCAAATCGTCGCCCTGTCACACCGAGGAGTTCCGGTTGGGGTCCTCGGCGCGAGTGGAGCGGCGTTCGCGCTCATGGGCTACGTTCTCGCCTCGAACCTCTTTTCGAAGTTCGTCTTGGACCGATTGAACATCCCAACGTGGGTGGGACTACTCACCGTCGCGTTCGTTGCGGCGGTACTCACGATACAGTACAGTGGACCCGGAAGCGCCGTGATTGCGCACTTTACGGGGGCAGTCATCGGTCTCGTTACAGGACGAATGCGACTGTTGCACCGATAGCCTCGTCTTACTCCACCCGTGTCTATCCGGCGTTCGTGTCACCGTACCAACTACAGCGCAGGTTTTTGTCCTCCCCCCGATTAATCGGCG
Organism: Haloferax sp. DFSO60; assembly: GCF_046557615.1. NCBI lineage: Archaea > Methanobacteriati > Methanobacteriota > Halobacteria > Halobacteriales > Haloferacaceae > Haloferax > Haloferax sp. DFSO60. The sequence goes on along the minus strand of NZ_JBKIII010000002.1, from coordinate 425,040 downwards.
TATGGCCACCCACATTCTCGTTCCAGTCGATGGGTCGGAGCAGTCGATAGAGGCGCTCCGATTCGCCGCGACGGAGTGGCCGCAGGCGAAACTCACCCTCCTGAACGTCATCAACCCAAGTACCGCGAAATACACCGACAGTGCCTTCAGTGGCTCCGAGGAGTGGTATCAAAAGCAAAAGCGCAAGGCGACAGAGACGTTTGCCACGGTGAAAGCCGAAACATCGCTCGTCGATACTGACCGTGACATCTCCACTCGCATCGCCGTCGGTAAACCCGCGAAGACGGTCGTCGAAGTCCTCGAAGAAGATAGCTACGACCACGTCGTCCTCGGGAGTCACGGACGAACCGGGGTCACCCGTGTCATTCTCGGAAGCGTCGCCGAAGAAATCGTTCGGCGCGCTCCGGTTCCGGTGACCGTCGTCAGATAAATTGAATCTCCGACACGTCGGTGACACCGATGTCACCCGGTGAAATCGACGCCATGAGTACTGCCAGCACCCTGGAATCGGTGTTTTTCCCCGGATGCACGTCGCCTATTATCGTGTCGTCCATTAGGCCTTCCAATGGACTTCGAAGAAGTCGTCGCAACCCGACAATCGGTCCACGAATACGCAGACGAACCACTCGATAACGAGACGCTCGAATCCATCTTCGAGAACGCCATCGAGGCACCATCGAGTTACAACCTGCAACCGTGGGAGTTCGTCGTCCTGCGCGAAGACGACACCAAAGAAGCACTCCGCGCCGCCGCGTACGACCAAGAACACGTCACCGGTGCCGCCGCATCGGTCATCATCCTCGGAAACAAGGACCCCGAAGCACACGCCCAGACTGTCGTCGACGACATGCTTGACAAGGGCTACCTGCCGAGCGAAGACGTCGCCGAAGGCATCCTCGACAACATCGCTGGAATGGCCGACCTCCCCGAAGAAGAGCGCCGCGTTTGGACGACCCGCTCTACCTCGCTCGTCGCCATGTCGCTCATGCACGCCGCCTGGAACGAAGGTGTCGCAACCTGTCCCATCGGCGGGTTCGACCCCGACGCAGTACTCGACGCGTTCGACATCGACGGCACCCAGTACGAACCCGTGATGCTCCTCACGATGGGTATCCCTGCCGACGACGCTGGCGAACTGCAGGCGGAGTCGAAGTACCGTCGCCCGGTCGACGAAGTCGTCCACTACGAATCGTTCTCCCCCGAACAGACGGCCGAACCCGCACCCGCAGACGACTAACGCAGAACGCCTCGGGCACGTTCTACGTACTTCTCCCACCCGTTCGACGGCGAACAGCGAGCGACGCAAACGCGAACAGGTGAGTCAGACGATACTGTTGGGCCCAGAAACTGTCACTCCCAGAAATACCCTGCTGTCGGATGTGACTAACAATCAAATAGGTGCGAACGCTACCACTGAATGATATCGTATGTTCGTGATGTCGAGCGATGATTTTTCGGTTCACACGAAGGCGTGTGAAGAGGTGAGTGGGATGTCGCTCAGCAGTCTCCCGGACGAAGTAACCTCGTTAGACGATTTGGCCTGTGAGTGTTGGGAGAAATTCGACTCGTTCGAAGACATCCCGAGCGCCTAAGCGAGAGTTGGAGAGACGTTAGAAGATATTCGCCTGTCGATAGACGCTAATCCCCTCGTTCGTGAGTTCGTAGGGTTTGGTCTCGCGAGAGTGGTTGGCGTCGCGTATCTTCTGAATCTCGATTGCGAGTCGGGTTTCGCGGAAGTCGTCGGGGCGGACGTACTGGAGGATGAACACCGCATCCGAGAGATATTCGACGATGCCGTGACGAGACGCGTATGGGTTTTCTCGGCTCGCTTCGGAGGTGAGCATCGTCGTCACACCTGCGTCTTTCAGCGCGCGGGCGAAGTTGAACACCTCGCTACGGCGTTTCGACGGGTGGTCGTACATCATCTCCAAGAGCGACACCGAGTCGAGGACGAGACGGTCCGCCCCGAAGTCATCGACGAGTCGCGGGAGGTCGTTTCGGATGCTCGAAAGGCTGTTTGCCATCTCGACGGGGTCGAGGTCGACGATTGCCAGTTGGCCGTCGTCTTCGTACTCGCCGAACGGCCAGCCTTTCTCTTCGGCCGTATCGAGGATGCGGCGACGGCTCTCTTCGAGCGTGATGTACACGCCGCTGCCGCCGTTTTTCATCGCTTCGTAGAGGAACTGGAGGCCAAAGGTGGTCTTACCCGTCCCGGCGCTCCCAATCGTCACCATGAGCGAGCGTTTGGGAACGCCACCGAGAATCATGTCGTCTAACCCCTCGATACCGGTGTCGATGCGGTCGATGTTGGACTCGAAATCTTCGTCGTCGAACGACGGCGCCTCTGGTTGGGTCGTCTCGCCGAAGCCGAACACTTCGTCCGAATCTTGGGGGCCGTCTGCACCCATGGCGTCCATGTCGAATCCGTTCGGGTCGGGCGCGTTCTCGAACGCGGTTTCGAAGTCTATCGCAAACGGGTTGTCGCCGTCTGCTTCGTCTGACGCGCTCGCTGCTGTGTCGAACTCCACAGTCTCCGCTGTGGAGGGTTCGTCCCATCCCTCGTCTGCGTCGGCATCAGACGTGTGGGCCGCGTCAGTGGTTGCGTCGGTATCGGATTCTGGGGTGTCGGAGACTTCGGGGTCTGCCTCGGTTTCGGCGTCAGCGTCGTCGCCTTCGCCCTCGCGGAGTGCACGCTCGAACCAGTCGTCATCGTCGCTCACGGGGACCACCAGATGACGGTGTCGCCTGCTTCGGTGCCTGCCATCACCTCAACGTCGGGAGCGAGCGTCATGAACGTTTCTCGTAGTGTCGGACGAGCATGACGGTGTGTTTTTTGTCGGGCGCGTCAAACCGCGGGTTATGAACGTCGGCATCGTCGCGCAGAAGGGCAACAGGCAGGCCGCCACCCTCGCCAGAGACATGCGCAAGGCGCTCTCGAAGGTCGATGTCGAAGTCCGATTCGACGAGGCAACCGCGGCGGCGCTCGACCGCTCGGGCGTCCCCGTCGAGACGTTCCACGAGTGTGACCTCGTGGTGAGCATCGGCGGCGACGGAACGTTTCTCTACGCCGCCCACGGGTCGGACGGCGTCCCAATCGTCGGTGTCAACCTCGGCGAAGTCGGCTTTTTGAACGCCGTCTCGCCCGAAGACGCACTTCAGACCGTCCTCGAAGAAGTCGCCGCGTTCCGCGCTGGTGACCAAACGATTCGTGATGTCCCGCGCATCGTCGCCCGCGGCGACGACTGGGAGATGCATCCCTCGATGAACGAAGTCGTCATCCACGGCCCGCGACGCGGCCACGGCGGTGGGGCGACCTTCGAGATTCGCGTCAACGGGTCGGTGTATTCGAGCGGTCACGCCGATGGCGTCCTCGTTTCGACTCCGGCAGGGAGTACCGCATACAACCTCAGCGAAGGTGGCCCGCTCGTCCATCCCGGCGTGGAAGGACTCGTCATCACCGAGATGGCCGCCGCAGATGGCATGCCACCGCTCGTCGTCCCACGCGATGCAACGGTCACCGTCACCGTCGAAGACGCACCGTCGGCCGTCGTCGTCGGCGATGGGCGAACCCGGCGGTCTATCGACTCACCGGCGTCGATTCGAATCGAACCTTCGGAGTCGCCGGTGCGACTGGCGGGGCCGACGTCTGACTTCTTCCAAGCGTTAGGAAAACTCGATTAATCGGCGGGTTCGACCGACGGCCCGCCCCACGGCAGTTCGACAAGTCGGTTCGGCGAGTTTCGAAGGCCGAGTCGTGAGACGATTTCGAAGGTACGATTCTCGGTTGCTTCGGTAAAGAGCGAGCGGACGAGGACGTCCGCGACATCTGCGCGGGGAATACTGCCGCTTACGGAGTCGCCGCCCTCGCCGACGAGAATCTCGCCTGTCGCGGGCGCGTCGGTGAGCGCTCCGGGGCGAATAATCGTATGGATGAGCGACGAGTCGCGGAGACGAGATTCGCTCTGTTTCTTGGCAGAAAGCACGCCTGCAGCGGTGAGTATCGCACGCATCGACAGCGGAATCCCATCTTTGGAGTCACCAACACCGATGGAAGAACAGAGAACGAATCGAGAGACACCGGCGGCAGTGGCCGCATCGATGAGGTTGATGATACCGTCGCCATCGACGAGGTTGCCACGAATCGCGTCGATGCCGGGTGTCGAACCGACCACGGAGATGACTGCATCGACGCCGACGACCGCCTCCTGTGCGTCTTCGGCGTCGAGTAAGTCGCCGACGACGACCTCGTCAGCACCCTGTGCCAACAGGTCGTCGCGCGCGTCGGCATCGCGTGTGAACGCTCGAACGGTGGCGGCTGTCTCGGCGAGCCGGGCGAGGACGACTCGTCCGGTTCGGCCAGTCGCGCCCGCCACGAGGACGCGCATGCCAGTCTGTGTCATGGGCGTATGTAGGACCGAGGCTCAATAACCTTCGTGAACGCGACAAAAGTCCGCACGCACCGAATAAGGTTGGCGTCGGTTTCGTAAGTGGGTGACCAGGTCACCAATCCCCAGTCGACACCAACCGTGCTAGTTAGTAGCGCACGTGAGGAGATAACGGCGTCGGGAACAGTCGAGTCCGACCCCGTGTAGAAGGCTTACTGTCCCCAGTTGGCGACGGTGCGCGGGCGTTCGGAGACGGGTGCTACATCGATTGGTTCGTCAGCCGCAGCGCGTGCTTCGAGTGCCGCCTTCGCCGAGGCGAGCGTCGAGAAGTAGGTGACCTCTTCTTCGACACACTCGGTCAGAATCGCGCGGTCACGCGAGACCACGAAGTCGATTGCACCCTCGCGGAGCGTCGCAACGAGGTCGTCCATCTCGCCGGGTTGGACCACGTCGTAGTACTCATCGAACGCATCCAGGAGTTCCTGTCCTGCGTCGGTGTCGGCACCGGGGAACTCTTCGTCTGCGAGGTCAACGAGGACCATCCCGTCTGCGGGAATCGGGTCGTTTGCGGCGGCCTGGGCCTTCTCGTAGGCTTTGGCGAACGTCGTCGCCGTCCCCATGACCTCACCCGTGGACTTCATCTCCGGGCCGAGGCGCGGGTCCGAACCCGGCAGGCGGTCGAACGGCAAGACGACTTCTTTGACCGAAACTTGCTCGGGAATCTGTTCTTCGACTCCGAGTTCGTCCAACGTCTGTCCGGCCATGACCTTCGCGGCGAGTTTGGCGATTGGGACGCCCGTCGCTTTCGAGACGAACGGCACTGTGCGCGAAGAGCGCGGGTTGGCTTCGAGAACGTACACGTCGCCATCCTTGACGGCGAGTTGGACGTTCATCAGCCCGACCGTTTCGAGTGCCTTTGCGATGTCTTCGGTGACTTCGCGGACGCGTTCCATGGTCTCGTCGTCGAGCGAGCGCGGCGGAATCATACACGCGGAGTCACCGGAGTGAATGCCAGCGGCTTCGACGTGTTCCATCACGCCACCGATGAGGACGCGTTCGCCGTCGCACACTGCGTCAACGTCGAGTTCGACGCCGTCGGCGAGGAACTGGTCGATGAGAATCGGCTTGTCGGGCGAGACACGGACTGCCTCCTCGATGTACTCCTTCAACTCGTCGTCGGAGTGGACCACGTCCATCGCGCGCCCGCCGAGGACGTACGATGGGCGGACGAGTACGGGGTAGCCGATGTCGTTGGCGAGTTCGAGTGCCTCGTCTTCGCTGGTCGCAGAGCCACCCTCGGGTTGGAGGACGCCGATGTCATCCATGAGACGGTTGAAGCGGTCACGGTCTTCTGCGAGGTCCATCGCGTCCACAGTGGTTCCGAGGATTTCACACTCGACGCCACGGCGATTGAGTTCGGCTTCGAGTCCGTGGCCGATGTTGACCGAGGTCTGCCCACCGAACTGGACCATCACGCCGTCGGCGTCGATGGCTTCGATGACGTCTGCGACCTCTTCGTTCGTGATTGGCTCGAAGAACAGTCCATCAGACGTGTCGTAGTCGGTCGAGACAGTTTCGGGGTTGTTGTTGACCACGTGTGCGTCGATGCCCTCCTCGCGGAGTGCTTGGACAGCGTGGACCGCACAGTAGTCGAACTCCACACCTTGTCCGATACGAATCGGGCCGCCGCCGACCACGACGACGCTCTCCATGTCGCGGTCCACGCGGAGTTCGTTGCCTGCGGCGTCGCCTTCGAACGGCCCGCGGAAGAACTCCGGCTTGCGTGAGGAGTAGTAATACGGCGTCTGTGCGGCGAACTCGCCCGCACAGGTGTCCACCTGTTTGTAGACGCGACCGGGGACGTTCTGTTCGACGGTATCGACGGTTTCGCCGGTTGCTTCGGCGATGCTGGCGTTCGTGTGGCCTGCGGAGGCAGCCGCGGCGAAGTCACCTTCTGCGGCGTCCTCGACGGATTCGACGACACGGCTGAAGCGCTCGACGTACCACTCGTGAATGTCGGTGAGTTCGACGACTTCTTCGACCGAGTAGCCGCGTTCGAACGCCTCGAACATGGCGTACGGGCGGTCAGGCGTCGGTTTGACGAGGTACTCCGATTCGAGTTCGTCGTCGGAGATTTCGTCCCACTCGGCGGCGGGGTCGTACTCAGACGAGCGAAGCGCCTTCAAGAGTGATTCTTCGAAGGTCCGACCGATTGCCATGGCCTCACCCGTGGATTTCATCGCCGTGGAGAGTTCGAAGTCCACGTCGCCGAACTTGTCCTTGGGCCAGCGCGGGACCTTCGTTACCACGTAGTCGATTGCGGGTTCGAAGGCTGCAGTCGTTTCGCCGGTAATCTCGTTCGTAATCTCGTGGAGGCGCTTGCCGAGTGCGACCTTCGCGGTCACGCGGGCGATTGGGTAACCAGTCGCTTTGGATGCGAGCGCCGACGAGCGCGAGACACGTGGGTTCACCTCGACGACGCGGTATTCGCCGCCGGGTGTGCCGTCGTCGTGCCACGCGAACTGGATGTTACAGCCACCCTGAATTCCGAGTTCACGGATGACTTCGAGCGCGGCGTTACGCATCTCCTGGTGGCCTTCGTCGGGGATAACCTGCGATGGAGTGACGACGGTGGATTCGCCCGTGTGAATCCCCATCGGGTCGATGTTCTCCATGTTGCAGATGATGATACACGAGTCGTCGGCGTCGCGCATCACCTCGTATTCGAGTTCGACCCAGCCAGCGATGGACTCGGTGATGAGGACCTCATTGTTGCGCGAGAGGCGAAGCCCCTTGCGAACGCGGGCGAGGAGTTCGTCCATCTCCGAGACGACACCAGAACCGGAGCCACCGAGCGTGTAGGTCGTCCGCGAGATGACGGGGAGGCCGCCGACCGAATCGACCGCTTCCTCGACGCGCTCTGTGAGTGCGGCTTCGGTGATGTTCGAAACCTGTTCGCCGTCTTCGAGTACGATGGTGGTCGAACGGGGAACGGGCTGGCCGATTTTCCGCATGCGCTCGCGGAACAGGTCGCGGTCTTCGGTCGCGTAGATGGTATCCAGCGGCGTGCCCATGATTTCCACGTCGAACTCGTCCAAGACGCCCTCTTCTGCCAACTCCGCGGTGACGTTCAATCCCGTCTGTCCACCGAGTCCCGCAATGACGCCGTCAGGGCGCTCTTTGCGGATGATTTCGGCGATGGCTTCGGTGTTGATAGGTTCGATGTACACCTTGTCGGCCATCTCCGGGTCCGTCATGATGGTCGCGGGATTGGAGTTGACGAGGACGACTCGTGCCCCCTCCTCTCGAAGGGCGCGGCAGGCCTGTGCGCCGGAGTAGTCGAATTCCGCCGCTTGTCCAATCTGGATCGGGCCACTTCCGATGAGCAAAATAGTCCGGTCGTCGGCGTTTGCCGGTGTACCGGGTTGGGTGTCCTCGTCGGTCATCGTCGGTTTTGAGTCCGCACATCGTAATAAGTCCGGCGAAAAATTACGAGGTCCGAAATCGAGTTACGATTTTCGCAATATGTGCTAAAGTATCGAATAGTCGCCCGAGGAAGGCTTTTGAGGCGGTTCTGTGTAGACACTGGCCATGCTTCCGGTCTTTACGACGCCGCCACCGTTGGGTTCTGGTGACAAAATCGCCATCGTCGCGCCGTCGCGTCCAATCGACGACTCGAAGCTTCAACGCGCGTGCGACAGACTTCGAGAGACGTTCTCGTTGGAGCCCGTCACCTTCGAGACGGCGACGAAAGACTGGGAATGGCTCCGCGACAATCCCGAGGCGCGCGCAGAAGACATCATGCGCGCGTTCGAAGACCCGGAGATTCGCGGCGTCATCGCCGTAACTGGTGGCGACGACCAACTGCGCGTGTTGAAACACCTCGACCAAAAGCGCCTCACGTCGTCGCCGACGCGATTCTACGGCTTCAGCGACAACGACAACCTTCGGCTCTACCTGTGGAAACACGGCATCGTCAGTTACGGTGCAGTCCTCCACCCGACGCTGACGGTAGACCCGGAAATCCACCCATACACCGAACGATATCTCCGGCGCGCGTTCTTCGACGAGTCGTTCGGCGTGGTCGAGCCAGCGCCCGAGTGGGCCGACGAGTGGTTCGATTTCGAGACAGAGGAGCCTCGTGAGTGGCACGAGAACACCGGACGAACGTGGTATGGCGACCAGACTGTCACCGGTCGTGTCTGGGGCGGGTGCTTTGCAATCGTCAAGTGGCACCTCCAGACGGGGCGATATCTACCGGACTCCGAAGACCTCGATGGGGCGGTCTTGGCGCTCGAAACCTCGGAAGACACACCTCTCCCGCGAGAGGTTCGCTACACGCTCAGGACGATGGGCGAACGTGGATTACTCGAACGATTTTCGGGACTCATCGTTGGACGGCCACAGACGAACTCACCGGAACTGGAGTGGGAACCGCCTGCTGACTACGACGAACAGTTGCGAGACGAAATTTGCGGGGTGTTGGACGAATACAATCCCGATGCAACCACCGTGTTCGACGTCGAGTTTGGGCACTGTTCACCGATTGCACCGTTCCCACTCGGGGCGAAAGTGACCGTAGACCCGACGGTCAGACGGATTCGATTCAACTAGGAGAGCGGCCGCAGAGAGAGTTGTTCGTGGTGGCCGTGTCCGTGGTGGCCGCGCCCGTGGTGGCCGCGCCCGTGTTGATTGCGTTCGGGGGAGCGGACCGCCCCGCCGAGTTCACATGTACGGTTCGGGGTCCAGGTCGCGTTGGGCGCGATAGGTTTCGACGAACTCGCTCACGTCGAATTCGAGCATCTGTCGCTCGAACTCCGTGACTGCGACCTCGTCGTCGGCGTGGCTCACGGCGTGTTCCATGAGTTCGACGACGAGTTCGACGATGATTTCGTGGAGTCTTCGAGAATCGAAATCGGTCACCCAGACGATTCCGGCGCCGACTTCGCCGTCGTCCGAAACGTCCTCGGAGACGACCGACTGGGGAAACTCTTCGAGGACGAGTCCCATCAGGTGTGCAGTTCCGAACTCGGGCATGTCCTCGCTGGTGGTCTCGATAGCCTCGCGGAGGACATCGAGGAGGAACTCCGGGAGGAATCGGTCTGCGGGGTGAACGTCCATGACGACGGCGTGCGAATCGCCGCACGGGCAGTCGAACTCCCGACGACCGAGGTCGAGCGTTCGGACGGGCTTTTGCTCGCCACAGGGCAGGTCCATGACGGCCCCACGACCGCCGGGGACGCGCGGTTCAGACATAGTGAGGGATTGCGGTTGTCATCGTTTAAACGTCGCGTTCTGGGGAATCACGAGTAGATGGTAGAAGAGAGCGGTTCAGCGACGGGCCGTGACGTAGAGGAGCGGCCCAGCGACGAGAAGCACGATACCGAGGAAGAGGTAGTGCGGCTTGGCAAGCGAAACCGGGGTCAAAATGAAGATGAGCCCGAAGACGATGGTGTTGATGCCGATGATGCGCTGGGACTTCAGCGGGAGCGCCCCGACCGTCGTTAGGATGAACACGAACAACAGCGCCTGCCCGATGTTGTAGTTCAGCAGGAAACTGTCGATGAGCTGAAGCGGAAGCATTCTTGTTCTCGGGTCGGTGCGAATCGACTATCAAAGTTCCGTTATTCTCGTTTGCCTCGCGTCCACGCCCAGTGTCGCCGGAAGTCGGCCACAACCGGCACTGTCAGGTGGGTGGCCGCTCAGAACTCCTGGTCTTCGGGACCGGTGATGTCGAGCGGGCGGAGCCAGCCATACCAGACGACGACGACCATCCCAGCGTAGCCGAGGACGAACACGAGCATGCCGAGGTCAGTGTATCCGGCCTCGCCGAGGAACCTGCGAAGCAGTCCCGGTACGACGATGCCCGCCGTCACGACTGCGATGAGGAGCAATCGGCTCCGTGTGAGCAGCGAATCCTGCGTCTCTGCCATACTCCCGACTCGGAGGTGAGCCGACGTGAATCACACGGTTCGGCTCGAATCGACGAAACGACCAGCGGACGACGACAGAACGACTGCCGGACGAGTGACTGCATCACGAGTAAAATTGCAGGACGGCACCCACCCAAAGCATATACCACCTCCCTGCGGACGGATTTTATGAACCTTCATTCTCTCCCCGAGAGCCACCGCGAAACATACCGAGACATGCTCGGCTACGCCTTCCGTCCCGAGAGCGGCCCCGACTGGGACCATCCAGACCATCCAGATCCGGATATCTATCACCCCTATGGATTCTACGACGTGCCGCCGGACGCCGAGAGCGACGACCTCTCGACAGACGACCTGCTGACGGTCTGTGCGTACTACGACTTCAGCGCCCGCGTGCGAGACGAGTGGCACCCACTACCGGGCATCTCGGCAGTTGCGTCGCCGCCCGAATCGCGCCGACAGGGACACGTCTCCGAGATGTTCGACCAGTTGCTCGAAGAGTTCCGTGATTCCGGTCGATACCTCTCGACACTCTGGCCGTTCGAATACGAGTTCTATCGTCGATTCGGGTGGGCGACGTCGAACAACTACACCCAGACGAAAGTCGCACCGAGCGACCTCACTGACATCGTTCCGAAACCCGATGGAGAGTTCGTCCACCTCGAAGCCGACGACTGGGAACGTGTGGACGCACTCTACCGGACGGCCTCGACAGAAGACCTCGCACTCGACCCGACCGAAGGCTGGTGGCGATATCGCGTCTTCCGTGGGTGGGAAAGCGACCCCTACGTCTACGGTTGGGAGAAAGACGGCGAACTCCGTGGGAACGTCATCTTCCGAATCAAGGGCGACTGGGACAGCAGGAGCATGCGCGTACTGGCGCTCGTCAGCGCCGACACCGAGGCGCGAGGCCACATGCTTCGATTCCTCCGCGACCACGACTCACAAGTCGACGAGATTAGCATCGGCACCGAACACGAATCGACCCGGCTCATCGACGACCTGACCGACCCCCGCGCGGCGACGGTCGAAATCAAACCCGGTCCGATGGTTCGCATCGTGGACGTGCAGGCGGCACTCGAATCCGTGTCGCTGGACGAAGAGACGACTGAATCGCTCGTCGTCGAGGTGACCGACGACCGGTGTGCGTGGAACGACCAGACGTTCCACATCGACGTCGAAGCCGGTTCGACGACCGTCACAGAGACCGACACAGACGCGGATGCGACAATCGAAATCGGCGCACTCTCGCAACTGCTCATCGGTGCCCGAACGGCCGAGTCGCTGTCGCGGACGGAGTACCTCACTGCACACACAAAGGGTACCATCGAAACACTCGATTCGACGTTCACTCAGCGCGACGTGTACCTCCGCGAAGGCTTCTAATCGAGCGATAGAACTCACTCGCGAACAGTCATTTTTGAGCCGCGAAGAAGAGAAGCAACTGAGCCGACGAGCGGTTACAGCTGTTTGTCCATCAGGTTAGGCGATTTGATACCCAAACTCGAGGAGGATGTCGCGGGCGCGCTCGACGTGGTTGCCCTGCAACTCGATTTCGTTATCGACGATAGTGCCACCGCAAGCGAGACGGCGCTTGAGTTCGGAGGCGAGTTGTTTCAACTCGCTGCGGTCCATCTCGAACCCCGAGATAACCGTCATCGGTTTCCCGTACCGTCGGGTGTCTTTCCGAATCGAGAGTGTCTGTCCGACCTTCTCCAAGTCGGCGTCGATGCCGAGTTCTTCGGGAAGGCCCGTGATGGATGCGAAGTCTTTCTTCTTCTTTTCCACGCCCAACAGAGGGGCTACACACCTAAGTGGTTATCTACGATGTTCACGTAAAACGCACACTCACGGGTGTAAAACGGTAGTCGCCGCGAAAGGGCATCCGCGACGAGGGGTTGATGATGACCACGCAAGTGGCCGTATGAAAACTGAAACTGAATCTCGTGGTTAGTCGCCCGGAGTGTTGCCGCGCTGGTAGCGACCGACCATCTTCCACATCGCCACGTCGAGCTCTTCGCCGTTTGCGGCGGACTCAATCTGGCGGTACAGTTGTTCGGAGACGTCGATGGTTGGCATCACCCATTGATATTACCTGTACGGGTTTAATACTACTGGAATACGGAACTGAGTAAATTTGTTCAGAAATTTTCTGTGATGTGGCGTGAATCGAGAGACAGCACCGAGGTTCGTGAAAGTACAAGCGTCCTTCACAACAGACAGTCACGAAGTAGAATGTGACCACACACGTGCAGGTTTAGTTCCACGAGCCGGGTGAGCGTTCGTACGTCTGCAACGCGAGTTCGCCCGCTTCCAGGGGGTCCACGGGCATGTCGTGTTCGTCGGCCATGTGTTCCATGACGAGGACGCCGACACCTTTGCGGGTCGATGCGGTGGTCCCGAATCCGCAGCCAGAGAGACAAGAGAGTTTGAACATGTGTCATTGAATAGCACACCACAGAGATATATGTTTCTGTGCATCAGGGCACTTTACTCACAAATTATGTATGAACTCTGAATTTGAGGCCAAGTTGTGTTTGTCCGTTTTGTCCGAACTCGTTTTGTGGGCTGTTTGTTTACTTCTTGGTTGTGCGTAGTTGGTGCGTCACGGTGGCGACGAGTGCGCCCCAGACCATGCCGAGTGCGTGGGCGTAGATGTTCGTCGCAGTGCCGTCTGAGACGATAGTACTCGGAAAGAGCATGTAGACGTAAATCGCGAGCAGGGAGACGATGAGTACGACGTTCACCGCGTCGATGGCGATGGATCTCCACGCTTCTCGCGAGCGCTCAAATCCGACATCACTCTGACGAGACATCTCACAGAATGAGAGGACAGCACCCAGTCCAGTGAGTCCGATAACAGTCGGCGAAATCGTCCCGGTGTAGATGACCAGCAACTCGTTGAGGAACACCAGCACGATGAGAAAGCCCGAGTACCAGACTACGGTGCGAGAGTAGGCCGTGCTGATGAGCGCGAGCAGGGAGACGAACGCGAACCCTCCAAAGCCGGAGACGACGCCCGAGAAACCCCGACTGATAGTTTGGAAGTCAGGGCCGAACTGGTAGGTGAACACCGCGAACGTTGAGAGTTGAGTGAGTACCGGAACGGCGAGCAAGAGTGCGACGAAGGTCGCGTGAAACCAGCGACGTTCGCCCATGCGGAGACAGAGCATCCACGTGAGGAGTGCGCCGACTGCGTAGCCCCCGAGGTTGTTGTAGAGGTGTGAGTCAGAGTTGTGGAAGTACGCCGCGGTGAGCAGTCGCCACGGTTCGGAGAGGTCGAACGTGAAGACGAACAGCGATTGAATGGACTGGGGAGTGAGAAAGTGGAGCGCAAGTAAGAGAGGGAAAGGAACGAGGAACAGGGCTACGTCGCGGGCGAGATGGTCAATGTCGCGGTCGAGAAGCCACACGAATTCGTGAATGGGTCAATGGAGAATAGCGCATTGAATGTTTCTGGTGTGAGAAATCAGCCACAACCCAGTCAGCAACAAATGTCAAATGGTAGTGTTCAATGAGTTCCATCAATGGTCTCCGCTCCAACTCCCCTCAAACCCTACCTCAAACCAACACCCGGAGTGTATTTCTCACTCACCGCAGGAATTCTCTTCATCAGCGGGTTGGCCCACAGCTACCAAGGGCACACGCGAGCGATTTATGAAAACACGTTCACACTCTCCGCCTTCGAATGGATTGGCTACAGTGTCCTTCCGTTTCTCATCGAACCAGTGTTGTTGTTTGGTGTACTCTTTTTCGTCCAATCTCGGCGCAAGCCAACCCTCTCCTTGACGCAGTTGCTTCCCGGCCTCTTCGTCGTCGTCGTCGTTGGGGGATTCAGTGGACTGTTCGTCGGCGCGAGAATCTGGGGTAACGGTGCCGCTAACACACAGTATTGGATGTACGCTACTGGCTACCTGTGGGTGATAGAAGCGTTCTCTGTTCGTGCGTGGGTGAGTTTTCTCGAACCGTTTTTCAGAGAATTCCTTACTGCCGTTGCGGCACTCGGGTTAGCACGGACGGTGCAGTTCGAGCGAAGGAACTGGTAGTGTCAGAGATTCCGTTTGGTATTGAACGAACGCCAGAGAACACTCTTACACTGTAATATACCGCAGAAGTTGGGTGGCCGGGGAGTTTAAGCCCCAAACTCGCATCGGCAACGAACTGTTGCCAATGTGAGTGGGCCAACGCGGATTTGAACCGCGGGCCTCCCGGTTATCAGCCGAGCGCTCAACCTGACTGAGCTATTGGCCCAGGTAAGCGCATTCACTCGTTGTGCGCTGTTGATTTTAAGACTTTCTTTTCGGAGGCGCGTTGAGATGTGTTATTGAATGTCGGCGTCGTCGTGCGATTCTCCGGCAAGCGATGCAACTCTCGGAGAGGGTCAATCGAGCGCGAAAATCAGCAATCAGACGAAAATCGGGTTATTCGGAGTCCTCGCCGCCGAATCGGTAGGAGTTGGGGTCGGCGTCGTAGACGCTGTCGTCCTGTGGGAACCCACCGACCCAGACGTTGCCGGAGACGAAGCCTTCGGCCTGTTTGTCGAGGTAGGGTTTGACGACGACGCGCTTGAGTACCTCACGGATAGGGTAGCGCGTCACCGGGATAGCGAGCAGGAAGCCGATGGTGTCGGTGACGAGACCGGGGGTGAGGAGAAACGCACCCGCGGCGATGAGCAGGCCGCCGTCCATGAGTTCGTTCGTCGGCAACTCGCCACCGGCGAACTTGGTTTGGAGCGACCGCAGGGTGTGTCGCCCCTCCGCGCGGACGAGCAGCATGCCGACGAGGCCGGTCAGGACGACCAGCGCCACCGTCGGCACGAGATTGAGGTACTGCGCAACCACGACGAGCAGCAGCGCATCAGAGAGGGGGATGAGGAGCAAGAGCGCGAGCAGTGTGCGCGTACGCATGAGCGACTGTACCAGTTCGCAACTCATAGCCCTTTTGTCCCAGACACGAGCGAACCACGCGAATCGAGCCACAAAATTCGGCATCTGGACGAGTGAAAACTGACAGCGGGCTGGACTGCCTCGAAGCGCTTACCCGCATCCACTGCGCAGGAGTGGGTATGAGCGACGAGACGCGCGTCGAGTGGCGTCGGTGGGGCGCTGCTGCGTTCGAGGAGGCACAAGCGGCCGACAAGCCGATTCTACTGTCGCTGACCGCGACGTGGTGTTCGGACTGTCACGAGATGGACGCCGAAACCTACGCAGAACCGCGGATTGCGGCGAATATCAACGATGGGTTCGTCCCGATTCGCGTCGACGTGGACCGACAGCCGAGAATCCGCGAGCGATACAACATGGGCGGATTCCCATCGACGGTGTTCCTGACGCCGGAGGGACTGCCGATGACGGGCGCGACGTTCATGCGTCCGACGGGGATGCGACAGGTCATCGAGCGCGTCCGTGAGGTCTGGGAGAAGAAAGGTCACGATGCCGGACGCATGCCGCGAGCGCTCGCGGGCGACAAACCACCGGCGGGCGAGGTCGCCCCGCGCATCGAAGAACACATCGCTGGGCAACTCTCGGTCGTCTTCGACGAACAACACGGCGGCTGGGGCGATGCCGCGAAGTTCCCCATGCCACGCACCATCGAATTTGCGCTGAAGCGTGACCAGCGTCGGGCGCTCCAGACGCTCGATGCAGTACGAGACAGCCTCTACGACCCGGTCGAGGGCGGCTTTTTCAGATATGCCAGCAAGGCCAACTGGGCTGGGCAGAACCGCGAGAAGACGCTCGAATCCAACGCCGCGCTCCTTCGTGCGTTCGCAAACGGCTACCGCTACACCGGCGACGAGGCCTACCTCGACCCAGCAGTCGGGACGGCCGACTTCCTCGAATCGTCGCTGTGGACGGGGACTGGCTTCGGTGGGAGCATGGGACCAGCAGACGGCACAGACTACTATCTCTTGGACGAGGAGGGCCGAGAGAGCGCACCAGGTCCGCGTTCGGACCTCACCGTCTACGCTGGTGGCAACGCCCTCGCCGTCGATTCACTGCTCGTCTTGGCAGGCCTCACCGACGACAAAGAAGCCCGGACGTTCGCCAAGCGCACGCTCGGACGAATCGCTGAAGACCTCGTCGATGACGGCGTCGTGACGCACTTTTCTTCCGGTGGCGGCGCGGGCGAGTCGCTCCTACTCCAAGACCAGGCACGCGTCGTCGCGGCGTTGTGTCGAGCGCGACAAGTTCTCGGCACCGACAGCATCGGCGGTAGTTTCCCCCTCGAACTCGCTCGCGCTGTTGCAGATACGGCAATCGATACTCTCCTCGACGACGAGTCGTTCCTCGATGGACCCGACTCGGGAGCGGGCTTGCTGTCGCACCCCCTCCGCCCTATCGACGCCAACGTCGAAATGGCGAACGCGCTCGTCGACCTCGCGGTACTCACCGGCGACGACTCTTATCGAGAGATTGCAACGGAAGTCGTCGGTGCCTTCGCTGGTGCGTGGGACCGAATCGGGGTTCAAGTCGCCGAGTACGGGGCGGTGTCGGCACGTCTCCTCCGCGACCCACTCGTGATTGAACTCGGCGAAGTGGGTTCGGACTTGCATCGCGCCGCCCTCCGGGTTGCGGACCACGAGGCGATTATCATCCCTGAGTCAGCAGTCGAAGACGGACAAGCACGTGTCAGCAATGGCGAACAAACCCGCGAGGCAACCACTCCAGAAGAGTTGATGCAGGCAGTTTCGGCGGTAACGCCCGACGCATAGCGCACATCAGTGCCAACCGGTAACTAGTGTAAACATCCGGTTTGTTTATAATGGCGTGACGAGACGTGTCGCTATGGCCAGTCTTCGAGACCTCGGATTATCTGAGTATGAAGCGCGAGCCTACCGCGCACTGCTCCGCGTTGGCGCGACAACGGCGAAGGAGTTGTCCCGCGCGAGCGACGTTCCGATGGGACGCATCTACGACGTGTTGAACAGCCTCGAACAGTACCATCTCATCCGGAGTCAGGCCGCGAGTCGGCCGAAAAAATACGTCGCAGTCGAACCCGACACCGCACTCGACCGACTGCTCGAAAGCAAGCGCGAAGAACTCGAAGAGAAAGCATCGCAGTACGAAGCGGTCGTGGACGAACTCACCGTCGAACTCGACGCCGCCGAACCGGTTCACGACCAGTTCTGGACCGCCGCGGTCGGCGCTGACGAGACGATTGACCTGCTCATCGAGCGCCTCGCCGCGGCCGACGAGAGCCTCGTGATGGTCGCGGGGACGCCCTCGCCGCAGTTCGACCTCGGCGCAGTCGGTGATATCGTCCTCGAAGAACTCGAATCCGCACTGGAGCGCGGCGTTGACGTGTCGTTGCTCATGTCTCCAGACCTCGTCGAGAGCCTGCCGGAGCGCGTCGGCCAGCAGTACGTCGAGACGCTCGCAGACCACCCTGGCTTCCACGTCCGAACCGCCGAAAACGTCACTGGCGTGTTCAACCTCATCGACGGCGTCGAAGTGTGTATCGAGGTTCCAAATCCGATGGACCCCGGACAAGTGTTTGCACTCATCGACCTGAAAGACCCAGAGTTTGCGGCGGACTTGCGAGAAACGTTCAGTCCGCGCTGGGAGTCCGCAGTTCCGCTGTCGCTCTAATTTTCGGTTAGTTTTCGACTTCGCTACGGAGTTGCCCGAGCGTCACTTCTCGTTCTGCATGGGCGTTGTGCTGGTGAATCGATTCGTCGTTCGACTGCTTCATGTGAACGACGGTGTCGTCCGTGAGGTGGTCGAGATTTTCGACCACGGATTCAGCCATCGAGCGAACGCAGTCTTCGACGAACTTCGCATCAGCGTGGGCGTGGTACGTCATGTGGTCCTCGTCCGGGCGCTTTGCGAGATTGTAGATGCGCGCGGACATGGAGTCGCGAGCCATCTCGACGAGGTCCATGAGGTCAACGTCGGGCGAGCCCTCGGTTTCGACCGTCAAGGTTGCGTGGCCGCGCTGGGAGTGACCCGGTTGCGGGACTTGGTCGAGGAACTCGTCGATGGTGTCTTCATCGACGCTGAGGTCCTGCAACACGTCACGGGCGCGGGATTCAGACATGCCCTGTGAACACGGACAGACCGTCATGCCGACGACTTCGGCACCGATTTCTTCACGGGTGCCTTCGTCGGTCGCCGTCGCGCTGGCGATGATTTGAATCGTACTCTGCGTGGAAAGTCCGCTTGCGGGGGTGTCCTCGCGGACGACGAGTTCGGCCGTCATTCGGACTTCGGCCGTCGAGGTGTACTCGTGTTTTGCGAGGAGGCGTTCGGCGGCGTCGCCACACATATCTTCGACGCGGTAGGCGGGTTCCTCGACTGCGGCTTCGAGAACCTCGTCGATGACCTGCATATTTCTGCTCATGTCAATGCCCTTGCGGCCGCCGGGAAGGTCCACGAAGACTTCGAAATCCGCCATCAGGACCAACGGGCGCTTGTCGCCACGGGCAATCTTGACGAGCTTCTCGACGCCAGTGACGCCGACCTGGCTCAATCCGACGGAAACGTCGGGCTGAGAGGCCTGCACGTCAGGCAACTGGTGACTCATCGCTGATTGGAAAGGGCTGTTGCTGATTAGTGCTTTCGATAGGAAACAGAATCACTGGAAGAAGCGGAGGTTCTCGGTGGGGTTTCGCGTTAGGGCCAGTCGTCGCGGCCGTCGTCTTCGAAGGGGTCTTCGACAGGCTCCTGTTCGCCCGCCAGCGACCACTCTGCCGCTTTTGCAGCCTCTTCGACCGGGAGGAACTCCCATCCCGTCTCCTCGGCGAGTTCGCGGTCCTCGTCGGTCGTGCCGACGAAGACGTGTCGGTCGGTGTCGAACTGCCGCATCACGTTTTCGAGGCTCTCTTTGACCCCGCGTGGCCCCGAGAAGAAGTCTTGTCGAATCCGCTCTTTGCGCGTGAAGTTCGTCACGACGTACGTCGGCTTTTCGCTCACGACGCCGACGTACTTCGTCCACGTTCGCGCGTTGCTAAACGCCGCATTCGGGTCGCCGAGGCGTTTGAGCGCCTCGAGTTCGAATGCGAGCGTCATCGTCCCTTGACCGCCACCAGTAGACATGGACAAAAATTGGTGGCGAGACGTGGAAAACCACTTCGGTCCACGTCGGCACCGAGCGAGCGCTCACGCTCGGAGTTAGGGCCGACGATGAGAGAATGGACTTACTGGACGCGGAAGTACTTTGTAAAGACGACAACGTCGCCACGGGCGAGGCGCGTCGTCTCGGTGTCGATATCGAGATGTCCCGAAGCCGCCGCCCGGGCGATGGCTTGCTGGGTGCGGTCACTTAGCTGGTCGAAATGATGGACGCGCGTATCGGGGGAAACGTCGGTAACCGGGACGATAGAGGGTGCTACTCCAAGATCCGAAACCGGGGCTGACGACTTTTCCTTTAGTGACATGTGTTATCACATAACATCAACCCACATAAATCTTCGTGATACTCGAAAACCCTCCGCTGTCCGTGAAAGTTCAGTCGCTCGTCGTGCTGAGAAAACGTAGCTGTCGGTGATGCCGAAACGGAGAGAGATTACTGCTCTGCTGTTACGCCTTCGAGGTCGTCGAGTTCGAACTGCTGTTTCATCAGCACGTCCGTCTGCCCGGAGATATCGACCTGTTCGCGCATGAGTTTCTTGTATCTCGTCTGTGGCGAGAGGTCGCCGATGAGGACGCCACCGACGATTTTACCGTCCTTGATGGCGAGACGCCGCCACTCGGTGTCGGAGTACTTCGCTTCGACCGACTCGTCGCCGAGGGTCGGGTGACCGAACGAGAGGAACGGGAAGTCGAAGTGCGTAATCGAATACGACGAGACCCAGCGGAACTCGTCAGAGCCGTACTCGACCATGTTCTTGGCCGCGATGGTGCCCTGTTCTTTCGCGGAGCCCCACGCACCGTTCTGTGCGCGCTCGCCGAGGATGACGTCGTGGAACTCGGTGATGTCGCCTGCGGCGAAGATGTCGTCGTGATTCGTGCGCATGAACTCGTCCACGTAGATACCGTTGTCGTACTCGATATCCGTCCCACGGAGAATCTCCGTGTTGAAGTTCAGACCGATTGCGATACCGACGAAGTCGGCCGGGTAGCGGTCGTCGTTGGGGTCGATTGCGGCGGTGACCTTGCCGTCGTCGTCCATCTCGAAGTGGTCGACGCCGGAGTCGAAGACGGGTTCGACGTTGCGCTCGCGGAGCGCGTTGTGGATAATCTCTGCGCCGTCCTGTGAGAGTGCGTAGCGCCACCAGGCTTTACCGCGCATGAGGTACTTGCCTTCGACATCTTGTGCGGCCGTGATAGCCGCGAGGTCGATACCGAGGAGACCCGCGCCGATGACGACGGAGTTGTCGGCTTGTTCGATGTGGTTCTTGATGTCGCGAGCGTCTTGGAACGTCCAGAAGTGGTGGATACCTTCTGCGTCGGAGTTCTCGACGGGGAGTTGCGTCGGCGTGCCCCCGATGGCGAGAAGGAGCTTGTCGTAGGCGTATTCCGAGCCGTCGTGTGCGGTGACGGTGTGCGCCTCAGGGTCGATGTTCGTGACGAGCGTGTTGAGAACGAGGTCGACGTCTCGGTCATCGTACCACGATTCGTCGTGGATGGAGATGGGCGCTTCAGGCAGTTTGCCTTTGGCGAATTCTTTGATCAGAATACGATTATAGAGGGGTTCGCCCTCGT
Source organism: Haloferax sp. DFSO60 (assembly GCF_046557615.1). Taxonomy (NCBI): domain Archaea; kingdom Methanobacteriati; phylum Methanobacteriota; class Halobacteria; order Halobacteriales; family Haloferacaceae; genus Haloferax; species Haloferax sp. DFSO60. The sequence continues at coordinate 404,079 of NZ_JBKIII010000002.1, read as the reverse complement.
CTGTAAGGATGGTGATGTCCGCATCGGGTTCCAGTTCGCGGAGGGTCTCGGCCGCGGAAGCCCCCGCGACGCCGTCACCGACGATCACGTACGACTGGCTCATAACCCGACGTTTGCATTCGGGGTTAATGTGGATTGCTATCTCCCTCATTATTCTTCAGGAGAAGGAAATCCGTGCAGAGAAGGCCCTGAAACAGGAAATAGTGGGTTAGAACTCGTGTTTCCCGTCGTATTCGGGGCGACCACCATCGGTCATCTTGGGTGGAGTCGTCTCGCTGAGCGTCCCAGGAGTGGTACGTCCACGGGCGCGGCGAACCACGACGCGAGCGTCGGCGGGGAGACCGGTTCGAACGAGTGCGAGCAGTCCTGCACGGAGCGCGACTGTGGCGACGACGAACCCGACGGGCCATCCAGCGAACACCGCGACGAGTCCAAGCCCAGGAGCGAGCGGGGCGACGAGCGTCGCGGCCACTGTCGCGGCGACGATGCCCACGACCGCGGCGACGGTGAGAACCACCGTGTTTGCGAGCGTTCCGAGACCGTGTGGAGCGGGGTCGAGCGCGTCCGGAAGTCCGAGGTAGTTGGTGTGGGTCATGTCTTTGTCCTCATCTATACGAACGGGCTATGACTCTAAAAGAGTAAGCAGAATGATATTTTTGTAAGCCCCCTTACCGGAGCAGATTTATACAAATTATGAGACATTTCCGACGCTCGAATCGACACACCGGAGCGCCTCGTCGAGTTCGACGGTCAGCACTTCGTCGTCGTGGCGGATTTCGACCTCGATTCGCCACGGGTCGGAATCGACGACGGTCAGCGCGTCGTCGCCGACGACCCACGGGAAGTGCCAAAACGGCGTGCCACACACGTCGTCACCGCGCGCGGAGAGGAACGAGAGGACCGCCGATTCGTCGAGCAAGACGAGGCCGATAGGCGAGACCACCGTGTAGGCACACTGCGAACAGCGGTGGCTCACGACCACGTCGAGGTCGAAGGGGGCCGTCTCTGAGGAGAGGAGGGTTTCGGTCGTCCCACCACACTCGGGGCAGACGCCATCTGCGGCGAGACAGTGCAGGTGACGGACGCGCTGGTCGAACGCCGACAGGAGGTCGTCTGGCGAGCGGCCATCGAGTCCACCTGGTGGGAACTCTTCGTGCGCGTGGATTCGTCCGCACGCATCACACGTGAGCGTCAAGCGTTCGTCTTGGTAGGTGGCGATAAGGTCGCCGTCGCAGGCGACACACGACCCTGAGGCGACGAAAGGTTCGACCACGGGGTCTTCGTTGAACGTCCCGGCCAAGACGGCGCGGACGACTTTCTCACCCGCGAGGCGGAAATCGTAGCCGTCGTCGGTCTTCTTGACGAACTGGCCACGGAGTTTGCCGAGGTGGTAGTTGAAACGGGCGCTGTCGTCGACACCGACTCGGCGGCGGAGTTCGGAGAACGGAACTGGTCGGTCGTCGGATTCCCACAGGGCTTCGAGAATCGCCAATCGCGTCTCGTCGGCGACGATAGAGAACGCCTCGGCGGGGGAGAGACATTCCTCGCAGTCGAGAATCGACCGCTTGCGAGCCGAAACGGAGTCACTCATGTGTCGATACACGTACACGGGGACCATAAACGGAGTAGTAAAATCTCGTTTTGTTCCATTTCGTACACATGCCCTTTACGTACTTTCGACCCTAAGCCGCCGACGAAATGAAGCTTCGGCAGAACATCCGCCACTTCGCGGCGAAGAAGGCACTCACGATGCCGGTCATCGGCGATATCGCCACGGAAAAACTGGTGGACCTGCACGTCCGCATCTTCGGCGAGCGCGCCGACCCGGACCACAGAGCAGAACGCGAACCACACATGGAGGCGTTCTTCGACTGCACGTTCGACACCTACGTCGCGGCGCTCGAATCCGGCTTCCCGGAAGCAGAAGCCCGCGAAATCACCCACATCCAGTCGAACTTCGACTTCTACAACCACGGCTGGACCGAGATGATGGAGTTCCCCGTCGAGGAACTCGAAACGCACTACGAGCGCTACGAGGCGTTCTTCTCGCGCTACAACATCGACATCGCCAATCCGCTCGGCGATTTCGAAACCATCGACATCCCAGACGCACCCGCGACGATGGAGAAACTGGACGACCCAGAACACCCGCATGCAGAGGGAGGCTTCGCCGACGACGCCTACGTCGAAGACGCCGCAGGCAACGTCAACGTCGGCGGAAAGGAAGAACCCGAGAACGTCGATTTGAACGCCGCACCGGGTATGCAGGACCTCGACGAAGAAGAAGCGGCCTAAGAAGCGTCGTTTTTAGTCGTCGCTGGGGACCCGCGGCCCAGTATCGACGACACTCTCTTTCCACGTCCCGCGAGTGAACCACGCGAGCGCGAGGAGCGCCGCGGCGACGTTCGAGAAGGCGATGCCGTACCAGACGCCCGTCGGTCCCATCCCGAAGAACTGGACGAGGACGAAGGCGACGGGAATCCGAAGCACCCACAGCGAGATGAGCGAGAAGGCCATCGCGGTGCGCGTCGAACCACTCCCTCTGAAGCCGCCGTTGACGACGTTGAACGCCCCGAGGAAGACGAACGTCGGGCCGATAATCGTGAGGTAGTCGATACCGACCGAGATGACGGCTTGCTCACCGGGGATGAACACGGCGACGATTGGCCCGGCGAAGAAGTACGCCGCGGCGGAGACGAACACCAAGACCGAGGTGATGAGTCCGACTGCCCAGAAGACGGCGCGCTCTGCACGGTCTGGGCGCTCTGCGCCGAGGTTCTGTCCGACGACAGTCGAAGTCCCCTGTGCGAGACCGATTGCTGGCAGGAACACGAGCGACGTGAGGCGGTTACCGATACCGAACGCGGCGACGGCAATTTCAGTGTCCACGCCGACGGCGTTGACGGCGGCGTAGGCGACCAACGCAGTCAGTGCGGTCACACCGAGTGCGCGGGTCGATTGCTCGATACTCGACGGCGCACCGATTTCGATGATTTTCTTGACCGTTTCACGCTCGGGAAGCAGGTCACGTGGTGAGAGGTCGATACCGACCCGTCCCGAGAGGAGGAGCCAGAACCCGACGAGCGCGCCGACACCGCGCGAGAACACCGTTGCGATTGCGGCCCCTTGCACGCCGAAGCCAGTGAAGCCAGTCGCGGCGAAGAGTGAGTCACCGAGCGCACCCAGTCCGAGTACCCCGAAGATGGGGTTCGCGTTGAACCCGAGGATGAGAAAGGGGTCCAGAACGACGTTGATGATGACACCGAACGCCATCAGATACATCGGCGTCTTAGTGTCGCCCCAGCCACGGAGCAGGGCTTGGAAGATGAAGAAGCCGAACATGAACGAGACGCCGAGGAAGATGGTTCTCGTGTACTCGACCGAGAGTCGGTGAACTTCCGTTCCCGGTGTCGTCCCGATGAGCGGGAGGAGAATCGGCGTCACCAGATATCCGATGGCCGCAAAGACCGCAGACAGGAGAATCACGAACCCGAGGGTCTGACCAGCGACGTGGTCCACTTGGTCGTGGTTGCCCGCACCCTTGTTCTGGGCGACGAGGACTGTCCCGGCGATGGTAAAGCCACCACCGAACGAAATCATGAGGAACACGAGCGGCCACGAGAACGACAGCGCAGAGACGGCTTCTGACCCGACTCGACCCACCCAGAAGGTATCGGCGAGGTTGTAGGCCACCTGCATAATCTGCGAGAAGACGATGGGCAACGAGAGTACCAGCATCGGCTTGACCAGGTCGCCGTCGACGAGGTTGACGTCGCGTGTTTTGGCGCTCATTGTCCCCCCTCGAGACGCAGATTGGAGAGGACAAACTCGTCGATAGCGGTGCGAACTGCAGTCGGAATCTCACGGGACGGAAGTGACGAACCGTCTTCGCTTTCGTCTTCGCCGGAGAGGACGACGCGCTGAATCCGTGCGCCATCGAGAGCGGCGAACAACAGTGCTGCCGTCCGTTCGGGGTCTACCTCGCGGAAGACACCCTGTTCGATACCGTCGCGGATGATTGCCGACATTCGTGCGCGAATCGTTCGTTCGTTCTGTGCGACTTGTTCTCGGTAGGCCTCGTCGTAGGGCGCTTGCGTTCGCAAGTCCATCAGCGCGAGACCGAACTTGTCGTACTCTTCGTCGTCGTCTCCGTCAGGAACCATCTTGTCGAGCAGAAATCGCAGGCGCTCTTCGGGCGCATCGCCCTCGGTTGCGGCGATTTTCTGGTCGAAGCGCTCCATCAGATAGCGAAGGAACGAGACGAGCAAGTCGTGTTTCGTCCCGTAGTGGTAGTGGAGGAGCGACTTGCTCTTTCCCGCCTCGTCGGCGATGTGTTGCATCGTCAGGTTGGCGAACCCCTCGGCGCACAGCGCGCGATAGGTCGCCTCCATCAGTGTCTCGTGGACCTCGTCGGGGACCGACTGGTCCGCAGATGAATCTGTACTCACTAACTGACTGGTCAGTCAGTCGCGTAAAAAGCAGTTTCGTATGGGAAACAGATTGCCGCAAAGCGTGCGTCGGTGTGACGTGAAAAACGAGCGCTTGTTCGGCTCAGTGCTTGTCGTCGATGCGGTCGGCGACTTCGTAGCCTGCGACGATGCCACCGTTGAGCGAGCGTTCGGGGTACTGCGCTTTCGAGGCCATCCCCGCGTAGTAGACGCCTTCGGCGACGTCGTCTGCGAGGTCGTAGGGGACGACGAGGTCGAGATAGCCGCGTTCGTACACCGGGCCAGCGCGGGGGTTGCGCGAGACTTTGAAATCCGTAATCGAACTGCGGTCGAAGTCGGGGAACATCGACTCGATTTCACTGAACCACACGTCTTCGACTTCCTCGTCGCTCATCTGCCAGAGGTCCTCTTCGGGGCCTTGGACGTAGCTTGCAATGTAGAGGAGATGGTCGCCGCCGTAGCGCTCTTTCGGGATGAAGTTCGTGTGTTCGATGAGCGAGCCAAACGGCGCGTCGTGGGCGATGTTGAGCCAGTAGGTGTCCATCAGCGACTCGGACATCGTGGCGAGTCCGCACACTGCACCTTGGAAGTCGATATCGCACTGGAAGCCAGTCAGGTCTTCGAGGACGTTCGGCATCGCCGCGACGACGACCGAATCGACCTCGTGGGTCTCGGTTCCGTCGCTCGTTTCGACCGTCAAGGTATCGACGGCATCGTCGTTCGTCGTGAGTTCTGTGACGCGTGCGCCGGTTTCGATATTCTCGCGGCCCACTGCGTCCACGAGCGCGTCGATAAAGGGCGCAAAGCCGCCATCGAAGTAGCCGAGAATCTCGCCGCGTAGCAGGTCGCGCTCGCCGCGGAATCTGACGCGCCCGAGGAACCACGCCGCCGACACGTCGTGTTTGCGCTCGCCGAACTTGCCATCGAGGAGTGGGTCCACGAAGTTATCGTAGACGCCGCGTGTCGTGTGTTCGACCACGAAGTCCTCGATTGGCGTGTGTTCGTACGTTTCCAAATCGTTGTAGGCGTCGAAGTCGGGAATTCCGCCGCGAACGTCGATGCCGAGGGTGAGCATTCCCAATCTGAACTTGTCGTAGAAGCTCATGTGCGGGTAGGCAGCGATTTGCCACGCCGTGTCGAGCGGGTGGACGACGCCATCGACGTAGTACGCGTTCTTGCCGATACGCCACTCCAAGTCGTCTCGGAGACCGAGTTCGTCGGCGAGTTCGACGATGGTCTCTTCGGACTTCGAGAGGTGGTGGTAGTATCGCTCGATGTCGTCACCTTTCGTCTGGTACGTCGCGGCGAGTCCACCGAGTGAGTCTGCCGCTTCGAAGATACGAACGTCGTGACCCCGTTTCTGGAGTCGATGCGCCGCGGCGAGGCCTGCGATACCGCCGCCGACGATGCCTATCATGTCTCGGAGTTATTCGTGTGGTGGAAAGTCCTTTCTGGTTGTCGCTGTCTCCGAGGGTGAAATTTATCGTTCCGTGTCCGAGAGCGATTAACAGATATGTACAGCGCGACCAACTGGCAGGTGACGCCCTACACCCTTCCGCTGGGCGTTGGTGCGGCCCTCTTTGTGGTTCTCGGGGCTCATCTGCTTCGTCGCCAAAACATGAAGCGCGCGCTCCCAGGCGCGACGCGAGGGGGGTTGCTCCTTCTCGCCTCGGGATTCTGGATGGGCGTCTACGCCCTCGAACTCTCACGGACTGATTTCGCCACGCTGGTGTTACTCAACCAGATTCAGTATCTCGGTATCGCACCAGTTCCACTGCTCTGGTTCTCGTACGTCGTGCGACACACCGGCGTCGAAGACTTGCCGAAACCCGTGTGGGCGGCGCTCGCAGGCGTGCCACTCGTGACAGTCGCACTCGTCTTTACGAACAGTGCCCACACCCTCATCTGGGACGGCCTCACACTCTCGGACGAGTTCGGCTACGTCATGCTCGTCAACGACCACAGCATCGGCTTTCTCGCGTTCATCATCTACGCCTACACGCTCATCGTCGTCGGCGTCGGCTTGTTGTTCCGGTCGCTCGTCGTCTCCGACGAAATCTACCGCAAACAGACGGCGGGACTGCTCGCCGGAGGTCTCGTTCCCGCCATCGCAGGCATCGTCTACATCTCTGAGTACAGTCCCGTCCCCGGCCTGAATCTGCCAGCAATCGCGTTTAGCTTCGCCGCCGCTGCCGTCGCGTGGAGTGTCTATCGGCACCGACTGTTCACGCTCGTCCCTATCGCGTGGGAACTCGCCGCCGAGTCGATGAAAGGCGGTGCGATCGTCATCGACGAACGAGACGCGGTTCTGGATGCGAATCCAACGGGTGAGCGCTATCTCGACGACGACCTGTCCGCCTGCTACGGCCGCCCCATCCGCGACCTCGTCCCGGACTCGATTGCTGCCGCCCTATCGACGGACACTCCTATCGAAGCGACTGTCGAAGTCGATGGTGACGAGCGCGACGTACTCGTGAGTACGAGTCGGCTAAGCGGCGGCGCGACGACCGGACGACTCGTCATCATCCGCGACATCACCGACCAAAAGAGCAGAGAGCGCCGACTCGAACGGCAGAACGACCGCCTCGAAGAGTTCGCTTCTGTCGTCTCGCACGACCTCAGGAACCCGCTGACTGTCGCAAGCGGGTATCTGGAGTTGGCGAGAGAGACCGGCGAAGCCGAGTATTTCGACCGGGTTGACGACGCTCACGACCGGATGGAAGAGATAATCGAGGACTTGCTGACGCTCGCTCGACAGGGCGAGACGCTCTCTGACCTGTCGCCGGTCGGCGTCCAGACCATCGCCCGCGAGGCGTGGGATAGCGTCGCCGCACAACAGGCGACGCTGGAAGTGAGCCTCGACCAGACAATCGACGCCGACCGCGGGCGATTTCGACAACTGTTCGAGAACCTGTTTCGGAACGCTGTGGAGCATGGCTCCACAAGCAACGAACAGTCTGATGACGCGGTCGAACACGGGTCGGCGAGCAGCGAGGTTCACATTCGCGTCGGCCCGCTCTCGGATGGCTTTTTCGTCGAAGACGACGGGACGGGCATCTCCGAAGCAGAACGCGAACGAGTGTTCGAACGGGGCTACACCACCCACGAAGAGGGAACCGGGTTTGGACTCCCGATTATTCGGTCGATTGCCGACGCCCACGGGTGGACTGTCGAGTTGACGACTGCCGACTCTGGCGGGGCACGGTTCGAATTTACCGACGTCGGTTTCTCGTCGACCGAGGTCGACGCGCCGAAAAACGACTAAACGGCGGACAGTCGGTTGCGACGTTCGCCACCTTTTTATCTGCGATACGGGAACTGCGGGGCATGGTTACGGTCCGCGCACCCGCCACGAGCGCAAATCTCGGGAGTGGATTCGACGTATTCGGTGTCGCTCTCGACCGCCCAGCAGACGTCGTTCACGTCGAGAAAGCGGACCGGACAACAATCGAAGTGACTGGTGTCGGCAGTCAGTACATCCCGACCGACCCCAATCGAAACGTCGTAGGAGCAGTTGCCGAAGAACTCGACGCACCGGCACACATCCGTATCGACAAGGGCGTTCGGCCCTCGTCGGGGCTTGGCTCTTCGGCGGCCAGTTCGGCCGCCGCAGCACTCGCACTCAACGAGTTGTACGACCGTGGCCTGTCGCGCGAAGAGTTGGTTCCCGTCGCCGCCGAAGGCGAAGCAGTCGTCTCCGGCGAGGCCCACGCAGACAACGTCGCACCCGCGTTACTTGGCGGCTTTACTGTCGCAACCGCAAACGGTGTGACGACAGTCGATACCGACATTCCGCTCGTCGCGTGTCTCCCCGAAATCGCGGTTTCGACGCGCGATGCGCGGCGTGTCGTCCCGAATCGGGCGGGCATCGAAGACATGGTTCACACCGTCGGCCACGCTGCGACGCTCACCGTCGGCATGTGTCGTCGTGACCCCGAACTCGTCGGTGCCGGGATGGACGACCGAGTCGTCACGCCCGCCCGAGCAGAACTTATCACTGGCTACGAGGGCGTCCGCGAGGCCGCACTCGACGCCGGGGCGACCGGGGTCACCGTCTCGGGAGCAGGCCCATCCATCCTCGCCGCGTGTCGTCCCGAGTACCGAACCCGCGTCGCAGGGGCGATGGTCGAGGCGTTCGACGACGCGAACGTGGACGCCCGTGCCTACAAGACTCGTGTCGGAAGTGGGGCAGAAATTTTCGATTTCTGACTCGTACATAGACAAACACACGCACAGATTATTTTGACGATTTCGCGCGTTTCAGACCTCGTAACAAGATACCACGGTTCGTGTTAACACGATTCCGAGAAGGTTTTTATCATCTTCGCATAATATCTAAAGACATGGAACGTGCACTCGTCGTCGTGACACCAGATGAGCGGTCGAAACGAATCCTTCGGGAAGCAGGCGCATTCGCATCCGGCAGTGGGGCAGAACTCATCATCCTCACCATCCTCCCGGACAAGGAGTTCGAACGAACCCGCTCTGCGCTCGCCAAGGTGAACTCTTCGGACGTCGTCTACGGTATCGACCAGGCGACCAACTCCGCCGCTCGAAAGGCAAAGCAACTCGCTCGTGAGGCACTCGACGGCATCAACGTGGACTACCGCGTCATCGCCGACATCGGCCCAGAAGAAGACACCATCCTCGAAACCGCACGCTGGGAAGCCTGCGACCACCTCTTCATTTCGGGTCGCCGCCGCTCGCCTACCGGGAAACTCATCTCCCGCGACGTGACCCAGAAGGTCATGCTCAACTTCGACGGCCCAGTCACCGTCCTCCTCGCCGACGAAGACGACGCGGCCTCGAAGCAAGCCACCAGTCTCTCTGTCTAAACACTGCACAGCGAAGAGCAGCACATTCGATTCTCTCGTTTTCAGTCCCTGAGCGGTCGCTCAGTGTGGTGAAAAACGAAAGTAGTGAGAACTCGCTTAGACGCCGCGGCCTTGCAGTTTCTTCTCTTCGGGCATATCGACGTTCGCTTCGCCTTTCATGCCCTTGCCGATACCCGAGGAAATCTCGGCGAGTTTCGCAGGGTCGTCCCAGTTGTTGACGGCTTCGACGACTGCCTTGCCCATCACTTCGGGGTTCTCGGCACCGAAGATACCGGAGCCAACGAAGATGCCGTCGCACTCGTGGTACATCATGAGTGCGGCGTCGGCGGGCGTTGCGATACCGCCTGCCGCGAAGTTGACGACTGGAAGCCGACCCATCTCGGCGGTCTCGTGAACGAGGTCGATTGGGGCTTCGTGTTCGCGTGCCCACTTCTCGCGCTCGTCGTGCTGGAGACCGGTCAAGGTGCGAATCTGGTGCTTGATGGTGCGCTGGTGGGTGACCGCCTGATTCACGTCGCCCGTGCCTGCTTCACCCTTGGTGCGAATCATCGCAGCACCCTCGTGGATGCGGCGGAGTGCTTCGGGGAGGTTGCGAGCGCCGCAGACGAACGGGGCGGTGAACTCGCGCTTGTCGATGTGATACTCGTTGTCGGCAGGGGTGAGTACCTCACTCTCGTCGACCATGTCCACGCCGATGGATTCGAGAATCTGCGCTTCGGTGTAGTGACCGATGCGTGCTTTGCCCATCACCGGGATGGAGACTGCATCGATGATTTCTTCGACCGTCTCGGGGTCAGCCATCCGAGAGACGCCGCCGCGTTTGCGGATGTCCGCGGGGACGGCTTCGAGTGCCATCACGGCCACTGCGCCCGCTTCCTCGGCGATCTTCGCCTGTTCGGCGTTGACGACGTCCATGATGACGCCACCCTTCTGCATCTGCGCGAATCCGCGCTTGACCAGTTCAGTCCCGCGACGGAGTTCGTTGAGGTCGGTCTCCTCAGGCATATCCGTGGGTTGGACTGGCCCTACTTAAGCGGTTACTTCCGCCCGTCAATACATGTCACGGCGGTGTTCGGAAGACCGGCACGGCTTTCCGGTCGCCCTCCAAGCCCACAATATGGACGCGGCGACGCAACTCCGCCGGTATCTCGACGACCCGAGCCGTCTGTTCGGAGACGATGAGTTACCCCCACATACGAACCTCCCGTGGTGGCTCGCACCGCTCCCGCGATGGCTGGAAAACTTCGGGCTCAACATCGCATGGCTCGTCGTCATCGTCAACCTCGTCGGCACCGCGTTTGGTTTCTGGTACTACGGCATCCACCCGTTCTCTGACCCGGTTATCCAACTCCAGTTCGCCCAAGAGCCACTCGTGATGTGGCCCTTCGTCCCCGATAGCCCCGTCGCAACCCTGTTTATCGCACTCTCGCTCGCACTCTGGAAACTCGGTCGGTCGAACGAGTACGTGAATGCACTCGCCTTCTTCGGCTGCTGGAAACTCGGCCTCTGGACGCCCTTCGTCCTCGCCGCCTTTTCGGACTCCTTCCTCGCCTACACGTGGTTCCCGATGTACCTCTTCTTGTTCTTCAGCCACCTCGCCATGGTGGTCGAAGCGTTCCTCATCCAGCGCTATTCGGAGTTCCCGATTGGCGCTGTCGCACTCGCTGTGGCGTGGTACGGCTTCAACGACCTCGTCGATTACTTCTACCCAATCGTTGGCGACCCGCACCACACCGCTCTCCCACTCGCTGATTCCGCGATGGCCTACGGGACGACGGTCCTCCAAGTCGCCGCCGCCGGTGCCGTCTTCCTGACGCTCTTTGCGACCTTCCTCTCGCTCGCAACCCGAATCAAAAAGCTCGAACTCGGCACGCTCTGAGCTGACCCACGCTTTTCATCGTCGCGCACGAACCACCGCCCGATGACACTGTTCGACCACGTCGCTGACCTTCCGCTCTCCCTCGAATCCGTCTCGCGCGAGCAGTTCGAACGCGACACCTCCAGTGGCTTTCTCCGCAAGACGACCGTTTTCGCACTCTCTGGAGGTAGCGAAACCGGTCGTGGCGAAGACGTGACGTACGACACAGAAGACCACGACGCGCTCGCTGAGACGGACGACGACGTGTTCGATCTCGTGGGCGACTACGACTCTTTCGCCGAGTTCTCGGCTGTTCTCGACGACGTTGACCTCTTTCCGACCAAAGAACCCGAGCGCGAGTCTTCCGAGCATTACCGTCGCTGGGCGGTCGAATCGGCGGGGTTGGACCTCGCTCTTCGACAGAACGAGACTGACCTCGCACGCGCTGTCGGCCGTGAGCGTCATCCAGTGCGATTCGCAGTGAGTACCCGCCTCGGAGACGACCCCACGGCCGACCGCGTGGAGATGCTTCTCGAACGCGATTCGAACATGGAGTTCAAACTCGACCCGATATCGGCGTGGGACGACGACCTCGTGGCGACGCTCTCGACACTCGATTGCGTCCGAATTCTCGACCTCAAAGGCCGATACGAAGGCACCAGCGTGGACCAAGCACCCGACGCAGAACTCTACGAACGCGTGCTGTCTGGGTTCCCCGAGGCCGTCATCGAAGACCCGGCGTTTACCGACGAGACACGCCCACTGTTCGACGGCGAGGAAGCGAGAGTTTCGTGGGACGCCCCAATTACTGGCGTCGAATCTGTCGAAGAACTGCCCTTCGAACCCTCGTGGCTGAACATCAAGCCCTCACGCTTCGGGACGGTCGAATCACTCTTCGACACCATCGAATACGCCGAAGAACGAGAGATGAACCTCTACGGTGGCGGCCAGTTCGAACTTGACGTGGGCCGCGACCACATCCAACTCCTCGCCTCGGTGTTCTACCCCGACGGCCCGAACGACGTTGCACCCGGCGGCTACAACCTCCCCGAACCGCCAGAGAGCCTGCCGACGAGTCCACTCGAACCCAGTGGTGACTCGTTGGGCCTGGACTTCTAACCGCTTCGATTCTGTCGTAATCCCGCTCTCACTACTCGTTGTCGGCGTGGGAGCGAACCCACAACTCGCCGATTCGGGAGAGGCGCGTGCGATAGGATTTGCCGACTTCTTCTTGCTCGATGTAGCCCTTTCCGCCGGGGCCGAGGCGGTCCACGTTGTAGATGACTTTCGACCGGAAGGAGTCGGTGTACTCTTCGTTCATCTCGCGGGCCAATGCTTCGGCGAGTTCGGAGACAGAGCCGAATTCGCCGTGTTCGCCGAGTTTGAACAGGATAACTTCCTCGAAGGGTTTGACGTTCGAGAAGGACGCAACAGGGAGTTCCACGATGTGTCGGTCGCCGATTTTCTTCGCGCCGATAGTCGTCCCGCGTTCGTCGAACTCCGAGAGCAGGTCAGAAGAGGTGTCGAGGCGTTCTCGAATCTCCTGTTCGTCGATTTCGCCGGAATCGAGAATCGACTGCAACAGGTCGCGCCCGGTTCGGAGTTCCTCGGCGAGTTCGGACTCGAGGTACTTCTCGGGTGCTGTGTAGTAGGTGTGGATGCGGTCTCTATCGGCTTGCCGCTCCACCATAATTGAGTGCGCGGCGGTGGCGAAGGCGAAGGAGACTGGCCGGGGCATCGCACTCACGTTCACCCACACTTCGCCGGGTTTCTCGTCCTCCTCGCGGCGCTCATCGTCCGCGTCGAGTTCGTCGTTGATGAGGTCGTAGGCCTCTTCGAAGGCGGCGTCGTAATCGTACACGTCGGAGACGACGACGCGCTCTGTTTCGGCACCCAGAAGATTCTGAAAGTCTTTTTCGAGTTTCTTCGAGAGGTTTCGAGAGTACTCGACGTTCGCCTCGCTCCCGACTGCGCCTTCGAGTAAGATGACGCGGTCAACGTCCAACTGGTCGCGGATGAGCGGCGCGATGAGTCGGTCGTAGTCGAACCCGACGGGAACGATGTGCGTCTGCATACGTTGAGGGTGGACTGGGAGTTATAAAAAGGGCAGAGAGTCGGGGTGCGTTTTCACGGTAGTTCACAGGTCGCACCGATGGTTAGCCCTTCGCGTTCGATGTACGCGGCGAGACAGCCGTAGTTACAGAACTGCCCGCTCTGGTCGTCAGGCTGATTCGTCCCTTCGTTCACGAAAACTGGGTCGTGCCGCTCGATGTCGCATCCGCAGTAGGTGCAGTCGTTGCTCATACGTACAGGGTGGACTCACAAACGCCAAAAGATTGTGTTCGGTCCAATGCTCGCTTCAGCTACGGATTCACGTGTTCCGATTCCACAACCATCGCAAACTCCCCATTCAGATGCGCCAACGCGGTCCGGTGCATCTCCTCTGCCGAATAATGCTCCCCATCGACACCTTCTCTCTCAAACGTCGCAACCGCGTCTTCGACCAAATACACCTCGAATCCTAAATTCTCGGCCATCCGGGTAGTCGTCGAAACACAGTGGTCGGTGGTCAGCCCGCACACCACGAGCGTCGAATAGTCGTTCTCGTGAAGCCACGACTCTAACTCAGTACCAATAAAGCCACTATTCACCCGTTTCGTCAACACCAACTCCCCATCCTCAGGCACCGCCTCGGGTTTCCACGCGAAGCCTTCTTTGTCGCTCCGAAGCGGCGAATCAGGCTCTTGGGAGTCGTGACGAATGTGGACGATGGGTTTCTCTCCTTCGCGCCACGTCGCCAGTAACTCGGCGACCGTTGCTTCCATGTCGGGGTTGTTGCGCTCGCCGTAGGCTGGATTGTCGAAGCCGGTCTGCATGTCGATGCAAACCAAGACGGCATCAGATGGGAGTTCGACCATCGTTAGTCGTCCGCCGGAGCCATCGGCATCTTCGGGTGTTCGCGGGTGATGCGAATCGGACACTCGTCGGGGGCCTGCGACTCGTCGGAGGAGAACATGTACTGGTGCCACTCGCGGTCGCCTTCGACGCCCCAGTCGCCGAGGTTAGCGTGAGGGCAGACGCCATCATACGCCTCGATGCGCTGTTGGATGACCTCGCGGGCCTGTTGGCCTGCCTCGGTGTCGGCGGTGATGCCATCGAAGAGGGCGCGTGGCTGGAAGGTGATTTCCAGTCCCCACGGGCAGAATCGACTCATGCGCTCGTCGTAGAATGGCGCGCGGGTAGTCGGGAACATGGGTTCGCCGCCGAAGGAGAACTCCCATTTCGTATTATCCGGGTCGGTGGGAATGTCCTCGGGCCACGGTTCGGGGTCGTTGATGTGGAGGAACTGGAGGATGTGCCAGAGGTGTTCGTGATACTCGGCCTCGCTCAGGTCGTCTGCTGGAGGTTTGAAGAAGGCGACAAGCGAGCATCGCTCCGAATAGTCTGGATAGGCGTCGATGTATTCGAGGAGTGTGTCGCGGAGGGCGAGCAGGTCGTCTTTGTGGGTCATCGACCCGACGAAGGTGTAGAGCGCATCGCCCTGTCGCTCCGACTCGATGCCGAAGTAGCACGGGAAGGGCGAACCGTCGTACTCGCCGAGCATCGTCTCGCGGAACGTCTCGTAGTGCTGGACGGCCCACTGGGGCAGGTCGCCGTCGGCGATTCGTTGCCGAAGCACGTCCTGCTCCATGAGTACTTGCAGCCCCGACTCGTTCATGTTCGGGGCTTAGTGTGCGTAGATTTGAGTATTCGGGTTTGCAGGTCGAACACCCTCAGAGCGGACGGTCCATCTTCACGTATCGCGTCTCGTAATCCATCGCCTCGTAACACTGGCGGGCGGTCTCGTTGCGGGCGTGGACCGTGAGCGCGGCACTCTCACAGTCTCGCTCGCGGCCCCACTCGTGTGCGCGTTCGAGCAATTCGGTCCCGAAACCTGCGCCCCGATTTTCCGGCGCGACGTAGAGGTCCTTGATTTTGGCACGGGGGCCACGAGCGAAGACCGACGGCCCTTCGGAGTACGTTACTGTCGTATAACCGGCGAGGACCCCATCTTCGACCGCGACGAAGGTCTGTACGTCCTCGTCGTCGAGTTGCGCTCGTCGATAGTCGATTGCCTCGGTGCGGACATCTACCTCCTCAGCGAGTGAATCGCGTTCGTCGATTCCTCGCATCTCGTCGGCGAAGGGAAGCCACAGGTCGTCGATGAGTACGGGAACCTCGTCGGCGCGGATAGGGCGAATATCCATGCGTATCCCGACAACTCGATGACACGAAAAAGGAGTTGTGATTCAGTCGGCGCGGAGTTCCTCGGAGAACCGATACTGATTCTCGTCGGGGGCGGCGGCGGTGATGACAGAGACACCGACCGTCAGAATCAGCGAGAGCAACATGCCCCAGAGGGCGTAGTCCCACGTGAGATACGTCGCACCGAGGACAGCCATCCCGCCGACTTCGACCGGTGGGACGAAGACGTGCGCGAGGTAGAACACCTGTGCGCCGAGGATTCCGGCGAACATCCCGGTTCGCGTCGTTCGCGTCCAGTAGAGGGCGACGATGACGGGCAGGGCCATCTGGGCGAACCCACCGAATGCGGTGTCACCGACTTCGATGAGCGTCCCGGGGCGGAACAGACTGGCGACGAAGGTGAGCGTCGCAAAGAGTGCCACACCGAGGCGGGCAACCCACGCTTCGCGGGCGTCGCTCGCGTCGGGTGCGACGAACGGCCGGTAGAGGTCACGGGTGAAGTACGACGACCCAGAGAGAAGCATCGAGTCCGACGACGACATCATCGCGGCCATCGCACCCGCGACGACGAGCGCGGCGAACCAGACGGGCGTGTACTCGTTGAGGAGGACGGGAAGGACGTTGGCTCCTTCAGGAACCGAGATACCGAGTCCGGCCGCCCACGACCCGAGGATGAACGCAGGAACGAACAGCAGGACGACGAGAACGGGCCACAGGGCGAACGAGCGTTTGAGTACTTTCGCCGACTTCGCGACGAAGAAGCGTTGGTTGATTTGCGGGAACATCGCCACGCCGAAGGCGATGGTAATCGCCGAAGAGATGATGAACTGCGGCGTGTAGAGGCCGCCGCCGAGTGCGACGAACTCGGGCTTGTTGGTCACGAGCGCGTTCGAGAGTGCCGCAGGGCCACCTGCCGCGGCAGCGACCCATCCGACGGCCAGCCAGACGACGCCGAGCATGAACAATCCTTGGAGGGTGTCGGTCCACGCGACGCCACGCAGGCCAGAGAGGACGACGTAGGCAATCATGAACACCGTGATACCGGCGGCACCGGCCCAGTAGGGAACGATACCGTTCGTGAGGCCGACGATTGCTTCACCGGCACCCATCTGTTGGAGCATTACGTAGGGAAAGAGCCAGAAGAGGCTGATACCGGCGACGAGCGCACGGAGGCGAGTCGAGCCGAATCGGTCGCCGAGCATCTCGCCGAGGGTCACGTAGCCGTGTGCCTTGCCGACGAGCCACTGTTTGTACCCGATGAGGTACCAGAGGATGGCGAAGAGAATCCCATCCATGACGCCCATGACGAGAATCCACTCGGGACCGGCGCGGAAAGCGAGGTCCGGACCGCCGAAGAAGGTAAACGCCGAGAGGAGGGTTGCGAAGGTCGTAAACAGCAGAACGACGGTGCCGATGGAACGACCAGCGAGATAGTAATCTTCCGCCTGTCTGCTGGTGAGCCGATAGGCGAGAAGCCCAATTGCGAGGGCGACGACGAGGTATATCCCGATGATTCCCAGTTGGATTCCGAGGGCAGAGACCATCAGCGAGTCACCTCGTTCATTCCACGGTCCCACGCACTGCGCGTGAACTGGTAGAAAATCACAGCGGCCAGTCCCATCCAGCCGATGTGCCACCAGAGCCACAGTGGTAACCCTGCGAAGACACGGCTATCGCCCCAGAGGAACCACGGAACGGCGAACGTTACGAGGACCGCGAAGGTGGCAATCCATAGATAGTCGATACGTGCTCTCGACATGATTGGAGACAATAATAGTTATCCAAACGTAAGTGTTACTCTATTAACCTACACCCGAAGCTATTGGAGAAGAATTTTCTTCAAAGAGGGGTATCGAACTGATAATACCTCTTCAACCCGGTCGGAAAGGTTTCGTGACGGGAAAATGAGGTGTGAACGATGAATTTCGGTCTCCAACTGTACTCACTGCGTGACCTCGGCGAATCGACATCGGCACTCGTTCGACGCGTTGCCGACGCTGGCCTCGACGGCGTGGAGTTCGCTGGCTTGGACGACGACGACGCGATTCTCGATGCACTCGCAGAGACAGGACTCAGCGCTCCCGCCGCACACGTCCCAATCGAGGACCTCGAATCCGACCTCGACGCCGTCTGCAAGCGATACGGCGAAGTTGGCGTCGAAACGTTGGTCGTGCCGTATCTCCCACCAGAAGCCTTCGCAGATGTCGATGCCGTGGACGAGACGGCGCACCGATTAGACGACCTGACCGCCCGTTGTGACGACCGTGGATTTCGCCTCTGCTATCACAATCACGAACACGAACTGGCGATGGTCGATGGCGAACGCGCACTGGACCGACTCGCAGAAGAGTCCGGAATCGGATTCGAACTCGACCTCGCGTGGATTCTCGCCGCCGGTGCCGACCCTATTACCTACATCTCTCGATACGCCGACCGTACGCCGCTCGTCCACCTCAAAGACGTGGTGGTGGACGAAACCGCCGAGCGTGGTGGTCGCCCGGTGATGCTCGGTGAGGGCGAACTCGATATCGACGCGTCACTCGCAGTCGCTCGCGACGCCGCCGTCGAGTGGGCAATCGTCGAACACGACTTCCCAGACGACCCCGCGGCGTTCTGCGAGTCGGCCGGGGAGACGACTTCCAGCCTTCGAGAGGCGTTCTGACCGTGACTAGCCCTATCGCCGTGGTGATTCCCGGCGGCGTCGGCTTCGGAATTGGACTGCTCCTTGCAGGACCGCTCGGGGCCGGTGTTGGCGTGATGCTCGGTGTCGCACTTGGTGTAGTGGCGAGTCAAACGGAGTTAGATATCGACGAGTCACGACCGGATTCGAACGACACAACCGAGCATACCCCGTCAGAGAACTAACCAAAACTGGACGCACATTAGCCGTTTTTCGCACACAGAACGGTCGTGGTTGCGTTCTGAGTGCCCATTATATTCGACTCAGGAATGGATATATAAAGAGAAAATTTTTGTGTAGTTATCGAACGACCACGATAGATATTTCCCTCGTGCATGACTTATATACAGGTAGGCTGTGGGTATCCCCCGCATCATCATCATCAATTCACCACTCCCCGCAAGGGGGTTTCATCAATGGACGACACTGCAAAATATCTCATTCACGCTTCAATCTCCGCCGATGGGGTGGTCGAACGGAGTGACGTCGTTGGAGCGGTCTTCGGACAAACCGAAGGTCTGCTCGGCGACGAACTCGACCTCCGCGACCTCCAACAGTCCTCCAAAGTCGGTCGGATAGACGTACAGATAAGTTCCGAGAACGGCCACTCGTTCGGGAACCTCACTATCGCCAGTAGCCTCGATAAAGTCAAGACGGCCATCCTCGCTGCCTCACTCGAAACGCTCACTCGCGTCGGGCCGTGTCAAGCCGTCATCGAAGTGACGAACATCGAAGACATCCGCGAGGCCAAACGCCGGATGGTCGTCGAACGCGCGAAAGAACTGCTCACCACCTCGTTCGACGACACCATCATGTCTTCGACCGAGATTCTCGAAGAGGTCCAAGAGAGCGTTCGCGTCGAGGACATCACCGACTATCACGGCCTTCCCGCCGGACCGCGTGTTGCTGATTCGGATGCCATCATCGTCGTCGAAGGCCGCGCAGACGTGCTGACACTCCTTCGTTACGGCATCAAAAACGCTGTCGCCGTCGAAGGCACGAACGTCCCCGACGAAGTGGCCGCTCTCACCCAAGAGCGCACCGTCACCACCTTCCTCGATGGCGACCGGGGTGGCGAACTCATCCTCCGCGAACTCGCACAGGTCGGGGATGTAGACTACGTCGCGTTCGCCCCCGACGGTGAGTCGGTCGAAGACCTCGAACGAGAGGCCGTCATCAAGTCCCTTCGAAACAAGGTCGCATTCGCGGCCCTCCCCGACGAAGGTGACCTTCGTGCCGCGGTGAGCGTCGCACAACAGAGTCTCCAAACACACACCGACCACCTCTCAGAACCACCGACACCGGACGATGACGCCGTGCCGACACCAACAGACCCGACCGAGGTTCCGAGCGAAACCACCTCGGATGGCGGCGCAGTCGCAGTCGAGCGCACCGCCGACGAAGGGTCGGTCGAGGCCGTCGCAGTCGAACAGGAGACCAAGACGCTCGTTGACCACGTGAGCGAGGTCGTCACCGACGAGAGCGGTCTCGCGCGACTCCTCGACCACGGCCTGAAACTGAGCGACGAAGTAGCCGTCGAGAAGATTTACGAGACGCTCGAACACACCGACACCGCTCCGCTCGTCGTCATCGTCGATGGCGAAGTGAGTCAGAAACTCGTCGATATCGCGGCCCAACGCGGCGTCCAACACGTCATCGGCCGCTCCAAAGGCGAGTTCGTCAAAAAGCCAATCAGCGTTCGCGTTCGCACGGCGAGTCAGTTGCTCCCGTAGGAGCGTCGGACCGAACACTCGGCTTCTCACTTCGGTTGGCGAATCATTCGAATCCCTTCTTCCCCAGCGAACGCGTCGGCGACGCGTCCATCTACTTCGAATCCAAGGCTTTCGTAGCACGCCCGCGCCACAGCGTTCTCTGGATAAACGAAGAGCGTCAACTGTGAGTCTGGCCGCTGGGCGTGATACGCATCGATAAGGTCCGTTCCACGGCCTTCACGCCGAAAACCCGGGGCAACTGCGAGTTCTGCGAGGTGGTCACCAATTGCGAGGAGATACCCAACTGGAGCGTCGTCGGAATCGACCGAGACGAGAACTGTACCGACTGTCGGCCACGAATCGAGCAGGTCAGAAGATGGATGCGAGAGCAGTTTCTGGAGGGATGAAAGACGGGCGCGTTCGTCGGGACTCGCTCGGCGAACCGTCACAGCGGGAGCCATACGAGCATCGCGCCGAGTGCGCCAGCGAGCGTCGCAAGGAAGTTGACTGCCTGGTTACCGAGCCCAGCGCCTTCGACCGTCGCGCCGAGGAGGCTATCGACGGTCATACCGATGATGCCGCCACCGAGGACGGCGAACGCGGCGAGTGGCGACGGAAGCGGAAGCAACACGAGCGCGAGTCCAGCGACGATTGCCCCGCCGACGATACCGGCGATTTCACCCTGCCACGTCACCGCGCCGTCGGTTCCCGGTGAGACGCGCTTGAACGTGGTGATGAGTCGTGGGTTGTCGTAGAGACCGCCGATTTCGCTGGACAGCGTGTCGCTCATCGCGGCGGCGACAGAGCCAGCGAAGGCGAGAACGAACAGATTCGTGCCGAGTTGATGGCCGATGGTTTGCGTGAGTGCGAACCCGACGACGGCGACGAGCGAGACGGCGGAGTTGCCGAGGACGTTCCCCGTTCCGCGCGCACCTTCGTTCTCTTCGGCGACGCCGCGGGACTCTTTCTGGTCGTAGCGGAATTTGGTTGCGAGGCCGCCAATTCCGAAGAACGAGATGAGGACGATGAACCAGCCAATGCCGCCGAGTGCGGTTGCGAGCAAGCCGAGAAAGACGCCGGTCAACATGCCCGCAATCGACGCCGTGCCAATCGCGTAGGCGGCGTATCCCAGTGCGATGGTCAGGCCGATACCGAAGGCGGCTTCGAGGGTCGAAATCTGTCCGGCGAGAACGTCGACACCCCAGAGCGCGAAGGCGATAGAGACCATGACGAGCGGGTCGTCCCGCTCGTAGAGCGTGGTCCGAAGGAGTGCCGCGAGAAGTCCGCCGAGTGTGGCGAGGAACGCGAACCGCGGAAGCAACAAGATGGTGTCAGAGATGCTCGCGACTGCGACCTGCCCGAACGTTCCGGCGAGGAACGCCCCGGCGACGAATCCTGCTGTCGTGAGAAAGTCGTCGGTCGAACGTTCTCCCACGAGTTTTGCACCGAGGTTGCCGTAGGCCAGCATGAGGACGCTCGCGACGAAGAGTGACATCGGGAGTTTGACCCGAGGAATCGTCGCCAAGAGTGCCAGTCCGGTCGCCGCGAGTGCGAACCCGGCGAGGCCGTTGAGTCGGCCGTCTTTTCGGTCGCCGGGACGAGCAAACAGCTCGAAGAGGGGGCCATCGTCGATGACGAAGGCGGCGAGAAGTGCCACTGCGGCGAACGGGACAAACGCGGCGCTCCCGAGGGACGGTGCGGCGAGTGCCAGCGTCCCCACGCCTGCGAATCCACCCGCTCGCCGGAGTGTGGAAGTCACATCGTCCGATTTCCCCGACGCGCACTTAACCCTCCCGACATGGGAAATCGCAGGATTCCTGCGAGTGTTAGCAGTCGAAAATGGGTCGTAGTTTCTGAACGAACGATGCCTGCCCGAGGGAACCGAACCCGAACAATTAGGTCCGACGACGGCGGATGAACCGCCGTGGGACTGTACGACCACTACCTCGCGCTCAGATTCCGGTTAGACGAGACGGCCGCGCCGCAGCACATCGCGCTCGTCATCACCGAACGCGACCTCTTGGAGCAAGGCGCCTACGACACGCTCTCGAAGTTCATCCAGTGGGCCTTCGAGTACGGTGCCGAACGCATCACTATCTCCGTGAGCGTCCTCGACGAGGCGGTGGTCCCGACGCTCTCCCGAGAACTTCGAAACCTCGATGCAACCCAGCAAATCGAGGTGCGCGAACCCGGCGACACCGAGCAAGCGACCGCACCGATTCAGGTCAATATCGGTCTCGGCGGGAAACGCGAGTTCGCCGAAGTGGTTCGCTCGCTCGCCGAAGAGGTAGACGCTGGCGAACTCGACCCCGAAGACATCGACGGCACCGAAGTCGAGCGACGACTCGTGTTCCCGAGCGAACCGGATTTAGTCATCAAAACGGGTGCCGAGCGACTCTCGGATTTCATGATTTGGCAGTCCGTCTACGCCGAACTCTACTTCACCGACGTGAACTGGCGCGATTTCAGAAAGCGCGACTTCTTGCGGGCGTTGCGGGACTACAAGGATAGACAGCGAAGATATGGTCGGTAATCGCGCTCAATCCGCCGATTCCTCGCTCCGCTTTGCCAACTCCTCTGTGACCTCCGCGGCCCCAGACGACGAGAGTTGCTGACGAAGACGCCCAGCCACCGTCTTTGCATCTGCCAGTTCGACTTCGGCGACGGCACGGACGAGTGCGACGGCGCGCTCCGTACGGGTTCGTTGCCACGATTTCTCACGAGATTCGTACGTTCGAATGCCACGCAGGAAGTCGATTCGAGAGAACTCCGGCCAGTATGGCGCACAGAAGTAGACTGCGGCCTCGTTGCCGTTGGCGTGCCACGGCAGGAAGTTCGACGTTCGCTCGTCGCCGCCGGTGCGGATGATGAGGTCAACGTCGCGGACGTGTTGCCGCGAGAGACGTGATTCGACGGCATCGACATCGACCTCGTCGGGCGAGAGTGCGCCGGATTCGACGGCGCGACATACGTCTCGGGCGGCCCCGAGCAGTTCGGCGCGGCCACCGTAAGCGAGTGCGATGTTCAGCGTGAAGTTGTCGTAGTGGGCGGTTTCTGACTCGGCGAAGTCGATTGCCTCCTGGACTCTCTCGGGGAGCATGTCAACCTCGCCGATGGCGCGGATGGCGACTTCGCTCTCGTGGACGCGCTCGGCTTTGGCGAACTCGTAGAGTTTCGACTCGAAGAGGTCGAACAACGGTTCACGCTCGTGGTCCGGTCGGTCGAAGTTCTCGGTCGAGAAGGCGTAAAGTGTGAGTTCTTCGATGCCGAGTTGTTCGCACCACTCCAAGACGCGCTCTGTCGTCTGCGCTCCGGCGCGGTGACCGTCTGGTGCATCCTCGCCGTGTTCGCGTGCGTAGCGCCGGTTTCCGTCCTGAATGATTGCGACGTGAGTGGGACCGTCACCGATTTCGCGGCGCAGCATGCGCTCGTAAGCGCGCTGAAATCCCTGTCGAACCCACCCGAGCATACCTGTTCGTGTATTGGTGGACGCATGTGTCTTGTGGGTTTCGGCAGAATGCGTCGAATCGAACCCTGTCCACGCAAATCGCCACCCGTTTGTATCCCGCCACGAAGCGTCATACATGAGCGAGACTATCGACGACGACCTGTACAAGCGAACCCTCGCCCTCCTCGAACCGGGCGACATCGAACTCGTCGGTGCAATCGTCCACACCGACCTTTCGGGGCAAGAAGACCTCGAAATGCACGAACTCACCGTCGCAATCAACGATATCATCGCCGGGAACGCGAACAAGGGCGACGCGTGGATTTACGCCGGAAACGACGACACCAACTTCTCGTCGAACCAATTTCAGGGGCTCTCTGTCGAAGACGACGAGTTCGTCTGGGAGTGCCAGCAACTCCTCCGACAGGGAACGTTCGACCTCGTGTTCTACTACGAAGCGACCGCCGACCACGAGGCAATCGTCGCCGACCTCGGCGCACTGGACCACGTCGAGCGCGTGACGCCAGTCCCCAGCGAATAGGGCGGCCAAGCGAGTCGTTTATCGTCATCGCATCCTGAGTCACGCCCATGACTCAGGCGGACGCGGACCTCTCTCCTCTCGACCGCGCCATCGTCAATGCCTTTCAGGGTGGGTTCCCTGTCGTCGAACGCCCCTTCGAACCCGCCGCAGAAGCGCTCCGTGAGCGCGGCATCGACGTGACTGGGACCGAACTCTGCGAACGAGTGCAAACGCTGGACAAGGACGGAATCCTCTCCCGCTTCGGCGCGCTCGTCAACGCCGAAGAAATCGGCGGCACGGCGACCCTCGTCGCCATGCACGCCCCACCGGACCGCTTCGACGAGGTGGCCGAACAGGTGAACGCCCACCGGGAAGTCGCCCACAACTACGAGCGCGAACACCCGCACCTCAACATGTGGTTCGTCGTCTCCGTCGCCGACGAGTCGCGCGTCGAAGAGGTTCTCGGCGAAATCGAGGACGAGACCGGCCAACCGACGTACAACATGCCGAAACTCCACGAGTTCCACGTCGGCGCGAAGTTCCTTCTCGACGGCCCCATCTCCGACGGCGACTTGGACCTCTCACACCTCGGCCCCGACGTCGAACCCACAGACGAGCGAACCCTGACGCCCGACGAGCGCGACCTCGTCCTCGAAATTCAGGGCGGCCTCCCGATTACCGAAACCCCGTATGCGGACGTTGCAGACGCGCTCGGCCAAGACACCGAGTGGGTCGTCTCGACTATCAAGCGATTCAATCTCGAAGGGAAGGTTCGACGCGTCGGCGTCATTCCGAACCACTACGCACTCGGTTACACCGAGAATGGAATGACCGTCTGGAACGTCCCCGACGACATCGTGATGGAAGTCGGCCCGGAAATCGCCAGCCTCGACTTCGTAACCCACTGTTATCGCCGCCCGCGCCACGAAGGTGTGTGGCAGTACAACTTCTTCGCGATGACGCACGGCCGCTCAGAAGCAGAGAGCCAAGCACGCATCGAGCGCGTCCGCGAGGTAATGAGCGAGTATTGGGACGTGGGCGACGACGACTGGGATTCCCTGTTCTCGACACGCATCTTGAAGAAGACCGGCATCCGAATGGAAGAACGAGCGGACGCGAACACGGAGTGAAATGATACCGCTGGTACACGATTTCGAGGGTGAGACGGTACTCGTCGTCGGTGGCGGACCGGTCGGTGCGCGCAAAGCCCGTCGATTCGCCGAAGAAGCCCGAACCGTCGTCGTCAGCCCCGAATTCACCGACCGCGACTTTGGCGATGCCGAACTCGTTCGTGCGACAGTGACGACCGACGACGCCGACGAGTGGATTTCCAAATTCGCCCCGGCGCTCGTCGTCGCGGCGACGAACGAGTCTGCTGTGAACGATGCACTCGTCGCTGCCGCCCGAAATCGTGGGGTACTGGTCAATCGAGCCGACAAGAGCGGTGAGCGCGACGTTGGAAGCGTCGTCGTCCCGGCGACCATCGAGGATGGCGACGTGTCGGTCGCAATCACGACCGGCGGCGCGAGTCCTGCGCTGTCGAAGTACCTGCGAGAACGCCTCGAAGTAGAGATAGCGGGCGCGGGGAAGATGGCCGAATTGACCGAAGAATTGCGGGCGGAACTGAAAGATTCGAATCGCACACCAGCCGAACGCCGTGACGCGATTCGTGCGGTCGTGCGCGACCCGTCAGTTTGGAAGGCTTTACGTAGCGGGGATACAAACCCCCGGCGAGAGGCAGCGCGCGTGATTCGAACCACTGCAAACGAGGACGCATGAAAGACACAGGCATCATCTCCGGTGTAAGCGTCGCCCACGACCGGGCCAGTATCCCGGAGATAGAGTCGGCCTCGGTCGAAGACATCCACACCGTCGTCGAGCGATTACTCTCTCGAGACGGCGTGACCGAAGCGTACTCGCTCCAAACCTGCAACCGCGCGGAAGCGTACGTCGTCACCGACAACGCAACCGCTGGTCGCCGCGCGCTCGAAGATTTCGCACTCGACGTTCGAGAGGGTGCAGTTCGCCACATGGACCACGAAGAGTCCCTTCGCCACCTCATGCGGGTCGCGTCCGGACTCGAATCGCTCGTCCTCGGCGAAGACCAAATTCTCGGACAGGTCAAAGACGCCCTCGAAGTCTCGAAAGAACTCGGGGGCATCGACCTGATGCTCGAAGACGCACTCATGAAAGCCGTCCACGTCGGCGAACGCGCCCGCGACGAGACGGCCATCAACGAAGGCGCAGTCTCGCTCGGCAGTGCCGCGGTCAGACTCGCCCGCGCCGAGTTCGACCAGCCGATTTCGTCGGTCAACGCACTCGTTGTCGGCGCAGGCGAGATGGGAACACTCGCCGCAAAAGCACTCGCCGCCGCCGACGTGGCCGAAATCGTCGTCGCAAACCGAACCGAGTCGAACGCCCAGCACGTCGCCCGGGAGGTTCCGGCCGACGCGACCGCGACCGGTCTCGACAGACTCCAAGACCAACTGAGAGACGCCGACCTCGTGATTTCGGCGACGAGCAGTCCGGAGTACGTCATCGACGTGGCCACACTCGAAGAGGCGGGCGAGACGATGCTCATCGACATCGCCCAACCGCGTGACATTCACCCCGAATCGTCCACCCTCGAAACCGTCACACTCCGTGATATCGACGACCTCGAAACCGTCACCGACCAGACCGAGAGTCGCCGCGAAGAGGCCGCACGCGCCGTCGAGTCGATGATCGACGACGAACTCGACAACCTTCTGGACGCGTACAAACGCAAGCGCGCAGACGACGCAATCAGCGCCATGTACGAGGCCGCCGAACGCGTCAAGCAACGCGAAGTCTCGACGGCGATTTCGAAATTAGAGGCCCAAGACGACCTGTCCGACGAACAGCGCGAGACGGTCGAATCGCTCGCCGACGCACTCATCGGCCAACTGCTCGCCGCGCCAACCAAGAGTCTTCGTGAGGCCGCTGGCGACGACGACTGGACGACCATCCAGACCGCGATGCGCCTGTTCGACCCCGGATTCGAAGACGGCGCAGTCGAGATGGAGGCACCGCCATCGGGACTCATTCCCGACGATGCAACGGCCTCGGACCTGCCGGACGACGAGGAGATTCCGCGACGCGTCATCGAACAGTTTTCGGACGACTGAGTCGAGACCACCCCCGAATCCTTATTCTACTAGCCCGCGACACGTTCGTATGGCACAGCGACTGTCTGACGACGAGGTTGACTCGAAACTCGCCGACGGCTGGAACCGAGAGGGAGACGAAATCGTCCGCGTCTACGAGTTCGATACGTACCTCGATGGCGTCGATTTCGCCGCGTCCATCGGCGAGGTAGCCGAAGAAGAGTACCACCACCCCGAAATCACCATTCGATACAAGAAGGTCGAAGTTCGTCTGACGAGCCACGAAGAAGGTGGACTCACCGAAAAAGACCTGCGACTCGCCGACCTGTTCGACGACGAGTTGTGAGATGGCAACCTACGTGTTCCGGGTCCGCTTTCGACTCGACACTGCCCCCGGCGTTCGAACGACTCCGAAGACGTTCGAGACGACCGTTCGCGTTCCGGCGGTGAGGCCGGGCGAAGACGGATGGTTGCTGTTTCGGGATGCACTCTGGAGAGGCGAGGTAAACGACGAGCGCCACGCCCGCAAACTGGCCGAGTCGTGGCTCAGCGTCCCGGTCGATTCGTGTTCGTTTTCGGAGTTCCAGACGACCGAAACGGAGTTAGCGACGCTTCGTGAGGCGATTTCGGACGACCTCGATGCGTTCAACGCCGAATCGGTTCGTGACGTTCTGCACAAGTACTTCGGCAGTGCGATTCGCGTCGAAGGTGACAAAATCGAGTAATCTCTGGCCCGACGGAAGAAATTTATCCAAACATCGCCTATAGAATAGTCCGAATGGTCCTCGATGAATACGATTTCTGGTTGTTCGACCTCGACGGAACCCTCGTCGATGCCGAGTGGTCATACACCCGTGACGTGTTCGACCGCGTCGGCGACAGACTCGGGTACGCCTTCTCTAATCGCGAGGCTGAGACGATTTGGCACGGACTCGGGGGTGCCCGCGACCCGACCCTCCGCGAGTGGGGAATCGACCCCGGCGAGTTCTGGCCAGCCTTCCACGCAGAAGAAGACCCGTTGAAACGCGCCGAAGTAACCTACCTCCACGACGATGCCGAACGCCTCATCGCAGACGTTCACGATGCGGGCCTCCCGGTCGGTGTCGTCACCCACTGCCAGCAGTTCTTGACCGACCCCGTCCTCGACCACCTCGACATCCGTGACTGGTTCGACACGGTCATCTGCTGTACCGAAGAGACGGGGTGGAAACCCGACCCCGCACCCGTGAGACGTGCAATCTCGCAATTGGGCATCGATACGCGACTGCGCACTGACGGTGGTGTCGCGGGCGTCCTCGCGGGCGACGGCGAGAGCGACATCGGCGCGGCGTGGAACGCTGGTTTGGATGGCATCCACGTCGAACGCCACGGACCGGACCACCGCGGACGGTGTGTTCTCGGTGACTACCGTCTCAACACGTTCGACGACCTGATGCGGCAGCGATAGCACAGACTGTCAGCGTGCTGTATCTGGATTTCGCGCGGAGAACGAAGAGAGACGCCGACGCTCAGTAGTCTTTTATCGAGCGTGGTCGAGCGTAGATGTCTCCGGCGCTCGTGACGGCGAGTTCGAACTCTCCGTACTCGAATCTGACTTCGACGCTCGATTCTGCTTGCTTGTCTACGAGCGGTTCGAGGAGTGACTGGAGCGCCTCGGGGTCGATTGCGTCGAACAGTGGCACTTCGATAGCCGCGAGTCCTGCGTGTGCCTCCATCGCTTCGATGATGGTTATCGAGAGTTCGGCCTCACCGACCCACTGACCGATGAGGTCCCACTCTTCGGCGAGTCCGAGCGATGCCTTCGATGCCGCACTCGCGTGCGTCGAAAGTGCCTCTTGGAGTGCCGATTCGCCTGCTTCGAACGAAGCTTCGAACTCGTCCGATTCGTTGACTAACTCTTCGACGCGCTTGAGGACGGTCGAGAGGTCGCCCGGCCCTGCTTTCTGTACGTACTCGGCCACACCCGCGGCAGTGGCGATATCGGCGACCTCAACCCACTCTTTCGCGGTGAAAAGGAGGATTGGAAGGTCGTCGTCTCGTTGGTTGATAGCCGCGACGAGAGGGGTCCCGTTGGGGAGTACAAGCGAATCGCTCACTACACAGTCGATGTGCGATTCGTCCAGCACATCGAGTGCTTGTGCCGCCGACGCTGCGGTAACGAGTGTGACCGCATCGATCTGCTCGAATGCCGCCTCAGAGAGGGCGAGCATATCGGGATCGTCATCGACGTGGAGGACAGCCAAATGGCGATGCATGTGACCACCTATACACCACAGCGATATATGTGTTTCACATTTTTTATATTTCTTGATGACAAGAATGTCGATAAAATCATACCACTTTTAGACAGACCGATATCCGTCGAGATTCGTGAGGACGGTGGCTGTCGATTCGAGTGCGGCACGCAACGCAACGACACCCGGTTTTTCTGTTCGGTCTGGGGCGGCAAAGACGCGAACTGGCTGTTCGCC
Source organism: Haloferax sp. DFSO60 (assembly GCF_046557615.1). Lineage (NCBI taxonomy): Archaea > Methanobacteriati > Methanobacteriota > Halobacteria > Halobacteriales > Haloferacaceae > Haloferax > Haloferax sp. DFSO60. Next base: position 374,737 of record NZ_JBKIII010000002.1, on the reverse strand, counting down.
AAGCGACACGAAGTCGAGACCTAGTGTCTCTGCCGACGTTCGGAGTCCGAGTCCCACGTCGGCACGGCCAGTGAGTACGGCACGCGCAGGGCTTTCGAAGGCTTTGGTCGTCCGGTCGAACCCCTCGATGTCTTCGACGAGTTCGTGTCGCGTGCGACCCTGTTGGTCGGCGAGCGTGCCAATTTCGGTTGCGAGCGCCGTTCGGAGCCCCGAGTTCGTATCGCGGTTGACGAATCGGAGGTCGGATTCCACGAGGTCGGAGAGTCCTCTGACATTCGCGGGATTTCCCTCGGGGACGACGAGTCCCCACTCGCGCGTCCACGACCCGAGTTCGACACCCACGTCGTCGCGGTTGGCGTCGCCAGCGACGACTGCGACGTCGGGGACGCCATCGCGGAGGCGACGAAGTCCTTCGCGCGACCCAACCGCGAGATAGCGCGGCGACGAGACGCGGTCCAAGAGCCGTGAGAGTGCCGGGTCGTCCTCGCCGACACCGAGGAGTTCGGGTGGGCGAACGTCGGCCGAGAAGAGCTGTACTTCGACCGTCTCGCCTTCAGCGAGATACGATACGTCCGGCGGGACTTCGACCACGCCGTCGGCTTCGACGAGACTCGTCGTCGCACCCGAGCCTTTATCGACCGGATAGACGAGCAACTCGCCGTCGCCGTCAGAGACCAGTCCGACGGGCATGAGTCGCATTCGCCCTTCGGTGTAGCGTTCGCGGACCGCCATCGCCCCCTCGATGGTCGCCGTCCGCGGTTCTGGAAGCCCTGCGGCGTCGCGGATTTTCGGGGCGACGAACGAGCGGAAGATGGTGAGTGCCGAGACGGGATAGCCCGGCAGACCGATGTATGCACTTCCCTCGCCCAACGTGCCGACGAGCATCGGTTTGCCGGGTTTGACGGCGACACCGTGCATGAGGAGGTCGCCGCGTTCTTCGACCACGCGATAGATGACGTCCACCGCGCTCGCGGAGGTTGACCCGGACGAGAGGACGAGGTCGCACTCGTCGGCAGCCTGGCGGAGCAGGCGCTCCATCTCGTCGTAGTCGTCACCCGCGTGCGGGTAGAGTTTCGGAACGCCACCCGCTTCTTCGACGCCCGTGGCGATGGTGTAGGAGTTCACGTCGTAGATTTGCCCCGCTTCTGGTCGCAGGGATTCGCCGGGTCGAACGAGTTCGTCACCGGTCGAAACGATGCCCACGAGTGGCTTCCCGCGAACGGGGATTTCGTCCACACCGAGTGCCGAAAGCAGGCCGATTTCGCGGGGTGTAATGCGTGTGCCGGGGCCAAGTGCGCGGGCACCGGCGGCGATGTCGGTTCCGGCGGGCATCACGCTGTCGCCGGGTGCGACGGCCTTGTAGACGGCAATTTCTCCGTCTCGTTCTTCGATTCGCTCGACGATGACCACGGCATCCGCACCGGGTGGCATGACCGCACCAGTCGAGATTTCGACTGCCGTTCCGGGTTCGACTTCGACATCGGGTTCGGAACCGGCGTGGACTGCTCCCACGAGTTCGAGTTCGATGGGGTCCATCTCGTCTGCGCCGAAGGTGTCGCGGGCGCGGACTGCGAATCCATCCATGCTCGCGCGGTCGAATCCGGGCACGTCCATCGTCGCGTCGATTCGCTCGGCGAGGATTCTCCCGCGCGACTCGGAGAGCGAGACGGTCTCTGTCTCGGGTGAGATAGCCAACGAGTCGATAGTTTCGCGGGCCATCTCGGGGGAGGCGAGGTCGCGGAACTGTTTTCTCATGCGGACCACTCCCAGCCTTCGACGGTGACGGTTTCACCTTCGTCGTATCCCTCGACTGCTTCGGGGACGACGACCCATCCATCGGAGAGGGCGACGCTCGATAAGATACCAGAGCCACTGGTTCTGGTCGGTTCGGCCAGCGGTTCACCCTCGGAGTAATCGAGTCGGATGCGGGCGAAGGTTCGAGTGCCGGGCGAACTCGGAAGCTTTCGCGTCAAGGCCGCTTCGACCGTTGGGAGGGGTCGTTCTGTGAGGTTGCCGACGTGCTTGATGACGGGTCGGAGGAACTGGAAGGCGTTGACGACGCAGGCGACAGGATAGCCCGGCAGCATGACGATTGGCGTCTCTTCGATGATTCCAAGCGCGACCGGGTGGCCGGGTTTGAGTGCGACCCCGTGGACGACGACCTCGCCGAGTTCAGAGACGACATCCGGAATCAAGTCGCGCTCGCCGACCGACGACCCGCCGGTGGTGACGATAACGTCGTGGTCGAGATTCGATTCGAGTGCGTCGCTGAGTCGGTCGTGGTCGTCGGTGACGATATCTCGATAGCTTGCATGGCCGCCCCAGCGCTCGGCTAATCGAGAGACAGTGAGGCCGTTCGTTTCGATAACTTCGCCCGGTTCGGGGTTAGATTCGACGACTTCCTCGCCGGTCGGAATCACCGCGACAGTCGGGCGTTCGTAAACAGAGACGGATTCAGCACCGACAGAGCGGAGCAATCCGAGGTCGGAGGGTCGAAGTTCGTGCCCCGCGTCGAAGAGTTGGTCGCCTTCTTCCACGTCTTCGCCCCGTTCGCCGACGTTTTCGCCCTCGGCGAGTGCTTCGAACACTTCGAGTTCGTCGCCGAACTGTTCGGTGTCCTCTATCATGACGACCGCATCAGCGCCGTCGGGGAGGTTGCTCCCGGTGTGGACGCGGACTGCGGTATTCGGTTCGACCGTCTCGTCGGCGACGCGGAGGACGTTCGGTGCGCGGCGACTCGCCCCGAAGGTGTCACGAGCGCGGACCGCGAATCCATCGACTGCGGCGCGGTCGTAGCCGGGAACGTCCGCGAGGGCGGCGGCGGGTTCGGCGAGAACACAGCTATCAGCCTCGCCGAGTGGCCGTTCGACGATTCGCTCGTGCGGCGAGAGTGCCGCGAGAAATGTCTCGCGGGCCTCGGCCAACCGGGTTCGTTCTTTGAACCCGGCAGTGCGTCGGTCGTCGTGGTTCATGTCCGTCCTTTGGTGCGGGTGACAAAAAGCGTCAGCCTCACACAGTCCCGGCGGGATTGGCCGGTTTTCGCCCACCCCACGGCGAAAATGACCGCCGGGTTTTTCGACCCCGCGTCCTTATTGACCCTCATGTCAGCACTGCGCGACGCGCTGTCCAGCCTTCCGGACGCGGTGTTCGCCGACCTCCTAGAGTCCGACGAGGAGTATCTTCTCGTCCTCGACCTGCCCGGTGTCACTGCCGAAACGGCCGACCTTCGGGTCGAAAACGGCCGATTGGTCATCGAAGCGCGACGCGACAAGCGTCTTCCAACCGAATTCGAGTACGTCCGCGAAGAACGCCCGTTGTTCCTCGATGCAGAAGTTCCCCTGCCGCCGGATGCACTCGGTGACGACGCCTCGGCCGCTCTCGACCGTGGGGTACTCGAAATCCACCTGCCCAAGCGCTCGAAAGCCGGTGAACGGACGATTCCGATTACGTCCGGCGACGAGGAACCCTCGTCGGCCAGCGACGACGCCTAACGAGGCTGGTGGTCACGCTGGTCAATTTCCGCGCCTACTGGCGGTTTCTCGTCGTCCTGTACCAGTTCTTTCCGCTCATCGTCGCTTACACCCGCGACAGGCGGAAGTACATCTTCTTCGGCGGCCAACGGCGCGTCTCACCCGAGATGCGCGTCGAACGCGCTGAGGTTCTCTTAGCGTCGCTATTGACGCTCGGTCCGACGTTCATCAAGTTGGGCCAACTGCTCTCTACGCGGCCTGATATCCTGCCACCGCAGTACATCGACGTCCTCGGAACGCTCCAAGACGACGTACCTCCCGCGCCGTGGGAAGAATCTAAAGTCGTCCTCGAAGAGGAACTCGGGCCAATCGACGAGGCGTTCGACTCGTTCGATACCAACCCCATCAGCGGCGCGAGTCTCGGACAGGTGTACGTCGCCGAGTACGAGGGCGAAGAAGTCGCCGTGAAGATTCGTCGCCCCGGTATCGAAGAACTCGTCGAGGCCGACCTTCGAGTGGTTCGCTGGTCGCTGCCGCTCCTCATGCGGTTTATCGGTGAAGGCCGGGCGTTCTCGCTCGAAAACCTCGCCGACGAGTTCGCCAAGACCATCCGCGAAGAGATGGACTACGACGAGGAAGCCCGAACCTTGGAGGCGATTCAGCAGAACTTCGCCGACAACGATTCGCTCGTCATCCCGACACCGGTTCACGAGCGCTCCGACGACCGGGTTCTCACGATGGAGTACCTGCCGGGGACGAAAATCAACAACGTCGAACGACTCGACGAACTCGGCATCGACCGAACCGCGTTGGCGACGAACCTCCAGCGCATCTACCTCCAGATGATTGTGGACGACGGCGTCTTCCACGCCGACCCCCATCCGGGCAACCTCTCTGTCACCGACGACGGGAAGATTATCTTCTATGACTTCGGGATGCACGGCGAAGTTGACCCCTTCATCCAGGGGAAGATTGTGGAGTTCTACATCGCCGTCGCAAATCAGGACGTAGACGCCATCCTCGACACCCTCATCGAGATGGGGACGCTGAGCCCCAACGTCGATAGACAGGTGATGGGCGACGTGATGGAACTCGCTATCGCCGACGCCCGTGGCGACGATATCGAACAGTATCGCGTCAATCAAATCCTCGAACAGGTCGAATCCACGATTTACGAGTTCCCGCTTCGCTTACCGCGGAATCTCGCACTCGTGCTTCGGGTTGCGGGCGTCGTCGAAGGCGTGTGTGTCACCCTCGACCCGGACTTCGACTTCATTTCGGTCGCAACCAGTTACCTCACCGAGGAGGGCTACCGCGAGGAGAGTATCGAGAAGATTGCGAAGGGCGTCGGCCAGCAGGCACAGAAGACCGCACAGTCACTCTTCCGTGTCCCGCCGAAACTCGAACGCGTCCTCGACCGGGCCGACCGCGACAACCTGACGGTCAACGTCAAACTCGAAGACGGAAAGGGCGTCTTCGACCGACTGGCGAAGCGACTCATCTACGGAATTTTCCTCTCATTCGGGTTCGTCTCGACGGTTCTCGTCTACGCCTTGAATCCAGAGAATCTCGTCGCGGTCGGGGCCGCAGGGATACCGACGGTGTTCGTCGCACTGCTCCTTTGGCGGTCGTTCCGCGCCAAGAAAGGTATCCGTGCGACCCCGCAATTCACCCGACAGAACCTTCGGGAACGTCGCCAAGAGTAATCACATCTGAGAACCGGGCGCACACGTTTATCTGCGTCCACGAGAGTATGTCCCTGTATGACACAGTGGCGAGTAGTGTTCACTGGGGTGGGTCTCGCCGCATGCACCGAGCTGTTGGTCTATCTCATGACGGGGCAGTTCACCCTCGTCGGTGGGGTGACTGGGAGTGCCCTCGCAGGGTACGTCGTCGGAACCGACCCCGCAGATGGGGCGTGGCACGGTCTCTTATCCGGTGTCGTTTGGGGGTGTTTGTTGATGCCACTCTCGATTCTGCTCACCTTCTTGAACGAGACGCCGATTCTCTTTCCATTTCAGTATCTACTCCCATTCTTCGAGACGTCGGGTGAACTCACGACGGCAATCATGCTCGCGCTCTCGTTGCCAAACGTCGCTTCGGGGGCGCTCGGAAGTGTTGCGAGACGCGATGCCGAGGGGACGTGGTTCGACCCGTCGATGGCAGAGGTCGAAGCGGTAGACGAGGCCTAAGTCGATTACGGGAACACACCACGTAGGAGCGCCGTTCCAAACCGTTTATACCCTCCTTCCCATAACGGAGAGACATGGCGAAAGAGCAAAAGCAGGTTCGCGAACTCCAAGAAGGAAGCTACGTCATGATGGAAGAAAAGCCGTGCAAAATCTACGCTTACAGTACCGCAAAGCCCGGTAAGCACGGCAGTGCGAAGGCTCGTGTCGAAGCCCGTGGTGTCTTCGACACGAAGAAGCGTTCGCTCTCGCAACCTGTCGACGCGAAGGTTTGGGTCCCGATTATCGAGCGAAAGCAGGGTCAGGTCGTCTCTGTCACCGGCGAAGACGCTCAGATTATGGACCTCGAGACCTACCAGACGTTCACGATGCGCATCCCCGACGACGAGGAACTCAACCCCGAAGACGAAATCGAGTACCTCGAATACGAAGGCCAGCGCAAGATCGTCTAAACGGGGGATACTGAGATGTTCCCCGGGGCAATCGCAGACCGTGAGGTAGCAAGCTACGTCATCGTCGGCGCCCCGCTCGACATCTCCACCTCTTTCCAACCTGGAACCCGTTTCGGACCGAATCGAATCCGTCAGTTCGCCGGGTCGTTCGACGACTACGACCGCCGAACTGACCAATTTTTCACCGAGTTGGGCGTCCACGACGCGGACGATGTCCGCGCGTGGGACGACGCACCCGAATACATCGAATGGCTCACCGGGAGCGTCCGCGACGCAAAGTGGGACGACGCCGCCCCTCTCCTCCTCGGCGGCGAACACACTATCACCGCCGCGGGCGTCTCTGGTGTCGAACCCGACGTGTTCGTCTGTCTCGACGCACACCTCGATTTGAGAAAAGCGTACGACGGTAACGAGTGGAGTCACGCGACCATCACCCGGCGCGCCCTCGACGAACTCGGCGTCGAACGCGCAATCATCCTCGGCGCTCGAACTGGCTCACCCGACGAGTGGGAACGTGCCGAAGCAGACGATGTGACCGTCGTTCCACCCGAAGAAGTCGCCGATTGGGAACCGGATTTCGACGACGAATCCATCTATCTGAGTGTCGATATCGACGCCGCCGACCCGGCATATGCGCCGGGAACCGGGACGAAAGAGCCGTTCGGCCTCACCTCTCGTGAGATGCGCGACGTGGTTCGGTCGGTCGCGCCGTCTGCTGATGGTTTCGACGTAGTGGAAGTCAACGACCGCGACGACGGCCAAGCGGCGACGTTGGCGGCGAAGTTGCTTCGGGAGTTCGTGTTTTCGCACGCGGACGGGCAGTAGCCTCGGCGCGCTCGCTGATTTTCGTCTCTTTCTGCTGTTGAAACCTGTCCGTCTATGACGAGAATGACGTGTTGCGTAGAGAAAGCGAAGTCATCATCGACGGAAATTCGACCTCGGCGACCTCGGTCGTAAAAATCGAGATGGGAAGATGAAAGCGTGTGCGAGAGTACGTTAGAGTTCGACGACACCGAGTTGCTGAAGCATACCGAGGTCGTCCTGTTGATACTCGGTGAGTAAGGGGTTCACCAATCCCGTTTCTTACAAGTCCCCGAACCACGACTGACGAGTATGAGACTCTCCGAAGTCGTCGCCCGATTCGACGAGGTACTTTCACCCGACGAGTTCGCCGACGTTGACGCCAGTCCGAACGGCTTGCAAGTCGGACCCGACGAAGCCGAGGTCGAAACCGTCGTCTTCGCCGTCGATGGCGCGACCGCAACTTTTGAAAAGGCAATCGAACTCGATGCCGACCTCTTCGTGACGCACCACGGTCTGATTTGGGGCGGGTTGGACCGAATTACAGGAAACGAGTACGACCGCATCGCACCGCTCATCGAGAACGATATCGCGCTCTACGCGTCGCATCTCCCGCTCGATGGAAATCAGAAGTACGGCAACGCGGCAGGTGTCGCCGACCACCTCGGTCTCGGCTCGCGCGAACCGTTCGGCTCCGTTGGCCCGGTTCACATCGGCCAGTACGGCGAGTTCGAATCCGGGAAGACGAGCGAGGAGATTCGAGACGCACTGGACGAACTCGAAGGCAACGACGGCACGCAAGTACTCGACTTCGGCCCCGACGAGATTTCCTCGGTCGCTATCATCACCGGGTCGGGAACCGATTGGCTGGACGAAGCAGTCGAACGAGGTGCAGATGCACTCGTGACGGGCGAAGGAAAACAGCAGGCCTACCACGAGGCACGCGAAGCGGGGATTTCGATATTCCTCGCAGGCCACTACGCGACGGAGACGTTCGGTGTGAAGAACCTCCAATCACTCGCCGACGAGTGGGAACTGGAGACCGAGTACGTCAGTCATCCGACTGGGCTGTAGTCCGGCTACTCGACTCGAGTGCAGACACGTCTTTCGGCCTGCTATTTTATCCCACACTCTCGGCGGACCGGGGCGTTGAAACGCCCCGCCATCGCAGAGAGAGGCATGAGCGACCACGACGCCCACGAAGACGAGGGCGGCTACGAGATGCCGCACCGCGAAGAGTTCCAGCACAACCCGCTCGGGCACGCCGAAATCACGAGTGGCATGACTGTCGGCGAACTCGTCCAGCAGTACGGCCACGCCGGTATCGGCGCGGCAGACGTCCACGAGGCCGCAGATATCTACTACGAGATGTTGGCCGACGACGACTGTACGGTGTTCGTGTCGCTCGCGGGCGCGATGGTCCCCACTGGCATGCGAAAAGTCGTCTCCGACCTCATCCGTGATGGCCACGTCGATGCGCTCGTGACGACTGGTGCGAACCTCACCCACGACGCCATCGAAGCCATCGGCGGCAAGCACCACCACGGCGCACACGACCACGAAGAGAAGACGCCGCGCGAACACGACGAGACACTCCGTGACGAAGAAGTCGACCGTATCTACAACGTCTATCTCCCGCAGGAGTACTTCGCACTGTTCGAGTCGCACCTCCGCGACGAAGTCTTCCCGCCGCTCGAAGCGGAAGGCATCGTCAGCATCGAGCGCCTCTGTCGAGAACTCGGTCGTGCCAACAGCGAGGTCAACGAACGCGAAGGTATCGAGGAAGACGCCGGTGTCGCCGCCGCTGCCTACGAAGCCGACGTGCCGATTTACTGCCCCGCAGTGCAAGATTCAGTACTCGGATTGCAGGCGTGGATGTACTCTCAAACTTCACCGTTTTCGCTCGATGCGCTCTCGGACATGACGCCGCTGACGGACCTCGCCTACGATGCCGACACGGCTGGCTGTCTCCTCGTCGGCGGCGGCGTTCCGAAGAACTTCACCCTCCAGACGATGCTCGTCACCCCCGGTGCATACGACTACGCCGTCCAGATTACGATGGACCCCGCGGCGACCGGTGGCCTCTCGGGGGCGACTCTCGACGAAGCTCGTTCGTGGGGTAAATTAGAGAAGGACGCCCGCAACGCGACCGTTCTCGGCGATGCGACGATAATGCTCCCGCTCTTGGTCGCCGCCGCCCGCGAACGCCTCGAATAAGCGGTCTCTCGTCGCCCCATCTGCACTCTTTTCCATCGGTCGATAGCCACGTTCTCACTCCCGAGAATAGGGCAGAAACACCTAACAGCCTCTTATCGAATCGGTAGCACGAATGACGGCCACGCCGCTCGCGTCACTCATCGACGAGTGTTCAGATGTCGAACTCGCCGCCATCTTCGAGTACATCTGGGAGGCACGAGGGTACAATACACGCGTCCGGTTCAAAGGCCCGCACGTCACCGTCGAAGCCGACGGTGAAACAGAAGATGGAACGCCCCGCGAACTTCGAATCTGGATAACGACGACGAAACGGATTACCGCCGATATGACGAGCGCGTTCGTTCGGACCTGCAAGCGGGCGAGCGTCGAACCATACCTTGCTGTCGTTGGTCGTGGGGGGCTAGACTCCGACGCCCACCAGACCGGTCTGGTCGAACTCGATGCTCCCACAATCGCCGTCGAAGTTCGAGAGACTGGGGTCGAAGATTTCGTCCGTGGACTCGTCGGCACCGAAGAGCCAGTCTCTCGAAACTGGCTCGGCGAACCCGTCGAATCCGAGGACGAGAGTGTGACGGGTGACGAGCGCGAGAACGAAGCCGAGACCGAACAAGAACTGTCTCGTCGCGACGCACTGAAGACGGTTGGTCAGTACGTCGTCGGTGGGGTCGTGCTATACGTCGTCGTCGAACGCATCTCTGATTTCGTCCAATCGTCGCCCACACTCCGCGCCGAAGTCACCGCTGGACGGGAGTGGGTCGGCTCCCACCTTCCCGACGCGTCGCTTCCAACCGTCGAGTGGTCGATTCCGACACCACAGCCACTCTACGCCGAGTCGGAGAATCCGAACACCGACCCGAAGTCGGGAGACAAACCAACGACTGCAACCACGGTTGCATACGAGAACCTCGCTACGGACCCGGATGGTTACACGGGGACCGCAGTGACGTACACTGGCCGAGTCGATTCGACGAGGGAAGACGAGACGGTCCGACTCGCAACCGTGACTGTCGAGGGGGAAGACGGTCGTTTGACCGGCGACGTGGTTACTCGATGGCCGACCGGAGAGTTCTTCGACGACGCTGTCGGGTTTCGACTGCTCGAAGGCGACGAAATACGGTTCTGGGGGACTGTCGCCGGGTCGATGTCGCTGTCTGGTAGGCCGTCGGTTCCACTCATCGACGTGAGTGCGCTGGAGAAGGCCTAATCTAGCTGACGGCCAGCGAACGTCCACTGTCGTAGGCCTCAGTGTTCTGCAATCACATCGACGATGGCTTCCGGGTACAGCGTCCGCGAATTCGTTTCGAATTCGGCCACGGGTATCCATCGGACTTCGAACTCTTCGCCAATCGTCTCTTCATACCCAACCATCGCCTCCTGTTGGTACACTGCTTCGTCAGCGATATCACCCTCGTAGAGGAGGGCGATTTCGTGACATTGCGTCCCGTCGAAGGTGAACCGGTTCTCGACGTGTGTGAGTAGTTCGACGTTCTCCAATTCGACACCCAGTTCTTCGTCGAATTCCCGACACACTGCCTCCTCGCTGTGTTCGCCAAACTCGATTCCACCACCGAGTGGCCGCCAGAACGTTTCGTCTGCTTCGGGGTCGTATCCACGCCCAACCAACAACTCGTCGTCTCGCCAAACGAGCCCTAAAACCACCGGACGGATGTCGCGCCAACTCATGGCCCCTCTCTTCGAAGAAGAGGTCTAAATGTGTTCTGCAGACGAAAAGTGACTTGCCCACCCATCGGAAAGGTGTGAATGGCCGATGACGAGGCACCCGTTCCGAACCGAACTAGGCACTCGGTGATGCGGAGCCCTATGAGTGCCGAGGCCGCATTCCTATTCATCTCGACGTGTGTGACATTCCACACGTTTACTACGACGGAGGGCGGTACAATTGCTACTACGTGACCATGTCGTGGGAAGAAAGCGTACGCAAACGACCAGAGGGCGTCGATATCCGCGACATCTTTGAAGACGTCTACTCGCCTTCGAACGCCACGCAGTACGAGGCAGTCGTTGGAATCGCGTGGCTCGCAGAGTTGTGCCCAGAGCGACTTCGAGAGAAAGAAGACGCCCTCATCGGCTTGATTGGCACGCTCCCAGATTACGACGTACTCGGACAGCAACAGCGCAACCCATTCACACTCTCTGGGACCAGAATGTGGGCGATGCGGGCCGTGGGACTGTATCTTCGAATCCGTCCAGACCTGTTCACGACCCTCTTTTCGATGCTCGAAGAAGGTAGTCGTAGCGTCCAAGAAGACGCGTGTGTGGCACTGGCAGTTGCAACGCAGATTGGGCCGACGTATGTTGCAAACGTAGAGCCGACGCCGAGTTCGAGTCACTACGCACGAGAGTGGCCGAAGAGTGTGTCTGCACTGGCCCACGAGAGCGACATCGTTTCGGCAAACGCGCTCTATCTCCTCGCCGCTGGTGTCCCAGAACGGTGTGTAGACGCCTCGAATCTTGTCTCAGAACTCGAATTTCAGGCTACAACAGGAACAATCAAACCCGGGGTCGTCCCGTTCCTTCGAGAGCTTGCCCTGTGCAACCCAGAACACGCTTCAGAAATCGTTGGTCGTCTGCTTTCGCTGTTCGGAGATATCCACGACTACGAGGGCGAGTTGCTCGTCTGGACGCTCCTCGCCTGCAAAGAAATCGCAGCCACGAACCCAGACGCGTTCGCTGACCATCTGACGACAATTCGTGCGTTGGTAGACCACGAATCGCCAGCTGTGGAGCGGTATGCAAGCGACGTGCTTGCGGCCGTCAGTACCGAAATCGACTGACTGTGCCAGCGCCCGGCGCGTCTGCCATAGCACATCGTGTGCGCATTTGGTCAAGAAGGTTCGGCCGGAACCACACGCCGAACGTGGACGGCGGAAACACTATACAATATCAACTAGATGACCTGATATGAATCTAATAACTCGGTTGCTGAACCGAATTACTGGCGGTTCTGACGACGAACAATCGGCGGCTGAGACACCAGCAGACGAGGACAGTGGGCAACCGAACGGTTCCGAGCGACGACCAGCAGACCCACCGACAGAGCCAATGGGAGCATCGCCAGTCGCCGACGGCACAGTCACGATGCAGAGCCACGGCAGCCATTGGGATACAGTCCTTCCAGACGACGGAACCGGCACGAACATCGATGACCTCGTGTTTCAGACCGTAAAAGAAGGCGAACCAGTGGAGGGCGTCACACACGAAGACCAGAACGTCACTGGCTACATCGGCGACGGCGAAGAAGTCAAACCGATGGTCGTCACCCTCGACAGCCAAGTTGCGACGGCCTACCCACGCATCGAAGGTGTGACACACGAGTTTTCAGCGACGCAATTGAACGAGTGGAACATTGGAATCGAGGCATGGATTGGCGGTGACCTCGGCCCCGCAGGCGTCACAGCCTTCGCGACGAACTACTTCGAACACCCACCCGAACACTTCGGTGGCGACTGCTCGGTTTCACTGGCGCTGTCGGCCTACGACTTCGGCGAGTCTGATTACGATACTATCGTCGGCGAGGATGGTGAAGAGTTGGACGTCTCCGATTTCGTCGGCTTCCGCCCGTGGGAGCGAGGTGCGCCCGACGACTACGTGGTCCGGACGAAAGTCAAAGAGACGACCCGAGTCGAACACGGACCGATACAGGGCTACCTGCTCCGCGTTCCACTCTTCAGACCGGAAGGCGAGGCAGGGCCGGAATTCGACGTGAACCTCTTCGTCGCCGACCACGTCGCAGGCGAGTACGAACCCAACGTCGGCGACAGTGTCGAAGGAGCCTGCTGGTTGCAAGCCGAATTCAACTGACGGAATTACTGTCAGCACATAGATATTTATAACGTGTTCGTGAACTGAACTTATGCCAAACTGGACAGTCTACAACTTCGAGTGTGAAGACGTGAGCAGTCGCGAGGCGCTCATGGAGTGGTTCGAGGCGAACCACCCGGTCGAATTTCCGGCAGACGACGATTCGGTGTTCGCCGACTACGACAACGGTGAGCGAACGGTCGGTGCGGACTACGCGTGGATCGACCGGTATCTGTACGTCACGGTGATGGGCGAAGCAGAGACACTCGTCGCCGAGACGTTGGACCTGTGGAACCGGGCCGCAATCGCCGAGTTCGACAGCAAAACGGAGACGGTAACGGACATCACGCTCATCGTCGATACAGAAGCAGGACGAGACGACGAGATTGCGGCCGTCAAGTTCGAAGGCGAAGAAGGGTACGGTGGCAACGACGTGATGTACGCGCTGGCGATGGCGCACCAGTTCCGATTCCGAGCCTATTCCGCACAGTCGCCGACGAGTCAAATCACCCCACATCCTGCCGCATTCGACTACGTGACAAACGTCGATGCGTTCGTCGAAGACCTTGGAGACGTAACTGGCGTCGAACCAACCGACGAAGGGCTCGAATTCATTCGCACGGACCCCGCTATCGACTACAAGGTGGCCCGCGACGACCCGACCGAGAGCGACGAGCGTGGGGTGGACCGCGTTACCGTCGTCGATACGGACACTGGTGAGGTGACGGCGTACAACTCTGGGGACGAGGTTCCCGAAGAAGAAGAAAAAAAGTGGGTTGTTCGGCCGTATTCGGAATCTGTTGGGATGAGTAACCTTCTCGAATCCAGTGCCTATCGTATCCGAACGTCCAGCTTATCCACGATTACAACCCTTTCTCGACGACTTTCTGCCGTCCGAATTTGAACAGCGGCCACATGAGTTGATTCCGCCCGCGCTCCCACCGGAGAACTGGGACAGGTTGTGCGCCGTATTGGGTCTTGAAGCGGAACACGGAGTTGTCGAAGTGTGAGCCAGCGCCCCCGAAACTGTACGTCTCGAACTCCTGTTCGATGCCCCATTTGATTGCCCGGGAGTGGATGAGTTCAGACGGATAGAAGTCGTAGCAGTCGCGGTCCGGAATCGCCGAGAGCCAGTGGTGGAGCGTCGAGTTCTCGGTGTCGAGCAGGTAGATGTACTTGCCCTTTACGTTTCCATCAACGTAGGCCGTAAACACGCGAATACGCTCGCCGAAGTAATCTCGGAGAGTCTCGAAGAAGGAAAACGGGATGAGATTTCCATCGACGCGTTCGGTGTTCTTCTCGTACATCCCGTAGGTTTGGTGGATGTTCGTTCCAAGTGTGCTAATGTCGATTTGGTACTCTTGTTCGTGTGCCCGGCGGACGTCCTTGCGTCGTGACTTGTCCATCTCGGCGAGAATCTTCTCCCACCCATCCGAGAGGTCGATCAAAAACGTGGCGACGTTCGAGTTCGGTTCGTATCCGCGGGCGCGAAGATACTGCCCATAGCGGATGTGTCCAAGGTCGTAGGTCGAAATGAGATGATACAGTAGTCGGCCGTCAGACGCTGAGTCGAGGGCCTCGAAGAGTCGGTCGATGTTCTCGCGCTCGTTGGTGGAGATTATCGGCCCCCCGTGGCCGATTCCACCGGACTCCATCACGGAGATATCGAGAGCCGAGATGACGGAGTTCGTGACGTCGTTCGGAACGGTCAACTCCGAGACGAAATTGGGGAAGATAGCGATTGGATTGGAGTCTTTACTCACGACGACGTGCCGAGGTTCGTAATCGAGTCCATCTTCCACGGCGGCGAGCCATTCGTGGCGATGGAACAGAGTTCCCTGTTCAGTATGCGTTACGAGGTTGTTCCACTGGTTTTCGTTGAACTCGTGGATACTCCTCAGGACCGTCGTCCCGTCCGTGTTCACACGAGAAGTTTTCCCTAGGGCCATAGTCCGGAAAACTGGTGGAACTATATTGGTTATTTGTCACCTTATCTGGTTGTTTCGGTATTCGAACAGTATCAGCACAGCCTCGAGAGAATCTATTCGTCACTGAAAACCACCACCCGACGTGAATGGTATGTTAATGGTCGGGACTGGTGGCGCTCTCGTGTTGGATGCGTCGGTACAGAAACCGAGAGACTGCAACGCAGTTCGAACATCCATCACCCGGTGAGGAGTTCTCTCGCACGTTCGACTGCGTTCGACCGGCCGAAGATGGTGACTCGGTCACCTTTCCGCAGTACCGTCTCTTGTGTGGGGACGATAAATGCAGACCCACGCTTGACCAAGACGAGAACGGCCTGGTCCGGGACGTGGAGCGCGCCGATTGCCTTGCCGTCCACGGCGTCGGAGATGACGGTTTCTTCGGCGAACTTCTGTCGGTGTTTGGTGGTCGCTCGCCACTCGAAGAGACTCGGAAGAGCGACCAGTTCTTCGATTCCGTTGACCGTCGCTGTCGTGGGTGTGAGCGTCGAAACGCCGATATCGCGGAAGGCACCAACTTTGGTTTGGTCGTTCACCAGCGAGATGAGCGTCTCGACACCGAACGTCGAACGAGCGATTTGGCACGCGAGGACGTTCACTGCGTCGTCGCTCGTCGCCGCGATAACCATCTCGGCGTCCTGTGCGCCCGCGTCTTTCAGCACGTCCGCATTCGTTCCGTCGCCGTGGACGACCGAGTAACCCGCCGCCTGTAACGACGAGATGGTCCGGTCGTCGCGCTCGACGATGACGGGGTTCTCCCCCCGCTCGTCGAGCCTATCTGCGAGCAATCGTCCGATTTCGCTACCGCCGATGATGAGTGTGGTCATGGGTACGATGTTGAGTGTCTGCGCGATGAGCGGTGCCGCCCCTGCTTCGATGACGACAGTCACGAGGATGACGAGAAAGACGAGACTCACGACGCTCGATGCGTTCGCGATGCCCGCAGAACTGAGTTGCAACGAAAAGAGCGTCGCCGTCGCCGCCGGAATGATTCCTCGCGGGCCGATAGCCGCGATGAAGGCTCGCTGATTCAGCGAGAACTCCGAGTTGTAAGTCGAGACGAACACCGCGAGTGGACGGACGACGACCATCGCAAGGACGACGACACCGAGCCCGCCCACTCCGAGTGCGACGATATCTTCGAATTGGATGAGCGCCGCGAGGACGATGTACACCGCGCTCAGCACCGTCGTCGAAATCGCATCGCTGAACCCGGCAATTTCCTCACTGAACGGGATATCGGTGTTCCCCATCGCTAACCCGGCGACCGCGACGGCGACGACACCCGCTTCGGTGGCGAACAGACTCGCAACGGCGTAGGTCAGCAACGCTGCGGCGAGGACGACGATTCGGGAATCTCGCACCGAGTTGCTGAACGACCGTAGAACGAACGCCAAGAGGAGTACGGTAACGAGACCGAACAGGATACCAATCGCCACTTGGCTGATGAAGTCGGCGACGATATCTCCTTCACCCGACACGCGTATCGACCCGATTGTCACCGAGAAGACGACCGCACCAACCACCGCCGCAACGGGGTCGTTGACGATGCCTTCGGTTTCGAGGATGCTCGAAACCTTCTCAGAGACGGATATTTGCTCCAAGACGGGTGTGATGACGGTCGGGCCGGTTGCGATGAGAAGCGCGGAGACGAGAAACGAAATCGACCACTGCAATCCGAGCAGGCCGCGAATCGCCAACCCAAGTCCGACGAAGGTAATGGCCGACCCGATGGTTACGAGATAGAGCGTCGGTCTGGGTGTGGCCCGAATCTTCGTTCGAGTGAGAGAGAACGCTCCCTCGAAGATGATGATTGCGACGGCGATATCGACGAAGAGTGAGAGTTGCTCGCTCGTGAGACCTGCACTGAAAAACCCGATACCCTCCGGTCCGATAGCGATGCCGAATGCGAGCAAGAACACGACGTTCGGAACCCCAACCCACTCCGAGATGAGTTTCGAGACGGCCCCGAGCGCGATGATGACCGAGATGATGACCAACGGGTCTGTTGCCATTTCTTCTCCTTTGTGACGGCCCTTGACAGGTCAGGTGCGTCGCTCTGTAGAGAGAGGAGTCCGACGGAGAAAAACGAGCCATACCGAATGAAGACGACCTCCGTTCGGAGGGTCGAGTGACCAAGTCCGTTGGCACGAAACCGTTCTCTCTGCTGTGTGCATGCAGCTGGCTATCACCAGTTAATGCCACGAACAGCGTATGCGTAGGTGTGAGTTCAAATGGTATCGATTCTCGTGGCGTACGGAACAGGTGAAGGGCAGACGGCGAAAGTATCCAAACACATCACAACCGTCCTCGAAGCACGGGGACACGAAGTAACGAGCGTGAACGTCACGGACGACCCAGATGTCGATGTCGAACCGTTCGATGCGGTGCTGGTTGGTTCACCAGTGAACAACCGCAAACACCGTCCTGCGGTGGTCGCGTTCGTCGAGCGAAATCGTGCGGCGCTCGAAGCGCGTCCGAACGGCTTTTTCCAACTGTCGTTGGCGTCGATTATTCCGCTTCGATGGGCACGAGAAGGCGCAGGCAAGTTCGTCGATGACCTCACCGACCGAACTGGGTGGCACCCCGACCGTGTTGGTCTGTTCGCAGGGGCCGTCGCGTACACGAAATATCCCCCGATGGAGCGAGTGATATTCAAACTCGTCTCGGCGGTGACGACGGGTGATACAGACACCTCACGCGATTACGAGTACACCGACTGGGACGACGTGTCGGCGTTCGCAACCGAGTTCGCCGAGTTCGTCGAATCGACGGTTGGTTCGAAGACCGTGAAGGCTGGCAAGAGCGAGGTGAGACGAGTCGTGAAAGTGGTTGCCGGTACCGCACTGGTGGTTGCACTCGTGGGCGTGGTGTACGAACTGGCCGTTCGCAGGCCGTTTCTTCACGAGTGTTAGCAGTTTCGCGGTCTCTGTCGATAGTTCACTGCGCGCACCGGGCAGTAGCCTCCGCTCGCACGCTCGAACTCGGCTAGAAGAAGTCTCGCCTTTCGGCGAAGGGGGTCATTAGTCGATGTGGCCTTCGCGACGGAGTTGCTCGGCGTCTTGGTCGGAGTAGCGCCATTCGATGTTCGCTTTCTCGTCTTGCCAGTCCCACGGTTCAACGATGACGGTGTCGCCCTCGTTGATCCAGGTGCGGTACTTCATTCGGCCGGGGATACGGCCCATTCGCTCTTTGCCGTCGTTACAACGGACGCGAACGTGGTTTCCACCATTGTGTTCTGTTACGACTGCGAACAGTTCGTCTCCCCGAGGCATTCGGAGATTTCGGCGTTGAGTTTCTTCGCTCACGGGTTACCGTAGAGCGGGAGACGGATAAGTTATCGGAGAGTCCTGATACCGTGTGTCAAGCTGGGAGAAATCGAATTTTAACTCTCGTGTGACCGCGAGAGCATCGCTCGCTCATTTTAAGCCCGGTATCGCTCGAATCGAACGTTCTCAGAGCGTTGGAAATACGCTTGACATGAGGCCGGTACAGTGACTATTGGCACTCAAAATGCAAGTCGTCGTAAAATCTGATGTCTTTCGCCGCAGTTACGCGGTGTACTAAACTAATTTAAAGACGCGTCAGGTTTGCTGCGCGTGGTCCCTTGGGGGACTGTTCGATACTGAATTCAACATCCTGGTTCTCTTCGAGGTCCGGACCGCCGATGTCGTCCATGTGGAAGAACACGTCGTCGTCTGCGTCGTCCGTCGAGATGAAACCGTAGCCGCCTGTGTCGTTGAAGAAATCAACGTTTCCTTTCGCCATTGCTTTTGGACAAAGTGCCCATCAACGGTTAAGACTTGCGAGGTTTGTTATACCACGGCTCCAAAAATTTTGAAATTATTTTCGTTCTCCCGGGCCAGTTAGACAATCGTCTTCTGATTACTAGGAGTTGCCGGGAGTCACCACCCGATTCGGAGGCCACAGGCTGAGCTTCTGTGGTATCCACAGTTCGATAGAAAACGGTCACAAAGAGACTGGTTTACTGCTTGAGCGAGAGCGCCGAGACGTGTCCACTCTCATCGACGGTCACTTCGTAGCCGTAGTAGCAGAACGTGAGTGAAGAAAAACCATCGTCGCCTTCGACGAGGGTGTCCAGTGCTTCCGGGTCGATAACGTCCGCGAGTGGCGTCGTGAGGTCGGTTTCGTGAACAGACTCTTCGCGCGCGACGGCCTGAACGACTCGAAAACTCGGAAGTGAGTTGGCATCGTGCCGTGGGGATAGTGTGGGTGTCATTCCTGTGTCTGAGCAGTGGTGGCGACGTGACATTTGCCCGTTCCTTGACTATGTAAGACAACGACCCCATGAGTGACTAGGAGTTGGCGACGAGGGGAGTGATGAGCGTTCGCGTCCCGCGACGCAAGCGGCCTGCGAGTGCCTGTCTGGAGATGCCGAGTGAAGACGCGATATCTTCGAGCGTGGCACGCCTTGGTTCGTCAAAGTACCCCTGTTGATACGCGATGACGAGCGCTTCGTGCTGTGCGTTCGAGAGGCCTTTCTCATCGGGACTCTTCACAGCACTGGCGTGGTAGATTTTAGTGAGTGACACCGGGATATCACGGGTCGAACACCACTCGAATAGCTGACTCACGTTAGTTCTGTTCTCTGCTCGTAGCGTGAAGGTCCACGAGTCGTCGGTCCCCGTACCACCCATCAAAGTGAGCGGGAGTTGAGAGAGTTCGGTAATTGCGCTCTCAACGGAGTCTGACCATTCGATTCGGTAGAGTGTTCCATGGCCTTCTACTTCGTCCACTACACGAACGCGATGAATTCCATCGTGTACAGTCGTGGCTTCGACGACGTTCTGTGGTTCGACGCCCCGAACCCACAGGAACGGAACCACCGCATTCACCGTCGGAACGACTCTATCGAGTTCGACTTCGATACCGGGCAGGTCGGCAAACACCCGACCGATATCGAATGCATCCGCAGGAATCTGTATCTCGACGATGGTTGCCATGCACGCTGTTCGTGCCCGATATGCCTGATTCTATGCCCTGTTTCGACGAGTAGGCCGAACCGATACCTGTCGGCAGAGAGATTCATTACGATTCGGAGTTCCAAACACTGTATGGGAACGCACGCCTCGACGCGAGCGCCACGTGGATTTCGAGAGCAAGTAGAGTTCTATCTCGTCGACCACGAAACCCCGCTCGGAAAAGCCATCGACATCTCGCTTTTGGTGTTGAACTTGGTTTTCGTCGGCGTGTTCGTCGCCCAAACGTACTCGCTTTCAGAGCCGACACAAGAGTTGCTTTGGCAGGCAGAAGTTGGTATCGCGCTCGTGTTCGTCGCCGAGTACGTTCTTCGTCTCTACGGCGCACCAAATCGACTCGCCGAGTTCACCAACCCGTACACGATAGTCGATTTACTCTCGGTAGTCCCGACGCTCTCGGTGCTGTTACTTCCTCCGTCGATTATCGTCCTCAACATCGGGTTCCTCCGGGTCGTTCGAGTCATCCGAGTGCTTCGGTTTTACCGATTCACGAAAGACGAAGAGTTCTTCTTCGGGACGGTCTCGGTCGAGACACTCCGTGTGATGAAACTCCTCTTGACGGTACTCGTCATCTTCTTCGTCTCTGCGGGGTTGTTTTACAGCGTCGAGTTCCGGGCGAATCCGAGCGTGAACAACTTCGGCGACGCATTCTACTACATGGTCGTTAGTCTCACTACTGTGGGCTTTGGCGACATCATCCCGATGACGCATGCGGGGCGTTGGGTGACAGTCGCTAGCGTCCTCGCCGCAATCGTGCTGATTCCGTGGCAGGCAGGGAAGATTGTACGCGAGTGGGCACACAGAGACCAGGTCAACGTCGTCTGCCCCGATTGTGGCCTCTCGTATCACGACCCAGACGCCTCACACTGCAAGGCGTGCGGGCACGTCATCTACCAAGAGTACGAACCGCCGGAGTAGCGACAGAAAGAGGTTTCAGACGGTGGTTTTCTTCACCGATCCGACAGCAAGGATATGTGTTCAGCACGCGACTAGTAGGGAGATGGAAGCATCCGCAACGGTCGAAGTACGCAGACCAATCGAGGACGTATTCGCGTACATCTCTACTATCGAAGCGATGAGCGAGTGGGTCGTCGGCGTCGGCGAAACACATCGTATCTCGGGTGACGAGGCCACCGTGGGTGCGCGTTACGAGAGTACCTACTCCTACAGCGGACGGACACAACCGATGGTACTCGAACTGACTGCTATCGACGCACCGTCTCGTCTCGAGATGACCGCTATCGAGGGGCCGTTCCCGTTCGACGCCCGTCTCGAACTGGCCGAAACGCCGAGCGGGACGCTCGTCACGAATACCGTCGACAACAAGCCTGACGGCCGTGTTACGGCGTTCATGTTCACCGTCTTCAAGCCAGTCATGCGATGGCTCATGGCGCGACAACTCCGTTCGGAACTGCGCGAACTCAAATCGAGGCTAGAAACTGACGTGAAGATGAACCGTCCACCGGCCCCACAGGAAACGTCAACACATTGAATTTTGTAGCTTGTTTTTGCCTTTATAAGGGCTATCGAAAACAAGAAAATAGCCGTTGTGAGCAGATAATGCACGGTTATCGCACCAGTGGATTAATCAAGTATTATCCCGAACCCATGTGTCAAATGGGGGAGCATAGTCGGAAATTCAACGGGGATACGAAGGTTCTCTACCGACAGGCGGTCAAGACGCCATTGCCAAACGAAGACGCAGAGCGCGTCTTTCATGAGAACATGATGGGGGTCGCGGATGCGCAGGTCAAGAAGGCAGATATGCTGGAAGACCCAGATGTTCCACTCATCGAAGCGTACGAACGACAACTCGAAGGGATTTCAGCGGCGTATCGAACTCGACTCGACCAGATTGCGGGAGACGAGTACGAGCGTGTCGCAATGGAGTACCACACCGGCGAGCGAGACGACACCAAAGGGGCGCTCGCCGCGTACTACTTCGAGGGGTTGTGGCGGATGCAACAACGGATTACAGTCGCAGATATGCTGTTCTTTCCTATCATCCTCCGGTACCCAGACTGCTTTACGGTGAACATCAGATTCGCTAGCACCTACTTGACCACCGAGTCGGTGCTGTACGAGTCACCGGAACATTCTGAGGAGGACCTCGACGAGAAGTATCACGAACGGTACTACAACGATAGCCTCTACTCCCAGAAAGAGGCCGCCCAACAGATTCGAGATTGGGCGACAATCATCCGCGAAGAGTTCCCGGACCCAGACGAGGTGCCGTTTGAGGAACGAAAGTACGGAGGCATCGTCTCCGCCGGAGGACGCCGTGGGTCGGTGTTCTCTTCGATGCTCAAACGTGTCGAACCCGACCCCGACCGCTTTTCGGACAGTATCGACCAGCCGATGCTCGTAGACGAAGGGCCTGAAGCACAGCGGACCGAAGACGAACTACTCACCGAAGACGCGCTGATTATCTAACATCGAGAAGGCCCAACGTTAGCCGAATATATGAGTCCGCTTTTGATACTTGCTTAGGTCAGCGTTGGGCCACTCAATCGGTCTTCGACCACCAACTCACCACCCGGCCGTGTTTATCTGTCAGGCCGTCAAACACCAGACGATGGAGTACACGACATTCGGCTCGACGGGCATGACCGTGAGTAAAATCTGTCTCGGCTGTATGAGCTTCGGGGCGAACTGGGACGACTGGACGCTCGACACCGACGAAAGCAGGGAACTCATCGAGCGCGCAATCGACCTCGGAATCAACTTCTTCGATACAGCAAACGTCTACTCCTACGGCGAATCCGAGGAGATTCTGGGCGACGTCCTCGCCGACTACGACCGCGACGAGATGGTCGTCGCGACCAAAGTCTACGGACAGATGCGTGACGACGACCCGAACTCGGGTGGCCTCTCGCGCAAGACCATCGAACAGGAGTTAGACAATTCGCTCGACCGACTCGGCATGGACACGGTTGACCTCTATCAAATCCACCGCTGGGATTACGACACGCCAATCGAGACGACGATGCGCGCGCTCGACGACGCCGTTCGACGCGGAAAGACCCGCTATATCGGTGCCTCGTCGATGTGGGCCCACCAGTTCGCAGAAGCACAGTACACCGCCGATGCACAGCACCTCGACAAATTCGTCTCGATGCAGAATCTCTACAACCTCGCCTACCGCGAAGAAGAGCGTGAGATGATGCCGTACTGCGCGAAGAACGACATCGCCACGATGCCGTGGAGCCCGATGGCCGCAGGATTCCTCACGCGCCCCTACGAGGACTTCGAATCGACGACTCGCGGCGAACACGAAGCCGACGTGGGCCGACCGTACCTCGAAGGTGGCGGCCCGGCAGTCAACGAACGCGTGCAGGAACTCGCCGACGAGAAGGGCGTGAAGATGGCCCAAATCGCCCTCGCGTGGCAGTTCAACAAAGATTGGGTGACGACGCCCATCGTCGGCACCTCCAGTATCGAGCACCTCGAAGATGCGGTCGAAGCCCTCGATATCAAGCTCTCCAGTTCTGAGATGGAGTATCTCGAAGACCCCTACGAGGCAGTTCGCGTCTCCGGCCACGAATAGGCCGAGGCCCGATTCTCTCCGTTCACTTCCGACACACGCCGCCGCCAGCCGTAGGGCTAAGTGAGCGGCGAACCCACCCACTGCCGATGCGACTGGCACGAATTCAGACTGACGAGGGGGTCGAGACGGGCGAGTACGTCGGCGAGGATAATGCAGGCGAAACCGGCGTCGTCCGCGTCGATGGCGCGGAGTACACGCTGGGCGAAGACGCCGAACTGCTCGCACCGTGCGACCCATCGGCGCTCTACTGCGTCGGACGGAACTTCGCGGCGACACTCGACCAGATGGACTACGACGTGCCGGACGAACCGGACTGGTTCATCAAACCGCCTGTCTCGGTTCGCGGGCCGGGCGCGAAGGTGCCGTATCCGTCGTGGACTGACGAACTCACGTATGCGGGCGAGTTGGCGGCCGTCATCGACCGCGAGTGTTCGAACGTTTCTGAACAAGACGTTGCGGATGTGGTTCGCGGCTACACCATCCTCGACGACCTCGACGCGCTCGACCAACCGGGCCGAACCGCACGCAAAGCATTCGATGGCTCTGGACCGCTCGGGCCGTGGATTGAGACGGATGTCGACCCGGCGAACCTCGACATGACGACCCACGTCGGCAGCGAGTTGCGCCAGGAGTCGAACACGGAACTGATGCTCTTTCCACCAGCGAAAATCATCTCGCACCTCTCGGAACACTACACGTTCCAACCCGGCGACGTCGTCTCGTTCGGCAGTCCCGCGAATCCGGGGCTGGTCGAACCCGGCGAGACGGTCGAAATTTGGTACGAAGGCGTCGGGATACTGAAGCACGAAATCGTCGAGGCGTCGGACTGAAAACGAGAGTGCCGGACGTCAGTTCAGGGCATCCACTTCGTTCGTGAGGTCTGCCGGTTGGTCCACGGGCCCGTTGACGAACAACCCGTGGGCCATTACGACGGCAGCGACTGCGCTAAACCCGACGATGGCCGTCGTCGGTGCTATTGCAGTGAACTGCCCGACGAGAACACCAGCGACGAGGCTGCCGAAGATGCCTGCGAGGACGAGGTCGTAGTACTGCCACGTGTACCCCATATCTACGAGTTCGAGCGCCAGCACTGAAGTGGTATCGACCAGTTCCGCAACAGGTGATTTTGAAACGAATGCAGGTGTCGTCGGATGGGGTCGCTTCGGTCTGTTCGTGGCGTTATCGGCCACCGAATCGATATCGGACTCCTCGAACCCGCATCCGAGACGTTGACGGAACGGCTATACGTTGCGAGAAACTCGTGTGCCTATGGAATACCAATCGGCGCTCGATAGAGCCCTCGATATTCTCCCGGAGCGGAACGTCGAACAAGAGCGGTTGCGAGTCCCGGACCCGCAAGGTGAAACGGACGGTGCATTCACGCGCCTGACCAACCTCGGCGAAATTGCCGACGCCCTCTCGCGCACACCGAACCACCTGCACAGTGCAGTCCAGCGCGCACTGGGTACGAGCGGACAACTCGAAGGTGACCGCGCACGCTACAGCGGTTCCTTCTCTATCCGCGACTTCAACGAGGCAATCGACGACTACGTGGACGAGTACGTCACCTGTTCCGAGTGTGGCCTGCCCGACACGCGTCTCACCACCGAAGACGGCGTAGACATGCTTCGCTGTGAGGCATGTGGTGCGTTCCGTCCGGTCCAGAAACGCTCCAGTGCGAGTGCGAACCGCCAGCAAAACGCCGTCGAAGAAGGCCGCACGTACGAAGTCGAAATCACGGGCACGGGCCGGAAAGGCGACGGCGTCGCACAGCGCGGCGAGTACACTATCTTCGTCCCCGGCGCACGCGAAGGCGAGACTGTCCGCGTCTACATCAAGAACGTAAGCGGGTCGCTCGCGTTCGCCGAGAAGGCATAAATTTCTCACTCGTCGGTCGTTTTCCAGAATACGCACCATCCCGAATGCATATCAAATGGCACATCGACTAGAGAGTATGTCTCGGGTGAGTGACGCGGCTGTCGGCCACTTCATCTCTCATCGCGCACGTGAGGAACCCATCGAGGTGCTTCACGTCGACGATGACCCCAGATTCGCCGAGTTATCAGCGGCATTCTTACAGCGCGAATCGACCAACTCCCCACCGCTCGAAGTCCAAACCGAGACGGACCCGACTGCAGTGTCCGACCACTTGGACGAGGTCGAGTGCGTCGTCAGCGACTACGACATGCCCGAGGTTGACGGACTCGAACTACTAGAAACAGTCCGAAACTACGACGCAGAATTACCGTTTATCCTCTTTACCGGCAGAGGGTCCGAAGAGATTGCGAGCAAAGCAATCTCCGCTGGCGTCACCGACTATCTCCGAAAAGGTGGTGGGTCGGACAACTTCGACGTGTTGGCAAAGCGGATTCGAAATGCCGTCGCCACGCGCCGCGCCCAACACGCTGCCGAACAGAGCCATCGACTACTCAGAAACGTCATCGACGAACTTCCGCAGTGTGTCTTCGTGAAAGACATCGACGGGCGGTATCTCCTCATCAACGAGACGGGGGCGAACGCGTACGGCGGCACCGCTGCGGAAATCGAGGGCAAGACTGAGCGGGAACTGAACGACTCGGAGACCGCCGAGCGATTTCACGAGGAGGACAAAGCAGTCATCGAACGCGGGGAGGCGACCCACATCCGCGACCAGTATCGAGTTGACGACGACGGTGACGAATTCGTCGAGCAAGTCACGAAGGTTCCGTTCAGTATCGAGACGCTCTCGGCGACTGGCGTACTCGGTATCGCCGACGAAGTGACCGAAGAGCGACGGAAAACGGCACAGCTCCAGAGCGCCGTAGCGACGCTTGAGAAGTTGCGGGCGCAGTTGGACACCGAATCCGACGACGGAACCTCACAGTCACCTGTCGCCGACGACCCCGCCACGCTCATCGACGAACTCGAAACGACACTCACCGACCCAGACTCGGTGGACGTACAAACTGTTCTGCAACGCGACGAAGACGAAGCCTAGCGGCCAGGCTCGAACGAAGCGAGAAAGGAGTTCGTATTCTCGCGCCACGCCGTTGCGAGTTCGTCGTCCAACGGCTCTGCGTCCCACGCGTCGATTCCATCGTTCGAATCCAGCCACTCGACCGTCCTTTCGACTCCCGTCTCGAAGTCGATTGTGTACTCGAAGTCGAGGTCGGCTTTCGCCCGGGAGTTGTCGAAGACAGTGCTGTACTGGAAGTGGTCACGGAGCATCCGTGTTCGCTCGGGAGCGACGGTGCGGAGGACGTGAGTCGGGATGTGAACGAGGTCCGGGTCGGGTGCATCGAGGGCGTTGGCGACGCGAGCGTGGTACTGATTCCACGTCATCGTCTCCTCGCTGGTGACATTGTAGGCACGCCCACCGACACCGGGATTTTCGACTGCGCCCACGAATGCCCGTGCGACGTCGTCACGGTGGCACGGCCCCCACAGCGAGGTGCCGTCACCGTGGACGATAATCGGCTTTCCCTTGCGGATTCGGTCGAGGTAGTACGACCCCATGCCGAGGGTGTGGACGAGTGGAGAACCCTCGCCATATGTGTTCCACGGTCGGAGAACAACGACGTCGATGTCATCACCGTGTGCCTCGAAGAACACGTCTTCGGCGGCGATTTTCCCGGCGGCGTAGTCGCTCACTGGTGGATTTCGTGGACTCGATTCGCGAACGGGATTCTTCGGTGGCGGTCGGTGATACACGTCGATAGTGCTACAAAAGACGTAGCGCTCGACCGACTGTGGACAGCACGACAGTGCGTTACGGGCAGTCTTGGCGTCGAAGCAGGCCAAATCGACGATTGCATTTGGAGACGCTTCTTCGAGCGCCGAGGCGAGGTGGTCGCTGTCGCCTCGGTCGCCGGTCACGGTGGTCACCGACTCGGGAAGGTGGTCGTCGGTGTGGCCCCGCTGGAAACTCGTCACCTCGTGGTCTGCGTCGAGTAATCTGCGGACGATTCCGGTCCCGAGAAGTCCCGTTCCGCCGATGACGAAGACGTGCATACACTTCTGGGGCGTGCGGCCACCAAAAAGCCCGCCCCGATGTCGAAAACAGTCATTCTGTTGGAAGACCAAGGGTAGTAGATGAAAGTCTACACGACAGATGGGTTGGTAATCGACTGCGGTGGCTACAAAGCAGTCCGTGCGGGTGGGGTCGTACTTACGAAGGATAAGAAGCGAAAACACGTCATCGGCTACGTCCCCGAGACGCAACTGCGGTATATCCTTCCGGACGACGTCGAACCGGAGACTGACGAGGACGACGAAACCGGAGAGACGGAAAGAGAAAGTTCCGAAGGCGGCGACGAGTCTGTGAACGACGAAGCCGACGACGCAGTGAGCGAAGACGCCGAGGACGCAGAAGACGGAGAAGTAGACGAAGACGCGGTTATCGACTTCACGAGCGAATCTGTAGATACGACGACGAGCGACGGGGGCGGATCCGACACCGACGCCGAGACTCACGAAGAGTCAGTCGCCGCAGCGGAAGTTACTTCGGACGAAATCGGTGTTGTGAGCGCCCCGAGCGACGAAGGGGTCGCTTCGCACACCCACGACGATTTGGTGGCGTCACTTGGCGACCACGACAGCCGAATCAGTGCGCTCGAATCGCGCGTCGATGAGTTGTCGGCCCAGATGACGAACGTCCTCGAAGAAATTGAAGTCGAACCGTACGACCCAGAGGAACTCACGAACATCCGAGGAATCGGGTCTGCGTACGCGACACGACTCCGCGAGGCGGGTATCGACACGGTCACGAAACTACTCGAAACGCCCGTCGAAGACCTCGTGGTGGCGACTGAGGTGAGCGACCGTCGCGCCGAAGAGTGGAAGCACCGCGCCGAGACACACATCGAGCGTGAGCAAGCAGTGAGTACGTACGCTACCGAAGACGAAGTTGACGAAGAATAAATCGCAGTAGTCTCGCGGGGGACACTCAGGAGAGTCTCACGAAGAGAAGTAAGACACCGAAGAGAGTCGAAGCACCACTGATAAAGAGCAACCCACCACTCATGACGAGAACCGCACCATCGAAGGAGACGGGTGCGCCACTGGTTGCGATGTCGGTCAACGTGAGTCCGGTCGTGAGGTCGGCGACCGGTCCGAGAACCGCGAGGCAAAACGTCAGCGCGCCGACGAGGACGAACACGTACGGCGTGAGAGAAAATTCACGCCGAGGGGGGCGGTGTGTGGAGTAGCCGCGAGACATACTCCTCTTTCGTGAGCAGGGGTGTTTGCTACGAATCGACTACCATCAGACACGACGAGTTAGCCGAAACCTACCAGAATCGGAGAAATACACCAAAGCACGAGCATCGCTCGTTACGAAGTGCCTACTCGTCCGTTTCGGAGTCGAAATCCAGTGCGACCGAGTTGATACAGTATCGCTCGCCGGTTGGGTTCGGTCCGTCTTGGAAGACGTGTCCCAGATGGCCGCCACAGGTCTTACAGACGACTTCGACGCGGTTCATCCCGTGACTCGTGTCGCGGCGGCGTTCGATGTTCGTCTCGTTGCCAGCGAAGAAACTGGGCCATCCACACCCGGAGTGGTACTTCGTCTCCGAGTCGAACAGTTCGGTTCCGCATCCGGCACACCGGTAGGTTCCGTCGTCGGTTCGGTCCACGTGTTCGCCCGAGAATCGAGGTTCAGTCCCCTGTTGGCGAAGGACGTTGTACGCGTCTGGGGAGAGTCGTTCGCGCCACTCTGCTTCTGAGAGTGAGAGTTCGTTTTGCGCCATACCTAGACAAAAGTGTGCCAGTCAGAAAGCCGCGTCGGCGACTTACTGCTTGCGGTGAAGAAACTTCGGGAGGCGCAGTCGCCCCAAGTCGTCGGCGTTGATATCGAGCAACGTCGTTCGGCTGACTGCCCCAGGAACGCCGGTGTTCTCGGTGGGGCGAAGCATCCCGACAGCGGACTCGACTTCCTCGACTTCTTCGTCCTGTTCGACGAGTGCTTCCCACGCGTCGGCTTTCGTCTCGAAGTTGCCGCGCTGGTTTCGCACGCGCTGTTTCCCTTCTTCGAAGGAGAGTTGAAGCACGCTCCGGCCATAAGCGGTGTTCGCTTGGCGGCGGAGGCGCTCGAACTCGTCTTGGTTTGGCGCACCGAGTGCCGTCGAGACACCGAGTGCGTACATTCGGCGAATCAACTCTTCGTCGGTGAGCGTTCGCCACTCTGTTCCGAATGCCTGGTCGTACATGCGTTAGAGGTCGACTTTCGAACGCGGGTCGACGATGAGTCCGTTGTCGGTGAATTTGAGCGAACGGATATCGCAGTCGATGTTCGTCCCGCGCATCTTGATGACTTGGATTCCGCGAGTCATCCCCGTTGCTTCTAGGTAGTTATGGAAGAAGATAACCCCGTGGGCGAGGAAGTGTTCGTCCGCGTAAGACGATGGGTCGGTCATCTCCGAGATGAGTAACGTCGTCGCCTCACCCTGCTTGAGCGCCGTCAAAAAGCGCGTCATCTCTTCTTCGCCGTTGGAGAAGAAGAGTCGAAGCAACATCGTCGAGTCGATGACGAGCCGGTCGACCTGTCGCGAGTTGACGAACGCGACGATTTTGTCGGTCAGACTCTGGACGTTCGAAGAGCCACCCTGTGAAAACTGGTTCAACAGGTGCTTGCCCTTCGGACTCACGAGGTTGATGTATCGGAACGTATCCGAGTTCGTGAGCGTCTCGAAGCCGAAGTTGAAGCTCGACATGTCGTTGACGAGTTCGTCTTCGGTTTCGTGCATGGTGATGTACATACACGTCTCTCCGTTTCGGAGACCTTCGGCGATGAACTGTGCTGTGAACGTGGTCTTACCACTGCCTGGAGGGCCGCTGAGGACATACAGTCGGTGCGGCAGGAAGCCGCCCTGAATAAGGTCGTCGAACCCGCTTACCCCACTCGGAATCCGCATGGTCAGACCCACCGTGCGTCCTGTAATAATCGTTCCGGGATGAGTAATAAATTTGAGAATTCGTGGCGCTCGTTTCTGTGGTATTACTCTGGGAATAGCTCGACTTCGTTCTCGATGCTATCGAGATGTTCGACATCCTCCACGTCGAGGCTGAGCGTCGTCGCCTCCATGTTTGCTCGAAGGTGTCTCTCACTCGATGCCTTCGGAATGACACAGACGCCTTTTGCGACCAGCCACGCGATACTGACTGCTTCCGGAGTCGTATCGTGTTTGTCTGCGACTGCGACGACTTCGTCGATCTCACCGACGCGCCCGCCTGCGAGCGGCGAGTAGGCGACGACATCGTAGCCGTGTTCGCGTGCGTGTTCGAGGAGTTCTGGGCGTTGGAACAGCGGGTGATACTCGGTCTGGTGGGCCGCGAGCGGTGCAGAGAGGAGGTCCACTGCTTCGTCCAGTTCCTCGACCGTGAAGTTGCTCACGCCGACGTTCTCGACGAGACTCGAATCGACGAGTTCGTCGAACGCGCGCAACGTCTCCGGCGGGTCGTAGGTCTCGATGGGGCGATGGACGTAGAGGAGGTCAGCGTAGTCGGTTCCGAGGCGGTCGAGACTCTCGCGTGTCGTCCGCAATACGTCGTCGTAGGCGAGGCTATCGGCCCACACTTTCGTTGCGAGAGAGATATCGTCGCGCGGAACATCAGCTTTGGCGAGTGCGTCGCCGACGACCTGTTCGTTCTCGTAAATCTGTGCAGTGTCGATGTGGCGATAGCCGAGTTCGAGCGCCGTCGTGACCGCAGTCGCCTTTTCTGGTGTGTCGAGACCCATCGTACCGAGACCGGGATTCGGAAGTGAGGTCATCGAGCTACCTCCGTCGAATCGAGAACGGGGACGCCATCGAGCGTGAGTAAGTCATCGAGTCCCGCTATCTCGTGAGTCGGGTCGGGAGAAGGCGTGTGGTCGCGGCGGTGTCCGCGGCGGATGAACGCCGAATCGACGCCCGCGGCGTGGGCAGCGACGATGTCGCTGTCACTGTCGCCGACGTAGAGCGGCGAATCGACGCCGAGGTCGTCCATCGCTCGTTCGATGTAGTAGGGGTCGGGTTTCTTGCGCTGGAGGCTCGTCATCGACGGTTCGCGGCCGTAGGCGGTCGGGAAGAGGTCGGTTACGTCCATGGTTTCAACCACGTGGTCGATGGTCGCCTGCTGGTTGTTCGAGACGATGCCCATGGGGGCGTCGATACGGCGAACCGAGTCGAAGTCGTCGTACGGGGTCTTGTGTCCGGCGTCGATTGCCTCACACTGGGCGGCCGACGCGAGTTCGTCGCGGGTGCGGAACAGCGTTTCAGGGTCGAGGTCGTAGGTGTCGGCGACTGCGCGCACGTCTTCGGGGACGACGTGGATGACGAGTCGTTCGACGTGGTCCGGGTCAGGGTTCGAAACACCAAGCGTTTCGAACGTCTCCCACGTCGCCTCGCGGAGGACAGAGAGTTCGACGAGCGTCGTGAGTACGCCGTCGTGGTCGAAAATGACCGAATCGTACATACAAAGTGTGAGAAAGCGGGAGGTGAATTGTTTTCGCCTTGCGGCACCCGCCGACATTCGCCGGTGAGAGAGCCTTTTAGCACCTTGCGTCCTCAGCTAGGAGCAATGCTGGCTGGAGCAGACGGAGAGTGGCAATGAGCCGGAACGTGTGTATCGTCGGCGCTGGCGTTGCGGGTATCGGGGCGGCCTACGCGCTGCGTACGACTGATTCGAACGTGACGATTCTCGAGAAGAGTCGTGGCGTCGCAGGTCGCGCGGCAACCCGCCGAAAGAACGGGTGCCGATACGACCACGGCGCGAACTACGTCAAAGACTACGACGAGCGAACCGCAGACCTGATTCAAGAACTCGGAACCGACGGCTTGGTCGATATCGACGAACCAATCTGGACGTTCGACACCGACGGCGAGATTGCCGAGGGTGACAGCCGCGACGAACACAAGTGGACGTGGGAAGCGGGAATCACCCAACTCGGAAAGCGCCTCCTCGAACAGACGAACGCGACGGTCGAACGCGAGACGCGTGTCGCCGCAATCGACCGCGACTACGAGACTGGCGTCTGGTCGGTAGTCGATACCGACGACGTTCGACACGGCCCGTTCGACGTGGTTCTGCTCACGCCACCTGCCCCACAGACCGCCAGTATCCTCACCGAGATGGGCTGGGGAAGTCAAGATATGGTCGCCCTCCGCGAGGCGATAGGTAGCGTGACCTACCGGACGATTCGCTCGATAATGCTCCACTACCCCTTCGAGCGCGACGACCCGTGGTACGCACTCGTCAACACCGACAAAGACCACGATATCGGCTGGCTCGCCCGCGAAGAGTGTAAAGACGGCCACGTCCCCGACGGTGAGAGCCTCTTAGTCGTCCAGATGAGCCCCGAGTGGTCAGAAGCGCACTACGACGACGACCCCGAGGAGATTGCCACCGTGGCCGCCGACAAAGCCGCCACACTCCTCGACGATGACCGCCTGCGCGACCCAGACTGGGTTGACCACCAAGGCTGGCGATACGCGCTTCCGAACGGCACGGCGTTCGAAGAAGTCATCCGCCGCGGCGAGGACGCCGGACTCTACTTTGCTGGCGATTGGACCGTCGGTGAAGGGAGAGTTCACGCCGCTCTCTGGAGCGGTATCGAGACGGGAGAGCGAATCATCGACCAGTTCTGAACGCCACTCGTGGCATGGTCGGCGATATCAGTCGTCTGCTTCGTGAATCGCCTCGCCGCGCTGGAGTCGTGCCGCGATAGTGAACGTCTGCTCACGCTCTCGTCGCGTCGGCGAATGGGCGGCGAGATACCGGGCAACCCCGACCATGAGCGTCCGTGCTTCTTCTGATGGCCGCTCGGCCGCCTGTGTGAATCCTGCTTCGAGGGCTTGGTAGGTGTGGAACCCTGCATCTTCACGCAAGAGAGCCGCGGCGAGTTCGTTTCGGAGCGTCCCGATTTCGCCGCCTGAGTCGAGGAAGTGCGCGGCGGCCGCGCCCGCATCGTTGACCTGTCCTTCCATGTCGAACGCCTGAGTGAGGCGTGCCAGCGTCTCGTCCGGGTTCATCCCGTCGTCGGTGGTCGGGAGCGGCGCTGGTGGTGTGTTGAGGAAGCGGTCGAGATAGACGTTGATAGCGGCGTCGAAGACACCACGGTAGAGTTCTTTCGCGTCGGTTCGGCGGGTAAGTTGGTGAACCGCGTTCGCGTAAGTGAACGTGTGGTGAACGGTGTTCCAGTCGGAGAACTCGTTGGTGGTCGAGAACTGTGTCACGCGCATACCGGCGGCGAACGCGACGACGCTGGCGAGGTCTTCGGGCGTCGCGCCTTCTCGAATCGCTTCGACCAGTACGTCGATGATTGCGTCGGGGTCGTCCTCAAGGAGCGTTTCGAGCATGTCCGCTGGTTTGGACCACGTTCGATTCCTGCCGAATCGGATGAACTGGTCCAGTTCGTCGAACGTGTCGTCTAAGCGCCCGGCGAGGTCGATAGGGCGTCGCCACGACGCGGACTCTTCTGCTCTGTCGGCCATTGCGAGGCCTCGAACCAGACTCGGAAGTACGTCGTCGGCGTGTTCCCAGCCGATGTGGTCGAGCGACTCGCAGGCTTTGTTGACGAAATCGAGCATGTGGCCGGTGTCGAGGTATCGGTGATCCGTGGCGGCCGCACCGAGCATGTGCGCGATGTCGGCATCGACGTAACCGGCGGCGATAGCGGTTCGTAAGACGCGTTCTGCGCCGTCGGGGTCGCGGACTTCGATACTCTCGCGGAACCACGACAGCAAGCGGTCGAAGTCGGCATCGACGTCTTCGAACGCGTCTTGGTCGAATCGGGGCGGTTCGCCTGCGGTGTCGCTGGCGACCTGAATCAGCCCGTGATACAGCGCGCGTTTGGCGTCGTCGCCCTCGACGTCGCCGAGGACGTTCGCCATCGCGGTGAGGATGGTGAGACCGGGACCCCATCCCTCACGTCGATACTGTGCGCCAAACCTGACGCCCGCTTCGATGGCGTCGGTGGTCGGGACACCCTCGTCTTGGAGGCCGATGACGGCCTTTGCGACGACGAGTCGGAGGTTTCGTTCGAGGCCGTCTTCGAGGCGTTGTCGCCAGTGAACTGCGGGCGGTTCGTCGGGTTCCGGAGAGGGGTCCACGTAGACGGTTCCGTCTCGAATTTCGACCGGGTACGAGAGTACGTCGTCGGCCCACGGGTCGAAGGTGTCGCCGCAGGAGAGTTCGAAGCGCGCGTGATGCCAGTGGCACGTGAGAACACCGTCATCGACGGTCCCACGAATCAGTGGAAAACCCATGTGGGGGCACGCGTTTGCAACCGCTCGAACCGACCCTTCGTGGTCGAAGAGAGCGATTGCATGACCGTCGAGTGAGACGAGTTTGCGGCCCGCCTCAGTGAGTTCGTCGCGGTCACAGGCGGGGACGAATGTGTCAGAGACTGCCATACACTGAGTTGGTGTGGAGTGTTCCTAAAGATTCGCTGAAATGAATTTACGTAAATTCCACGACGAGAGCGAGTTCAGTGGTATGAAAAAAGCTAGCACGATTCGGACGTGGATTTTTCGTCTTCGAAGTCGAAACGTGTTATGTGTCCACGCTGACTGTCCGTCTCGACCCACACGTTCACTCCGAGGGGTCATACGACGCGCACGACCCAGTGGAACTCATCTTGGAGCAGGCCGCCGAAATCGGCCTCGACGCCGTGGTCATCACCGACCACGACGTCATCGACGAGTCGGTTCGCGCGGCGCAACTCGCGCCGATGTACGGCCTCGTCGGCATCCCGGGTGTCGAAGTTTCCACTGCGGACGGCCACCTCCTCGCCCTCGGCGTCGAGAAACTTCCACCCCGGCGGCGACCACTCGATGAGACTGCCCAATGGGTCCACGACCACGGCGGTGTCGCTATCGTCCCGCATCCCTTCCAGCGGAGTCGCCACGGCATCCGAAAGAAGCGCCTCGCGGCCTATCACGAGAAAGTGGGCCGTGACGCCTTCGACGCTATCGAGACGTACAACTCGTGGCTCTTTACGGGCTACAAGAACCGCCGCGCACGCCGCTTTGCGGCCCGCCGCGCCTACCCGAGTGTCGCCGGAAGCGACGCCCACAAAGTCGGGTACGTCGGGCGTGCCTACACCGAAATCGAGATTCCAGACGTGTCGCGGGCGTCGCTCACGGCCGACGACATCCTCGATGCGATTCGTGAGGGTTCGACCCGCGTTCAGGGCCGCCGCACCCCACTGCCGACGAGTACGAAACACTACGCCGGTGCCGCCGGTCGGAAATCTGCCTACTACGCGAAACAGGGCGCACTCGTCAGTGCCATTCTCGCCAAAGAAGGCGCACTCAAATCTGGCTACTACGCCAAGATTGGCGCGCTCAAGAGCGGGTACTTAGCCAAGCGCGGTGCGGTTCGTGGCGCGCAGTTGCTTGGTCGGTTCGCATCGCGGTAGACTCACAGTTTCTTCTCAGTTAGCTTGTCGCGGGTGACGTGTCGATGATATCGTCTCAGAGAACCCGCTGGTCTCTGCTGGATGGCGTGCGAGGTGGTCTGGTCCCTGTGTGGCGATGAGTACGAGCGCAACGAGCCACACTGCCGCCGCAAACGCACCGATAGCGGCCACGCGAACTTCGTCGTAGATTGGCGTCCCGACGACCGTCGCGTCGATTGGGATGAGACCACTCAAGAGGTTCATCGCACCGTGACCGAGCATCGCTATCCACGCACTGCCCGTCTCGTTGTAGAGCCACGTCAAGACGAGTGAGAAGCCGACGATGCTGACGCCCCAGAGTACCTGCTGTCCGAGCGGCCACGTCCCGTGGGGTGCCGAGGCGGTGAAGAACATCGGGAGGTGCCAGAGTGCCCAGAGGACACCGATGAGCAGTCCTGATTGCACCGCGCCGTATCGGGCTTGCAACTTCGGCAGGGCGAACCCTCGCCAGCCCAGTTCTTCTTTCCCGCCACCGACGATGGCTTCGAAGAGGATGAAAAGCGGGAGTGTGAGGTAGAACACGAATCCTAAATCGAGGACGCCGAGGTCGATGGGGTACCCGAGGAGACCGTATATTGCCGTCCCGAGTGCGACGAACACGAGTGGGATACCGACGACAGCGATGTACCACCGGGGGGCGAGTCGCCAGCGAAGTCGTGGTGTGAACCACTCTCGGACCGACTCACCGGCCGCCCACAAGACGACGACAGCAGCGAGGAACGGACCGAGCGCACCGAGAGTAAAAAGACCCCACGTCGTCCACGATGGTTCCAAGTCGAACAAGAAGACGGGTGCCTCGATAGCCCACGTAATGGCATACGCGAGGATGAAAAAGACCGCTACTGGGTGTGTACTGATTCGGTGTTTGATGGAAGGCATGGTTGTTCACCTACGAATTCGTGTCAACAGAATATTACATATGGCACCGGTTCTCATCCAGAGAGAACGACGCACGGGACGAGAGAGCCCCGCCTTCCCAATCTCTTTCATCTGGTCTCGTCTACTTGCGCTATGAAATTCGCCATCTTTGGAGCGGGCGGAGTCGGTGGATATCTCGGGGCGAGACTGGCAGACGCCGGGCACGAAGTCCATCTCATCGCCCGAGGGCCGCACCTCGATGCACTCCAGTCCGAGGGGTTGCGCGTCGAGAGCGTCGCTGGCGACACGGCAGTCGAACTCCCGGCGACAGACGACCCAGAAGACATCGGGTCGTGTGAGTACGTATTGCTCTGCACGAAAGCGTACGACGTCAAAGGGGCCGCGGCGGACCTCGAACCACTTCTCGGCGAGAACACGGCGGTCGTCTCGTTTCAGAACGGCGTCGACAGCGAGCGATGGGTTGCCGAGGTCGTCGGCGACGAACACGTGGTCGGTGGCGTCGCGTACATCTTCTCGACCATCAAAGAACCGGGCGTCGTCGAACACACTGGTGGCCCGGCACGATTCGTCTACGGCGAACTCGATGGCGAGAAGAGCGACCGAATCGCCGCACTTCACGATGCGTTCTCAGCGAGTGACGGTATCGACGCCGTCCACGCGGAGGACATCAACACCGAGCTCTGGCGAAAGTTCGCGTTCATCTGTGCGCAGGCAGGAATGACTGCGACCACGCGTCTCCCGATAGGCGACGTTCGAGAGAGCGACGCCTCGTGGGAGATGTTTCGTGACATCATGGTTGAAGTGGTCACAGTCGCCCGCGCGGAGGGCGTAGACCTTCCTGAGGGCCTCGTTACGGAGTGGCTCGAATTCGCGCGTGACCTCGACCCAGCGATGTACTCGTCGCTCCACTACGACCTGACTCACGACAAACCGATGGAACTCGAAGCACTCCACGGGTCGGTGGCTCGACACGCCGACGCCGTCGGTATCGACGTGCCGATGAACGAGGCGGTCTACGCGATTCTCAGTCCATGGGCAGACCGAAATAGCCGATAGAAGGCCGAGACAGCCACCGCGCCCTCACCGATAACTCTGATACAGCAAGACGACGACCGCGACGGTCGCAAAGAGGTCGGGGAGGAAGGTGAACGCCCCGATACTCACCTGTGGGCGGAATCCGAAGACGATGGCCGCCAGCGGATTCGAGGTGAGCGCGTACAGCAACAGCGAGATGGTGAACACGACGAGACTCAGGGTAAACGGGTTCGGCAAGTCGCGGTAGACCCGAACGTAGTTGTACGCGAGCGCGACGAGCAAGACGACGTTGAACGTCGAGACGAGCAGTTTCACCTGCAAGAAGAGCGCAAGCCGCGGACGGATATCGCGTCCGAGTGCGGCAGGAACGATGAGTGTCGCACCGATTGCGATGAGTACGCCGATGAGCGTCACAAACAGCGTCCGCTTCATTGGGTCGGGTTCAACGTCGCTCATTCGAGGTCGGCCTCCTGTGCGATTTGGTCGAGGATGTCTACGTTCTGTTCCATGCGGTCTGAGAGAAAGTACGTCTTGCCGTAGCCGTCGCCCATGGTGGTCAAAACTCCGTTTTCTTCGAGGAGTTCGAGGTGGTGACGGACCGTCTTGTAGTTCAAATCCAGTTCGTCGGCGAGTTGGTTCGCGTTCATCGGTGTGTCGGCGAGCGTCCGAACGATACGCAGGCGGTTTTTCCCACCGCGAGCACCGCCGATGAGCCACCAGAGCACCCGACGCATCTGTTTGCACCTCTCAGGTTGAGTATAAAAACGATGGGGGCCGGTGGAGGGACCGGAACAGCATCCATGTTCGAAATAGAGAGAGACACGAGTGGTCAGCGAGATTAGCGTTCGCGCGTTGTTAGCGACCAACTCCGCGGTCACGGTCGCCGTCGTGGCGATGCCAGTTCTGGGCCGAACGCTCATTCCAACGTTCGCGGAGGTCGCTCACGTCGTGGCCGAGCTTTTCGAGTGTGTCGAGAGCGACTTCACGAAGTTCACCGGGGTTCGCGCCGTCTGCACGGGCAGCCTCGACCGCATCACGGAGCGTCTCGACTTCGTCGTCGCTCAGGTCGTAGTGGGCTTGTAGGCGGTCGAGTTTCCCATCGAGGCGATTCTCGAAGCGGACTTCGTGCATATCTTCGTGCGTGACGCCGTACTGGTGGAGTCGCCCGTGGACGACGAGACGAATCGCGTGGGAAGACGCGTCGTCGGCACGCATCTCGCTCACTTCGTCTTCGATAGATTGCTTCTGTTCGTCGGTCAGGTCGAACTGGTCGAGGAACGTCGAGAGGTTGGTGTAAGCGGGGTCCGTCGGTCGGCGGTCTGTTACGTTGTCCGTGGTCGAGTCGGTCGCTTGGTCAGCGGTCTGTGCGTCGTCGGTCGGTTGCTCGGTTGTCGTCTCCTGTGCCGCGGCGAGTCCGACGATACCGCCGGAGACGACGAGTACCGCGAGGAGTGCGCCGATGAGTGTCTTGGTTCGCATTGGGTATCACCCACTCATCTCGTGGCCGGGGGGTATGAAACAGATTTGCCGAATTCGGGCACGAGACGGACATCAGACGGGCACGAGTTAGACCCAAATTCCAGTGGAAACAGAGGTTTTGGTCCAGAAAGTACTTGTCAGCAGTTCGTGGAGTTCAGGTATGAATCGAGAGGCCGTCGTTGTACTGTTGGCCGCAGTCGTCGGACTCTCACTCGTTGCGTCGCCGGTGCTGATGCACGACTGGACCGAGCGGGCGACTTTCTCGACAGAACCAGCAGCGCAGTCGTTGTTAGATGGTGAGATACCCATACATCAGTACGACGACTTATCGCAAGATGCGCAACGCGCGGTACGGAAGTCTATCGAATCGCCAGATGGCTCGCATTCGATTTACGGACGCGAGGACTGGCCTGACGATTTTGAGTATGCGACAGACACCGTTGACCCCGGCTCTGGGTGGTACATCGCTGACTATCAAGGAGCGTACTACGAACTCAAAACGTGGGGAGATGGCGGATTTTGGTTCGTCTACTGGGCGTACGAACTCCCGGTCATGGGCTACGGATTCGTACTGCTGTGGCTCACTAGACGAGCGTATATCGGCCGCTATCCAGCCCGAAACATGGTGGCGCTCGCCGCACTCGGCGTCACCTTCCACCTTCTCGGCCCTGAATTCGACTTTCCGATACTCGCCCCAATGCAGTTAGTCGGGGCGTGGACTGTCGCCAGCGTCGCCATCGTACTCGTGGCCGTGAGAGAGTACACGTACACCCGACCACCGGTCGAGGCGTAGGGCCGGTGAGCCACTATTCGTTCTGTTCTCCTCGCATCCCACTCCGCGGTTGTCCGCCCTCGAAACACCCATCGGGTAGATAGACTTTCGCCGGTGGTTCACCGGAGATTTGAATGTCGATTTCGAGCAGGAGAAACTCGGTGTCGCCGAAGGAGTCGGTCACGCGACCGGTGAGCGGCCCCGCAGAAGACCACTGCACCTCGTCGGTCGTCTCGTCGCGGTAGAGGAGGTCGAGGAAGTACTCGACCGAAGCGGGTTCCATGCGCAACGAGAAGTCGGTGCAGTCCAGCGACACCGTCGCAGTTGCCCGCCGGAATTCGATTGTTTGAGTCTTTGACTCCGGTTCGGAATCAGTCGGTGATGGGGTAGCTAGCTCCGCAACAGATATCGAATCCGAATCGGGAACTCGTGTCGCCATCATCGGGACGTTGTTCTCTGTCGATGGTGTCGCTGTCGAACACCCCGCTGTCCATCCCGTCAGGCCGACCCCGATGAGGTGCAGTATGCGCCGCCGTGATTGCGGTTCCATCGTCCTGTAGTCGTATCCGCCCGAAACGAGAGACAGACACCGTCTCGCCGTCGTCGTGTGTTGGTTTTCCGAGCGATTCGAGGAGAGAACACCCCCAAAAATGTATATACAGATACAACTTCCACTGGCAAAACCGTTCTGTCAGCCCGTAATACGCACTTTCAGGAAAAGAGACGAGTCGCCAGTTCAGTCCTCGGAACTGACGAGTGCTTCGTACTGCGCGCCGGTCTGTTTCAGGGTCTTGGTGGAGTAGAGACGCTCGTGTTCGAAGGGGAGGTACTCGTCGGCGAGTTCGTCTATCTTCTCGTCCACGGCATCGGCTTCGCGGCCATGAATCATCGTGAAGAGGTTGTACGGCCAGTCCTGTTCTGGGCGACGCGGGCGGTGGTAGCAGAGGGTGACGTAGGGGAGACTCCCGACGTGTTCACCTCGAGCATCGAGTTCGTCGTCGGGGACGTTCCAGACGACCATGCAGTTGTTGTGAAAGCCCGTGACGACGTGGTTGACGATACAGCCGATTCGTTTGATACAGCCGTCGGCGAGGAGACG
Source organism: Haloferax sp. DFSO60 (assembly GCF_046557615.1). Lineage (NCBI taxonomy): Archaea > Methanobacteriati > Methanobacteriota > Halobacteria > Halobacteriales > Haloferacaceae > Haloferax > Haloferax sp. DFSO60. Next base: position 333,575 of record NZ_JBKIII010000002.1, on the reverse strand, counting down.
TTCGATGGCGTCGATGACTTCCGCCGGTTCGGCGTCGATGGCCTCGGCAACGTCGCGGTAGGGCGTCTTCGAGAGCGGGAACCCGTCTTGAATCTCCACGAGGAGGCGAGCGTCGAGGTCCGAGAGGTTGCCCGTGGCGTTCTCGGAGATTCGGGTGGCACTCACCTCGGTCTGTTCGAGGCTCTCGCGGGCGAAACGGTCCTCGTTCATCACCGGAAATTCGAGGTCGATGTAGTAGTCGGTCAGCATCGGGAGGTTCAGCACCTCACACCCCGTTCGTTCCTCGATTTCTGCGAGTAGTCGGTCGCGCGTCTCCCGAGAGCCAGCGGTGACGACGAACCACATGTTCCAGTCGTGGTCGCGGCGGTAGTTGTGGTTCACTTGCTGATAGCCGTTGATGACCTCGGCAACCTCGTCGAATCGGTCGTCAGGAGCCGAAACGGCCGCGAGGGTCGAACTCCCGATGACCGGCGGGTTGAGGACCGCACCGAACCGCCGGAAGATGCCCTTCTCGCGGAGCCGTTTGACTCGTTCCAGGGCGTCGTCTTCCTCGATACCGAGTTCGTCGGCGACGACGCGGAAGGGACGTTCGGCGACCGGGAAGCCACTCTGGTAGTCGTCGATGAGGGCGGCATCGACCTCGTCGAGGTCGTCTCGCCAATCCTCCGACAGCGCGCTCATTGTCGCGGCTTAGGAGTCCGGAAGCCTATCCCTTTCGGACGCGGGCGGGCAGGCACGAACAGGACGTTTTTTGCGCGCTCACTCGAACACTCAGCCATGACGAATGCCGACAACGAGTTCGGACCGTGGCCGCTGAAGCGCCTGATGACCGAGGTCGTCGGAACGGGCACGAAATCGGCCGAAGACATGAGCCGCGAGCAGGCGACAGAAGCGATGGAGCGCATCCTCGCGGACGAACCCGACCACACGACGCTCGGCGCGTTCTGGCTGGCGAACCGGTGGAAACACAACAACGCCGAGGAACTGGCGGCCTACGCCGACGTGATGGCCCAATACGTCGAGTACGCCGAACCCGACGTGGACCCCGTGGACTGCGGTGCCAACTACGACGGCAAGGGCAAGACCGCAATTCTCGGCGTCGGCGCAGGTGTCGTCGCGGCGGCCGCGGGCACGCCCGTGGTCGTCCACTCCGGTGACCGCGTCCCCACGCAGAAACAGGACGCCTACAAGCACGTCCTCGACGCACTCGACGTTCGCACGGAACTCGAACCCAGCGAGTCGGCGGATATGGTGGACGAGACTGGTTTCGGCTTCTACTACCAACCGAAGTTCAACCCCGCGATTCACGCACTGTGGGAGCGCCGCGACAACATGGGCGTTCGCACCTTCGTCAACACCATCGAGACCATCGCCAATCCGGCGAATGCCTCCACTCATCTTGGGTCGTTCTACCACCTCGCCTTTGCGAAGAAGATGACGGACACCTTCAAAGAGAGCCAGCACCACGACCTCGACCGCATCGTCATGTTCCAGGGAATGGAAGGCTACGACGACATCCGCCCCGGCTACACGAAGGTCGCCGAGTGGACCGCGAGTGCGTCGCATAGCGACGCAGAACAGTCGAGCGGTGATGAACCGCGAGACGACGACGGCACCTTCGAGGATTTCGACATCGAGACGGCCAACTATGGAATGGACTTCGAGTACGACGACCTCGGTGTCAACGAAGACGACGTTGCGGGCGACTCCGCCGAAATTACGGAAGCCGTTCTCTCCGGCGAACGCGACGACCGATTCGCCGACGCAATCGCCCTCAACGCGGCACTCCGCATCTACGCCCGGCAGGATGCAGACTCCATCGACGAAGGTCTGGAGATGGCTCGTGAGGCTATCGACTCCGGTGCCGCAGAAGCAGTCCTCGAAAACCTGCGCGACTTCTAAGGCTCAGGCTTCGACTACGTCGAATATCGCACCGAACGAGTTGTGTTCGTTTTCTTTTTCGTCGCCGATATCGACATCGCGCGCCTCGAAGCAGTAGCGACCCGGTTCGAAGGCGGCTTCAGTAATCTCCCCGAACGCTGAAGACCTCCCATCGGATGCCTCGGCGTGGACAGCAAGATTCCAGACGTACGACCCGCCAGCAGGGACGCCAGCACCCATATCGAGGACATAGTTTCGAGGCCTGATATCGACCCATTCTCCATCCTCAAGACGCCACAGCCACCAGTAGTCGGGACCGATGAACAGGTCGTGGTCACTCCGGTTGACGAGGTGCATCTGTACCTCGTCGCCGATGGTGACCTGTTCGCTGTCTGGGTAGAGAAACACCTGCTCGTCGGTCAGTTCGTGATAACACAAGTCGATGCTGTCTGGACAGGGAGCCTCGGGGTCGAATCGTGAGTTCGGGCTTGCCGCCGGTGCAGCACACCCAGCCAACCCAGCAACTCCAACAGACCCCAAAAATCGCAACACGTCGCGTCGTTGCATATCTGCGGCTCAAACTGCGGCGATAAATGTCTTCTTGCCTACTATTCGAGCCTAAAAGTCGAACTCCTCGTCCACGCTGTCGAACGGGTCATCTTCGTCTCCATCCAGCGGGAGTGCCACGCCGACGAGCGTCGTTCCGGCGGTGACGGTGGCCTCGCGGGCGATAGAGTAGACGACGCCGCCGCGTTCGGCTTCGACTTCTTGGAGCATCTCGTAGGTGGTCGGGTCGTACACCCAGCCGAGGTGGTCGCCGGGGCGCACGTCGCGGCCGAGTTCGAGGTCTTCGCGGGCGACGAAGAGACCGGATTCGGCGGCAGTGACGCGCCCGAGGTGATTTCTGTAGGTCTTGCCGTCCCACGAATCGACTGCGCCGGAGAGAATGCCGAGGTGGCGAGCGACGTTGAGAACCCCAGAGACGCCCGCGTCGATAGCGTCTTCGACCAGTTGCTTGTTGTGCGCCAGTTCGGGCGTGATAGAGGGTATGTTGGCTTCGGTGGCGGCGACACGGAGTTTGCCGCCGAAGTTGCGCTCGGCCCACTCTTCTTCGGCGTCTTCGCCCGCGGCCTCGGCGAGCAGGACGTCGATACCGAAGGCTTCGGCGAGGGTCCGTGACTCGTCGTGGCCTTTTCGGTAGACCGTGTGAGTCAGCATGTCTGGACTGCCGGTGTGGAGGTCAACGATAGCGTCCGCTTCGCTGGCGTACTCCCAGAGTGCGGCGGCCATGCGTTCGTGGAGTGAGCCATCCGAATCGCCGGGCCACACGCGATTCATGTTCGGATTGACCGAATCGACCGCCTCGGGCGTGGTGTACGAGACGCGGTCGAACGTCAGTGGGTCGGCGACGGGAACGGCGATAATGCGTCCAGAGATGGATTCGCGGTCCAATCGGCTGTGGAGTCGTCGGAGGACTTCGGTGCCATTTATCTCTCGGCCGTGTTGGGCCGCTTGGATGTAGAGTGTCGCCCTGTCGGCCGTCCCGTCGGCCGGTTCGTAGACGTGAACCGTCGTCTGGACCGGGACACCGGAAGGAAGTCGGGCGAGCGTCACGGTCTCCGCAGTGTGCATACACACCGCAACGCAATCGTATCTCTTGTAGGTAGGGGGAATCCGCAGTCGGCGACGTGAAAAATCGGTCGCGTGTCGGGCGGTACTCAGTCGTCGGCGGGTGCGGCAGTCGGCCGACTCGACTCTTGGCGCGAGAAGTAGCTTGCGAGCGCCGGGCCGGTGACGTTGTGCCACACGCTGAACAGTGCGGGCGGCAGTGCGGCGAGCGGCGAGAAGAACGCGACAGCGAGTGCGGCGGCGAGTCCACTATTTTGCAGGCCGACTTCGAAGGTCGTCGTCCGAACACGGTCGTCGGGCATGCCTGCGAGCTTGCCAGCGCCGTAGCCTGCACTGAGTCCAATCGCGTTGTGGATGACGACGGCGGCGATGGCGGCGACTCCTGCGCCGAGAATCGTATCCACGTTGAGGCCGACGACGGCCGCGACGATGGCGACGATAGTCACCACAGAGATGAGCGGGAACACGTCGAGTCCGGCCTCAGCAGCCTCGGGCGCGGAGCGGTCGAGCGCGATTCGGAGCGCGAAGCCGAGGACGACCGGGATGAAGACGATTTGGACGATACTCAGAAAGAGGTCCATGAAGCCGACCTGCAACTGCTCGCCAGCGAGGGCGACCACCCACGCAGGCATGACAATCGGCGCGGCGAGCGTCGTGACGGTCGTAATCGCAACCGAGAGCGCCACGTCACCTTCACCGAGATAGGCCATGACGTTCGACGCCGTGCCCCCAGGAGCGGCACCGACGAGGATGACGCCGACGGCGAGTTCGGGCGGGAGCGAGAGAGCAACGGTGAGCGCGTAGGCCGCGAGCGGCATCACGAGCCATTGGGCGAGAACACCGACTGCAACCGCACCGGGTTGTTCGGCGAGTCGTTTGAAGTCGATTGGTTGGAGCGTCAGGCCCATCCCGAGCATGATGATGCCGAGTCCGAGCGAGATATGTGGGGCAATCCACGTGAACAGACTCGGTTCGACCAGCGCGAGACCCGCCGCGGCGAGGACGAGAACGACGAAGTACGTGTTTGCGAGATTCGAGGCCTTTCGAAGGGCTGAGAGGGCGCTCATTTTGGTCGCCCTCCAGTGACATGACATGTCATCTCATCACAATCGTTTGTGTCAAATTGATATGTCTGTCGATACGACTATTGTAGTCGGAGCGGCACGGTTTTCACGCGCCCGCCCGACGATGGGTATATGAGCGATAACCCAACTGCCACGCTCCACACGACAAAGGGCGACATCACGGTCGAACTGTTCGCCGACAAGGTCCCCAACACGGTGGACAACTTCGTCGGTCTCGCCACGGGCGAGAAGACGTGGGTACACCCCGAGACGGACGAGACGAAAGAGGACGAACCCCTCTACGAGGATATCCTCTTCCACCGCATCATCGACGGTTTCATGATTCAGGGTGGCGACCCGACCGGAACCGGCCGCGGCGGCCCCGGCTATACGTTCGACGACGAGTTCGACTCGGACCTTAGCCACGACGGCGCTGGCGTCCTCTCGATGGCGAACCGCGGCCCCAACACCAACGGCTCGCAGTTCTTCATCACGCTCGCCGCACAGCCGCACCTCGACGGCAAACACGCCGTCTTCGGGAAGGTCACCGACGGCATGGACGTCGTCGAAGAAATCGGCTCGGTCCCGACCGACCGCCAAGACAAGCCGGTTTCGGACATCGTCCTCGAATCCGTCGACGTCGAACAGTAAGCTTAGCGCGCGTTGACGGCCCACGACGGTGGCTCCACCGTCGTCTCGTCGATTGCCCTATATTCGAACCACACTGTTACTGTCACGCCATCTCGCGTCTCGTACGACACCTCCATCGACCGCACGAAGCCAGAGTCTTCGATAATCGCGCTGACGGTGTATCGAACCGACCGCGGGAACTCGTTACCACTGCCGACGATTTCGTACAGTTGCGTGCCGTTTTCGACCGACGAGTTCACGACCCGAGAGTTCTCTGTCGAGAGGTACCAGTCGATGTACGACTCCGCGCGAATGGCTTGGCGACCCGGCCCGGCCACGGTCTCGGGGTCGATGACGCGAACGGCGACACCATCGGGTTCGGACGGGCGACGGGCGTACCGGAACGTCCCATCCGCGAAGGCGTCTTCGGAGGCTGTTGGCCGCGGAAAGGCTCTGAGCGTGCCACTTCGCTGGACGGACGAGCGGTATCGATGCGGCGCTTCGACGGCGACGGTCTCTACCGCGCTGCCGGTCTGATTGCCCGCAATCGACTCACGATACCCAATCGTCCACTGATACGAGTGATTCCCGAGTGCCTCGCGGTGGGCTGTAGCGAGCGCTGTGGCATTTTCGACGCCCGCCGTCGTCAGACCGGGGGCAATCGCACGGGGGACGGGTGTCGCTGTCGGCGTCGAAGTGGAGGATTCCGTGGCCGCAGGCGACGCGTCTTGGGTCGCCAGTTGGACGCCCGAAAGTGGAATCATCCCAGTTACGACCGCGGCGGCCACAACCAACAAAAGAGCGACGAGAACGAGCAAGGGGCCAAGCCATCTGCGCCGCGGGCGCTCTGTAACCGGCGTGCTGAGGAGGGAACCAAAGTGCGCAGAAAAGAGTCGGTCACTTTGGGCTTCCGGCAGTCCGTACCGAGCCATCTCGAAGATATCACCGACCGAATAAACCGTCGCTGTCGGCGAGTCAATCTCCCCGAGTGCGACGATGACGTTCGTCTCTGCTGGCGGCGAGCGCGTCCCTAAAAACGACTCAGTAGCGAGTGCGATACGCTTGGTTTCACCGCCGCGAGTGGCGACGATAGTTTGCCCGTCGATTCTCGTCTCCCATCCCCGCGCCGCCCAGAGGTCCGCGAGAAACTGCCGTTGCTCGCGGTGAGAGCGGGAGCGAAACGCGCTGTCGAAGCGCTCGCGTCGGGGACGGGCCATCAGCCATCGTAGGAGAGCAACGCGGAAAGAGCCACCGGGCACACTCGAAGGCGACCGACAGCGCAAAGTCGCCGCGGTTGCAACCCCCGTCGATGAGTGAGGAGACCGAGCGTCCGAAGCCGAGCGACTTCGGAAGCGACGCAAACGCTCCGCCGGTCGAAGAAAAGCCCTACAAAATCATCTTCGAGGCCAACAAGTGCTTCGGCGCGGGGCGGTGTGCCGAGGTCGCAGACAACTGGGAGATGGACCTTGCAACCGGACTCGCCCGAGCGAAGTCGTACTTTATCGGTGAGGACGAACTCGACGAGAACATCCGCGCTGCAGAGGTGTGCCCGGCGAAGAAAGGCCGTGGCGTCATCCACGTCATCGACCGACGGACGGACGAAGAAATCTCGCCAGACCCGAATGGCGATGGCTCGCTGTCGGTCGATTGGTAACCGAAAGCACTTTTCTTCCCCCCTGATAACGAACGACTGAGCGGGGGTGGCTGAGCCTGGCCAAAAGCGGCGGACTTAAGATCCGCTCTCGTAGGAGTTCGCGAGTTCAAATCTCGTCCCCCGCACTTGTACCGAGGAACTTTGTGACGAGTGCCAAGTGCGGCCAGAGTGATTTGAATCAGGGAGCAATGTGCGACATTTCGTGTCGCAAAAAGACGAACGGCGAAGCCGTGAGTCGCGTTGCGACCGTGGTTCAAATCGAACGGCGAGTTTGAACGAGACGAGACGCAGCGCCGAAGGCGACCGTCTCGACGTTGTTCAAATCTCGTCCCTCGAATCGATTGTAACAAAGAGAGCGATGCGTCCAGAATCCCGGCCGACAAAGACAGTGAAGTTGCGAAAAAAGTGTTCGTCAGTACAATCGCGACCCACCGTCGTCGACGTGGCTCGATGGACCGTCGTTCCTGACGCCATCGACGAGCGTGACGAGTCCGCCGAGGAACCAGCCAACTGGAACCGCGAGGGCGAACCACATGCCGACGTACGCCAATCCCTGCAACTCGAAGGAGGCACGGATGAACGAGGCGACGCCAGCGAAGTCGAGGACGTTGTCGAGAATCCAGATTGCAAGCGACGTCGAACTCGGGAAGACGATAGACGCCAGCGTCGGGGAGTAGAGTGATGCGACGACTGGGGGAAGGAAGATAGCTGTTACACCGAGTGGATATGCGAGGAGGACGGTCACGGGCCGACCATCCAGACGCTTGAAGTAGAGTGTGAGAACCGCAGAGATAGTTGCGACGACGCCCGCGACGACGACGGCGACGAACCCTTCGAACGCGATGGGTGAGATGTACGTCGCTGCCGAGAAGAGACCCCAGATGAGGACCGAAAGCACAGCCACGCCAACGAACCCGAGTCCGGCCGTGAATCGGTCGATTCGGTGGGCGTAATATCGGGTGGCGAGACCGACGACGAAGAGCGGATAGCCGACGACGAGGAAGAGTACGCCGAGGGCCGCCCACAGGTGGTACGCGACAGCACCGCCGGTGTCCTCCGGTTTTCGGTTTTCGACGACCGAATTGCTGCGGTCACGGGCGAAGACGACCTCCATCCACGACATGTGCAACCACCGCAGGTCGATTCGCATGCCTGTGACCATCTCTGCGGCCCAGTTCGGCATCCACCACGGGGAGTCGTCCCACTCCGGGTCGATTGGACTGGTCATCTCGAATCAGCCGCCCCGACCTCTGACACCTCGGCGTCCAAGGCTTGTTGGTGTTCGATGGCAGTCTCCTGAATCTCTTTGATTCTATCGACGTCGGTCACGTTCGAGAACAGGATGACCACGGTGAGCGACGGAGCCCTGTCGTGCGGTTCGTCGCCCGCCATCACTTCGACGATGTCGGCTTCTCGTTCGAGCCAATATCGACCACCCTCGAATCCCTTTCGAGAGAGCGTTCGAGACGGGCCAGTGAGGACGATGAGCGCTCGGTCGGCACTCGAAATCTCACACGGGAGCGTCAGTTTCGACAGCGCCGCTTTGCGGACGAGTCTGTTTATCTTCGCCGCGTCAGTCGCGGTATCGTCGTCGTCCATCTCGGCTTTGTTTGCCCAGTTGGAGTCGGGCATCCACGCAAAGCGGTCGCTCATCGAACGAACCCACGAGCGAACCCCACCGGCCTGTGGCAGGTCGAACGAGGCGTAGCCGATAGACGAGATGCCGCCCGTATCGAGCGTCCGCATGATGTCGCTCGGGTCCATCCGGTTTTCGGACTCGGTACTCCCGCGGAACTCGCCTGCGGCGAATAGTGTGACGAGTCGCTCGGCGAGTGCGACGTTCATGCGCTCGAACTCACCGGTGGAGTCGTCGGCAGGGTTGGTCGCGTCAGCAGTGTCGGGGGCGTCAGCGGTGTCGGTATCGTCGGTGGGCACGTCCTCGTCGGAGCCTGTCGCTTCGTCTGCGGCATCGTCTTCTTCAGGTTGCAGACGACCCACAGAGTCGAAGTCGGCGTCTCGCCACGCGTCGTTGTCGAAGGTGATGACGTTGTCCGCCGTGGCGACGAAGGACTGAAGCGTTCGTGCGGCGGTCAACGCCGGTTCTTGTCCTTCTGACGTGGCGGGAAGGACGCCGACTGCGTACACCGGTTCGTCACAGATTTCTTTCAACTGGTCGATGACGACGGCACCGGCACCGCCGCCGGTTCCGCGCCCGAGTCCGGCGACGACGAGGATGCCGTCTACCTGATGGAACTCGATGAGGTCGAACGCACGGATGATGTCGTTCTTCTCCTCGCGGGCGATTTCGGCCGCCAAATCCGGGTCGCCGTCGATGTCTTCGCCGCTCGCTTCCCAGTAGACGTCTCCGATAGTCAGCCGACGCTCTTCGGGAACGTGTTCGGGGGCGTCGAACGCGGTTGGCGTCGAGTTGATGAGCAGGGTATTCCCGTTGCAAAGGTTTCGACCCGTCTCCTTCTCGAACTCCAAGACTTGGTTGACGATACGACTCCCTGCGTTACCAACGCCGACGACTGCGAGCTTCATGGCACCAGTCCCTGAGAGGTGTGTGCTACCTCCCGGTTCACGGGACTCATGGTCAGATGACCGGGTCGATTTTGCCGTCTTTGTCCGTTATCAGGTCGGCTATCTCTTCTTCGCGGACGGCCTCCTGCTCGGCAATTTTCTCCTGAGCAGCAACCGCTTGCTCCTGAATCTTTTCGATTCGAGGGGTCTGGGTGACGTTCGACAGCAAGACGACCGCAGAGAGCGCAGAGGCGTTCTCTCGTGGGTCGTCGCCAGCGAGTACTTCGACCGTATCGACCTCGTTTTCGATCCATTCACGGGCACTCTCGAGTCCCTTCCGCGAGAGTTCCGAGGGCGGACCGGAGAGGACGATGAGCGCACGGTCTGCGCTCGACGGTTCACACGGCAGCGTAAGTCGGGAGTTGACCGCTCGACGGACGAGACCGTTTATCTTCGCCGCAGAGTTGGAACTGTCCTGGACTTCGTGGTCCTCGCGGAATCGCTTGAGGAGCCCGTCACCGTTCTCGACCGACGTGGACGCGTAGCCGATAGACGAGATACCGTCTGTATCGAGCGTGCGGATGATGTCACTGGAGTCCATCGCGTTCTCTGCCACGGTCGGTTCGTCGTACTCGCCTGCTCCGAGGAGGGTGACGATACGAGTCGCCAGTTCGCGGTTCATGCCCTCGTAGCCCTCACCGACCGTTTGGTCCTTCGAGCGCCACGCGTCGTTGTCGAAGGCGATGAAGTTGTCCGTGTTGTTGACGAACGATTGGAGCGAACGGGCCGCGTTCAACGCTGGCCGACCGCCTTCGTACTTGCCGGGGAGGACGCCCAATCCGTAGATTGGTTCGTCGTACATCTTCTGCAGTTCGTTGATGACGACTGGCCCTGCACCGCTGCCGGTTCCGCCGCCGAGAGACGCACAGACCAAGATTGCGTCCACTTCGTGGATGTCCACGTCGTCGAACGCGCGTCGAATCTCGTCCATGTCGTTTCGGGCGACTTCCGCACCGACGTCGACGTCGCCACCGACACCGTGACCCTTGGCTTTCTGGTGTGTGTCTCCGATGAGAATTCGTCGTTCTTCCGGGATGTGGTCCGGTTTGGTGAGGTCAGTCCGTGCGGTGTTTATCACCATCACGTGACGACAGAGTTTCCGATTCGTGAGCGATTCGAATTCGACCATCTTGTCGACAATCTTGCTACCCGCGTTGCCGACTCCGATAATTCCTAGTTTCATGGTTGGGTTACGACCAGGGTTAGAACTCTCCTGGCCGGCTTATCCGGAGAGTTCCACCGCTAGAATCCACCCGAATTACCCCCCTGGATTATTCCCCACCCCAGTTGATTTTTCAATGCAAAGCCAGTCTATTTAAACAATTTGGCCACCTGTCATGTATTCGAACAGTCGTGTGGTGTGTTTACGTTCGTCAGAGAGGTGGGGAAATCTCGTCGTTCCCTGACGGAAACGAGTTGCTGTCGGTCGATTAGTAACCGGACTCAGTTTCGGTTCCCCGAGAGTGGACACCGACCGAGGGTGGTCAATAGCGGCGAACTCTCGTTGCCCTCATTTTCACCAAACGAAAATTCGGCGTTCAAATTTCGTCCTCCGAATCCACCGGCCGACGCTGTAGAAAATGAGAACCTCACGACGAACGCAATTCGATTACTGACAGTGTGGTACCCCTAGACTACCCTTAACAGACTACTCAACGTACTGTTACCTTCGTATGAGTGAGATTAATTCGGGGGCTACGAACGAACAATCAGGAATGAAGTTCTGGGGGCCAGCGGTCATCGCCGCGATAAGCATGTTCCTCGGCGTCCTCGATTCGTCGATGATGAACGTCGCTGTTCCGTCTATCGTTCAGGACCTGGACACCACGGTCAGCGCGTTGCAAGGTGCTATCGCGGTGTACTCGATGGTGATGGCCGCGCTCATCATCCCAGGCGGGAGCCTTCGAGCGGCTATCGACACCAAACGACTCCTCATCATCACGCTCGCGATATACAGCGTCGGAACGCTCATGGCAGGATTCAGCCCGAGTTTCGCGGTGTTGTTCCTCGGCTGGTCGGTCATCGAAGGCATCGCCGCCGCCTTGCTGCTGCCAATCACGTACTCGATTATCGTCGAGAACTACAAGGGGAGCGACCGCGCGAAGGCTTTCGGGGCAATCGGTGGTGTGACGGCCGTCGGCGTCGCCGTCGGACCCATGATTGGAGGGACACTCACGACCTACGGCAGCTGGCGCTGGGGTTTGATTGGTGAGTTCTTCGTCGTCCTGATAATCGTCGGGTTGACCCTTCGGTATCTGCCGTCGAAGCCGAACGAAGAGGCCATCCAGTTCGATACGGGGGGGACGATTCTGTCGATTCTGGGAATCGTCTCCATCATCGTGGGGTCGTTACTCGCCGGGCAGTACGGCTGGATTCGACCGCTTCGACCGTTCGTGATTAATGGGACACAGATACAGCCACTCGGACTCTCACCCGCAATCTGGTTAATCGGATTTGGCCTAGTCTTCCTCGTTGCCTTCGTCCGGTGGGAAATTCGACAGCAACGTGCAGGCCAACCAGTGCTGATTCCGCTGACAGTCCTGCGAAACCGGACGTTCATCTCGGGCACCTCCACGTTTGCGAGCGAGTCCCTGTTCCTCTCCGGTTTCATGTTCACTATACCGGTGTTTCTCCAGTCAGCACTCGGCTTCTCGGCGTTCGATTCCGGCATCGCGCTGTTGCCGTTCTCGGCGGCGACCCTCGTGGTAGCGGTTATCTCAACCGGCTGGCGAGAGTACTTCGCCCAGAAGCGCATCGTCATCGTCGGCCTCGTACTCATCGGAGCCGGGATGTTACTGCTGATAAGTCGGCTTGCGCTCGATTTGACCACCTCCGAGATGGTCCTGCCGATGCTGATTATCGGTGTCGGACTCGGACTGTTCACCGGGCAGTTGGTCGACCTGACGATGTCCGCCGTTCCCGAGTCGGACTCTGCTGTCTCGTCGGGGGTCATCAACTCGGTGAGTCAACTCGGCTACGCGTTCGGGACGGCCGTCGCCGGGTCCGTACTCTTCTCGCAGTTCTACGGGAGCGTCGTCAGTGGCGTAACCCAGTTGCAGGGTAGTACGTCGATTTCCGCGGACAGTCGGCGTCAGCTTTCGGTACAACTGCAAAACGCCGTCGATACGACGACACAAGCACAACAGCAGGCGTTCATCCAGGGGTTGCCGCCAAGTACCCAACAGCAGGTCGTGGAAATCATCCACAACGCGATGGTGACAGCACAGAAGAGCGTGCTGGTGGTCATCGTTCTCTTCATCCTCGTGACGATACTCGCATCGAGCTTCCTGCCGCTGCGAAAGCCGTCACGGGGAGACGAGCAAGAGACGAGGGCTACGACCGGAGAGAAAGGAGCAGTGTAGCCCGGCAAATGATGTGGAAGCGACCACTGAAACACCCAGACATTTGGTAACACCCCGAACACGCTATCTCGTTGGCCCGCGAATACACACGAATGGGTTCGACGCGAAAACACGACTACTCGGATGGGCAAGGGTTCGACGACCCCTACAGGGGATTCGACCTCGACCCACCGGAACTCCGCCTGAATGGCCGCCAGATAGACCCTGCGGACAATCACGTACTGGCGGAGTTCGTGGATGAATCGCAGGTCGTCCCCGAAGACGTGGACGTCACGACCCTCATCGATATCGGACTGACGTACGTCAGTATCGGCGAGTACGAGCAAGCTATCGACAGTTTCACGCGGGCAATCGCTTTCGGTGACGAGGATTCAGAACAGGTGCAAGAAGCACTCGTGAACAAGGGTGTCGCCCACGCGCAACTCGAAGAGTACGACGAAGCAATCGGTGCGTACCGCGATGCACTGCGTATCAACCCCGATAACGACCACGCCGCGACGGCCGAGACGAATCTCGCGTACGCGATGTGGGAAGATGGTGATTCGTCACACCCACTGGAACACGCCGAGCGTGCGGTCGAACTCGACGCACGCGTCCCGCAGGCGTGGTACAATCGAGGGTACTTCCTGCTCGAACGTGGGCTTGCCGAAGCGGCGGTTCTATGCTTCGAAAACGCACTCAAACTCGGCATGCGCAACAGATGGGTTTACGAAGAGCGTGCCCGCGCCTACGAGTTACTCGGTGAGGTCGAACTCGCCGAAATCGACCGCGAGATAGCCGAATCCAGTCGAGTCCCCGCCGATGGTGGCTACCCAGAGCGCGGCGAGTAGACCCGCAGCCCCAAACCCTTTGAACTGCGGTAATAATATGTAATTAGCCCATGCGGCCACCGATATTTCCCACACGGTTCGACCTCGCGCTTGCCGTAATGGCCGCGTTCGTCCTCGGCGGCGGCGTGCTGGGTCTGCTGCTCAGTATCCCGCTGTATCTTGGGATGACAAGCGGCGCGACCGGTGCGGCGGCGGTGGCCATCTTCACGACTGTCTCTGAGTTGTAATTCTCACTTTGTTATCGGTGCTGATATTCAGACAGTCAGGACTTTATCAGTGATTTGCCTGTCGAACGGTAGCATGAAATTCGCTACGGTCGTCCCGAAGGTGTTCAGGAGGAGCTACCTTCGGAAGTTCCTGCTCGTCGTCGTCGTCGTCGCGGCGGTCTTAGGCGGGTTAGGGGTCTACGTGTCCGAGTCGGTCGGCACGGAGGTCAGAGCAGACGCGCACTCCGACCTCGAACTCGTCGCAACGCTAGAAGCCGAAAAACTCGCCAATTGGGTCGATGGCCACACGCGTACGGCGCGAATGCTCTCGGAGTTCGAAGCAGTCCGGTCGGGCAACCCGGACGAAATCGAACCCGTCCTCGAAAAAGAAAAAGAGCAGTTACCGCCCGAAGTACTCGCAATCCACTACGTCAAGCCGTCGAACCGAGATATCATCCGGAGTACGGACTCCACCTTGGAGACGAAGACGATGGAAGACCTCGACATCTCGTGGGCAGTCGGGTCGCTCACGATGCTCGACCCCAGCGGTGTGGCTATCTCTGAAGTCTATCGCTACGCCGGGGGCGAGCGTATCGCCTTCATGAGTCCGGTCGAAGGGCAAGATGCGGCTGTGGTCGTCGTGGTCGATGCGACCCGACACGCCGAATCGCTCAACGAACCCATCGAGGGGTCGCACACACGCGTCGTCAACTCGGAGGGCGTGATTGCCATCGACAAGTACGGAAAGAACGTCTTGCGACTGTACAACGACGGTGAGGAGACGCCAGCACTCGCGGCGGCAATAGACGGCGAGTCGGGCGTATTGACCCGCGAAGGGACGCTCGTCGCCTACGCACCAGTCGAAGGAACCGAGTGGGCCGTCCTCATCGAATCACCACCCGCACAGACCTACGCAGTCGCCTCGTTCGTCGAAGAGCAGGTGACGATTCTCATCGCGGTTGCACTCGGCGGTCTCGCGTTAGTCGGTCTCAGCATGGGTGGCGGGACCGTGCGCTCGCTCCGTCGTCTCCGCAAGCGCGCAGAGGCGCTCTCGAGCGGAGACCTCGAAGTCGATTTGACCACCAGCAGAGTGGACGAGTTCGGCGCACTCACTGCGGCGTTCTCCGAGATGCGCGACTCGCTACAGGGGAGGATTGAAGAGGCAGAACGCGCCCAGACGGACCTGGAAACCGCGGCAGCAGACTACAGAGAGACGATGGAACACGCCGCAAACGGTGACCTGACCGTTCGAACCGAGGTCACGCCCGAAGACGAGGCGATGGCGGCCGTCGGCGACGGCATCGACGCGATGCTCTCGGACCTCGAATCCACGATTGGCAAGGTGGCCTCGTTCGCGGCCACCGTCGAAGAGACGGGCGAACGCGTCACCGCCGGAACCGAAGAAGTGACCGCCGCCTCCGAGCGTGTCGGGCAGGCGACCGCCGACATCTCCGAGGGCGCGGGCGAACAGGCGTCGCTCCTCGACGAGGTGTCCTCAGAGATGCAGGACCTCTCGGCGACGGTCCAAGAGGTTGCCGCGTCCGCGGACGAACTGGCCGGACTCGCCAGCGACGCGAGCGAACACGGCGCGGCGGGCCGCACTGCGACCGAAACCGTCCACGACGAGATGGTCGAAATCGACGAGCGAATCGCCGCCGCCGCGGACGGTGTCGAAGCACTGCGCGAAGAAGTCGGCCAAATCAGCGACGTCGTCGACCTCATCGAAGACATTGCCGACCAGACCAACCTGCTCGCGCTCAACGCCTCTATCGAGGCCGCACGCGCAGGTGACGCCGGTGCTGGATTCGCCGTCGTCGCTGAGAGCGTCAAAGAACTCGCCGGAGAGACAGCCGACGCGACCACCGAAATCGCCGACTCGATTTCCGAAGTCGAGACGACCGCAGAGGAGACGGTCTCCGAGGTACACGGCGCACGCGAGCAAGTCGGAGTCGGTGTCGAAGCAATCGAAGACGGGAAAGTCGCCATCGACGAGGCAGTCGAACAGCTCGGCGAAGTCGATATCGGCGTCGCGGCAATCGACGACGCGGCGGCGACGCAAGCGACCGCCGCGCAGTCAGTTGCCCGACTGGCCGACGAAGCCGCGACGATTTCCTCCGAAGCACAGACCGAATCTGCGGCCGTCGCCAACGCGGCCAGCGAACAGAACGAAGCGATGCTCGGCGTCGCCTCGGAGATGCAGGAACTCGCAGACGTGACCGAGGAACTCCGGTCGCTCGCCGACCGATTCGAAGTCTCGACCGACGCCGGTGAGACGAGAGAACGTGGCGGCGACTCGCCTGCAAGCAACTCGTCCCCAAGCAGTGACGAAACCGTCTCGTCGCCGACGATGGCCGAACTCGCGGCTGACGGCGCTGGAACCGAAGAGTAGTCTCTCCGTTTCGGGACGAACGCGACGTTTTGACTCAGTTCGAGTTGGGAAACGACAGAAATCGACAGCAGCAGCGCTCTATGAGTGAGTTTCTGAGAAAGGGATGGGCAGCCGCACGGGAGCAGCCCGTGCGGCGATGCCGCCCTAAATTTGGTCCCCGCTGACGCTTCGGCCCTCCAGATCGAAGCGTCACGTGAAAGGTGCGCGGCAATCTACTTAAACGTGCCGCCACGCCGCCGATTACGCCTCAGTAGGGCGAAACGAACACGGACACAACGGGCTTTTCTCTCGGGAGTTCCTTCGGTTGTCCATGAGCGAACAGGACGAACTTTCTGGGCGTGTTCGGCGGGCCTTCGGCGACCACGGGTCGTTCGAACACACGACAGGCCGAACGTTCGAATCGGTGACCACGCCGTTCGACGGCGAAGTCACTGCCTCGGAACTGGACAACGGACACATCGAGTTCGATATCGTCGTTCGCGTACCGATGCTCTCTGCGGTAGTCGATGAGGGCGTCGCCGACGTCGTCGAAGACGGCTGGTACGAGACGTTCGAACTGCGGATGGAAGATGCCGGTGGCGTCACCGCCAAAGGCCACGATCTCGTCCCCGAGGTACAGCGCAGTGGCGACGAAGCAGTCGTCCGCGTCTCTTTCACCGACATCAACGAACGCCGCGGCATCGACGACGCTGGCGCCGTTATCGACTACGTCGAAGGGACGTTCGTCCAGGGAATCATCCCCGGATACGACTACACCGAACCGGTGTCGAGCATCCTCGACCAAGCCCGCGAGACGGCGGGAACTGGGTTCTAAGGACTGCAAAGCGCACTACCGACTGCGAGAAGCGGATGTAAAAGGAGCGTCGGGCCGGAGAAACTGGGCTGGCGAAGCTCAGTCCATCGCGATGTACGTTTGTGTGTCTTCGATACCGTCTACGGCTTGAATCCCGCCGGCAATCTCTTTGACGTTGGCGGGGGCGTCCACGTCCACTTTGACGATGAAGTCGATGTCGCCAGCGACGATGTGAACGCTCTCGATGCCGTTGTCCACGTCCAGCAAGTGCTGTTTTAGCTCGTCGATACTGCCCGAGACGGCCGAGGCTTTGACCATGATGTAGGCGTGAACCACGTTCAGACACCTCCTGCGGTCGCGGCCATCTCGTCACCGACGAGGAGTTGGCGAACGTCGTTGAGGACGTCGAATTCGGCTAAGACCGCAACTCTGTCACCAGTTTCGAGCGAGTCGTCGGGGAGGGGGATACCCATCGGTTTGCCGTTCTTCCCGAAGGCGAGCAATCGTGCCTGTGAAGGCAGTGCGACCTCGCCGATGCTGTACCCGTTCATCGGTGAGCTTTCGGTCACCGTCACGAGAACGACTTGCAGACTCTTTGCGATGTCTGCGATAGCCTGAATCGACCCGCCGAGGAGTGCGTTCTTCGCACCGATTGCGCCGAGGCGCTCGGGGTAGACGATTTCGTCCACCTCTTTGGCGTACTTTTGGTACACCTCTTCGCGGTAGTCTTCGTCCACTCGGAGTACCGTTCGACAACCGAAGTGTTTAGCAATCATACAGGCCGCGAAGTTCACGTTGAGGTCTGCCGTGAGCGCCCCGAGGGCGTCGGCATCCTCGATTCCTGCTTCGAGCAGGGTCTCTTCGTGCGAGCCATCGCCTTGGACGACTTCAAAACTCATGTCGCGGGCGCGACTCGCCCGGTCACGGTCTAATTCGACCAGTGTGACATCGTGTCCTTCTTCGCGGAGAACGCGAGCTGTTCGTAGCCCAACCCGACCAGAACCAATGATAACGAACCGCATGCGAATACGGTATGACGGCGGAGGCAAATAACCTTGCCCCGCCGGAGTCGAATCGCCCGGCCTCACCGGGAGCAAGGCTTTTGCATAGAGTGATAGAATATCACACACATGGTTCATGCGTTTATCATGGTGAAAACAGGCGCCGGTGAGTCCGAACAGTTGCTTTCGCCAATCCGTGAATTAGAGACCGTCTCAGAAGCACACATCGTCGCTGGCGCATACGATATCATCGCCGAAGTCGAGACAGAAGCAGTCTACGAAGTGCTGAAAACGGCATCGAGTCGGGTCCAAGGACTCCAAGGCGTCACCGACACGAAAACGTACATCTCGCTCGACGAGTAGCGGCCACTCACCGGTCGAGAGAGAACGGACCGTACTTCTCGACAAATTCCAGGTTCTCCGAACGCTGAGCGGCGAGTTCGGGCGTGAGTTCCGCGTACACGTGGTCGAACAACTCCTCAGGGCCGAGGTCGTCTTCGGCTTCGGCCAGTTCGACTGCCTCACTGAGTTCTTCGTTCGCGTCTTCGTACATCGAGTCGATGAGTTCGTCGTCGGCGACGCCGTTGGTTCGACAGAACTCTTCGAACCGTTCGAGTGGGTCACGAGTTCGCCACTCGGGCATATCCTGTTGGCCGTCGCGGTAGCGCGATGGGTCGTCTGCGGTCGTGTGCGGCCCCTGTCGATAGGTGAGACTCTCGATGAGAACCGGGTTGCCGCCACGTGCCTTTTCGAGTGCGTCTTCGACGACTTCTCTGACTGCGAGGGGGTCGTTGCCATCGACTTGGACGCCTTCGATTCCGTAGGCGTCGGCTTTGATTGCAATCGACTCGCTGGCCGTCTGTTTCTCTCTGGGGAGCGAAATCGCCCATCCGTTGTTCTCACAGAAGAAGACGACAGGTGCGTCGAACACCCCGGCGAAGTTCAGTCCCACGTGGAAGTCGCCTTCGGAGGTTGCCCCGTCACCGAAGCAGACCAGTGCGGCGTAATCGTCACCGGTGTAATTGGACGCCATACCGACGCCTGCCGCGTGTGGGATTTGACTGGCAATCGGGACTGCCTGCGGGAAAATCGGGATGCCGTGGTCGGACTGGTACTCGGCGAATCCGCGTCGGAACATGAACATATCCCTCGCGGGGACGCCGCGGGCGAGTTGGAGGGCGTTGGACCGGTACGTCGGGAGCAACACGTCGTCTTCGCGCATGGCGTGTGCCGCGCCGATTTGTGAGGCTTCCTGTCCACGGTACGGCGGATAACCGCTCATCCACCCGCGTCGTTGGAGGGCCAATGCGCGCTCGTCGAACCGGCGCGCCCGAATCATATCGCGGAGTGCAAGGCGGGCATCATCCTCAGTGAATTTGGTGTCCGCCAACCCGCGCTCGTCGATGAGTCGGTGCATAGCGATTTCTCACGCTCCTTCATGATAAACATCACCACTCAAAAACACGTCACGAGCGCCCGGATATCCGAGAACGATAGGCCAAAGACGCCTCACTCCGTAGCGCAGGTATGGTTTCAGTCGTCTCCCTCGTCCTCCTGGGGGTCGTCATCCTCCTCCACACGCTCGTCGCGGCGGTCATGACGCGATTCTTCCGCCTTCGGCTGAGTACCCAGTGGGGCTACATCATCTACGCCCTGTTTCTCATCCCGCTGGTGCTGTTCTTCTCGACGCTCGTCTTCACGGGGGTACTCGGCATCGGTGTCAACCTCGGCAGCCCGGCCGCCGCACTCGGCGTGATGATTGGGATGCCACTCGTCCTTGGATTCACCATCGATACGCTGTACGTCCCCCCGCCGGAAGAGTACGAAAATATGCCCGACTCGCGGTAGTCCGTTAGGCTTCTTCGAGAATTTCTTCGAGTGCCGCTTCGACAGCGTCGAGGACGTCTTCTGGCGGTTGGGTCGCATCGACGCGGACGAATCGCTCGGGTTCGGCCTCGATAATTCGTTCGTAGTTCGCACGCACGTCCGCGAGGTAGGCCGCTTGTTCGAACTTGTTCGTCGAGCCACTGCGTGCGGCTGCCGTCTCGGGGTCCACGTCGAGGTAGATGGTCTTGTCCGGGGTGCGAGAGAAGGCGGCGTGGATGCCCATGATGTACTCCATCGGGCGTTCGAGGTCGGTGTGCCGGAGCGAAGCGGCTTGGTAGGCGTAGCGTGAGTCGGAGTAGCGGTCGGAGATGACGAGTTCGCCGTCGGCGAGGTTCGGTCGAATCACGCGAGAGAGATGGTCTGCGTGGTCGGCAGTAAAGAGAAAGAGCGTCGCCAATGGGTCGGCATCGTCGTCGGCGATGGCGCGGTTGACAGCCTCGCCATACCACGAGTCGTCGGTGGGCTCACGGGTGAAGACCGCATCGGGGTAGGTGTCGTGGAGGGCCTCCCAGACGGTTGTCTTTCCGCTCCCGTCGAGTCCTTCGAGAGTGATGAGCATACCTCCTCTGAGACCCCCCGCATGAAAAAGCGCCCTGAACCTCGGTGGGACGCACCGGCCACCCGGCGTGTTGGTCGGTGGTAACTCCACCTGTCGTCACCTCGGAATTGCTTGCTGTCGGAGCGTTCTCGGGCGAAATCCACCGGTATCTCCCGTTAGCTTTACCGTCATTCCGTCGAACATTAGAGCATGAACGTGCTTGTTGTCGGCGGCAGTGGATTCATCGGAACACACCTGTGCCGAGAGCTGTCCTCGCGCGGACACAGTGTGACGGCGATGTCACGGGACCCGAGCAGTGCCGACCTCCCAGACGGCGTGGAGGGCGTCGCAGGCGACATCACGGACTACGACTCCATCGTAGACGCCTTCGAGGGGAAAGACGCCGTGGTGAACCTCGTCGCCCTCTCGCCGCTGTTCGAACCGAAAGGCGGCAACAAGATGCACGACATCATCCACCGACAGGGGACCGCCAATGCGGTGAGCGCCGCCGAAGAACACGGCGTCTCGCGGTTCGTTCAGATGAGCGCGCTGGGTGCCGACCCCAACGGGGACACTGCGTACATCCGCGCGAAGGGGAATGCAGAGGCCGCAGTCACCGACTCCGACCTCGAGTGGGTCATCTTCCGACCGTCGGTCGTCTTCGGCGACGGCGGTGAGTTCGTCTCTTTCACGAAACGACTCAAGGGGATGTTCGCCCCTGGCGTGCCGCTCTACCCACTCCCCGGCAATGGGAAAACGCGCTTCCAGCCGATTTGGGTCGGTGACCTCGTGCCGATGCTCGCGGACGCAGTGGAGGACGACGCACACGTCGGTCAGACCTACACGATTGGCGGGCCGGAAAAGCTCACCCTCCGAACGATTACGGAGATGGTCTACGATTCGGAGAACAAGTCGATTTCCATCGTCCCGCTTCCGATGGCGCTCGCAGGCGTCGGGTTGACCGTCTTGGGCGCAGTACCGGGGTTCCCGATGGGCCCAGACCAGTACCGGTCGCTTCAGTTCGACAACACCACCACTGACAATCAGGTCGAGGCCTTTGGGGTCTCCGAATCAGACATGAAAACGTTCGAACAGTATCTCACCGAGCGGCCCTGACTGACAGGCGCGCGCTCACCGTTCAGATTAACCTAATATAAAAACCCGAATTTTCGCCTCGTTAGTAAACGGCCAAAAAGTATAATGAGGAGTTAATGGCTTCTCTCCGTCTTCCGTTTTTTCCACCTAATATGTCTGTGTAGGTACAGAAATCCATCACAACGCTTATGTCCACGTTTGTACTGGCATTTACGCAATGGAGAGGGGACCGAACCCATGAAGCTTGCAATGATCGGATTCGGGCAAGCTGGTGGAAAAATCGTCGACAAATTTGTCGAATATGACCGCCAACGCAACGCGGGCATCGTCCGCGCGGCCGTCGCAGTGAACTCTGCGAAGGCCGACTTGCTCGGATTGAAGAACATCCCGAAGGACCAGCGCGTCCTCATCGGCCAGTCTCGCGTAAAGGGACACGGCGTCGGTGCGGACAACGAACTCGGCGCGGAAATCGCCGAAGAGGACATCGACGAAGTGCAGGGTGCAATCGACAGCATCCCCGTCCACGAAGTCGATGCGTTCCTCGTCGTCTCCGGTCTCGGCGGTGGGACCGGTTCCGGCGGTGCGCCCGTGCTCGCAAAGCACCTCAAGCGCATCTACACCGAACCCGTCTACGGACTCGGTGTCCTCCCCGGTTCCGACGAGGGTGGCATCTACACGCTCAACGCCGCACGCTCGTTCCAGACGTTCGTCCGCGAGGTCGACAACCTCCTCGTGTTCGACAACGACGCGTGGCGGAAGACCGGCGAGTCCGTCCAAGGCGGCTACGACGAGATCAACGAAGAGATCGTCAACCGCTTCGGCGTACTCTTCGGTGCGGGCGAGGTCAAAGACGGAGCAAACGTCGCAGAGAGTGTCGTTGACTCCTCCGAGATTATCAACACGCTCGCTGGCGGCGGCGTCTCCACCGTTGGCTACGCCTCCGAAGGTGTCGAACCCAAGAAGAAGAGCGGCGGTCTGTTGTCCCGTATCACCGGTGGCAACGAGGCAGACGACAACCTCGACACCGCACACACGACCAACCGCATCACCAGCCTCGTTCGCAAAGCCGCACTCGGCCGCCTGACGCTCCCCTGTGAGATCGAAGGCTCTGAGCGCGCACTGCTCGTCCTCGCTGGCCCGCCGGAGCATCTGAACAGAAAAGGCATAGAGCGCGGGCGGAAGTGGATCGAGGAGCAGACCGGGTCGATGGAAGTCCGCGGTGGAGACTACCCGATTCCGGGTGCTGGCAAGGTCGCCAGTGTCATCCTTCTGTCGGGCGTGACGAACGTCCCGCGCATCAAGGAACTCCAGCAAGTTGCTATCGAAGCCCAAGACAACATCGAAGAGATCCGTGAGGAGAGCGATTCCAATCTGGAGAACCTCGTAAACGATGACGAAGACGAACTGGAATCGCTTTTCTAAGCTGGCGTTCGCACTCGTCGTACTCCTGTCGGTCGTTGCGGTTCCGGCAGGCGCCGTGAGCGTCGCGTCTGAGGACGTCACCTCGGACGCCGCCGTCGGTGACCAGGTGACCGCATCGGTCACCCTCGACGAGCTGTATCAGAACCCAGAACTCGAATCGTGGACCCTCGCAGGGAACACGGAACTCGAGTCCGTGACGTGGACCGTCACGTACTACGACCAGACGGGTGCGAAAGTCGGTCAGGAATCCTTCGACGGGCAGAACTTCACCGGTGGCGAAATCGCCGCCGCTGACGGAACGAGCGAAGTCGAAGTCAAAGTGACCGGGACGGTGCCGGAAGTCGAGGCGTACTCGTACGACCCCGCACAGTCCTTTACGGTCATGTCGCTCAACCAGACCCGCGAAGGCGGTTCCAGCAACGATATCGGGGCGTGGAGCGCAACCCACCACACCGATGACAGTGCGGCCGCACGCACGGCGTTAGATTCCGCAGAGGCGGCTATCGCGTCGTCTTCGGGCAACACCCAAGAGGCTCAGCAGTCGTTCAACAACGCTGTTGACGCCTACGAAAGCGGTAACTTCGACCTCGCAACGACGCTGGCCGAAGAAGCAGAGACGCGCGCGAACCAAGCAAACCAGTCGAGCCAAACCACCCAACTGCTCATCTACGCTGTGGGTGGACTCGTCGTCGTTGCCCTGCTCGCCGGTGGCTTCCTCTACTGGCGTTCGCAGCAGGACACCTACGACAAACTGGGCTGATTCTCTGTGCGGGTCGTCGTCCCGTTCGGGGTGCAATCCCCGAAGACGCGACTCGACTCTCTGTTCTCACTCGCCAAGCGACGCGAACTCGCAGTGGCGATGCTCCACGACGTCCTCGACGCACTCGACGGACACGACCCGGTCGTCGTCGCGGACGCGCCGCTCGAATCATCTCTCGACGCTCCTGTCGAACTCGACGAACGACCGTTGACGGATGTCGTTGCAGCGCGACTCGGTGGCGACGAACCTGTTGCCGTCGTCATGGCCGACCTCGCGCTCGCAACGTCTGATTCACTCACGCGACTGTTCGAAACGCCCGGCGATATCGTCGCCGCGCCCGGACTCGGTGGGGGGACGAACGCGCTCGTCGTTCGACATCCGGATTTCACGGTTGATTATCACGGCGCGTCTATCTGTGACCACAGACGAATTGCGAGCGATATCGGTGCAACGTTCTCCGAACTCGATTCGATGCGACTGGCGATAGATATCGACAAACCGAGAGACCTCGCCGAAGTCCTCATCCACGGTGAGGGGCGCACGAAGGCGTGGCTCATCGACGCAGGTATCGAGTTGAAAGAGACCGATAGCCGTGTTTCCGTGAGCCGAGTACGCCGATAGGACCATAATGTTTGCCAACAAAT
Organism: Haloferax sp. DFSO60; assembly: GCF_046557615.1. Lineage (NCBI taxonomy): Archaea > Methanobacteriati > Methanobacteriota > Halobacteria > Halobacteriales > Haloferacaceae > Haloferax > Haloferax sp. DFSO60. Next base: position 309,207 of record NZ_JBKIII010000002.1, on the reverse strand, counting down.
ACCAACTGGCGCGGTGATAGACGTGTGCCCGGCGGGAACTGAGGCCACGCGTGCCGCGCCCTCCCGTGCCGTCATCATGACGTCGCGTGAGGCGGAGTGGATCCGAACAGCAGTGGGAGAGCCGAGCAATTCGACAGCAGTCGTTTTGCGCGCAACACCGCGATTCGGAGAGTCGAGCATGTGTCTGGCACCACCACTCGACTCCTTTTTGAGTTCCAGAATCGACCACGAGTGACACGTTTTTGAGGGTCGAATACAGACCGAGAGGTATGTTCGTGGGTGCCGACCAATACGACATCGAACTCGACATCGACCCGGACGATGCCGAGCGACTGCTGGCAGTTACTCCCGACGACGTTTCGGCACCCACCTCGCTGTCCTTCTCGCGGAACGTCTTCATTCCGCTCACCACTGCGTGTAGGTACACCTGCACCTACTGCACGTACTACGACGTCCCCAGCGAGGCGACGCTCATGTCGCCCGAGGAAATCCGCGAAGCCGTCACAGTCGGCGCGGACGCGGGGTGTACAGAAGCCCTGTTCACCTTCGGTGACGACCCCGACGCCCGCTACGCCGAAATCCACCGGCAACTCGACGAGTGGGGCTACGACACCATCCGCGACTACCTCTATCGCGCCTGCGAAATCGCGCTCGAAGAGGGCCTACTTCCGCACTCGAACCCCGGCGACTTGACCCGTGAGTCGTTCGAGAAACTCGCGCCCGTCAACGCCAGTATGGGCGTGATGCTGGAGACGACTGCCGACGTGGACGCGCACTCCGGCAACCGCCGGAAGACGCCCGGCCAACGACTCAACACCATCCGCGCCGCCGGTGAGGTTGGCATGCCTTTCACCACTGGTATCCTCGTCGGCATCGGCGAGACGTGGCGTGACCGGGCCGAAAGCCTGCTCGCAATCCGTGACCTCCACGAACGCTACGGCCACGTACAGGAGGTCATCGTCCAGAACGTCGTCCCGAACGAGCGCTCGTCGTTCGAACGTCCGTCGCTCGAAACGATGCGCCGCGTGGTTTCGATGGCCCGTGTCGCACTGCCAGAAGAAATCTCCGTGCAGGTGCCACCGAACCTCTCGAACGCCACCGAACTCGTCGAGTGCGGCGTCGATGACCTCGGCGGCGTCTCCCCCGTCACTGACGACTACATCAACCCGGACTACAAGTGGCCCGCCCTCCGCGAACTCGCCGATATCGCCGACACGGCGGGAGTCCCACTTCGAGAGCGACTTCCAGTCTACAATCGCTTCCTGCCGGAATCATTCCGAGGTGACGACGAAGATGTGGCTGCTGGCGCAGACGATGGCGCGTGGCTTCGCGCACCCATCGCCGACCGTCTTCGGTCAGATGACGTTCACGGCAAGCGACTTCGCGGTGTCGCACACGGAGACGGGCCGCTCGCAGTGCCGAAGTAAGATGACTCGCGTGGTCGAATCAGCGACTGATTTTCAGATACCGAACCACTCGGGCATGCGCTTGCGGAATCCAGTGTAGAAGAGCGCGATAGCGACGCCGAGCGCGACGAACACTCGAATCGTCCCGTCGAAGGCGAGAAACCCGGGGACGAACAAGACCAGCGTCAGTGCGAGGTCCTCAGGTGCGCCGTCGTATCTGACGATGTACTTCGGTCGAAGCCAGCGCCGAAGTGGGTGGACGTACACCGCGCGCGGCGAGGTTCGATTCCACGGACGCAGTTCGTCGCCCGCGCCGAACCAGTCTGTAATCGAGTGCAACCCCGCCGAGAGGAAGAAGAACGCGCCAGCGACGAATATCGGTGCTGGCGCGGCGAGTGCGACCGCGCCGACGAGGAGACCAGCGACGGAGTAGTAGACGGGAAAGTGCAGGCTCTTACGATGGGTTCCAACGAACAGGTCCACGTCGGGGAAGACTCCGCCCACGAGGGAACCGAGCGCCGCCACCATCGCGAGTTCGGGCGCGACCACGGTAAGTGCGGCCGCGAGCGAGAGCCCCGCCGCGGCGTGCGTCGTCGCCATCATCGTGGGCGAACCTCAATCATCCGCCGCCGCAGGTGAATTTTGGTTCGTCAGCATCGGCGTTCCGTCCGCTCGCGGACCGAGCATCGGCCCGTGAGAGTCGTCGTCGATATCGAGCGGTCGGCGCGTCCGGTAATCGGTCGAGCGCTCGACCGGTTGTCGGCCGATTGCGGTTATCATCTCGACGTACTCGTCGAAGGAGCGGAATTCTCCAAATTCGCCGCCTGCGCGCTTCGTGATTTCCTCGGAGAGAATCGTCCCCATCAGGTCGTCCGCGCCGCAGTTGAGCAGTTTCAGGGCTTTCGCGTTGCCGAACTTCACCCACGAGGACTGGATGTGTTCCACGTTGTCTAAGAAGAGGCGCGCGACGGCAATCATGAGTTCGTCTTCGTCGTCCGACGCGCCCCCGGTCACGAGTCCGCGGTCGTAGAGCGGCGTGTTCTGGTAGACGAACGAGAGCGGAACGAACTCCCTAATTCCGCCGTAGCGGTCCTGCAAGTCGCGGATGACTTTCAGATGGCGCACGCGGTGCATCTCGTTCTCGACGTGGCCGTACATGATAGTCGCCGTCACGTCTAATCCGGCGTCCATCGCACCTTCCATCCCAGCGACCCACTCGTCGGTGCCGATTTTCCCGGGGCAAATCACGTCGCGCACCTCGGGGACAAGAATCTCGGCCGCGGTTCCGGGCGCGCTGTCGAGTCCGGCGTCTGCGAGTCGGCGGTACACGTCTTCGTAACTCCAGTCGGTGCCCCGCTTAGCGTGGTGGGCTTCTTCCGGCGTCATCGAGTGGACGTGGACGTCATCGACAGACATCGCCTCCAGTTGGGCGGTGTAGCTCACGGGGTCGGCGTCGTAGACTTCGGGCGGTTTGTAGTTCACCTCGGCGGCGGGGTTGTCGTAGTCGGTGAGGATTTCGCGGTGTTCCTCGTCGAGGACGAGCGCCGGGTGGAGACCGGAGACAGAAGTGACTTCGTAGATACCCATCTCGACGGCACCCTCGACGATTTCTCGTGACTCCGTGGGCGTCTTGGTGAACCCCGAGTGTTCGATGTCCGAATCGGATTCGAACAGGTGAGCGGTGTTCTTGAAGTTACAGAAGAGACATCCAGTCGTACACGCCGTCGTCACGTTGTTGTTCAGATTGGCGACGAAAGTCACCTCGTCGCCGACCATCTCGGCGCGGCGACGGTCCGCCGCTTCGAGGACGAGTTCCTTCCGCACGGGGTCGATTCCCTCGAATCCCGTCCCCGTCGTCATCAGTTCGACGCCGTCGTCGATGGTGAGTCGCACCCCCGCTCGCGCCTTCTCCAGGGCGTTCTCGAACGACTGGTCGGTTTCGGGAACGTGTTCGAATCCGAAGTCGTCGCGCGCGGGGCCAGACATGATAGAGATTGACGACCCACGGTGCTAAAAACGGGGCGGTCCCGGTGGCCTCCGCCGGAGTCGAAATCACGCGACTCCGTGCTGTCCGAAAGCAGAGAAAGGATTAGGCCATCGGGTTGCATGGGTTGAGTCATGTCACAACCATCGCGACAGGACGACAACGAGAGCATCCTCTTTTCGGCACTCGTCGGTGCGGCCGTGAGCATCGTCCTCTCGTTCATCCCCTTTTCTCCGATTCTGGGCGGCGCAGTCGCGGGCTACCTCACGGGGAGCGACCGTGATCTCGCGCTCAAATCCGGCGCGCTCTCGGGCGTCTTCCTGAGTCTCGTCGGTCTCGTCATCGGTGCTATCGTCTTCTTGTTCTTCAGCTTCTTCGCCATCTTCGCGCCGTCAGAAGTCGGACTCGGTCTCCTCGGATTCGCCATTATCGGCCTGTTCGTCTTCGTCCTCACGCTGCTCTACACTGTCGGTCTCAGCGCCCTCGGTGGCTACCTCGGCGCGTACCTGCACGAAGAGTTCGCCTGAGTATTCTCGCCACACTACGACACTCACCAGTACGAAGTGGTTCGCGTTCCAGACCGTCGGAGACAGGCCCAATTAGCTATTTTGCGCTCGTGCCCCCACATCGAGGTCCAATGTCCGACGACACTGAAGCGGACGTGACCGACCGCAACCCAGACATCGAAGACGACGAGGGCCACGGAATCACCGTCGAAGGCGGTGGCGACGCCGGTGCCTCGTCGCCCGAGGAGAGCGAGGAAGTCGAGGCGGAGAATCCGGACGAAGCCGAGGAACCGGACAAAGAAGACGAGATGCGCGCCGAGGAAGCCAAAGAGACCGAGAACGTCGATAACCACCGCGACGAGGAACCGTTCGAATCCTGAATCGTCGGGGGTGACCCAGACTTCGTCGCCGAACCCGTGGTTCGATCGTCAGCGCTCCCGTCGCCAGCGACCCGCTTCTTCGCCGTGGAACTCGCCGCGGGCCTCGCGCTCGTACGGCCAGAACGTCAAGGCGGTGATGGCGACGAAGAAGAGCGCGACGAGTCCGGCGATGAGGACCCCCGAGATACCCGGCACCGACGCCGTGACGGTCCACGGTTCCGACGGGGCGTAGAGCGTGACTCGGAAGACCCACGCCAGACCCAACAAGACGAAAACCGCGTAGTAGACGCGCCGAAGTCGGCGACCGACGGCCTCCCGAAACGTCACTTTCAGCGTCGGCGTCCGGAGGTCCGCCGCGAGTTCGACGCGCCACTCTTCGAGCGGGGCGTCGCCGGGGTCGAAGGCGTTTGCGAACACGTTCTCTTCGAGCAGTCGAATCCGGGCGCGACTCGCGTCGAAGGTGCGGTAGCGCCGCACGTCGAACAGTAAGAAAAGGACCACGCCGATTAACCCGATGAGCAACAGGTACGCAGAGGAATCGGGGCCTTGGAAGGCGAGCGCCAAGACGACGGTGACGAGGACGATAGCCCAGTCGGTCGTAAGGTCGAGTCGTGACAGGAGATTTCCCGATTGCGAGACCTCGCCGCGATAGTAGTGGGGGATGAGCGAGAGGAACTCGTCGCGTTTGGTCCCCGCCCCTGCAGCGACTGCTCTCGCCTCGGTGGTCGTCGCGTCGAAATCGTCCGTGTTCTGGTCGGTCATCAGCCACCGCCCGCGGGGTGGGCGTGCAGTCGGCGTTCGGCGGTGCGTCGAGTGACAGACGAGGCGTGTAACATCGGTTACAGTTGGCTCCGAACCCAGATGAACTACTCGCGTCAGGTCCCGCTGGAAACCGAGAATATGCACAGTCGTGAATATATATTACTCCTGCGTCTCCAAGATACGCACAGAAGTGGAAGGTTCTTAGTGGGTGGCCTGCGCAGGGGCGACCATGACCAGCGTGAAGGACTTCCGCGTCGAGGAGGAACCGACGGCGACGGACCTCGGTCGGGGCCGCTTCGTCTTCACCGACCGCTACTCCGTGTTCGACTGGGGCGAGATGCCCGACCACATCCCGAACAAGGGCGCGAGTCTCTGTCTGATGGGCGCGTACAACTTCGAACTCTTGGACGTGAACCACGTCCCCACGCACTACCTGGGCGTCGTCGAAGACGGCGAAGTGAAGGAACTCGGCGAGTGCGAGTCGCCGCCGACCGAGATGGCAATCGAACTGACGCAGGTCCCCGACCTGCCGCACGTCGATGGCGCGTACGACTACGACGCCTACCACGATGCCGCGGGCGACAACTTCCTGATTCCGCTCGAAATCGTGTTTCGGAACACGGTTCCTGTGGGTTCCAGCCTCCGAAAGCGCGGGACGCCCGCCGACTACGGCCTCGAGTACGAGGAGTGGCCGGACGAACCCATCTCGCTTCCAACTCCCGTCGTCGAATTCTCCACGAAGTACGAAGAACAAGACCGCTACCTGAGCCGCGAGGAGGCCGACGAAATCGCAGGCAAAGTCGATATCGACCGCCTCGAAGAACTCGCACTCGCGGTCAACCACATCCTCACCGACCGCGCTGCGAAATCCGGATTCAGCCACGAAGACGGGAAAATCGAGTGTCTGTACCACGACGGAACCGTCAAAGTCGGCGACGTGGTCGGGACGTTCGACGAGAATCGCTTCTCCTACGACGGCCAGCAAGTCTCGAAGGAAGTCGTCCGCCAGTACTACAAGCGCGTCCAACCCGAGTGGGTCGATGCCGTGAAAGCCGCGAAGAAAGAGGCCCTCGAAACGGGCGAACCCGAATGGCGCGGTGAGTGTGACATCGAACCCGAACACCTCCCCGACGAAATCGTGGATACACTCGCTGACCTCTACTGCGCGGGAACCAACGCGTACGTGCAGTACGACTGGTTCGACGCACCCGACATCGAAGCGGCAGTCGCGGCGGTTCAAGATATATAACTGTCCAGTACTGCTCCGGGTTCGCGCTACAGCACCCAGTACTCGTACTGGTCGTTTCGCCGTTTAAAATGAGCGTGTGCGCCGTCTAGAAGTCTCGCCCGGTCGCTTCTTCTGCGACTTCCTCGACTCCCTCCGAGAGTGCCTCGTCGGTGCCGCCATCGAGGTATCCTTCGACCATCTCCGCCAGTATCTTGAGAACGTTCATGCCTACGTGACTGTCTGCGTATTGAATAAGATATTGGCTGTCGGATTACAGAAACGGTGGCGAGTACTACGCGTACTGCTCGTTTTTGTCCGACCCATCGGGGTCGAAACACACGAACTCGACTCTGTTTCCTTCGGGGTCGATAGTCGTGTGTGCTTGGTCGATGCCTTCGTAGCCGTCAGTCTCGGTTCGGTCGAAGAGGACGAAGACGGCTTCGTGACCCGCCGCGCTCTCGCCGAGGCCAAAGAAGGCCATGGTATCGTACTCACCGATTTGCTCTCCGAGTCCGACGACGTCGCGGTAGAAGGTGTACATCGTCTCGAACGCTTCGACTCGGAGGGCGAACTCGCCAAGGGCACGAACTGCACCGGGACCGTCGGGTCGGCCACTAAAATCAGGAGGTGGAGAATCGGTCATCCCCCTCAGTGGGAGGGGAACTGAGAAAAATACTCAGTCTTCAGACTGGTCGGGGGCGAGCGCCTCTTTCGAGACGTCGAGTGCATCGACGATACCGTCGACGGGACGGTCGGGGTTCGACGCTTGGGCTTCGCGGGTCAAGCCGAGTTGGTACTCCTCTGAGCTGACCTCTTCGCGGAGGCTCGTCCGGCCACGGTGGACGGTGAGTGCGTCGTTGAGGTGGAGTTGTACGGCTTCGAGCAGGGCGTCTGCTTCGAGCGGTTGCCCTCGCGTCTTGATTTCGTCGAGCGTCGCGTCGTCGGGCACGTCGAAGGCGCGCTGAGCGATAATCGGCCCTTGGTCGAGGTCCGTCGTCACGTAGTGAGCGGTGACGCCAGCGATGCGAACACCCTCTTCTTTCGCCTGTCGGTAGGCCGCCGCACCGGGGAACGCTGGGAGGAGCGACGGGTGGATGTTGATGATGCGGTCCTCGTAGCGGAAGACGACTTTGGGGCCGAGAATCCGCATGTAGCGGGCGAGGACGATGAGGTCCACGTCGTACTGTTCGAGGAGTTCGAGGAGACGGTCCTCGTTGGCAGTGCCTTTCTCGTCGCCGATGTCGTGGAACGGAACGTCGTAGTGGTCTGCCAGGGGTTCGAGCGTACTTCGGTTGCCGATAACGACCGAGATGTCGGCACCGAGGTCGTCGTTCGCCCACGCTTCGAAGAGGGCTTCCAGACAGTGCGATTCCTTCGTCACGAGTACCGCGATTTCGCGGGTGCCACGGTCGGCAGGGAACCGTACTCGGATATCAACGCCGAGGTCGTCGCCGAGTTCCGTCAGGGCTTCTCGGAGTTCCTCGGGTGAGGTCGTCATACTCGACGTATCGGCGTGGAGGGTCATCCGGAAGATGCCTTCACGAACCGCCTGGTCGAGGTCCTCGATGTTGATTCCGCGCTCGAACAGCAACGTGGTCACGTTCGCGATGAGTCCGGTCTTGTCTCCTCCGATGACCGTAATTTCGGTTAACTCGCGCGTCATGCCGTCACCTCCAGCTGTTCGATGCTGAACATAACACTCCTTGCGTGGGCGAGTGGTAAACGCCTGTCGCTCTCCGCAATCAGTTCGACTCGCTAACTGAACGACGCTTCTGTACGCGTTCGTACATAAATGTCATTCTGCTTTCGCTTATGTCGATTGCTGTCGTGAGAACGAGTGATGACTGCGAACGCCAGACGACCACTCCGACACCTAAACCGCCTCACGCCGATTCGACCGTTCGTCGCCCCACTCGTCGGCCTCGTCGTGCTGGCGATGCTTCTGCCGAGCATCGGTGCCGTGCTCGCACCCATCATCGCCGTGCTGCTTCTCGTCGGGTGGTGGCTCCTCGGTTTCGGATTGGCGCTCGCCACACCGTTCGCAGTCGTCACCGCGGTCTCGATAGTGGCCGAAAGATGAGTCACGCCCACAAACCCGTTAAGTCAGACTCTGACGTGTCAGAATCTATGCCTGCCCGCGAGATACCGGAGATAATCGACGCAGAGACGGAGGCCGCATTTTCGCTCTTGGCCGACGAGACGCGGTTGTCGATTCTTCGTGTGCTTGCCGACTCGCCGCACGAGAAACTGACGTTCTCACAACTGCGCGGGCGTGTTGGCATCGCCGACAGCGGCCGGTTCAACTACCACCTCGGGAAGCTCACCAACCTCTTCGTGAAGAAGACGGAGGGGGGCTACGAGCTGCGACTCGCCGGGTGGATGGTCGTCGGTGCGATTCTCGCCGGGTCGTACACCCGCGGCGAGGACATCGGCCCAGTTCCGGTCAGCGCGCCCTGTGCAGTCTGCGGTGGAACCGTCGAAGCGACCTACGCCAACGAGACGGTCGCTATCGCCTGTGTCGACTGCGACCAACAGTACACGAGTGCGGGCATCCCACCGGGCGTGTTCGAAGGATACGACGACGCCGACTTAGCGGACGTGGCTGACTTGTACACCCGGTCGGTGTTCTCACAGGCGCGACTCGGTTTCTGTTCGCGGTGCCACGGGCGCATCGAACCGCGCCTCGTGACCGACACGAGCGAGTTGTTGATGCACGACTGCAAGGGCCCCACCGCGGCCTACACCTGCGAGCGATGCCACGACGAACACATTTCGAGCGTTCATCTGGCCTTCATCGACCACCCGGCGGTGGTTTCGTTCTACTACGACCACGACGTGGACCTCACGCGACCGCACCTCTGGGGAGGTCCGTGGCAAAGCAAACCCACGGTCGAACTCGAATCTGAAGACCCACTGCGTGCCCGCGTGGAGTTCGCCGCTGGCGACGAGACCCTGCGGCTCTCCGTCGACGACGCCCTCAGCGTCCTCGATATCGAGCGCCAGTAATCAATATACACATCTGTGTATAACTAACTGAACCCAAAACCGTTTTTGCACATCACTACGCATCAGCATCTGATGACGACCTACACCGCGACGGTGACGGTGCGACTCAAGCACGGCGTGCTGGACCCGGAGGCGGAGACGACAAAGCGCGCACTGGAGCGACTCGGCTACGAACTCGAAGCCTTGCGCTTTACCGAGCAGTACGAAGTTGACCTCGAAGCCGAGAGCGCCGAGGACGCCGAAGAACGCGCCACCGAGATGGCAGACCGTCTTCTGGCGAATCCGACTATCCACGACTACGACGTCGTCGTCACCGAGGCCTGAGATGATTGCTGTCATCCAGTTCGGTGGGTCGAACTGTGACCGTGACGCGGTTCGCGCTCTCTCGGACCTCGGTTTCGAGGCCGAACGCGTCTGGCACGAAGATTCGCTCCCCGAGAACACGACGGGCATCATGCTCCCCGGTGGGTTCTCCTACGGTGACTACCTCCGCGGTGGCGCGATGGCCGCACGCTCCCCTGTGATGAACGCCGTCCGCGACGCAATCGAGGACGGAATTCCAGTCCTCGGTGTCTGTAACGGCGCGCAGGTTGGCTGTGAGTCGGGTCTCACACCCGGCGTCTTCACGACGAACGCCAGCGCCCGCTTCCAGTGTGAACGCGTCTACCTCCGCGTCGAGAACGCCGATACCCCGTGGACCAGCGCCTACGAGGAAGGCGAGGTCATCGAACTCCCTATCGCCCACGGCGAAGGTCGATTCGAAATCGACGACGAGGGCTACGAAGCACTCGAAAACGAGAACCGGATTCTCTTCCGCTACTGTGATGCAGACGGCAACGTCACCGACGAGGCCAACCCCAACGGCTCACGCGGCAACGTCGCAGGCATCCTCGGCGACAACGAATCTATCGCCGTGTTGATGCCGCACCCCGAGCGCGCGTCGCTTCCGACGCTGGGCAACACCGACGGCCGCGGCGTCCTCCAGGGCTTCGGCAATTAATCAGCACTGGTAGGTCGCGAGCGTCTCCGTCCGCGACCCGCCCGCGTTCGCTCCGGCACGGTCGAACTTTCTGAGCGTCAGCGTGACGTGCTCCAACTCGGTGTCGTGGGTCTCGGCCCAGTGGTCGCAGACGTGCTGTGAGAAGCTCTCGATGACTACCGGGACGCGCATCATTCGCATGTTGGTGAGGTACTTTCGCCAGCGTGCCGTCTCGTAGGCAGCACCGTGTTCGAGCGTCTCGCTGACCGACTGTGCGTCCTTCGGGAAGGCGACCACCTCCTCGCCCGCGGTCGTCTCGCCGATGACCGCATAGCGCGTATCGAACGTCGGCGGTGAGGCGAACATCGGCCACGTGTAGTCCGTCGATGCCGCGGAGTCTGCGACCGGTTCGGGAGCGGGAACGTAGCCGAGGGTCATCCCGTTCCAGAGCGCCATGACCACCAAGCAACAGACGAGGGCGACGCGCAGCACGCGACGACCGGTTGTGAGGAGTCGATTCGTGGTACTCCCGCCATCCGAAACCACGTCGCCATCGGTTCCAGATTGGCGGGGGAAGAAATTCAGGAGCCCACTATCGACGACCGACTGCTCGATTCGGTCCCACACGCCCGAGTGAACGAACGGGACGAGCGCGGTGAGACTGATTGGTGGGAACATGCCGACGGTCATCATCACGAGCATGCCGACGTGGATGCTACCGAAGGCCGCCGCGAGTGCGGTTCGGTGACGGCCAGTAAGGAAAACGAGCAATCCCGACCCGACCAACAATCCCAGCCACGCCCACGTTGCGAGTTCCGAGAGGACTGGAAGCGACCCCACGGCGCGGCCAAGTGGCGTCGTGTACGTGTCGAGGTGGAGGATGATACGAACCTCTTCGCCACGAATCCAGCCGGAGTGTTGGAGTTTGAACAACCCCGTTACGGTGTAGACGAAGACGACTTGCAGCAGCAAGCCCGCCGACGCGACGCTGGCGACCACTCCGGATGAGTCGGGAGTCGTCGCACGGCGACGAGCATCGAGCGACCACCGGCGTCCGAGCGGGAGAAACAGCCCCCAAAAGAGGAGCCGTTCGAGCAACAGGTCGCCGCTGTTGAGCACGAGGAGGTTGCGAACGTGGAGCGAGAGCAGGAGGACGAGCGAGACGAGGGTGACGAATTTGGTTCGATAGCCCGCAATCAGGGCGACGGCGAACGCGCCCGCGACGACGAATAAGAGGGCCTGAAACCACAGCGCGCCCGAGAGCGCGTGGAGCGAGAGCGGTCCAATCGACGGCGTGACTTCGAAGGCGGCAGAACGGGGGAAGACGCCGGCGTCGGTGTAGAACGTGGAGAGGTTGCGCGCGCGAAGGAGGAGGTCGAAGAGGATGACGAAACCGAGCGCGATTCGAAACGCGGCGAGGGCGCGGGCGTCGATGGCGGCACGGCTCGCGAGTGCGCGTCGAACACGGGGGAGGTCAACGGGGAGGCGAATCATGACGACAGCGAAGCGAACTGCTCAGTAGAACGAACTGATGTGTCGAATAAATGCTTTCTCTCTCGCGGGTGAGCCACGGTAGTCAATTAGCAAAAAATGGCTCTGTTGAATCCCTTAAAATTTGACAGAAACCACGTGACGCAGATAGAGGGTGGATGCAGCACGCAGATGAGGGGTCTGCAATAAGTACTCGACATTTGAAATACGCGTGGATGAGATTCGGGTGTGAATTTTTTAATTCTAAACGGGTGTTACTCGCCTCGTCATTTAGGTTAAAAATACCATTACAATAGTCAGAACTTCCGTTAGTTGTTAGTATCCTGTTACAACATATGTCGTTTTAATCGACATTTTCGGAGTGACAGGAAACTGTCCACAACTATGAGTGACGAACGAAAGCAATCACGCTACCTTGATCGACGGACCGTTCTCAAAGCAGCTGGGGCTGCCAGCCTCGCTGCAGCATCGCCCTGGACCACGGGACAAGTTGCAGCCGTTACTGGCAACACGCCGCTGGCGCTTGGAGACCACAAATGGGAAGATCCGCTCCCGCGGCCGGGAGTATTGACGCCAGCCAGCAGGAAGGGTCGGACCGACCGTTACGAAATCGAACTGACCGAGTTTACGCAGACAGTGCTTCCCAGTTCGCTGGGGAAGGACACGACACTCTGGGGGTACGAAGGGACGTATCCCGCAGCGACCATCGAGGCACGGCCCGGACGTTCCGTCGAAGTCGAATACATCAACAACCTTCCCTCGGACCACCTGTTGAGCGTCGACGAACGGGTCCACGGCGCGGGCCAGGGCGCACCCGCCGTCCGGACGGTTACCCACCTCCACGGCGGGGTAGTCGCCCCGGAGGACGACGGGTACCCTGAAGCGTGGGTCTCGTCGGGTGGCCAGACCGCCGGGGACATCACAAGCGTCCCGAACAGCGAAGTTCCGTACAAGAACCCCAAGGAGTACCCAAACGACCAGAAACCGGGGACGCTGTGGTACCACGACCACGCGCTCGGCATCACGCGCCTGAACGTGTACGCCGGTCTGGCGGGCTTCTACCTGCTCCGGGACCCGATGGAGAACGCCCTCCCGAGCGAGCAGTACGAGATCCCGATCCTCTTTCAGGACCGGACGTTCGAATCGAACGGTGGCCTGTTCTACCCACCGGGCGACGAGGATGACTACGAAGCGGAGTTCGCCGGCGACATCCCGGTCGTCAACGGGAAGGCGTACCCGTACCTCGAAGTCGAACCCAGGTCCTACCGGTTCCGGTTCCTGAACGGGTCGAACAACCGGTCGTTCAACATGCGGTTCTACAACGAGGACACAGACTCGTATAGCGACGTTCCGTTGATGCAGCAGATCGGCGTGGACCTAGGCTTCCTCGACGAAGTGGTCTCCGTGGGCCCTGGCGGCACGGTCGGCCCAGAGGGGCCAATCGACTCGATGCTTCTCTCTGGGGCCGAGCGGGCGGACGTGGTCGTCGACTTCAGCGGCTACGAGGGGACGACGTTTACGGTCAAAAACAATGCCGAGTTCCCGTACGCCGGAGAGAACAGCGGTCCGGACATCGAATCGATGGGTGAGATGCTCCAGGTCCGGGTCACGGATACGGTGACTGAACCGGACGAGACCATCCCGCCACAGCGGTTCCTCGACCGAATTACCAACAAGTACGAGGTGCCGAAGACCACTTCGTCCGGAATCACCCGGACGTTTACGCTCGACAGCGCGGTGTTCACGGTCGAAACTGGCGACATCGAAGGAGACGAACTGGACAGCCACTTCCTCGACCTCGCGTTCTGGGAGGATGACGACGCAATCGTGAACCCGACGCTCGGCACCTCCGAAGTCTGGGAGCTGTACAACACCACGGGTGATTCTCACCCGATCCACCTGCACCTCGTCGACTTCGAAGTGCTTGAGAGGGAGAGCTTCACCTGGGATGACGAAGCCGGGTACCAGGATGCTGCCCAGGACTTCATCGACAGCGAGACTACCACGAGGCCGGACATCACGGACTACGTGACGCTCTCTGGAGCGCCCACGCTGCCGAATCCAAACAAGCGTTTCCACAAAGATACAGTGCTGGTCAACCCGCAGGAGGTGGTCCGCATCAAGCCCGACTTCACCGGCTACACCGGCATCTACCCCTGGCACTGCCACATCCTCGAACACGAAGACCAGGAGATGATGCTCCCCTACGAGGTGGTGTCATCGGAGTAGACACCATCTGTTGAAACTGGCTCAAGATCTTCCTCGTAGCCAATCCAATTCTAAACGGAGGTGCATGCAAGATACGCGCGCTCTATTCAGCACAGTCTCAACAAACTATCAGCGACTGAGGATTTCAACAGAGTACAAAAAATCACACACGAGGTGGTGGAGCAAGACCGCCCGCGGGGTGCAGCACAGTACAGGGTCGAGGGGCGAATGTGCAGCGTACACGATGAGCGATAGGGTTTGACTTGGATGTGGAGGCGTCAGTTTCTGACCCGCATACTGCGTACTATGGAACGAGCGCGTGAGGTGCATCCGTCGCAATCCATGCTTCGGCGTTTTCCTCTTCGCGGATTTCGAACCATCCATCTGCGTAGTAGACGGTCTTGTATGTGTGTGTCGTCATGATGCGGGCAGTCCGGGTGAACACGACCGAACTCCCAACCATGAGAATGCATTGCACTATCTTTGATACGAATATCCTATCGAGCGGTTAGGTCCGGGCTACAACGGGATGTGGTACCCTAAATCCCGAAAACGTCCAGAACGACCGAGAAAAACTGCAGATTGTCGTTCGGTTATCGGACCAGCGGCATTGAGTAGCTCGTCTCTTCTTCGATGACGAACTCCCACGTCGCTTCGCACTCGCAGGACACCTGGTCGAAGACGCTCGGGTCCTGTCGGAGGTTGAAGTCCTTGATTGCCTTGAACACGAGTTCGTCGCACTCGCCACAGTTGTGCGCACCTCGGTCTTGCCCGCCACCGACTGGGTCGGAGACGACGATTGCATCCTCGTCGACCGTCTCACGGAGGACGTCAGCGACCGACCAGAGCCACGGCGGGCGGTAGCCGCCGTTGAAGTGGAGTTCGTCCACCATCGTGTAGCGCTGGACGTTCGTGGGGTTCATCGAGACGGTGTGGCAGTTGTCCACTGCGGCACAGCGCCGAACTGACGATTTCATATCTTCGAGTGCTTCCGGTTCCGAGAGGAACGGCGGCTTCATCAGGAGGTAGGCTTTCACGCCTGCACCTGCGGCGGCGGCCTCTTCGCACGCGTCCTCGAAGTCGGCGAAGTCGAAGTACTTGTTCACACAGTCGTGGCGAACGCGGTCCGTGGCGGTTTCGAGACCGACCGCAACGTCCGTTTCGAGTCCGTGCTGGGTGAAGTCCTCTAATTTCTCGCGCGTGACGAAGTCTGGGAGCGATTCGACGACCATCCGGTCGCGGTCGGAGAACGTCTCTGCAATCGCGGCACGGGTCTCGGCGGGGACTTCGCGCTCGTCGAGGAACGACCCGGAGGTGTAGATTTTGATGAGACCGGCCTCCTCGCCGAGGTTCTCTTCTTCGTGGTCGAGACAGACCTGAATCTGGTCCATGAGGGCCTCGTGGGCGACGGTGCCGCCTTCGACGGACTCGGCGACGTAGCCACACATGGTACATCCGCCAGCGCGTGCCCAGCGGCACCCGCCGGTGTTGAGAATGATGGTGAGCGAGTCGTAGACACCGTCGGGCGTGTTGTCCTCGTCTATCCACACCCGCGTCGGCTCGTGCGGGTCGTACGTCTTCTGCTTCTGGGAACGGATGTCGCGCATCACTTTGTTGTGTGCGTCCATCCCGCGCCCCCGTTCGTAGACCTCGGGGCTCGGCTTACTCATTGGACTCTTCTATCGGATGGGACGGTAAAGCCGCTTCGTCTGCGCCCGAGAGCGGGCGCGGGCCTTGATATACGACCAATTCCTATCAGACGTATGAACCGCCGCGCCCTCCTCACGCTCCTCGCCGCAGGCACAACTGGGCTTGCCGGGTGTGGAACACCGAACGGTGAGACCGACACGCCGACGCCCGAAACCGGCACGCCGGAGGAGACTGCGACGCCACAAGAAGAACGTATCCGCCAACAACTCACGCTCTGGAACCCCACACCCGACCCGGTGTTCGTCACCTCGGTCGGCATCCGCGACGGCGACGACGTGTTCTTCGAGAACGCAGACCTCCTGCCCGGCGAGCGACGCGACCGTTGGGTGTCGGTGCCGGAAGCCGACCTCGAAGTCCTCATCGAGACGGACACCGGCCTCCGAACGAGTTCGACGTGGGCGGTCGACCCCTTGATGGATGGGTTCGAAGTCGTCGTCGAAAGAGACGCCATCGAGTTCTGGCAGCGCGTGAGTTGCTCGCCGACCGATGGCTGTGCGCTCGATATGGGCGGTGATTCCGACGACCTCCCACTAGTCGGTGACGGGCAATCTCGGTGGTACGCGCCCGCAGGTGTGGTCATCGAGAACCCCGGCCCAGAGACGACGATTCAACTCGCTATCGACTGGTACGACAATCCGATTCTCAATCGGTCGTATCGACTCCCCACCGAAACCCGATTGGGAGTGCCCGTCACGTACCGAACCGGCATCTACCGCGTTGCTGTCGAAACCGACGACCAGTCTATCGAGACCCAGTGGCCCGTCCCCGACGAACCATCGAAATACATCGACGTCGGGAGCGGCAACGTCGGGTGCGGCCCGGCGAACTCCACGTTGACCGTCGCCAACCGCGACGACGTACCGCATCGCATCACTATCGAAATCGACATCGACACCGAAGGAGGCGAAGAGACAGTCGAAGAGACGCTCGACCTCGAACCGGGCGAGGTGCAGTCGTTCGTCCCGGTTTCGACCTCCGGACGCCACGAAGTGTCCGCTCGCCTCGAAAACGGGGCAGAGATATCGAATTCGTGGTGGTCTTGCCCGCCACGAGGGCCTGCGTCTCTTGTCATCGACGCAACCGGAAACGTGTCCCTCAGCGTCTCTGGACCGCAACCAGGATAATTAGCCCCGTTATCACCGATTCCCAGACGGTACAGCGTCAATCGAGAGTCACGTAACCAATTTTGGTTTCTGCCCTGTGGGAATCACTAACTCATTCCCGCCCGTATATAATCAACGAGCATTACAATGACCGAACTCGGTGGATTTCAGGACAGAGTGGCACGGGTGGACCTCACAGCTGGTGATGTCCAATACGAAGGAATCGACGACGAAGACGCGAAGAAGTACATCGGGGGTCGTGGCCTCGGTGTGAAGTACGTCTTCGAACAAGGAGCGGACGTGGACCCGATGGGTCCCGACAACCTGCTCGCATTCATGACCGGCCCACTCACGGGGACTCAAACCGTGATGAGTGGCCGGCTCGCCGTCGTGACGAAATCCCCGCTCACGGGGACCGTCACCGACTCGCACCAAGGTGGCTGGAGTGGTGCCCGCCTCAAGTGGTCTGGGATGGACGGCTTGCTCTTTACGGGCAAGTCCGAAAGCCCAGTGTATGCTTACGTCGAAGACGGCAATCTCGAACTTCGAGATGCGTCTCACGTCTGGGGCATGGGCGTCCACGAGACTATCGACACACTCGCCGAAGAAGTCGATGGCAACCTCGGCAAGAACCTCTCGATTATGGCTATCGGGCCGGGCGGCGAGAACGGCGTGAAATACGGCTGTATCATGAACGAAGACGACCGCGCATCCGGTCGCGGTGGCACGGGGACGGTCATGGGGTCGAAGAACCTCAAGGCCGTCGTCGTCAAATCCGGCACGCGCATGCCCAAGCCCGCCAACCCAGAGACGTTCAAGAAGGGCTACCAGCAGGCAGTCCAACTCATCCGTGAGTCCGAAGTCACCGCCCCGAACGAGGGAGGTCTGTCACTCTACGGGACGAACGTCCTGATGAACGCGGGCGAGGAGATGGACGGTCTTCCGACGAAGAACGGCAAGTACACCTCGACGGGGTCGTACCGCGACGCCGAGGGCGTCGATATCGACGCAGAGCGCGTCTCCGGCGAGAACGTCCGTGAGAACATTCTCGTGGACGAACCGACCTGTCACTCCTGTCCTGTCGCCTGTAAGAAGGAAGTCGAAGTGACGGTCATGCACAAGGGCGAAGAGATGAACGTCCGCGGTGAGTCCTACGAGTACGAATCCGCGTACGCACTCGGCCCGAACTCCGGACACACCGAGCGCGACGAAATCGCGGTCATGATCGACCGCTGTAACGACATGGGTGTGGACACCATCGAGATGGGGAACATGATGGCGATGGCCATGGAGATGTCCGAACAGGGCAAACTCGACGGCCTGAGCGAACAACTCGACTGGGGCGACACCGAACGGATGATCGACCTCATCGAAGACGTCTCTCGCCGTGACGGCGACCTCGCCGAGGCACTCGGAGAGGGTGCAAACGGTCTCGCCGAGCGCTTCGACGCCGCTAACAACTCGCTGGCTGTCAAGGGCCAGACCATCCCCGCGTACGACCCACGTTGTATGAAGGGTATGGGAATCGGCTACGCCACCTCGAACCGCGGTGCGTGCCACCTGCGCGGCTACACGCCATCCGCAGAGATTCTGGGCATCCCAGAGAAACACGACCCCTACGAATGGCGCGGCAAGGGCGAACTCGTCGCCCTCTTCCAGGACATGCACGCCATCTCCGACTCGTTCGACATCTGCAAGTTCAACGCCTTCGCAGAGGGTATCGAAGAGTACGTCCTCCAGTACAACGGCATGACCGGTCTCGACGTCACCGAAGACGAACTCATGGAGACGGGCGACCGCATCTACACGCTGGAACGCTACTACAACAACCTCGCTGGCTTCGATGGCTCGGACGACTCCCTGCCGGGACGCTTCATCCCCGGTGACGAAGCAATGCCCGGACAGGGTGCCTCCGAAGGCCAACTGTGCGAACTCGACGAGATGAAAGAAGAGTACTACGCACGTCGCCAGTGGGTTGACGGCGTCGTCCCCGACGAGCGTCTCGAACAACTCCGCATCGACATCGGCCCCGGTACCGGTGTCTCCAGCGGCGATTCGACGGCACCGGCAGACGACTAATCGAACTGCTGTCGAACTCACTTCGACAGAATTCGAAGGGGTGTCAGAGTCGAACCACGCGACACGCCTTTTTCTATATCACAACTGAGCCGACGGCTTGCTCCGTGAGTGTACTGCCACGGCTTCAACGCGGCGAACACGCCACCAATCCCACCGACCCGACGAGTGCCGTCGGTGGCGACGAAGAGCCAGCCGGAGACGAGAAGGGCGCCGAGGACGACGGCGGCGACACCAGTGGCGACGGCAGTCGAAACGAGCGCTCGTCTGTCGTCAGCCAACAGTCGAGCGAAGAATGGAGGGAGCGACGGGGACATCGACGTGCAGTTGTAGGGCGTCTGCAGTTGTAGGGCGTCGATTGTGTAACTTGGGCTTCAGACCACGAACCGGAGTAGCCACAACACGCCCATTCCCACTACGATAGTCGCAAACACGTTTTCCGTGTACCACGCGACACCCGCAGCGACGAGACCGGCGATGAGTTGTTCGTTGGCCATCGAAAGTTGGACCGTCCCTGTGGGGGCGACGAGGTCGGGGAGAACGAGCGCCGCAAACACCGCTGGTGGGACGTAATCCAGCGCACGCTCGGCGAGTGGCGGAACGTTGTCGATGCGGCCGAAGAGGTAGATGAACGACGCACGGATAGTGAACGTCAGCACACCAGCGACGAGGATGACGCCCCACACTGTGGTCGCGTCGTAATCGGTCGGCATCACTCATCGCCCCCCATCATATCGACGGCGAGGCCCGCGAGTACGCCGACGACTGCCGCAAACATGAGATTGAGATGGAACGGGACGTTCACCGCAAGGACGGCGACGACGCCACCGACGAGTCCCGCGGTGGTCGAAGCGCGGTCTTTCAACGCGGGAACGAGCAGCGCGAGAAAGACGAGCGGCGCGGCAAATTCCAGTCCCCACTCCGGTGGCAGGCCGGACCCGAGGATAACTCCTGCGACGGTGGACGCCTGCCAAACGAGCCACAGGGATGCCCCAACGCTGAGGTAGTACGCGAGGCGGTCTGTCTCTCCGTCTTCACCGTAGCGAGCTATCGAGAGTGCGTAGGCTTGGTCGGTGAGGAGATACGAGCAGACGGTCTTCCAGCGCGCAGTGAACGAGCGAAAATACGGCGCAATCGACGCCGAGTACATGACCATCCGAAGGTTGATGACGACGGCAGTGCCGACGACGACCGCCAGCGGCGCGTTCGACCCGAGGAGTTCGATCATCGCGAGTTGCGACGCGCCCGCAAAGACGATCGACGAAAACCCGACTGCGTGCAAGGGCGACAACCCCTGTTCGACGGCGGCGACGCCCGCGACGAGCCCAAACGGTACGATTCCGAAATAGAGGGGGGCAACGTCGCGGAGTCCTGCCCGGAGGTCGGAAGTGCGTAGTCCCATTCGCGAGAGAACGGTACTCCCCCCGAAATAGGCGTCTATCGACGTACGGCTTGCCGCCTCTAGGTGCGACCAATGACTGCGACTTCGCGGATTTCTAAGGCCGTCTCGAACTCTTCGCGGCGGTCGGTGTCCGTTCCGAGTCGGCGGAGGTGTTCTGTGTGTGCTCGGCGGACGGCATCGACCTCTCGAGGAGAGAATTCCATGTCTACTCCTTGAGTGTCCCAGTGGCCCAACGGGACGAAGAAGACTGCAAGTTCGTCGTCTGCGTAGACGCACTCGAACTCGCGGGCGTACTCTTTGGCGTGCAGTGCGAGGTGTGCCTGTGCGGTATCGAGCAGGTACGGGACGACGCTCGCGGGAACGCTCGCTTTGGCGGCGGCCATCATGATTGCCGTGCCATCGATTGCCCCGCCTTGCGGGTCCTCGCGCGACGACTCGTGTGTATCTCGGGTGGGGTCAGGTGCGCCGGTCGAGTCGTCGTCCAATCCCACCATCAGCCACCTGCACGCATCGCTTTCTGTGCAAATTCGTCGATGAGCGAGTCGAGCGTCTCCTCGTCGCCTTCGAACGTCAGTTGAACCTCCGTGAGCTGAATCGACTTCGTAATCGAGACCGGTTCGGTCGTGAGTTCGACCGACCAGTCCGAGCCGACGACTCGGTGTTCATTCTCGGCGGTTCCGCCGAGGTTCTCCAAGTAGTGAATCGCAAGTCGAGTCGAGATCCCGCGAAATGCTCGCTCGCGTGTGACCATCTCAGCCCCCCGCAACTGGCGGGAAGACGCTTACCGTGTCACCGCTTTCGAGGGTTGTTTCGAGGCCGTCGAGATGAAGGACTTCACGCCCGTTTCGTAGCACGTTCACGTGGGGGCGGAGGTCGCCATTTTCGAGCAACTGGCCGGAGAGTCCTTCGTACTCGGCTTCGAGCGAAGAGAGTACGTCGCCCACGGTTGCGCCCGCCTCGACGTTCTCCATGAGGGTTTTCTGCCCGACTGCCTCACGGAACGTCGCAAAGAAGCGCAGTTCGAGTTCCATACTATTGTTCGGCGCGCGCTCACCAAAAAGGTACGTCGCGCGGACGGGGGCATTACCGTGCCGTCTCCCGGATGTCGCTGGGGCGAACACCACTACTTTTCGGTCGCTCGTGGTAACGACTCGGCGTTCACGCAATCGGGTTCGAGAGCGTATTCTCCACCGTCAGAAACCTGTCCTGACAATGCCATCAAGATTTTACCATGCTCAAGAATACGTGGATTAGTGCCCCGCCCTGACAGTCCCCAGACACCGAAGAATATCGCGACGACCGCCAAAGAAACCGGTCAGTCGCTGTACGAACGGATGTACAACACGATACTGACTGGTATTGCGATAATCATTCCAATCGTCATCACGCTGTACGTCCTGCGCATCGCACTCGACTTCGTGCGCGATGCACTGAATCCGTTTGTCGATTTCCTGCAATGGGCGGGTGTCATCCAACGCTTCGAGAGCGTCGAGTTCATCAGCCTCTTGATAGAACTCGGCATCTATTCGTGGGTCATCGACTTCTTCGCCGAGCTAGTCGCACTCGTCCTCCTGTTCGCAATCGTCGCTATCGTCGGAACGGTCGGTCGCAATCAGTACGGTGAGAAAATCATCGGCGTGTTCGACTTCGTCGTCTCGTCGATTCCGGGCATCGGAACCGTGTACAAGAGTTTCCGACGGATGGGTGACGTCGTCCTCGACGAAGGGAACAACGACTTTCAGGACGTCAAACTCGTCCAATGTTTCGACGAAAACGTCTACGTTCTCGGCTTCCAGACGGGGGAGTCTCCCGCAACCATCGAACACTCGACTGGCCACGAAGAGATGGTCTCGATGTTCCTGCCGCTAGCACCCAACCCGGTGACTGGCGGGATTCTCACGTACATCCCGAAACCTGACGTGTACGACATCGACATGACCGTCGAAGAGGGAATCAGGAGCATCCTCACGAGTGGTGTCGCCAGTGAGAGCGAACCCTCGAACATGCTCAACGTCGATATGAACGAACTGCGAGATTCAGAGCGATTCCAAGACCTCCGTGAAGCGATGGTTACGGCGAGAACCGACGACGAAGAGGAGTAACGAGGACTGAAATCAGTGACGAGAATTAGGAAGGGCCAGATGACAACCCGAATGTGACTGCTTTCGGCGCATAGTGTTCCACAAGTAGAAAGTCAGGACAGGCTGAATTTCTTTTTTGATAATGTCTACCAACACTTAATAACTGCCCATTAAGTCATGTGTCAGAGATGTCAAATAGACGACCGAGGGCGCTCCTGCTATCGATTATTCTCTTGATTTCTACCGTTTCAGGTGGTGTTTCAGTCGGGGCGGCCGCTGAATCGACGGTAACTGTAACGGGTACAGTCGAAGATGCGAACGGACAACCGCAGAGTGGATGGTTCACGCAGTTGACCCCGAACGGAGACTACGGGTACATAGCATCGGACGGGACCTTCGAGATTACCGTCGATGCGAACGCGAACTACAGTCTCAAATTCAGCCAGTACAATCACACGTACGCGGCTTCCGACTACTACCCGAAAGACGGCGTTCCGGACGTCTATGCCCTCGACACCGTCTCGGTCGGCGATACCGGCGAGGCCCTCGGAACGTACCAACTCCCGACTACGCACGACGTGAACATCACCGTCGTGGACGAGTCGGGCGCTCCGGTTTCGAACGCCATCGTGTACATTCAACACGAGAACGGGGATGCGTCTGCAAGCTCTGACGGTGAAACCAACGCCGACGGCGAGTTCGTGTGGAACGACGCCGTCGAACCCGGTGCAGAGGTCACCGGAGACATCAGCGTTCACGTCTACCCGGAGACAGACACGCTCGGAAACGCCCATCCAGATTACAACATCACTGGCGACCGGGACATCGAAATCACGCTCAGAGAACAGCGTGAAGTGACGGGTCGCCTCGTCTCGCCCGACGGACAACCGATTACCGGTGCGGACCTCACCGCACTCACCAACGGGAGTATCGAATTCGGGGAGACAGACTCGAACGGGAATTTCAGCATCTACCTCCCAACGGACGATTCGTACAGCATCGGATACCTCGAAGCGCGGTCGAGCACGAGCGACGACGCCGGTGAGGTGAACGGCGTGGCCGACATAGCTGAAATCGCCGACGTGAACTCATCGGTGACCAGCGAACTGGGCAACGTCACCGCGCCGGTCGGTCACGAAGTGTCGATTCGCGTAATCGACGACAGCGGAGAACCCATCCCGGACGCGCAGGTACACCTCGACGCGGTGGACGCACAGAACGACAGTCGGGGATTCAGCTGGATAGAACACGTGGACGACGACGGCTACCTCTACGGAGAGGTTGACACCACGCACGGTTTCGAACTCAACGGGACGGTCAACGTCACGCCAGTCGCCCCCGATGGAGATTACAGAGACATAGAGGGTCAACTCGTCACCGTCGATGGCCCCACGACGCTCACGTACGTCGTGAATGGTAACAATTGGACACGGAAGGTACCACTGTCGCTCAGTGCGAACGAGACGACCGTTCCCGCCGGTGACGACGTGCTGTTTCGCGTCACCAACGACAACGACGACGCAGTGGATGCCGTGAACCTCACCGTCGAAGCGCCTGATGGCAGTTCGACGACCTACCAGACGAATGCCACCGGGGAAGTCGCCGTCTCGACGAACGGGACGGGCGATTACGCGATTACTGCGACGAAAGGAGAGTCCAACAACACGACTTACGTCTCTGACTCGCTCGCCGTCACGGCGAAAGAACCCGGTCAACTTTCGGTCGGTAGCATCGACCCGCCTGCGGAAGTCGTCCGCGGTGAGAATGCGACGGTCGATATCACGCTCTCGAACCCCGGTGCGTTCGAGGCAACAGACACCCTCACCGTCGGAAACGGAACTGGCACCAGTGACAGTACGGTCACGCTCGCGGCAGGAGAGACACTGACGGTCACCCGAACCGTCGAAACCGCCGACACGACGAGCGATTCACTCACCGTCACCGTCAGCACGAGTACGGACTCGGCGACGGCGACGGCGACGCTCCTCGAACCGGCGAACATCTCCGTCGATGACTACGCGCTCGACCAGACGACGATTCTCGCCAACGAGCCCGTCAACGTGACGGCGGTGCTGAACAACACCGGTGATGTCGAAGGAGTGTATCTCCTCTCACTATCGGTCGATGGCGATACGGTCGCCAATCAGACGGTGAGCGTTGGTCCTACCTCGACGGCGACGACGACCATCGAAACACTCGTCGCGTGGCAGACCTACGGCACGCACAGCGTCACCGTGGCTACCGAACCCACGACCGACATTACCGTTCTCCAACCGACCAACCCCGATGCCTCGGTGACGATTACGTCACTCGCCGACGGTGACGTCCTCGATTCGGGGAGCCACACGGTTTCGTACGACCTCTCGAACACGAGTACGGGCGTCGAACGCGTCGAATACCGCGTCGATGACGGGTCGTATCAAGAGATTACGAACGGTCTCACGACGACGTCGCAAGCCATCTCAGTCGGGGAGGGCAAACACACCGTCGCCGTCCGGCTCGTCGATAACCTCGGCAACGAAATCGCGGTCTCCGAACGTCGCTTCCGTGTCGATACCAGCGCACCGGTCATCTCACTCGAGGCGAACCGGACGACTGCAATCGGTCCAAACGAGCCCGTCACGGTGACAGTCGAAAGTACCGATTCCGCACCCGAGAGTACGACGTTCGTCGTCACGAATGGGTCGGGCGACCTCTCCCAGCGCGACGTCACCGACGAAGTTGCCGATGGAACGACGACTTTCTCGTGGGATGCAACGGTCAGCGGGTCGGCGCTCTCTTCTGGGTCGTACACACTCGAAGTGCGCAGTACCGACGCTGCTGGCAACACGAACACGACGACTCAAACGGTCTCGGTCGATGCCGACGGGCCGACCGTGAACGTGACTGACGTGACCGACGGCACCGAGACGAAGACCGTGTTCGTCAACGACACAGATTCGGTCACTATCTCCGGCACAGTGAGCGATTCTGAATCGAGCGTCTCGGTCGTCGATGCGGTCGTCCGTTCGGACTCGACGACGTTCCAACACGCGGTCGAAGCGACACTACCCGGTGATGGCTCGTGGAGCGCGACGCTCGATGCGAGCGTACTCCCCGACGACGGAAACTACACCGTCGGCGCACGTGCGACCGACGAAGCGAACAACAACGGCGATACGCTCAACGACTCACTCGCAGTCGTCGTCGACCGCGACGCACCCGAAGTCGGTGTCTCCTTCCAGAACGTAACGGGGTCCACCGGCCACGTCAACGTCACCACGAGCGAACCACTCAGCTCGGCACCTGACGTGACCGTCTTCACACCGGATGGAAACGAGCGGACCGTCTCGCTCACCTCCTCCGAGGATGGCTGGACCGGAACGTTCACCTACGACAGTGACGGCGAGTATCGTCTCGTCGCAAATGCGACAGACCGCGCCGGAAACCGCGGCTCTGCCGAAGCAACCGCACAGGTTCACACGAACATCATAACGCAGAACAACGTCACGATAATCAAGAACGACAAGACTGGGGCGTTCATCGAACTTCACACTGCTGCCGACGTGAGCGACGGATTCGGCGCACTCACTGAAACCAATGCACCGCTCGCCGTCCTCTCGGCGAAGCTCTCCGGAAATCAGTTCATCGAAGGCGAACTCGGCAACAGCCTCGACGAGAACCTGACGTACGCGTTCATCGGCATCCCGGTGAACGAGTCAGAGTTGCCATCGGGAATCGCACCCGGTAACGTCGATATCCGGCGTTTCAACGAGACGACCAACGAGTGGGAACTCGTCGGTGACACGACCGTAGAGACGCGGAACGTCACCGGAACGCCAATCGAGTACTACGTCGTCAACGTCTCTCACTTCTCGACGTACGGTGCCGTCGTAGTTGACGACACTGCGCCGTCTATCGACAGCAGCCAACTTTCGGGAAGCGGTTCGCCGTACAGCTACGATACCGAGACGGTCGATGTGTCGTTCGAGTACAGTGACGCCCAGAGCGGTATCAACGCCAGCAACGTCACCGTCATGCTCGACGGGCAGACGATTACCAGCGGCTACGTTGGCGACTTGCAGGTGACCAGCAGCTCGACGACGTTGACTGCGGTGAACCTCGTCGGCTCCGGTGACCACACCGTGACGCTCGAACTCACTGACGAGGCAGGCAACGAGCAGACGACGACGAAGACGTTCACCATCGAAGAGGACACCGCCGCACCCGACCTCTCGACGGCGTTCTCCAACACGTCGTACGCGTACGGAACCGAGACGGTTAGCTTCGACCTCTCGTACACCGATTCGCAAAGCGGTGTCGACACGAGCGGTGTCGAAGTCAGCCTCGACGGGAGCGACGTGACCGCACCCGCGACGATTACCAGTAGCGGCGTCGAGTACACCGCCAACGACCTGACCGACGGGAGCTACACCCTCACTGTGACGGTTCCCGACGAAGCTGGGAACTCGAAGACGCTCACGCGAACATTCAGCATCGATGACGACGACACGGCACCGACGATTACCTCCGTGACGCACACGCCAACCGCGAGTGGCACGCTCTTCCCACCGACGACGACGCAAGTGAAGACGAATCTCGAATACAGTGACGCAGAAAGCGGCGTCGATGCCAGTGCAGTCACAGTCGAATTCGACGACGGAAGTGGCTTCGTCGATGTGACCGACCAAGCCGTCGTCACGACGACACAGGCGAACTACACGGCGTTCGACCTCTCACCGGGAACCTACACCCTCCGGACAACGGTGGTCGATGCCGATGGAAACGAGCGTGAATCAGAGCGCACTTTCACCATCGGCACGGGGACTGCACCGCAACTCTCCGGCGGGTCACTGACGCCCGCAGCAGACGGCGATACGTTGCCACCGGGGACGAGTCAGGCGACGATTGAACTCTCGTACACTGACGCCGAGGGCGACGTAACCCCGAACGATATTTCTGCAACGTTCGATGGCGCGGACGTGACAGCCGACCTCTCGGTCTCCGATGGCACCATCACGTACCAAGCGACCGGACTCGCCGACGATACGAGCCACACGTTCTCTGTCGAAGTGGTCGATAGCGCGAGCAATACGGCTTCGAAATCTGTCACGTTCGACATCGCCGCCGGGACACAGTCTGACAGTAGCGGGTCGAGTGGTTCGTCTTCGGATGAGACAACCGACTCGGAAACTGAATCGACCGACGACGAGACCACAGACGCGACCACGGTTGTGACGACTGACCAATCTGACGACGACTCGGAACCGACGGCGACGGAGACGACGCAGAAACCAAGCGAGGGCGAACAGGCGACCGACACCGTCGATACTGAGTCGGAAACGGAGACGACCTCGACCGGAACCCCCGGATTCAGTCTCCTAACCGCAGTCGGCGCGTTGGGTGCGCTGATTGCACTCGCTCGTCGCCGACTGTAATCCACGACTCCCTACTCTTTTACAAAAATCGAATTCGTGATTCGCGGTGCGTTTCAGCGCTTGTTGAATCGGATTCCGTCATCGACCAGTCGGAAGTTTCGCTCGCGGTCGATGTGCGGGGTCAACCACTCGTACTCCGAAATCTGGAGGATGAGGTCGGCTTGGAGGTTACGCCAGGCGATTGCGTAGATTGGCGATTGTCCCCACGCTCGGAGTTCGGGGATGAACTCGTCGTATCGCTGGTAGTGGTCTTCGAGGCGCTCGATAGCATCGACGACGTACTGAGCCGCCTCCGATTCGGTCTCTGCACCGTCGATAGCTCGGTTTAGACGATTTTCGAGACCCTGCACGGCTTTCTGCATGTCTTGGGCGGTCGTCCCATCAGGTTCGGGAAGCGCGTCGAGAATCGGCTTCGGGACGCCAAGTGAGAGTTCTTCCATAGACTGTGATGGGAGTGCAATCCGCAAAAAACCCGGCGGCGTTGTGGACGTTCGAAAGTCGGCGGGCGCAACTACTTCTCTTCGACGTGGCGAATCTCGACACCGATACCGCGCATCGAAGAGACCATCTCCGGACCGCTCATCTCGGCACGGCCGATAGCGAACGCCTTCGGGCCTTCGACCACGACTTCGTCGCCCGGTCGAATCTCTTCGTCGGCGTCGACGACACCGGGTGCGAGGACTGACCCGTGCGGAACGAAGCCGTCGATTTCGACGACTTTCGTCGGTGCGTCGCTGTCGTACCAGACTTTCGCACCTTCCAGTGTGAACGCGAGCATACCGTACTGCGGAACCATCGTCGCCAACTGCTCGCCCTCGTCGTTCCAGACCTGCAACTTGGGGTAGCGACTCGTCATCGAAATCTCGACGTTCGAGAAGAGTTCCTCACCTGCGCCATCGCCGAACTGGTAGTCTGCGAGCGCCTTCACGACGTTGTTCTCACGCTGCTCGCGGGTGAACTTGGGTTCGCCCGAGAGCGTACTCATGAGGTTGCTGATGGACTCAGTTGCGGTCGGGTGACCTTCGACAGTGTACTCGACATCGAGACCGAGGTCTTCCTCCACGCGCTCGACGATTTCCGTGTATGCACCCGGCGGAACGTGCGCGATGATTCTCGAATAGTCGTTGCGCTTCAGGTAGCGGCGAAGCACTTCTGCGACGAAGCGCATCTCGTCTTCGGACCAGTCACCGGTCACCACCGAATCGTAGTGCTGGGCGGGGTAGGTGAGTTCGAGTTCCTGCGGGACGACGCCGATTGGTGAGGTCATCGACACCATGTGCGCGCGGAACTGGACGGCTTCTTGGAACTGGCGGTGGCTCTGGGACTCGCTGTAGGGCTTTTTCGCCGAACACGGCAGAAGAACGAGCGGGTTGTCGAAGCGGTTTTTGTATCGGCTCGTCACGCGGTCGGCGAATCGCTGAATCTCTACGCGGTCGATAGACTCCTCGGACGCCGCGGTGAGTTCCGAGTCACGGATGACGGGGGTTCGCTCTTCCATGTAGCTGTACTGCTGGTCGAACCGGCGGAACGTCGCGGTGAGCCACTGGTCGTGGCGGGCCTGCCCCTCGACGTAATCTCGAAGTCGGCCATCGCGGATGCGGCGGCGAACCCGTGCGAGTTCGGCGGCCAGCGCGTTGGCGTTGTGTTCGGCGCAGTCCGCACGAGTGAACTCCTCGACCGACTGCTGGCAGGCCGCACAGGCACACGGCAGTTCGTCGAGATCTTCGAGGAAGTACTCGCCGTCGGTCGTGAGATAGAAGCCTTCCAAGCCACGCGCCCGAGCGAGTTTGGCGTCGAAGAGGTCAACGCCCGCGTAGGCGAGAATAGAGACGTTTCGCGGCGTCGCCGCCCCCGAGAGCATGAGTCCGCTGTCGGCGGGGAGGGCTTCTTTGGCCTCGATAATCGCGTCGCGGAAGGCGCGAGCGTGGCCGAGATATCCCTGCGCGTCGGAGAGAATGTAGGCGTCAGCGCCGTAGTCTTCGGCGGTGTCGGGTGTGACGACGGCGGCAGACGGGTAGTCAACGTCGGGATATTCCACGGCGAACGAGTCGCGCACTTCGTCGGCGGTTCCGGCGGGGAGCGAGCGGTGTGGCAGGACAGTGAGTACGTCCTCGGACCCGTCTGGAAGCTCACGTTCGGCGGCCCAGAGGCTCCCGGCGTCCTCCATCACGTCGTCCACGAGCCCGGGCGTCGTCACCGAGTCGGAGAGTCGCAACTCCCCGATTCGGGCGGCCCCGTCGCGGGCGTGAACCTCGAAATAGTCAGTCATACGGTTTCGTCAGCCCCCCACAGGCAATTACCTTACCTTCTGCGGGCGACCGTATGCGACTCGGTGTCTCCCTAGACATTACTCACTGGTCACCGAATTTCTCGTATGAACGCCCCTGCCCCGTCTGGTTCGCCCACGCTCTCCGGCCCGTGGTCGCGCGAGCGTACAGACGACTTTCTCACGAATCACACCATCCCCGTGCGACTCGCCTGCCGAACCCCGAACGACGACCTGTGGATGCTGTCGCTCTGGTTCGAGTGGGACAGTAAAAAATCGGAGTTGCGATGTGCGACGGCCGCGAGTGCCGACGTGATTGACTTTCTTCGGGCACACGAGGACGTTGCGTTCGAGGTGTCGACCAACGAGCCACCGTACCGCGGGGTTCGCGGAAGGGGGGTGGCCGTGGTCGAACCAGACACGGACAAAGCCGTGCTCACACGACTCATCGACCGGTATCTCGCCGAACGCAACGACGCGCTCGCCGAACGTCTCCTCACACCTGAACGCGACGAGGTGACGATTCGGATTCGCCCCACGAGGCTGCACACGTGGGACTTCTCCGGTCGGATGAGTGCACAGAGCTAACAAGATCAGGGGTGCCGTACGGGGGTGGCTTTGTGTTCCCGCACGGCGTACGGAAAAGGTAGTCTGC
Source organism: Haloferax sp. DFSO60 (assembly GCF_046557615.1). Lineage (NCBI taxonomy): Archaea > Methanobacteriati > Methanobacteriota > Halobacteria > Halobacteriales > Haloferacaceae > Haloferax > Haloferax sp. DFSO60. The sequence goes on along the minus strand of NZ_JBKIII010000002.1, from coordinate 278,547 downwards.
GGGCGATTCAGGTGAGTTGCAGTCGGTGAGAAGACCGAGTGCGCAGCGGGGAGAGTGCCTCTGAAGGTTTATCGACGCCGCTGTGCCACGAAGGCGACTGCGAGGAGTGCGAGGACGGCCACGACAACGCCGAAGCCGGGTGCCTCACTGTTGGATGAACCGGAATCGGTCGATTCCTCAGTCATCGCTTCGGTCATCTCTTCGGTCGGTTCTTCGGTCATTTCATCCGTCGTCTCGGTCATCTCGCCGCCTTCGACGGTGTAGTCAGCAGTTGTGAGGACTGCACCGGTCGAGGCCACGTAGGGACCGTCTGCCGCGCCTTCGGAGGTGTCGAAGGTGTACATCTCGTCGCCGTCAGAGTCCACGTGAGCCATCGGGACGATGGTGCCAGACTCTTCGAGCGGGGCGTCGAGCGTGATTTCGACGTTCTCGTGGGTACCGGGTGCGAGATATTCGGAGGTGCCGCGGATGCTCTCGAACACTGCGCCGTCGGTCACACTCGCGTCGTGAACCGTCACGAAGCCGCCGTTTGCGAGCGTCACGGAGTCGATGGTGACAGTCGTGCCGTCACCGGACTGGTCGGATGCGACGACGACTGCGTTGACAGACGTGTGTGCGCTGTCGATGACTGCGCCACCGTCAGCCGTGTACGGGCCGTCTGCGTCGCCCTCACCTTCGACGAAGGTGTACGTCTCGTCGTCGTCAGTGTCCATGTGGGCCATCGGGACGAGCGTCTGCGAGGAGCGAATCGGCTGGTCGAGCGTCACCGCAACGTCCTCGTGGACGCCGGGTTCGAGGTACTCGGAGGTACCGACCACGCTGTCGAAGACTGCACCGCCGAGCAGCGAGGCGTCGTGAATCGTCACGAAGCCGCCCTGCGAGAGTTCGACGCGGTCGACGACGACGGTCATGCCGTCGGAGGTCTTGGTGGTGTAGTCTACGCTGGCTGAAACGGTCGCGTTGCCGCTGTCGATGACTGCGCTACCGTCAGCCGTGTACGGACCGTCTGTTTCACCCTCGGATTCGGGGAAGGTGTACATCTCGTCACCGTCGGTGTCCATGTGTGCCATCGGGACGACGGTAGTCGTCTCGTTTAAGGGCGCATCGAGCGTGACGCGGACACTGTTGTAGTAGCCGGGTTCGAGGTACTCAGAAGTGCCACGAATGCTCTCGAAGACAGCACCCTCAGTGACCGTTCCGTCGTGGACAGTCACGAATCCACCCTCGGGCAGGTAGACGGATTCGACGACAATCGAGTAGCCGCCGGTGACTTGCTCGGAGTAGTCGATGCTCGCAGTATCGGAGACAGACACGGATGCCGTATCGACGACAGCGCCGCCGTCAGCGACGTACGGGCCGTCAGTTTCGCCTTCCGACTCTGGGAAGGTGTACATCTGGTCGCCGTCGGTGTCCATGTGCGCCATCGGGACGAGCGTCGTGTTCTCGCTCACTGGGTTGTCGAGTTCGACGCGGACGTTCTCGTGGACGCCTGCTTCGAGGTAGCCCGAGGTGCCGCGGATACTCTCGAAGACTGCACCCTCAGTCACGGTCGCGTCGTGAATCGTCACGAAGCCACCCTGCGAGAGTTCGACGCGGTCGACGACGACCGTGTCGCCAGTCGTTGGCTGGTCGGACATCGAGACCGTTGCACTGGCGTTCACCATCGCGTCGTCAACGACGATTTCGCCGTCAGCCGTGTACGGGCCGTCTGCTTCGCCATTCTCGGCGACGAAGGAGTAGACGCGGTCATCGTCAGAGTCCATGTGGGGCATGGCGACGTAGGTGCCCGACTCGGCGACAGGGTCGTCGAGGTAGACAGTTACGTTCTCGTGCGTACCGGGTTCGAGGTAGGCCGAAGACCCGGCGACGCTCCCGAGTACGTTGCCATCAGAGAGTGAAGCATCGTGAATCGTCACGAAGCCACCCTCGGGGAGCGTAACCGAATCGACGACGACGGTCGTGCCACCCGTCGCTTGGTTGTCGAACGAGACGGACGCCGTCTCTTGTTGTGCCGTCGTCGCAATCGGAACCCCTCCGATAACGACAACGAGTGTGAGTAGTACTGCGAATGCTTTTCGCATAGATGAGACGGGGACGAGTAGTTAAAAGAGGATTTTCCGAACTCTCACCCAAATCTCTCCCCGTTGTTCCCCCAGTCTGTCGATTTGGAGGGCGTAGACTGGGTTTTGCGCGAGTGAGAATGTGAGGCCAGCAAGAGAGATGGCTGGAAAAAGTGAGAGTTACTGTGCGACCGTCACGTGACCGTCGGGAGCCTGTTCTTTCAGCGTCTGCATCGCGGTACGTGCCTCTCTGCGAGTCGGGTACACCTCGATGCTCTGAGCCAGCGAATTACCATTGGAATCGACGAGTCGCCAAATCCACCCGTCGTCTTGGTAGTTGAGTTCGAACGTCGGGTCGTCGATTTCGAGGACACTCGCGGTGGCGACGAAGTCGCGGACCGTTTCGACTCGGTTACGGACTTCGTCCTGGGATTCGAACGGCGTCGCGCCCGTCGCAACGACTCGTTCGTCTTCGTCTAACAAACGCCAGCGCCAGCCATCCGCCTCTTCGAACAGTTCGAATCCAGCGTCTTCGAAGTTGACGGCACCTGCACCGGGTGTGAGTTCCTTGAGACGCTCGATAGCTTCGAGGGCCGTCGCCCGGGTATCGTACGTGACGCTACTCTGTGCGTAGGTGGTGCGCGCTCTGTCGATGAGTACCCACCCCACACCGTCAGCCTCGTTTGTCAGGCGAATCGCCGCGTCTTCGATTTCGAAGATGGGCGCTCTGTCGGCGTTCGTTTGGAGCGTTTCGATATCTTCGGTTGCGCTGGTCCGGTCATCGTAAGATTTCGTTCCGTTTGCAACCACGTCGCGGGCGGTGTCGAAGACACGCCACGACCACGTGTCGGTGGGCAGTAGTTCGATGGCGAACGTCTCGATGACGTTGCACGGGGCATTCGTCGCCGCGTTACGGACCGACTTGACGTGCGCGGCTGCGTCGTCGCGGGTTCCGCTCCGTTCGATTCCGTCGGCGACGATGTCGTTCTCGACGCTGACGTAACGCCACGCCCACTCGCCGGTGTCGGTGTAGAGTTGGAAGACCGGGTCGGCCATCTCGCGGACGGCAGCGCCCGGCGAGAGGTCGAGCAACAGGTCCATCGCCTGCTTTGCGGCTTGCCGACTCGGGTGAGTGGACGCGCCCTCGGCGATGAGATTTCCACCCTCGTCGATGAGTCGCCAGCGCCAGCGACCATCGTCGGTGCTGACGAGTTCGAACGCCGCCGTCTCGATTTCGAGGATTTCGGCATCCGGTGCTTTCTCTTTGAGCGTCTGCATCGCCTCTCCGGCACCGGCTTTCGATTCGTAGGCCGCGCCACTGTCGGCCAAGACGGTGCCGCCCTGGTCGATGAGTCGCCAGCGCCACTGTTCGTCTTCGGTCTTGTACTGCTGGAACGCGGCCGACTCGAACTCTAAGAGGTCAGCTTCGGAAGCTTGCGTACGAACCGTCTCGATGACCTCGCGAGCTTCTTCGGCTGTCGAATAGCCACCTTCGCGGTCGGCGATGACGGTTCGGTCGGCAGTGACGAAGCGCCAGTGCCACCCCTCCTGTCCGGGGTAGATTTCGTAGTCAGCACCCTCGATAGAGACAACGTCGGCGTCGGAGGCCGTCCCAGCAATCTCTCGGGCGCGTTCGACGAGTGTCCGTGAATCGTCGGCCACAGTGTGGCTTTGCGCGACGATTTCTTCGCCGGAATCGACGAGTCGCCAATCCCACGAGTTGCCCTGTGGGAACACTTCGAATCCTGCGCGACCCTGTTGGATGACCGTCGCGCCTCCAACACCAGCGAGGAGGTTATCGACCGACGACTCGGCGAGTCTGCGTTGGTCGAACGTCGTCCCGCTGGCCGCGAGTTCTCGGTCGTCGGCGTCGACGAGTCGCCAGCGCCACTCGTCGCCATCTTCGTACAGTTCTGCGCCGATGGCTTTGAGCGCCAAGACGCGAGCGTCCGGCACCATCGACTGGAGCGCATCGACTGCCGTCGAGGCCGACTCTCTGTCGTCGTAGGCATCGACATCTCGCGCCAACGGTTGGCGGTCCTCGTCGATGATTCGCCAGTGCCACTCCTCGCCGGTACGGAAGTAATCGACTGCCGCGCCGTCGATTTCGATGATTGGTGCGGTCGGCCCGGTGTCTTTCGTAAAGCTCACCGAATCTTCGACGCCGTCGCGTTCGTCGTAGACGGTTCCGCTCTCGGCGACGACACCACCGTCTTCTTGCATCAATACCCAGCGCCACTCGCCGTCGTTCTCGTACAATCTGAACGCCGCAGTCGTGATTTCGAGCAGTCCGGCTTGGCCGACGAGTCTTCGGACTTCTTCGACCGATTCGCGTGCGGTGGCGCGGCTCCCAGTGGTTCGCGTGCTGTCGGCGACGGCGTCCTGCTGTATCGCCCGCCACGTCCACGTCTTCTGGGGCGTTCGGAATACACTGAACAAGGTTCCAGTGGTCGAGTCACCGACCAAGACGGGCGGTTGGTCTGCCAAGTTCAATAGCTCGTCTTCGACGAACATCCCCTGTTTGCCGGTCACGACCGGAACCAGCACGGCGACACCCGCGATGATGGCGATGCCGACCGTGTAGATGGCGACGATTTCGCTGGTGTAGTTCGCACCCATCCGCCAGTTTTGGGGATAGGCCCACTCGAAGACGAGTACGCCCAGCAACGAAATCCCCGTCCCAACCAGCGTCACCTGCACTGCACGCCAGCGAACTGGTAAGAGAAGCACGATTCCGAGCATCGCCAAGGGAAGTCCGACGGCGGCGAGTGTCACCGATATTCGCCAGTAGAACACGTTGACCCCACCACTACCGGTGTTCGGCAGTCCCGTGAGGAAGATTGCAATCCCTGCAAAACTCACGAGATATCCCATGACGAACAACCAGTACCCGTACACGTCTTTGTTCGAATCCGGTTCACCCACATACCGCTCGTATAAACGGAACAGACGTCCGTGTACTACGTCACCTTGTGACACGAATATTCACAGCTAGGTACTCACAAATACCCAAAATAACCTTTATTGCCGTTTTAACGGTCTTTTCAGTAAGAATATGTTGTCCAAATATCATTATCTGTCGCTATTCGTCGGGGGTCGAGACTCACCGAACGTCGCTCGTGGAGTCTTCGAAGGAAGCCGACGGGTGTGTTACAGAGTTCACCAGACAGGGCGAAGAGAACGAGCATAAATAGGCACTCGTCCACAACTACATCAACAAATGTCGTACACCTACGCCGCCGACGTACACCTCGACCTTCGGGCGTCGTATCACGACGACGAAGCACCGTTTCCGGCGGATATGTCGCCCCGATTCCCGCCGCGGGGACACCTCCGCGACGACATCGACCTGCTCAAGCGACTGCTCTTTCCGCGCTGTTGGAACGCCGGCCCCTACGTCGACGACGAGGATGCGCTCAAGACGGCAGTCGCCGAACTCGGTGCGCTGTGGTACGACGGCATCGCTCCCTACGGCGACGAGAACCCGACTCAAACCGTCGATACCGTCCTCGCCAAACTTCCCGAGATTCGGCGCAGACTGAAAAAGGACGTCGAAGCCGCGTTCAAAGGCGACCCGGCGGCGCGAAGCTACATCGAAATCATCCGCTCGTATCCGGGTGTCCAAGCCATCATCATCCAGCGCGTCGCCCACGCACTCTACGAAGAAGGCGCATCGGAGTACGCCCGCGAACTCACGGAATATGGGAAGACGGAGACAGGCATCGACATCCACCCCGGTGCGACCATCGGCGACTACTTCTTTATCGACCACGGCACGGGCGTCGTCATCGGCGAGACGACGACTATCGGCGAGTGGGCGCGCATCTACCAGAACGTCACGCTCGGCGCGCTCCACTTCGAAGAACAAGAAGACGAAGAACACATGCTCAAAAAGGGGTACAAGCGCCACCCCGACATCGGCGACAGTGTCGTCATCGGCGCGGGGAGCAAAGTGTTGGGTGCCGTCTCAATCGGCGATCACGTGAGTATCGGGGCGAACTCGTGGGTCACAGAAGATATCCCTGACCACACGAGCGTCTACATCTCGGACCATCCGACGCTGGAGCGAAAGCCGAAATAATCCGGTGTGGTATTGGCTGAACACAAACATACCATCACCCCCAAATCACAGGACGGTATTGTCCAAGCAGAATGGTCGTTCCAAGCTAGTTGTCTCGTGATGGAGAACAACTTTATCGGTGCAGATTGTTGATTCTTACAAATTCGCCGCTAGGTCTGAAGTTAGGGGGGTAGCAGACAGACCAACTAGGTCTAAGCGGCAAGGCGAAACCAATCAGAACAAATGAGTACTAAAGAAGAACCCTACAAGGTCGTAGATTTATTCAGTGGAGCCGGTGGTTTTTCACTTGGTTTAGACCATCCAGAGAAGCTCAATGGACTGGCAAATCTTGATTACCAAGATATTGTATTTGATGGAAAAGGGTTCCAGACAGTTCTCTCGGTCGAGTTGGACGACGAGGCAGCAGAGACGTTCCGGCGCAACTTCGATGCTGAAGTCCTCGAAACAGATATTAGAGAAATCGACTCCTTTGAACAGTGGAGCGGGGCAGACGTTGTCGTCGGCGGACCCCCATGCCAAGGATTTTCCAATCTCAATAGCATCAAAACTGAAGAGCTAGACGACGAACGAAACTCGCTTTGGCGCCATTATATGCGGGCGGTTGAAGAGATCGACCCAGATGTGTTTGTCATCGAGAACGTTACACGGTTCTTGAAGTCTGGCGAGGGTGCCCGTGCCGTACACATCGCAGAAGAGCTAGGGTACACGACGGTTGTGGATAATTTATGGGCACACGAGTATGGGGTTCCGCAAAAACGCAAACGAGGGTTCATAATTGGAAGTAAACTTGGTGTCCCATTCTTCCCAGAGGTACTAGACGAGCCAGTTAGAACAGTAGAACATGCGATTGGTGACCTTCCAAATGATCCTAACGGAGAAAACTGGCATGTTGCACGGAAGCATGTCACAGAATTAAGCAAAAACCGGATGAAACACATTCCCTATGGTGGCAACCGGTTTGATATCCCAGAGGAACTTCTTCCAAATTGCTGGAAAAACAAACCAACTGGTGGGACTGATCTCTTTGGTCGGCTTTGGTGGGACCGACCCTCTGTCACGATTCGGACAGAGTTCTATAAGCCCGAAAAAGGTCGCTACTTACATCCAGAAGCAGATCGGTCTATCACCGTCCGTGAGGGCGCTCGCCTCCAAACGTTCCCAGATGATTTTGAATTTTCTGGCGCACGAACACGAGTTGCCCCCCAAATCGGAAATGCAGTTCCGCCTAAATTAGCATACCACCTTGGGAGGGCAATCAAAGCACACCTTGAGGGAGAAGAAAGCCAGATAATCCCCGATGCAGAAACCCATCACGAGGTCTTCAAGAAGTCATTCAGGATTGGTGAGCAGAAACAGGCTCAGTTAGCGTCGTTCAATTGAATTAGCACCTCACCTAGTTCATTCTTCACCAGTTTGCGGTTCAATTGAACCACCACGTCGGCGATTTGCGATACCATCAGATGCACTTTTTCCGTGATGGCATTGGTTGCAAAGTGTTCGAAGGTTCTCCGGGTCATTTACTGCGATTGGATCATCGTAGTCTACGAATGAGTCGATATGGTCCACTTCCATGTAGCGAACGTCGGGATGATCAACATCTCGTCCACAAACCCGACAAGTGCGCTCTCGCTCTAACTGCTCAAATCTTGCCTTAGCAGAGATGCGGCTCTTTTGTTCGACATCTTGTATTTCGACAACGAAGTAATCGTTCTGACCCAACTCACTTCTAGTGCGGGTACTATCGATCACAAACCCCTCTTCGTTTCGCAACTCCCGGACGCGACGAGCATATTGGCTAATTCCACTAACACGTGCAATCGTCTCTGACCGAACAGGTTGTCCAATATTATCACGGAGGTATTCACGAATTCTCCCTTTCCCGCTCGTTTCATCGAAAAGTGCAGCATAGAGATCGACTTGTCCGTCCTCAAATTCATCGAGAGCCTTGTTGTATGAGTCGAGTTTTGTTTCCCAATTTTCGCGTGAAACGTGTTCTGGATCAATTGAGTCCAGTTCTTCAACGACTTTCTGTGCTCTAAATAAGACATCGTGGTACGCGTCCACGAAATTAGATGACATTACTGGGAGCACACAATCCACCCACAGAAGGATTCGTTGCAAATTTCAGATTTTCGTTGTTTACTAGCGTAACAAAGTGAAATTACTGGTCTTTCGTTACGTGTACATGATGGATTTGCTTAAAGTGTCGAATGCACTCTCAAATGAGACTCGTTTGAAGACACTCCGACTAGTGGCAGATGAGCCAGGCTCATCGATTACCATTCATCGTCGATATCTTGAGGATTACAACGACGAAAAGCGACGAGAAAGCATTTATCGAGCGCTCAACCAGTTGACAGAGGCAGGTTTGCTGAAAAAAGGATACAATACCGAAGATAACAAAATAGAATACTCGATGGTCTCTGAAAGGCTACTTGTAGATCTCAGCAAGAGTACTATCGACTATTTCTCTGAGTCTAACTAAGACTCGAAGTGCTTTGACCGGTATCGATACTAGTCTGAATCGAGAATGCAGTGTAGAGATGAGCAACCAGAGTGAGTCAGCACACGCTCATAGTTAGATGCGCGAGTATCTCATGGGTTTCTCACTCTCAATCCAGCGTAATCCACGCCAAGAACCCAAGCCCAATCGTCTCGAAGACGTGGAGCATCATCATCAGTCGCCACGCGATGGCTGGCACGGCGGTACTGAACCAAATCGACAGCGTGGGGTCGACGATGTACATGTAGAACGCGAGTGCGTTCTCGGCCAGCAGAAACACACCGAAGATGAGCAGTCCGATTGCGTGTTTAGACCTGAAGGTCAGATAGTTCCGCGCCCAGATGACCGAGAGGGCGAGGAGGATAATGACGTTGGCCGCGGTTGCGACCGTTGCGACATCGACCCAGATACTCATTCGTATGTCCCTTTCCCTGAGGGGTTCATATACCCTTTCCCAAATCTCTCCCCAAATTGTTCCATCATTACTCGATCCGTTGTATGATCGTCTCGACTGTCTCCCAGTTCGCACGGCACCGTCCCGATGGAAGGTACACCGCCCCGTAGTCGTCACCACTGCGCTGGACGACATCGTTCTCCATCAGTACGTCGAGGTGGTGCCGAACCGTCTTGTAGTCCAAGTCGAGCGACTCAGCCAGTTGGTTGGCGTTGCGTGGCTGTGACTCGACGGCGCGAAGGATCCGAACGCGGTTTTCCCCACCGCGGGTCCCGGTAAGCACGTACCACAGCACAGCCTCCATCGTATCACGTGACACGTTGGAAGACCTTAAAGAACCACGAGACATCGCAGAGAAACACAGTGCCGTCGAGATGGTCTAATCGCCCAACTTGACAACAATAACCGGAATATCACCGGTTCTGATGACTTTGTCCGTGACGCTTCCGAGGAGGGCCTTCGTCAATTCCGGGCGACCGTGTGTCGGCATCACGATGGCGTCGATATCGTTCGTCCGTGCGTAGGACGCGATAGTCGAGGCTGGTGACCCTTCGACGACTGCTGTCTCCACAGAGACGCCGCGGTCGGTCGCCTCCGTGGCGACTTCATGGACCAGTTTCTCCCCATATTTGAACATCTCTTCGGCGACTAACTCGTGGAGCGACGCCGCGGGCGCAACTACTTCAGCAACGTTCAACACGTGCAGTGTCGCGTCTTGGTCGGCCGCGAGCGCGAGGGCGTGTTCCTGCGCACGCTTCGACCCCGCTGACCCATCGGTTGGAAAGAGGATTGTGTCGTACATCGCTCAGAGAGAGGCCACACAAGAGAAAATAGATTGACACATTCTCAGAATCCAACCCAAAGAGTAGCCGAGCGAACGGCTCGTGGTCAGCCGAGCGAGATATCCAGATAGAGCATCACGATTGCGCCGAAAACCGTTCCAAGCGTCGCAATTCGTTCGTATCCGCTCGTGTGTGTCTCGGGGATGATCTCGTCGCTGATGACAAAGAGCATCGCACCGGCGGCAAAGCCCATCGCGTAGGGCAACAGTGCTGAGACGGACACGACGGCATATGCTCCAAGAACCGCCAGTGGAACCTCGACGATGCCCGATCGAATCCCGGCGAATGCCGCGTAGAATCGCTTGTCCAACCCAGCATTGATTGCGGCCACCGATACCGCGAGTCCCTCTGGGATGTTTTGGATGCCAATCGCAAGCATCAGCGGAATCGCCGCCGAGAGGTCACCGCTCCCGAACCCGACACCGACTGCGAGTCCTTCCGGCATGTTGTGGAGCGTGATTGCGAGGATGAACAAGATGACACCACTGAGCCGTTCGTCGTCGACGCCGACCCACTGGCCTGGGTTAGCAGCATCTGCACGGCGGCGACCGGTGAGGAGGTAGTGAGCGTGTGGGACGAGGATATCTGAACGGTCCAAAAAGAGCGCACCGAGCGCGACCCCAACGAGGACTGGAATCGGATTTCCGTTCGAGTACGTCTCGATGCCCGGAATGATGAGGCTGGTAAAACTCGCCGCCAGCATCACACCCGCCGCGAATCCGAGTGCGCCGTTGAGTGCGCGCTCTGATGGGTTTCGCCACACGAACACGAGCGAGGCACCAAGTAAATTGAATCCCGCAATCACCAACCCGCCGATGAGACCATTGATAACTGGGTCTGCACCAAAGATGCCGAAGAATTGGTCGGCTACCACTGCTGGTCTCCCCCTTCGAGAGTGTTCATGAGTATACTGATTGCACTCGCGTATCGAGGATAGGTATTACGTTGGACATGTCGCCCCGGTTCGAGGGGAAAACCAACGGACGGTGTTACTCGTCGTCCGACGCGTCTGACTCTGCGACGGCGGCCAGTCGTTCGGTCACCGCGTAGAGTGACTCTTGGGTAACCGAATCGGGAACGAGGTCCAGCGCAGATGCGGGCCAGTCGTTGTGTGCGAGCGTGAACTCCACGCCCGGGTTCTCTTCGACCAGTCGGGACACACCGCGTGCGGCCTGTTCGTAGGCGTCGCGGTCGAGGCGCTCTGGAATCTCTGCTGTGAGCGGATAGGTCTCGGAGAGTGCCCGCGGGAAGGGGCCGAACGGAGGAACGACGCGCCAGGCTTCGTCGAACTCGTCGCTCGATGGTGTTCCGCCTTCGGTGAGCAGGATGTTCCCCTCCGCACTGAGACGGTCCAATCGGTCGTGGTGGCGGGCGACTTCTGGGCGATACGAACTCTCGTTCGAGGCGTAGAAGAACGCGCCTTTCGAGGCGGGGTCTTCGCGTTCGAGTTGGTCCACGTGGTCGAGTAGCGCGCGGTAGCCATCGAGCATCGTCGGGTGTGAGCGAGCGCGTTCTTCAACCAACTCCATCAGGTTGCCGTCGCGGATGGCCTGCTTGATTCGGCGGAGTTCCGCGAAGGTGACGTACAAATTGTGTTCGGCGAGCAGCTGCTCTTGTTCTTTGCTCCCTTTCGCGCGTAGGTCGTCCGGGGAGTACTCCGAACAGACCGGGCAGGTACACGGAAGGTATTCGAGGTCTTCGAGGTGTTCGGTGCCGCGAACCGTGAGATAGCGACCGTCACGGGCGTAGAGGGCGTAGGCCGCGGAGTCGAACAGGTCACAGCCCATCGCCACGGCGAGCGCGAGCATCATCGGGTGGCCCGCACCGAAGAGGTGGACTGGGGCATCGACGCCGAGTCCGCGCTTCGCGCCAGCGATGGCATCCACCATGTCGTCGTAGCGGTAGTCGTTCATCATCGGGACGACTGCGCCGATTGGGAACACGTCGAGGTCGGTTCCGTAGGCGTGGCGAGCGGCCTCTTCGCGGAGGTCGGGGTAGGTCGAACCCTGGATCGGCGCGTTGACGAGCATGTCGCCCGTGTCGATTTCCTCGGCGTCGGCGAGCGCCTGTTTCGTGATTTCGAGGTCGGATTCGGCGTCTTCACGGTCAACGTCCGGTGGCGTCGGGATATCTACCGGAGTTGCGATATCCGTTCCAATATCGTACTGGAACTGGAGAATCTCCTTTGTGGTGGTGTCGATATCGCCGTACTCGGCGAGTTGGAACGACCCCGAGTCGGTCATAATCGCGCCGTGGAAATCGAGCATCTCGTGGAGGCCCACGTCGAGTGCTTCCTTTTCGAGGTGGCTGTTCTTCTTGATGATGTAGGAGTTGGTGATGAGAATCTCCGCGCCGAATTCAGACTCCAATTTCGACGGCGGAACCGTGTCGATGTTCGGGTTGACGACCGGCAAGAGCGCCGGTGTCTCGACGGTGACACCCGCGCGGGGAACCGTCAGGCGGCCGATTCGCCCGGCGAGGTCCCCGTCACGGATTTCGAAATGGTCGCGCATGCGTTGGCGTTCCCCGAGCGCGGCGGTAAGAGTTGCGTTCGTGGGCGAGGAGTGAGTTGAAGGGTTCAGGCACGGACCCGGGAGAGTACGAGAGACGACAACGACACGAGAAATGCCAAGAGCATCGTTCCCACTCCGAAGAGATAGAATCTGCTGTCAGTCGGCGTGGTCAGAAAGACGTAGAGACCAAACGAGGACCCGAGAAGGACGACGGCCATTCCCCGCGCCCGTGGACCCTCTTTCATGCTCTGGAGTGCCATAGTGTTATAGAGCCGTCAGTATGCGTTAGCTGTTCGGGAAAAATGGGAGCAAAACCAGTAAGACGGGGTCCGAATGTCGGTTTGCAATTCGACGGCAAGAAGAGAGAACGTGGCCGCAGTTAGAACACGATGCCCGCCGGCATTCCGTTGGGGTTCATCTCCATGAACCGGAACGCGAGGTACGCGAGCGAGAACAGCGTCGCGTTGTACGCGCCGTGGATGAGCGCGGGAACGGCGAGGTTGTCCGTGAGTTCGTAGGCCGACCCGAAGACGACGCTCGGGAAGAACAAGATGGTAATCGTGATGAGACGGCCACCCGCGCCACCAGTGAGTGCAACGTAGTGAATCGCGGCGAAGATGGCGCTGGCGATGGCGATTCCGGGAACCACACCGAAGGACTCGCGGATACGATTTTGTACGACACCGCGGAAGAGCAGTTCTTCACCGGGGCCGATGAGAAGGAACGACGCCGGAATCAGGAGGAGGAGGACGTTGGGGTCCTGTGCGGCGATTTCGCTCACCTGATTCGACCCAGGTTCGACGCTGAGTGTCGTGATGACGATTGCACTCACGATGAGGACGCCGATGGCAGTCACGTAGCCGAGCGCGACCGCAATCAAATCACGGAAGGAAGGGATTCGAATCCCGAAGTAGTCGAAATCGAGGTTTCGAACCAGACTGTAGGCGAGTGCGACACCGCCGAAGGCAACGCCCTGGAGCAAGATGAGCGAAATCGTAATCGACGACAGCGGCGTGAGTTCCAAGCCGAGACCGAAGGCTGCTAACTGTGCGAGGAGGACCAGTACCGACCCGACGATGAGACCACCCACACCGAGCAAGAGCGCCGCGGCGAGCGAGCGAACGGGGTCAGAGAGACGTGTCGTGAAAGCCACGGCGGGGAGTAGGGCCGCAGTCGTCAAAATCCTTCTCGCTTAGTACGTCCGAATTCGACGTTCGCCGCGACTCACTTTTCGGCGAGTTCGTAGTACAACAACCCAGTCACTGTCCGGCCATCTCGAAGGTCACCGGCGAGGACGTTCGCTCGTAACTCGTCGTACTCGACAGTCGTCGGGCGGATGCTCTCGTTGAAATCGAGGTTCTGGTCGCCATCGGGGGTGCAGTCGTAGGCGACGAAGTAGTGGTGGATAGAGTTGGCAAAGCCGTTTGCCGGTTCGACGGTGACGAGCGGTTCGACACGTCCCGCTTCGTAGCCCGTCTCTTCGGTGAGTTCGCGCTGGACAGCCTCGGAGAGGTCGTCGTCGTGGTCTTCGGTGCCACCAGCAGGGAGGCCGCGGTTCACGCGCCCGACTGCCTGTCGCCACTCGTCGATGACGACCACGTCGCCGTCGGGTGTGAACGGGAGAATAACCACTGCTGGTGGTTCGTCCACGTAGTGAAAGTCTGTCTCCGTGCCGTCGGGAAGGCGCACGTCGTCCATGCGAACGTCGAATCCCGGACAGGAGTAGTCGATTCGCGTGTCGGTCGTCTCCCACGCGAGGTCGGCAGAGTCGGTGGGGGTGGCGGAGTCCTCGGTCATAGCTGAACGTGGCGCCGGATGGTGGAAAAGCGTCGCGGTCGGATGGGGAAAAGCTCAGTCGAGCGAAATCGTCCGAAGGTCGGCTTCCAAACTCTCGACGTACTCGTTGTACGAGTCCACGAAGTCGCCGAAGTCGCCTGCGAGGTTTCGGACGTCGGGTGCCGACGGGGGTTCGTACTGCGACAGGAGGTACACACCGCCTTCGCCACCGACACGGAGATACGACACCTGTGCGCCGTCCCACTTTAATTCCCATCGTGTCCCGCTGACTCGCTGAGCAAAGGTTCCATACTCGCCGTCGTAGCGGTTGAGTTCGCCTGCAATTTGGTTGGCCACTTCTCGGATGGTCCCCAAAATTCGGTCGCGCTCGGCGACGACGGATTCGGTCGTCACCACGCCGGGGAAGTCCGTTGGAATGTCGTCGAAGACACCATCGAGCGATTCGACGTGTTCGTTGAACGCCTCGACGAAAGCTTCGTAATCGACCATCGCCGTCGCGAGTGCATTCGGCTCCGGTGGCTGTTTGGTCGAGATAACGTAGATGTCGCCACCGCCAGACTTGCCCTTGAATCGGAGGTACTGCAAGTCACCTCCTTCGTACTTCAGCGTCCACTTTCCGCGTCCGGTTTCGAACGTCTCAGAACCGTAATCGCCACCCTGCAAGATTGCGAGGGCACGAGCGATTTGTCCCGCGTGCGCGTTGACCGCGGCGACGACTTCGTCGCGGTTGGCGGCCACCTCGTCGGCGTCGGCGATATCGAACGAAAGACCGTCAGTCATTGTCGAGGTGACGAGGTGGGGGAGAATAAGCCCCGTGGTGCGAGCGCCGTTTAGAACCCAGTTCGAACGTCATTCAGCCACAATACCGGTTTATTTGGGCGTATCGCGTATCTCGTTCATGCGAGAGATTCGAACCGAGCGTATAATCAACGCGCCGCCAGCAGACGTGTGGGACGTACTGACCGACATCTCGTCGTATCCCGACTGGAATCCACACCTCGTGAACGCGACGGTGAATAGTGACCTTCGCGTTGGCTCGAATCTGGAGGTACTCGTCCGGCGTGAAGGCGCGAGAGACCAGTCGATGAACGTCACCGTCACCGAACTGGAACCCGGTCGGAAGCTGGCGTGGGTTGGTACGCTCCTGTCTCCGCTCCTGTTCAGCGGTCGCCACACCTTCGAACTCGAGCCATTCAGCAACAACCGAACCCGGTTCATCAATCGCGAAGAGATTCGGGGTATCCTCGCCTCGCTGGTGACGACTGCGACCCCCGAACGCGATTACGAAGCGATGAACGAGGCGCTCAAACAACAGGTCGAGACTGCGGCGGCGGCCCCGGCCTGACCCGAACTACTCCAAGCGAGGCTACTCTGAACCCATCACGTCCGCGAACGACCGCTCAGCATCGACGACTGCGGAGAAGACGAGTTCGTAACCATCCGGGTCGGTAGCGCGGACTTCTCGGGTGTTCCACGCCGTCGTTTGTGGTTCGATAGTCACACCAGCACGTTCGCTGGCGCGCGTTGCGAGCGTGTCGAAAGAGTCGCTCTCGACGGTGAGGTACGTTCGTACGCCGACGCCTTTCGGGTGTATGTCGTCCACGTCGCGGCCTGCTACAAGCATGATATCTGCGTACTGCTCGCGGCGAACGTGTGCCATCGTGGGCATCTCGTAGATAACGTCGAACCTGAGTTCTCGATACCAACCGACCGACGCTTCGATGTCTGCGACTTCGAGCTGGACGAACAGCGGCATCGGGTAGATTTCGTGGTCAGACATGACTCTCGTAGAGGCGCCGAAACGATGGCAACGTCGCCAGTAACACCGCCGTGTCGGTGTGGCAACGTCGTCGAATTGGTATGGTTTCCAGACTGTCGGTTCGAGTGCGAAAAGGAGTTTAGTGTCTTTGAAGCGTCATTTTTCTGTGCCCATGCTTGCTGCCCGACTCCACGAGTACACCGACGAGATGAGTCATGCACTGTCGCTCGATGAGATTGAGAAACCCACCATCGCGCAACCGAATGGAGTAGTCGTCGAAGTGCAAGGTGCCGGATGGTGCCAAACGGACAACCACATCATCGAGGGGATGTGGACCGACTACGTTGACCAACCACTTCCGATGACCCTCGGTCACGAGAACGCCGGAACTGTCGTCGAAGTTGGCCCCGACGTGGACCTCGTCTCCGAAGGCGATACGGTCATCTGCCATCCGCACATCACCTGCGGAACCTGCCGTGCCTGCCGTCTCGGCCAGGATATGTACTGCGAGAACGCGAAATTCCCCGGTCTGACTACCGACGGCGGATTCGCCGAGTACCTGCTGACGAACGAACGTGCCGTGATTCCGCTTCCTGGTAGTGTGGACCCGGTGGACATCGCCCCCCACGCCGACGCCGGAATCACCGCGTATCACGCCGCGAAGAAGGCCGTCCGCGAACTCAATCCCGGCGACCACGCTGTCGTCATCGGTGTCGGTGGGCTCGGCCACATCGGCCTCCAGTGTCTCGAATCGATGAGCGCCGCCGAGATTACCGCTATCGACCTCAAAGAAGACGCACGAACGCTCGCCGCAAGTCTCGGCGCACATCACACCATCAACCCCGACTCCGAGAACGTCGCCGACGAAATCGCCGCCATCACCGACGACGTGGGCGCACAGCAAGTTCTCGACTTCGTCGGCCAAGATTCGACGACCAGTCTCGCACCCGACATCGTCGCCGCCGGTGGCGACCACCACATCATCGGCTACGGCGGCCACATCCACGAACCCTCCCAAGCACTCGTCAGTGGAGAGTTCGCATATCGCGGCACGCTCGTCGGCAAGTACACCGAGCTGCAGGAGTTGGTTGCACTCGTCGAACGCGGCGACGTCGAATTACGGACGACTCGCTACGACCTCGACGAAATCAACACCGTAGCAGAACACCTCGAACACGGCGAAATCGAAGGCCGCGCGGTCATCACTCCGCCGTAAGAGTCGGTTCTCGGGTGGTCAAAAGCCACGCCAAGCCAAACCACTCGAATCCTATTCGGACCGTGACTGCCTGAACACTCGAATCGTATCTTTCTTCGCCTGTTTCGTAGTGACTTCGGCCAGTCCATACTGCGTGAAGACGTCCCGCCAGTTGCGGTAATAGAGCGGGAAGTCGTACTCGGTGTCGTTCACACCGACGCCACGCTGGGGGTGAATCGCACCGTCTTCACCCTCGTTTTCGATTGTGATGAGCAAGTCACTCGCACACCGAGCGAGTTCTTCGAATACCCACTCGTCGTCTGGGTGGATGTGTTGGAGCGTCTCGACCGAGTAGATGGCGTCGAACTCCCCCACATCGAAGTCCATGGTTGCAGTTTCGATGGAATCAGCGTAGAACGACCCACTCTCGTAGAGGTCCGGATACGCCTCTTCCATGACCGCGAAGGATTCCTCGTTGATGTCGATGCCGTGGAGGTTCTCGAATCCGTGGTCGTGGAGATGCGAGAGGTGCCGCCCCGACCCACACCCGAGTTCGAGAATCGAGTCGGTTGGGTCGAGATGCCGTTCGAGTATCTGCCGAATCGACTCGCTGGTGTCGTTCGGGCCATAGTAGGCGTAGTACGCTGGCGAAAACTCTCCCGACCGGTCGGCCCACGCTCGACGAACGTCGTTAGCATCCACAAGGTATCGAGACGAGTGGCCCACGCCTAAAGCACCGTCGGACCGACAGTAGCAAATCCGAGGTCCAGAAATTCAGATTCCACAAGATTCTCGCCTAGAGTCGCCGAAGTTGGTGAGGCTGTGCAGAAATTACTACAGTATCAGAAACGTGCGTCTACTAATCTTTGGTATTGGAAACTGGATTTTAAAAAATAATGCCCCATGGTAGGACGACCCTCACAAGTCTTATCCGTAAAGGGCTGTTTTGTTCAGAAGCAATGGCGAAAGGTAACGTTGATTTCTTCAACGACACAGGCGGCTACGGTTTCATCTCGACGGACGATGCGGACGACGACGTGTTCTTCCACATGGAAGACATCGGCGGCCCAGACCTCGAAGAGGGTACGGAAGTGGAATTCGATATCGAACAGGCCCCAAAGGGCCCTCGCGCGACTAACCTCACGCGACTTTAAATTAGTTTAGTACGCCACGAGAGTGGCAGAACGATGTTTTCATTTTAGGGTAATTGGTTGGTGAGCGACGGCGTTGTTTTGGATGCGTATTGACACCAGTAAGTACACTTCACTAGAGGACCGACTCAGATTCGAACCACGGTCGCTCGTTGGCTCACGGCTCCGCCGTTCGTCATATTGTGACACTCCGTGTCGCACTCGCTCCCTGATTCGAATCATCACTGGGCCATACAACCATTTCAGGAGGGCGAGCGACAGAACAGTCGCTCGCGATTCGTTGAAAGTAGGGTAGAAATGGGCCGGCTCAGATTCGAACTGAGGTTACGGCCACCCGAAGGCCGAAGGATACCAAGCTACCCCACCGGCCCGCATTCTACAGGCAAGCCATCGTCGGCTTTAACAGTTGTGATTAATTCAGACTGACAGGCTAGATAGCACTGTTCAGTACGACGAATAGCCGTGGGTATCGAGGTAGTTGTGGGCCACCGTAATCGAGTGGTCGGCGTGCAGAATCTCAGGGCCAAGTCGAACCCTCTCCGATGCCGCCGCTGCCAGTAACTCTGCTTCTTCATCCGAGAAATCGTTGTGGTCCGAGAGTACAAAGAGTGGATTCTCCGGTGGCTCGACCTCCACGACTGGGTCGCCATCCTCGTGCAATTCCACGACGGTCGCGTTCCGAGACGCCTCCTCCAGGACTGCTTCGAAACCCATGCGACGAATCGAGACACCCGGCGAGGATTCGGCGGGCATGTGACCGATTGCTTCGTCGCGCTTGTCGAGGGCGGCTCGAATAAGCGCGGCAGTGGAGCGTTCGTCGGGGTTCAGCCGCCGCAACTCGGAGCCTTCGAACTGAACGGTGTACTCGTCGCCGAGGACGAGATGCACGCGCACGTCTTTTCGAATATCGTGTGAGAGGAAGAACGCGGAGTTGACACAGCGACAGAGGACGTCGAGGCGGCCCGCGCCGCCCGCGATATCGTCGAGCGAGAACTCCGACGTGGTGGGGGCGTCGTGGCCGAGAATGATGAATTGGCGCATAGAGTGTCTCATCCGGAGAGGGCCTTAGGGCTGTTTACTCAGTGTGTGAGACGACCGCACACGTCATATCCACTGGACGCTTACCTCGGGTAAGTGAGCCAGCAATCCGGGCGCGACCCGATGGTCCGCCTCTTTTCCGAATACGGTGGCGAGAACCTCCCGTGGTTCGTCGTCGGCCTGACTGCGAGCGTTCTCGGGCGACTGGTTGCGGTCGTTCCAGCACTCGTCCTCGGCGTCGCCATCGACGCGGTGTTTTTCCAGAACACCACCTACCACCTCCCGCTCGTTCCCAACTCGTGGATTCCCGAGACCGTAGCCGCGCAGTTCTGGTTGAGCTTTTGGCTCGTCATCGCCGCGTTCGTCGCCGGTGTGGGCCTCTCGTGGGTGCAAGGACTCGGCCTCGCCGTCTACTCGAATCGCGTCCAGCACGCCGTCCGCGTCGATACCTACGAAGCCATGCAACGCCTCGATATGGCCTTCTTCGACGACAAGCAGACGGGACAAATCCTCTCGATTCTCGACAGCGACGTGCGCAACCTCCGAACCTTCCTCGACAGCACTCTCTCTGGCGGGTTGCAACTCGTCGTCTCCGTCGTGGGTATCGCGAGCGTGCTGGTCTATCTGAACGCCCAACTCGCGCTCGTGACGCTCATCGCCGTCCCGCTGTTGACTGTCTTCACGGTCTGGTTCATGCGGACGATTCGACCGATGTATCGTGCTGTCCGCGAGAGCGTCGGCGCGCTCAACACGAGAATAGAGAACAACGTCGCTGGAATGGAGGTCATCAAAGCCTCCACGACAGAAGCCTACGAGCGCGAGCGCGTCGCTGACGCCTCGATGGACTACTACGACCGAGCGCTCGCCGTCATACGCCTCGACTATGTCTACCAGCCGACGATGGAATTACTCGCAGGCGTCGCCTTCGCGGCGACGTTCGTCATCGGTGGTATATGGCTCATCTTCGGTCCACCGTGGCCCTTCACCGGC
This sequence comes from Haloferax sp. DFSO60, assembly GCF_046557615.1. Classification (NCBI taxonomy): domain Archaea; kingdom Methanobacteriati; phylum Methanobacteriota; class Halobacteria; order Halobacteriales; family Haloferacaceae; genus Haloferax; species Haloferax sp. DFSO60. The sequence goes on along the minus strand of NZ_JBKIII010000002.1, from coordinate 258,164 downwards.
CCGCTTCTGGTCGGCGAGTTCGTCACCTTCCTGTTCATGACACAGCGGTTTATCGACCCACTCTCGGGCGCAGGCAGAATCGTCAACGCCTACGAGAACGCCCGTGCCTCTGGGGAACGCATCTTCGGCCTCAGTGACCGCGAAGTGCGCGTCACCGACGACCCAGCGGCCGTCACGCTCGATTCGGTCGAAGGTCGTGTCGAGTTCGACCACGTGTCCTTCTCTTACGGCCCGGCCCGAGCAGTCCTCTCGGATGTCTCCTTCGTCGCCAACCCCGGCGAGACGATTGCACTCGTCGGCCCGACTGGTGCAGGCAAATCGACCGCCGCGAAACTCCTGCTCCGACTCTACGAGGTTTCGGATGGCGCGGTTCGTGTCGATGGACACGACGTACGCGACATCAACGTTCAGAGCCTCCGCGATGCCATCGGCTACGTGAGTCAGGACGTGTACCTCTTCGACGGCACCGTCCGCGAGAACCTCCTGTACGGAGCATTCGACGCGACCGAGAACGAGATGGTCGCCGCCGCCCGCGCCGCCGAAGCCCACGACTTCATCGAGAGCCTTCCGGATGGCTACGACACCCGCATCGGCGAGCGCGGCATCAAACTCTCCGGCGGCCAGCGCCAGCGACTCTCGATTGCGCGCGCCATGCTCCAAGACCCCGACGTACTCGTCCTCGACGAAGCGACCAGCGCGGTCGATACCGAGACAGAACTCCTCATCCAGCGCGCACTCGACCGTCTCACTTCGGGGCGAACCACGCTCATCATCGCCCACCGTCTCTCTACGATTCGCCACGCCGACACCATCGTCGTCCTCGACGAAGGCCGAGTCGTCGAATCGGGGACGCACGACGAACTGGTGGCTCAGCGTGGCTTGTACGCAACCCTGTGGGGCATCCAAGCGGGCGACGTGGACGCCATCGCCCCCGACGTGTTGGACCGGTTTATCGAACGACTGCGAGTCGCAGATGCGGAGATAGACGGACTCGAAGAGATGAGCGCAGATGGTGGCGAAGAAAGCAGTCAGAGAAAGAAACGGCGTCGCGGGCGTGGCCGTCGATGATTAGTCAGTGAGGCCGTAGCCGCGGCGGAACAGTACGATATTGACCACGACGACGACGAGCGTCAGGAGCGAGAGGACGGCGAGCGAGATGTTCGGATTGACCTCACTTACACCTAAGAATCCGTAGCGAACGCCGTTGACCATGTAGACCATCGGGTTTGCGAGCGACGCCTGCCGGAAGATGCCGGGAATCTCGTTGAGCGAGTAGAACACGCCGCCGAAGAAGACCAGTGGCCGGAGAATGAACTGGTTCATCATCGTCAGGTCGTCGAAATCGTCGGCCCAGAGGCCGCCGATGACGCCGAACCCGGCGAAGAGCAGGGTGATGACGAGCATGAAGGCGACCAGATAGAACGGTTGGGCGACGCCGACGGTGGTAAATGCCACGCCGATGAGTGCGACGAGCGCGCCGACGAGAATCCCGCGGGTGGCACTCGAAAGGACGTACGCACCGACCATCGACGTGTAGGAGAGCGGCGAAGTGAGCGCCTCTTCGATGTAGCGGTTCCAGCGACCGTGGAAGATAGAGAACGAAGCGTTCTCGAAGGCGTTGGAGACTGCGCCGAGGACGATGAGACCCGGGAGGATGAAGAGAATGTACGGGACACCTGCGATTTCGTTGATGCGCTCGCCGAGGATGACACCGAAGACCGAGAAGTACAGCACGTTCGTGATAAATGGCGGAACGAACGTGTTGCGGGGGCGACGGACGAATCGGAGGACTTCGCGCTTGAGAAGGGCGTAGAACCCGGTCACGTCGAGGTTCGAGAGGCTCATTGTTCGACCTCCATCGTCGCGCGGTCTTGCCCCTGTCTCGTCATCTCCACGAACACCTCTTCGAGCGAGGTACGCGAGATTTCGAGGTCGATGATTTCGTGGCCGTCACGGTCGAGCGCGCGAACCACCTCCGGAGCGACGAGTCCGCCCTGCGAGGCGGTCACGACGAGGCGGGTTCCTTCGGTAGAGACGGCTTCGATGCGGTCGTCGGAGGCCGCGAAGTCGGGGATTGCCGTCGGTTCGTTGCGGAGTTGAATCACGATATCGTCGGTGCCGCGGTCCATCAGTTCGTCGGGGCTAGCGACTTCGATGATGCGTCCCGAATCGAGGATGGCAACCTCGTCGCAGAGCCGTTCGGCCTCTTCGATGTAGTGCGTGGTCAGGAGAATGGTCGTCCCCTGTTCGTTGAGGTCGATGATGGTCTCCCAGAGTTCGTGGCGGAGTTGCACGTCCACGCCCGCGGTCGGCTCGTCGAGGATGAGCAGGTCGGGGTCGGTGATGAGCGCCCGCGCGAGCATGAAGCGGCGTTTCATCCCGCCGGAGAGCCAGTCGAATCGCGTGTCGCGCTTGTCGTAGATGCCGACGCGTTTGAGTACCTCGTCGGCGCGTTCTTTGGCCTCTTTCGGGGGAATCCCGTGGTAGCCTGCTTTGTGTTCCAGTACCTCCCGAATCGGGAAGAAACGGTCTACGTTGAACTCCTGTGGAGCGAGGCCGATTCGATCACGCGCTTCTCGGTAGTCGTCTTCGACGTCGTAGCCGAAGACGCGCGCGTCACCGCCGGATTTGCGGACGAGGCCGACGAGGATGCTGATGAACGTCGTCTTTCCCGCGCCGTTCGGTCCTAAGAGTCCGAAGAACGACCCCTGTGGCACGTCGAGGTCGATGCCGTCGAGCGCGTGAACGTCGCCGTAGGACTTCGTCAAGTCGCGTATCTCTATCGCAGATTCCATTCGTTGGTGGCCGGTCGGACGTGGACGCGATTAAGCGTGGTGTACGCGGAATGGAGTGCAATCGCGTAGCACACGGGGTGTGGGTTGCTACCACTTGACAAATTAATCACCTAGTAGACCTGTGTGTCAAAATAAGTCATTAACGAATATTATCATTATTATTCATTAACTTTATTGCTGGCTTCGAAGACAACCCAATCGAGGCACGAAGCATGAACGCATCCGCAGTATCCGACACAGCACATCTCTCCGAATCGACCGACATCGACCGCTATCGACCACGAACACCCCCGAATATCAATGACAGACCGAACTGACACGACCCGCACGCGCACCGACCGACCGACAACCACAATCACGACGCCGACCCAAACGCCCCGTCCACGTCGGCGCTATCCGAACAACGAGGAGAACATGAACGCGCCATTGGTCCCCCTCCTCGACCAACCGACACGAGAAGACGACATCGAACAGATTCGGCGCGACCTGACTGCCCTCCGAACGCAACTGACCCGCATCGAACGAGCGATGCAGACCGACAACCAATGAATCCACGAGACCTCGACAGCGACGTCTTCGCCCGCGACATCGATAACCCGAACGGCCGCGCCTTCCGCGAGATGCTGGACACGCAAAACTTCGTCTTTGCGCCCGGCATCTACCACGCCCTCGACGCCCGACTGGCCGAGATGGCCGGTCACGACGCCGTCTACATGTCCGGCTACTCGACCGTCCTCGGCCAATTCGGCTTCCCCGACCTGGAGATGGTCACGATGACCGAAATGGTCGAAAACGCCAAGCGCATGGTCGAAGCCACGAACCTCCCCGTCGTTGCCGACTGTGATACCGGCTACGGCGGCATCCACAACGTCCGCCGCGCCGTCCGCGAGTACGAGAAGGTCGGCGTCGGCGCGATTCACATCGAAGACCAAACCTCGCCGAAGCGGTGTGGCCACATCGCAGGCAAGCAAATCGTCTCGCGCGAAGAAGCCCGCTCGCGCTTCGAGGCGGCCGTCGATGCGAAACAAAGCGAGGACACCGTCATCATCGCACGGACCGACGCCTACGGCTCGGCCAACGGCGACTGGGAAGAACACCTCGAACGCGGTCGCATCTACGCCGACGCTGGCGTCGATCTCGTGTGGCCCGAGATGCCCGACCCGAGCCGCGAAGATGCAATCAACTACGCCGAGACGATTCACGAGACGCACCCAGACCTCCCGCTCGCGTTCAACTACTCGTCGTCGTTCGCGTGGTCGGAAGAGGAGGACCCGCTGACCTTCGAAGAGCTGGGTGACCTCGGCTACGAGTACATCTTCATCACGCTCTTCGGCCTGCACTCGGGCGCACACGCCGCCTACGAGGACTTCAAGAAACTCGCCCAAGACGACGAGCGCGCCCAATTCGACCTCGAAGAGCGCTACCTCGGCCACGAGACCGAGAGCCACCACGAACTCTCGTTCGTCTCGCGATTCCAGGACATCGAATCGCAGTTCGACCCCGAGGCACGCCGTCGTATGCAGGAGTCGGCTGGCTTCTCCGAAGAGAACGACGCGCCGATTCAGAGTCAAAACGACGACTGACAGTCCGCAAAACCATCATTTCGACGACAATTCTTAACCCAAAATAATGCGATTGATAACACATGACTGAGCGACGACACAACAGACAGTTTGTCCGGACATTCTTCACCTCACCAACGGCAATCGAAGGCGAAGAAGACTCCGCGAAGATGCTTCGACGAGCAATCCAACTTCGCGGGATGCAGGCCCCCGACGTGTGGGTTCCGGACAACGAGGACGCGACAGCACCCTCGATGCGAGACGAAGGCGCACAGAACATCATCGACGTGGTGTCCGAACACGGTGCCGACTTCCCCGGTGAGATTCACCCACGGGTGGTTTGGCACCGCGACAGCCCGAGTACTCGCTATCAGGGCTTCCAGCACATGCTCGAAATCACTGACCCCGCCTACGGCGCAGTCGAGTACATCGACGGCTTCGTCATCCCCGAAGTCGGCGACATCGACGACTGGAAGAAGGCCGACGAGTTCTTCACCATCGTCGAGAACGAACACGGCCTCGAAGAAGGCAGTCTCACGATGTCCGTCATCATCGAGAGCGGACAGGCCGAACTCGCGATGGAGTCACTCCGCGACGAGATGGGAAAGCCGACGAACAACCTCGAACGGTTGTTCTTGCTCGTGAACGGCGAGGTCGATTACACGAAAGACATGCGTGCGATGACGCCCACCGGGTCGCTTCCGCCGTGGCCCGAACTCCGCCACAACACCTCCCGCGGTGCCAGTGCCGCCGGGCTCATCGCAGTGGACGGCCCGTACGACGACATCCGCGACGTGGAAGGCTACCGCACCCGCATGACCGAAAATCAGGCCAAGGGGATGATTGGCATCTGGTCGCTGACGCCCGGTCAGGTCGTGGAGGCAAACACCGAGCCACTCCCGCCGAAGACTGGCAGTTGGCTCCTCGACGTTGATGGCGAGCGAGTCGAACTCACGTCCGAAGACGGCGTCGAAGTCTACGACGGCGATTACGTGTCGCTCGAAACACTGGGTGACGACTACGAACTCCTCGTCGGTAGCACCACCCGGACGCTCACTGCCGAGGAGTTACACGAGGAACTCCTCAAGATGACCTCGTACGTCCCGAGTATGGACGATATCGTGGACTCTATGGAAGAGTTCGAGGCGGCCAAAGCGGCCGGACGAGGTGCTATCGCGATGAAGCGGTCGGCGACGCTCCGTATCGGGAACACCGACTTCGACATCGCTACCGACCGAATGTGGGACGAAGCGACCTATCAGGCCGCGATGACCCCCATCAGCCTGTTCCAAGACGTCTACGAGAACCGTCCGGACCAGCACGACGAACTAGAAGAACGCTACGGCGAAGGCGTCGTCGAGCGTGCGATGCAAGTCGGCGGCTGAACGAGACATCGACTTCCTGAATTTTTTCGAGTCGGGACGTGCGTATCGACAGGTCTGTTTCGGTGAATCTGACGCCACGCTCAAGTAGAATCCGCACGAGAGACGTATGTGGACGATTCGACCTCAGTAACGTCGAGTGCAGGGCGTTACGACATGGGAGAACCCGTCGTCGTCGATTTCGACGATGTGGACGACGAGGTGATGCAACGCCTTCGAACTGTCAGTTTCTACCTCGACAACGCCTTCGAGATTCCCGGCACGAACTATCGCATCGGCCTCGACCCCTTCTTAGGGTTGATTCCTGGTGTCGGCGACGCGACAGGGACGGCTCTTTCAGCCTACATCCTCATCGAAGCCGCGATGCTCGGCATCCCGCGCGAGACGTTGATTCGGATGTTCGGGAACGTCTTGCTCGATTCGACGGTCGGCGCACTCCCGGTCGTCGGCGACGCCTTCGACGCAGTGTGGAAAGCCAACGCCCGAAACGTGCGCCTCATCGAGTCGCACGGCGAACTCCCCGCCGACCGCGCCGAAGCGGACCGACGCTTCCTTCTGGGTGCTGTCGTCGTCATCACGATACTCTTGGTCGGCATCGGTATCGCAACGACGCTCTCGGTGTTGTGGCTCCTCGGCCAGTTCGGATTGTTCTAAATTTCTGGTTTTCGACACTGTGGCGTGCGAGTGTGGGACAGGCTATCGACACACAAAATATAAATTAAAAGACATTTATGTGTGGGTGGCAATTTTTGCGACATGGAACGACGAACGTTCATCAAGAGCGCAACGAGCGCGAGTTCCCTCCTCCTCGCTGGCTGTCTCGGCGGGTCTGAGCCCCCCAGTTCTGACGGTGAAACGACGACCACGGCATCCGAACCAACCCCCGCACCGGAACCGGACATCACCTTCCGCACCGAGAGCGGCGTCCTCCGCGCCGTCCACATGGGCGGCGACCAAATCGAAGCCGAAGCGACGACCGAAGTGTACGTCACCGTCGACGGCGAGCGCACCCTGACGTGGGTCGATGAGAGTAAAAAGACGCAATCCTACCCGATTTCGGTCGGTAATTTCGTCGAAATCCCCTCGGCAGAAGCCGGTTCGACCGTCGAGGTTGTCTGGGTCGGTGCCGCCGGAAACGAGGACGTCATCGCCACGTACGAGGTTCCTGCTGCTGAGACGACGACCGAAGCAACGACGACTGCGGCGAACGAGACGACCACGACGACAACGAACGAAACCGCCACGGAAACGACCACGGTCGCGACGAACGAGAGCGCGTAAACGCCCATCGACGAGCGCGACTCTTTTTTTACCGTTGTTCGACGCCGACCGTCGCGTACGTTAAAATAGGAAGCCGCCTCAGTCGTCGGCAGGCGTGTGGCCACGAGCCGATTCTTCCGGTGCGATGAGACCGCTTCGAATGCCGAGACGGACGAGCCTCGGTTCGAGCGCGTCGCGCTTCATGAACCCGAACCCGGCGAGGATGAGGACGAATCCCACAATCGTCGCCGGGCCGACGTGTTCACCGAGAAAGGCCCACCCGCTGACGGCGGCGACGATAGGAACCGCGTAATTGACGAGGCTGATTTCCACCGCGCCGAGTTCGTCGAGGAGGACGAAGTAGATGAGAAAGCCGACGGCGCTGCACAGGACGGCGAGAAAGAGGAGTGCGGAGACGACGAGTGGTGACCACGCGACAGTGCCGAGTCCGGGTTCGCCGAGGACGGGACTGACGCTGTGGAGCATCGCCGACCCGAGGAGCATCATCCACGCCTGCATCGGAACAACAGGGGGGTTCCCGGGGAGGCGTTTGACGAGAACAGAGCCAAAGGCCCACGCGGCGGCGGCCAAGAACAGGAGGACGACACCTACGAGTTGCCCGCCGACCGACCCCGACGAGAGGGCGATGACGACGGTGCCCGCGAGACCCAAGAAGACGCCGACGAATCCAGCGAGGTCGAGGCGCTCTTCGGGGAGGAGTGACCACGCGAACACCGGCGTGAGGACGGGCGTGAGACTCAGGACGATAGCGGCAACGCCACTCGTGACGTAGCGTTGGCCCGAAAAGAGGAGCGTGAAGTGCGTCCCGATGAGGAGCGCGCCACCGACGAGAACGACAATCCACTCGTCACGGCCCCGAGGTCGCCAGTCCTCGGCGGCGAGAAGGCCGTAGACGAACAGCACTGCGCCCGCGATATCGTAGCGAAGTGCGGCGAAGAGCGCCGGTGGGAGAACCTCTAATCCGACCTCGATCGCCATGAACGAGGTGCCCCACAGGACGGCAAGGAGAGAAAACAGTGCGAAGTTCCGATGCGAAGGTGTTGAGAATGTCACGAGAGTCTCCAAATAAAGGGTGTTGCATCGGCTACCACGTCGCCGCACATTAATTTTCTCGGAAAATAGATAGCACATAACCCGGGTGAGAATGCCACCCACGGAGCGGAGAGAACAGGACGAATCGCGCGCCGGACAAAGCAAGATAGTTACGCCCGCCGCGTTAGTCCCCGAGTATGAGTATCCTTGCGGACGCCCGAGAACTCGCCGCGAGCGGGCCGCTGTGTGACGCCTGTCTCGGTCGGGTTTTCGCCGAGCGGAGTTTCGGGTTGACGAACGCCGAACGGGGTCGGTCGCTGCGCATCGCCGCCGCACTCGACGACGACGAGCCGTACGAAGCGGTCGAAACCGAAGACTGCTGGGTGTGTGAGGGCTACTGTGCGGAGTTCGATTCGTGGGCAGAACGCTGTGCAGAAGCCATCGAAGGAACGGAAGTCGAGACGTATCAGGTGGGAACGCGTGCCCCGCCGCTCGTCGAAGAGAACGAACTCCTGCTCCGCGAAGGAGCGGGCCTTCCCGAAGACGCAGGCGAGCCGTTCAAATCCGAGTTCAACCGCGAAGTCGGCAAGCGCGTCGGCCAAATCACGGGAACGGCAGTGGACTTCACCCGGCCAGATGTCCAGTTCCTACTCGATATCGACGCCGACACCGTCGAAGCGCAGATTAACTCCGCGTTCGTCTACGGTCGCTACCGAAAGCTCAAGCGCGATATTCCACAGACCGAGTGGCCCTGCCGCGAGTGTGACGGCTCTGGATTCGTCGGCAAGGAGAGCTGTGACCACTGTGGTGGCTCTGGCTACCTCTACGACGAGAGCGTCGAAGGGTTCGTCGCGCCCGTCGTCATGGACGTGATGGACGGCGTCGATGCCAAATTCCACGGTGCTGGCCGCGAAGACGTTGACGCCCTCATGCTCGGCACGGGTCGCCCGTTCGTCGTGGAGATTCTCGAACCGCGCCGACGCGATATCGACGTCGAGCAACTCGAAGGCGACGTGAACGCGATGGCCGACGGCTCTATCGAAGTCGAAGGACTTCGACTGGCCACCTACGACATGGTCGAACGCGTGAAGAAGCTCGATGCGAGCAAGCAGTACCGCGCCGCCGTCGAATTCGACGACGACGTGACCGCTGATGAACTGCAGGACGCACTGGACGAACTCAACGGCGCGACCATCGAGCAGTACACGCCGCACCGGGTTGACCACCGCCGCGCCAGTCTCACCCGCACCCGCCACGTCTACGACACCTCGGGCGAACTCGAAGACGCCCGCCACGCCACCGTCGAAATCCACGGCGAGGGTGGTCTCTACATCAAAGAACTCGTCTCGGGCGACGAAGGCCGAACGAATCCGAGTCTCGCGGGCATCCTCGACACCGGCGCAGTCGTCACCGCACTCGACGTGATTGCAGTCGAAGGCGAGGACGAACCCTTCGAGGACGACGACTTCTTCAAGGAGTAAGATGCGCATCGGCATCGACGAGGCCGGAAAAGGACCCGTGTTGGGTCCGATGGTCGCCGCGGCGGTTCGGGCACCCCCCGACTCGCTCCCCGACGGCATCGCTGATTCGAAGCGACTCACACCGGCGCGACGAGAGGACCTCGCCGCGAAACTCCGGGCACACGAGGACATCGCTGTCGGCGTCGCATTCATCGAACCGGCGACCATCGACGACCCCGGGACGGACATGAATTTGCTGACCGTCCGGGCACAGGTCGAGGCCGCCGCTGAAATCGCCATCGAGGAGGATAGTGTCGTCTGCGACGCGGGCGACGTTGACGAAGATAGATTCGGGCGTCGTGTCCGCGAAGGCATCGCCGAGCGAGGAACGAGCGTCAGCGTCCACGCCCAACATCGTGCCGACGACGAACACGCAATCGTCGGGGCAGCGAGTATCGTCGCAAAAGTCGAGCGTGACCGGCGAATCGAGGCGCTCGCCGAGGAGTACGGAGACGTTGGCAGCGGCTATCCGAGCGACCAGACGACGCGCGATTTCTTGCGCGAGTTCGTCCGTGAGCAGGGGATTCTGCCGGAGTGCGCTCGTAAGTCGTGGTCCACGTGTAGCGACCTCTTGGCGGCCCACGAACAGGCGTCGCTCGGGGACTTCTAACGCAAGAAAAGTACAGCGGGGTTTTAGGCCATTTCAGCCAGCGAGACGTACGAGCCTTCTTGGGCCGAGAGCCACGTCGTCAGCAGTTCGTTTTCGGAGAGACCTGCGGGGAAGATGGTACACTCGTCTGGGGCGTCGTCGTACGGCGCGATAATCGCCGTGTACTCCACGTCGTCTGCCGGGACCGTTTCAGGCCCCAGTAAGTCGAAATTCGTCGCAGCCGAGTCGTTGGGTCGAACTGGTGAGGTACTCATTGGTTTGGAGGGCGTGTAATCACCGACACGCGGCGGTTTCTCATACCACGGTTCGTTCAATAGTCCGTCTACCATCTATATTATTGTGTCGGAAAGTATGCAATGCTTGAAAGTATGACTGTCATCTACACAGTACAAACCAGGATAGATATACGATAACACAGGTTCCGCTGGAAAACCACTGTGATACGTCGGAATACGGTCGGGCTATCGAGCCCGAAAGATGTCAAAAAAGTGTTTAGCGGTCGTCGGTCAGAAGGATTCGGAGAATGTCACCGTAGGCGGGGCGAGTGACGAGAACACCGACGAGTACGCCGAGGATGGTGAAGATAGCGAACCCTTGGAGGTCACCGAGCGAGAGGACCGCGAGCGGACTCATGGCGATAATCGTCGTCGCGGCGGCCGCACCGATAACCCAGAACGCGCGGCGGAAGCGCGACTGGAAGACCTTTCTGGACTTCACACTCCCTTCGCCCATCACTTCGTCAGCGATGATGATGAGATCGTCCACACCAGTACCGATGACGGCGATGAAGCCAGCGATGACCGAGAGGTCGAGCGGGTAGCCGATTGCGGCGGCGAACCCGAGCAAGACGTACACTTCGGAGAGGCCGGTGACGACCATCGGTAGGGCGACTTCGGGCTTTCCGTAGCGGAGGAAGACCACGCCAGCGACTGCGAGAACGGCGACGATGCCGGTCAACAGCGAGTCGAACTTGAAGTTCTCACCCTGACTTGGCGAGATGTACGACGAGGTACCACCGTCAGCACCCGAGAGGTCGAGTTGTGCCGGAAGCGCACCCGCACGGAGATTGATGGCGATTTGCTGTGCTTCGGAGGTGTTACGCGTCTGGAGCTGGAAGCTCGGTGCTTCGGCCCACTCGCCGGTACGCATGCCGTCTGCGAGACCCGGACTCATCCCGAAGGCGTTGACGACGTCGCCGTTGACGACGAGCAACAGACACGCTTCGGTCGAGTTGGGGTTGTCCATGTAGGTACACCGCGTCCCGCCCTGTTGGGCGAGACCGGTCTCGACGACATCCTCTTGGAAGGCCTGGGCTGGCTGGTCACGAACCGAGACAGGAACGAACGCACCAGCGCCACCCGTCTGTGGTTCCTGTGCCGTCCCGATGGAAGTGAAGTCGTCCTGTGTCAAGACGGCTTCGCGGGTGTCGTAGCCGCCACTTTCGTTCGGGTAGTAGATGTCGATTTGGACGGTCCCGCGCTCGCTCACGAGGTCGATGACGTCCCCGCGGTCACGGTTCGGCACTTCGATGAGGATGAAGTGGTCGTTCGTCGCGGTCGTCACCTGTTGGACCGTCCCGCCGGAGAGACCCGCCTCGTTAATCTTCGATTCGAGGACGCGAACTGTCTCTTGCCTCGTGGTTTGGGTCACACCGTCGCGAACATCTCCGTGGGCATATCCGGCGGCATCGAGTGCGCTGGAGAATTCGTCAGTCGTGACGTTTTCGGCGGTCACTTCGACGGTGTTCGACTCGGCACCGAGACGTGCAATCACGTCTGCGGCGTCAGCACCTTCGATTTGGGCGGCCACCTGTGTTTCGACGGTGCGTTCGGAGTCACCGTTGAACTCGACGTTTTCGGCAGTGATGCCGATGAGCGGGGCGCGAATGCGCGTCCCACCGTTGAGTTGGAGGCCGTACTGGAGGTTCGTCAGGCTGTTCTCTTCGCCGACGGCAGGTTGGCTACCGACGGTCGGCGAGAAGAGCGCGAACGTGGAGATGAGAATGGCGATGACGAGGAGAATCACGCGCCAGTTGTCTCGAATCGAACTCATCGGGCCACCCCCTCGTACTTGTACCAGCGAAGCAGGCTCACATTGAGCAGGTACGTGTTCATCAAGTCGGCGGCGAGGCCGAAGACCAGCACCGTCCCGATTGCGGCGAGCAACTGAATGCCGAAGATAGTCGCCGTAATCGTCATGACAATCATCGCGGCGATGGAGGTGAGCGTCATCGTCACACCGGTTCGCATCGCCCGGTAGGTGGACTCGTAGAAGTCACCAGAGCGTCGAAGCACGTGGTTGTTCAGGAGGATGTCAGAGTCCACCGAGTACCCGATAAGCATCAAGAGCGCCGCAACCGTCCCGAGCGACAGTTCGATGCCGAGGAGGTTCATCAGGGCGACGGGAATCACGATGTCCGAAAACGCAGAGAGAACGACTGCGATGGAGGGGACGAACGTTCTGAAGAGCGCAAAGACGAGGAGACTCATCCCGACGAAGGCGGCGACGACGCCACCGAGCGCGAGAAACTGTGTGTCAGAACCGAAATTCGCCGACACCGCGTCGATAGACCGGACTTCGTATCCGGCCGCGGCGGCCTGTTCTTCGAGTTCCGTCGTCGTCGCACTACCTGCTTGGAACGTCAAGACGTAGGTGTTGTCGGACGGAACAGCGCGAATCGAATCAGGAGTGGGGGAGAAGGCTTGCTGAACTTCGCTCTGTGGGGCGTCCGTTGCGATACGGAGTTCCGTGCCACCGGTGAAGTCGATACCCGGGTCCACGGGTGCGCCAGTCATGACGAACCACCCGGCGATGACGAGCAGTGCCACCGCCAGTACCGCCAGTGGTATCGCCGCGAGTTGGCGATTCGTGTACTGGGTGTAGTCGACATCCGGTACCGTAAACTCAACCATGGGTTTCGGTCCTGAGCGATGCGGAATAAGGTTTCTTATACGCAATAGGCGTACGCCGCGTGAACCCGCGACAACCCCATATTTCTCGAATACTAATCGTGACGTATGGCGACCGATTCGGCGGCACACATCGTTGTCTCCTTCCCTGACGAACTCAGCGCGTGGGGGCGCGACCAGCTCTTCGCTTCGCGCTTCGTGAACTACCTCCGACGCGTCCACACAACGGTTGCCGTCGGCGACGAATGGGACGAGTTCCTCGATGTCGGCTGCTGTGGTGACTCACTCACGCTCACGCTCAGAGTCGAAACGGTCGAACCCGAAGGTGCGACGAAACTCACTGGCGACACAGCAATCGAATACGTCGAGCGCGACGGAACCGTCCACGGCGGGTGGTGCGTCCAGAGCGCCGATGGCCCCGCCGCGACGACCGGAAAACAGCGTTAGGGCATGTAGCGAACCGCGACGACACCCGGCGCAGACCGGATTTCGACGCGATTCACGTCGAGGCGAGCGGCCCGAGAGAGCAGTCCTTCGCGGTCGGAGAGTACATCTTCGACCGCCTGCTCGGTCAAGTCTTCAGGGACCGAGAGGATGTGAATCTCACCGTGCCCGGCGCGTTCGGTACGGACGAGTTCGCCATCGCCCTGCTCGCTGGCGATTTCTTTGGAGTTGGTCGTCGGCGACTCCGAGGACTCCTCGATAGAGAGTTCCCACCGCGACTCGATTTCGACGAGTTGCCACGAGACGTTCATCGGTGGGTCGGGTGCGACGGTGCCCCGAACTGCCTCGTCTTTCGCCACACCGGGGTTGGACGAGAGTGTGTGTACCTGCCCGGAGTCAACGTCCTTCAGTACTGCCGACGCTTCGTCGGCGGCCGTCACGAGGAACGTCCCCGTTTGTTCGGACTCAGTCATTGCCCGCTGTAAGTCATCAGGCCTTTTCCTCGTTTCGGGGCAGTTCGAGACTCAGCGAAGCAGTCGGTGCGCGCCGAAAATTGCCAGCGCGCACGCGAGCGGTGGAATGAGACCGGCGAGCGGCGGCAAATTGTAGAGGAACTGGACGACTGGAACGAGTGAAGAAACCGTGACTGAGCCGATTGTAAATGGGGCTGGGGGCGTCTGCAAATCCGCCGGAATCGAGATGACGAGACCCACGTAGACCGAGAGCATGAACGCGAATCCGGTGACTGCGAGCGTCACGTCGTAGCGGCGGTCAGAACCGGTCTTTCGGTGGCGACGTGCGACGAAGAGAATCGGTGCGACGAGCGGGCCGACGATGAACAGCCCGACCAAGATGTAAAACGACCGCGAGAGGGTGAGCGACCCACCGGGGACCGCGGCAGTCGCCGCGATGAGGACGACGAGTCCGAAGACGACGAAGAGAGAGACGATGCCTGCGGCGAGCGCGCCGAGGATGACGTAGAGTTTGAACACCCACGACTCGCTGTGTCGGAACGCGTACGGAAATGCCCCGAAGACGCCACCGTAGTCGTCAGCCATTAGCCGGTCTTGGAAGGGACGCCGATTAAACCGACCGGTGTCGTTTTCACGCCAGCGCGCGCGCATTTTGACATGCAGGTTGACCTCGGCAACGTCCTCGATACGGCTTCTGTACACGGCGTCTCCCGAGAGACGCTCGAACGACTCGACGACCGCGTTGCGGCCGCTCACGAGCGAATCGAAGCGGGCCGCGAGACCGACGAACACGGCTACGCGTCGTTGAATCTCCCATCGACGACGGACCCCGACGCAATCCGCGACGCGGTGAGCGGATTCGAAAATCCCTCGGCCATCGTCACGGTCGGTATCGGCGGAAGCGCTCTCGGAGCGGCAACCCTGACCGATGCACTCGACAGCGACGTCGATGCCTACTATCTCGATAACGTCGACCCCGAAGCAGTCGCGTCACTCCTCGACTCGCTCGACCTCGGTTCGACCGTCGTCAACGTCGTCTCGCGCTCCGGCACGACTGCTGAGACGCTCGCCAACTTCCTCGTCGTGCAAGAAGCGATGGACGACGCTGGTGTGGATTGGGCAGAGCGAACCTTCGTCACGACCGGCGAGGAAGGGAATCTGAAAGACCTCGCCGCCGAACACGACCTGCCTGTGCTTCCTGTTCCAGACGGCGTTCCCGGTCGATTCTCGGTGCTTTCGACTGTCGGCCTCGCCGCCGCGGCCCTCTGCGGGCACGACATCGACGCGGTGCTGGAGGGGGCTGCTGACCAAGAAGCACGCCTCTCGGATTCGCTGTTCGATTCGCCCGCCTACGCCTACGGCGCGGTCTCGTTCGCCCTCGCCGAGCGCGGCATGGTCCAGAATGCGATGATGCCATACGCCGAGTCGCTGGAGACCTTCTCCGAGTGGTTCGCACAACTGTGGGCCGAGTCGCTCGGCAAAGATGGACTGGGCCAGACGCCGCTTCGCGCCCTCGGAGCGACCGACCAGCACTCGCAACTCCAACTCTACCGCGCAGGCCCGCGCGACAAACTCGTCACGCTCGTCCGAGCGACCGAGCGCGAAGACGTGACGATTCCGGAGACCGACCTCGATGGCCTCGCCTATCTCGGTGGCTCGTCACTCGGCGAACTCCTCGATGCGGAGTTCGATGCGACCGAAGCGAGTCTCGTCGCCGCCGGACGACCGAACGTCCGAATCGAAATCGAGCGCGTGGACGAGTACGGCCTCGGTGAACTCCTCTACGCGATGGAGGCGGCGTGTATCCTCTACGGCGAACTCGCCAGCGTCGATACCTTCGTCCAGCCCGCAGTCGAGTGGGGCAAGCGCGCCGCGCGCGGCCTGCTCGGTGGGGGCGACTTCGAAGAGGCAGACGCAGTTGCGGACAAAGAGCGTCTGGTCGTCGAGTAGTTACAGCGCGGAGACGACAGGCCGGACTGGGATGACGACCCGTTCTGTTATCGTCGCCTCGTCGTCGGCGGGGCGAGACGCATCGACCGCTTCGACGACGACGATAGTGTTGACACCCTGTTCTTCTCTGACCCTGCTTCGAATATCTTCGGCGAGTCCGCTGGGTGGGATGCCACCCGGTGAATCGACCAACACCGTCACTTCTGGTTCCTCACTGAACAGAACCCCTTGGACCGGAGAGACATCGATTTGTACCTCGACGAGTTCGACGTTCTGATACTCTTGCTGGGTGAGGACGGCGTCAATCTCGTCGTTCAGACTGGCCTTGAACTCGGCATCGGCCACCGAGAGAAGGGTCACAACCGTGAGGACGACACCCAAGACGAGGAGCGCAAAAGTGATGATTCCGAGCAGTTGGATAGTTCGCTTTCGAGCGTAGCCCGTACTCTCTTCGGAGACGGGGCGATAGCCACTCATCCAGAGGAGACTGAGTGCGACGAGGTTCACCGCGAGAATATTCACGAGCAACAAGGTTCCTGCTTCGAGAACTGCGAGCGGCGCGTTCCACGCGATGCCGATACCGACGGTTGCGGCCGGTGGGACCAATGCGACGGCAATCATCGCGCCGACGAGGACCGACGAGACGCCGCGAGTGAGGCTAAACACTGCTGCGACACCCGCTCCGACCGCGAGAACGAGCGAGAGGATGTTCGGCGTGAGTCGTTCTTGGACTTGCGGGATTTCTATCGGGTTGAACCCCGGCGGGACCAAGAGCGTCTCTTTGACCAGCAGTGAGAAGACCAACCCGCTCACGATGGCGAGCAGTACACCGAGTACTTGGAGACCCACACCTCGTCGGAACAGTTTCGGTTCGTACAGCACACTGCCGACTGAGGCGGAGATAGCTGGCCCCATCACGGGTGCGATAATCATCGCGCCAATGATGACCGCAGCGGAGTTTGAGAGGAGACCGGTCGTCGCCACGACGGCACTCACTATCGTCATCACCACGAACGTCGAGAGCGCCGGGGCCATATCTTCGGCACGCGAGACGAGTTCTGCACGGGAGAGCGACAGGTCGGTGTACTGCGCTCGCACGTCGGCGAATCGCTTCGAGACGACTGTCTCTGCGGAGAGTACGATGGTGTACCCGTCCTCCTCGACACCGACGTTTCGGAGTCGGGTCAGCACTGGCTCGACGGCGCTCGTCGGGACGGGGAACGAAACCTGCGCTTCGTACTCACCCCTCCCGACTTCTTCGCTCACCGCGTAGTCGATACCTTCTGCATCCAATTCGTCGAGGACGGCTTCTGTTTTTCCGATGGGAATGAGAACGTGGACCAATCGCATTGATAGCTAATCATACACACTTGACAGGAATAAATTAGTAAGTAGTCAGTTCGTTTTAATCTGATTTTCAGGGGTTTCAGACCATTCTACGGCAGATACTGTCTGAGAGACATCGACCCGAATCGATTATCCGCCTCGCTTACGAAGCGAGAGCTAATGGCACACGATACCGCCCGGTCTTCGGCCACGCCAGCCGACCACCTCCAAGCCTATGGTGGCATCATCATCGTCGTTGCCCTCTCGCTCATCGTCGGTTCCCTCTTCGCCTCTATCGCGTCGGGACTCGCATCTGCGTTCGTTCCCGAAGAGAGTGTCACGATAGAAGCACTCAGCACTGCCGCCTCGTTCGTCGGGTTCATCGTCGTCGGCGTCGGCTATCTCGCCGCCCGCGACGAGTGGGACCTGATTCGACTCGAACGCCCGACGCGACGCGATATGCTGTGGGTCGGTGGTGGACTCCTCGCACTCTTCGCCGTCTACCTCGCCGGAAGCGCGGCCATGTCCGCACTTGGCATCGAAAGCGGCGACAGCGTCCTCGCCCAACAGGGCGAAGCCAACCCTATCTACTTCCTCTATCTGACCGTCATCACCATCGTCCTCGTCGGACCCGCAGAAGAACTCATCTTCCGGGGAATTGCCTACGGCGAACTCCGACGCCTGTGGGGGCCGATTCCGGCGATTATCGGCTCGAGCGCCGTCTTCGCGTCGATTCATCTCTGGTCGTTTTCGGGTGACGGCGCGATTATCTCGCTTCTCATGGTCTTCATCCTTGGCAGCGTCCTCGCGGCGATTTACGAAAAAAGTGGAAATCTCATCGTCGTCGCCGTCGCTCACGGCCTCTTCAACGCAGTGCAGTTCGTGGCGAGTTATCTGAGCGTGACTGGATTAGTGTAAAATCGAAGGGACTCGAGAATCGAGGCGTGGTTACGCCGGATTCTTTCGCGTCATGTGCATCCCGCAGATGGGACACCGCTCTTTTTTCTCGTCGAACTCACGGCCACAGCCCTGACACTGGAACTTCCACTGTCGCTGTCCGTCGATGCCGTCTTGGGCGATGACGTCCACCTCGACTTCGAGGCGGTTGGCCACGTTCTGCATGGCGTAGTCGTCGGTGACGAGAATCGCGTCCAGTTCGAACGCGGCGGCGATGAGTCGGGTGTCGGTCTCCGAGAGAACGTCTTTGTCGCCGGTTTCGGTGGCGGCCCGGAGGACTTTATCGACGGTCCCTTGCCCGGGAATGTGGACGTACATGCCCGCGCCTTCGAGTGCGTCGAAGCGGAAGGCGTGCTCTCCGGTGAGTTCCTCTTTCACCATGGCGATAGACGCCGTTTCGTCGTCAGTGTGATACTCGTTGATGAACGCAGAAGAGTCGAGAATCCGCATCTGAATCTATCGCTGAACGACGATGTAGTCTTTGACTGCCTGCACGCGGTTGACGGGAATCCGGAAGCGTCCACGTTCGTCGCGGTCGAAGGCAACGCGACCCGGTGCGAGTTCCTCGTTCGGTTGGACGAGCAAGTCGTGGAGGGCGCCCGTTTTCAGATTCATCGTGATGTTGTACAGCATCCCCAGTTCCGTACCGTCAGACCCCATGACGGCCTTCCCCGAGAGGTTCTCGGCGAGTATGTCGGCCATACTCTGCCTTCCTCGTCACGTCACATAAACGCCACGGGCGCGTCTGACGCTGGGCAGACGACGTTACCTGTCGGAATTTCCGAATGAACACGTGACGATGGACTTAACTTGAATCACCGACTCGAATCGGATAAGTAACCTTCTCCGGGGCGATTTTCCATGTCTGACACCGATTCGCAAACACATACCGACACACTACGTACGCCCATCGTGGCCGTTCTCGGTCACGTTGACCACGGCAAGACCAGTCTCTTAGACAAAGTTCGCGGCTCTGACGTCACCGGTGGCGAAGCAGGGGCAATCACCCAGCACATCGGCGCGACGGCCGTTCCGCTCGAGACCGTCTCGCAGATGGCCGGAGCCCTCGTCAATCCCGACGACTTCGACCTGCCGGGACTGCTCTTTATCGACACGCCGGGCCACCACTCCTTTAGCACCCTCCGCTCTCGTGGTGGCGCACTCGCCGACATCGCCATCCTCGTCGTGGACGTGAACGACGGCTTCCAGCCACAGACCAAGGAAGCCATCGAGATTCTCAAACGAACCGGGACGCCGTTTATCGTCGCGGCCAACAAAATCGACACCACGCCCGGCTGGAACCCACAAGAGGGCGAGCCGATTCAGAAGTCCTACGAGGCACAATCTCAGCGCGCTCGCTCCAAACTGGACGAGAAGCTCTACGAAATCATCGGCGAGATGTCCGAGATGGGCTTTTCCTCCGACTTCTACTGGCGCGTCCAGAACTTCCAGAAGAACATCGGTGTCGTCCCCGTCTCCGCACTGACGAGCGAGGGCATTCCGGACCTTCTTGGTGTACTCATGGGCCTCTCGCAGCGATACATGAAAGACGAGATGGCAATCGACGTCGCCGGACCCGGTGCAGGGACGGTCCTTGAAGTCAAGGAAGAACGCGGCTTCGGTGCCACCCTCGACGTGGTCCTCTACGACGGGACGATTCGAAAGGGCGACACCATCGTCGTCGGCGGCGCGAACGAACCCATCGTGACCGAGGTTCGCGCGCTCCTCCAACCCCGCCCGAACGCCGAGATTCGCACCGAAAAACGCTTCGACAAAGTCGATGAAGTCGGTGCCGCGGCCGGTGTGAAAATCGCCGCTCCTGACCTCGAAAACGCGATGGCGGGCGCACCCGTTCGCGTCGTCCGCGACCGCAACATCGACGACGTGATTACCGAAGTCCAAGCCGAACTCGCGGACATCGAAGTCACCACCGAAGAGGAAGGTGTGGTCGTCAAAGCCGACACGCTCGGCAGTCTCGAAGCGATGGCGAACGCACTCCAAGAGGCCGAAGTACCCATCCTCCGGGCCGAAGTCGGCGACATCGCACCCCGCGACGTTGCCGTCGCTTCGACCGCCCGCGAACCCGAGCACAAGGTCATTCTCGGCTTCAACGTGGACGTCCTCTCGAACGCCGAAGACGAACTCGACCACAGCGACGTGAAACTGTTCGACGACGACGTCATCTACCAACTCATCGAAGAGTACGAAGAGTACGTCAACGAGATGAAGCGCGCCCAGCAGGAGACGATTCTCGACAACATCGTCCGCCCGTGCCGCTTCCGTATCCTCAAAGACCACGTCTTCCGCCAGAACAACCCTGCCGTCGTCGGTGTCGAGGTCATGTCGGGAACCCTCAAAAACAACATGAACGTGGTGAAGTGGGAGGGTAACGACGCCAAGCGCGTCGGCCAACTCTCGGGTATCCAAGAACAGGGCGACGACGTATCGAGCGTTCGCGCTGGGTCGCGCGTCAGTGTCGCTATCGACGGTCCAACTGTCGGCCGCCAAATCGACGAGGGCGACGAACTCTGGATCGAACTGCCCGAGAAGCACGCGAAGATTCTCGAACAAGAACTCCGCGACGACATCCCGACCGACGAGTTAGAGGCGCTATCGGGCTATCTCGAAAAACACCGCCGCCGCGACCCGTTCTGGGGCAAGTAACCACGCGAAGAACACTGTTCGAATTCCTGAACAGTGGCGAAACGCATAATATCTGAATCGTCGTACTGATTCGATAGTGGAATCATGCGCACACAAACACCCCAGAGCGACGGCACCGGTTCGCACATCCTGTACGACGTTATTCTCGTTACCTTACCGCTTCCCTTCGTCGTCGGCGTCTTCCTCGGGCAGCTCACGAGTCTGCCCACCTCGCTCGTCGTCGGTGTCTGTGGCCTCGTCTCCGTTGCAGTCCTCGGATATGGGTTGTTTATCGCACCTCCGACGACGCCGCTCGCGTCGAACTCGACCGAGTTGCCACTCGACAGTGTCGAAGTGAGCGCACCCGAAAACAGTGGGAAGAATCGGCGTCGTGGCAGTGTCTAACTTCTACGGTCGCTGCCACTCCCAGAACCAGTAGGCCGCACCGAAGAGCATCAATCCGGCACCGAGCGCCGAAGTCGCCGGTTCGGGGAAGATGAACAGGAGGAACCCGACGAAGATGAGCGTCGTCGGTCCAATCTCGTCGGCGTAGGAACTCAAGGATACCATAGGTCACCTACGTGGGCGAGCTAAAAGTGCCTTGTCACGGACAGTACTGCGAATGAGAAAACGGGAAACATCTGGTCGGTAGCTATCGGGCCGCGGGGGTCATGTCGTCGCCGACGGCGTTCATCACCTGCAGCGCCGCGCTGGCGGCGAGACCCTGTGCGACCTCGTTGCGGTCTTCGTCGGTCAATCCTGTTTCGAGTTCGTCGGCGTTCGGTCGGAATCCGGCGCTCACTGGGTGGCCGACTGGCGGGTGGACCGCGACGGTCGCCAGCGGACCGTTCGGTCCGGTAGAGAGTTCAGACCCGACGGCGAAGCCCTCTGGGAGATACGATTCAGTCTGGGAGACGATACCGGCCACTGCCCGTTTGAGCGTCGCTATCTGTGCTGTCGTGAGCTCAGAATCGGATAGCTGACCGGCACCAGATACGCCGGGAGCGCCCGCATATGGGTGATTCCCGTTCATCAGTCGCTTAGCCTACGTGTACGACGTGTAAAAAACCGTCGTCGGGAGTCGTTCTCGGTCGCCAGTGGCACCGAGATGGAGACGACAGTCCCACGGGAGTCCGGACACAGCACCGACAACGACCCGTTCGACGCCTCGACGATAGCGCGAACGAGCCACAGACCGATGCCGCTCGTGTGTCGAAGCGGTGTTTCGGTCCCGGCTTGGAGTGCATTTTGGTCGACAAGTGGGATGCCCGGCCCGTCATCGGACACCGTTATCTGCGCCGTGTCTTTGATCCGTTCCACAGTCAATTCGATAGATGGCGTCTCAGATTCGGCGTGGATGACTGCATTTTCGAGGAGTTCGGTCAGGCTTCGCGGGAGGGCGGGATGCCCGTGGACGACGAGCGAAGGGGGCGTCTCGACAGAGAGGTGTGCGTTCTCGTATTCGAGTCGTAAGTCTTCGGCGGCGTCCCGCGCCGACCGCGCGAGGTCGATATCGACGGCAGTCCCTTCGACGACCTCGATTTCGCGGAGCAAGGACACCTCGTCGCTCACTTCGACCAATTGGCTCGCCCGGTTTTGGATGGTTTCGATCGGATTGACGTCGTCGGGCACGTTTGTACGCGGTTCGAGAAGTTCCGAGTAGCCGAGAATCGAGGTACACGCGTTTCGGATATCGTGCCGAAGGATACGATGGAGGACACTGGTGTGGGTCAACAGCGTGTCGAGACGTGAGGTTGCACTTCGAACTTCCTCGTTGCTTCGTTTGATGAGTACGTAGAGCAGCATCGAAGAAAAGAGGACGAAGAGCCATCCTTTCATCGTCTGGAGAAGCGGGGCGTCTGGGAGTCCGGCGACCAGACGGTCACCGACGAAAATCCACAGAGACCCGGAGACCGCATACAGGAGTGTAATCACCAAGGGCGAGAAGTGGAGGCGACTCCCGCCATTCATCTTCCCTACTTTAACGCTCTGGGCAAAGAGTACATCGGTCGGTTCAGCGCGTGTCAGAGAATTGGTTCGCTCTGTCCGTAGGCCGCAACCGTGACGACCGTTGTGTAGCCCGAACCGTCGTGTGTGGCCGTCGAAATCGTCACCTGCTCGTCGTCGAACTCCCACTCTCGAAGGTCGCGTCCGGCGTCCAAGCCATCGAGAATCGACGTTTTGACCGAAGATTCGTCCGTGCCCGAGGCTTCGTAGAACAATCCCGCACCGGGACCCGTCGTCCAGCCAAGTCCCGCAGAGATGGTTTGACCTGGCTCGGAAGTCGTCTCGCGCGCTTGGACCACGGTGAGTCGGTTCCCGGCAGGGCCGAGGTCGGGAGCGGTGGGGACTTCCTCGACAGTCGCAGTCGCAGGGACGACAGAGGAGACGGCGACGAGATTGTAGTTGTGGACGTTCGCGTCTGCGAGTGCCGCATCGTAGGACGCCATCTCGGTGGGCGCAGTGCCGACACCGCGGACGACGTAGATGGTGCTCATTGCGTGAACACTCGTGCGCGGGAAAAAGGCGGTTACGAAACGATTCTCAGGTGGGCCGCCTCAGTACTGGTAATCGGTGAATCCAGAGACGGGACCGATACCGGTCGAATCGGTGTTCGAGAGTTTCTCGTAGGCCGCTTCGAAGTCGGCCATGGTCACCTCGTCGCGCTCGTCGCGGATGGCGAACATCCCTGCTTCCGTCGCCAGCGACGCCACGTCGGCACCCGAGTAGTCGTCGAGGAGTTCGGCGAGTTCGGTAAGGTCCATGTCGTCTGCGGTGTTCATATCGCTCGTGTGGATATCGAGGATGCGCTTTCGACCTTCGACGTTCGGCTTTGGCACTTCGATGAGTCGGTCGAATCGACCGGGTCGAAGGATTGCTTCGTCCAGCATGTCGAAGCGGTTGGTCGCCGCGATGAGGCGGATGTTGCCGCGCTCTTCGAAGCCATCCATCTCCGAGAGCAGTTGCATCATCGTGCGCTGGACCTCGGCGTCGCCGGAGGTCTTCGAGTCGGTACGTTTGGCCGCAACGGCGTCGATTTCGTCGATGAAGATGACGGCGGGTTCGCGTTCGGCGGCGAGTTTGAACAGGTCGCGGACGAGCCGCGAGCCTTCACCGATGAACTTCTGGACGAGTTCGGACCCGGCCATCTTGATGAACGTCGCGTCCGTCTCGTTTGCGACGGCCTTTGCGAGCATCGTCTTCCCGGTGCCCGGCGGTCCGTAGAGGAGTACCCCGGACGGCGGGTCGATGCCGACCTTTTCGAACATCTCAGGGTTCTCCAGTGGGTCTTCGACTGCTTCGCGGACTTCGCGGACTTGCTCGTCCAAACCACCGATATCGTCGTAGGTGACGCCGGGCGATGCAACGACTTCCATCGCCTGCGCACGCGCGTCCGTCTCGTCGTCCAGAATCGTCTGGACTGCGAACGAATCGTTGATTGCGACACGGTCGCCGGATTCGATATCCTCGACAGAGAGGTGCGACGCGAGGTCGGTCAGCACCTCTTGGTTGTTACCGTGTTGCTTGATAATCACACCATCGTCGCTGACTTCCTGTACCGTTGCGATGTAGTACGAGGCGGTCTTCAACGCGTCATTTCGCGCCTTCATCTGCTCGACTTCGTCGACCAACTCCGCACGACGCTCGTCGGCGGTTTCGAGTCGCTGGTCGAGTTCGCGGTTCACTTCCAGCATACGCTCGAAGTGACTGCGAAGAGCAGACAGACGCTCACCATCCGACATGTCGGGGTCCAGATCGAGATGTGGGCGTTCTGGGAGTGATGGACTCCGTGACATGTAATTAAAGCGCACTTAGGCATGCGCGTAAATGTGCCTTTGGGTCGAAGCACACACATAGCGAGGCAGAAGCGTCTTATACCGACAATCTTCGCGGGGGAAAAGGTGGTTTGGAAGGAAGTGCGGAAGCGGTCTATTCACAGGTCGCCCCTCGCTCGGCCCGGAGTCCCCGCTTCCACCCAAATACACGTACTGGAACGACTTGAAACAAATTAGTCCTTTGTGTGAACGTCGGGAAAACGTGGATATTGGTAACAATCCGGTATTATTCGGTTCGCTCGCCCTGATAACTCCCGTCGTAGGTGCCGTCGTGGTCCGCTGTCGAGAGGACGAGTTGGGCGACGCGAGCGCCGCGTTCGAGTTCGATAGGGTGATGAACTTGGAGCAGTCCCTCACCCTTGCCCTCGTAGCCAGCGTCCCACACCGCGGTGTTGAGCATACACGAGTTACGCATGAGCGAAGAACGGGGATAGATGTACCCGATGTGGCCTTCTGGAATCGAAACCGTTTCGGCGTACTGAAGCACGTAGCCGCCGGGTTCGAGGTGGTACGTCTCGGTGTCGGAGTCGGCAAACTCGACGGACTCGCGCTCACCGATGGTCTTTCCGTCGCGGCCGAGGCGACCCGGAGAGACCTGTGTGAGTACCGATTCGAGCGTCAAATCGACGCCGTTGGGTTGGACTTGTTCTTCGGCAACGTCGGAGAGATTCGAGGCGACGAACGAACCTGCACGGAACATACGTGGAGGAGACGCGAGCGAGTGGAAAATTGTGCCGGTGTTACTGTGTGGTCGATAGTACTGTGCGATTGGTGCCATGCACGCTGTGAATGGGAAGCGAGTAGCTGTGTGAGTGAGTGGGGTGTGATGACGAGTTTCATTGGCAAACCAAAAGGGAGTTTAATCGACCTTAAACGCTTGAAACCCGGCGACAGCGCAATCCTTCACGTTCGACAATAGGGAAGTACGCGGGATTTATATCCGTAGCCAATCGACAGGCGAATGTTATGGGACAGACGCTCACGGAAAAGATTCTTTCAGACCACCTCGTTGAAGGTGACCTCACTCCTGGAGAGGAGATCGGTATCGAGATTGACCAAGTTCTGATGCAGGACACGACCGGGACGATGGTGTGGCTGCAGTTCGAGGCACTCGACCTCGACGAAGCCCAGACCGAACTGGCGGCACAGTACTGTGACCACCAGACGTTCCAGTTCGACTTCAAGAACACGGACGACCACCGCTTCCTCCGCTCTGCGGCAGGCACGTATGGTGCGCACTTCTCCCGCCCGGGCAACGGTATTTGTCACAACGTCCACAAGGAGAACTTCGCCGCACCCGGTAAGACGCTCCTCGGCTCCGACTCGCACACGCCGACCCCCGGTGGTCTCGGCCAGCTCGCAATCGGTGCCGGTGGTCTCGACATCGCCGTCGCAATGGGTGGCGGCGCATACTACGTCGAGATGCCCGAAGTGGTCAACGTTCGCCTCGAAGGCGAACTCCCCGAATGGTCCTCCGCAAAAGACATCATCCTCGAGATGCTCCGCCGTCTGAGCGTCAAGGGTGGCGTCGGCAAGGTCTTCGAGTACACCGGCCCCGGTGCGAAGTCGCTCTCGGTCCCCGAGCGCACGACCATCACCAACATGGGTACGGAACTCGGTGCAACCTCGTCCATCTTCGAGACCGACGAGAAGACCAAAGACTACCTCGAGCGTCAGGGCCGCGGCGACGTGTACACGGAACTCACGGCCGACGACGACGCCGAGTACGCTGACGAAATCGTCATCGACCTCTCCGAAATCGAACCGCTCATCGCCTGCCCGTCGATGCCCGACAAGGTCGTTCCCGTCCGCGAAGTCGCTGGCGAGAAGGTCGAGCAGGTTCTCGTCGGTTCCTGTACCAACGGTGGCTACGAGGACGTTCTCCCCGTCGCCAAGATGGTCGAGGGCCGCGAAGTCGCAAAGCACCTCGAACTCATCGTCGCACCCGGTTCGAAGCAGGCTGGCGAGATGCTCGCCCGCCAGGGCTGGACCGCAGAGATGATGGCCGCTGGTGTCAACGTCTCCGAAGCAACGTGTGGTCCGTGTATCGGTATCGGCCACGTTCCGGCGTCTGACTCCGTCTCGCTCCGTACGTTCAACCGTAACTTCGAAGGTCGCTCCGGTATCGAGGACGACAACGTCTACCTCTGCTCGCCGGAAGTCGCCGCCGCCGCAGGTCTCAAGGGCGAAATCATCGACCCACGTGACCTCGCAGACGAACTCGGCGACCTCGACGCGCCCGGCGTCGAACTCCCCGAAAAGTACGACGGCTCGAAGTCCGACCTCATCTACGCGGACGAAGCCATCGACGACGAACTCATCAAAGGACCCAACATCGGCGACGTGCCGCTGAAGGAACCGCTCGGCTCCGACATCGCTGGCGAGACGCTCCTGAAGATGGAGGACAACATCACGACGGACCACATCATCCCGGCAACGTCCGACATCCTCAAGTTCCGCTCGAACATCGAGCGCCTCTCGGACTTCACGCTCTCGCGTGTTGACGAGACGTTCGCCCAGCGCGCAAAGGAAGCAGGCACCGGCGTTCTCGTCGCAGGCGAGAACTACGGTCAGGGTTCCTCCCGCGAACACGCGGCCATGTGTCCGATGTACCTCGGCATCGAGACTGTCCTCGCACAGTCCTTTGCTCGCATCCACAAGGCGAACCTGTTCAACTTCGGTATCGTCCCGCTCGCCATCGACGAGGAGACGTACGCGAAGATCGAGCAGGGCGACAACATCGAAATCGTCGACGACGTGGCAGCAGCCGTCGAATCCGGTCAGGTCGAATTCACCATCCGCGTGAACGACGACTGGGAAGCAACGGCAGAACTCAACGCCTCCGAGCGCGAGCGCAACATCCTCGCCGCCGGTGGCAAGCTCCCCCTCACGAAGCAGCGTGCTGAGGGCGGCGCCGCACCCGCAGACGACTAAGCGAACACAACTCTCGTTTTTTCTTTCTCCACCCTGAGCGTCTGCCACTCGCGTCCGTTCTCTGCCGTTAGCGGCCCAAACCCGGAGGCGTCGGGCTTTTGCACCCGCATCGCTTATCGCCGAGAGTGACGGGTCTCGACGATGTCGTCGTCCGGCAGGTCGAACGCGCCGACCTGCTCGATGTCCTCCGCATCGAACGCGCCAGTTTCTCCCAGCCGTGGCCGTATGCGGCCTTCGAGTCGTTCGTCGATGAACCGGCGTTTCTCGTCGCGGCACGCGGGAACGAGATTTTAGGATACGTCGTCGCGGACGTGATGCCGAATCACGGCAACGATATCGGCCACATCAAAGACCTCGCTGTCCACCCGGATGCGCGCGGTGAAGGATTGGGCCGACGACTCCTCCAACAGGCTCTCTCGGCGATGTTACTCGCTGGCGCGGCGGTCGTCAAACTCGAAGTTCGTGTCTCGAACGAGCCTGCGCTGTCACTCTACCGCGAGGTGGGATTCGAACCTGCCCGACGGATTCCGCGCTATTACGCAGACGGCGAAGATGCGTTTATCATGGTTCAAGATCTCAGCGATTGGATTCGTTGATATTACTAGTTAGTTCCCAACCATGGGAGGAATTAACATGCAGTACGTTGTAGCTGAGTTGTGTTACCGTCCACCGCCGTGCTGTGTGTCAGTGACGACGACCGTTTCGTACGGGAGTTAGAGTCGTCACTACCACAAACCTTGGATGTGGCCGTACGCCACGTCCGAGAGACAGGGGCCGCTCACGCTGAGCTCCTCTCGGCAAGCAGTGCGATTCACTGCGTCGTCCTCGATATGCCTCTCTCTGCCGGTGATGGGCTATCTTTCTTGCGTGACCTACGCGAGCGCGACCTTGGTCTTCCGGTCATCGTCGTTACGCAATCACAGACAGACGCGTCCGCCGCAGTCGAGGCGGGCGCGACAGATTACACCGTCCGCGACGAGACATCGGCAGTCAGTTCGTGGCTCGGCTTCCGCGTCGAAACCGCGATACGAGACCACCAAGTCGAACTCTCGTATCGTGCCCGTCTCGAACAACAACGAGTCGTCTCAGAAATCGGCACGCGGGCCTTATCTGAGGTCAACGTCGAGGACGTACTCGAACTCGTCACCGCGCGCGTCGACGAAGTACTCGACGCCAATTCGGTCGTGATACTCGAACGCCTCGAAGACGACGATGGATTCCGGACTCGCGCGTCGTCGGGTCATTCGACGACACCCAAAGGCGAGTTCGTCGCCGACTGTGACGAAAGCCACGTCACTGCGACGTATCTCGAAGGCCATTCGCTCATTGTCGATAATTTCGAAGAGTCCGATGTGTTCGACGAGGACTGTGCGTTCGCGTCAATGACGCTTCGAAGCGGCATGTGTACACCGATTGCTGGGGATATTCGCTCGTGGGGAGTCATCGGTGCCTACGCTGACGAGACGACGCAGTTCTCCGACGACGACGTGTTGTTCTTAGAAAACGTCGCCACAATCGTCGGTGCGGCAATCGAACGCTACGAACTCAGAACAGCACTCTCAGAGGTCTTAGAACGCATCGACGAGGCTGTCATCGCAGTCGATACGGACTGGCAGATAACGTACCTCAACGGCACCGCAGAGAACGACTTTGGTCGCAACGCGCTCGATATTCTCGACCACTCGCTGTGGGACCTCACCGACGACGAGGGGACGTTCCGCGAGCCCCTCGAAACCGCGATGCACACGCAGCAGGCGACGTCGTTCGAAACCTACTCTGAGCAGTTCGATACGTGGTTCGCTGTCAGTGCATATCCGTCAGAGACCGGACTCTCGATGTACTTCACCGATATCACCGAAAAGCGAGAACGAGAGGCTGAAATCAAACAGTACGGTCGCATGCTCGAAACCGTCGCCGACGCGGTGTACGCACTCGAT
Source organism: Haloferax sp. DFSO60 (assembly GCF_046557615.1). Taxonomy (NCBI): domain Archaea; kingdom Methanobacteriati; phylum Methanobacteriota; class Halobacteria; order Halobacteriales; family Haloferacaceae; genus Haloferax; species Haloferax sp. DFSO60. The sequence goes on along the minus strand of NZ_JBKIII010000002.1, from coordinate 228,573 downwards.
ATCGAGGGCCGATTCACCGCAGTTAATCCCGCATTCGAGCGGTTGACCGGCTTGCAACGGGCCGACGTACTCGGCGCGCCAGCGAGTCTGTTCGTGGACAACAACGATCCGACTGACGGCGGTGACGAAGCGTTCGCCGCCACCTCGAAACAAATTGTCGAGTTCGAGATGACTGCACCCAACGGAAACGTCATTCGTGTCGAAAACCACCGGACACCGCTCATCATCGACGACGTCGAACTCGGGTCGGTTGGCGTCCTCCGCGACGTGACAGAACGCCACCGCTACGAACGACTCCTCGCGACGCTCCACGAGCGCACTCGCGATATGATGCGAGCGCCCGACCGAAATACGATTCTTATCGAGGCCGTCGAGGCCTGTGACGAAGTACTCGGAGACGCGCGGACAGAACTGTTCGTCTTCGACGAAACGAAGACGCTCCTCCGGCGTGTGAGCGAAGCGGGGACCGGAGTCGGCAACAAACCAATCGGTGCTGGCATCGAACACGGCAGCGTGTGGGAAGCGTTCGTCTCGGGCGAGGTCCGCGTCGTCGAAGTCACCCCGGACGGTGGTGTCGTCGATGGCGTCGAGCGCGTCATCGCGGCCCCGCTTGGTCGTCACGGCGTCCTCGTCACGGGCCACCCCGGGTCTATCGCCCCGAACGACGTCGACGTCGAACTCGTCAACTTACTCGTGGCGACAGTCGAAGAACTGCTCGAACGGGTCGATGCAGAGACCGAACTGCGCAAGCGTGACGAGCGATTGGCGAACAAAAACAAGAAATTGACCAAACTCAACCGAGTGAACGCCACGGTTCGTGGCGTCGTGCAGTCGCTCATTCGTGCGCCAACGCGAAGCGACGCACTCGAAGCCGTCACGAAACAACTCGCTAACTCTGAAAATTACTCACTCGTCTGGTACCTCGAACCCGACCAGTTCGAAGATGGGTTCCGGCCTAGCCAAGATGCGGTCCACGGTGCAGATTCGGCGTACATCGACCGTCTCCGCGAAGTTGCGAGTACAGAGCCGTTTTCGACGCTCCTCACGGAAGCGGTCACGTCGAAACAGATGCAGATGGTGGACGACATCCTCGGCGACCCTGCGTGGGGTGACCACCGGGGCGATGCGCTCGCCTACGGATTCCGGTCGCTTGCGGTGTTGCCGAGCGTTGCAGACGATAGAGTCGAGGCACTCTTTGTCATCCACGCGACGACGCCGAACGCGTTCGTCAACGGCGACAGTGCGTTGCTCGCCGAGTTAGGCGAGACCATCGGCTATGCGATTTCGACGACATCACGGGCTGCGGCGATGCTCACCGACCGGAAGACAGAACTCCAAATCGCGCTCGACAGCGACCGGTTTTCGATTGCCCGCCTCGCCCGACGAATCGGGAGCGACGTCACCCTCACAGGGGTGATTCCACAGGACGACAACGCGATGCTCGCGTTCTTGACTACCGATGCCGACGCCGATTCGGTGGTCGAAGCAGGCAAAGACATTGCGACAGACGCGCGTGTCCTCTCGAAGAACGGTGACCGACAGATGTTCGAACTTCGACTCCCCAGAGAGTCACTGTTCGATACGCTCTATGCCTCCGATGCGACGCTGTGCAAACTCCTCTCGAACGGGGAAGAGACGATGCTCACCGTCGAAGTCCCCGAGCGTGTTCGTGTCCGAACGTTCGTCGATGCGGTTGCAGTGGACTATCCGGGCACAGAGCTTCGGTCTCGCCGGATGCTGACGAAGGAGAACGGGTCGCCCGCGACGTTCCAACTGACGTTACGCGAGCAATGGACCGACAGACAGTACGAGGCATTACAGGCCGCACACCTCGCTGGATTCTACGAGTGGCCGCGGCTGAGTACGACCGCTTTGCTCGCCGAAACGCTGGGTATCAGCGCCCCCACGTACCAATACCACTTACGTGCCGCCGAACGAAAATTAGTCGATCAAGTGTTCGGATAATTGAACACTTCTTTATATACCACTCTAGGCTACTAGAGTCCTCACGAGTGATGGTACTAGTCTGATAGCAACGAGTGATATATCTACATACGACGAATGACGCTTGTCGGCAAGACGCCGACGCGAACCGAAATCATGGACGAAACACGCGTTGCATGGCAACCTGAAGTTGGCCGGAAAACTGGCACGAGAGACGACGTTGTCGTTCGGCACGACTGGAATGGACGGGACACACTCGCAGTGACAATCGTCACGGCGACATCTCAGGCACGTGCTGAAGACCCGCTCTCTCTTCCGCCACTCTCAGAGACAATCGACCCAGATGCGCTCGACCGGCTGTTTGCTCCACTGGTTCGGGCTCCACAGACGAACACCACTGAGCGTGGGTCGAGAACGCCAGCACGCGGCCACGTTCGATTCCGGTATGCTGCCTGTGACGTGACCGTCTGGGCCGACGGAACGGTCACTGTCATGTCTGCCTAATCAGCATCACTACCCGGTGACTACCACATCACCACATCACCACCACCACCACCACCACACCATCACCACACAGCATTTGTGGCACAGTCGGCTGTCCGCCAATTCCCACCACCATCCTTTGGCGGCCACCACATGCTCCCTTCTGAACGAACTGTAAGGCATTTTTGTACGCACAGAGTACGACACCTATGGGATTTGCATGTCCAGTGTGCGACGCACCACAACGCGACGAGACACATCTCGCGAACCACCTCGCGTTGCAAGCACTCGTCCACGGTGACGACCACGAGGCGTGGCTGGACGAGCACGAACCGGAATGGGAGTCGATGAACGCCGATAGACTCGGCCCGCTCGTCGCCGAAGTCGCCGAAGAAGGAGAATACGACGAAGTGTTCGAAGACACCGTTGACCAACGGTCTCGCGGCGACTCGCTTGCCGACCAACACGGCCATGGGCACGACCACACTCACGGTCACCAACACAACACCCAGCCATTCGACAGCAACGGCGAGCAACTGACTGGCGACGCGGCAGACATCTTCCAAGAGGCGCGACGACTCACCGAAGAGATGCAAGCTGACGAGGACGAAGTGGAGGACACGAAAGCCAACGAAGACGCCAGCGACGACACCGACAAGAAAGAATCGTAAGCCTTCGGTTCGAATCGACGGGCGATGGAAACGCACGGGACACTCGCACCGGAGACACTCGACGCCGCAGCAGACGAATTCGACCGACTCGGACCCACCACGCAGGTCGTCGTCCGCGAGACTGCCAAGGCGATGGAGTTCGACCGCGACGAGTACCGCTCGCGGGTGACGGGGACCGTGGTCGAAACCGCACGAAACGCGCTGTTCGCCGAGTTACTCGCCGTGACCGTCGGGTCGCGTAACGAATTTGATTCGTGGTGTGACGACCACCCCGACTACGAGGTCATCGAGTTGGGAAGCCCCGAGGTCGAACGTATCGCGTGGCACGCCGTTCCGTTCGCAGAGACCGTTATCGCCACGACGTTTCAGAACGAGCAGGAGGCCGCGGTGAGTACGCTCCGACGCAACGCCTTTGGGCGAATCTATCGAGAGGCACTGCTCGGCGACGAGAACGACGACGGCACCGAGGAAGGTAACGTCTGATGTCGAGCGACGACGGCCGCCGACACGAACGTCTTCCCGACCCCGAGTGGCCAGTCCTCGAAACCGAAACTGAATACGAAACTGGCTGGTTCACCGGCGGGTACGACCTCGTCGAGCAACCGGACGGGACGACGAAACGCTACTACTGGGCGGAGTTGGCGACGGCTGTCGTCGTCGTCGCCGTCGCCGACGACCACGTCGTCTTCGTCGAGCAGTACCGACCAAACATCCGGCAGACGCAACTCGAACTTCCGGCGGGCGTCGTCGAATCGGGCGAGTCCTTTATCAACGCTGGACTGCGCGAACTCCGCGAGGAGACCGGATTCGACGCCGGGTCGGCATCGCTACTCGGCGACGTGTGGTGTTCGACCGGCGTGCTTCGACATCGACGCGGGTTCGTCTTCGCCGAAGAGTTGACGCCCGTCGAGCAGAACCTCGACGACAACGAATTTCTCTCCGTCCGCGCTGTCCCCATCGACGAGGTCGTCGAACGCGCCACCAGTGGGCCGACGAACGATGCGACCGTCGAAGGCGTCCTCTTGGCCCGCGAAGAAGGCCTGCTGTAGCGCTGCGAGGCGTTTATCCGAGTGGCGGCGGTGGTGTGACTATGGACCGCGAAGTCTCCGCCGCGGAGGTGCAGGCACTCCTCGAGGATGAGGACCCGCCGCTCGTCGTCGACGTGAGTTCGCCCGACGAGTTCGCCGACGGCCACATTCCAGAGAGTCTCAACGTCCCGCTCGACGACCTCGTGACGCATCTGGGTCGCCTCTCTGGGGCGGCGCACATCGTCACCGTCTGCCCTCGTGGCGAAGCGAGCATCCAAGCCGCACGCCTCCTCGAAGCCTACGAGGGGACGAACGCCGCCCGAATCGAGAGTATGGAAGGTGGACTCGAAGTGTGGGATGGCCCGCTCGAAAGCGGTGCCGACGAGTGGAACCCTGCAGAAGAGTGAGCGCCGTCGCTCGTGAGGACGAATTCGCCGAAAATCGCTTTGAGGAGAGAAGTTAGCAGCTAGTTCACGCGACGTTGAACCCTTTCCCGCGGAGGAAGTCCTCCACGCGCCCGCGGTGGTTCCCTTGGAGTTCGATCGAGTCTTGCTCCACGGTACCACCGCAGGCAAACTTCGACTTCAAATCCGACGATAGGCTATCCATATCGACGTCTTTTGGGTCGAATCCTTCAATAACTGTAACCTCTTTTCCGTAGCGGCGCTCGTCGATGCGGATGGTTATCTCCTGAGACTCCTTGGCCACGTCTTCGCAGACGCAGAGTTCTTCAGGCAGACCGCACGTCGAGCAGACTTCCGACATTACAATGTGAGGCTACAAGATGAGGATATTAAACAGTATCGGGACTCCGGAACACAGCGGCGGAATTAGCTGTCGGTGGTCGCCGTATCGTCTCCGTCTTGAGACGAGTCACTCGTCGTTGTCGTCGTGGTGGTCGTCTCGTCGTCCGTCGTCCCCGAACTATCGGACGTGTCGTCGCTGTCGGTTGTCACCGTGGTGCCGTCTGCGTCTTTCGCCTGTTGACCACGGTTCGCGTTGTCGTTCGCGCTCTTCGAGTTGTCCGACCCACCGTCCGAGGGGCGGCGGTCAGACGCGTTGTCGCTGCCGTTACCGCGTTCTCGTTCGCTGTCGGCACCGTCTCCACGGGCGGTACTCGTCTCGTTTCGCTCGTCGTCTTCCGAGTCCTCGCGTCCGAGTCCTTTGCCGGGTGCGTCACCAGTGAGGTCACGGGCGATAGCCGAGACTTCGGGGCCAGTGAGGTTGTTCGCTCGGGTTCGAAGGTCTTCCAGTTCGGTAGTGTTCACACCGCGTTCGCGGAGGTCCGATTCGGGAACCGTCGTGGCCGCCGATTCGGTACGGTTGAGAATCGCCTTCGTCTGTTCGAGGTCGGCGACGATGCGCGTCATCTGCACGCGGTAGCGTGCTTCCGAGATGTTTCCTTGCTCGTAGAGCGTCTCTAATCGCTCTTGTCGCTCTTCGAGCGTTTCGAGTCGCACGCTAGCGCTCTGGAGTTGGCCAGCGACGACGGCCGCTTTCGAGGCGTTCGAATTCGCGTTTTCGAAGCGCCGGTCGAAGCTTCGTCGCTCGATTTCACCGTTCGTTTCGGAACCCTGGACGCCGATAACCCCGGCGAGTTTCTGCCCCGGCGGTGTCGCATTGGCGGTGTCGTTGGTCGGGCTCTCGGTGGTCGTGCTGTTGTTGGCAGCCACCTGTGGAGCGACCGACCCACTGGGGGCAATCGCGGTGTTTGCGGGACCTGCTGGCGCAGCCAAAGCGAGCGGTGCACCCATCGACACCACGACCAGCGTGGCGACGAGGAGCGCAACAATTCGTCGGCTCATTACCAGCCTCTTTGAACCGTTATCAGATATAAACGGGCGGTCTTCTCGGTGAATCAACGACGTTCAACGGGATTTTCCACCGTTCAAAAATGTCGCCGTTGTCGTGCGGTTAGTAGACATCGACCGATGTGAACGGTCGTAAGGTATTTATTCGAGGTTCGATTCGGCGTCTTCGTCCGACTCGGGGAGTCGAAGGACGTTCTCGCGGCCGAGACGGAAGCCTTCGATAGTTCCTTCGTCGCGCATGCCGCGAACGACCTTACTCGTCTTCGCGTCGGTCCAATCGAGTGCACCCGCGACTTCCTGCTGTTTGACGCGGCCGCCCTGTGATTCGATGAATTGCAGGACGCGCTCTTCGTTGCTGAGCAGTTCGGCGGGCGTCTTTTCAGTGCCACCCTCGCGCTCGTCGCTGTCGGTACTCGTGGTCGAGTCGGATTCATCGCCCACGTCAGTTGCCGCCGCGGGCACTCCTGTACGAGCGGAGTCGGAGACTGGGTCGTCGGAAGTCAGCTCCGAATCGTCGCCGAAGACGCCGCGAGAGCGAGCATAGAGGACGCCCCCGACGAGGAGTGTGCCAACGATGGCGAGCGCCGCAAGTGCCGTCGTCGGGAACGGGTCGTCAGCGACGTTGCCGTCACCGCCCGGCGTACTGTCTTCTGTGGTGGCTGTCGAAGGCGCACCCGCGCCCGGTTCGAGGACGACCTGTGGCTCGCCGGAGACGAACTCGGTGTCCGAACCGCGCCAGATGACGGTGTTCTCGCGAGTTTCGTCCGGCGACGGGGCGACCGAAAGGGTGCCGTACGATTCGGGCCACGAAATCATCAACCGAGAGTCGGCATCGAGGAAGAAACCCTCGATTGCGTCGCCGACGACGAGTTGGTCGCCATCGACGGCGGCGAAGTTCGACCACTCGAACGAGTAGGTCACGACCCCGTAGCTATCGGGCAGTGAGCGAGTCTCGGCCGCGACAGTGACGTTGGAGACGGCCATCTCGCGCCCGGTAGAGTTCTCGGCGGCCGCGACGGTGCCTTCGATTCGGTCACGGAAGTCGGTCGTGTAGTTGTCCGGATTCGACTCGATGTCCGCACTGAGCGAATCGAACGCCTCGGTGGTGTTCTGGTCGTCGAGTCGAGTCCAATATTGGATTTGCCAGTGGGCAGAGCCATTTTCTCGGATATCGACGGTGATGCGTGTGCTATCCGGAACGACACCCTGCTGAACGAGTGGTTCGACGCCGGGACCGGCGGCAGACCCCTCTTGGGTGGCCGCGACGGGGGCGACCATCGCAAGCACGCAGAGCAGCGCAAAGAGCATCGCGGGGACAGCGTCTCTTTTTGCCATTGCACAGTCCTCCACAGGGGAGCATCAAAAAGGGACGAGGTTCAGTGTGCCGGGGCGGCGTGTCGGTTCAGCGTCCCCAGCGCTTGAACACGGGCAAGCGAGACCGAACCGCGGCGTTGGCGATGGCTATCGCTTCTTTGGCGTCCTCGCGCGAGACGCCGCGTCCGTAGCGTGCGCGCTCGTACAACCCACCGAGTGACTGCGTTCGGCTATCGACACCGACCCGCGAGAGTGAGTCGAGGTAAGCACGTACGGTCTCTCCCGAGCGTCGCGGGCGATAGGTTCGTTCGAGGATTCGTTCGAGGCGGTCGTAGGCCCGAAGCACGTCCGCAGTGGGATGACCTGTCCGCCGCTGGAAGGCGAGATAGAGGAGCAACCAGAGTTTGTACGGTAGACGCAAGCGTCGCGCACCGGCGACGATGCCAACCAGTCCGGCGAACCAGACGAACATGGTCTCGCGCGATGGCGTCGTCGAGAACAGGCCGCCATCAGACTGCGAACTCCCGACCGGCGGTGGCGTGATGCCGAGTCGGTCACCCAAGCCAGGTCCGATGTTGCTCTCGTTCGAGTCGTTCGAGACGGGCGTGTCGGTCGAATCCGTCGAATCCGAGGGCGTCGGCGTGTCGGTCGAATCTGTCGAGTTTTCGGTCGTTTCGGGGCGCGTTTCGTTTGTATCGACACCCTGTTCGCCTTCGTCGCGTGCCTGCACGAGACGTTGGTTCTCTGCGGCCTGTCGAGGCTCGGTCGGCGTCGGGTCGAACCGCACCCAGCCGGTGTCCTCGAAGTACACTTCCACCCACGCGTGGGCGTCGAGGCCGCGGACGACGTATCGGTCGTCTTCGACGGGTTGACCGGTCGTGTAACCGGTGACGAAGCGTGCAGGGACGCCCTCAGAACGCAATAGGACGACCATACTGGAGGCGTAGTAGGTACAGTACCCCGAGTCCATCTCGAAGAGGAATCCTTCGACGATGTCGCCCTCGGGACGAGTCACCTGTAGTGAGTACTCTTTGTTCTCTTCGAGCCACCGCTCGACGGCGACCGCCTTGTCGTAGGGCGTCTCCGCATCGGCAGTTATCGTTGCTGCCTGTTGGCGAACCCGGTCGGACGTACTGTCCGGCAGCGCGAGATAGCGGTCACGAATCTCTTCTGGGTAGTCGGTTCCTGTCCGACGAAGCGACGCGGCGGTGTACTGCGGAACCGCACTCGTCACGGTGTAGTTTTCACCCGCTGCAATCGACCGACCTGGCCGGATGCTTCCTTGCGACGTGACGAGGGTGTCCGAGGCGACGTCACCCTCGACGTTGATGGGACGCCACGCCGCAGGCATCGCATCGAGCGGCGTCGCGGGCGTCACGGTCTGGCGGATGCGACGCGACGGTCCGGGCGGTTCGTCCAATCGACCACCGGTGTAGGGAGCAGTGTTACCGGTTCGGACCCATCCATCACCGGTGTAACGGTCGAACGATGCCGTTTGCCAGTACGACGGCGTCGTGCTTTCGACTTCGAATCTGACCTCCGGTGAGAGACTGATGCTCCCGACGATGCCGATGTTGTCGCTCGCGCTCACGAGGCTGGCTTCGACGGTCGGTTGGTCCGAGAGGCCGCTGTTTGGAATTATCGGCGCAGCACCTGCACCGGGCAGAACACTCACCGTCGCGGCGACGACAATCATCGTGGCGATGACGACGGTAAGTGCGTCGAGTTGGCCACCGTCCGAACCGAACCGGTCGAGCGAGTCGAATCCGAGTGTCGCCGCCCCGGCGCACACACCGACGAGCGTCAGCAAGCCATCGGCGTCGCCCGTCAGGACGAACAGGCCGAGGCCGACACCCGCGACGATGACTGCGGGGCCGTAGCGTCCGCGAACGGCGAAGTACCACGCGAGAAACAGCGGCGCGGGCGTCACGGCCAGTGCCCACACGTCGGCTGCGACCAACCGAAGCACCGAGAGGCCACTTGCCAACGCGAGCGAGTCGGCCGCGAGTTGGTCGAACGAGAGAAGCGCCAGTTGGCTCTCTGGGAGCGACAGGATGTAGGCAGCGAAGCCACCGCCCAGAATGAGCAGGGTCAACGTGAGTGCAACCACCGGTCGAAGCGTCTTTCCGACGAGCGTCGCCGCGACGAACGTCGCAACGACGAGTAGGACGAACTGGTCGCGGCGACCGACGATGTTCGTCACGTCGTAGAGGACCGCCAAGAACGCCCCAAGCAGGACCAAAAGCGACGCTACTGCGAGATAGCGAGTCGGAATTCCGAGGGTCGTCCTCGGCGTCCGAGTCGCTGTTTCGGTACTCACGAGACCACCTCTGAGACAGGCGACTCACCGACCGCAGCGTCGAACGCACTATCCTCACGGAGTTGTTCGAACGTGAACTCCTGGCCGCTGAGAGAGATTACTGTCTGTGGCGTCTCGCCGCGAACGACGACTTCTGCACTCGGTTCGGGCACCGAACCGGGGCGGAACTGCGCGAGATGGGAGAGAACGTGGCGACGGTTCCCCGGCACCGCATCGAGCGTCCCGACCGGCGTCGAGAGATTGATGGGTATCTCCAATTCGAGAAGGGAACAACAGACAGCGGCGGCCGCTTCGGCAACGTCGTCTTCGGTCCCATCGACGCCGCCGACCGAGACTTGGACGGCGCTCGGGTCGGTACGGTCGGTGAAGGCTTTGACCACGAGGTCGTCGGATTTCGCGCTCGACTTCCAGTGGATGTCGCGGAGGGGGTCGCCGTGGACGTAGCCCCGAAGACGGTCGAACTCGCCGCGTTCGTTCGTGACGCCGCTATCGGAGAGTCGCGCGAGCGTCCGTCGAGCGGGCGTCGAGAGCGCACGCAGACGCGGGAAGACGAGTACTTCGGTACGCGAAGAAACGTCGAATTTTCGCGAGAAGAACCTGAGAATGTCGTACCCGACGAGTGTGGTCGGGCCAAGCGTCTGCCGACCACGCGTCAGGTACTCGACTTCGTACGTAATCGGGTCGTCGCCGACGACGGCTTCGACGGTCGAGTCGCCAGTCAGTCCAACTGAAAGTTGGTCGGTCACGCGTGCCGGAAACGCCGGGGTCGAATCGAACGACAGTTCGACGGTGTGTCGTTCGTCAGGAAACCCATCGTCCAGTGGATTTCGGGTGACGCGAGGCGGAGAGAGACGGCGGATTTGAATCGCAGAGATGACGAGAGCGACGACGACGGGGACGACCACCGCGTTGAGCGCCCGCGGGCCGAACGCGACGGCGTTACCGATACCGACCGCGACGATTACGAGCGCAAACCACCCACGACGTGTTGGTCTCATTCGACTTCGATATCGTCGAGTGCCCGTTCGACGATCGTTGCGCCGGGTGTTCCGTCAGAGGTGCGAATCCGGTGTGCCCACACGCTCTGAATTTCGCGTTGCACGTCGTCGGGGACCACGAAGTCCCGCGCATCCAGTGCGGCACGTGCTTGGGAGGCGCGGATGAGGGCAATCGACCCGCGGGGACTGACGCCCAGATGCGCGTATTCGCGGGTGGATGCCGCGAGTCTGGAGACGTATGCTCTCACGGGTTCGCTCACGGTGACGCCGACAACGGCCTCACGGGCGCGACGAACGTCGCTCGCGGTGGCAACCGCCGAGAGCGACTCGATTGGGTGGTGGCCCGAGACCCGGCCGAGGAGTTCGGCTTCGTCCGCGACGCTCGGATAGCCGAGGTGGATTTTCTTCATAAAGCGGTCGAGTTCGGCGAGCGGGAGGTCGTAGGTGCGGTCGGGTTCCACGTCGTTCTGGGTGGCGATGACGGTGAATGGGTCGGGGACGCGTCGTGTGGTTCCATCGACGGTCACTTGCAACTCCTCCATGACTTCGAGGAGCGCGGCCTGTGTCTTCGGCGGCGCACGGTTGATTTCGTCGCCGAGGACGACGTTGGCGAAGACGGGGCCTTGGCGGAATTCGAACTCGCGGGTTTGTTGATTGAACACGTTGACGCCGGTCACGTCCGAGGGGAGGAGGTCGGGCGTGAACTGCACGCGCTTGAACGAGGCGTCGATGGAGGTGGCTATCGCGCGGGCGAGCATGGTCTTACCCACGCCCGGCACGTCCTCCAAGAGGAGATGCCCACGGGCGAAGAGGGCGACGAGAATGTCTTCGATAGCGTCGTGATGGCCGACGATGACCTGTTCGACGTTGTCGGAGATACGTACAGCGAGGTCTGCTACCGACTCGACAGAGAGGGCGGGGTCTAAGTCGGATTCTGCGTGTGCGTCAGTCATTGATAGAGGGAACAGTCCGGAGTACCGCGGTGGACTGATTCATTGTTCACGTATATTAGCCGGACATACCTAACGTTGCTGGATGTGTGCATACCACAATCAAAGGAGAACGAGACGCAATAGGGGGACGAGACGGCTTCCCGAAGCTTTTGTCCCTCGGCGACTGCGTACAGGTATGGACGCGGACGCCCCGAGCGCATCGGTCTACGGCGCCCCAGACGAGATGCTGGCGGTGCGCGAGGACCTCACCCCGATGCTTTCGCAGTACGCCGACTGCTGTGAAGCCCACGACGACGCGCTCGTACTCTTTCAAGTCGGCGACTTCTACGAAGCATTCTGCGGCGCGGCCAAGACAGTCGCACGAACCTGCGAGGTAACGCTGACCCAACGCGAGGATTCGACCGGTACGTGGCCGATGGCTGGTATTCCCATCGAAAACGCCGCTGGCTACATCGAACGCCTGCTCGATGCGGGCTATCGCGTCGCCCTCGCCGAACAGGTCGAAGACGCATCTGAAGCATCTGGACTCGTTGACCGCGCGGTCACGCAACTCATCACGCCCGGCACTGTCGTGGACGAAGAACTCCTCGAAGCAGGCCGAGCGACCTACCTCGGGGCAGTCGCCCGCGACGGCGACACCTACGGACTCGCAGTTGTGGACGTTTCGACCGGCGAGTGTCTTGTTACGGGTGCAGACCGCGCACTCACCCTCGAAGAACTCGAACGCCTCGCCCCCGCCGAACTCGTCGTTGGCCCGAAGTTCGACCTCCCAATGCTCTCGTTCGACCCGATGGTGACACCCTTCGAGACGTCGGCGTTCGACCTCGACGTCGCCCGCGAGACGCTCTCTTCCTATACCACCCAACCCGATGCTATCGTCGAATCTGACGCCGAACTCCGGGCGGCGGGCGCACTTCTCTCCTATGCGGAGTACGCCCACGGCCAAACGACGCTCGAATACGTCTCTCGAATCACCCGCTTCGACCCGCGAGAGTTCCTGCAACTCGACGCGACCGCACTTCGAAGCCTCGAACTCTTCGAATCGAGAAGCGTCCGTTCCGGAAGCACCCTCCTCGACGTGTTGGACGAGACGGCCTGCGCACTCGGTCGCCGCCGGTTAGAGGCGTGGCTTCGCCGACCGCTCGTCGAACGCGACGAAATCGAGCGCCGACTCGACGCGGTGAGTGAACTCACCGACGACGCCCTCCTCCGTGACGACCTCCACCAGCACCTCTCTTCAGTATACGACCTCGAACGACTCGTCACACGCATCTCGCGCGAACGCGCCAACGCCCGCGACCTGCGCTCGCTGAAAGGCACGTTGGACCGCGTTCCAGAACTCAACGATGCGCTCGAAGACGCAGAATCCGACCTCCTTCGGTCGATTCGCGCGAACCTCGATGAACTCGAAGACGTTCGGAACCTCGTCGGCGACGCCATCGTCAGCGACCCGCCGCAGGAGATTACCGAAGGCGGCGTCATCGCGGATGGATTCGATACCGAACTCGACTCGATTCGCTCGACTGCGACCGAAGGCAAAGCGTGGGTGTCGAACCTCGAAGCCCACGAACAGGAGCGAACCGGTATCGACTCGCTCGAAGTCGGCTACAATCAGGTTCACGGCTACTACATCGAGGTGACGAATCCGAACCTCGACCGCGTGCCTGAAGAGTACGTCCGCCGTCAGACGCTCAAAAATTCAGAGCGGTTCTACACACCCGAACTCAAGGAACGCGAAGACGAGATTCTGCGCGCCTCCGACCGCGCCGACGCCCTCGAATACGACCTCTTCTGCGAGGTTCGTCGCGACGTCGGCGCCGAAGGCGAACGCGTTCAGGAAGTCGCCAGCGCACTCGCCGACCTCGACGTACTGCGGACACTGGCCGACGTTGCGGTCGCCAACAACTACACGCGACCGGAATTCGGCGGCGAAAATATCGACATCGACGCAGGCCGTCACCCGGTGGTCGAACAGGCCCAAGCCGAGTTCGTCCCCAACCCGGCGTCGCTTCCCCGCGGGTCGATTGCGCTCATCACCGGCCCGAACATGTCCGGCAAATCGACCTACATGCGACAGGTCGCGCTCATTTCGGTCCTCGCGCAAGTCGGGAGTTTCGTCCCTGCACGAAGCGCCTGTCTTCCGGTTATCGACCGTATCTTCACACGGATTGGTGCTTCCGACGACATCGCGGGCGGGCAATCGACGTTCATGCGTGAGATGAGCGAACTCACCGAAATTCTCCACAACGCCACCGAGAACTCACTCGTCCTCCTCGACGAGGTTGGGCGCGGAACTTCGACGACGGACGGCCTCGCCATCGCCCGCGCCGCAACCGAATTCCTGCACGACGACGTGGGCGCGACGACGCTCTTTGCGACCCACTATCACGACTTGACCGACGTGGCAGAGGAGCGAACCGGCGTGTTCAACCTGCACTTCACCGCCACACAGACAAAGGGCGAGGTGACGTTCCTCCACAGCGTCGCCGACGGACCGTCTTCGTCTTCCTACGGCGTCGAAGTCGCGCAACTCGCGGGTGTTCCACACACCGTCGTAGACCGCGCACAGGAACTCGTGTCCGATGGTGAACGAGTCGAGAAAGAACACGAAACGAAACCAACCGATGGGGAGACACTCGATGCCTACATCGACGGATTGGAGAACGGACAGGATGAGACTGAAACAGACGACGGCCAAACCAGTCCCGACCGGCAGGCCGTCGCTGAAGAACTCCTCGCCGCCGACCTCGCTTCGACAACGCCACTGGAGGCACTAAATCTCCTTTCAGACCTCCAAAACCGACTCCAATGATTCGCACACTCGATGCTGAAACCCGTGCCAAAATCGCCGCCGGAGAGGTGGTCGCTCGCCCAGCGAGCGTCGTCATCGAACTCGTCGAAAACGCACTCGACGCGGGCGCAGAGACGATTCGAATTGCCGTCGATGGCGACGGAACCGCCCGAATCCGTGTCGTGGACGACGGATGCGGGATGAACGAGAAAGACGCGAGTCTCGCCACCGAACGCCACACGACGAGCAAACTGTCCGACGCCGACGACTTGGAGACGGTCGAAACCCTTGGCTTCCGTGGTGAGGCGCTCCCGAGTATCGCCGCAGTCGCTCGCCTCGAACTGACGACCAACGACGGTGGCGAACGCGGAACCCGCGTCCTCGTCGAAAGAGGCCAAAAGAACGTCTCGCCTGCGGGACGAGGGCGAGGAACGACTGTCGAAGTCACCGGCCTCTTCGAAGAGCGACCCGCCCGAAAGAAGGCACTCGCCTCCCCGGAGACCGAGTTCGCGCGCATCACGAGCATCGTGACCCGATACGCACTCTGCCGACCCGACGTGCGATTCGTCCTCCGCCACGGCGGGCGCGAGACGCTCTCGACGCCTGGAAGCGGAGATTTCACCGCGGCGATGCTCGCGTGCTACGGGCGTGACGCTGCGGGTCAGGCATCGTCGTTCGACACAGCGCAAGTCCTCTCTGTTGGCAGCGAACGCGGCGAGTTTCGCATCGATGGCGTCCTCTGTCATCCGGCCATCAGTCGGGCTCGTCGGGACCACATCCACGTCTCGGTGAATGGACGGGCGCTCGCCGAACCACGAATTCGTCGGGCGGTTTCCGAGGGCTACGGGACGCTCCTTCCCGACGGTCGTGAACCCGTCGCCGTCGTTCGGGTGTCGCTCCCGCCGGAGTGGGTTGACCACAACGTCCACCCCGCGAAAGATGAGGTGGGCTTCCGCGACTCCTCGGTCGTCACGCAAGCAGTCGAATCGGCGGTTCGAGACGCGCTCTCGACAGCCGACTTGGCTCGGAGCGCCGACCTCGCGATGGACCTCGACTCGTCGCTTTCTGCCCGCGGCGAGGAATCCGTCTTCGACGACGTGGCCGTAATCGGGCGATTCCGCGACCTCTACGTCCTCTGCGAGGCGGGCGACGAGTTACTGATTATCGACCAGCACGCCGCCCACGAGCGGGTGAACTACGAGCGACTTCGGGAGGCGGTGGCCGACGCCGGCATCGACGCCGTCGAGGTGGACCCGCCAGCGCGAGTTCGGCTGTCTGCACCCGAAGCGGCGCTCTTCGAGGCGAATCGAGAAACGATTGCGAATCTGGGCTTTTCCGTCTCGGTGGTCGGGTCGGGAACCTATCGCGTCAAGGCCGTCCCCGCACCGCTCGGCCGGGCATTCTCGCCAACTGCCCTCGTGGACGTGATTTCCGACGTTGCCGCGGGCGACGCGAGCGACCCGCGAGACGAGGTGCTGAAAGACCTCGCGTGCCACCCGTCCATCAAGGCTGGCGACCAATTGAGCGACGAGGAGGCCCGGAAACTGGTCGAACGACTCGGTGCGTGCGAGACGCCGTACAGTTGCCCGCACGGCCGACCGACCGTGTTAGCACTCGAAGAAGACGCGTTCGTTCGCGGGTTCGGGCGGCGGAGTGGACGGCGCGGGTAGCGTCGTCGCCCACAGTTGAAATCCTCGAAGTCCGCCAGAAACAACTATCCAAGCGTGAATGCCAAAATATGTATCGTCGCCGTCTACTAACGGGGGTTGCTGTCGGTCTCGCCACTCTCGCTGGGTGTACAGGGACAACGACCCGACCGCTCGAAACCCGCATCTGTGAGTATTCGGCGGAGACCCAAAAGGCCGAACTGACGATTACTGACGAACAAAACTCGAAGGCGGTGGTCTCGAAGTCGATTCCGCTTCCGGGGAGTCGGTGCACGGAATTCGAAACTGAGATAGAACGAAGCGGCACGTACGAATTTCACATCGAGTTAGATACCGGACTCAGCGGTTCGTACACGTGGGAATACGAAGACGCGATTAGTATTCAGATAGACCTCAGGGCTGACGAAATCGAATTTAGGGAGCTACAAATCCCGGCACCGTAACGACGAGCGGACGACAACCTGAGTTCGTGTTATCGTTCTCTCACCACGACTTGCACTCGTCGCAGACGTACTCCTCGCCGTCGAGCCATCGCTTTTGGACTGAGGTTCCACAGCGTGGACACGCAGTCGCCTTGGGCGTCCAGCGATAGGTGGCGAGCGTGTCGATTTCGGACCCTTCGTCGTCTGGTTCGACACGCTCGGATGTGTCTTCCGCGTCCGCCTCGTCGCCGTCGAAGTCGTCGAGCGAGAAATTTCCCATGAGAGTCGAATCGCGTGTGCGGGGGCTTAGCCGTGGCGCACGCCGTGCGAAACCCACACAATCATTAGCCCCCGTTACCGAGAGTCGCGTATGGCTACGTTCACGGAATTCCTCGTGGCGCTCGTCCAGAGCGTCATCGAACTCACGGTCACGTTCGCCGACGTCGCGCTGAGCGACCCACTCTCGACGATTAGCTTCCTCTTCGGCAACATCTTCATCATCGTCTCGGTTGGGGTGTTCGGCTACCTCGTACTCGGTGCGCTCATCTCCGAGTTCGTCACTACGTCCGGTGCCGGTCGTCGGTCGCAGCGTAGGCCCGCGCAGCGAGAGTAATCGCCTCTTCTACGTCGGGTCCGAGCGGCGACCCGACGACCAAACCGTCCGCATGTTCGAGCACCGCGGCCATTCTCTCTGTAACTTCGTCGGGCGTTCCAGCCATCGAGAAGGCGTCTATCATCGCTGGGGTCACGAGACCGAACGCTTCTGAAAAGTCACCTGCCGAGATGCAGTCGCCGATTTCTGCGGCGCGCGATTTGTCGATGTTGTGTCTGTCGAGGACCGGCGGGGCCGCACCGGCGGTGATGAAAGCGACCGGCGGACGGGCGGCCTCACGGGCCGCTTCGGCATCTTCTGAAATCGAGACGCTAGCGTAGGCGGCGAGCGTGAACTCGCCGCGCGAATCGGGGCGGTCCTCACGTCCGATATCGACCTGTTCGCGTGCCCACGCGAGGTCGTCCGGGTGCGACCCGTTGAACAACAGGCCGTCTGCGTGTTTGCCCGCCATCCGGCACATGTGTGGGCCTTCGCCGCCGACGTAGACCGGAATCTCGCCGGGAACCTCGAAGTTGAGACCGGCGTCGTGGGCTTCGAAGGTTCCTTCGTGGGTGACGCGCTCGCCGTCCCACATTTCTTGGGCGACTTTGAACGCCTCCAGGACCGAACGAAGACCACGTTCGTCTTCGAGACCGAGATTTCGGAGGGTCGATGGGTCACCCGGCCCGATACCGAGCAGGCCGCGCCCGCCCGAGGCTTCGGCGATGGTTGCCACTTTGCCAGCCAGCGTGACGGGGTGCATCTCGTAGGGGTTGGCGACGCCGGGGCCAAGACGGATGTCGTCGGTCTCGGCGGCGAGTCGTGCGAGGACCGCGAAGGGGTCGCGGTTGTTGTAGTGACAGGAGACGAACAGCGAGTCGTAGCCCGCGTCTTCTGCCTGCGTTCCCAGTGCAACGAGGTCGTCTACCGGATGTTCCGGCGTGAGTTCGAGTCCGATCATTATGGGTCGTACCTCCAGTTTCGCAATGCTTGTCTGACAAAGTCGCCCTCCACGTCGCGGAAGTGGGCGTCGCTCTCTCCGTGGTCACCCCACTCGAAGTCGCGGACGACGACGATTGGGGTGCCATCTGCGCCTTCTCCTTGAAGAAGGTTCGCCGCGGCGGCGAGTTCGTCCACGACGCTCTCGACGGTGACGCCGAGTTCGCGCCCGTCTCGGTCAGGTTCGCCGCGCCAATCACGTGCCGGGGCCATGCCAGCCCACCCGATTGCGACGCCGCGCTGGCCGTGTCTGAATGGTCTCCCGCAGGTGTCGGTGACGATGACGCGCTCGGCGTCGATTCCGGCCCGGATGCGCTCGGCAGACTCGCTCGGGCGTTTCGGGAGCAAGAGCAAGTCGTGGTCGGGGACGTTCGAGCGGTCGATTCCGGCGTTGACGCCGATGTGGCCGAAGCGCGTCTCGGTCAGGAGGAATGGTTCCTCCATCACGAGGTCGACGCTCTCTTCGAGGACGGCCTGCGCGAATCGCGGGTCTTTCTCGTCGCCGGTCAACTCCGAAAGGCGACCTGCGAGTTCGCGGGCGCGCGGCCCGGCAGGAAAGTCCGCGAGGTCGAACAGGCGACCTTCGGCCTTCGAGACGACAGTGGAGGCGACACAAACCACGTCGTCGGGGCGCAAATCGACGCGTTCCGAGATGATGTCGGCGAGGTCGTCGCCCTCGCGTATCTCGGGCACGTCGAAGACCGGAAACAGCTTCATAGATTGGGGGAAGGGTAGCGGCCTCAAAAACAACGGGATGCTGGCGAACCGGGCCGGTATCGCAGGCAGAAAACAACCGAATCAGACAGTGGCAGTTCAGGCCAGACAGTGGCAGTTCAGGCTTGGCCGTTGCTGACGACCTGCACCGAGAGCGTGCCATCGACGATATCCCCAACCATCATCGTCGCCGCATCACCGACGTTTGCGCCGGTTGCACTGCCCGGATTGAGGATACGAACGTCGTCAAATTTCTCGTCGATGATGTCGTGAATGTGGCCACAGATACCAATCGCGCTGTTGCCAGCAGACCCGCGAACCATGTCGGCGACGCGGTCGACGTAGCCCGCTCGTGGGCCGGTCCCGTGGGTGACGACGAACGTGAGACCGCCTGCTTCGACTACTTCGACGGTCGGCAAGTCGACGTCATCTGCATCCATGTTTCCACGGACACCGACGAAATCCGCCGAGATTTCCCGAATATAGTCGAGCGTGTCAGGCGAATCGAAGTCACCCGCGTGGATGACCAAGTCTGCATCCTGAATGTGGTCTTCCACCCACGAGGGGATGGAATCCACTCGCCCCGGAACGTGTGTGTCGCTCAGGATAGCGAGTTTCATGCCCCCATATACGCGGCGAGCGAGATAGTCGTTTTCCCGCACGGTCTCGTATACGAACCATGAACCACGTCGTCACTGCGTTTCTCCGCCACGAGGGGCGGATTCTCCTCGCTCGCCGGAACGACGACGCCACGACCTATCCGAGGCGGTGGGCCGGAATATCGGGCTACGTCGAAGGCTCGACGACAGAGACCGAATCCGATACCCGACGTGAACTCCGCGAAGAAACGGGACTCACGAACCCGACACTCGTTCGCGCTGGCGACCCCCTACACGTCGCCGATGGAGAGTACGAGTGGGTCGTTCACCCGTATCTGTTCGACATCGACACCCGAGACCTGCGGCCGAACGAAGAACTCGCAACGACCGAGTGGGTCCATCCGACAGAAATCAGAAATCGAGAGACAGTCCCCGAGCTGTGGGCGGCGTACCGCCGCGTCGCCCCGATGCTCGAAGACGTTCGAGACGACGAAATCCACGGGTCTGCGTGGATTTCGATTCGCGCACTCGAAGTACTCCGCGACGCTTCCGCCGACGCCGAATCGTGGGACGAGGTGGTCGAACTCGCAGGAGCGCTCCGCGATGCCCGCCCGAGCATGGCCGCCGTGGAGAATCGAATCAATGGCGTCATGTCGGAATCCGACCCGACGCTCGAAGCAGTGTGCCAGCGCGCCGAGCGTGCAATCGATGCCGCAGTCGTCGCCGACGACGAGGCCGCTGCAACAGCAGTCGTTCGATTAGAGCGAGACGGAATCGAGCGCGTGGCGACACTCTCTCGGTCGGGAACTGTACTTTCTGTGCTTCGGGATGACCGGCCCTCTGTACTCATCTCAGAATCTCGCCCGGGTGGCGAAGGCGTCGTCGTCGCCGAATTACTAGCCGAAGTAGGAATCGAAACGACGCTCACGACGGACGCCGCGTTACCAAAACTCGTCCTCGATGGCGACGCCGACGCCGTCGTACTCGGTGCTGACTCGGTTCTCGCGTCTGGTGACGTCGTGAACAAAGTCGGGAGCGTGCCACTCGCACTGGCAGCGAATCGTGCAGAGATTCCTGTATACGTCGTCTGCGCCCGCGACAAGATACGCGGTGACGACACCTTCGTCGGCGAGTCTGGTGGGGCGCTCTCGACCGAAGCAGGCGTGACTAGCGAGAATCCGATATTCGAAATCGTGCCCCAAGTCCTCGTGACGGGCGTCGTGACCGAAGCAGGCGTACTCTCTGCCGACGACGTTGCGGGCGTCGCGGCCGAACACGCCGAACTCGGTCGGTGGGACGAAATGGAGAGTGTGGGTTAGTCGCCCACTTGCGCCGCCATCTCACCCGTCGAACCGACGGTGTCGCGCTGGTGAAGCCAATAGAGGAAGCCGAAGAACACCGTCGCCAGCACGTTCAAGACGGCTTTGTAGTTGAGTTCGATACTCACGTCCGCGATTTGGGCCGTCGATGGGTCCGGGATGAGGCCAGCCGTACTGAAGACGAAGTGGACGATGACGCCCGTGAGGACGGCGGCGACGAAAATCATCCCCGAGAGGATGGCCGCGAAGGAGGTGCCGTAGTACTCACGATAGGCGTCCATGATTGGCGGGACGATGAGGTCGGCGTAGATGTAGCTCAAGACGCTCCCGAATGGGAGCCCATTGGTCCAGAGAATCGTCCCGAAGGGGACGTTGCCGACCGAACAGACAAAGGTTGCAACGCCGATGACCGCACCGACGACTGCGGTCCAGAAGACGTACACTGGAACGCCAAACGTCGGCCCGGAGAAGACCGTCGTCCAGACCTCTTTCGGAATGAATCCGGCGATGAGACCGGCGAACACGAAGCCGATGGCAATCTCGTCCCAGAGCATGGCCCACTCTTTCCACTGCTTGTCGGCGAGGGCTTTCCACCCGCTGAGAGAGGTGGCCTGTCCTCGTATCGTCGTCTGCTGTTGCTCGGGGTCGAAGCTCTCCTGACACGACTTCGAGCAGAAGTAGTACGTCTGTCCACCTTCTTCGACCGAATACTCGGCCTCCTCCGGCGTGAGTTCCATTCCACAGACCGGGTCTTGGACCTTCTCCACTTCGTCTTGGATATTTTCGCGTGCCTGTTCGACCACTTCGTCGGGCACGAGATAGACGAATCCGAACGACATCAGGCCGATGAGGATGAACCCGCCGAGGATGTCGGCGGCGAGGAACTGCCACCCAAGCAGAATCCAGATGACCGCGCCGATTTCGATGACGAGGTTGGTCGAGGCGAACATGAACGCCCCGAGGGTGGCCGCCGCCGACCCGCCTTTCTTGAAGAGGTTCTTCGCCGTCGCGATGGCGCTGTACGAACACGACGAGGAGACGAATCCGAACGTCGTCCCGTAGCCGAGTTCGCGCAGGCCGTGGCCAGCAAGGAGTTCTGAAATCTCTTCGTCTGAGGTCCACGCCTCCACACCGCCAGCGATGGCAAAGCCAACGACGAGCGCCCACCACGTCACCCACGCCATCGCCGCGGTAGTTCTGAGGAACGTCTGTGTACTCTCGACGAAGAACGTTCCCAGCGGTTTCGTGGTCGTGAATACGCCGATTCCGATGGTCAACAGTGCGATACCTGCGAGCAGCGCGTACTCTGCTCGGTCCATGGGGCTTCTAGTACGGGCTCGATATTTTACCGATTTTCGGCTCAGAGAGTCGGAGTGAGAAGGACGTAGAGTTTGGATGTTGGATGGAATTGAACAACGAGGTTTAGATATCAGTGCAGAGTTCTCATCTGAGTTCGTTGCTAGCGGCCAGTAGACTCCTATTCGACAATATCGAGTGTGTCAAACGCTTGTTCGGGTGGTCGCGGTTTGGCGTTTAGTTCCCATTCGATTCCAAACCGGTCCTCGAACGTTCGGTGGTGTGATGCGTTGTATGAAACGGCACAACCGAAATCGGTTGCACGCTCCGTAATCGCCTCGAACTGAGTCTCACTGACTGCCAGTGCGAGGTGGTCGAATCGGCCCGACCCACACTCGCCGTCACTCTGTGCGACCGCGAGGAAGAAGTCGTCGCGGCCGAGAAACGTCATCGTTGGCTCGACGCCCTGTGAAATCGCGTCACTCCACGCCAGTCCATCGGGGAGCGTCCCCGGTTCTTCATCCACTGTTCCCTCTCTGAACAGTACCTCCATGTCGAACAGTTCTCGGTAGTATGTCTCGCCCTCGGGAACGCCGTCAACGAGTAGAACGAGGTGGTGAAGCCCGCGAATCGGCATACGTGACAGAATGAACGAGGTATGGTAAACGTAGGGGCGAGACGAGCCGTTGTAGTTTCGTCTAAACAGATGGACGCCACGCCACGCGAAACGTTGGGTTCTTCAAATCCGATGCGAAAGAACCACTCGGTGGCGATGAAGAAAGTTACCCCCACTCAGCCCTTTGTGATGATGGATTTTCCCTGAGCCACCACCTTACAAAAGATATCGAGCAACATCGGTAGAGTAGCGACACCCCAGAAGAACGAAGCAGGGAACTGTTCAGATTCGAATACCCAGCGGTTAGTTTGAAAACTGCATTCTCTTCGTCAATATTGAGATAGTTGCATTTCCACGCCACCAGTGAGCGTATTTGTGATTTTGAGCTTCGTAATGTTCACCTCTTCTGTGTATGCCATTAGCGGGCTCGAGGGTCAGCTTCGTCAGTGACATGGCCCGTGATTTTTCGGTTCCGACTCGGCTTCTAGGTAGAATATACCGGCTCAGCCTACCCATTCTGATATAATTTTTTCACGTCGTATCCGACGCCATTCTTTGACAGCATTCATTCATGAGTTCTAGCTGCTGCTCACGAGATTCCACATTGCTTGCTTTGTCTTTCTCGGTGAAGATGGCTTGCGCGAGCGACGTGAGCTCATCTTCTAACTCTTGGACACTTGCTTGGGCTTGTAGTGTATTGACTGTCATTTCAACTTGGTAGTCCGTGTCGAAAGCCAGTTTGATGACTGCTTCAGTTCAGATTATTTTTTCTCCATCTGCTCGGTGGCGAACGAGTCCTATCAAGTGACAGATGTCTTGAAGGTCTGCATGAAATTCTCTTGACGAATCATACGTACGAAACTCA
The DNA here is from genome assembly GCF_046557615.1 of Haloferax sp. DFSO60. Lineage (NCBI taxonomy): Archaea > Methanobacteriati > Methanobacteriota > Halobacteria > Halobacteriales > Haloferacaceae > Haloferax > Haloferax sp. DFSO60. Next base: position 205,171 of record NZ_JBKIII010000002.1, on the reverse strand, counting down.
ATTTTTAGATCATCTGGAATAGTAGTATGGTCCCATCCACCCCACTCACGGAGTAGCTCGAATTCAATCATTTGGAAGTCTCCTGTTCGTTCATACGTTTCATTCAACAGTATCTCCTCAAATATTTGGCTTCAACGTGAGCATTGATAACCTTCGAGAGGAAGCTCTTTTGAGCTAATATTTACTGGGTTGGTACTCACCAGTCGTAACGACGGTTTCGATAGCTCTTGGAAGACGCTCTCGCTTTGCAGTGACGCGTTTCTCGAACGAGTCGAGCATGGATAGTTGCTCTTCGACGCTGACCGGGGACCCTGCTGCGTGCATCACTCCCCGGAAGAATTCGAATGCGTACTCGAAAATAGTCTCTGCCATCCACGCCGTGTCGGTCACAGGTTCATAGAGTTCGGCCGCTCTGTCATAGTGCGTCATCGCCACGTCCTCGTTTCCACGAATCAATTCCAAATCTGCGAGACACTCCTGAGCGAGTCCGTGAAGCACGTCGGGATGAAAGTAGTATTCGTCGAAATCTTCGACGATGAGAATCGCTTGTTCGACACGGTTGGCCGCACGAGCGGGATTGCCTGCCAATCGGAAGGTAAACGCCGCATTTTCGAAGTAGTAGAAAGTCCGGCCAAGATTCGCCCCTGTCGATATCATCTCGGGCTCCGGATAATCACATTTCAAGAGTGCTTCGTACGCGGCGAATGTGTACTGCTGGCCTGCTTTGGCATACGCTCGCTGCTCGCATGCATCCTCTGCTTTGTCCATGTATTGTATTGTCATCGGTCCTCACTTTTCCGGGAGTTTCCATTCACCGGAAGCGATGATTTGGTCGATAAATTGTCCGATGTACTCTTGTTTGTATTCGACCCAATCGGTTAGCTGGCCTTGGGTAGATTCTCTAATATAGTTATAATCGACATCAGCAACAAGGACGACAGTACTGAACGTGGCCTGGCTACTCATAATCGGACCTTCCGCGTAGTGGGCAGTGGGATTACCAGCCTGCTCGTACCTGTCTTTCGCCTGCTCGTATGCATCGGTCACGCCATCGAGACCCGCGATGAGTCGAAAGTCACCGACGAACTCGTGCCATGCTCCACGTTGAGCTCGATCTGGGGGATGTGAAGGCGTTGGGGGCGCCTCAGCCCGTTCTGCATATTCTTCTGCGAGGTCAATACCGAGCCAAGCAGCAAACTCACACTGCCTTGATTGCTTGGCTAATCGGTAACACAGGCAAGCCTTGAACAGTATTCGCAGCTCCATTGCCCAACTGTTCGAGCCAAACCAATCGCCGGCTTCTTCGAAGCTTGCTTTGACAAAGGTATCTCCGGCGCTACCGAAGTCCCCTTCCCGTGCAAGGGCTGTTGCTTCTTCTTCCAATTCCCATCGATGTCCACTTGTCATCTAACAATCAACCTCCTCTATTGGGCCGTTATTGTATTTTCATGCGACATTTTCCGCATCTTCCAAGTTCTTGAATACCGATTTATCATTCTTTGTGTCAGTAAGAAAAGTCTTTGCGCGATATTTTACAACTGAGCCACCACCCTTACTGGAACGAGGAATTGGCACCAATCAATCTATTAGTAGAAACGGTGTCTGCCCCACTTAGCCCCTTGTGATGAGGACTTTCGACCGAGCCACCGACCTACAGACGAAGAGCGGATGCGCTGTTTTTGCACCCCGTGCGACTGAGGCACACGACCTCATCGCCGTTTCCATCCCAACTCCCCGACAGAGAATATGGACCGCTGGCCATTTCTCGGACTGTGTGCCGCCACAACGGCGGGTCTCGCAGGCTACACAGAGGTGAGCATCCGCAGAGCGATACAGTGCTTCCGCCACCGTGGTCGAAGACTGGATGAGACGCCGCCGCAAGTTCCATTGGGTCCGACGGCGACGCCTCTCTCATGAACATCGAACGCGTCGCAGTCGACGAATCGGTCGCCCGCAACATGCCACCCGAACAGTTCGTCGAGGCGCTCTCCGCTCTCGACGTTCCCATCGAACTCGTCGGCGAGCGCGAGTCTTTCGGCCCGGGCGACGTCGTCGTCTCGTTCGGCCACCGCGACTCCTTTCTCGATGCAGCGTGGGTCCACTGCATTCGCGCAGGCTACGACGAGTTCCCCGTCGGCGTCTACGAAGAGGCCGGAACGTTCCTGACCAACAGTACCGGCATCCACGATACCACAGTCGGCGAAACCGTCCTCGGCTACATGCTCACGTTCGCCCGCCGACTCCACGCCTATCGTGACGGACAATCTGCGAACGAATGGCGACTCCCCGAGTACCACGAGCCGTTCACCCTCGACGGCGAACAACTGTGTGTCGTCGGACTCGGGACACTCGGGCGAGGAATCGCCGACCGTGCGGCCGCACTCGGGATGAACGTCGTGGGCATCCGCCACTCTGGTCGCTCAGTAGAGAACGTCTCGACAGTCTACACCCCGGACGAACTCCACGAAGCGATTGCCGAGGCGCGCTTTGTCGCACTCGCCGTTCCCTTGACCACAGAGACCGAGGGCATGTTCGGAACAGAAGCGTTCGAGACGATGCGTGACGATGCCCACCTCATCAACGTCGCACGCGGACCGGTGGTCGATGAGGCCGCACTTATCAGCGCACTCGAAGCTGGCACCATCGCAGGTGCCGCCCTCGACGTATTCGCCGAAGAACCACTCCCCGAAGAATCGCCGCTCTGGGACTTCGAAAACGTCCTCGTGAGTCCGCACTCCAGTTGGGCGACGAACCAGTTCCACGCGGACATGGCCGCGTTCGTCGGAGAGAACGTCGAAAAATACGAATCGGGTCAGACGCTGACGAATCGAGTTATCTGAAGTCGGCGACGCTGGCTATCGAAATCCGCCAGCCCTCGCTATCGAAACGAACCGCGTTCTCGACTCGTCAGAGGAACTTGAATAGGTCGTCGCGCTGCTGTTCGTGCAGGTGTGACCGAAGCGCTTCGTTCAGATTCGAGATGTCGCCGCGCTTGGCCGTAATCGGTGCGATGGTGTCTCGCCACTGCTTCCACGGTGGGAAGAGACCGAGGCGGTCACAGAGGTGGTTGAGGCGTTCGTCTCTGTCGCTTACTTTGTCCATCTTGTTCACCGCGACGACAGTCGGAATGTCGAGTTCGTCGAGGAAGTAGAACATCTCCACGTCGTGTGGAATCGACTCTTCGGTGGTGTGACGGTCGATGATGTCGATGACGCTCTTGCCATCAACGACGAGAACGGCCGCGAGGATGTTGTCCGCGTTTTCTTCGATGTAGCGGACGATATCCGTCTGAATGGCGTCTTGGGCCTTGGACTCGACGCCGGACATGAAGCCGAACCCCGGAAGGTCGGTGAACATGAACTTCTCCGGTGCCCAGTCGAAGTGATTGGGCGAGCGGGTGACACCGGGCTTCTTGCCAGTCGTGAACTTCGTGTGCCCAGTGAGTTCTCGCATCAGCGTTGACTTTCCGACGTTCGACCGCCCGACGAGAACGATTTCGTCACGGTTCGGTCGGTCTTCAAACATACTCGCGATTCGGGACGACAACAGATAAACAGGGCGAAAGTATCGCAGGATAGACGACAGACGATGCACGGGTGACAGCGAAGCACACCGCCGTTTCCGAACCAGTATTAGTCGCTCGGCAACTGGTCTGCGTGTTCGACGAGAAGTCGTAACATCGGTTCGATTTCGTGGAATCGTGGCCCGCGTTCGACGGCCCACGCCTCACGGTTCCAGCGGATGTAGCCCGCCGTATCGAGTTTCGGGAGATGGATGTGATACAACTCCGATTTGAGCTGTTGTGGATGCTTGCCGCTCCCACTCAACTCACGTACTGTCCTGTCGAGCGTGTCTGTTGGGTCGTGGAGAACTTCCAACAGAATCCGCCTGCGATAACCATTTGCAAGGCAGGAGAACGTCTCGTCGAGACGTACCGAGGGAATCATCTCCATCGTCGCGGCCACCATCTGGGTTCGAGTGGCCCCAACGGATGCTCGGAAGACGCCGAAGTGGAGCATCGAGGCAGACTCGAACAGTTCGCCCGCCAACACGGGCAGTCGGTTTCCACCACCATCAGCCGACGCCGACCGTGTTGGGGGGTCATCGAGAGACACGCACGAACTGGCATCTGCGTGTTGTCCCTATGGGCCGCAGTTGATAGTCGATGGCTGTGGACAGTCACAACGATTCCCTCAGCAACAATAGCTAGCAAAGCAACGTTGAACTTCTGCTTTCACAATACTGCTATTCAAAAGCAAACCATGGATGTTGCTATCCAATGACACGGCAATTCAATACAGCAGACCCCCAACGATACGCGAAGAATGGCCGTAATAATCGAACTAACAGTTGACGCCACCGACTTCGACCTCGGTCAGGTGACTGCCTTTGGCGATAACGTCGTCATCGAGCTAGAGCGGGTCGTTCCGACTGGAGGTGAAGTCATGCCATTTTTTTGGGTGTCTGGTATCGACTTTGACGAGTTTGAACGGACAGTCCGGGCGCGAGAACTCGTACAAGACCTGACGCCGATTGCGAACGTCAACGACCGCGTCCTCTACCACGTGTCGTGGGGGACCTCAGTGTCGAGTCTGACCCGTATCCTCATCGAGAGTGAAGCGACGATTCTCGAAGCGACCGGGACGACACCGTGGATGTTTCGTCTCCGATTTTCCGACCACACCTACGTGAGAGATTTTTATACGCAATGCCAAGAGTCGGATATCGATATCCACGTCAATCGGGTCTACACACTCACCGAGGAGGATACGAACGTCTACCAGTTCAACATCACCAGCCATCAACACGAAGCGCTCGTCACTGCCGTCTCTGCGGGCTACTTCAAGGTTCCACGCGGGACCACGCTCAGAGAGGTCGCTGACCAACTCGAAATCAGTCCACAGGCCGCCTCAGAACGGGTTCGCCGTGGGGCCGACAAAGTACTCCGAAGTGTGCTGCTAAGCGGGTCTGGACTGCCGTTTTCAGATTGAAACCCGTCAGATTGACCTAACGAATCGAATCGTTTCGACGGCGTCGTCGGAGGAGCGTCGCGTCGCTACGTCGAACCCTTGTTGGTCGTAAAACGACTGTGCAGAGTCGTCGCCATCGACACACGAGGCCCACTGCTCGCGTGCGCCGTCGATGACTTGTTGTGCAGTAATCGTGTGCAAGAGCGCAGTTCGCGCACCAGCGCCCGACCGTTCGGGGTGGACCATCAGTGAGTACACCTCACCTGCGGCAGAGTCAGTCATTCCACCACCGCCAGCAGCGATGACCTCGTCGTCTTCGACGGCGACGACCCACCCGTGCCAGTCGTCCGGAAACCGAATCTCTTTGCGGAGTGTGCGCTCGTCGAACCTGTCGGTAATCACTGCCTCAGCGGTTTCAACGCCAGCGCCGCGCGACGACACCTCCCGCCAGTGTTCGGCGCAGATGGTGGCGATAGCAGGCACATCCGTCTCTCGGGCAGTACGCACGAACATACACGAATATTTGTGAAAGTCCGGTAAAACCGTTTCGCGTGACACGACCACAGCACAGTAGGTGACACGCGGCGTGTGACGACTATGGAGAAACAAGCAATTCGAGAGCGTGTGTGGGACGCCCTCGAATCGTCGGGCGAAGCCCGCTTTCCATTTCCACCACACGGTCGGATTCCGAACTTCGCTGGCGCACGAGCGGCCGCCGACCGACTCACAGAGACCCCCGAATGGAAGTCGGCGACTGCAATCAAAGCGAATCCTGATTCACCACAACTTCCAATTCGACGGCGCGCACTTCGAGAGGGGAAAACGGTGTACATGGCCGTCCCGCGCCTCCGCGACGAGGAGTGTTTCTACGAACTCGACCCCGAGAGTCTCGACGACGACGTACTCGATAGCGCCCCGACCGTCTCACACGTCGCAACCCACGCCGAGAAAGTCGGCCCGGACCGACTGCCCGACATCAACCTCATCCTCTCGGGCTCTGTCGCCGTCACCGAACAGGGCGCTCGCATCGGAAAGGGAGAGGGCTTTAGCGACCTCGAATACGCGATTCTCCACGGTCTCGGTGCAGTTTCCGAAGAGACGGCGATAGTGACGTCCGTCCACGAATTACAAGTGTGCGACGACGCACCCGCCCCCGACGCGCACGACGTGCCGATGGACCTCGTCGTCACTCCCGAGCGAACGATTCGAACCGAGACGCCGTATTCGCGCCCGACTGGAATCCAATGGGAGGCGCTCTCGGACGAGCAAATAGCCGAGATGCCCGTCCTCCAGCAACTTCGACCCGAGCGCCGAAAGCAGTAGCCCGAGTTTATTTCACACCGGCGAGTGACCTCACACCGTGCGACTCGTCCAGGTGTTGGTGCCTACCGGCAAGCGAAACTCCGTCTTGCAGACGCTCGAATCGGAAGGCATCGACTACGCAATCTCTGAAGAAACCTCGGGCCGTGGATTCGCCGCCGTCGTGACGTTTCCGCTCCCGAAAACCGCCGTCGAACCCGTCTTAGAGCAACTGCGAGAAGCGGGTATCGAACGCGACGCCTACACCGTCGTCACGAACGCCGAAACGGTCGTCTCGAAGCGATTCGACCAGTTACAAGAGAAGTACGACGAGTCAGACCGAAACGGCGACCGAATCGCCCGCGAGGAGTTGGCATCGGCCGCAGAGAGTCTCGCGCCGTCGATGCGGACGTTTCTGACGATGACGATAATCTCGGTACTCGTCGCAACCGCCGGTCTCTTGCTCGATTCGCCTGCCGTCGTCGTCGGGTCGATGGTCATCGCACCGCTCATGGGACCGGCGATGGCCGCCAGCGTCGGCACCGTCGTGGACGACGACGAACTGTTCGTCCGCGGCGTGCGTTTGCAGGCCGTCGGCGGCGTCGCGGCCATGGCGACCGGCGCGCTCTTCGCGTTCTTCCTCAAGACGACCGGTGCAGTGCCGTTGTCGGAGGCAGAGGTGTTCGCCATCCCCGAAATCAACGAACGTCTCGCACCCGACATGCTGGCACTGGTTATCGCCCTCGGAGCGGGTGCCGCGGGCGCGTTGTCGCTCTCTTCCGGTGTTTCGACGGCACTCGTCGGTGTCATGATTGCCGCGGCACTGGTGCCGCCGACTGCGGTCGTCGGTATCGGTCTCGCGTGGGGGTCACCGGAGTCCGTCGTCGGGTCGGCAATTCTCGTCCTCGTCAACTTTCTGTCTATCAACTTCGTCGCTATCGCGGTCCTCTGGCAACAGGGCTACCGACCGGAGCGATGGTTTCGCCGTTCGAACGCCCGGCGGACGACACTCATTCGGGTTGCCTCGCTCGGTATCGGTCTGCTCGTCCTCTCGTCGTTCCTCGGCGCGGTGACGTACTCGACCTACCAGAACGCCGGGTTTCAGGCGGATGCGCAGGACGTCGTGGGCGACGTACTCGCAGAGGAGAACGCGCGCTTGCTCTCAGTGGATGTGACCTACGGCACCGGGCCGTTACAAGAACCGACAGAGGTGGTCGTGACGATTGGGTACGACCCGTGGACTGACCCACCGAGGGTGACAGACGAGTTACGAACGCGAATCAACGAGGTTGCACCGCAATCGCTGACCCTGTGGGCAGACGACCGAATCGACGTCGAAGTGCGATATGTGGCCGTCTCCTCCTGAATATCGGAGATTGGGAGAGCTGAGCGAAGAGTACAATCGTTCTTTGTCTCTACAATGCGTTGATTATCTCATCTGTCGTTCTGTTCAGTATGAAACGACAGTTCATCGCACCACTCGTTCTCGCTGGATTGGTTCTCATGGCAGGGTGCCTCTCCGCACCGCTTCAGAGTACGCCCGGCGCGAGTACCGACGGCGATACCGCCCCGACGATTACCACCTCTGGCGTCGGTGAAGTCACCACAGAAGCCGACCTCGCTATCATCTATCTGAGTGTGACCGCGACCGCAGAATCCGCAGACGAAGCCCGCGGGATGGTCGCTGAAGACGTCGCATCTGTCAGACAAGCCCTCACCGACGCGGGTATCTCTGACGACAACATCCAGACGACCGGCTTCAACATCTGGCCCGAGTACCGCTACGGCGAACGCCAGGAACTCGTCGGCTACCGTGCGACCCACACGATGAAAGTCGAAGTCGCCCCCGACCAAGCCGGTGAGGCTATCGACCTCGCGGTCGGTGCCGGTTCGACCAGCACCATGGGCGACGAGTTCACCCGTGCGATTCAAGTCCAGAACGTCCAGTTCACGCTGACCGACGAACGCCGCGACGAACTCCGGTCGGAAGCCCTCCAGAACGCAGTCCAAAACGCTCGCGCTGACGCCGACAGCATCGCCGAGGCTGCGAACGTCCAAATCACGGGCGTCCAGCAGGCATCGACTTCGAACGGCTACACGCCGTCGCCGTACTACCAAGTCGAATACGCTGAAGACGCCGCCGCTCGGAGCGGTGGTGCGCCAACTGAACTCTCGCCCGGTCCCGTGACGGTGCGCGCCACCGTCAACATGGTCTACACGATTGGCTGAATCGAGCGAATCGAATCACTCACTCACTGAAAACGACGCTCGTTTTTCCCCAAGTCCCCAGTCGAGAATCGCAGTCATGCTCGATTTTTCTGTGTTCGTCCGTCCAGAGAGTTCACGACTGACCGTTTCACCGACAGGGACGGGAAACGAGAACGTCGAAACCAGCGGAAGGCTACTCGGTCCGGTCCCCAAGACGACGCCGAGGAAGCGGCCATCTCGGTCTCCAGTGTTCGAAACCGAGAGCCGTACCGTGAACGGCTCGCCCCGTTCAACGGTGTCTGGAACACTAAACTCGGTGACCGAAAACCGTGGTTCGCTATGGAACTGTTCGACGACCGACTGTGGAAGTTCCCACCGATACGTTTCGTCAGCCGATGGCTGCCACTCGATTGCGGCACGTTCAGCCTGAGCGAGTGGGACTTCGACGCTCAGAGGGGCCGGATTCTCGGGTGAGAAACCGTGTCTGTACGTTTGACTCTCGTATCGCTCTCCGTCGATCATCGGACTCAGTTGAATATCGGAGTATGGCGTCCCACCAGACTGCACTGAGAGTGTGAGAAACTGAGAATTTGAATACCCTGCTGGATAGACGTGACCAGTGGCCCCCACATCGAGTGTGGAAATGAGCTTGTTCACCTTCGGGTCAGAAAGTCGCAAGAACATGTCGTTCGGTCTCGTGGCTTTCTCGCCCATCGAGAGCGCGCGATTCGAGGTTGTCTGCGACTCGTCGTTTTCGCCACTCTCTGCCAGACAGCCAGCAGTTGCACTCAGGAGACCACACCCACCGAGACGGAGGAGCGACCGTCGTGTAAACCGAGGAGAGCCCATCAGTGAACTGACGAGTTCACGCCCACGGTATGAGTTTTGTGCCGGAGAACGCCAGACCGTAAAGAGAGATTCGCTCGCTTACTCGTTGCGCGACGGCGGCAGGTCCGTCTCGAATTCGACGGCGTCGGCGAGTGCATCGAGGACTTCTTCGACGTTCTCGCCGGTCTCGACGCTCATGTAGAGGTCCGCTTCGACGTCCGTCGAGCGGTCGCTCTTGTTGCAGACGGTGATGACCGGGATGTTGCGCTGTTCGAACCGTGCTTTCACGGCATCGCGGAGTTCGAGTTGCGCGTCGATTGGGTAGCCGCACTCCCCACTCGCATCGACGACGAACAGCACGCCGTCCGCGAGGTGTTCAATTGCGCTGACAGCCTGCTTCTCGATGTCGTTGCGCTCGTCTTCGGGACGGTCGAGGAGACCGGGCGTGTCGATAATCTGGTAGCGGATGCGGTCGCGCTCGAAGTGGCCGATTTGGACGCCCTTCGTCGTGAAGGGGTACCGCGCGATTTCGTTGGAGGCGCGAGTCACGTCGTTGACGAACGAGGACTTCCCGACGTTCGGGTAGCCAGCGACGACGAGTGCGGGCTCGTCGGGGCGGATATCGGGCAAGTCCTTGAGCGCGTCGCGGGCGGCACCGATGGCGAGCAAGTCGTCTTCGACCTGTTCGACGATGCTCGCCATGCGAGCAAACGCCTGCTTTCGGTGTTTTCTGGCGGTGTCTGCGTTGGTTTGGCGGAGTTTCGACTGGTACTCACGGGCAACGTTGTCGATGGTCCGCGAGGCCCACATCACCTGCGCGAGGCTCTGTCGGAGTTCGTCGACGTCGACGATGGCGTCGGCGAGTTCGTAGTAGAATGGATCGACGAGTTCGAAGTCCGGCCATTCGACGACGACGTTTTCGAGGTTGTCCGAGAGGATGTTCGATGCTGTCTGGAGCATGGACTGCTGGGCCTCCAGCTTGTCCTGTTTCGCTCGCCCCGAACGTGCGGCCCGCGAAAAGGCCTTGTCGATAAGTTCGTCCGACCGGGGCGTGGTCGGGAGAGACTCGAAAATCATTGTACTCAGTTACTCGACCGAACCGTAAAAGCCCGTTCGTTTGGTTCTCGGCGTTTCGTGCCCCGGTTTACCACGGCGCGCGTCCGCCACGAAGCTCATACGTCGCCGTGACGTACAACTGGTATGATAGACTGGAAAGCAGTTGCCGTCGGCTTCGTCATCATCGTCGTCGCCGGTATCGTCGGGTTCTCCGTACCCATCTTGGGCCACGCCGTCGCGGGCCTCATCGGCGGCTTCGCGGCAGGCTATCTCGCCGGTGGCTCACTCGGAAACGGCGCGTGGAACGGTCTCATCGCCGGGTCTATTTCGGGTGTCATCGTGACCCTCATCGCCGCACTCCTCGGTGGCGCGCTCGGCTTCGCCGCTGGCCCGCTCGGAACCCTCGTCGGCGGACTCGGTGTCCTCGCTATCGGTATCTTCCTGACCGTCATCTTCGCACTCGACAGCGCGTTGGGTGGGGCGGTTGGTGCGTGGGCGAAGGCGTAGGTCGGTAATCACTTTCGAAATATCGAAAATTGTGTTACGTTCTCAGCGTACTGCACCGGGGTCACTGGTTGTCACACGATTGCTTCCACATCTTTCACAACGGTCAGGCCGACTGCCTCTCCCGAGGAATTGACCACATGCTGCGCAGTACCAACTTTCGTAGGCTACGTAGAGCAAGACACCACCGATTACGGTTGTCGTCAAACTGACGTACATGAGCTCGGTGAACTGACTCGGTAGACCACTTATCCACAACAGTATACCGAACCCTAGGAGCATGACGCCGTATTTTACTTTAGGCCTCATATACGAAATCTTGTATGTGGATGTGATTGATATTTCCTTCGCCGCAATTATCAGATATTACTCCGCCCGGTCCAGATACTCCTGCTGAATCTCGATAATCTCGGTCGAATCCTCGCACTCCGAGTAACGCCGAAGCGGTTCTTCGTTGAGTTCGAGGAAGGTATGGCCCCAGTTGAATTTGGACAGAATTTCCTCGGCGTGTTCCTTCTCGTCGAAAATCACGAGTGCCGCGGCCAACGCCTCCACAGTCGTGAGTTGCATCGGTCGCCCGAAGTTGACGGGGTTGGCGGCGACGAGATACGGGAGCGCCCGGTGTTCGCCGGGGAGCGAAAACATGGCTTCGCCTGCCGATTCCCACGAGCAGTCGAGCGCGACGAGTGCCCCCGAATCCTTGTCGGCGGGCGAGAGCGCCTTCTCGGCGTGGGGATTGAGGACGACGCCATACGGTGTTGCACGGTCCGACCGGTGGAGCGCCGCGAGGTCGAATCGGTCGAGTTTCTTCGCGGTACACTTCTTGGGGTCGTCATCGCCCTCGTATCGAACGTGCAGGTCCACGGTCGAGATATGGGTGTCTGAGCAAAAAGCATCCCGAAGGTCGGCAAGAGATTCTTGGCGATTCGGTTCGCACTTCGTGTGTGGACTCCGACGTGACCGACCTCGCCCGGCGCTACTACGACGCGATAGACGACAAGCGGTACGACGACCTCCGCGACGTACTCGCACCCGAGTTCGTCCAGTATCGCGGTGATATGACATTGGATGGCCGCGACGAGTTCGTCTCGTTCATGCGCGACGACCGACCGAACAAGGAGACGAGCCACGTCCTCGACGAAATCGAGGCTGAGAGTGACGACAAGGTGGTCGTCGAAGGGCGGTTACTCGATTCGACCGGTGAGACGATGTTCGGATTTCTCGACCGATTTCAGGTTCGTGGTGGGAGGCTCACCGAACTGAAAACGGTCGCGCGACCGGTCGAAAACTGAGAAAAGTCGAGTCGAAAACTAGTCTTTCTTGCCAGCGCCGACGGCGGCCTCGCCGACCGGTTCGTGACCTTCGATGACTTCGCGACCACCCATGTACGGCTGGAGAGCTTCGGGGATATCGACGGTGCCGTCCTCGTTCTGATAGTATTCGAGGAGGGCGACCATGATACGACCGACAGCGGTTCCTGACGCGTTGAGCGTGTGGAGGTACTCGGCCGATTCGTGGCGCTCGGGGCGGTAGCGAAGACCGGCGCGGCGAGCCTGGAAGTCTTCGAAGTTCGAGGCCGACGAGACTTCGAGCCAGCGGCCGCCCTGCTCGGGCGCGTTGTCCGACTCGGTGCCGGGTGCCCAGACTTCGAGGTCGTAGGTCTTGGCCGACGAGAAGGTCAGGTCGCCCGTACAGAGCGAGAGGACGCGGTAGGGAAGACCGAGACGGTCGAGAACTTCGGTGGCCTCGTCCACGAGTGCTTCGAGACGGTCGTAGCTGTCTTCGGGTTCGACGAAGTTGACGAGTTCGACCTTGTTGAACTGGTGGACGCGGACGATGCCACGGGTTTCGGTGCCGTGTTCGCCTGCTTCACGACGGAAGTTCGGGGTGTACGCCTGGTGCTTGAGTGGGAGGTCTTCTTTCAGAAGGATATCGTCGGCGTACATGTTCGTGACCGGAACCTCTGCAGTTGGGCAGAGCCACAGGTCGTCGTCTTCGTAGTCCTCGGTCTCCGACCCGCCGATGCGGTAGGCATCCTCGGCGAATTTCGGCAACTGGCCGGTTCCGACCATCGAGGTCGTCTTGACCGGAATTGGCGGGAACACGTCCACGTAGTCCTGTTCGCGGTGGACGTCGAGCATGAACTGAATCAGGGCGTGTTCGAGCATCGCGCCCTCGCCCTTCAGGAAGTAGAAACCCGACCCCGTGGTCTTCGCGCCGCGTGCCTCGTCGATGATGTCGAGACGCTCGCCGAGTTCGTAGTGGGGCGTGACTTCGGCGGGGAGTTCGCGCAGGTCGTCGAAACCGACCCGGCGAACCTCTTCGTTGTCCGATTCGTCGGCACCGACCGGAACCGACTCGTTCGGGACGTTGGGGATTTCGAGCAGTCGCTCGTCGAGTTCCGATTCGAGTTCGTCGGCGCGAGTTTCGAGTTCCTGCAGTTCTTCTTTGAGTTCGCCCGACCGGTCGATGGCGGCCTGTGCTTCCTCGTCTTTGCCCTCCTGTTTGAGCGTGCCAATCTTCTGGCTGACCTCGTTGCGCTCGTGGCGCAGGTCGTCGCCCGTCGCCTTCAGCGAGCGCCACTCGTCGTAGGTGTCGATGAGATGGTCGAGGTCCACGTCGGCACCGCGGGCCTCCAATGCCTCTCGGAGTCGCTCCGGTTCGTCGCGGAGCAGTTTCCTGTCAATCATTGCTCCGTGGTACAAGGGAGAGCGGGAAAATCGTATCGCATCGCCCGGTCGATGAAACGCCGACCGAACGCTTTTGTCGTCAGCAAACCGCCGTCAACCATGGCGATTGGCGACGTCGAACGTCTTCCAGGGAGTACGGACATCTACTACGTCGATACGGGCATGTACGAGGTGGAGAAATACGGGTCAGTCTATCTCATCGACGCCGAGAAACCGGCGCTCATCGACACCGGCATCGCCGCCGACCGCGAACACGTCTTCGGCATGCTCGACGAGGTTGGCGTCGAAGACTTGGCCTACATCCTGCCGACGCACATCCACCTCGACCACGCGGGCGGCGCGGGCTATCTCGCCGAGAAGTACCCCGATGCGACCATCATGGTCCACGAAATCGGTGCGCCGCACCTCGTTGACCCGACGCGACTCATCGAGGGGACGAAAGCCGCCGTCGAAGACCAGTGGCAGTTCTACGACGAACCACTCCCAATCGACGAGGGGCGCATCGAATCGCTCACCGGCGGCGAAGAAATCGACCTCGGCGACCGAACCCTCACAGTCTACCATGCTCCCGGCCACGCGCCGCACCAAGTGATGTACCACGACGACGGCGACGACGCCCTCTTCGTCGGTGACGCGATGGGTATCTGGGAGCCGAAGACCGAGACGATTCGACAGACATCACCGCCTTCACAGTTCCACCTTCAGAAGGCGCTGGACGACGTGCGAACTATCGAAGAAATCGACCCCAAGACCGTCTGTTTCGGTCACTTCGGTCCGAAGTCCTACAGCGAAGACCTCGCAGGCGAGTACAAGCGCGTCCTCGTGGAGTGGGTCGAAGCGATTCGACAGAAGCGCGACGAACTCGAAGACGACGACGCAGTCATCGACTACTTCATCGAACACACGAACATGGACGAGGTGTGGGGGTCACGAAAGGCCGGTGACGAAGAGCGCCTGAACACCCGAGGCGTCCTCGGCTACCTCGACTACATCTCGCGCGACGAGTAGTCTGAAAACAGAATATCGGCGCAAATCGGCCCGTATACGACGAATCCTCTGTTTCAACCTTTCCAACGTACATAGTTTTAAATGTTGAATTAGAACTAACAGGTCATGGATTGGCGGGATGCGGAGGCGACGTTCGAAGACCCGGTCCTCGAGCGAACAACGCTTCCACAGATGTTCGAACAGAGCGCAGACCGAAACGCCCAGCGAAGCGCACAACGATACAAAGGGGGTATCTACAACCGCTCGCTCGTCAGTGAGGGTGTCGTTCCCGCCGCACCGCGTGGTGATTACGCCGAACTGACCTATCAACAGATGCAGGGTATCGTCCGCAATCTCGCCGCTGGCTTCCGTGACCTCGGCGTCGATGCGGGTGACCGAATCGGGATTCTCGCCCACACGCGCATGGAGTGGGCACAGACGGATTTCGCACTGCTCGCGGCCGGGTGTACCGTCACGACCGTCTATACGTCGTCTTCAGAACGGCAAGTGCAGTATCTTCTCTCTGACCCCGGTGCGAGTGGCGTCGTCGTCGAAAATCAAGAACTACTGGACCGCGTCGTCGCCGTCGAAGACGACCTCGACCTCGAATTCATCGTCGTCGTAGACGACTACGAGGGCTACGACGACCGCGACGAGATTCTCACATTGGGCGAACTCCACGAACGCGGCGCGGCCGTGTTCGACCCCGAAACGTACGATTCGTGGCTCGAATCGCGCGACGTAGACGACCTTGCGAGCCTCATCTACACGTCGGGCACGACGGGACAACCGAAAGGCGTCCAACTCACCCACTGGAACTTCCGGTCGAACGTCAACGAGAGTTATCGGCGCTTCGGCCCACGCCCCGACAAAGAGGGCGTGCCGATTATCGGCCCGAACTCGGTCGCACTGTCGTTCCTCCCGCTCGCGCACGTCTTCGAGCGCATGGCAGGCCACTTCATGATGTTCGCCGCTGGCGCGACCGTCGCCTACGCAGAGAGTCCCGACACGCTCCGCGAGGATTTCCAACTCGTCCGTCCAACTGTCGGCACGAGCGTCCCTCGCGTCTACGAGAAACTCTACGACGCGATTCGGACGCAAGCGAGCGAATCGGCTGTGAAAAAGCAAATCTTCCAGTGGGCCGTCGGCGTCGGCCAAGCCTACCACACCACCGACTCACCCGGTTACCTGCTCGAAGCGAAGCACACGATTGCCGACCGTCTCGTCTTCCAACAGGTCCGCGACGCACTCGGCGGCAACGTCGAGTTCTTCATCAGCGGCGGCGGCAGTCTCTCAGCCGAGTTGTGTGCGCTCTATCACGGGATGGGCCTGCCGATTCTCGAAGGCTACGGCCTCACCGAAACCTCACCGGTCATCTCTGTGAACCCGCCTGAAGAGCCGAAAATTGGGACGATTGGCTACCCACTCCGCGACGTCGAACTCAAACTCGACGCGAGCGTCGTCGGCGACCAACTCGGCGAGGCCGGTGGCGAGGTTGGCGAGTTGCTCGTCAACGGTCCGAACGTGACCTTGGGCTACTGGAACCGACCCAACGAGACAGAGGCCGCATTCGTCACCGACGATGACGGAACGCGCTGGTTCCGAACCGGCGACGTGGTCGAACTCCGACCCGACGGCTACATCGCCTTCCGCGAGCGTGCGAAACAGATTCTCGTCCTCTCGACCGGTAAAAACGTCGCACCCGGCCCAATCGAAGACGCCTACGCCTCGTCAGAAGTCGTCGAACAATGTATGGTACTCGGCGACGGTCGGCGATTCATCTCGGCGCTCATCGTCCCGAGTTTCGAGGGCCTGCAAGCGTGGGCGCAGAGCAAGGGAATCGACCTTCCAGACGAACCGAAGGCCATCTGCCGCGACGAGCGCGTCCGCGAGCGAATCCAAGCCGAAATCGACCGTGCGAACGAGAATTTCGAGTCTTACGAACAAATCAAGCAGTTCCGCCTCCTGCCCGAGGAATTCAACGAGAACAACGACCTGATGACGCCGACGATGAAGAAAAAGCGCCGGAACATCCTCGACCGGTATGCCGACGAAGTGACGCTCATCTACGACGAGGATACCCAAGCAGAGAAGGAACGGACCCGCGGCGATGCTGCCGCCTCGCAGTAGAATCGTACAGGTTAAACTTTTTTGCTGGATTAGCGGACAAACATTATCGAATTTCGCCGTAAATCGCGTCCGAAATGTATGCTTTTATCTTCTATGGACACATGGCCAAAAACAATGGAGGCGAATTAAGTGGCTGCCGCTGGAGGAGCGAATCTCATCCCGCTCGTGGCTGCGATCATCGGCATCGGCGTCATTGCGCAGGTGCTCTCGGACCGATTCCAGGTCCCGAGCGTCGTGTTTCTTATCGCGTTCGGGATTCTCCTCGGACCGGAGGTTCTCGGTGTCATCACACCGGACTCGTTCGGCAACGCGCTGCAAGCAATCGTCGGTCTCTCGGTCGCGATTATCGTGTTCGAGGGGGCTTTCCACCTGCGCATCGGAAAGTTGCGGGAAGCACCCGCAGCGACGCTGAGACTCGTAACCGTCGGGGCCGCAATCGCGTTCCTTGGAACTGGTATCGCCGTTCACTTCGCACTCGGTGCGTCGTGGCCGGTGTCGTTCCTCGTCGGCGCACTGCTCGTTGCAACGGGACCGACGGTCATCGCACCAATCCTAGAAGTCGTTCCGGTACGCGACCGCGTCGGGGCCGCCCTCGACACGGAAGGTATCGTCAACGACGTGACCGCCGCAATCGTCGCAATCGTCATCTTCGAAGCGATTATCGAAGGTGTCAGCAGTCCAAACGCGCTCGTGACGCTGTTCGCCGAACGACTCGGCGTCGGTGTCATCGTCGGCGCAATCGTCGCGGGGTTCTTGTACTACTCGCTCCGCTACGTTGACCTTTCTCCCGGAAATGCACCGCAGAACGCCCGTCTGCTCGTTCTCGCGGGCGCACTCGTCGCGTACGGTGCCGCCGACTTCATCGCCGCAGAGGCGGGTGTCGCCGCCGTCGCAACTGCCGGGATTCTCCTCGGCAACGCCGACGTTCCGTACGAAGAGGAGATTTCGGCGTTCAAAGGCGATATCACCCTTCTCGTCCTCTCCTTTGTCTTCATCGCCCTCGCGGCGTTGCTAGACTTCGAGAACCTTCTCGCGCTCGGCGCTGGCGGCCTGTTGGTCGTCGTCGCCGTCGCGCTGGTCATCCGCCCGCTGCTCGTGTTCATCTCGACGCGCGGTGACCGCTTTACCCGCGGCGAAAAGCTCTTTATGAGCTTCGTCGGCCCGCGTGGGATTATCCCCGCTTCGGTCGCGACGTTGTTCGCTATCGCGTTCCGCGAACGCGCGTCCGAACTCGCCGCAGAAGGCCTGACACAGCAGGCCGCCGTCTTGAACCAGAGCGCCTCGGTCGTCGTCGGAACGGTGTTTCTCGTCATCCTCATCACCGTCGTCTTCGAGGCCGGTTTCGCCCGTCAAATAGCAGAATACCTCGACATCATCCCAATGCGTGTACTCATCATCGGAGGCGGGAAGGTGGGCCGAACGCTCGCCGAACGCCTCGCCGACCGCGGAGAAAACGTGGTCCTCATCGAACAGAACCAAGAAGTCGTACAGACAGCCAGAAATCAAGGATTCACCGTCCACCACGGCGACGGAACCGACACAGACGTACTCAGGTCCGCAGGGGCCGGGAATGCAAAGGTCGTCGTCGCCGCAACCGGTGACGACGACGTGAACCTTCTTGTCGCCCAACTCGCCAGTTCGAAGTTCGACCCCGAGAGCGTCCTCGCGCGGGCGAACAACCCCGACAACGTGGACGCCTTCGAGGAACTCGGTGTCCGTACCATCTCCTCGACTATCGCCACCGCACAGGCGATGGACAACTACATCGAGCGTCCCGCGATGTCCAACTGGATGGGCGAAATCGGTCGCACCGGCGACGTCCAAGAAATCGAGGTCACCTCCGAGAGTCTCGTCGGCAAGACGATTCGTGAGGTCGGCCCGGAACTCCCCGATGGGTGTCTCATCACGCTCGTCTCCCGCAACGGCGATACGAGCGTTCCGAATGCAGACTTCACCCTCCAGAAAGGCGACCGCATCACCATCATCGGCGAGCGCGATGCTGTACGGAAAGCCGAGAATCTCGTCTGCGAAGAGTAAGTCACGAACGCTGTTTTTTTGATTACTCCGGCGACGAGAGTGACGTCTCTGGGTTGAGGCCGTAGAGAACGTACGAGTCTGCGAGTCTCTCACTTCGCTCGGTCTCGCTGGCGTTTATCACCGAAATTCCGGCGACTGTGCTACCTGCTTCTTCGACGAGTGTCGTCGCCGCCTCCATCTGGGCCGCCGTCTCCATCCAGTCATCGACGACGAGGACTCGTCTTCCGGGCGTGAGCCGAGTCGAATCGACTTCGAGTGTCTTCTTTTCACCCGTGTAGCCGGTCAGCGCACACTGAAGCAAGTCAGTCTCTGGAATTGGGAGTTTGCCACCTTTTCGAATCGGGAGAAAGCCGACGCCCAACTCCAAGGCGACGCCGGTCCCGAGAACGAGAACGGTGAGATGTCGGCTGTCTCGAAAGCGTTCGTCGAGCACGTTCAACGCATCTTCGGATACGACCCCACCGACGACCTCTCGAACGTTCGAGTTCATCCAGAAGAAGCACCACGGCCGGTGATGTTCCGCGACCCAGCGAGCGAGCGATACATCGCAGTCGCTCCGGTAGTCGCCGAGTAATTACCGACGAGACGCGTTACAGTCTGGCGTGACGCGTCGAACTAATTTCCAAACGGCGTATTCGAGAGCCGTCGAAATTCAGAGATACTGCGACACGAATTGCCGATGTTCTTTCTCGCGCTGATCTTTCTCCTCCGGAGATGCATCCTGATGCCAGAGCGGCAGACAGGCCATCGCACCCAATCGACAAGCGAGTGTGTACAGCTCCATCCGCTCTTTTGTCTCTTCGTCGAACGACCACTCCGTTCGCGCCTCAGTGTAGGCAGTGCGAAACACGGTGCGCAAGTGGTCGGTCACTTCGGGGCCGTCTGATTCGGGGTTCAGCAGATAGAACTCTGTATTTGCGAGGTTGCTCGCCGGTTCTGTCGCCGAGAGGTTTGCCCAGTCGAGGACGGCCTTCGTCTCACCAGTTTCGGGGTCGATGAGGAGGTTCCCGTATCGATAGTCCCAGTGGCAGTAGGTCGGTTCGTCGGGCTCGGGAAGCGTTGGAATCGCTTCTCGCACGAACTCCCGAAGGTCCGGTACGAGGTCGGCAAACCGCTCCGGTTTCTCCGCGAGGTCGGGGAAGAACCCGCCCGAGTCGAGGCTATCGAGCGTCTCCTCGCAGTCGTCCAATAGCTTGTCTCGGTAGTCGTCGTATCGGGGGTTCTCTTCGGTGTCCAACACGGTCAACTCACCATCTTGGACTCCGACTTTCCCCGTCGCTGGAAGCGGTCCGAGTTCGTGGAGTTCAGCGAGATTCTGGCCCGCCTCGCGCAGAATCGACTTGCGAGCGTCCACCGAGAGAGATCCGGATTCTCCTTCGAAGTTCTCGCCGCCGACGAACGACATCAGGTAGAATGGCGTGGGATACTCGTCGTGGTCGTCGCAGGAGCCGAATACTGTTGGGACGGGAATATTCGTACTCTGTCCCACGAGTTCGAGCAACCGAGGCTCTGCTCTCGCTATCTCTGGGGCAACGAGGTCTGCCGTCGTCGCTTTGAGAACCACCGTTCGACTTTCGTCGGGAGTTCGAACGTCGAGTATGGCGACCAAATCGGTCCCATGCTGACTCCGCTCGATAGAATCGACGTGCCAGTCAGCTTCGAGTTCCGCAACCATTCCGCGTATCGCAGAGCCGGTGACTCCTTCGGCGGGTGAGTCGGGTGACTCCGTCGTCATACGGGTACTCCCAACTGAACGCCCAGAAATGTTGCGGTGGCGACGTGTTCGGACGAGAGTACCCGCTGGAACACTAATCATTATTCAGCAGGTACCCGAAAGACACCTATGCGCCACGCAGCGGGCCCCCTGTGTTCGGTCAACCTTTCGACACAGACTGCCGAGGAACACGACATCGACGACGTACTCGAATCGTTCATCGGCGGTCGCGGCGTCGGAACGAAACTCGTCCACGACCGCGTACCGTTCGATGCAGACCCACTCGGCTCCGAGAATCGACTCGTCCTCGCGGCCGGGCCGATGCAACAATCGCAGATGAGTTTCACCGGGCGAGCGAGTCTGACGAGTGTCTCACCGCTCACAAACGGACTCGTCTCTTCGAACGCGGGTGGCTTCCTCTCGCGGCATCTCGTCGGAACTGGCTACGGAGCCATCGAGTTCACCGGCACTGCCGACGAATTGCTTGCAGTCCACATCCGCCCCGAAGGCATCGAATTCGAGGCCGTTCCGGACCTCGAAAAAGCGGAAGTTCCAGAAGTTACCGAATATGCCGACGAACGGTGGGGACTCGACCCCGAGCAACTCATCTGCATCGGCCCTGCGGGTGAGAACGAAGTTCGGTTCGCCAGCGTGATGACCACCGAGTCGCGGGCGTTCGGTCGTGGCGGCCTCGGCGCGGTGATGGGTGCGAAGAATCTCAAAGTCGTCACGTTCGCGGGCGACGCCACCCCCGACGTTGAAATCGAGTTCCCCGCCGAGGCGATGGACGTCCACCGCGAGGCGGCCACCTCGGACCACGTGATGAAACGGCAGGGAACCACCGCCGGGACCGACTACGCGAACGCCGTCGAAGCGTTCCCGACGCGCTACTTCTCCGAACGCGAGTTCGAGGGCGTCGAAGGCATCAACGGCGACAGTGTGGAGTCGAAGAAGTACAAGAAAGCTACCTGCTCGCAGTGTGCGTTCGCTTGCAAGCTCCCGACCAAAGACGAAGAGCGCGGCGTCGAAACCGAAGGCCCCGAGTTCGAGACGGTGATGTCCTTCGGGTCGAACTGCGCCGTGGACGACATCGTAGACGTGATGAAGTCCAACGAGTTGTGCGACCGCTACGGCGTCGATACGATTTCGTGCGGCGACACCATCGCGGCGTATCTGATGGCGAACGACGAGTTCGGTAACGTCGAACTCATCCACGAACTCGTGGAGAAAATCGCCTTCCGTGAGGGTGTCGGCGACGACTTGGCCGAAGGGACTCACCGCGTCCACGGAGAGTTGGGAGTCCACGACTGGACGGTCAAAGGTATGGAGTTCCCGGCCCACGACGGACGCCACCTCCACGGCCAAGGCTTGAGTTTCGCCACCTCGAACCGCGGTGCGGACCACATGTACGCGTCGTTCTACGCCATCGAGTACCCCTACGTGGACAAGTCGAAGGCGATGGATGCCAACGGACTCGGTGGGAAACCCGAGCGCTTGGTGGAAAAAGAGAACCACAACGCCGTCCTCGACAGCGGCGTCGTCTGTAAGTTCTCTCGGGACTTCATCGACGAGGAGATGCTGGCGACGTTGCTCGACACCGACTACGACCACCTGCAATCGATTGGAAGTGAAATCGTCACGCTCGAACGTCACTTCAACAACCAGCGGGGGTTCGACCGGGCAGACGACACGCTCCCCTACGACATTCCTGGCTTCCCGAGCGCACTCTCGGAGTATTACGACCTTCGCGGCTGGAGCGAAGCGGGAGTCGTTCCGGAGTCGGCAGTTGGTGGCGCGAGTGGAGCGACGCCCGCAGACGACTGACGAACTAGTCCCCTTGGTTGGGGAATTCTAGACAGGGCGTTGATACGCTGAGGTTCCGTTGACGGAAGTCTGCGGGGTTAGTTCGTCGAGAACGCCGCCGGAACCTCGGCCCAGGAACTCGATTATGCTGAGATGGAACTGAAAACATAGTAGGCGCGCAAAACACCTCCTTCAGAACTTGTGAACCCAACTCGGAGGCCCATCGAGAATTTCCGAGAGAGGTACTACCCGTTATTTTGGGCAGCGAGTTGAACCCTATCCTCTGCATTGGGTGCAGTGCCGGAGTGCCTCTGACAAGACCCCGGCCACTCGCCTACTCGGGGGTTGCCCGCCCCGTCATGGCGTTTCAACGAATCTCCCAACAGGACAGAGTACCGTCCCGTGCCACCCTTTTCGCTCGATTCGCTTGGCAACAATCGGTATGCAACAATCCGTATTTGTGAGCGTCAGCGAGCAACTGCTCGTGAGACGCAATGCCTCACACTGTGGTACAACACTCGTGAGAAAGCGGGGCCGGTGAGGAAGCTTACCGGCTGAACTCGATGGCCGCACCCTGTCCGAATCCAACACAGAGCGAGGCGAGACCACGGTCGGAATCGCGCTTGACCATCTCGTGGATGAGCGTCACGGGGAGACGCGCGCCGGAGGCACCCAATGGGTGGCCGAGGGCGATTGCGCCACCGTTGACGTTCAGGCTGTCTTCGTCGATACCGAGTTCGCGGCGGGAGTACTCACACTGACTGGCGAACGCCTCGTTGATCTCGAAGAGGTCGTAGTCGGAGATGTCGCGCCCGGCGCGTTCGAGCAGGCCTTCAGTCGCCGGGACAGGGCCGATTCCCATCACCGTCGGGTCCACGCCTGCGACGTTGTTCGTGCCGACAGAAGCGAGTACGTCGAGACCGTGTTCGTCTGCGAATTCACGGCTGGTGACGAGGACTGCGGCCGCGCCGTCGGTGATTTGCGAGGAGTTCCCCGCAGTGACAGAGCCGTCGCCGGTGAACGCGGGCGAGAGGCCGGAGAGGGCTTCGACGGAGGTGTCGCGGCGGATACCTTCGTCTTCGGTGACGACGCCGTCCTCGGTCTGGATTGGGACGATTTCGTCGTCGAAGCGACCGGTATCGGTGGCTTCGGCGGCGCGCGTGTGGCTTCGGACGGCGAACTCGTCTTGGGCCTCGCGGGAGACTTCGTACTCGGCGGCGACTTTCTCGGCGGTCATCCCCATCTGGAGTTGGAAGAGGTTGTACTGCTCACTCAGTTCGGGGTGGAGGTGCTGGTAGGAGTCGCCGTCCATCGGGACGCGCGACATGCTCTCGACACCGCCTGCGATGATGCACTCGCGGTTACCCGCGGCGATGGCGTCGGAAGCCGAGATAATCGACTGCATGGACGAAGCACACCAGCGGTTGATGGTCGTCGCCGGGGTTCCTTCGCCGAGTTGGGAGAGGAGGGCGATGACGCGCGCGACGTTGTTGTCCTGTTCGGTGCGCTGCTGGGCGACGCCCCACATGAGGTCTTCGACGTCGTCGGCGTCGATACCGTGTTCGTCGAGAATGTGGTCGATGAGGGCGACAGAGAGGTCTTCGCTTCGAACGTCGGCGAAGACGCCACCTGCCTTTCCGAATGGCGTTCGATACGCGGCCGCGATGACTGGTTCAGGCATGATACAGCATCAGTCTTCGAACACCATAAATAGTTTAGAACTCGCAAACCTTCGAAACGAGTTTTTTGTTTATTGGAGAGTGTCGAAGCGAGCCAACAACGACGTCGAATCACGTGTCGTATTCGGATTCCGTGTTTTTCGAAGGTAGAACCAACGATTCGGGTGAGTAGGGTAGAGACAGCGAAACTGGTGTGGAATTGCTCGCAGACGCGCTCCGACGCTCTTATGCGTCTTGCCCGGCAATTTTGCGCGGATGAGTGAACGGGCGCTCGAAGTTATCGAGTTTCTGCTGACGGCCCACCTATATAGCAAGGACCGAACGCTTGACGAAAACGACCTTCCTCCGCGGTACCGCCGGGTGTTTTGGGCGACACCGGACGACGAGGAAGAAGCAACAGCGGGTGGAATCGAGCGACCACTTGTCGCGACCGATTCGATTGCACGCAAGGCGACGGGTGTCGAACATCCCTGGGATGCCATCTCCGACCTCATGTTCACCCAGCGCGAGGACTTCTCTGGGCGACTGTCGCTGACACAACCCGAGATGGCCCTCGAATGGTTCGTCAAACGCGCGGACCGAGACCGACTGGTGACGAACCCGACGATTGCCAACGCCGTCGAGGACCGCGACGACGTGGACGTGACCCACGCCGAAGCGCGCGACCAGACGCGACCAATTCACGCCGACCGCGTGTGGATTGACAGCCTCTTGGACGAGTACTTCGACGACGAGGAAGACGCCGAGATGCTCGACCTCGTACACGTGCGCGCACCCGAGGAAATCGAGATGACGCTCGACGACCTCGTTCTCACGACGGACCAAGAAGGCGAGATTCACAAGCTCATGAAGGCTATCGAACACCGCGAGTACCTCGCGCAAATCGGCCTCCGTGAGATTGGAAAGATTCTCTTCGTCGGTCCGCCGGGAACCGGGAAGACGACCGTCTCGCGTGCGCTCGCACACGAACTCGGTCTTCCTTTCGTGGAGGTCAAACTCTCGATGATTACGAGTCAGTACCTCGGTGAGACGGCCAAGAACGTCGAAAAGACGTTCGAAGTTGCGAAACGGCTGTCGCCGTGTATCCTCTTTATCGACGAGTTCGATTCAGTGGCGAAGACGCGTCGCTCGGACGAACACGCCGCGCTCAAGCGCGCTGTCAACACGCTTCTCAAGAGCATCGACGACATCTCGCTGATTCGGGACGAAGTCATCCTCATCGGCGCGACGAACCACCCCGACCAACTCGACTCGGCGGCGTGGCGACGCTTCGACGAGATTGTCAACTTCCCCAAACCCGACCGCGGCATGCGCTCGGACATCCTGCAGGTCATCACGAACCGGATGGAGATTTCGGAGTTCGACCCCGGCGCTATCGCCGACGTAACAGAGGGACTCACTGGGTCTGACCTTCGTCTCGTCCTCCGCGAGGCAGTCCTCGAAGCACTCACCGAAGAGCGCATGGAACTCACCCAAGAGGACCTCTTGGAGGCCGTCGCCGACTTCGAAGAGCGCGACAACCTCAAAAATCTGGACATGATGTCCGATTCGTCTGAGTTGGTCGCCGGGTCCGGTGACGGCGATGGTCACGGTCACGATCATGACCACGACGACGACCACGACCACAGCCACGCGGACGAAAACGAAAGCGCGAAACAGAAAGACGCTGGCGCGGCGCAGTAATCCGACCCTGGTCGGCCACGTTTATGCCCCCACCCCTCTCTTTGCTACTTAATGCGCGTGACCCTCCTCGGGACTGGGGATACGACCGGAACACCGACCGTCGGGTGTGACTGCGACACCTGCCGCGAGGCCCGCGAGCGCGACATCGAGCGCAGTCGATTCTCGGTCCACGTCGAAAACGAGCGAACCGACGAGTCATTGCTCGTGGATTTCAGTCCCGACTTTCGACACCAGTTTCTCACACAGGAGGCCCCGATTCCCGACGCCGCAATCGTCTCACACATCCACTTCGACCACATCGACGGCCTCGGCAACGTCTATCGCCTCCTCGACCACCTCGACGTCCACGCGGCAGACGAAATCGACCCCACAACGGGAGAGAGCGTCGCCGACACGATTCGCTCGAAGTTCGACTACCTCGACCGGATTTCGGTTCACGACCAAACACCCTTCGAGACGTTTCGTACCTGCGGACTCGACGTGACGCTCGTCCCGGTGGTCCACCCGCCGCTTCTCTGCTACGGACTCGCCATCGAAGACCCCGAATCGGGCGCAAAGCTCTCGATTTCGGGTGATTCGACCTACGCCATCTCAGAAGAGTCGCGGGCAGTGCTGGCCGACCCCGACTTGCTTCTCGCCGAAGCAATCGTCCCGGCATCGGTCTGCGAGTACCACCCTATCGGCGGCGACGACTACGACGAAGACGGCGTCCCGCGAACCTTCGGCACGAAGCACATGACCCGCGAAGGGGCAATCGCACTCGGCGACGATTTGGAGGCCGAAATCACGCGACTCGTCCACGTCGCCCACTACTACCCGGTCGAAGAGGCGTTCGAAGAACCGCTGGCAATCGACGGCGAAGTGTACGAATTATAACTGGTTTCAGTTCGAGGTCGGTAGTGGAACCGTATGACTCTCCGTAGCCTCCTGTCCGACCGTGCGTTTCGATTTCTCGTCTTCGCCGGGGCGGTGGCGTCAGCGACGAACCTCGTCGCCACCTTCGTGGAGTCGAGTGAACTGGCCCTGTTTGACGCCGCACTGCAATTCGTCTTCGTCGCAGTCTTTGGTGTCTTACTCGTTACCTACTGGAACTACATGGAGCGACGGGCAGCAGCGTGATTTTTCTGAGCCGAAAACCAACGACGAGTCGTGGCTGAAATCGTCTCCGCGCTCCGGTATTCGATTCCGATGGCGCTCGTCGCGGGCACCGTCTGGTACCTCGTCTCGTCGCTGACGGGGGAACCAAACTTCGTCGATGGCGCGGTATTCATGCTCGTCTTCGGTATCGTCGTCACCCTTGGATGGTTTTACTCCAGCGAGCGCGAGTAGTAGTTAGAAAAAGCGGCCCAGTCCGGACTGCCGCCGAGTGACACCGCTGGGGTCCGAAACCCATCGCGTCCGCGACTCACGGAGCGACGCGCGGTCGAACTCGGGTGAGTCTGCCGGGTCGAAGCCTGCACACGATTTTCCGCACTCTGCACCGGGGTCGATGACGCGCCCGAAGTGGTCGCACACTGGCCGACCGACCGAATCGACACTTGCGTGGGCGCACGCGGGAAGGTCGTACTGTCGCCACCCCTTTCCGTAGGCTCGTTCTGCGAGTCGGATTCGAGCGGTTCGTTTGTCGGCAGGCGAGACGAGTGCAACGTCGGTGTGGAGCGAGTGATACTCAACGGGTTCGACGCCGGTTGTTCCGGTGGGCAACGTCTTCGCCTCG
Source organism: Haloferax sp. DFSO60 (assembly GCF_046557615.1). Lineage (NCBI taxonomy): Archaea > Methanobacteriati > Methanobacteriota > Halobacteria > Halobacteriales > Haloferacaceae > Haloferax > Haloferax sp. DFSO60. Next base: position 177,866 of record NZ_JBKIII010000002.1, on the reverse strand, counting down.
CGGACGATTTCTTTTGCTCCTGTGTCGGGGTCGAATCGCCACACCCCGACTGCATCGGGGATGCGGTTGAGGTGTGCGCCGGTCACGTAACTTTCGGTCGCGAGGACGACCTCGTCGAAGAGTGCGAGACTCACATCGAGGCGGAGTTGCCGGAGCAAGTCACCGGGTGACCCGAGGTCGGGTTTGTTCTCGATGCCGACGAGTTTCGAAAACCAGTCGTCAGGGTAGCGAACGGCGCGGCGGACGTACTCGCGGCCACGTCGAAATTCGGATTCGAAGAAGCCGACTTCGACGGCGTGGTCTGTCGCGCGTCGCGCCTGCGCGGGATGACAGTCGAAGGCGTCGCGCCAAAAGACGGACTTGCCCGCGCCGACAGAACTCTCCACCGCGCGTGCGGGGATATCCTGCTCGGTGATTGCGGTTCGCTCGTCGAACTCGGGGCCGGGAACCACCGCACAGATGTCGATGATTCGGCTTCCGGGGGAGGCAACCGCCGCACCGAGTTGTCGGGCCGGAAGCCAGTCGGTCGTCTCTTCGAGGTGCGAACACAGCGCCAACTCGAAGGCGAACTCCGACGGCGACGACACCGGCGTAGGCACACCGGAGATGCGAATGCGAGACAGAAAAACCTCGCTCTCCGACGTGTCTGATTAGTAAATTGTCACGATAGCCAAACTATTTGAGCGATGCCGCATCAGGTCGCACAATGTTGGGCAGAGATGGAACATCCGACCGTGTGAGGCGCCGAACCTACCTTGGACTGGCCGCAAGTGCCGGATTGGCCGGGCTTGCCGGGTGTAGTTCGGGTGGGACCGCAAGCGCCGCGCGTGGTCCACCAACGGTCCCCGAAGGGCAACTCGCCGACGGTGGCTGGGAGAAAATCGACGAACAGACCGTGGACCCGCTGTTCGAGCGCTCGTTCGGTCCCGTCGAGGTGACCGCGGCGATGCGGACGTTCGTCTACGAAGATATCGCACTGAAAGAGGAGTTGAGAGAGAAGACGCTCGGACAAGCAGAGGGACAGTTTGCGATGTTCTTCGCCTCGCGCGTGAGTCTCGACCCGAGTATGGCGAACATTCCGGATGCCGTGAGCGGGCCCGTCATCGACCAGACCGAAGGCCAAGCGCGCGAGCAGTTCGAAGCGCAACTCGAAGACGCCGGTCTCGTCGAGATTCAGCAGTCTTCGACCGGAACTATCGAAATCGACACCGGCGAGACGGCGCGTCTCACCGAGTACACAGCAGGCTTCCCGTTCCCCGGCATCGAGTTCCCCGTAAACGACGAGCGAACACTGACGTTCGAAGGCGAGACCATCGGCGTCACCGGCCTGCTCGCCGTCTGGGAACACCGAGGGTCGATTCTCATCGCAGGAGGCGCACACCCCGGCGAGAACCTCGATATGGAACTCTCGAAAGCACCGACCGACGCAATCGAAGTCACCGTCGATATCGACCTCGGTCTCACGCCAGAGGCGTATCTCGAAGAACTCCGTTCGCTCATCACCGCAGTCGAGTAATCGACTGTACAACCGCTGTGCCGCGACTCACTCCGGTCGTTCACAGAGCCGACGAGCAAACGCTCCGAGAACAGCACCTTTATCAAGCGTTCGGGGCGAATTTCACGCAAGATTACTCTCAGGAGGTCAATGGTGACTCAAAACCCACAACAACCGGAGGTGAACATCGGACTCGTCGGTCACGTCGACCACGGAAAGACGACGCTCGTTCAAGCGTTGTCCGGCTCGTGGACTGACCAACACTCCGAGGAGATGAAACGCGGCATCTCCATCCGCCTCGGCTACGCAGACGCGACGTTCCGGCAAGTGCCGGGCGAAGACGCCCCTGCGTGTTATACCGTCGAAGAAGAGACTGAAGATGGAACCGAGACAGACGTGCTTCGCACCGTCTCGTTCGTCGACGCCCCGGGTCACGAGACCCTGATGGCGACGATGCTCTCGGGTGCCGCCCTCATGGACGGCGCTATTCTTCTCGTAAGCGCCACCGAGGAAGTGCCACAGGCCCAGACCGCAGAACACCTGATGGCACTCGATATCATCGGCATCGAGAACATCGTCATCGCCCAGAACAAGGTCGACCTCGTCGACCGCGAGAAGGCGATGCGCAACTACGAACAAATCAAGGAGTTCACGAAGGGAACTGTCGCCGAAGACGCGCCAATCGTTCCCATCAGTGCGCAACAGGAAGTCAACCTCGACTTGCTCATCGAAGCAATCGAAGAGGAGATTCCGACGCCCGACCGCGACGAGAGCGAAGACAGTCGCATGTTCGTCGCACGCAGTTTCGACATCAACCGCCCGGGGACGACCTGGGACGGCCTGATGGGCGGCGTTATCGGCGGCAGCGTCGTCGCCGGAAAGCTCGACGAGGGCGACGAAATCGAACTTCGCCCCGGTCGCGAAGTTGACGAAGAAGGCCAGACCGAATGGCGACCAATCACGACCGATATCCGCTCCCTCCAGGCTGGCGGCAACATGGTCGATGAGGTCCGTCCCGGTGGGCTGTGCGGTGTCGGGACGGGTCTCGACCCGAGCCTGACGAAAGGTGACGCCCTCGCAGGACAAGTCGCAGGCAAGCCGGGAACCCTCCCGCCGACCCGCGAAGAGTTCACGATGGACGTTGACCTGCTCGAACGCGTCATCGGTGGCGGCGACGACGACAACGTCGAAGAGATTTCGACCGGCGAGCCCCTCATGCTCACTGTCGGAACGGCGACGACGGTCGGAGCCGTCACGAGCGCGCGCAGCGGCGAAGCCGAAGTGAAGCTCAAGCGTCCGGTCTGTGCGGCCGAAGGCGCAAAGATAGCCATCAACCGCCGTGTCGGCGCTCGCTGGCGTCTCATCGGTATCGGGACGCTCAAGTGACGTGAGCGCCACCGTCGTTGTCATGGACACGAACGCACTCATGATGCCGGTCGAACTCGACGTTCGCGTGTTCGACGAACTCGACCGGCTCTTTGCGGCCGACGTAGACCTCGTCGTCCCCACGGCCGTCCTCGACGAGCTGGAGAAGCTCTCAGAGGGCGCAGGGGCCGAGGCAGTCGCCGCGAGCGTGGGTGCGGACTTGGCAACGCGGTGTCGTGCGGTCGAAACGAACGAATCATACGCGGACGACGCAATCGTCGAACTCGCCGACTCGGGCGAGTGCGATTACGTCGTGACGAACGACAAGCCCCTCCGTGACCGGGTACTCGACTGCGGAACTCCCGTCGTCGGCATCCGGGGGCACGCCACACTGGCGGTCACGGAACCATAAGCAAACAATGTACAAACGGGTACGACTCAAGGATACGGTCGAAGTTCCCCCGCGCCACCTGGGCGATGTGACGCCCGAGCGGGTCAAGCGACTGTTGCAAGACAAGTTGGAAGGACGGATGGACGAAGACGTTGGGAGCGTCGTGAGCGTCGTGGAGGTCCACGACATCGGTGAGGGCACCGTGTTGCCCAACCGCCCCGGCGTCTACTACGAAGCAGAGTTCGACGCCATCTCGTACGACCCCGAGATGCAGGAAGTCGTCGACGGTATCGTCGTCGAAGTCGTCGAGTTCGGTGCCTTCGTCGGCATCGGGCCAGTCGACGGCCTGCTCCACGTCTCGCAGATTTCCGACGAATATCTCGCCTACGACGGCGAGAACCAGCAACTCGCTTCGACGGAATCGAATCAGACGCTCGCCGTCGACGACGAGGTGCGCACGCGCATCGTCACCAAGAGCATCGACGAGCGCAACCCGCGCGACTCCAAGATTGGGCTCACCGCCAAGCAGCCCGGTCTGGGCAAGCACGGGTGGCTCAAAGAAAAGCGCCAGCAGAACGAGGCCTCAGCGGAGGGTAACTGATGGCGAGAAAGCGCATCGCGTGCCGCGAATGCCACTTCGTCAACGACCCCGACTCGCAGACCTGCGACAACTGCGGTTCGACCAGCCTCACCGAGGACTGGGCAGGCTACGTCGTCATCACCCACCCCGAGCGGAGCGAAATCGCCGAAGAGATGAACGTCTCTGAGCCGGGTGGCTACGCGCTCAAGGTCCGCTGAGATGCTCACGCTGCCGACGGCCCTTCGCGGCGCGTTCAAAGAGCCGTTTGGCCCCGTCTACACGGACCCCGAGGAACTGCTTTCCGACGCATCGAGCGAAGCGACCGGCGCACCACTCGTCGCAGTCGGCGACGTCGTCACTTACCATCTCCGCCGCGCGGGCCGACCGCCATCGGTTGCGGTCATCGACGGCAAGACCAAGCGCGAGGCCGTCGGCGACGAGATTCGAGACGCCATCGAGACCGGCCACGTCGTCGAAGTCGCAAACGAGCCAGGGACGATTTCGCGCGAACTCGTGAGCGCGCTCGTGGACGCACTTGCCGCCGACGAGCCGACGACACTCCTCGTCGCGGGCGAAGAAGACCTTGCGACGCTCCCTGCGGCGCTCGCCGCGCCCGTCGATTCGACCATCGTCTACGGCCAACCGGACGAGGGAATGGTCCGGATTCGAGTCACAGAGGCCGTCAAAACCGAGATGCGTGACCTACTCGACCAGTTCGAGGGGGATGTTGCCGACGTGTTAGCACCCATTCAGGGATAACCGTCCTTCCCCTTCGAAATCCTTTTACTTGCTTCGCGGGCAAATACAGGTAACTGAACCATGGATATCGAAATCATCTCCGAAGAGGAGAACCCCATGTTGCACCGAACGGACGTTCGGTTCGAGATCGTTCACGAGGACGCAACCCCCTCTCGTCTGTCGGTTCGCGACTCCCTCGCGGCGAAACTGAACAAGGACTCCGACGAAGTCGTCGTCCACGAACTCAACACGAAATTCGGCATGCGCAAGACCGCAGGCTACGCGAAGGTCTACGCGAGCCCTGAGTTCGCCCGCGACGTCGAACAAGAGCACATGCTCGAACGGAACAAGATCACTGCCGAAGACGCCGACGTCGACGCCGAAGCCGAAGCCGAAGAGGCATAACCCGGCGCTAACTCGTCGTTTTCGACCAGCTATCGAATGCGTATTCTTGGAATCGAAGGAACAGCGTGGGCCGCGAGCGCAGCGGTTTTCGAAACGGACGACCCCGAGTCGCTCCGCTCCGAAACCGCCCGCACGCCCGACCCTGCTTCCGACCACATCTTCATCGAATCGAATCCCTACCAACCCGACAGCGGCGGCATTCACCCGCGCGAGGCGGCCGAACACATGTCGAACGCCATCCCCGAGGTCGTCGAAACCGCGCTCGCTCACGCCGCCGAACGACACGACGGCGACGGTCCTCTCGTCGATGGCGTCGCGTTCTCCCAAGGACCGGGCCTCGGTCCGTGTCTCCGCATCGTCGGCACTGCCGCGCGCTCTGTCGCACAGACGCTCGACGTGCCGCTCTTGGGGACGAACCACATGGTCGCCCACCTCGAAATCGGGCGCTACCAGTCCGGGTTCGAATCCCCTGTCTGTCTGAACGCCTCCGGCGCGAACGCTCACTTGCTGGGCTACCACAACGGCCGATACCGCGTCCTCGGCGAGACGATGGACACCGGCGTGGGCAACTCTATCGACAAGTTCACCCGCCACGTCGGGTGGACACACCCCGGCGGCCCGAAAGTCGAGAAGGCCGCGAAAGACGGGTCGTACATCGATATGCCCTACGTCGTCAAGGGGATGGACTTCTCCTTCTCGGGCATCATGAGCGCGGCGAAGGACGAAGCGGACGACGGCACGCCCGTCGAGGACATCTGCTTCGGCCTACAAGAGACCATCTTCGGCATGCTCACCGAAGTCGCCGAGCGCGCGCTCTCGCTCACGGGAACCGACGAACTCGTTCTTGGAGGAGGAGTCGGCCAAAACGCCCGCTTGCGAGGGATGCTCGCCGAGATGTGTGAGCAACGCGGCGCGAAGTTCCACGCGCCCGAGCCGCGCTTCTTGCGCGACAACGCGGGGATGATTGCCGTCCTCGGCGGTCGAATGCTCGCCGCGGGCGACACGCTTCCCATCTCGGAGTCGCAGGTGAATCCGAACTTCCGACCCGACCAAGTCGAAGTCACGTGGCGCGGCGAACACGAATCGGTCGCACGCGCACACACTGACGACGGCGCGATTCGCGGTGCGGAGGCAACCGTCGATATCGGTCCCGAATCGGTCGTCAAACGGCGGGTTCCGAAAACGTATCGACACACCGAGTTGGACGACAGACTCCGCCGTGAGCGGACGAAAGCCGAAGCACGACTGACGAGCGACGCTCGGCGTGCCGGTGTGCGGACGCCCGTCGTCCACGACATCGACCCCGTCGAAGGCGTGATTACCTTCGAGACGGTCGGCGAGGGCGACTTAGCCGAACACCTCGATGCCGACTCGGTGCGCGTCGTCGGCGAGTACCTCGCGCGACTCCACCGAGCAGGAATCGTCCACGGCGACCCGACGACCCGAAACGTTCGCGTCGAATCGGGTGAGGAGAATCGCGTCTACCTCATCGACTTCGGCCTCGGCTACCATACCCAGCACGTCGAGGACCACGCGATGGACCTCCACGTCTTCGCTCAGAGCATCGAAGGCACGGCTGACGACGCCGAACCACTCCTTGCGGCGTTCGAAGCAGGCTACGAAGAGTACGGGTCGCAGGAAGTTCTGGACCGCCTGCGCGAGGTCGAATCGCGCGGTCGGTATCGCTGAACTCGACTCCCATACCAGTTAGTTCGCCTCAGGCGTTCGATTTAGTCTCCAACTGGACAGAAGGCCAAAATGATTTATCGTCAGCTGGCGTATCTGTCTCGTATGGTAGACAAACCGCAGCGCGGAACGCTTTTCGGCATCCCGTACAACTTCGAGCGACCCAGTGCCGGTCGTATGCTCTCTTCGTACTGGCAGCCCGGTAAGGGCATGCTCGTCGAGAAACCGTTCGGTATCGGCTACACGCTGAACCTCGCCAGCTGGCGCTCGTGGATTGTCCTGCTCGTCGCTGGTGGCCTCCTCTGGAACGAGCGCCAGAAGGGCAAAGCGAAAGAAGACGAAGCCGAGGCCGACGACGGTCCCGTCGAAGTCATCGTCGATTAAGCGCACAGACACCGACGACTTTTCACACCCCGCCCGCAGAGTGGCGGATATGCTCCGATACGTCACCACGAACGAGGGCAAGGTCCGCGAGGCGCTCTCGTACCTCGACGACGACGTGACGCAACTCGACTTCGACTACACCGAGCTTCAAGCACCCGAACTCGGCCCCATCGCGGCCCACGGTGCCCGCGAAGCCTTCCGCTACGCCGACGAGCCGGTACTCGTCGACGACGCGGGACTCTTCATCGAAGGCTTCGACGGCTTTCCCGGTCCGTACTCTGCCTACGTCGAGGACACCCTCGGCGTCGAAACCGTCTATCGACTCGCCGCCGCCGAACTCGACGAACCCCGGCGTGCCTCCTTCCGATGCATCCTCGCCTACTGCGACGGCGAACCGTTCGAAGCCAGTCCGGACCCCGTGGACCGCGACGACCGAACCCTCGCGGCCGCCCGTGGTGCAGAACAGGACCACGAAGAGACCCAACCACTCCCCGTGAAGCTCTTCGAAGGCGTCGTCAACGGTCGAATCGTACCGCCCCGTGGTGACGATGGCTTCGGCTACGACCCGATTTTCGAACACGATGGGACGACGTTTGCGGAGATGACGCCCGAAGAGAAGAACGGCATCTCCCACCGTGGGCGGGCGTTAGCGAAGTTTGCAGGTTGGTACGCCGAGCGGTAGCGAGGCGTACGGTCGAACTCTCTGAGTCTCAGAGGGTCACTCTCTACTTCTCACTTCGTCGTCGAACGTGAGTACCGCGTCGATGACGAGTTCTGGGGCGGTGTTCATCGCGGCGTGGGCTTGCCCTTCGAGGAGTACAATCCGACTATCTTCGAGTGTCTCGTCGAGGGTGCTGGATGCTGCTGCGTGGAGTGGAGCCGTCTCACCGCCGACCAACAGTAGCGTCGGTGTCGTCAAGTCTTCGAACCGGGCAGGGTCGAACTCGTACTCGGTCCGTGCGCGCTCCTCTCGAATGACGGTATGGGCGGCCTCGACGCGAGCAGGCCAATTCGGGGCCGACCGAAGCGCATCGAGTTCGAACAGTGGTATCTCGGCAATCTCCCGCAGGAAGCGAACGAGCGCGTCTTCGTCTTCACCCCGCTCGTGGAGCGCGGCAATCTCGGCGAGGGTACCCTCGCTGTCTGGTTCGAATCCGACGACAGGTATCGGGGGTTCGTAGAGGACGAGGGCGCAGAGCGTGGAGAGTCGCAAGGCGGCCTCCAGCGAACACATCGCCCCGTACGAGTGGCCGAAGAGAGTCACGGGTTCGTCAATTGCTTCTACGACCGCGACGATATCTTCGACCTCTCGCTCCATCACGTATTCCGGAGAATCACCACTCGCGCCCCGCCCGCGGCGGTCGAGCGCGTAAACCGTAAATCGCTCCTCGAAGGCGGGGAGGATAGGGTCCCACCGAGTGTGGTCCGCGGTACTCCCGTGGACGAGTACGAGTGGCGGCCCATCTCCCGTTCGCTCGAATACAATCGGTGTTCCATCTGTTGATTCAACTGTCTCCATCGTTGCTCAATCGTACTAGTAGGCGCCCGAGTCATGTCACAGTGTCGCACACAGGATCGAGGAGTTTTCACCACTCACGAGAAGGACATCACGTGAACCCGCGAGACTTCTTCGAAGACGGAACCGTCACCATCTCCACGACGACGTACACCGTCTACAAGACAAAACAGCCCGAGGAAACTGCGTTTGCGACGATTCAAGATGCGAACGAGACGACAGTCGTCGCTGAAGACGGAACCGTAGACGAGTCGAACGTCGTCGAGTCCGAACCCGGGTGGAAACTCCTCACCTTCGAGATGGTTCTCCCGTTCGAACTCGTCGGGTTCTTGGCAGTGGTCGCCAGCGAACTCGCAGACGAAGACATCTCTATTTTCGCTCTGTCGGCCTACTCAACCGACCACGTTCTCGTGAAAACAGACGACGTTGCGGCCGCGACGAAGAAACTCGAGTCGCTTGGGTGTACCGTCAGAGTGACCGCGAACTAGTCACGCACGGGGGTCACGGTCGGGGCCGGGATAGTCGCCGGATTCGACCTCCAGATACAGACTCTCGGGAGCAAAGAGTGTCGCAAACGCCTGTGGGTGGCGGATACTGACCGGGAATCGACCGCCGAGTGCGGCCCCGGCGCGGGCAGATTGTAGTCCTTCGTCGAACGTCAGCACGTGCATCGCGCCGCCGCGATAGGCCGACGCGAGCGCCGGATGGTCACTTTCGGGATGTGAGACGAGTTCGACCCACGTCTCGATTTTCTCGCGCCAGTCGGCCGCGAGGTCAGAGTCGGCGAAGTCTGCGATGAGCGCCTCTGCATCGTCGAGGAGTGCGTCGCTGGCGACGAGCGTCGTCCATGAGTGTTCGCGGAGGTGGTCGAGTGCGTCGCGGGATGCACCGCCGACGAGTACGTCTGCGGCGAGTACGTCTGCGTCTGCGACGACGCGCGCAGGAGAGGGGTCTGTCTCACTCATCGTCGCTTCTGCGCGCTCGGAGGGCCTCAGCAATCGCCTCTTCGGTCGTCTCGTACGCCGTACCACGCTCGAACAGCGATTCCCACGTCATAGTGAACGCGAAGCAAGCGACGGCCAAGAACCTGTGGAATCGCGGAGGACGAAACCAGATGCCGTCCCAATTTAGTTTCTATTTTAGAAAATGAAATTGAATCCAATTACGTTAGTTGGGAAACAGTTAATTGCCGTTCGGCATACTCACAGACATGACGATTCAGCGACGCCGCTTCCTTCAGGCGGCAGGTGTCGGTGCAATTCTCGGATTGAGTGGCTGTACCGGGGATACGGGTGCCCCACAAGCCGGCGGTAGTCAAGATTCGAGTAACAACAAAGAGACGAGTGGCTCGACACAGGAGTTGACGCTTGCGACGACGACGAGTACGTACGACACGGGACTGTTGGATGCGCTCAACCCCGAGTTCGAATCGATGTTCAACGCGACGGTGAAGACGATTCCGCAAGGTACCGGCGCGGCCATCGAAACCGCCCGAAACGGCGACGCTGACGTGATTCTCGTCCACGCCCGCGGTGCCGAAGACGAGTTCATGGAAGAAGGCTACGGCGTCAACCGCCGCGACGTGATGTTCAACGACTTCGTTATCGTCGGCCCCGCAGGTGACCCCGCCGGGATTCAGGGCATGTCGAGCGCGGCAGACGCGTTCGCAACGATTGCTGAGTCTCAATCGACGTTCGTCTCGCGCGGTGACGACTCGGGGACGAACAAGAAGGAGTTGCTCATCTGGGAGGCCGCGGGTGTCGAACCGTCGGGGCAGTGGTACCAAGAGATTGGCAAAGGGATGGGCGACACGCTCGTCCAGGCCGACCAGTCCGGCGCGTACACGCTCGCTGACCGCGGGACGTACCTTGCTACGCAGTCGAACATCGACCTCGAAATCCTCGTGCAAGGGCCGCTGAAAGGCGGGCCGACAATTCTGAAGAACCCCTACGGTGTGATTGCGGTCAACCCCGCCGTCTATCCCGACGTGAACTACTCGCTTGCGATGGCGTACATCGGCTTCTTGACCGGTCCACAGGGCCAGACCATCATCGACGAGTACACGGCCAATGGCTCGCAGTTGTTCTTCCCCAACGCGCTCTCCGAGTCGCCGAACTTTGGACAGTACGTCTCTGAGGGCTACAGCGAAAACGAGTCCAACTCGAACGCGATTGCAGATGCGCAGTTCGAACAGTGGGTCGCAGACCGCGTGCCCGAGGACTTTTAGTCCACCCGGTTCGCACCTCTGTTCGTGTTTGGCCTCGGCGACCTGAATCTCACCTACCTCGTGAGCATTACGCTCGTCTCGTTGTACGTGAGCACGGTGGCAGTCGCGGTGAGTTCGCTCATCGGCCTGCCAATCGCACTCATCGTCGGTTTCCGCGACTTTCGCGGGAAGTCGGCAGTCACCTCGATTATCTCGACCGGGATGGGCTTTCCGAGCGTCGTCGTCGGGTTGGTCGTCCTCTTGTTGCTCTCGCGGTCGGGACCGCTCGGCGTGTTCGACCTCTTGTTCACACCAGAGGCGATGATTATCTCCCAGACGATTCTCGCACTTCCCGTCCTCGTGAGCGTCTCACTCTCGGCGGTGCAGTCGGTTCCACAGGACCTTCGTGACGCCGCGTTCGCCGCTGGGGGGACTTCGACCGATGTCGCGCTGCTCGTGGTTCGTGAGGCTCGCTACGGCATCGTGACCGCTCTCTTAGCCGCCTACGGGCGCGCAATCAGCGAAGTCGGGTCGGTACTCATCGTCGGGGGCAACATCGTCCTGACGGGAGATAGGTCGTTCACGCGGACGCTCACGACGGCGATTACCGTCGAAGCACGGAAGGGTAACATCGAGACGGGTATCGCTCTCGGCGTAATCTTGCTCGCGCTCGTCCTCTTCGTCAACGCGCTCGGGGCGCGGTTCCGTGACCGAACCCAGACGGGTGGTCGGCAATGACGGACGCACCGCCTGCATTGGCGACTCAACGGGTCACTCACGGATTCGGTAACGGGGCGATTCTCGAAGACGTGTCGCTCTCGGTCGAACCGGGTGAAATCTTGGCCGTCGTCGGCCCCTCTGGGACCGGAAAGACGACGCTCTTCCGACTGCTCGCACTGTTCGAGCGACCGGATTCAGGCACCATCGAACTCGCCGGTGACGACGTGTGGTCGATGCCGGACGAGCAACACCTCGCCGTGCGTCGGAAAATCGGCATGGCGTTCCAGAATCGAAGTTTGTTTTCGACCAGCGTCGCCGAAAACGTCGCCTACGGCCTTCGCGTCCGCGACTCGTGGAAGATTCGCCTTCGTGACTCCATCTCGAAACTCGTCGGCGACGAAAATCCACCTACTCCGGTCAGCGAGGCGCTCGAAACCGTCGGCATGGCCGATAAGGCGTTCCGAGACGCGCGTTCTCTCTCGGCGGGTGAGGCCCAGCGTGTCGCAATCGCTCGCGCACTCGCGCCCAACCCCGATATCTTGCTTCTCGACGAACCAACCTCGAATCTCGACCCGCGTAACACGGCCGTCATCGAGGCGACGATGCGCGCGGCGAGAGAACGCGGCATCGCCGTCGCGTTGGCGACACACGACATGCAGCAGGCTCAGCGCGTCTCCGACCGAACGGCAGTACTCCTGAACGGGACGTGCATCGAATCGGGGAAGACAGAGCAGGTGTTCGAATCACCAGCAGACGACCGGGTGCGGCAGTTCGTCAACGGCGAGCTGGTGTACTGACAGGCAATTTTTACGGACAGTCACGGCCACGTGAGGCACAAGAATGTTCGTTGGTGAACAGACTCACCACACTCGGGTGACGACGTGTTGCGAATAGCAGACAATCGTCTGACACAGATTTAAGATATCTCATACGTATCCGTCGATTGGGCGCGTTTCGGCCTCAGTTCCTACCTACAACTCGCGCGCCCGGCACACCACCACAACCGTTCTGGTTCCCCCGGCACGGAAAATCGACGATTCGGCGCCTCCCCCGGCGCCACTCGCGTCCCCGTTTTCACTTACCCGAGAAGTTCCTTCTGGACGCGTTCGAGTGCGTTGCGTTCGGTGAGCAGTGCGAGTCTGTCACCGGGTTCGACCACCGTTCCGGGCAGCGGAATCGTCATCGGTTCGCGACGGCGACCATGTGCGTAGATTCGTCCGTCGCCGTCGAGGTCGATAGCGGCGACGTGTTCACCCACGATTGGTGCGCTATCGGGAACGGTGACCGTCGCCAGTCGGAGGTGGTCGGTCAGGTCGCCGATGGCGTTGAAGTTCCCGCCGAGAAGCGCCGTCTTTGCCCCCGCAGCACCGAGTCGCTCGGGGTAGATAATCTCGTCAACGTCGTCGGCGTAGCGCTCGTAAATCTCCTGTCGGTAGTCCTCGCTGATGCGCATGACCGTCCGACAGCCGTATTCTTTGCCGAGCATGCAGGCCGCGAAGTTCGTGTTCGGGTCGCCAGTCAACCCACCGACCGCCGCCACGTGTTCGACACCGGCCTGTTTGAGGACGCTCTCGGTCCCGCCATCGCCGAGGTACGCTTCGAAGCCATCCTCAGTGGCACGTTCGACCTTCTTCTCGTTGTTATCGACGACAGTCACCGTATGACCTTCTTCTCGAAGCACTCGTGCCGTTCGTGCACCAACCCGTCCGTACCCAACGATAACGAAGTCCATGGTACTACCATACACACCGGGTGGCTAAAAGATGGCCCCCATCTCAGGACCGAGCCCGTTCGAGTCGTTCGTTCAGCGACTCAATCGTCTCGGAGAGTGTTGGCGTCCCGAACAGGGCGACGAGCATCGCACCGACGGTGTCGAAGACGAGGTCGATGATGGTGTCGCCGAGTCCGTACTGAACGAGGACGGCTTCGATACCCAGTGCTTCGGCCGAGAGTCGCGCCCCAAATTCGAGGACTTCCCAGAGTACGCCCGCGGCGAGCGTGAAGAGCAGAATGTACACGAAGAGAAAACGCGGCGGGAAGTACACTGCATCGGAGTACTCGTCGAAGACGCGTGCCGAGACGTAGCCGACGGCGGCGACGACAGACGCCGAGAGCGTGTGAGTGACGTGGTCCCACCAACTGATGTAATTGTACGGCCCGAGCATTCCAATCGCGTGCAAGAGGACGGCGGCGGTCAGCCACAGACCGGGCAACGGGTGGAGTCGAATCTCCCAGTCACGCTGGAGAATTGCGGGGAGAAACGTCACACTGAGTGCCAGCAAGGAGTTGACGATGACACTCAGATTTCGCGTGTATACACCAGCGAAAAAAACCAGACAGATGGCTCCCTGCATCGCCTGACTGGCACGATACTCGATTCCCCGCGAATGCATACGTCCTGATAGGGTCCGCGACGGCTAAATGTAGTTTGTTCAATGCTAGCACATGTACCGACACCGTTTTTCTCTCGGATTACTTACGGCCACCGATGATGGCCACCACGCACGCCTTGGCAGGTGTCTTTATCGGCACCATCGCCTGGGCGTTGTTCCCCGAGGCCGGGACGCTCCCAGTCCTCGCGGCCGCACTCGGCGGTCTGTTTCCCGATTTTGACCTCTATGCAGGTCACAGAAAGACGCTTCACTTCCCCGTGTACTTCAGCATACTCGCGGTTCCCGCGCTCGCAATCGCGGCGTGGAATCCAACCACGGTGAGTCTCGCGATCGCGTTGTTCCTCGCGGCCGCGGCGCTGCACTCGGCGTCGGACGTACTGGGCGGCGGTCTCGAACTCAAGCCGTGGCTCGCAACGTCCGAGCGCGCGGTGTACGACCACTGGAACGGTCGATGGCTCGCGCCGAAGCGCATGATTCGCTACGACGGCGCGCCCGAAGACCTCATCTTGGCGACGTCGCTGGCGGTCCCGCCAGTCATTGTCTTCGACGGCACGATTCAATTCCTCGCGATTGGGGCTGTCGCAGTCTCCGGTGTCTACGTACTGCTGCGCAAGCCCATGGTGGCCGCCGCAGAGTACGCCGTCGCCGCGATGCCCGACCACATCATCGACTACATCCCCGAGCGATTCGTCCGCGACCTTCAGTAACGACAGCGTGAGGACGACGGGTTTTTCACTGCGCTCCCCAGATTCTCGAGTGAAGCGAGCGAGTTGCGACGTAGGATACCGGAACTCGCTCTCTTCACTGTACTAACTGCTGAGCGGCGCGACTATGTCTTTAAAAACGCCTAGTCAGTCGGTTCGACAGTCGCCGTCGAAGCCGCATCGAGTGCCGACTCGCGGCGATGGAGTGCGTACGCACACACCAGCGCGACGACTCCCGAGACGGTCGCGATTGCGAACGCCACGCGGTAGCCTGCGGCGGTGTAGACGCGTGCCCCCGCGAGCATCTCGCCGGTCCAGAACGCGTCGAGCGCGTAGCCCATCAACGCGGGCAGGACGGCCGCACCGAAGTAACCAAGACTGTTTATCGCGCCCGTCGCAGTCGCGCTCGCTTCGGCCTCGTGTCGCTCTTTGATGACGGTAAAGGCGATGACCGTCCCACCCATGACGAACAAGGCGACAAAGAGCAATCCACCAGCGACGAGCAACGGCGGCGTCACGGTGACGAGCAACACTGCATAGGCGAGCGTGAACAGCGTACAGGAGAAGACGATGAGTTCTGTTCGGTAGCCCAGTCGGTCCGAGAGCGTCCCCATGATGGGAGACCCGAGGAGGAATCCGACGTTCCCGGCGAAGACGAACAACGACGCCGTCTGGACGGAGACGTCGTAGAGGTTGGCGATGTAGGGGACTCCCCACAGCCCCAGGAAACTGAAATTCGTCCCCAAGACGAGAAAGAGCATCGTCCCCAACAACCACGTCTCGCGCTCGTGGAGGACGGTTTTCGTGTTCTCGACGACGGTCGAAAAATCGACGGTCGAGGTCGATGGTTCGACGCCCGAAAGTGGAGTGAAACCAGCATCTCGTGGGCGGTCACGAACGACGAAGAAGGTCAAGACTGCGATACCAACCCCGAAGACCCCGATTGCGAGGAGGACGGTGCGCCAGTCGGCGGCGTCGATGGCGAGTGCCAGCGGCGTCGTTGCGAGTACGCCACCCATCCCCGCGGCAGCGACAGTCCATCCGGTCATCGTTGCGAACTCGTCCGGGCGATACCAGTTGGCGAGAAATCGAAGCGTCGCCGTGTAGAGGACGCTCCCACCAAGCCCTAAGAGTGCGCGTGAGGCGAACGATATCGCGTAGGTCGGCGCGAGTGCAAACCCGAAGACGCCAAGCGACATGATGAGCAGACCGGCTGATGCGACGCGACGCGACCCCACTCTATCTACCAAAATTCCTGCGGGTAATTGCAACCCGGCGTAGATGTAGAAGAACGACGCGTGCAGTAAGCCGAGTTCTGCCCCGGTCGTGTCGAACGCCCGAGAGAGGTCTTCGGCGAGGACGGCGGTCGTCACCCGGTGAAAACTAACGAGGATAAACCCAACAGCGAGCAGTGCCCACAACACCCATCGCCAGCGTGTTGGACTCGCCCGAATCGAGAACCGTGCCATGGTCACGAGACAAAGCCTGCGTGTAAATGTCTGTCGTGGGAGGCAGAGGTAGTGTCCAAATCTCGAACGACAGCTCGGCATCGTGGTGAGTCACGACAGCGAGAGCCATCTATTCAGTATCACGTCGAGACATATGTTGTGGGATAATAGCACATTACACCCCGGCAGTAGTGATTTTCTCAACATGGCGGTTTTTAACATATAGTCTACTGCCTTCGCAAACGTAGCTGTCAGGCGTTCTGGTACGTACCTGCACAATAAATGTCCGGTTCGAACGAGTGGCAGAGGAGTCTGGTATTAGTCTCGTATTCAACCTCTTAACCGACAATTCAGTGCAATTAGGAGGTCCATTGCTAATTCACTTTCAGTCTAATACCGCCATATGTCGGTGCGAAAAGTATTGGAGGACGAGGCAGGTGGCGACGACGCCTACGAGATTCGCTGGTACGAACCGGAGGACCGAGCGGCGTTCATCGACCTGTACGAACTCGCCTTCAATCAACGCAGCGAGGCGTGGTTTTCGTGGAAATACGAACAGAACCCGTACGCCGAGCGCGTTCCCATCATCCTCGCCGACAAGGATGGTGAAATCGCTGGCCTGCGACCGTTTATTCCACTCCCACTACGCATCGGTGACCAAATCATCACTGCACACCAACTCGTCGACCTCGTCGTTCACCCTGACCACCGCCGAAAAGGGTTGATGACGCGGATGTCGCGATGGATGAACGCCGCGATTTGGGACGACTCGGCGGCGACGTTTACCTACGCAAATCCGCCCGCACACCGCGGTCTGATGAAGATGACGAGCGAGTATTGGACGAACTACCACCTCGACACGTTCGTTCGATACGAGCGTCTCAACGACATTTCGGCGTTTCTGACGGCCGACCACCCGTTGTCGGTTCGCCTCGGCGTGGCCGCGATGGACCCCTATTATCGCGTGAAACATCGCGTGCAAGACAGGCTTTCAGACGACGACTCGACTCTCACGATTACTCGCTTCGATTCTGTTCCGATATCGACGCTCACGCAGCTCTACGAGCGCGCCCCACCATCGAACGCCCACATTCTCCGCGACGACACGTTCTACCAGTGGCGCTTTGCCGAGCCCGACCACCAGTTCATCACGTACGTCGCCGAACGCGATTCGACACCGGTTGCCGCAATCGTCGTCGGGGCGAAAGACGACTACGGGATGCCATCGACCACCGAACTCGTCGAAGTACTGCCGATGGCCGGCGGAGCAGACCTTACAGACGCGTTTTCGGCCCTCCTCTCGGAGATTACCGCCGACTTCGCATCGAGTGACCACATCTGCGCGTCGAACGGGTGTATCCCCCACGAGGTGTTCGCGTCTCACGGCTTTGTTCGAACCGACGAGTTCCCCCTCTCGAAGTTCGTCGACGAGACGACGTTCATCGTCTGCCCGTTGGGTGGGTTAGACGACGAAGGGGCGAAAGAACAACTGACGGAGCGAGGGTCGTGGACGATGTCGTACTGTGTTCGGTTGCTCGGGTGAGATGGTCGAGCGGTTATCTGTGTTGAGTGGTATCTGTAGGGAGACGATGACGACGACGCGACGATGCCCAGACTGCGGCGTGATGATGGAGAAGATGGAGATACAGACCGGCGACGGATTCAACCTCTATCTCGTGACGAACGAGCCAAAGCCGGGGATGCTCGGGGGATTGGGATTGAAAGAGAAACTCAAACCGGTGGTCGTAGTGTGCCCAGAATGTGGGTTGATTCGGCAGTACGCGGAGAAAGAGTGAGCAGTTCGGCTCCGCGAAATCAGTCGAAGCAAGTTCGGCAGTTGCTCGAAGCGGCTGAGCTGGACGAAAAGCTCGGTGAAATTGAGGAAGAAGAGACGGCCGCATCGACCATCGACCGCTGGCGGGGTGGGCGTGGAGTGGTGTGAATCCTGTGTTCCCTTTTTTGAGGAAAAGATTCACCGCTCAGAATGTTGCGTTCGGAAGAAGCCTAGGCCGGGATTTGAACCCGGGCTCTCGTCGCCGCCAGGTGGTTTCACCACCTTCCGGCTATGAACTTACCAAGGACGCACGCTTTGAATCTGGGCCACCCAGAAATCGGCCTGTTCGGCTTTGGGTTCGCTCTGAATCGGCTCGATTCAGGACGAGTGTGGCTGTGGCTGGTTCCTTCGTGGACGAATTGACGGAAACAACATGAGCCTGAAAACGACACCGCCCCACGAAGCGAAGAACCGGTTTCTGAAAGACAAGAACCCCGGAGTCACCGAGAAGACCCTCAAGAACTACCGGACCTGCCTGCGTCAGTTCTGTGATTGGTTAGACGACCAGCGGGTGACGAACCTGAACGACCTCGACAGCGAACTCATCCAGCGGTACAAAGAACACCGTCTATCCAAGGTCAAGGTCATCACCGCCCGGCAGGACATGATGACGATAAAGCAGTTCATCGAGTTCTGTGAGCATATCGCGGCAGTCCCACGCGGAATGGGGGACATGGTTCGGATACCCTCGGTCAGTGAGCAAGACGAGATTTGTGACGACCTGCTGACCCGGGACGAAGCCACTGAGATACTGGACTTCCTCGGGAAGTACGAGTACGCGAGCAAGCGCCACGTCACACTCCTCCTCTTGTGGAAGACCGGGATGCGGATGAGTGGTCTTCGGGCTTTGGACCTCGGGGATTTCGACGAAGGAAGGCCCGCGTTGGAACTCAGGCATCGAGCAAGAGCGGGAACCCCACTGAAGAACAAAGAGAAGAGCGAGAGAGATGTCCTCATCACGCCTGAGACGGCTGAGGTTGTCTCCGATTACATCACACAGACTCGGCCTGACGTAGCGGACGAACACGGGAGAGCGCCGCTTCTCGCCTCTGAGAGTGGAAGAGTTGTGGGAACGACCATCCAGCGGTACGTCTACACTGCGACTCGGCCCTGCTACTACAACGGTGGGGAGTGTCCGTTTGACCGGAATCCCGAGGACTGTGAGGCTATGTCTTGGAATGCCTCGTGTAAGTGTCCGGGTTCGGTGAGTCCTCATGCACTCCGTCGGGGGTATGTGACTGCCGCTCGGAACGCAGGGCAGCCGAAGGACGTGACTGGAGAGCGGGTGAATATGAGCGGGAAGGTGCTGGACAAACACTACGATAAGGGGACGAGTGCAGAGAAGGCCAAGCGGAGACAAGGATATATTAAGGACATATAGCTATCTGACCGTCAATCCTTTTTTGTGATAATCGTGAGGCGTTGAATATCATCTTCTAACAGCACTACGCTTTTTTCACCCGATTTGACTAAGTTCCCGCTTTGACGGTCTAACCAAGATGGGTCTTGGAGAACTAATTGACGTTCTTTCTCAACACGGCTGTATTCGCTCAAGATTCCGTTTACTAGCTCTCTGTCCGACGTGATTACGTTAACTTCGTGAGCATTCTCAAGTGCCCCTTCCCAAGGCTGTCTATGATGTCGTGAATAGTGGTTTCGTGACCAAATCCCACGCCGGATTCTTTTCGGAATATCGTATGTTAGAGCAATCGCATAGAGGAGACCAAGTACCACAGAGCCTGCGAGTAATCCAAGGACCAAGTCACCACGGAACTGTGGTGTGAAAAATATTGTTTGTGTACCGGAAAGACTGGTTACACTTCCTCCTGTTCGCTGATATAGTTCTATGAATACAGTGTCGATAATTAGACTAGAGACAAGGCTGACACCCAATAGCCTCGTTTCAGATATCTTTCGTTCTACAACTCCTAGGTTAATCGCAATGAGAGTAGAGATAAAACCGGGTGCAACTAACAATAGCGCCAGCAGAATATATTGGGGAGAGAGAGATGGGGCCAAAGTATTCTAGATGTCGAATCTATTCGTCTGACGAACCGCTGTCAGAGGAACCACTACCACTGTCTCCACCTCCACTCCCTTGCATGTCATGAGGGATATGACCAGTTACCTCTTGACGTGCTGGGCCATCTCCATCGTTTGACCCACTTTTCTTGACACGGCTAAATTCCCTTCTCTCACTTAGAGAGTCACCCTCAGAGGCTGAAGAATCATTGCTGGAATTAGATTCTGATGAAGAGTTCGATGATGATTCATCACTCATAATCATATGATATAACGCCAATAAGAAAAATATGCTGGTGAAGAAAGTCTAAATATCGTGATTGAATGCAGTCCTTCGTCAAGCACACTTTGACATCTAATCGTTCTATCTCTTGTTGGACATGGTGAATAAATTGCGTAGAAGTGCTAACAGAATCCCGTACAGACTTAGGTTGAAGTGAAGTAGATGCCAGAGTCCGCTGAAACATAGACTCGGAACTCATCGCCTTCATCGAGTACGTCGTCTACATAGTCAATTTCTAGAACGTCGTCAATATCCAAGCCTGAACTCGGTATATACACATCTACGCTCTTGTTACCACTGGCGTCAGGGTTTTCACGTTTATCGGAGAATTCGGCTTCGATTCGAGATTTTGCTCGCTCTTTAGACATACCCTCACAGAAAATCTAATGGCATATCAAACTTGTCCAGCCCACATACATTCCAAACAGGTTACCAGACGATAGGAGGTAGGCTACACTCGCCACAGATAGAATCTTGTCTATCAATACTGAGTCGTGCTTAGCCCTTCACTGACCGCAATCCTTCGTATGGAAAGGACTGCGGTCTCGTAAGGAGGGTTGAAATGATGCGGGAACGGAGAGGTCACTGAACGCCGTAGAGAACCATCCACAGGGAACGCAGGACGCGTTGGGGTTTTGTGAGTTGGTTGCGATGGGGATAGACGATGGAGAGCCAACCGTTCCCCTCTGAAGTCTCTGACTGGACGTGGGACACGCTTCAATCGTTATCGGACTCTGGTCAGTCCGAAAACCTGTATCTCGAATACAAGCAACATCTACGATACGCAGATACGAACCAAGAGAAATCGAAAAGCGAGTGGAAGAAGAACATTGAGCGAGAATTCACGGCCTTTGCTAATGCGAGTGGTGGCATCATTGTTTTCGGGATGGACGATGATGGCAAACCCGCTCCGTTTGACCCACCCGAACATGAAATTTCGAGGACTGTCTCGCAGCTCATACAGAACACTACTCCGCTGGTCAAGACGGATGTTTCACCACCACTGCGCGTCCCGAGCGAAAACGTTGACATGGTGGTATTAGCAGTACGTGTTTACGAAGCAACCAGAAAGCCGGTTGCGACTTCTGATTCTGCTTACTACGCTCGTATCAACGACCAAAAGCAGCCGATGAGCCGTGAACAAATCGAGTCGCTATTCGTTGAGGCCGATAGACGGCAACAAGCAGTCAGGCAGCTTGAAATGGAGATTGGTCGTTTCCACGATGTGTATGAATCCTCGTTTAGGGGCAGGTCAATAACGGAATCCGTTCCCGAGTTCCACATTATTAACGTCGAGTCGCTGCGGGAGGTACTCCGCGAGAATACTCACCTATACGCTGACGAGAACCTACAGGGGATTATCCTTGGTATCTTCAGCAAACTTCGAGATATAGACTCCCGAGAACGGCACTATGGTCGAGTTATCAATGGCAAGGCAGACCCCTCGCTCCGCGTAGAGCGGGATAGATTCAACCGGAGCCAACAGCGTGAGTTGGCGAGGGAAGCCCGAAGACTTCACACTCTACTTGAGAACCTCACTGAGCAGGCTGGCTTGGAAGCACTCGAAGACTAGTATCGGAGACCACGATTACTCCTCATTGGGCCGTACTTCGACTCGTAAAGGACTGTTGTCTGTGAATCACGGTAGTATGTTCCTCCGGGGGCGGTTAGAACACGACGAAGAAGGCGACCGCAGTCACAACGTAACCTGCCGCGGAAAATTCTCTAAATTCTCTTCGCGCGCATGGGCCTCACTAGAAGACTGGTTGAACCAATAGGCTGCTTAAACGCGATAACCCGGACTCTCGATTAGGTTCGGGGGTCACCCCATCTACTTGGTTGAGACTTGTTCAGTAAATCCACCTCCCCTTCCCGCTTTTGAGAAGCCGTTTTGCGGAAGTCTACCATATAGAGTTATAATATGGCTCACTTCCGGAACTTTGCTGTTTAAGAGACCAAGAAGACGGCCGATGAGTATTCTGGTGCAACGGAAGGACCAGACCCATGTAGGATAACTTGAATGAATAATGGCCTACTCTGCTTGGGGATTTCAAACGGGGATGATTTCTGGTTAGCCTGACGAATCAGTGTTCACCCAGAGTCGTTGGACGTTTTGAAGTGTACATGGCCTCGCCCAGACTGGTCAATGTTTTTAGCAAACCATGTCTTTCCTCGCCCAACGGTTCTGTGTCCCACATATCCCAACTCTTCGAGTGAGTTGAGGTGTGTTCTTACCTGCCTCGTTGAGATAGAGACCTCCTCTGCAAGCTCTTTTGTTCTCCATTCGGGGATTGGAAGAGCCTTAATGGCGTCAATCACTTCGAGCATTCCGTCCGACCATTGACGGACATCAGGTACAGGCTCCTCAAGCTCTACCCAATCAGGGATTGCTCCCGTATGGACGTAGACAGTAGCTCCACGTCCATCTCTGCCAAATCGCAATAATGCCTGCAAGACCTCTGATTCTCTCATCCCTTGGAGAATCTGGTTTCCGAAGGGCCCAAAGTCTTGTTCCACCCCATCTGTATCCTTTTTTCGAGATGCAGACTCCTTGGCAAGGGCTGCCCACTTCTTGATGTAGGGGTCTCCGTAGTGAGGACTCCCGGCGACAATGCCCACTCGGGTTGCACTGAACTCATTGCTGCCTTTGATGCCACCGTAGTTTGCACAGTCGCTGACATATTCTGCAACGCCTTCCTCCTGATACGCCTCCAAAGCAGAATTTGTCGAAATTAATACTGGCTGCACCTCCTCACGGTTACTAACGGCTTCAAACAGCACCATGTCTAACTCCTCCGTTAGAGAGATTCCGCTCCGTCCGGAGTAGTGATTAGCAGCCGTGGTGGTCTGAACGACCTGTATTCCCAACTCGTTCCTCAGGAAATTTGCTTTCTCAGAGCCAGACATGAGGGACTGGTGATGGAGGTCATTGCCAAGCAGCAGTTCCCACTTTTCTACCGTTGGCGTTCCGTCAAGTGCAAGAACACCTTGTGCCTCATCAAGGTCTGGTCTGTCCAGAACGGTGAGTTCCTCATTACTCGGGTCAATGACCGCTGGCCGACCGTCAAGAAGCTGGGCGTGCATCCAGTGGTTCCCGACATCTTCTGCGGCAAGAAGTGCGTTGGCCATTGCGGGTGCGCGTGGGTGTGCGCCACCTGCCGGACTATTAATTGCACCGCGTGCGTCTCGACCAACAATTCCGTAAAGCGGTTCTAGCCACTGAAGAACATCTCTTTCGTCTGAAGAGCCCTGCTGAACCGCTCTCAGCTCTTTGGGGTAAGAGAATCGAATATCGTCATGCTGGTTGAGAAGCGAACTGATGGCTTCTTTCCACGTTCCAGCGTCATATTCTGAGCGGAAGGCCCCTTCTGGGAACTCGTCGAACACAACGTGTCTGCCGTCCACGTTTTTTGGAACATGGGCGTGAACGTAGTGCCCGACCAGCACATCGTACTCTTCTGGGTCGTAATCTTGGTTTGCGAGATAGCCGCAGTTACCTTCCCGCGTACAAGGGAGTTGTTCCCCGAAGAGGCACTCTGCCTCTCTGTGTATCTCCTTGGGCAGCAGTCCAAAGGAGTGGTACTGATTCCGGACTTTTTGTTCCCACTCGGTCCCGTGTTCGCCTTTTGCAGTTTCACAGTCACTGTGGAACGACGGGAGCTTCCGAGAGGACAGCCCTGCCTCATCACACCAGTCTTGGACCTGGTCGAAAAGTTCTACACGTGAAGTCAGATACGTGAGAGTCCTATCAGATTCAGCAGTTTCCTGAATCACACCGTAACTCTTCCCTGTGGAAGGAAGAGCCTCAATCAGGCTGGGCTCGTCTCGTTCCCAGGCACTTTTAATGGCGTGCTTGAGACGGATTCGAGCGGTATCAACTGAGATGGAACTATCACTAGTGTCTGTTGCTAGCATGGTTAGTAAGCGAGGGGAATCAGAAGTGGCTTTTCAGCCCCAATCCTGGCGCTCGACAAAGCAGTAGCTCAATTTGTAATGAGCTGTGAGCGAAGACGTCTGTCAGACGCGACTGCTGCGCAGATTGTGGATATCGCAGAGATACGACCGATAGACAGCCGTCTGTGACGGTTTGGGTTCAGAACTGAGGCCGCAGAAGACGTTCTTTCTTCCCTTAGATATTGTGGCTGGAGATTTTTAAACCTTTGTTACCCAGTCTCGCTGACATTCCCACGAGTGCTAGCACTAATGGCTCTTCTCATACCATTCGATAGCGTTGAACAAGGGGGCTTATCAGAGCCCCAGAATCGACTTCATCTGAGACGATTTACGAGTAACAGCCGTTTCAGTGAGACTTAGCCCAACCTTGAGTCCACCTCCAACCGCTACGTTCGCAAATCCGGCTATTGCTAATCCAAATCCGACTTTCCCGGCTAGCGATGGCTGAAGCAGAGCGAATTGAAGCCCGTACACATCCGCGCTGATGGAAAGCGTAATCATCATCATCCCGGCTAAAGCGGCAATACCACCAACACGCAACACATTCTCTGAAACGGTTCGTCCCTCTTCACATACCCGAGCGAACCAATAACGCTCTGCGGAGACAGGACGCTTACGTTCATCTTCGGCCAGATACCAAGCGAGGTTCCCACGTTCTGGATGCCCGATTCGCTTTTGATGAATACGACCTTCGTCTTCGAGATTCTCCAATCGGTTACGTACAGCGTCCTCTTTCAGGTCAATCCGCTCGTCGTCACTAACCTCGGTCGTGCCAACGAAGCCAGCTTTGCTCTCTCGGATGACATTGAGTATCTTCTCGTCAATAATTCGGTTCTCTTTTTTCTCACTCAGGTAATCTTTGATTCCCATCGTTATCTCCCGAAGAGTCCACCGAAGAGCGTTGCTACCACTCCGACCGCGAGGACAATGCCAAGCAGTATCATGAAGAGACCATAGCTACTGAGGTTGTAGAGGATTGAGCTAGACTCGATTGCCGAGCCAATCAGAAGAAGCATGAACCCGCCAATGATGAACGCGATAGCTCCTTCGACCGCTTCAATGACATCACTCATGGGTGCCTCCGCACGATACGTCGGTCATTTCAGTTCTCTTGAACATCACAAGAATAGACACGGGTTGGATGACTATATAAGGGGTTGACGTTTCACGATTTCCGCCATCAATAGCTCTACTGCACGGAGAGACCTTTCACGTCGATTTCCCCAGAGTGTGTAATCAGCCGGTGTTGAATTGGTGGTCGGCCTAGGCCGATTGGCAGACAGCGGAGGGGTGCCGACTCACCTCTCTCTGGAATAAGAATACGTGCGCGTTCCCGCGTTTCACCGTCATTTTCAGAAAACCGTCCACGGCATAGGGTGGTTGCGCTCGCGGGTGTCCTTTCACAGGCCAATCCACCGGCAAAACAGGCCGGATAACGGGTGTCCTTCTCGAAGCTAATCGGCGGAAAACTTATGCTAGAGGACCACTGTCTACGAATTACAATTTGTTCCGCAGGAACAAGCCTAGGCCGGGATTTGAACCCGGGCTCTCGTCCTTACCAAGGACGCGCTTTACCGCTAAGCTACCCAGGCAGGCAATCATTCGTTGTCCGGGTTCCTCTTTAGGGGTTTCGATTCGAACCGACCCGGAACCATGGTAGCGTATGTCGATTACCGGTCCGCAGTAGAGGTCACTCGGTCGTCGGCAGCGTCGCCCTGATAGAGCGTTGCGATACGCTCGACAGTCGAATCAGAAATCGACGCCGCTTCGGGAAGCAGTTCCTCGTCTTGCCCGCTGACGAGAGTCGCAGCGTAGTCGAGGAGTGCCGACGGCGGTGCCGACCCAACGGCAGTCGTTCCGGCGATGACAGCCAGTGTGCAGATGTTCACTTCGAGGTGTCGGTCGAGCGTGTGGCGCTCGGGGTTGGAAGCCGACTGCGCGCGAGTTTGGTCGCGTCCGAACGCGCGAACCGTCTCGACGGCGTGGTCGGCGGCCTCGGTACGAGCGAGGAGGTAGAAGCCACGCGAAACGAGTACGTCGGCGGCGAGGATATCCAAATCGGCGGCAGTGTCGTCCGAAACGGCGTCGAGGTGGGCCCACGGTTCGTCGTTGGCGAGGCTCCGCGTGAGGCGGAGCCCTTCGTAGATGAGTTGCACGCCAGCGGCACGCTCCGAAAGCCCACGCAAATCGACGTTCGGGTCAACAGCCCGCGCGCTCACGAACGTGAGTACCGCCGGAGTAACAGAGGCGGTGTCGAGACGCTCGTTTAACGCCGCCAAGAGTGCTTCGGGCTCAATGTCCGAGAGCGCCTTTTTGGCGGCCTCACGGGCTCGAACGGCGTCGTCCATTAGTCGGGGGTTACGGGTGTGAGGGCAAAGACCTTTGGAAAACCACAGCCCACCGAGAGTATGATACAAACGACGGACGACGATGGAATTCGAGTCATCACCATCAATCGCCCGGACAGTCGGAACGCACTCCGTCCACAGGACCTCGAAGCACTCGACTCGGCCGTCGAAGAAGCTGAGACGCCAGTCATTCTTGTTCGGGGCGCGGGGAACGCATTCTGCGCCGGTGCCGACCTCGACAGCGTCGCCGAACTCTCGGACCCAGAGGCGTTCGCTCGATTGGGCCAAGAGGTTGCCTCGACCATCGAATCTTCGCCAGCAGTCGTCGTGGCGGGCATCGACGGACCAGCACGCGGCGGCGGCGTTGAACTCGCGCTCGCCTGCGACGTTCGCGTTGCAACCCCTCGTGCGACTCTCGGCGAGCCCGGCGTCAAACTCGGATTGTTCGGCGCGTGGGGCGGGACAGTTCGGCTGCCGCGAATCGTCGGTGAGGGGCACGCGCTCGAATTCTCGCTCTCCGGACGCGTGGTCGATGCCGACGAAGCGCTCCAGATGGGGCTCGTCTCGCGCATCGAAGACGACCCACGAACGGTCGCCGAGGAAATCGCCGAAAATGAGCGACAGTCACTTCGAGTCATCAAAGAGCGACTTCGTGACCGCGGAAGTGACGTGTCCCGGTTCGAAGCAGAGGCGCAGGGCTTCGGTGAGTTGCACCGCGCGAACGTCGGCGACATCGCCGCGAGTCGAGAGAAGTAAGTAAACTCGGAATTCGGTGCCGACCGGGCTTACAGCGACAGCGCGTCTGGTGCGGGTGGCATCGAGCGCTTGTGTTCGCTGCGTTCGACCAGTTCGACCACTCTGTCGATTTGTTCTGCGGTCACGCCGAGGTGACGAACCGTCACCGACTTCGTGAGCGGGCCGTCTACGTGGAGTGCGAGAATCGCGTCCAGCACGTCGTAAGTAAGTCCCAGTTCGGCTTCGTCGGTCTGACCAGACCACATCTCGGCCGACGGCGTCTGCATCACGAGGTCTTCGGGGACGCCAACGTAGGCGGCGAGTTGGCGGACCTGCTGTTTGTACAGATTGCCAATCGGGTTGCAGTCCACAGCTTGGTCGCCGTACTTCGTGAAGTAGCCAGTCATCGCTTCGGCGCGGTTGCCCGTCCCGAGGACGATGCGGTTCTCGTGGTTAGCGACGAAGTAGTTGAGGATGCCACGAGTCCGGACGTAGACGTTTCCGGCGGCCATGCGGTCGTCTGCCGCTTCGGGGAAGACGTTGAAGAACGCCTCCGCGATGGGCTGGATTTCCACCACGTCGTACTCGATTTCGAGTTGCTGGGCGACACCTTCTGCGTCGCTCATCATGTCTTCGGCGTTCGCCACGCTCGGCATGACGAGGCCGTGGACGTTCTCTTTCCCGAGTGCTTCGACGGCGAGGAACGCGGTGAGCGTCGAGTCGATACCACCCGAGAGGCCGATGACCGCACCCTCGGCGCTGGCGGCCTCGACCGTCTCGGCGATGAACGAGGTGATGTGTTCGCGGTGGGCTTCGAGTTCCGAGTCGGACAGGCGGAGGTCAAGCGGGGCATCCGCAGAGAGGATGTCGGCTTCTGACATGCAGACGGATTAGGACCGGAGGGGCAAATAGTCACTCGTTGGCGAAGAATGGTGGACGGGCGTCCAATTTTTGGACAGGATGTGGTCAGTGAAGCGCTATGTTCAAGTGTCCACGCGGTCTACGGATTTTTGCTTCCTATCGAAGCGCAATGCGCCGATGTGTTGTCGAACGAAGTGAGACAACGCTCAAGGCGAATGCAATGAGCGCTGATGTTTCACCGAACGAAGTGAGGTGAAGCACGGGGCACGAGCGAAGCGATGTGCGCCGATGGTCCAATGGTAGGACACGAGCTTCCCAAGCTCGAAGTCCGGGTTCAATTCCCGGTCGGCGCACTTCCGGCGAAGCTTTGCTTCGCCGACGTACCACTCACCAAACTCGTGGTACTCCCTACGGTCGTTTGCCGACCGACCTTCGCAAACCTTCGGTTTGCTCAGTCCTGACGAGACTTCGTCTCGTCAACGTTCACTTCGTTTCACTCAGTAAACTCCCAGTCAGCGCAAAGAATTCTCAATAGCTTCTAAAAAAACAAATCCTGCACGTCGTCAACCTCACCGGGGCCGGACCGAAACACGGGCGTGTGGGCACGCTGGCGGACCTGCGAGTGGCGGTCGATTGCCGTGTCGAATTCGAGAATCGCCCGTTCGACGTCGCGTGCGAACGCATCGAGTTCGTCGTGGAGGTTCTCGCTCTCAGCCATACCGTAACGGTCGTGACGGGTGGATAAAACGGAATCGACTGAAAAACGAATTTAGCGAATGCGGCCGGTGCAGTTCCAACAGAGGTCGAACGTCGGGTCGGGTTCGTTTTCGGTGCCGCAGTGGGGGCAGATACGCTCGCCTGTGGGCGTGCGTCGAACCCCAGTGCGGTCGTCGAAGGGAACTGCAATTTCGGGGTGACCGTACCGGTCGGTTCGGTCACTGTCACGCCCCATTCCGTCCCCCATCGTTGGCTCACCGTTGGTGACGAGATAGCGGTAGACCAACAACTGGAGGAGCGTCAGCCCAAGGGCGTAGACCACAATCCATCCCCACGTATCCATGATATGATGTACGTTAGCACGCTATATTGGTTCTTCGGTTGACCCACGTTTTCAGCAGAAAACCAACGGCGAGAAACGACTCTCAGTCGAGAGATGTTCAGAATCCGTGGACGTCGTTATTCCGTCCGGTGGGGCTTGACCGGCCCGCCGAAATCTCGTCCAAATTCGTCGAATGCATCGAGGTCGTCGGGGAGCGTGTAGGGAATCTCTCGCTCGTCGGCGTGCTTCTCGCCGCCAGCATCGAGTGGTTCGGCGACGTCTTCGAACCCGGGTTTGATGCGGACGCTCTTGGCGGGCGCCCCGACGACGATGTGGTGTGCTGGAACATCGCCTTGGACGATCGAGCGAGCGCCCACGATGGCGTTCTCGCCGACGACGTTTCCGGCGTTGACCATCGCGTCGTAGGTAACCCGAGCGTCGTCGCCAATCTTCGTGTGATAGTTCCGAACCTCTGTTTGGTCCACGACGTCGTGCGAGTGAGAGTAGATGTGGGCGCCGTCGGAGATTGAGACGCGGTCACCGATTGTGAGTTTCCCGCGGTCGTCGAGGTGGACGTCGTCGTGGATGACTGTGTTGTCGCCGACAGAGATGTTGTGGCCGTACGAGAAGGTGACGCCCTTGAAGATACGGAGGTTGTCGCCCGCCTCTTCGAAGAGGTGAGTGGCGAGCATCTGCCGGAATCGAAGCGCGAAATCGACGTTGTCGGCCATCGGTGTGGCGTCGAACTGCCGCCAGAGCCACTGGAGGTGCTTCGATTGTTTGAACGTCTCGTGGTCTTTCTCGGCGTAGTATTCAGCTTCGAGCGTCGCGTTACACGGGTCGTAGCCCTGCAAGCGCACTTTCGTCGCGGGCGAGACAGGCTTGCCGTTCTGCCAGCGCTCCCACGCCTCGCGGTCGCCGAAGAGGTCGATAAGCGTGTCTCGGACGACGATACAGGTGTCTTCGTCCGAAGAGAGGCGTTCATCCACCTCGTCGATGAAGGCCTGCAAGCCTTCCTCGGCGTCATCCGGAAGCGAAACGTGGACCTTCGTCATGCACCGTCGTTTGGTGGCATCGTTCATATGGGTTCGGTTGTGCGAACCGAACGACAGAGAGCGTGTGGGCAATATTCACTGGTTTCAGACGGAGCGCGCTGTTCGTTGCCCAGCGAAGAATGGTGAAGCATAACACCCCCTCCGAAGTTCATTCACATATGAGTGAAGAGGACGCCGGAGGCACGCCAGCGTGGACGCGAGAACACGCATCGAGCCTTCGTCGCGACGAGTCGAACGTCGCACCCATCATCTACCCGCCGGAAGAGCGAATCGACGACGACCTACACATCTGGGACACGTGGTTTCTTCGCAACCGCGATGGAACCATCGCCGAAATCGACGGCTATCGTGTCATCTTCTCCTTAACGTCGCCATCGCACTTGTTGCCGGGCAAGCGTCACGACGTGGCGACCATCCGCTATTTCTACTCGCATGACGGCGAGAATTGGACGACCGGCGGCACCGTCTTCGATGGCGGCGCACTCGGTCAACGCCAGTGGGCCGGGTCTGCGATGTACGACCCCGACGGCGACGAGGGAGAGATATACTTCTACTACACCGCCGCTGGCGAGGACGGTGCCGAGGAACTGACCTACACCCAGCGACTCGCGCTTGCGACGGGCGGCACCGTCAACACGGATTCCGGATTCGAAATCGACGGTCCGTGGGACCACCAAGTCCTCCTCACGCCCGACGGCGACTGGTACGAGCGCGAAGACCAGTCTCGCGGGATGATTTACACCTTCCGCGACCCGTGGTTCTTCGAAGACCCTGAGTCGGGAGAGACCTACCTCTTGTTCGAGGCCAACACCCCCGTTCCCGAAGGGACTGGGGCGTGCGACGACCCCGTCTGGGAGGAGTTCAACGGCAGTATCGGCATCGCCCACTCGCCGACCGGCGACCCGACAGACTTCGAACTTCGGCCACCGCTCCTCGATGCAGTCTGCGTGAATCAAGAGTTGGAGCGCCCGCATCTCGTCGTCCGCGACGGCACGTACTATCTCTTCATCTCCAGTCACGTCCACACGTTTGCACCCGAACTGGAGGGGTACGATGCTCTCTACGGCTTCGTCGCAGACGACCTCCGAGGCGAGTACGAACCCCTGAACGGTCACGGGATGGTCCTGACCAACCCCGCAAACGCACCGTTCCAAGCCTACTCGTGGCTCGTCTACGACCACGGCGACGAACTGCTCGCCTCGTCCTTTTTCAACTACTTCGACTACAATCGTCCGAATCTGGACGACGTTTCACTGCTTCCCGAAGACGAACAGATGCGACGCTTCGGTGGGACGCTCGCGCCGACGGTCCGACTCGGCCTCGACGGCACGGAGACGAACGTCATCGACACGCTCGGCCACGGACACCTGCCGCTCTCGAGCGAAGCACTGCCGAAGTCGTGGTGGGAGAACGAATCGAGCGAAGGCGGCGACGGCTACTACTGAACGCGGATTTCTTTCTTAGTCGTCTCGCTTTCTCGCGTCGAACGTCGCATCGAGTTCCCACGCGTCGAGCGACGTCACTTCGACAGCGTCGCCGTGCGCCGAAATCGACACGCCGTCAGCATCCGAGCGAATCGGGTACGCACGCGTCGTGAGACACTGCTGTTCGTCGGCGAATACTTCGACAATCGAGCAGTCCACGAAGACGCGGAGCGTCACTGAGTCACCTTCGACCGGCATCGACCGGGGTTCTTTGTCCACGCCGTGGTGGCGACTGCTGTGTTCGCGGTCCACCGTCACGTGGTCGCCGTCGTACCAAATCGACGTTCGTTCCAACCGCGTCGGCGACTCGAACACCGAGAGTTCGAATGCGGACTCGTCGCCGACCGAGACTTCGAGTTCGAATTCGTACGCGTTGCCCGCGAGGTCGAGCGAGCGGCGCTGGTCGGAAGCGAGTTCGAGAGTGTCGAGTTCGACGTGGTTCCCACGGAGTTCCGCGAGTTCGCGGGCGGGTCGCTGGCGAAGTTCGCCATCGTCGGTGACCGAGACCTCGCGCGGGAGCGAGAGCATTCCGGACCATCCGGCGTGCCACTGCTCGTTGACGCCGCGGCTCTCTTTCACCCAGCCCCACATGAGGGCACGACCGTCGTCAACGACCGTCGATTGAGGTGCGTAGAACTCGCCGTAGTCCAGCAGTCCTTCGTTGTCCACGTCGAAGTCCGGCGTTTCGAGGTCGGCGTGGCCGACGAAGTATCGAACGTCGTCGTAGTTCGAGACGTGAAGCAGGTCGGAGTCCGAAAATTCGAGCAATTCGGGGCACTCCCAGACCGTTCCATGGCCTTCTGTGCCGCCGAGAAGCGAGCCGACGAACTCCCAGTCGCGGAGGTCGGAGGAGCGATAGAGGAGTGCGACGCCGCCGACGTCGGCGAGTGCAGAGCCGATGAGTTGGTACCAGTCGTCGCCTACTTTCCAGACCGCGTGGTCGCGGAACTCGGCGGCCCAGTCGTCAGTGCCGAGGATGTCGAGGTTGGCGGGTGCGGTCTCGATGATGGGGTTCTCGTCGTGTCTATCCCACGAGCGAAGTAATGGGTCCGACGAGGTTGCGAGACACGGCAGTTGATGGTGGTCGCGCCCGCCCGTGTAGAGAATCGTCGGGGTGCCATCGTCGTCAACGACTGTACACCCGGACCAACAGCCATCTCTGTCGGGGCCATCGGGGTCGGGTACGAGGGCGACCGGTTGATCTTCCCAGTGGAGCAGGTCGTCGCTCGTCGCGTGGCCCCAGTGAATCGTCCCATGGAACGGCCCGCCGGGGTTGTACTGATAGAACAGGTGGTAGGTGCCGTCGTACTGGACGACGCCGTTCGGGTCGTTCACCCAGTGTGCAGGCCCGGCGAGGTGGAATCGTGGCCGATGGTGGTCGTCGCCGAGTCGTTTGCGCATGGCCTCGAATCCGTCTCGGTCGGTCGGCCTGTCGGTGAATGTCGGTCGGCGTCGGGTGTCGCCACCGAGGAGTGCGAGCGCATTTCTGAGGACGTGTTCGTTCGACCCCATCGTCTCGAAGTCGTGGCCGTGGTGCGAGAGAAACGAGACTTCGGCACCGATACCGTAGATTCGCCCGTCTCCGCGTTGCCACTCGATGACCGATTTGAGAGCGACGAGGAAGTCGTCGCCGTGGATGATGCTCGCCAGTACCTGCCCGTCTTCGGGGAGAATGTGTTCGTAGCGGGCAAACGGTCGGGGAGAGTCCGGCGGTTGCATGTGGACGCCGAGTGTGTCGAATCCCTCGAACAGTGGGTGGTCGGCGTGGATAGATTTGGTCAACAGGCCCGTCGGGTGCGGAGAGTTCTCCGTGCCAATCGCGTCGGGTCCGACTGGGTCGATACCCAGTTCTTCGACCGCGGCGAGGGCGTGGAGCGTCAAGAGAACCCCGCCGCCGTCTTGCAAGTAGCCGTCGAGCACCTCGGCGCAGGCCGTAGCGAGTTCGCGTTGTTCCGAAGAGAGTTGGAGGCTACTGTGCCACCACACGACGTCGTAGTCAGAGAGTTCGACTGCGCCAGCGGCAACTGCATCGAACGAGATGGTTTCGACGGAGGCTATCGTCGCCGCCCAATCCCGCGCTGCGCGCTGTTCGTCCGTGAGTTCCGCCGCGACGAGGAATCCAACGCGGACGGAGAGTTCGTCCATTGTCGCTGGACTTTGACGTCATCGGTCATGAATCCGCGGGTTCGAGCGAGGATGCGCACAGAACGAACACATTCGTGCGCGAGAGGATGTATTCTCACTCTGCGAGAACGAAACACACGCCATAAGTCATCCGCCTCCTAACGCCCAGTCATGCACTACCGCGAACTCGGCTCGTCCGGCGTCGACGTTAGCGAAGTCGGCTTCGGCGCGTGGGTCGTCGGAACCGACTGGTGGGGCGACCGCTCCGATGAAGACTCCATCGAGATGATTCATCACGCCATCGACCAGGGAATCAACTTCTTCGATACGGGTGACGTCTACGGCATGGGTCACTCCGAAGAGGTCGTCGGCGAAGCCCTCGCCGAGTACCGCGACGAGGTGACTGTCGCCACGAAGATTGGCTACGACTTCTACAACAACCCGCAAGCAGGCCACGGCGAGTTGCCGAAAGAAATCACGGGCGAGTGGGTCCGCGAAGCGACCGAAAAGAGCCTCGAACGCCTCGATATGGAGTACATCGACCTCCTGCAACTCCACAACGCGAACGTGGACGAGGTGACACCCGACGTACTCGAAGCACTGGACGAACTCAAAGAAGAAGGCCTCATCAAGGCGACTGGGTGGGCACTCGGCCCCTCCATCGGGTGGCTGGCCGAAGGCGACATGGCCATCACCGAAGAGTTCGACGCGCTCCAAATCGTCTGGAACATGTTCGAACAGGACGTTGGCAACCACTTCCTCGACACTATCGAGGAGACTGGCTCCTCGACGAGCCTCATCGGTCGCGTCCCGCACTCCTCGGGCCTCCTGAACGAACAGGTTCGCCCCGAGACCGAACTCGGCGCGGGCGACCACCGTGGTTTCCGCCCCGACGAGTGGTACGAGACGGGCTGGGAGAAACTCGAAACCCTGCGCTTCCTCGAACAGGATGGAGAAAGAACGATGGCACAGGCTTCCATCGCGTTCCTCCTGGGATTCGACGCCACTGCCGCCGTGACGCCAACGTTCCGCACGAAAGACGACATCACCGAGTGGGCCGCCGCGAGCGACGTGCCGAAGCTCTCCGACGAAGAGATGGAGCGCGTTCTCGACCTCTACGACGAGAACTTCGGTATCGACCGATTCGACGGCATGGACTCCCTGCGCTCGTCTGTCGGCGGTGACGACATCCGCGACGCCGGACTCGACAAACACGTTGCGAAGGGCGCTCGCAACGAAGCCTGAATGCGACTTCGAAATTTCGTCGCACTGACCGCCGTCGCGCACGTCGTCCTCGCGGCACTCGTCAAACGCGACGCCGACAAGCGAGGCGCGAGCGCCTGTCCATGGGTCGGGGCGACGCTCCTCACCGGCGTGGTCGGCGCTGTGGGGTACGTGTTACGCGGTCGTTGATTGGCTGACCGAACGTTTTTCGCACGATACTGTGAACAGCGAGACATGTCTTCGCTCGATACCCTCCGCGAGCGCGGTGTCGTTAGGTTCGTCCACGACCATCCGTGGCTGTTCGCCATCGGTGTCGGACTCGTCGGTGCCGGTCTCGCGTTGTCGAACGGCGTCAATCCTCTCCCGGCGTTCACCAACATGTTTCTCGTCGGCGCGATTCTCGGACTCGCAGTCTCGTATGCAACCGACATCGCATCGGTCGCCAGCGACCGATTCGATAGCTGGGGTGAGCCGACAACAGTCACCGCTGCCGACCCACTGCACCACCTCCGCGAACGGTACGCGACGGGAGAACTAACCGAATCCGAGTTCGAACGGAAACTAGAGCGGTTGCTCGAAACCGAGACGAGAGAGTCGGCCAGCGAGCACCTCTCGAACCGCCAGCGTGACGTTGCTACCGAGTGACGGGACCAAAAGAGAGATACTGACTGAGTGATTGAGGTCTCACAATGAAGTCCGGATTTCTCGAACTCCTTCCAGAACTCGTTGAACTCGTCATCTTCGGCCTCGGCAGCCTCGGCCTCTCTGTCGCCGGAGCGTACGTCGAACGATTCGCCTTCGTGACGGCGACCGGCGGCGACATCCAACTCGGCGCGTGGGCTGTCGTCATGGGTGCGGCGATGCTCTACTTCGCCTACCTCCTCGGCACCGACAAGGCGTACCCGAAACTCCGAGCGGTGAAGACGGCGCTGGCCGAGTAGAGAAGAATCGAGCTTTTTCGAAAATAGAGGTGCGAGCCTAGGCTAAGAACACGTGACGCGGGCGGTCCGCCAGCACCCACACGCCACCTTTTGCTGCGCTCGCGCTGCTCGCTGGCAAAATCTGGACCAAAAGGCTCGTCATCCCCGAGGGGATTCCTCACCCCGCTCCCGCTGGTCGCGGAACTCAGGCGAGGAACACGTGACGCGGGCGGTCCGCCAGCACATCGCGGCCCCACTTCACGGTGTCGCGGAAGGCGTCAGACCGGAAGAAGCCCATCGCATCGTCTTTCGAGGCCCACTGGCTGGCGATGAACATGTCGTTCTCGTCTTCCAGATTGACCATCAGGTCCGTATCGAAGTGGCCCTCCATGTCGTCGAGGAGTCCACCGACGACGCCGAACTTCTCCACGAAGTCCTCGCGCGAATCGGGTTTGACGGTGTAGAACATCCCCATCGTGCCGAATCCGGACTCTTCACCGGCGCGCTCGACGATGCCGGGGAGTTCGGAGAGGAACCCTGCGGCGGTTTCGGCGGCCGACGCCGTCTTCCAGATGGAGACGACGGCGAGACGGCCGCGTTCGTTGGCTTCGTAGACCGCGGACTTGACGTGCGTCGGGTAGTGGTCGAAGTTACCGCGCAGACCTTCGACTTCGTCGAACACCTCGTCGGCGTCGGCCTCGGAGTAGAGAACCGTCGCGTACACGTCTTCGCCGTGAGGCTTGCCCGCGTAGATGTTCAGGTCTTCGAGTTCGCCGCGGATGTCTTCGTCGCTGGTCTCGTCGCTGTCGTCGCCGTGGTGACCGCCACTGTCGCCGTGGCCGTGGTGGCTACCTTCGCCATGTCCGTGACCGTGATTGCCGCCTTCACCGTGGTGGTGACCACCCTCGCCGTGTGCGTGCGCGTGGTGATGCGATTCGCCGCCGAACTCGCTCGACGGGACGCCCTCTCCAGCGAGGAACGCACCGAGGTCAGACGGCGGGAAGCGACGACCGACGTAGAAGTCGCCGAACTCGCCGTACTTGCTCGATGCCTCGTCGAAACGCATCTCGTAGACGATGTCCTTGATGTCGGTCACGTCGTCGGCGAAGAGCGTGACGCCCCACTCGTGGTCGTCGAACCCGACCGAAGACGCGATGACCTGTTTAATTTTACCAGCGTATTTTCTACCTGTGTCGCCGTGGCCGGACATGAGTTCGCGGCGTTCGTCGAACGGCAGGTCGTACCAGTTGTGTTTCTCGCCACGGCGCTTCGACATCGGGTAGAACGACATGTAGGTGTCGTCCGGAATGTCGGGCTTGAGTTTGCCCTCGATGTAGCGAAGCAGTCCGGTGTCGATGTCTTCCTCGTTCCCTTCGAAGTAGTCGTCCGAGACGTAGCCCGAGACCTCGGTTACAGAGACGTACGAGGTCGGTTGCTCGGTGAACGACGCGAACGCGGTCTGTTCGAACTGGCGTTCGGCACGCGAGAGCGCGTCGAGCGACGGTCGGAAGTGAACGATGACGAAGTCGGCCTTGTGGCCGAGTACGGAGAAGACCGCAGATGCGCCCTCCTCGTCGTCTTCGACTGCTTCGTGTGCATCGAGATACGCCACCGCTTCGTCGATGGCGTGGTGACGCTCGTGGTCGGGTGCGTCCCGCCACGCGTCCCACTCGACGGTTCGGAAGTCGTGCAGCACGAACCAGCCCTCGTCGGTCTGGGGGGCCTCTACCATAGGCCCACCTTGGGAGTCATCCCGTATTGAAGTTGCGAGTCGGACGTGACAATCGAAGCGCGAGAAAAAGCGAATCCGAGTGTTGCGAAGCGCGATTATCCGCCGAGGATGGTCGGCCCGAACACCATCAACAACAGCGACATGAGCATCATCAGCCCAATCGAGGTGGTGATAGTTCGAACCAACGTGTGGCGGTCGCCGACCGGAAGCCGTGAGACGATTGCTTCGGTTCCAGTTCGGAGGATGCGCCCCCCGTCGAGCGGGTAGCCCGGGATACAGTTGAACAGGCCGAGTTGGAGGTTAATCCACGCCGTCCAGAAGAGGACGTTGGCGAGGAGGAACACCCCACCGCCGAGGAAGTCTAGCGGGCCGCCGACCTGATAGAAGTTCATCACCGACCCGGTGAACCCGGGGAAGTTCGGAATCCCGAGGACGACGGATGCGAAGGGGAGCAAGAGCGAGACGTAGACGAGTTGCAGGGGCGAACCGGCGAGTGCGCTCTGGATGCCACCTGCACCGTCGCCACCGTCACCGCCGAGGAGCGAGAGGTACGTTCCAGCGGGGTACTCGCGCGTCCCGAAGTCCGAGAGGAGGAGGCCGCTCGTGCCGGGGAAGATGTTGACACCGAGGAAGCCATTGCCATCCTGCGGATTCTCGTTGAGCGTCACGTCGTACGTCTCGAAGCCACTGTTCTGATAGACCTCGACCGAGACAGTTTGACCGGGCGACGTTCGGTCGAGTGCCTGCTGGAGGTCGGTCGCAGACGCGATTCGCTCGCCGTTCAGTTCGGTGATGATGAGCGGGTCGCTCGTACCCGTCTCGTTGTGGAGTGGTTCACCTTCTGCGACGTTGGTGATGTAGGCCCCGACGGGGACGGTACGCTCACCTTCAGACGTATCGAGCGTCGCAAAGCGTGAGTCGCCGACGGCATCTTCGAATTCGGCTTGTGTGTAGACCGGCGTGCCGTTCACCGCAATGATGCGAATCGGGTCGCTATCTGCACTCACGGTGAGTCCCGCAGGGTTGCCTTCGACAGACCCGGCGACGATGAGTTCGCGCGTGACCGAGACGGTTCGCTCGCCGTCGATTTCGACCGAGACGGTTCGCTCGTCGCTCTCGCGGAGCGCGGATTCGAGGTCTCGTGTCGTGTTGATGGCGACGCCATCGACGGCGGTGAGTCGGTCACCACCGCTGATTCCGGCCACGTCGGCAGGCGAGCCAGCGTAGGCACCCTCGACGGCAACACCGGGAGCGACAGAAATCGACCCGATGACCGGCCCGAAGAGGAGGGCGAACGCGACGATGGTAATCGCGAAGTTGTTCGTCACGCCCGCGGCGAACATCCGCGACTTGCCGCCGCGGTCTGCCTTTTTCTGGCTCTCTTCGGACGGTTCGACGAACGCGCCGACGGGGAGAATCGCCAGTAAGACGACGCCCATCGATTCCACGTCGATGTCTTCGACGCGGCAGAGAATGCCGTGGCCGCCTTCGTGGACGACTAAGCCGACGAGCAGGCCGAAGAGAATCTCGGGGGCGACCGAGAGCGGGAGGAAGTCGTTGACGCCGGGAATGACGAGAAAGTTCTGCGGTTGGTTGACCGCGGTCGGTGCGGGGGGATTTTGGATAATGAGGCTCGCCTGAAAGACGAGCAGCACGAACGTCCCGACCATGATGACGAGTGCGACCCCGAGGCCGATGTTACTCCACGCTCGCCAGAAGCGCTTGGGCTTGGCAAGCCTGTCGAGCAACAGTCGGCCGCGACGGGTGTGAATCGTCGTCAGTGGCCCTTGGACGCGGACGTACTCGGGGAGGATACCGCGCGTTCGGAGGAACGTCGCAAGAATCGAGTACGCGATGAATCCAATGAGGACCCAAAGCAGCGTGTTCATCGCAGAAACGGAGGTGTCGTGGGCCAAAAGGCGTTCGGGTTACGGAAGCATCACGACGGCCTGATAGTCACTATTCTTCGTCAGTCTCGTCGCCACCTGGACCTTCGATTTCGACTTCGACGCCCTCGTCGTCCGCGTCTGCTTCGTCGGTCTCTTCGGCAGGTTCGTCGGGAATCACGTCGATTTCCGACTCGTCGTCGGTCGGGGTGTCGGCCGATTCTTCCTCGGCGTCGTACTCGACGGTGACGGTTGCGTCGTCCTCGGAGTCGTCGAGGTCGATATCGGTGAAAGATTCGTCGTCGCTCGATGCGGCCGAACGGAATCGGTAGACGACGTAGGCGACGGCCGCGAGGAGGGCGACGGCCACGAGGACACGGCCGAGTGACCGGCCGCCGGACGATTCCGATTCGATATCTGCTTGCTCGGAATCCGGGTCGAACTCTTCGAGTTCGACGTCGAAGTCGTCTGTCGATTCCTCAACGGCACGGATGAAGTCGATGAGAGACATTTGGTAAATCACTGCGGCGAGTGCCGCGGGCGTCGCTCGCGGGGTGCGAGAACTACACGTCGTGATACGCAGGATGGAGACATAAGTCGTCCCCCACAAGGGTTTTATCTCATAACGATACCAGAGAGGGCTATGTTCGACGCAAGCCAGTACGAGGTTCGGCAGAAGATTTCTATCGGCACGAAGTACACCGTCTACGAGGGCGGGTCACCAATCCTCTCGGCGAAGAAAAAGAAGTTTAAACTGAAAGAGGACTTTCGACTCCACGACCACGACTCCGGCGAAGAACGCTTCCGCGTCAAAGCCGACAGCGTCCTCGACGTTTCGGCGGCCTACGACATCATCGACTCGCAGACCGGAGAACGCGTCGGCGCGGTCAAACGCGGTGCCTTCTCGTTTGTCAAACACACCTACCAACTGCTCGGCCCGAACGGGAACGTCGTCGGGCGAATCGTCGAAGACAACGTTCCGATGGCGATTGCCCGCCGACTCATCACGACGCTCATCCCCTTTTCCTACCGCATCGAAGGGCCGAACGGCGAGCCGGTTGGCTCGATTGGCGAACAGTTCTCGCTCAAAGACAAGTACAACATCGACCTCGATACGAGCGTCATCGACCCGCGACTCGCCGTCGTCGGTGCCGTCGTCATCGACGCAATCGAAGAGAACTAAGAGAGAATCGAGAAGAGAGCAGAGAATCGGGAGGGGAGCGGGGGAGCCGAGCGTCTATTCCTCGCGTCGCAGACGCTTGACGACGAAGTCTTGCTCTAATTCGCCCAGGAACTCGCCAAGGCGCGGTCCTTGAGTCGCATCGAAGAACAGGCGATAGCCAGCGGCGAAGAAATCGCCCATCTCGATGTCGTGGCGGCGTGCCGTCTCGTAAATCTCGCCTTGAATCTCCTCGCCGTCGTGGCCGTCGGCGACGAAGTCGGCGAGGTCGTCGAGTGCGTCTTCGACAGCGGGCGCGAAGTCGAATTCTGGTAGCTCGACTTGCAGGCGGTAGTTGTACTGGTTGTCCATCTTCTCGGCCCAGCGACGGGCGCGTTCGACGCGGTTGAGCGCCTCGTCGATGACTTCCTGCGGCGTGTCGTCGTCGAAGAAGCCCTCGTTTTGGGCCATCTTGATGCGCAAGTCCTCGTCGTCGGTCATGCCGAGGACAGCCGCGAAGGTAAAGGGAAGGCGAATCCGGTCTTCGCGCACGTCCTCGACGACGAACGGGTAAGCGCGTTCGGCGAAGCGCGTGAGCGTCTCGTCGTCAACGTCGCCGAAGTAGGCGCGTTCGAAGCGGTCGAAGTCGTCTACGAGTTGGTCGAGACGCGAGAGGTCGAGGTCGCGGGCCTTGCGCGGGTTAAGCGCGAAGAAGTACCGCAGAACCTCGGGTTCGAGCAGTTCGAGCATCTCGCAGACGGTGACGATGTTGCCAGCAGACGACGAGAGGGCCTCGCCGTTGAGCGTGAACCACTCGTAGACCATCGGAACCGGTGGCTGAATTTCGAGGACGTTCT
Organism: Haloferax sp. DFSO60; assembly: GCF_046557615.1. NCBI lineage: Archaea > Methanobacteriati > Methanobacteriota > Halobacteria > Halobacteriales > Haloferacaceae > Haloferax > Haloferax sp. DFSO60. The sequence goes on along the minus strand of NZ_JBKIII010000002.1, from coordinate 136,318 downwards.
CGGCGATGTCCTTGCCCGAGGGCCACGAGCCTTCGGCGTGGTCCTTGCCGAAGGGTTCGAAGTCTACGCCCAGCACTTGCCACTGGCCGGGCCACTCGAAGCGCCACGGCAGTTTGCCTTCGCGGAAGGTTGCGGTACCTTCGTGGCCACAGCCGTCGATGGTGTTGTCACCGACGGTCATGTCGGTACACGTGTATTCGACGGTTCCGGCGTCGAGGTCGATAGAGGTGACCGCCTCGGTGATTTTGCCGCACTCGGCGCAGACGGGGTTGAAGGGCACGTAGTCCTCGTCGACCTTCGACTGGTACTCGCTCAGGACCTCGCGGGCGTTGTCGATATGTTCGAGGACGTGTTCGACGACGGGGTCGAAGTCACCCTGTTCGTAGAGTTCCGTGTTGGAAATCATCTCCACTGGAATGCCAAGACGGTCGGCGTCGGCCTTCAGCAGTGCAGCGAAGTGTGCGGCGTAGGATTCTTCTTCGCCGAAGGGGTCGGGAATCGACGTGTAGGGCTTGCCGAGGTTGCGCCCGAGTGCGCCCGCATCGACGTCGCCGAGACCGACGATGTTGCCGTCTTCGTCGGCGAGTTTGCGAGGCAGTTTGCGAAGCGGGTCCTTGTCATCACTCGTGAAAACCTGTCGAACCTCGTGGCCGCGTTCGCGGAGGACGGCCGCGACGAAGTAGCCGCGGATGATTTCGTTGAAGTTACCGAGGTGAGCGACACCGGAGGGCGAGACACCGCCCTTGATGACGACCGGTTCCTCGGGGTTGCGTGCCTCGATTTCGTCGGCCACGTCGTCGGCCCAGAAGGCGTGGTGGTTCGTCTCGTCGGCAGCGTCGGTCTCCTCTGCCATCTTACTCGGCCCAGTAGGTTGGCTCGTCGCCACCTTGCGGCACGATGTCCGTTCCGGTGTGCTCGCCGTGGAGAACGGCCGGTTTGATGCGCTCGGGGTCGGTGCCGTCGATGACGATGGTGCGCATCTTCGCGCGCTCGATGAGTTTCGCAGCGAGGAGGTCCACAGGTGCCGACGAACCGGCGTTCATCTCGATGCCGCCGATGACATCGACGAGTTCGGCCGCGGTCATCTCGTCGAACTTGGTCGCGTCGGGGTCTTCTTTCGGGTCGGCGCTGAAGACGCCATCCACACTGGTCGCGTAGACGAGCAGGTCAGCATCGACGTATTCGGCGAGTGCGGCGGCTACCGCGTCGGTGGTCTGACCGGGCGTGACGCCGCCCATCACCGAGATATCTCCGCGGCGAATTGCGTCGCCCGCGGCTTCGTAGTCGTAGGCGACTTTGGGGTCGGCCTGCGACCCGAGTGCGGCGATGAGCAGACGGGCGTTGATTCGCGTCACGTCGATGCCGATTTGGTCGAGTTGGACTTCATTCGCACCGAGTTCGCGGGCCGCACCGATGTAATCGCGGGCGACACCGCCGCCGCCGACGACTGCACCGATTTCACACCCTTCTCGCGCGAGTGCTTCGACGACCGACGCGTGTGCTTTGACGCGTTCTGGGTCGAGGTTCGGCGCGAGTACACTCCCACCGATGGAGATGACGACTCTCATTGCACAGGGCTATCCGCGAACGCATCTTAAGGGTTATCAAGTGCGAGAAGGGCGTGTCGAGTCCTTTAACTCGGTCTCGGCGCGACCGGATGTATGCAACTACTCACCGCCGAGTTGGTCACGCTCCTCATCGTTGGGTGGGTACTCGCACTTGGGGCGATTTTTATCCGCTACCGACGAGGTGAGTTCGGCACTCGGAGTGGCCTCAGTTGGGTGATGATTGCCTGTTTCGCTATCGGGTGGGCGCTCTGGCAGTACGAACGCTTCCCGGCAACTGCGGAAACGCTCATCGGGACGCTCGCTCCGTGGGCCGCCGCGTTGTTGAGTATGGCCGGAACCGGTGTTGCCTTCTATCTCTACCGAACGCGCCCGACCGGAGAGGCCCAAGACCCGGAGCAATCTTAAACCGGTCGCGGACCTCAGCCATGGTATGCACATCCTCGGTATCGTCGGCGCAGATGCGACCACGCTCTGTGAACGACTTGCGACCCGATTAGACGGGCGTGTTGCGACACTCGAATCGCTCCCAGACGCAGAGACCGACGACGAACCACCTTCTGGCGTCGATGCCGCCTACGGAATCTCACCGAACGGCCAGTGGGTTGCCGCGGGCGACGAGCGACCACTCGACGAACTCATCGACGACCTCGCCGCGCGATACGACTATCTGCTTCTCTCTGGGTTTGCCGACGCAGGTGTACCGACGCTCGCACTCGGCGGCGCGGATGCCCGAAACGTCGTCGCAGAGGCCGCGAACGCAGACGCCGTCGAGTTCGACGAGGTTCGAGAGACGATCGACTCGCTCGAACCACACATCACGCTCGGAACGCTCATCGAGCGTGTGAAAGCTGATTCGCGGGGGGACTACGCAGGGGCAATTGCGACCTTTACCGGGAGGGTGCGCGCGAAAGAGTCAGAAGACGATGTACGGACCACGAGCCTCGAATTCGAGAAGTACGACGGTGTCGCCGAGGCGCGAATGGACACGATATCGGAGGAATTGGAGTCGAGAGACGGTGTCGAGCGCGTTCTCATGTACCACCGCGTCGGCGTCATCGGCGATGGCGAGGATATCGTGTTCGTCGTCGTCCTCGCAGGCCACCGAACGGAAGCGTTTCGGACGGTCGAAGACGGCATCAATCGGCTGAAAGACGAAGTTCCGATATTCAAGAAGGAGACGACCGTCGAAGAGCAGTTCTGGAAGCACGAGCGCTGAGACGGAATCGATTCCACGCACGAACGAGTCTGTGAACCAGACAGTCGTAATTCAGATAATTTGCGGACAAAATCACCGGTTGACTGGGGTAGAACTGGGGTTTTGAGGCGGTTTTGTGAGTGTATTGAATCACAACAATTCTAAATGAATGAAAGACTGAGAGGCGATTATAAAATTTCTAAGCGATTTCAAAAGAGTTGTAAAATGAACAATTCTCCCGAATTTGGCTGAAAGCGACCGAACTAAGGTCAACGTTCCTTCCTTTATAACACCCTACAAGCGGATGTTGTGAGTGAGGTGTATCAGATGAGCGCAACAGTAACCCCCTCCACCGACGGCATCTCCAAGGAAGACCGCCTCAAGCAGTACCTGCTTGACCGTGCGAAAGACGGCGAGATGTACTTCAAGAGCAAGTTCATCGCCGACGACGTTGGACTGTCGCCGAAAGAGATTGGAGCCTTGATGGTGAAGATTCGCGACTCCGCGACTGAGATTACCGTCGAAAAGTGGTCCTACACGAGCGCGACGACGTGGCGTGTTGAAGCCGCATAAAGCCCCCCTGCCCCTGCCCAGTCACCAACTGGCCGACTGACTGCCCCACTGTCTAGCCAACGACTGCCCCTACTGCGTATCGACGGTTATCCCCCCGCATTCTCGTCGGTACACTGTTTTCACACCCCTGAGCCGACGGCATCGAGACGCCCGCCGTCACGGGGTTTATACAGACTGCAATCTTAGTCGTCGCCGATGGAACAGTCCGAATCGGCGGCACCCGACTCGGTGACAGACCCACCAGTCGAGGTGCTTAGTGCCGTCTTCGAGATTACCGAAACACGGCGCGATGGCGACCGAATCGTCTTCTACGGCGAATCGTTGGTCCCGGAGCGAATGCTCGTTCGCGAGGTATGGCCCGAATTTCGGCGTGCTGGGTACGAGATGCACGCACAACTCTCTCGGATGGGTGAAACGGACATCGTCATCGCCGAGCCAATCGCAACCGGTAACGGTGTTCCGTGGAAGAATCTCGCACTCTTCGTAGCGACGATTCTCTCGACGATGTTCGTCGGCGCAGTCGGGTGGTACTACGTTCCGCTCTCGGATATCGTCGCCAACCCGCTCTTGATGCTTACCGCGTGGCCATTCACGGTCGCCATCCTCGGCGTCCTCTCGGTCCACGAACTCGGCCACTACCTGATGGGCCGGTATCACGGCGTCAACGTCTCGTTGCCGTATTTGATTCCGTTCATCTTCCCGTTCGGGACGCTCGGGGCTATCATTCGCATGCGCGGGCAGATGCCCGACCGAAAGGCACTGTTCGATATCGGCGTCGCCGGGCCACTTGCCGGACTGGCCGCGACGATTGTCGTCACCGCAGTTGGGCTTTCGCTCGAGCCGATGACCGTGCCCGCGTGGGCGTTTTCGGGGTCGGGCGACGTGATTGTCTTCAACAACCCGCCACTGCTCGATGCGATTGCGACGGCACTCGGCCAACCGACCGAGTACGCCGACCCGCGAACCGTCGTCCACCCCGTCGTCATCGGTGGCTGGGTTGGGATGTTCTTCACCGTCCTCAACCTGCTTCCGGTCGGCCAACTCGACGGCGGACACATGATGCGGGCCATGCTCGGCGAGCGCCAAGAGTCACTCGCGGCCGTCGTTCCCGCGCTCCTGTTCGGTCTCGCAGGGTACCTCTACTACATCCGTGGTCTCGGCATCAACGAGTCGGTCGGGCTGTGGTTCTTCTGGGGCATGCTCTCGACGTTTATCGCCTACAACGGCCCGGCAGACCCGGTCGATGAGACGCCCCTCGACCCGGTTCGCGTCGCTATCGGACTGTTCACGTTCGCACTCGGGGCAGCGTGTTTCTTGCTCGTCCCGATTCAGGTCATTCCGGCCTGAGCGGCTCGAAAATTAGTCGCCGCCGTGGGTGTATCCCCGGTCGGCCACCGGTTCGCCGTCTGCGAGAATTTCTCCAGTGTCAGTGACGCGGCCAACGACAGTGAGCGCAGTATCGAGTGTTTCCCGTGCGGTTTCGAAGTCTGCCTCCGGAATCGTACACACGAGTTCGAAGTCTTCGCCGAACTGCGTTGCGAGCGCGTGATAATCGGCGTCGTCGGTCGCAACCCCGCTGAGGGCGTCGTGGACCGGGAGCGTGTCGAAATCGAGGTCGAATCCGCAGTCGCTCGCTTCGGCGAGTTGGTGGACCGACCGGACCAGCCCGTCGCTCGAATCCATCATCGCCGTCGCGTAGTCTGCGAGTGCGACACCAGCCGCGACGCGCGGAGTGAACTGAAAGAGGTCGTTCGCGCGTTCGTACTCGCCGTCTTCGAAGAGTCGAACTGCGGCGGCAGAGCGCCCGAGTTCGCCCGTCACACAGAGTAGGTCGCCCGGTTCGGCACCCGACCGAAGAATCGGTTCGTCGGTCTTCCCGATTGCAGTCGTCGCAGTCGTGAACTCTTTGTGTGTATCGAGGTCGCCGCCGACGTAGGATGCCCCGACTGCGGCACACACGTCTCGTGCCCCAGAGATGAACTCGTCAAGTTCGGCTTCGTCGAGTTCTGGGGCGGCGTAGACGGCGACAGCACACGTCGCGGGCGCGCCCATCGCAGCAACGTCCGAGAGCGACGCGCCGACCGCTCGCCACCCGGCGGTGTAGCGGGTCGTTCCGGTGGGAAAATCCGTCGACTCGTGGAGCATGTCTGTCGTAATCACGAGTTCATCGACGACGGCAGCGTCGTCACCCGCAGCAGGGAGGTCTGCTTCGAGCAACCGGAGGGCGGTGCGCTCGTCCATATTCCGTGCCACACGCCCGGGGCGGAAAGGTCCATCTATCCCAGTTACCGACGAGTGGCTGTCGGACCGTCTCCTAATTCGGAGGCTTAATGCCCGTCGTGAACCCATTCATGTCAGATGCCCCGCGAAAATATCCGAGCCACGATTCTCGGGTTCCTTGCGGCGTTCGTCGTCTTTGCGGTGTTATTCTACTTCGCAGGCGTTGACGAACTCGTCGCGCGATTGACGACCGCAGACCCACTCATCTTGGCGGCCATCCTCGGCGTCTCGATGCTGTGGCTCGTCGCGTGGGGAACGTCGCTCAAGACCGTCCTCGGCGTTCTCGGCGTGCAAATATCCGTCGTCAGGTCGTTTCTCGTCTTCACCGGGGCGATGTTCTCGAACAACATCACACCGTTCGGGCAGGCGGGCGGAGAGCCGGTGACAGCGTTGCTTATCTCCCGGAGTACCGAAACCGAATACGAAACCGGACTCGCGGCGATTGCGAGCGTCGATACGCTCAATTTCGTGCCGTCGATTACGATTGCGCTCATCGGAGCAGGCTACTACGCGACGGAAGTTACACTTGGTCGAAACCTCGAAATCGCCCTCGTCGCGGTTGGCGTCCTCGCAATCGGCGTCCCCACACTCGTGTACACGGCGTGGCAGCGACGCTACGAACTCGAAACACGTGTCATCGAAGCGTTGACGCCAGTCATTCGGACGATTGCGGAGTATGTCCCTCGCGTGTCTGTCCCGTCCGTGGAGACGGTCAAGGGACGGATTGCAGGCTTCTTCCGGTCGATAGAGCGCGTCGGCCAGAATCCGCGTGGGTTGACAGTTGCGCTCGGCCTCTCCGGACTGGGCTGGTTCTGCCAGATGGTTGCACTGTGGCTCGCATTTCAGGCGATTGGCGCACCAATCGCATTCTCGATTGCACTCTTCGTCGTCCCAATCGGCGCGATTGCGGGTGTGACGCCACTTCCCGGCGGGGCAGGTGGAATCGAGTGGACGCTGGCAATTCTCGTGACCGCTGCAAGTCCAGCCGTCTCGTTCGACGTTGCAACCGCTGGTGTCGTCCTCTTCCGCGGATTCGTCTACTGGGTGCCCACGCTCCTCGGCGGCCTCGTGATGGGTGTCGAGGGGACGCGTGGGTGGGGGTCGTGAAGGTCATCAGGTACGTTCGACAGCGACGAAATCCACTCGTATGCTACCTGTCCACAAGGGCCGTGAACGCCGTCCGAACGGGCCGTATCGCGTGAATACGATGCCTTTAAACGCCGCGATTATGAACCAATAGCCATGGTAACCATCTATGACGTCCCGGCGGACGCCCTCATCGAAGAGGTCGCCGGACGACTCGAAGACCGTATCGAGCAGCCTGAGTGGATGGCCTTCGTCAAGAGCGGCCAGACCCGTGAACTTCCCCCACAGCAGGACAACTTCTGGTTCATCCGTGGCGCAAGCCTGCTCCGCAAGGTTGCGATGAGCGGACCTGTCGGTGTCGACCGCCTCTCCACCGAGTACGGTGGACTCAAGCGCGGTTCCAACCGCTACAGCGTCGCCGGCGCACACAGCGACACGGCAAGCAAGAAGGTCATCCGCACGCTGCTCCAGCAACTCGAAGAAGAAGGCCTCATCGAGACGGCCAAAGGCGAAGGTCGCCGCATCACCCCCGAAGGGACGAGCTTCCTCGACAACGTTGCATCCGACGTGTTCGCGGACCTCGACCGTCCGGAACTCGAACGCTACGCGTAAACAGCGCCGCCGACCCCGACCGAACTGATTCTTCTTCGACTGCGAATCCCGCCGAGAGACGCGGATATCGCTGTCCGTAATGGTTTTCAGATGTCAGACCGTGCCCTCACGTATGAGTGGCAGCCCAGACGACGAACGAATCGAAGAGCTTCGACGAAAGAAGATGCAGGAGCTCCAGCAGCAGGCCGAGTCGCAACAACAGGGTGCAGAACAGCAGCAGGCCGAAGAGGCCGCCCAGCAGCGCGCCGAACAGCAGAAACAAGCACTGCTCAAGAAATTCCTGACCGACGAGGCACGACAGCGCCTCAACGCAGTCCAGATGTCGAAGCCCGACTTCGCCGACCAGGTTGAGCGTCAAATCGTCGCGCTCGCCCAGAGCGGACGGATTCAAGGCCGTATCGACGATGCGAAGATGAAAGCCCTCTTGAAAGAGTTACAGCCGGAGTCCAAGAGTTTCAACATCCGGCGTCGGTGACGACGTGGACCTCGCGCTCCTTTACAGCGGTGGCAAGGACTCCTCGCTCGCCGCGTTACTCCTCGATACGTTCTACGACGTCACGCTCGTGACTGCACACTTCGGCGTCACCGACGACTGGGAACACGCCCGTGATGCCGCGCTCGAACTCGGCTACGAGTTCGAGACGCTCGAATTGGATTCGGAAGTCGCCGAATCTGCCGCCGCACAGATGGTCGAAGACGGCTATCCACGCAACGGAATTCAGCGCGTCCACGAACACGCACTCGAAGCGGTGTGCGAACTCGACTTCGACGCCATCGCCGACGGAACTCGCCGCGACGACCGGGTGCCGTCGATTTCGCGGGCACAAGCCCAGAGCATCGAAGACCGCCACGGCGTCGATTACCTCTCACCGCTCTCGGGGTTCGGTCGTGGTGCAGTCGACCGACTCGTCGATTCGCACCTCCGGGTCGAAACCGGTCCCTCCGAAGAGATTCCGAAAGCGGACTACGAAGGCGAGTTGCGCGCGCTCATCGCCGAAGAACACGGCCCCGAAGCCGTCGCCGAAGTGTTCCCCAAACACGTTCAAAGCTACGTCCACGGCCGCCGCGAGTGAACTCACTCGGTATCGGGTTGCTTTTCACTCTCGCTGGTTCCCCTAGGGCATGGACCCCGGTATCTTCTACTCCATCTTCGCTGCGTTCGTCTGGGGCGTGTACATTTTCACGCTCAAACGGTACTTCCCCGAGTACTCAGGCGCGGTCATCACCGTCGTCGTCAACGCCTTTGCAATCCTGTGTTACCTCCCCGTCGCGGCCGTCACGTACGACCCGGCGGCAGTCCCGTCGCTCGGCGAACTCGGCCTGAACGGAATCGCAATCATCCTCGGAACTGGCGCGTTCGTCGGTATCGCCTTTATCCTCTTCGTCGATGCGCTCGACGAGGGTGACGTCTCGTACGTCGCACCAATCAACAAGCTCGTCCCCGTCTTCGTCCTCCCCATCGAGATTCTGCTCTTGCACCAAGTCCTCTCACCGCTCCAAATCGGGGGCGTCGTCGTGGCTACGTTCGCCGTCTACATCGCAAACTACGAAGGTGGCGACCTGTTCGCTCCCTTGGCGCGTGCGGCCCGCTCGCGGCCTGCACAACTCGCACTCGCCAGTGCCGCGTTCTACGCCGCCAGCGACGTTGGAAAACGCGTCGCCCTGCAAGAACTCGGAATGCCGACGAGTGTGTTCGTTCCCACACTCTTTGCTGTCGCCGGGTTGACCGTTCTCCCGTTCGCACTCCGTGACTGGACGCCAATCCGAGGAAGCGTGATGAAATTCGTCGGCGCGGGCGCACTCGTCGCACTCGGTGAACACGTCACCTCCACCGCGTTCGGGATGGTTCCGGCCAGTATCGCCTCTCCAATCATCAACACGCAGGCAATCGTCGCCGTCGTCCTCGGCGGCATCATCCTCAAAGAGTCCCAATTTGCACTCCGTCTCGCCGCGGCATTGCTCGCCGTCACTGGCGTCTCGCTGATTGCGGTCGGCGACGTGGCGACGCTCGTGGCATTCGTCAACTAATCGCCATCCCGCACCCTTCGAATCCCCTGCTTGTCGCACATCGGAACAACAGGTTTCAAGCGCAACCTCCCCGAATCACCGCCCATGTACGACCGACTCAAGGGATTTCGTGATTTCTATCCCGGCGAGATGTCGGCCCGGCGGGAAGTCATCGACACCGTGGAGTCTGCCGCGGGTCGCTATGGCTTCCGCGAAATCGGGACGCCGTATCTCGAACGGACCCAGATGTACGTGGACAAATCCGGCGAGGAAATCGTCGAGGAACTGTACGCCTTCGAGGACAAAGGCGGCCGCGACATCACGCTCACACCCGAACTGACGCCGACTGTCGCCCGAATGGTCGTCGCCAAGCAGCAAGCCCTCTCGAAGCCAATCAAGTGGGTCTCAACGCGCCCGTTCTGGCGCTACGAGCAGGTCCAACAGGGCCGCTTCCGCGAGTTCTATCAGACGAACGCCGACATCTTCGGCTCGTCGGAACCCGAAGCAGACGCCGAGATTCTGGCGTTCGCGGCGGATATGATGACGGACCTCGGCCTGACGAAAGACGATTTCGAGTTCCGCGTCTCCCACCGCGACATCCTCGGCGGCCTGCTCCGAAGTTTCGACGAAGATGTCGACGTCCGCGATGCGGTTCGCGCCGTGGATAAGTCGGCCAAAGTCGAACGCGAAGAGTACCTCGGCCTGCTCTCAGATGCCGGACTCAGCTACGACCAAGCACGGGAGTTCGCCGACCTCCTCGACCGCGGCGACCTCGACGAAATAGCCGAGTTCGGTGGCGAGAACGTCGATTCGGCGGTCGAGAACCTCCGAGCAGTCCTCGCTGCAACCGAAGACTTCGGCGCACGCGAGTTCTGTAAGGTGTCGCTGACGACCGCTCGCGGCCTCGACTACTACACGGGCGTCGTCTTCGAGTGCTTCGATTCGACCGGGGACGTGTCGCGTGCCGCATTCGGCGGCGGGCGCTACGACGACCTCATCGAGTCATCGGGTGGCCAACCGACCCCCGCAGTCGGTGTCGGTATCGGGTTGGCACCGCTCCAACTGCTCTGCCAGCGCGCCGGTGTGTGGCCCGAAGAAGAACTGAGTACGGATTATTACATCCTCACTGTCGGCGACACCCGTACCGAAGCCTCCGAAATCGCCCGTGAACTGCGTGCGGCGGGCAACGTGGTCGAAGTGGACGTTTCCAGTCGGAGTTTCGGCGCACAGATGTCGTATGCTGACTCCATCAACGCCGAAACCGTCGTCATCGTCGGCGAGCGCGACCTCGAAAACGGCGAAGTGACGGTCAAAGACATGACGAGCGGCGAACAGACGACCGCCGATATCGACGACTTCCCCGGCGAACGCGACGCGCCAACCTACGAAGACTACGAGTAACGCAGTTCTCACAGAACGGGATTCACACCCGTATTTTTCATGTCGTGTATCGTACATACATTCATGTACGACGTGATTCTCGTCCCACTCGATGGAAGTGGCCCGAGTGATGCGGCGCTGGCCCACGCATTCGACCTCGCCTCGAAGATGGACGCGACAGTCCACGCCCTCTCGGTCGTCGATGAGCGTGTCCTCCACGCGACACAACTCGATGCTGGCGGACTCATCGAGGCGTACGAGAAAGAGGCGAAACGAATCGTCTCGGAGGCCAGTGAAAAAGCCGAAGAGGAAAGTGTTGACGTCGTTACGTCGGTTAGAAACGGCGTCCCCTACCGAGAAGTACTCGACTACGCCGCCGAGGTCGATGCAGAACTCATCGTTATGGGAACCCACGGCCGCCGTGGCATCGAGCGCTACCTCCTCGGCAGTGTTACCGAGCGCGTCCTCCGACTCTCGGACATCCCGGTACTCACGATTCGCGCCGAAGACTCGATAGTCGAAGACGAATAAGCGACCGGCTGCACGACGAGCGCGACCGACCGCAGAGTGTGGCCGTTAAGTGTGGTCACGGCAAAGGTCGAACATGCGTGCGTTCCGCGTTGCGTACGACGGTCGGCCCTTTTACGGCTTTCAGCGACAGCCGGATGTCCCGACTGTAGAAGATACACTTCTTTCTGCCTGTCGAAAACTCGACCTGTGCGAGACTGACGAGATACCAGAAGGGTACGCCGCATCAGGCCGAACCGACGCAGGCGTCTCGGCGCTGGCACAGACAGTCGCGTTCGAGTGTCCAGAGTGGTGTACGCCACGGGCACTCAATTCGGAACTTCCCGGAACCGTCCGCGTGTGGGCGTCTGCGGACGTTCCCGACGACTTTCACGCCCGCCACGACCCCGAGCGGCGGGAGTACACCTACGACCTGTATGCGCCCACCGACAGCGTTGACGACGAACGGGCACGAGATGCACTCTCCGCACTCTGCGGCGAACACGACTTCCACAACCTCACACCCGACGACCGCCTCACCGTCAGAACCCTCGATGGTGATATCACTCGTGACGGTGACTTCCTCCTGATTCGCGTCGAATCGCGTGGCTTCTGCCGCGAGTTCGTCCGCCGCCTCGTCTCTCTCGTCCACGCAGTCGCCACCGGGTCGGCACCGATGTCGAAGGTAGACACCGTCCTCGGGCCGGAGCCAATCGAAGGGCGCGCTGGGGTCGGACCCGCACCGCCGACACCGCTCGTCTTGTCCGCAGTAGACTATCCGGGCATCGAGTTCGAGCGCGACGACCAGGCTGCCGAGGTGGCAGTCGAAGTGTTCGGTGAACGGGCGCTCGAAGATAGAATCAGATGGCGCGTCGGCGGGCGGATTCGAGACGAAATTCAGGGGTTCGACTGACTCAATAGTCCTCCCGAGCGGTAGCCCTCCGGCCCGACCGACGACCTCGACTTCGCAGGTGAACTGATTGCTGTCTGCTGATTGTCGTACTTCCGGGGCATTCGTTCTCCAGTACGTTCACCAGTCGAGACTCGCGCAGAAGTGACATTCAATCAATAGCTATGCCGAGTGGCGGCATCTGTGGTGTCATGGGTGAATTAGAAATCCAAGCCCAACTGAGTCGCGCAGAGGTTGCGATGTACCTCCGCGAATTCGCCGACCAACTCGATGGTGACGGCGACGTCACGCTCGAACTCGGCGGCCAGCGAGTGACGATGACACCGAGCAATCCGGTCACCTTCAAAGTCGAAGGTGAATCAGACTGGGAATCCGGTAGCGCCGAAGCCAAACAGAGTATCGAGTTCGAGTTGGTGTGGTGGCAACAAGCGGCGACCGCCGAAGAAGGGGCATTGAACGTCGAACGAGAAACCAGTCGGCAAGCCAAAACGTAGGGGAGAGACAGTCGATTAGCCCCAGTGTTCGGGCCAGATATCGGCCGCTCGCATCCCGACTTCGAAGTCTGCATCGCCGAAAGCCGTAGCGACCGATTCGTCGTCGAGTCGCGGTATCTCGCCAGTTGCGGCCTCGTTGGCGAGTTCCCGGACGAGAAGTGCGGTCAGCATCGCGTGTTCGCGGATATTTCTGTCGTCTACTTTGTCGCGGGTGTCGGCGTGGGTGTGACCCCATCCACGTCCGCGTTCGCCACTGTCGCTGTGGAGTTGCACGGTGGGAATCCCGGCGCGGACGAACGGCCACTGGTCGCTGAAGGGGTGCGGTTCGCCCTCGATACGAATCGGGTGGCGCGTCTCGTCGGCGACTCGGGCGGTCACGTCTTCGGTCCAGTCAGAAGTGTGCGTGAAGGCAACCAAATCGCGGAATCGACCCGCACCGTCGATGTTGACCACGCCCGCAACTCGGTCGAGTTGGAGTGTATCCACGAGGTGTTCCGCACCGACGAGTCCCACTTCTTCCGCGCCGACACCGACGACGCGAACCCCTATTTCGAGGTCCATCGCGGCGAGGATTCGCGCGGCGGTGACGACGGTTGCGATGCCACACCCGTTGTCGAGCGCGCCTTCGGCGATATCGTGGCCATCGTAGTGGGCACAGACGAGGAGTTCGCGGTCGGTGTCGGGGCCGACGTGGCCGACGACGTTTTGGCTGGTTCCGGCTTCGGTCGTGGCGTCGATAGTCAATCGGACGCGGCCACCACGGCTCGCGTAGTCGGTGAGCCATGCTCCGGTCTCTTTGCTTACGCCTGCGGCGGGGGCGACTGCTTCCTCGTTGTATCGGAGTGCGCCCGTCGGGGGGAGTTGCCCCGGGACGTGATTGACGAACAGGAATCCGAGGGCCCCCGAGTCGATAGCGTATCCAAATTTCTCCATTCGGTGGACGAATCGCCCGCCAGAGGGAGTCGTCGTACTCGCAACGACGATTGCGCCCTCGACGTCTTGGTCGTCGATTTCGGCCGGGGTACCGTATCCAACGTCAACGAGTGGACCTTCCACGTCGCCAGTGGGCGAATACGGGAGCGCGATGGCTTCGAAGGTTCGCTCGTCAGGCGCAGTGAGTTCGAGCGTCGTCTCGCCGCGTGTCCAATGAGCCAGGTCGAACTCGTCGAATTCGACATCGCGGGCACCAGCGTCGGTGAATGCCTCCGCAACGAGGGTCGCGGCACGCTCGTCGCCGCTACTTCCCGCCATGTGGTCACCGATTGCAGTCAGATTCGTGATGAACTCCCACGGGCGGCCGTCGGTCCACGTTCGGGCGAACTGGGCCATCTCCTCGGGTGAAAATCCGTCCATGTGGCACTGTCTCACTACCGGGAGAAGTCGGTTGCGGCGACGGTGAACGTTTATACAATTAATAAGTTACGCACAACTGATAAGTAATGGCACGTGGTATCGCCGATTACCATGCCAAAGTGTCAAAACTGTGAATCCTTTGTCACGGAGAACTACGTCCGGGTGTTCGCACCCGACGGCATGGAGGAACCGCGAGTGTGTCCCCACTGTGAGGACATGGTGCGCGACGGTGCGCAGGTACGACAGGCACGAGCGACGCGCCACTGACGCCACGTTTCGCATCACGCGTCTCTCCACCGCCAATCGATAGGTAAGGCTTACCACCCGAGAGTGCAACCGAAGCAACATGAGTTCGGTTCCCGAGCGAAGCGACATCGACGAGGAGTACAAGTGGGACCTCGACAGCATCTACACGTCTGACGAAGAGTGGGACGCGGCGTTTGAAGACGTCGTCGAACGTATCCCCGAGTTGGAAGCCTACGAAGGGCAGGTCACCGACGATGCCGAGACCCTGCTCGAACTCCTCGAAACGATGGAAGAAGTCCTCCGCGAGGTGTCGATGGTCGTCTCTTATGCAAATCTCCGAAGTAGCGAAGACACCCGCAATCAAGAGTATCAAGCCCAGGCCGCCCGCGCCGAGTCGCTCGCGTCGAAGGCCCGAAGCGCCGTCAGTTACCTCGACCCCGAACTGCAAGAACTCGACCGCGACGAGATTCAGGAATTCATCGACGAAGAACCTGCACTCGAAGCCTACGAACACTACTTTGACGACGTTCTCCGCACGAAAGAACACACCCGCTCTGCGGAAGTCGAAGAAGTCCTCGCCGACCTCTCTGATGTCACTGGCTCGCCGAGCGATATCTACTCCATGCTCGCCAACGCCGACCTCGAATTCCCGACCGTCGAGAACCCCGAGGGCGAGGCCGTCGAAATCTCGCAGGGTAACTTCACGAAACTCCAGAAGCACCCGAACCGTGAGTTCCGCAAGACCGTCCACGAGCAGTTCTACGACCGCTGGGCAGATGTCCGAAATTCGGTCGGCTCCTCACTCAAAAACAGCGTCAAGAAGGACGTAAAGATGGCCCGCATCCGCGGCTACGACTCTGCCCGTGAAGCCGCACTCGATGGCCCCAACGTCCCCGTCGAAGTGTACGACAACCTCCTCGAAACCGTCCGCGACAACCTCTCGCATCTCCACCGCCACGCCGAACTCAAGCGCGAGGCAATCGGTGCAGACGAGTTGCAGATGTGGGACCTCTACGTCTCCTTGACGGGTGACCACGGCCCCGAAATCCCCTACGAACAGGCCAAGGAGTACATCATCGAAGCCGTCGCTCCACTCGGCGAAGAGTATCAAGAGCGCATGGCCGAAGGCCTCGAAGACCGCTGGGTAGATGTGTACGAAAACCGCGGCAAGCGCGCCGGTGCGTTCTCCGCTGGCACCTACGACACCCAGCCCTTTATCATGATGAACTATCAGGACGACGCCGCCTCGATGTTCACCCTCGCGCACGAGTTGGGTCACTCGATGCACTCCGAACTCGCCAACGACGCCCAACCGTGGCACGACGCAGGCTACGAAATCTTCACCGCCGAAGTCGCTTCGACGGTCAACGAGACCCTCCTCACCGAATATCTCTTGGAGAACGTCGAAGACGACGACCTCCGTGTCCACGTCCTCGACGAGTACCTCGAACGCTTCCGTTCGACCCTCTTCCGACAGACGATGTTCGCCGACTTCGAACTCCAGATTCACGAAATCGTCGAAGAAGACGGCCCACTCACTCCCGACCGCTTCGACCAACTCTACGGCGACCTCAAAGCAGAGTACTACGCTCCCGCCGAAACTGACGAACGCATCGCCCGCGAGTGGATGCGCATTCCGCACTTCTACTACAACTACTACGTCTACCAGTACGCGACGGGCATCTCTGCGGCCGCCGCAATCGTCGAACGCATCCGCGAGGAAGGCGAAGATGCCGCCGCAGACTACCGCGAGGCACTCGCTCTCGGCGGCAGCAAGTACCCCATCGAAGTGCTCGAGACCGCTGGCATCGACATGTCTTCACCTGAACCAATCGAAGATGCGATGAACGTTTACGAGTCCTTCTTGGACGAAGCGGCCGAGTTGTTAGAGCTGGAATAGGCAGTACAAAACCGTCGGTCTAGTTGTTTTCTGATGTGATTTCGCGTGATTCTCTGATTCTGTTCTCTAACCAGCAATGCATCAACAGATAAATCATTTCTACAGAGACATTCTAATTTTCATAGAATCAAAAGAGCGTATTTAAGAGATGCTTGCGTTGGACCTAGTATGGCATCGCAAGAAGTAGCACTACGGAGTACAGTCGGCGGATTCACTGCGGAAGGGAAACTCCACACACTCAGTGTCTGGTTCATTCTCGCACTGAGACTCATGATGGGTCTGGCGTTCTTCCAGAGTGGCATCAGCAAGGTTCTCTCGGGGAGTTTCTCGGCGAGTGGCTATCTGATGAATGCACCGGCAGCGAACGGGAGTCCTGTTGCTGACCTCTTCGTTGCGATGGGGAGTGCGCCGTGGTTCGTGAACTTCGTCAACGTCGCTGTCCCGTGGGGAGAGGTACTCATCGGCCTCGGCCTCATCTTCGGGGCGTTCACGCGCCTCGCAGCATTCTTTGGCGCGTTCATGATGCTCCTGTTCTACCTTGGAAACTGGGACATCGCCCACGGCTACATCAACGGCGACTTCGCGTACATGCTCGTGTTCCTCGCTGTCGCCGCCTTTGGTGCTGGTCGAATCCTCGGCCTCGACCAGTACATCGAAGCGTACGACGTTGGTGGGAAAGCACTCGTCGAACAGTATTCGTGGGCGCGGTATATCCTCGGATAACAGCGGTCTCGGGGGATGTACCTCGCGAACACAGGTTGCGAAAGCTGAGCGCGATTTCTTTTGTAGGTTCTGTTGGTCTGCTACTGTCGTTCAGACACGAGACGCAGTTTGGTCGGCAACGAATCTGCCGAGATAGTACGCGCTAAGGCCGAGAGTAACCGCGACCCCAACCACGAGTACGTAGTACCTCGATTGCACTGGTGGGAGACGAATCGCTTGTCTCGTCCGAATATCTCGCCGAGTACGTGTCCTCCCGCGACGAGGAGTGTCGTGACGACACTCAATTCGGGTGTGTCCTGCCAGTAGCCACTCAAACCAGCGACGCAGATAGCGGTGGCGACGATAAGCGCAACGAGTACATCACCGAGTGGACGGACTGCCGACCAGAGACCAACAGTAACCACGAAAAACACAACTGCGAGTCCGCTTGCCAGCGCGAACAGCGTGATTCGTTTGCGAGTTCTACTGGCCATCAAACAATACTCTTGGCAGGAGAATTGTATGTTTTCTGCGCCCGTGCTATCGAGCGTTGCGTTCGAGAGAAACGGGCTGGGAGGGACTTGAACCGAGTCGAGACGTACTCACTTCGTTGTGCGCGACTCGCCGGGTTCAGTCCTCCCAGTGACGTTCTAATACCGCTCACTGTTGCTCGCGGATTGTAGAAACGGGCTGGGAGAGACTTGAACCACGGTCGCAACAAGTTGCTCCCTGTTTCAACTCCCACGGAGCCGTTTCACTCCTCACGTAAGTTCGTCGTAGAAACGGGCTGGGAGGGACTTGAACCCCCGACCGTCTGGTTAAAAGCCAGACGCTCTGCCTAACTGAGCTACCAGCCCTCGAATCTTCTTTAAGTGGGGATACTGATAAGCGTTTATTTTCGTTCCCCCAATCTCCTTGTACCCCGTTGCCGTCCCACACATATGGACCTCCGGGAGTTCGTCGATACGCTTCTTCGATTCGAGAGTACCGGCGGGGCAGAAGGCCCCGCCCAAACGTGGCTCAAAAACAGACTCACAGAGTTCGGCTTCGACACCTACGTCTGGTCTGCCGAAGCCGACCGCCTCGCGGAACATCCCTCGTTTCCCGATGACCCCGAGGAGATAGACACGTACAGTCGCCCGAGCGTCGGCGGCGTCCTCGAATTCGGCGACCCCGATGCTGGGAAGACGCTCGTACTCAACGGCCACATCGACGTGGTTCCCGCCGACGCGGAGTTGTGGTCTCACGACCCATTCGTCCCCGAGTGGAACGAAGAGGAAGGAACCGTCAGCGCCCGTGGCGCGGCGGACATGAAATCCGGCCTCGCCGCGTGTGTCGCCGCGGCGCTCGACATCAAAGAGGCAGTCGAATCTGGTGACCTCGAACTCGACGGCCGACTCGTGGTCGAGAGCGTCGTCGGCGAAGAAGAAGGTGGCATCGGCGCGGCGGCCGCAGCCCTCGACAATCCGTATCCGTTCGACCGGGATGCGGCGCTCGTCGCTGAACCGACCGAGTTGACCGCCGTCATCGCCACCGAAGGGTCGGTTATGAAGCGTCTCCACCTGACGGGGCGGACTGCCCACGCCGCCTCGCGCTGGCGCGGTGTAGACGTACTGCCGAAGTTCGAAACGATTCGAGAAGCGTTCTTCGACCTCGAAGCCGAGCGGACAGAGAACGTCACGCATCCCCACTACGACTACCCGATTCCGTGGCCCATCTGTGTCGGCAAGGTCGAAGCCGGGTCGTGGGCCTCCAGTGTCGCCGGAACGCTCACTGCGGAGTGGCGCTTGGGCGTTGCACCGGGCGAGTCGGTCGAGGAAGTCGAAAAAGAATACGAGCATCGCCTCGCGGAAGTCGTCGCCGAAGACGACTGGCTCAGCGAGCATCCGCCGACGTTCGAGCGATTCTCCATCCAGTTCGAACCCGCCGAAATCTCTGCGGACGAACCGATTGTTGGGGCGCTCCGACAGTCGCTCCAAGCCGAGGGCCTCCCAGACGAGCCACGAGGGGCAACCTATGGCGCTGATTCGAGACTCTACGTCGAAGCGGGGATTCCGACGGTGGTGTTTGGACCGGGGAACATCGACAACGCGCACTTCCCTGACGAAGAAATCGAGTGGGCAGAAGTCGAAACCGCGCGCGACGTGATTCGAGAGACGAGTACGGCGTTCCTTCAGTCGAAGTAACCGTCGAGGGCATCGGCGACGAGTTCGCCCGGGTGCGTGTCTTCGAGCGAGGCGCGACGGCGAAGTTCGAGATAAACATCCGGTGGGAGCGAGACTTCGAACGTCCCGATATCGACCCCGTGGTTCGTGAGTGCTGTCGTGACTGGCGTGCCATCGTTGACTTCACTGGCGAGGCGGCGGATTTCGCGGACAGTGAGGTCCGAGTCGAGCGTCGCCCACGCGAGATGGAGCCGGGCGTCGCCGGAGACGCGAGCGATGTGTTTTGCCGCGGTGGGGGCGATATGCCCGCGAGCGACGTGGCGACGAACCGACTGCGGGAGGTCGTGAACACGTGCCCACTTGCGAATAAAGGAGACAGAGACGTCGCCACCGGCGCGCTCGGCGGCTTCTTTGTACGAGCCAACACCGCGGACGAGTGCGGCGCAGGCGGCAGCACCGCGAAGCATAAACACGTGATCGTCGGTTCCGGCGGTTGATTCGGCGAACGAACGAACCGTCCGCGCGGCCTCGGCCACGCTCTCGGGGTCGTTCGGGTCGAAGCCGACTGCTTGGCGCGCACGCTCACCGGTGACGGCAGGGTCGCCGCGAACGACCGGTGCACCCACTGGCTCCTCGCGCTCGGTCGCCGTCTGGGTGTTTCGGCGTTCGTTTGGATTCATCTACGGTCGAATTACGCGTTCTGGCATAAAAGCGTCCCCCCGACTGGTGTCTGTCACGCGCATCCGATTAGTCGTCGCGGGATTCAGAGAGATGCGACCAGATTTCGGTACACCCCGCACCGTCTTCGAGGTCTTTCAGGTGGGCTGCCGGGTCGTCTTCGATGCTCTCAGCATCCGGTTCCACTTCGGCCTCTTCTTCTTCGCGGAGTTCTTCCGGTTCGAGTTCCGGGTTACTGGTCATTCGGTGTCCTCCGATGCGGGCGGGAACAGTTCAGGAGCTGCATCGGCGGAAACGTGTTGTCGCGTGGCCGAACGGTCGTCACTCATTACACCCACATATAGAGGGGACGTTCATAAAGCAACCCGCATCTGTAAACTGCACCTCTACTCCCGGGTGTCGGAGCTACTTGCCGCTATCTTCGACAGGAGGAAGGCAGAATAATCGACAGACTGCAACGGGCTAAGAGGGAATATGGCTGTCGCGCACCCCCGCGGGGATTGCGGTCGCCGTCCAACCTACGTACTCGGAGCGTTTTCACACACGTATGAGCGTCTCTCTCCGCGTTCTCGATGACGGGGCGTGGGTCTCGGTGAACGATGCGCGTCAAGTCAGCGTCAGCGAACTGTGGCGGCTTCACGCGCCGGAGTTCTGTGTGTGCGACATGCCAGATTTCGTCGTCGAAAACGTCCTTCGTGTCGGTGCTGACGGGCGGACAGTCTCCGCGAAAGTCTACGGACAGTGTATCGCCTGCGGACAGACGGGCGTACCCGGATGGGTACCAGTCGGTCGCATGTACGAGAGCGAATTCGTGGATATCGACCGTGAGAAGGTCGTTCTCCCGGCAACGGTGACTAGCGACGAATAGAAGGCAACAATCTCCGCTTTATCGAAGCACCGGGAAGGGTTGACGGTACGCTCGGGGCCTTACGTGCGGAGATTGTGGAGATTCGTACGAATGCCTACGGACGTCGAACGCTGGAAATCAGAGGTGTACGGAAACGAAATCCGTGAACATCTGTATCGATTCGCCGAGGAGGGTTGGGACGCCATCCCCGACGACGAACGAGACGCGTGGTTCGAGCGCTTCAAATGGTGGGGATTGTACCACCAGCGCAACGGCCAAGAGTCCTACTTCATGATGCGTATCGGGACGCCAAACGGCCGTCTCGAACCCGGGCAGCTCCGCGTCGTCGGCGAGGTTGCCAAGGAGTACGCGACCGGCCCTGGTACGAATCCAATTTTCGGTGACGCCTACGCCGACTTCACGACTCGTCAGTCTATCCAACTCCACTGGATCAAACTCGAAGACATCCCCGACATCTTCGAAAAACTCGAATCCAACGGCCTGTCGGCACAGCAAGCCTGTGGTGACTCGTGGCGGAACATCGTCGGCAACCCGATGGCGGGCGACGACGCCGAAGAGATCATCGACGCGTGGCCAGTGATTCAGGAACTCAACGAGACGTTCAAAGGCAACGACGACCACTCGAACTTGCCTCGTAAGTGGAAGGTGTCGGTGGCTGGGTCACCCGACGGCTCCGGCCAAGGAGACATCAACGACCTCGCGCTCGAACCCGCGTACAAGGAGATTGACGGTGAAGAGCAAATAGGCTTCAACGTTCGCGTCGGCGGCGGCCTCGCCCGCAACGAGGAACGCTTCGCCCGCGATATCGACGTGTGGGTCGCACCCGACGACGCCGCGGCAGTCGCTGGCGGTCTCTCCGCACTCTTCCGTGACCACGGCGACCGCGAGAACCGTTACAACGCCCGTATCAAATTCCTCGTGGACGAGTGGGGTGTCGAAAAACTCCGCAACACGTTACAAGAAGACTACGTGGACTTCGAACTCGAAACTGCAGGCGACGACATCCGCGACCAGTACACCTACAACGCGGGCGGTGAGGGACGAAACGACCTCATTGGAATTCACAAACAGAAAGACGGGTCGAACTTCGTCGGCCTCAACGTCCTCGTCGGTCGGATGGGCGCGGACGAAGTTATCGAACTCGCCGACCTCGCCGAAGAGTACGGCTCTGGAGCCGCACGACTCACGCAGCGCCAGAACGTCATCATTCCCGATATCCCAGACGACGAGCTAGATGAATTCCTCAGCGAAGACCTCTTGGAACACTACTCCCCCGAGCCATCGCCGTTCATGCGTGGCTCTGTCGCCTGTACGGGTACCGAGTTCTGTTCGCTCTCTATCGTAGAGACGAAGAACCGACAGGTGCGCTTCGCCCGCTGGCTGAAAGAGAACGTCGAGCTTCCGTCCGGCGTCGAGGAGTTCCACATCCACCTCTCGGGATGTACGGCCTCCTGTGCGCAACCCCAGATTGCCGACGTGAGCCTCCGCGGCATGAAGACGCGCAAGAACGGCGAACCGGTCGAAGCACTCGACATCGGTCTCGGCGGCGGCCTCGGCGAGACGCCACAGTTCGCCCGTTGGGTTACCCAACGCGTTCCTGTGGACGAAGTACCCGGAGCCATCAAGAACCTCCTCGCCAACTTCGACGACGCGCGCGAGGACGCCGAGACGTTCCGTGACTTCGTGGCCCGGCACGACGAAGACGAGTTGGCCGAACTCGTCGAACCCGAAGAGACCAGCTACGAAGACCCGATGATGCACAACACGAAACGCACGTGGTACCCGTACGCCGAAGACGACAGTCTCGATTCGAGTCCGGCCCCGACCCGCGGCGACGGGACGCCCATCACCAGCGACGACTGATGGACCGCATCCTCAGGGTCAACGCCTACACGACGTTGGACCTCCTCGATGGGAGCGCACAGGGCCAAGACTTCGAGGAATCGGCGTACGCCGTCTGTAACGTCACGTCGCCGCGCAAGAATCCGGATGCGGTGACACTCGAACTCGAACTCGACGGCTCCGAACTCGACACGCTCCCACCACACGCTGACCGCTTAACGCTCTCCGCTGCCGAAGCACGCACACTCGCCGCCGACCTCGAAAAACACGCGGCCCGCGTCGAAGACGCCCAAGGCGACTGACTACGATCCCTCTTTTCACTCCACCTCTCCCTTCGTTTCGTCGTCTTTCGCTCTGCACTCTCTACGTTTCCTCACTCATTTGACCTTCATTCCATCCATCTCTAGGGGTGAGAACCACTAACACCCGTGTTAATTAATAACGCAGTTTGAGACTGGATAGTAAACTAATTCCCATCTGTGCTAGTGTTTCGTACACCCATTGAAAGAATCGCTAAACATATGGTGACCCGTGAGAGAATCGTACCTGTGCAACAGTTGAGGCTCTATCTTCGTTGTCGCACTGCACGCAGACCTCTCTCCACCTCCCGTGCTAAACCGGCGAATCGAACGCCGGTTACAGCACGGGGGGTGGTGGCGTGAGTCGCCACCGGAGCCTCGTCCTCTTCGTCGCCGCCGCGATTCTCTTCGGCACCTCTTTCGTCGGCATCAAAGCTGCAATCGGTGCCGTCCCGCCAGTCCTCTTTGCAGCATTCCGCGTCGATGTCGCCGCCGTCGTCTTGCTGACGCTCGTCGCCGCCCGCGGTGGCTACTGGCGTCCACAGACTCGCGGTGACGTCCTTGGAGTTCTCATCAGCGGTGCGTTCGTCCTCGGTGCGAACAACATCTTGCTATTTCTCGGCCAGCAGAGCGCCACCTCTGGCGCGGCGGCTGTGATGTACAGTATCCTTCCCATCGCCTCTCCCGTCTTCGCCGTCTTGCTCCTCAACGACGAGCGCATCTCTGCTGTCGATGCCGCCGGGATTCTCCTCGGACTCGTCGGCGTCATCGTCATCGTCGGCCCCGAGAACGTCCTCGGCGGCGGCAGTGTCGGACAGTTGTTCGTCGTCGGCGCGGCCATCTCCGTGGCGTTCGGGTCGGTCCTCCTCAAGCGCGTCAACGCGACGATGGGGACGATTCCCCTCACTGCGTGGTCGATGCTCGTCGCCGGAATCGGCATCCACGCCGTCAGCCTCGGTATCGGTGAGACACCCATGCAGGTCGCGTGGTCGCCGACTATCGTCGCCGCGATTCTCTACGTCGGCATGCCCGCGACGGCCGCGGCCTACCCGGTGTACTTCTCGCTTCTCGCGGAGGCCGGGCCGGTGAAGGGTAACCTCGTCGCCTACGCCATGCCCGTCGTCGCGACCATCTCCGGATGGTTGTTCCTCGGTGAGGCAATCTCGATGGCCACGGTCCTTGGCTTCTGTATCATCCTCGCCGGGTTCGTCGTCATCCAACGCGTCTCGGTATTGCGTATTCTCGGGTGGTCGGCACCCAGAGTCGCGGAGACGGACTGACGCAGAACCAAACGGGGAGATTTACCCCGTCTGTTTTCGTTGAAGATTCCACTAATCGACAGGAATAGCGTGCTGAATAGAGAGTGTGTAGTAAACGACCATCGATACTCGACCGTCGATAGTTGTGCATAACCGACACGGAATCGACCGTTTCGTTTCGGTGGTTTGGCTACCGGATACCAGTCTTGGTTCGGAGCAGGTACTCACCTCCGCCGAGGATACCATAGAGTACCAGGTAAATTGGGGAGAACATCACTGCGTAGAGGGCAAGCCCGAAACTCGTCTGGAGCGAGAGTACCCCCTGCACGACGCCGATGGTAAGCCACAGGAGCAGCACGAGGGTGAGAACCACGAGTGGGGCAGTCAGACCGAATCGAAGGTAGGCGAGAACGGGGAACCCAAAGACGGCGGTGACGAGGGCAACCATGCCAACGAGGTACCCCACTACACCCGGTGAGAGATGTGCAAAGAACTCGTATAGACTCCAGTCTGCGATGAGTAGGCCGGAAACAGTGTACACCCCAACCACGGCCAGACCGGTGGCCACGCCCACAAGCAGTGCAGTTCTAGTCGAGACTCGACTGCGCTCTAGGAGGGTGTTCATATACGTATAGTACGCCTGAATACTAGATAACTATTGACAGACAATCTGTCTTAGACGCAGACGATGCTGGCTATGGGCCTTGTATTCAGCACGATTCTAAAAATTGTCAAACCTAACCGAGTTCACCAGAAGCAAAAATCCCACTTAGACCGCGACTCGCCGACGAACCACGCCGACGAAACTGAGCAGGGCGTCCTTCTTGATGAGCGCGAAGCCGACGAAGATAGCGACGAAGCCAACGAGCGTCGATTGGCTGACGAGGTGACCGAGCAGTACCCAACTCATGAGTGCCGCGACGACGGGTTCGAGATAGCCGATGAGGTTGAGTTCGGTCGGCCCGAGACGGTCGAGGAGTTCGAAGTAGAGGAGGAAGGCCACGGCCCCGGAGACGATTGTGAGATAGAGGAACGCCGCGATGCCTTCTGGCGTCCAGTGAATCGCCGCCATCGACTCGCCGCGGGCGAGACCGGCGACGTGGAGGATGACACCGCCACCGAACATCGTCCACGCCTGAATCGACTGGACGGGGAGGTCGGTTCGGAGCGGGCGAGTGAGGACCGACCCGAGTGCGAAAGACACCGCACCGAGGAAGATGAGCGCGATACCCATCGCTTGCGACGAGCCCAAAATCCCGGTGTCGGGGTTGGCGACGACGACGACGCCAGCGAATCCAGCGACGAGTCCAGCGATACCAGTCTTTCCGAGCGAGCGGTTCGAGAGGACGATTCCTGCAAAGGCGGCAGTAAGAATCGGTGAGAGAGAGATGATAATAGAGGCAATCGCACCGGGGACGTAGTTCTGTCCGAGGTAGAGGAGTGCGTGGTAGGCCGCGATGATGAACACCGCACTGATGGCGGTCATGAGCAGTTCGTCCCGGTCTTTCGGATACCAGCGGTCGGTCGAGACGAAAGCGTAGCCAAGCATCACGAGACCTGCGAGTTCGTAGCGGAGTGCCGCGTAAGTCAGCGTGGGGAAGAACTCCAAGCCGACTTCGATAGCGACGAACGACGTGCCCCACATCGCCGCGAGTGCGACGAACATGAGACCGGTCGTCGGAATATTTCTCCAACGTGTGAGCGTCATAGTTGAATCTGTTTCAAACCTCGTAGATGCACGTGGTTAAATCCTTCTACAAAAGAAACGTTATAGATTGTATTTTTCGTTTAGTTTGGTTCTAGGATTCGAATCCTGATGAACTTTCACTCGAATAGTAGAAACAGAGATTCTCAAAAAGACGCGGGCGACAGCACAAGAACTTACAATCGTGCCTGCGCGCAGTGTGAGTATGGACGAACGTGACGTGCGCCTGTTGAAGGCCATCGCGGACCTCGGAACCGGGAGTCCCGAGAAGTTACACGAGGAGACCGACATTCCTGTCTCGACGATTCACTATCGACTCAACAACCTGAAAGACGACGGCGTCATCGAGAACGACCTCTACGATATCGATTTAGAAGCGTTCGGACTGGGTGTCACTGTCGTCATCGAAGTTCTCGCCGATTACTCCGGTTCGTACGAGTCTGTCGGGAACAAACTCCTCGAAATCGAAGGCGTCACTCAACTGTACTTCACGATGGGCGAGACAGATTTCATCGTCGTCGCCCACCTCGCCGACTCAGATAAGGTCGAACGACTCATCGGGAACTTCGAGGCGATTCCAGAAGTCGAACGCACCAACTCGACGTTCGTCATCTCGACGATGCGCGACAGCCATCGCGCCTTGCAGAGTTACACGCTCGAAACGCTGTTAGACGAACTGGGTATCGACGACTGAACACCGGACCGAGTCAGTCCCCGCCGAGATGGATTTTCAGTCCGTGAACACGTACGTGAACTATGGTCAACGACGTGGCGAGCGGAGCAACGACACCAGGTGTCGGTATCGACGAGAAGAGCGACGACAGCGACGACAACCGCAGAACGTGGCTTGTCGAGCGAACCTACTCTGACGACGAACAGAACATCATCATCCTCGTGTACGCGACGACAGACGGGTCGTACTATCTCAGAAAAGAGCGCTCGCTGACGAGTTTTGACTCAGATATTCGAGACACGTACGTCGCCATCGACATGCCGACCCACGAACTGGGAGAAGTCCGGGATGCCGAGACGCGCGAGTACTACGCGGCGACTGCACGGGAGATGGCAGCAAAACACGACCCGACGGACACCATCTGAGTTACGGTGAGGCCAGCGGGAGTTCGATGACGACGACGGTTCCAGTCGGGTCGTTGTCTTCGATGTGGATATCGCCGCCGAACGATTCGACGAGCATATTGACGAGATAGAGTCCGAGACCAGTTCCAGTACTGTTCAGTCCGTGTTCACCCTTCCCGAAGACGACGTCTTTTCTGCGGTTGGGGATTCCCGGACCGTTGTCTGCCACGGAAACCCGAACGACGTGATTGTCGAGCGTTGCTGAGACAGTGACGACAGGGTCAGACTTGGTGTGCTGAACGGCGTTGTTGAACAGATTGCCAAACACCGAGGTGAGAAGCGGATTTGCTCGTACCATCACGTCTGGAACGTCACCGTCTACCCGAAATTCTGCGGTCGGGAACGCTTCCCTTCGGACTGTGAGTTCTCTATCGAGCGTCTCTTGGAGTGAGACGGGGTGAGTCTCAGTGACACCGCCACTCATCGTTTCGATAAGGTCGCGAGCGACTTGCGTGATTTCGATGGTGTGGCGACCTGTCGAGAGAATTCGAGCGAGGACCGAACGGCCATCTTCGTCTACGTGATCTTCGAGGTACTCGGCCCACCCAACGATGACTGCCATATCGTTTCGAATGTCGTGGCGGATGATTCGGTTGAGTGCTTCGAGTTCTTCGTTTGCCTGCTGCAACTCCTTTTCACGGCTTCGTCGGGCGGTGATGTCTTGGATAGTTCCGCGGAGTGCAACGATTTCGCCGCCGGTTATGACCGGTTCACCACAGGCTCGAACCCAGCGTTCGGACCCGGTCGCGGTCGTAATGAGAAATTCTTCTTCCCACAGGACACCTTCGTTTTGGCACCGCTCGACGAGAGCATGGATTGTCTCGCGGTCTTCGGGGGCGTAGAACTCGAGTACGTCGTCCGTCGTCGGTTCGTAGTCCAACGGAACCTCGTGGATACGTTTTGTCTGCTTGGTCCATTCGAGCGTCTCCGTTTCGAGGTCGAATGCCCAGCCGCCGACTTTCGAGATGCATTGGGTCCGTTCGAGCAGTTCGCGGTTTCGTTCGAGGTCACGCTTTCGAGCGTGTTCGTCGGTTGCGTCTTCGACTGTCGAGATAAGTCGTTTCTCTCCCGAAATCGTCGTGGCGGTCAGACTCACGTGAAACCATCGCACTTCGCCGTCCGGTCGTTCGTATGAACACGTGAACTCGTGTTTGTCCGAACCCTCCACGCCGACCATGCGTCGAATCGACGCCGATGAAATCTCCGGAACGTCAGGAGCCGCGCGAGGGGTTGTTTCAAATCTCGAACAGAGCGTTTCCTCGTCGACACCGAGAAGTTCGACGTATCTTTCGTTGACGTCGATGAGCGATAGCGTCTCGTAGTCGCGGACCGCCAGGCCAACATCGACAGCGTCGAACAGCATTCGGTAATCGACCGACCCGACGGTGTTGCGGGCGGCGTCGTAGATGACTTCTCCGAGGTGTTCGATTTCGTCGGGAGACGGGTCCGTCCGCATGAACGAGACGACGGGAACGCCTTCGGTTCGGAGCGTCGAGACGAGTCGCTCGCCCGACTCGTCGACCATGCGTGTGGAAACGACCGTACAATCGACGCGCGAAGTTTCGAGATGCTCCCACACCGATTCGACGTCGCCAGCGGTCGAAACGTGAACGTCGAGGCCCGAACTACCGATGGCATCGGGAAGGGAGATTGCGAGCTGGTCACGTACCGTGGTCACCGTGTCAGCAACGACGATATTCAATCTCCCACTCATATCGTGTGATGCGGGTAGACGGTGAAATATGAATCGGACAAGACAATCATCTGAGATGTATGTGTTCGAGAGGGTTGCAGTGGAACTGGAGGGGTGTGAGAGTCGCCACTAGAGAGCGGACACTCGGGTCGAGATTCGACGCGAGTAGCAGCAGTGCCCTGCGTCTGTCCGGCGGTCGCTGAGAGTGAGCGATTCAGAATAGATAGTCCCACGCGAAACAACCGCATAACAGTTTGTCTTTGAATATCATATCAGATAATTAAGCGTGAGAACGCCGATGGGGAGAGCTTAAAGAAAAGTTCGCTGATAATTGGAGATAGAGAAACGGAGTGTGTACGACCAGTCACTTCATCTCTCACTCAGCGATGGAAACGACCACCATAGACTGTCGAAATCGACACCTCTGCTTTCGATTCGAAACTCCACGGCGAAATAATTCGTCTTTTCTAAACCACAATTTGGGTAAAGTGAGAGTGCGTATTTCAACGTACGAACCGGCAGTCCGCCGGTTCGGGAGTATACGCATGACGACGACACAGCAAAACACAAATCGACTCGTCGGTATCGTTCTCCTCGCACTTGCCGCGCTGTTCGTCCTTCCGGCACTCTTCGGGATGATGGGCATGTTTGGCGGCGGCCCGATGGGATGGGGTGGCGCGTGGATGCACGATACGTGGATGCACGGCGGAACAGGAACCGCAATCCCGTGGTGGATGTGGGGAATGGGTATCCTCGGTCAACTGCTCGTCCTCACCGTCATCGTCGGAGGCGGACTTCTCGTCGTTCGAGCGGTCCGCGGAAACGACGACGCAGACGACGCGCTCGATGAACTTCGCCGAGCATACGCCCGCGGCGACATCGACGACGACGAGTTCGACCGGCGACGTGCCCGTCTCGAAGACGAGTAATCAGACCTCGACGACTTCGCCCACATCGGGTGCAGTCGCATCGTAGCCATCCGCTCGCAGTTCTTCAGCGAAGGCCGCACAGCGGTCGCCGTGGTTAATAAAGAGCCTCGAATCGCGGTAGTCGGTGAGGAAGTCGAGGAGGCCGTGTCTGTCGGCGTGGGCCGAGAAATCGTACATCTCCGCGCGGGCGGCGACAGGAACGACGCCACCGTTGAGTTCGCATCGCCCACGTTCGACCAGTTCGCGGCCGGGTGTGCCTTCAACTTGATATCCGGTGAGACAGATTTTGTTCGTCGGGTCCTGTCGAATCTCGGGGATGTACGTCATCGCTGGGCCGCCCGAGAGCATCCCACTCGTGGTGACGATAACCGTATTCTGCCGGGCGATTCGACGCCGCTGACCATCCTTGCCCGAGACGATTCGAGCGTTCGATTTGGCGCGTTTCAGCGCGTCCGGGTCGCGGACGTACTCGGGGTGATTTCTGAGCATCCGAAGCACGTGCGTTCCCATGCCATCGACGTAGCAGTCGATATCGTGGGCATCGAGTACCATCAGCAACTCCTGTGTGCGACCGATGGCGAAGGCCGGAACGACGACAGTGCCGCCCTCCCAGAGCGTCGTCCGCACCGATTCGACGAACTGTTTTTCCACACTTGCTCGGTCGTCGTGTTCGACGTCCGAATACGTGGACTCGCAGATGACCACGTCCGCTTCGGGGCGGTCGGTGGTTCCCGAGACGAGTCGCTGGTCGTCGGTGTGGAAGTCAGCAGTGTAGAGCAAGCGCGTCTCGCCGTCGTCGATGAGGACGTGGGCACTGCCGGGAATGTGGCCAGCGTTGTAGAAGGTGACCTCGTGGCCCGCCGCTTCGAACGTCTCACCGTAGTCGTGGGGTGCGGACTGCTGGGTCATTCGGCGGATGTGCGTCTCGGTGAAGGGGCAGTCGTAGGTGCCGCCGTGGAGTTTGAGCGTGTCGCGCGCGAGCGTGAGGGCGAGTTCGTACGTTGGGGGCGTCCAGTGAATCTCCGGCCAGTGGTCGCCGGAGAGAAGCGAGGGGACCGTCCCGACGTGGTCGAGGTGGCCGTGAGAGACGACGACGGCCTCGGGGGAGACCGACCCGACGGGGAACTGTGGAGGATTGCCCGTCAGCATGCCGTAGTCGAGAAGCAACGACTCGTTGACGAGAATCGCGCTCCGGCCGACTTCCCCGGCCCCGCCGAGGAATTGAAGTTGCATTGGCGGGGCTTTGCGACCGAGTGGGCTTTTGTCCGTCGGTCGTCGCTGGTGGCGGTGTTTTTCACGAACTCGGTCATTGAATGGGTATGAGCGACGACGACGTGGAGCGCCTGTTGGTCACGCTCCACGACCACCTCGCGGCGACGGCAACCCGGCCCGTTAGAGAAGATGTGAGTCGATGGCTCGGCGAAGCAGAAGCCGTCGCCGGTGACCTCGCACTCGGAGCGACTCCCACCGATGACGTTCTCCGGACGCGACTCGGCCACGTCGAACACCTCCTCTCGAACGTCGAATCGACCGAAGACGCCGAGGCCGACGACCACGTCGCGGCCGCGAACGCGGCGCTGGCGGATGTGTTGAAACTGCTCGACGAACGCGAGTGAGACGGAACGCGGTTAGTTGCTGAACCAGTCTTTCGCCGTCGCGGCGAGAACCGAGAGGTCTTGGAACTTCAGAAGTCGAAGCATGCCGAGCGGTGAACCCTGGTTCGCGGCTTCGAGTTGGTCTTCGGAGTAGTTGTGGAGGTCGGAGATGAGCGAATCGTACCGCTCGTTGGAGGTGCGGTAGAGCATCTCGGTCATGAACAGACGCTTTTTGACCTTGGGCGCGACGCGTTCGTGCCAGAGTTGGTCGTAGATAGCGAGTTGTGACGCAGAGGTGTCGCGCTCGCTGTGGGTGAGCACGCGGTCGGCGGTCGCGGCGGCAACCCGACCCGAGCGCATACATTTGTCGATACCCTCACCCCACAACGGGTCCACGGTCGGGACCGTATCGCCAATCGCCATGAAATTGTCCGTACTCATGCGGTCGGGGAGTTGGATGTGGGCAGACCCACGGTGCTGTTTGCCTGCAATGCGTTCGGCGTTTTCGAATCGGGGGTCGGTATCGACCCAGTACTGGAGGTAGTCGTCGATGGTGAACCCGGTTTGGGCGTTGTCGCGGTGGCCCTGATTCTGGATGTAGCAGACGCCGACTTTCGCGGTGTCCTCGCCCGTGTGGAAAATCCACGAGTAGCCGCCGGGTGCGAGGTTGTGGTCGAGTCGAAGCATCATCGCGTCCGTCAGGTCGGCGTATCCGTCAGGGGCCAAATCCATCCCTTCGAATTCGAACTCGATGCCGATGGCCTGGCGCTCGCGTTCGAGGTTACAAACGTCCAGTTTCTTGGCGAGTGGGGCGCTCGGACCGGTGGCGTCGATGACGATGTCGCCGTAGACTTTCTCGTCGCCGTTGTACTGGACGCCGACGATGTCGCCACCCTCCATGATGGGCTTGGAGACGCGTGCGTCGAATCGGTACTCTGCGCCGTCGGCTTCGGACTCGTCCACGAGCCAGTTCTTGAAGTCTGCGAATTCGAGGACGGCACCGGGTTGGTGGCGTCGGAAGTGGTGGTTCGGCGATTCGAGTACCACGTCGTCGGTGAAGTTCATCACGACCTCGTCGGGGATGTTGAACGAGGCCATCGTCGAGGGGAACGTTCCGGCCGTCGATTTGTTACTCCGCGAAGGGAACTCTTCTCGGGTTTCGGTTTCGAGGACACACACCTCGTAGCCACGTGCAGCGAGGTCTCGCGCCGCTTGTCCACCCGCGGGGCCCGCACCAGCAATAATCACATCGTATCGGTCTGTCATAGTAGAGTAAGCATCACTAGGAGGTTTGTTCGTACGCGTTACTCGTATCATTCTAAAACAAGTGTGTAATCTGCTTTGGTTTTACTCAGCCGGAACAGACAGTCGTTATTAGTGTCGTAACAGCCCTCAAACGGCGAATAATGCAGGAATTAGGGTTTGTGGCCCTGTCGATTCAGATTTACGCTTTCGGGAACCGTCTGACGCGGAAGTCGTGATAGCCACCGTAGGCGACTTCGAGCGCGCCGAGCCACCAGTTCCACCGTGTCGCGGGCGTTCCGCGAGGAGCATCTTCGAGGTTGTTCACGATTTCCTCGACGGTGAGCGGTGTGCCCCGGTCACGCATCGCCTGCCCAGAATCAGCTAAGTCACGGGCTTGTCGAGCGACGATTCGTCGTTCGGCGTCGGTGCCACCGAAGACGACGAGCGCCTCACAGAGCGCACGCTCGTCTAACTGCTCGCCAAATTTGTCGTGCCCGTTAGTGAACGTCACACATGACCTACGTGGAGGAAGTAAAAGAACTCGGTGGCAGTGGCCCTGGTTGGCCGCAAAGTTGGGATTTCATCGTTGCGAACGAAACGCGAGGAGGAGGAACAACGCGCCGAACGTTCCCAAGAACAACGAGATATACACTACGATGCCACCGCTTGCATTGGGAATCTTGCCGAGTCGAAGCAGGACCCACGGCGCGAGTGCGAGCAGTACAGAGCCGACGCCGAACACCGCGAGTACCGCTGCTGCTGCTTTCGAGACACTCGTATCCGTGTCCGACTCTTCGGCTATCGACGTGAGTGCGACGCGTACGTGGTCAGCCCGGTCGGACGGAGCAGAGATGAACGACGGGCCAGACAGTCCTTTCGTGCCGACGTATCGGAGTCGGAAGAGTGCGGTATCGGCGACGCGGTAGGTCGAGAACGAACGGAGTCCATCGAGGTTGTACTCGAACGTTGCGGCTTCGTTCTTCGGAATCGTGAACGTCTTGGCTTCGACGTCGATGGTTCCGGTCCCGTGTCGAACCCATCGAATGACTACGAGGGCGACACCCAGCACTAAAGCGACGTACAGCAGTGGCGGGAAGAGTGCAACGACGACGATGACGACGGCACCAACCACAGACACCAAGAGTGAGGGAACGAGCCGAAACGCCTCGATATTGGGAAACACCTGTGTGAGTTTGCCGCGTGAGACGGCAGCAGCGATGACGATGAGCGAGACGGGGCCGCCGAAAACCACCGCAGCGGCGAGAACGATAAGGACGCCGTACTCGCCATTTCGGACGAGACCGGGAATTATCAAGAGAATCAGCAGCATCGCGAGCAACGCCATCCCACCGAGCAGTCCGAGAACACTGTAGCGAAGGAGTACTGCAACCCAGTCCGACGCGTCGCTGGACCACGAAATGACGGTTGCAGGCGGGAGCGAATCAGCGGAGGGCACGTCGTGGAAAAGTTACCTTGCCGGTGTTTTAAATCATGTCACCGTCCGTGAATTACGCCCACCACTCGCTTCGACGTTCCTCGTAGGTCGCAGAGCGGAACGGTTCGGGTTTCTCTGAATCTGCTTCCGCGCCGAAGTAGTGCGCCACCCAGTAGCCGACGTGCCAGCCAACCGCGTCGGTTTCGAGGTCCACGAGGACGATTCGGAGTCCGTCGTAGGTTTCGAGTGCGCCGTCACCGTCTGGGTCGTAGCCGCCGATACTCGCACACGACCCAGCGTCGGGACCGCACGGCGACGTGTCGGTAAAGGAGATCGCGATGTCGGCGTCGGCTGGGTCGGAGACGTACCTAAACGTGAGATTATCGGGCATACCCTCCGAACCGTCTTCGTAGTAGTCGAGCGCCTGTTCGACCTGTTCCCTACTTCCGTCTGGGTCTCTCGCGTCCGAGTCGTCGATGTAGACGGCGAAATCGGTGTGCGTCCACGGGAACGGTCGGTCGGTCGCGTTGATTTGCGGGAGCGTGTAGAGCCTGCTCGTCGAGTTCATGAGTCGAGTCGGCTCGTCGCCGTGAGCCAACCCGAGCGTGTGACCGAGTTCGTGTGCGACGATTTCGGTCGTCGAATCGTTGCTGAATCCGGTTTTGATGTACACTTCGATTGGCCGGTCGATCTGAGAGCCGTCGGTGATGTAGGGCGCACACCCTGCGGCCTCGTTGTGGCCGCTACAGCCCGGAACTTCCGGGCCGAAACTGACGATGAGGTCCGGGTTAGTCGCGTTCGACTGCACCTCGTAGTCGATTTCGTAGCCAAGATAGCGAGAATCCTCGGTCTCCCAGTAGGTCGTCGCCGCTTCGACCAGCATCGTGTAGTTTCTGCCGTCACTTGGTGCCGAAACCGCGACGATAACGGGGTCACTCCCCCACGGTCCCGTCGAACGCTGTGAGATGGCCGCCTCGGTCTCTGCCGCCTCGTCGGTTGCGACAGCGGCGGAGTCCGGCGTTTGGGTTCGTTGTTGGTCCGGACCGACCGCAGAAGGCGCGACACACCCTGCGAGAAGAACGAGGGCGACAACACAGCAGACGAGGAGACGCATACCTACTCAGGAGTGATGAACCAGCATGAGGGTTTCTCAAACAAGTCCGAGACCGAGAACGTCTTGGTACACCCAACGCCGTTGCTCACGGGTCAAAAGTGGCTGAGAGGAGTAAGCCCCCTTCTGTTCGTCCCAGCATTCGGCTAAGCGTCCGCGTCCTCCTCAGACAAGACGTCCGAGGGCACGTCGGGCGAACCCGAGCGTGCCGTCCAGATTACCTTCGCGGCGCGGACTTGCACCAGTGAGGATTCGCCGTTCCATCCATTCTCGACCGTCAGTGAGACGGCGGTGCCGTCTCGTGGGTCGCGGCTACGCCGCTTCCCGTCGGAGATGACGATGTCATCTCCCCTCCTCTGTGGGTTATCTCCCTTCCCTCTCGGGTCAGTTCGCGTACGCACGAGGCGTACCGGCAACGACCGATGGTCGTCGCGCGCACATCATTGGTCGGGTCGAGGGGTCTCGTTTCTGTTCCAGAGCCAGCCGTCTCCGACTCCGGGCTTGCGCCCGGTCACCTATCCGGACGGTGGGGGGACTTTCCTCATGCCCGTCGCGGGCACGGAAGCCGGGCTCTCTCTGCCGTCGTAAGGTAGCCTCGTCCCGTGGATAAGCGGTTCGATTACGATGGTCGAAAACCCGTTTATGGGTATGTTAATGACTACACAACTACAAATAACATCCAATTAACACGAAGGGGAAGCGTTGAAGTCGCTTGGGGCCTTCATGTGGTATATGTCCGAGGCGCAGACCGTGCAGCTCACCTACGAGGATGGGGCGAGGGCGGTCGAACTGGCGCGGGAATCGGTAGAATCGTACGTTCTCCATGGACAACGAGAACAACCAGGCAGCATGCGGGATGCCTTTTACGCGCGAACCGGTGCGTTTGTCCGAATCAAGTCAACACGCGGTCGCGGGCGACTCCGTGGCTGTGCTGGCGCGTATCGTGGCAAGGACCAACTTGGCCACGCCATCGTCGATGCCGCAATCAAAGCCGCATCCGGCGACTCGTGTCAGACCGAAATCGAAGCTCCCGAACTCCCGAACCTGAACATTTCCGTTTGTATCGTTAAGAATTATACACTTACTAACGACCCACTTGCTGACCTCGAAATCGGTACCCACGGGGTCGCAATCGACGCCGGTGGCAAGCACGGATGGATGTATCCGACTCTGCCCGTCGAACTCGGTTGGTCGAAAGAACAACTGCTGACCAACGCCTGCCGTAAGGCTGGCCTGTCGCCGCTCGCGTGGCAAGACGAAGATACGATGGTCACCCTCTTCGAAGGGCAAGTCTTCCGCGAGCGCAACGACGGCGGTAGCGTCGAAGCGCTGTAGACGCGTTCTGAAATTTTCACGCGTCGTTCGGACCTGATGCAATGCAGTGCATCGCTGGTCCGGTAACAGACTGAAAACGAGAGTGTCTACTCCGCGCCGAAACCGACGCGTTCGGCGTCCGCTTTCGAATAGTCGGCCGCCGCGTCGATATCGAAGTCGCGGACGAGTTCGCCATCGCGGATGAGCGGTTCGAGCAGTGGCGTCGCATCGTCGGGTGCGTCCTGTCCACGAAGGCCGATGTGGTGTCCACCGTCGGCAGTGCGGTACACTTCCTTCGTCCCCGAGAGTTTGCCGCGCTTGGCCGCGAGTTCACCCTCGACTTCGACGATATCGAGTGCGAAATCGACCGGGTTCGCGTTGGAGATGTAGCCGCCGACGCCGAATCCGGCGACGACATCGCGCAGTTCACGCAGTTCTTTGGGGCCGAGGCCGCCACTCACGAAGATTCCGACATCCTCGTAGCCGCGCGCGTCGAGTTCCCAGCGAACCTCGCGGACGATGTGGCGGAAGTTCCCGCGACGCGACGAGGTCGTGTCGAGCCGAACGCTGTCGAGGTGGTCTCCGAGCGCATCGACGGCCGAGAGGACTTCACCGACTTCGTCGCCGTAGGTGTCACAGAGTGCGACCCGTGGGACGTCCTCGGGGACTGCTTCGTCGAAGGCGCGGAAGGCATCTTCCTGCTTGTTGCGGCCGAAGGCGATAATCAGTGCGTGAGGCATCGTCCCGCTGGCCTCGCGGCCGAGAATCTCCCCGGCGGCGACGTGCGAAAAGCCATCGAGTCCGGCGATGAGCGCGCTTCGCTCGACCATCGCGGCGATAGACGGGTGGACGTGACGCGCGCCGAACGAGAGAACGATAGAGTCGGGCGCGGCGACACGTGCTTCCAGCGCGGCCGTCGCGCATCCCGAGGCGTGCGAGAGAAAGCCGAGAAGCGAGGTTTCGAGGCGCGCGAAATCGAGGTACTTTCCTTCGATTCGCATGACAGGGCCACCGTCGAAGAGGCATCCCTCGGGGATGGCATCGACATCGAGGTTGTGGCCTTCGAGCAGTGCCGCCGCGTCTTTCACTCCGGCGAACACCTCGAACTCCCCGTCGGGGAACTGGTCTGCGGTCACTTCGGCGACGACGTGGGGGTTCTTCCCCGCGTGCCGAAGCGTGGCCTCAGTCCGCTTGAAGTAGGCGTCGGTCGCGTCGCCTTCGCGGATGGCTTCGGGACCGACGATGTCGAACTCGGTCATTTCCTGTGTATTCCATCCGCGCGATGAAAAGGTTACATAATCGGTCCGGCGGGTCGAAGAGGAATTTTCTTCAATCGCTCGTGGAGTGGACCGCGTCCAACTCTTCCGCGGTCGGTGCGTTGACGACGGTCACCGTGTTCTCGTCTCGTGTCACGCGATAGGCGTCCGCGAACGGCCCCTCGTCGATGACGTAGGTGTTCGGCGCGACACGGGAAGCACCCATCCTGAGTTGGAGCATGATTCTCGTGTAGGTAGTCTCGAAGCTCTCCGCGTCGGCCTCGGTGTCCCACGTCGTTCGCCAGACGTAGGCACGCTGGTCGGGGTTTTCGGCGGCCACAGTGTCGTCAGCGGGGCGGTACGGGACCACGAGGTCACCCGCCCACCCCGACGACGGTCCACTCGTGTAGTTGTACGGCGAGTATGCGCCCGTATTTCGTTGCAGGTCGCTGCGGTCGATGGCACGATTCGCCCTGAGCATCGCGTAGATGGAGGCTTCGCCCACTGTATCGCCGACCGGTTCGTGGTCGAAGCGCGTCCACGTCTCGTCCGAACGGTCTTCGATTGTGACTTCGACCGGTCGTTCGTCGGGATAGCTCCCGGGAGACAGGAGTTGTTCAGTGGAAACAGGGGGGTTGGCGTAGGCGTCGTTGACCGCTTGCCACCCACCACGCTCGCGGAGGTCGGAGACGAACGTCGGTCCTTCGCTGTACGGTGTGTAGATGACGAGGAATACCGAGAAGTCGAACGAACCGCCAGCAGAGGCCGCTCGTTCTGGGCGAGGGACGCACTTCCATTCGTCGCCGCAGCGGTCGGCGTAGAGAT
Organism: Haloferax sp. DFSO60; assembly: GCF_046557615.1. Classification (NCBI taxonomy): domain Archaea; kingdom Methanobacteriati; phylum Methanobacteriota; class Halobacteria; order Halobacteriales; family Haloferacaceae; genus Haloferax; species Haloferax sp. DFSO60. The sequence goes on along the minus strand of NZ_JBKIII010000002.1, from coordinate 98,149 downwards.
ACTCCACGTAGCGCGCGTCGCCCTCGACCAGGCCGTTGTCGGCGAGTTGCATATCCTGTGTCGGCGGCGACGCGTCGAGTCCGAAGTGCTGGTCTTGGAGTGCGTGTACGAGTTCGTGTGCGAGTGTTCCGCGTTCGATAGCCGGTGTGGGACTGTCACTGACGATGACGATTCGGTCCTCAGTCGGGTCGTAGTACCCGAGGACGGCACCACCATACAGGTCGTCGAACACCTCCTCGATGGTTCGGTCTTCGCCGACGAGGAGAAGCGACTCCCAGACTTGGTCGTTCCAATCGGCGTGAACGGGGTCTGTCGGTGTGCCAGACTGCGCTTGGTACGCCTCGCGGGAGACGACTTCGACGGGGACCGGTTCTTTGAACTCCAGTTCGCGGACGAGTTCGACCCGTGCCATCGTCCGGGCGACGAAGGCCTCGCGTTCGCTCGCGTTCAGTCCATCGGACTGGTCGATATCGATTGACTCGTTGTGCCAGTAACCGTTTTCCCACCCGAGTCTGTCCGTCGGCGGGTCGTCCGGCCACGACCAATCAGTTGACTGCGACTGTGTCGGGTCGGCGACTGGCGCGGCACACCCCGAGACGACGAGAAGGAGGGCGGCGAGAATCGGTGCGAGGTGTGACCGCATCTATGCGAACCTGCGCGGGAGAGGTGAAAAGCGGTTCGGCGGGTTAGCAGATTGCGATTGCATTTGTGAACGTCTGGCCGTCTTTCTCGACGTACCGCAATTCCACCCAATATGAATACGCCTCGCTTTGTTCCGAAAACGTCACACTGCCACTCAGTGCGTGGTCGAATTCTGAACGACGGTCAACCGGAAGTTCACTGTACTGCACCACCGGTTCATCGTCCGGTACCGACTCGACGGTATCGACGTAGAGACTCGCATTGCAACCAGTGTACGATGGAGTTGATGTCGTCGTCGTTGGAGTGACGGCAGTCGTAGTTGGGGTTGCTGTGGCTGTCTGAGTTGTCGTCGTCTCGGTCGGTGTGTCGGTAGTTGTAGTCGTCACCGATGACGTCGTCGTCACATCGTCAGTCGCAACGGGCGCGCCCACGCACCCCGAGAGAATTACGAGGAGAGCAACAGGGAAGAGAAAGCGAACCATGTCACCCAATGAGAGGTGACAGCTAAGTATCTTGTCGAGGCTTAGGACGCGAGTTCGGGTCGAATCTGGTCAACGTCTTCGGGTTCTGGGCCGTTGACGATGGTGACGCGTGTGCCGTCGCGGACGACACGGAAGGCGTCGTTGAACTCGCCGTCTGGGACGACGTAGATGCCGTTATCGAGTTGCTCGATGCCGTTCGAACGGAGGATGTTCAGATACGCAGTCTCGAACTGTCGGGCATCCTGTTCGCTGTCCCATTCGGTCACCCAGACGTAGCCGTACTCGGTGTCAGCGCTCCCGGTGGTCCGGTAGGGGAACACGCGGTCGTTCCCCCATCCTGCGGAGGGCTTGGCGTCGTAGTTGTACGTGTCGTACTGGTCGTTCGTATCGAGCAGGCCACGGATGTTTATCGTATCTGCGCCGTTCATCCGCGCTTGGTACCACATCATCGCGTAGATAGACGCCTCGCCGACGGTGTCAGAGCCGCCTTCGCCCTGATTCTCGAAGGTCTCCCAGCCGTTCGTCGCGGTACTCTCGAACTCGATTGGGACCGGTTCCTCGTCGGTGAGGTGAATCGTCTGCTCGGAAGAGACCGGTGGGTTACGCATCGCGTCGTTGACTGCCTCCCAGCCACCCTGTTCGTAGAGCGAATGGACGTAGACCGGGCCGTCCGAATACGGCTGGTAGATAGTCAAGAGGACGCCGAGGTTGGGGCCAGCGCCGCCCGAGCTACCCGAGCCCGACCCACCGCTCGCGGCAGGCGGTTTGACACACTCCCATTCGCCAGCAGTACAGCGCTCAGTGTACTGCTTTTCGACGTATGAAGCGTCGCCTTCGACGATGCCGTCGATAGCGAGGTCACCGTCTTGGGTCTGTCCCGAGAAACGCTCGCTCGTTAGGTCGAAGTGCTGGTCTTGGAGGGCGTGAACCAGTTCGTGTGCGAGCGTGGCATTGTCGATGGTCACCGTCTCGGGCGTGTCAGTCACGATTTTGATTTCGCCTGCTTGTGGAGAGTAGAAGCCGAGAACGGCGCTACTGGTCGTGTTCCCGATTGCGGTCGAACTGCTCTCTCGCTCACCGGTGATAAAGAGCGCTTCCCACACCTGGTCGTTCCAGCGATTGAACTCAGACGTGGGTGACTCAGAGAAGTTCGCACTCTCCTGCCGGTAGCCGTCGCGCGAGATGACCTCGACGGGCACTGTCTCTTTGAATTCGAGTTGGCGGATGTGTTCGACCCGAGCCATCGACCGGGCGACGTAGGCTTCGAGTTCGGCATCACTCAGGCCATCGGACTGATTCACGTCTATCGATTCGTCGTACCAGTAGCCGTTTTCCCAGCCGAGAACGTCCCTATCGGGGTCTTCGAACCCGACTCGCTCCGTAGTTGCAGTTTGAGTCGTCTCTTGGGACGGCGCTGGTCCAGCGGGCGCAGAGGTAGGTGCTGCACAGCCTGCGAGGACGAGGAGGGCGGCCACGAGAAGCGCGCGGAGACCGGTCTTTCGCATACATCACCCTTAGACCGCACAGTGAAGTAGCTTGTCTGATTCACTCACACACGATTCTCCTGGGTAGCGACGAGTTTGTCCCTGCAACCAGTTCGACAACTGCGTGCGCGGCTATCATTTTGGTCGTCCCCCTCGAATAGGTGGTATGGAACTTTCGCCGACGCAGACGGCCGTTATCGTCGTGGATATGCAGAACGGATTCTGCCACCCCGACGGGAGCCTCTATGCACCGGGAAGTGAGGCAGCAATCGAACCCGTCATCGAGTTGGTCGCGGCGGCCCGGGAAGCAGGCACACGCATCGTTTACACCCGTGACGTCCACCCACCCGACCAGTTCGACGACGCCCACTACTACGACGAGTTCGACCGTTGGGGTGAACACGTCGTCGAAGGGACGTGGGACGCCGAACTCCTCGGCGAACTCGACGTTCGGGACGAAGACCTCATCGTCGAGAAACACACCTACGACGCCTTCTACGAGACACAACTCGACGGCTGGCTTACCGCCCGTGGCATCCACAACTTGCTCATCTGTGGAACGCTCGCCAACGTCTGTGTCCTCCACACTGCCGGAAGTGCAGGGGTTCGAGACTATCGCCCAATTCTCGTCACCGACGCCATCGGGTCGCTCGAAGACGCCCACAAGGAGTACGCCGTCGAACACGCCGAGTGGCTCTTCGGCGAGACTGCGACACTGGACAGTATCGAATTCGAGTAGTAGAGAGAGTCGAGGTTACTCGCGGAAGAGTCGGTACGCACCCTGTCCAGTCGCAACCGCGTCGTCCCACTCCGTCGCTGGAGTCGTCCGAGCGGCCACGTCTTCGTCCGCTTCGGGGTCGGTGCTGACGACAGTAATCGTGCTGACGCCGACACTGCCGCCTGCACGGACAACGTCGGCGACGGCGGTGAGGTCACCCGAGGCACGGCGGAGGTAGTTCACGTTGAGGTTGATAGTGGCGACACCGCCCGAAAGCGGGTTGTCGAACATGGTTCGAAGCGCAATCCCGCCCGCGGTGTCGATGAGTGTGGCCGCGATACCGCCGTGAATGGTCGGCGGCGACACCGTGTTTGTGAGTTTCTCGTCGTACGGGATGGTCAACACGAGACGGCCGCGTGCGATGGAATCGACCTGCGTGTTGAGCCACGAGAGATAGCCGTGTTCCTCCTCGATGTGCCGCTGGACGATAGTGGCGGCCTCCGGAGGAAATTCCTCTGTCATGGCACGACTGAAGTGGCCCGGTGTCATGTAAGCGACGGTCGTCGGACGGTCGAAATCGAGTTCGATGTCTCACTGGGCGTGGGATATATACCGAATGGCGTGGGTCAACACGTATGCAGGGATTCCGTGTCCTTCTCGTCGCCCCCGAGGCGGCATCCGAACTCGACGCCGCGTTGGCCGACCGTGGCCTCCGTGTCGAGCGACAGACCGAGAAGGATGGGGTATTCGACATGGAGACAGAGACTCCCGACTGTGTCGTCGTCGTCGGAGAGTTCGATACCGGGTTTCTCTCTCGCGTCAAAACACACGTCGGGTCGGTCCCCGTATTCTTCGTCACGAGCGGTGAAGACGCACAGACCGAACACGAGGGCGTCAAAAACGGGGCGTCGATTATCGACCAACCCGACTCTGAAAGCGAGCGGCAAGCACTCGCCGCCCGCATCGAGCGCGCAACTCAATTTGCAGACTGGTCGTCGCCGGGCGAACCAGACTCGCTGTATCGGACAGTGGTCGAACAGAGCTTTCACGCGATTTTCATCGCCCAAGACGGTGACTTTCAATTCTGGAATCGAAAACTAACAGAACTGACTGGCCTCGACGACGCCGAACTGAGCGAGACGCCGCTTCTCGACGTTATCCATCCCGATGACCGCGAACGCGTCTCGTGGATAGCCGAACGACGGCGTGCCGGGTCGAGCGCACCCGAAAGCTACGACGTTCGCGTCGTCGATGACGACGGCGAGACACACCACTGCCAAGCGAACGTCAAGGACGTCGAGTATCACGACAACTACGGCGTACTCGTGTCGATTCGTGACGTGACAGAACAGCGCCGGACCGAAGCACGCTTCCGCGCGCTAGTCGAGAACACTCAAGATATCGTCTCGTTCGTCGATATCGGCGGGAAAATCAGATATCAAAGTCCAGCCGTCGAATCTGTGCTGGGGTTCAAACAGAACGAACTGGTCGGCAGTTCCGCGTTCGAGTACGTCCATCCAGATGACCGTCCAGAACTCGAACGCGCGTACGAAGGGGCGCTCGAAGGCGACGACGTCACTGGGGAGCCGTATCGATATCGCCACCAGCACGCAGACGGGTCGTGGGTGTGGTTAGAATCGGTTGGTAATCGGAAGACTGGGATGCCTCTGAACGGGTTTATCATCACCTCGCGCGACGTTACCCAACAACAGCGCAGAGAGTCGCAGCTCGAACAGTACGAGACGATTATCGAGAACATCGAACTCGGTGCGTACGTCGTCGATGCGGATGGGGTTTTCCAGTACGTCAACGATGCCGCCATGTCTCGCGTCGGCGTTCCACGCGAGTCGTTCCTCGGCGAGCCGATCTCGGTTGCCGTCGAGAGTGGCATCATCACCGATGCACAATACGACAATATCCAGTCGGTTTTCGACGCGATTCTCGCCGGAGAGAGCGATGGCGAGCGGTTCGAAGTCCCGATTTCGAGAGACGGTGGAATGCGTATCGTCGATTTCGCAATCACACCCGTCACCGAAGACGATGGGTCAGTAACCGGTGCGGTCGGTATATCGACCGACGTCACCGAACAAAAACGGTACGAACGACGACTCAACGCCCTCCATACAGCGTCACGAAAACTCAGCGCCGAAACGACTCGTAAGGGGGTCGCAGAAATCGTCTCATCGGTCTCCGCGGAATCGCTTGCATTCGACATCAATCGCGTATTTCTCTACGATGAAGCGACCGACACGCTCGTTCCGACCGCCGCAACTGAGGTCGCATCGGAACTCGCAGAGGACATCACGCCAGTCAGCCGAAATCCCGGGCGACTGTGGACGGTGTTCGAATCGGGTGAAGACCGGTTATTCTCGAGCGTCACGTCGAGAGCGTGGAACGAAACGACGTCGGTGAATGAGACACACGCCGAATTACTCGTCTCGATTCCGGACCACGGCGTCCTCGTTATCTGCGAAGACGACGAAACGCAGTTGCAAGACCATCGACGCCCACTCGCGAAAGTGCTGGCCTCGAACACGAAAGCCGCACTCGATAGAGTAGCGCGCGAGCAACTCTTGCGCCGACGTGAAGCAGAACTCGCCCGACAGAACGAACAACTCGAATCGTTCGCGTCCGCCGTCTCACACGACCTACAGAATCCACTCAACGTCGCGATGGGCTATCTCGAACTCGCCAGAGAGTCGTGTGATACCCCCGAGTTGGACCGAATTAGCGAGGCTCACGACCGAATGTCGGCAATCGTGCAGGACGTGTTGGCGCTCGCCCGAAACGGCCAGCGCGTCGAAGAAGTCGAATCCGTCTCGGTCACACAGTCCGCACTCGAAGCGTGGAACATCGTCTCACCAGGTGCGCCGGGTGCGACCCTCGAACTCGAAACGGCCGTCACCATCGATGCACATCCCGGGCGTCTCCGACAACTCCTCGAAAATCTCCTGTCGAACGCGATTCGATACGGCGGCGACGACGTGACGGTCCAAATCGGGCCCCTCGAAGACTGGGAAGGGTTCTACGTCGAAGACGACGGCCCCGGTATCGATGCAGACAACCGACCACGGATTTTCGAAGCAGGCTACACGACCGGGAGCGAGGGAACTGGCTTTGGACTGAATATCGTCCAGAGTATCGTGAACGCCCACGGGTGGAGCATCTGGTTCAAAGACGGCGCTGACGGTGGGGCACGGTTCGAAATCACGACGGAACCTAACCGATGAGGTCCGCGAACGTTACCGACAGTGTAAACGCCTAACCGCTGGGCGAGAGAACGCCACAATATGAGTCGCCCAGATGAGGAGACGACACGAGCGGTCGAGTCGTGTCACGAGACGTTGCCACCGACTGTGGAGGGCGGGCGCGTCGTCTTCGGCTTCGACGGGTATATCGACCGGGTCCGAGAGGTGGTTTCGGAGCGACAGTCCGCAACGGAGTTCGACCGTGTTTCGACGTTGGATGCCTTCGCCGACCGTGTGAACAGCTCAATCGAGGCTGAAAGTTCGCTCAGTTTCGAGTGGATACAACGGGGAGTCAGAACCGGTGGCCACGTGAGCCATCTCGCGCGTGCCTTCGGCGAATTCGGGTTCGACCCGGCAATCGTCGGGTGTCTCGGCCACCCTCCAGAAGACCCCTTTATCGAAGAGTTTGGCGAGTTCACACTGGAGTCGATTGGGTCGCCGGGGTACACCGATGCCGTCGAGTTCACCGACGGGAAGTTGATGCTCACCGAGATTGGCACCCTGATGACGCTCGATTGGGACGCAATCGAATCGCGCGTCGGCATCGACCGACTCGCGGAACTCATCGATGGCAGTGACCTATTTGGAATGGGCTACTGGTCGGAGATGCCCGAACTCCCCGACGTTGCGCGTGGCCTGCGCGAAGAACTGTGGCCCACGCTCTCGGACCCACCAGAGACGCTACTTCTCGACCCCGGTGACCTTCGAAAACGAGAGTCGGACGTGGTTGCCGAGGGCGTCGAACAGGTGTCGAATCTCGACGACGTCGTAGATGTCGCCGTCTCGGCGAATCGCTACGAGACGCGGTATCTCGCTCAACTCGTAGGTGCGCCCGAGAGCGACTTCGTAGCTGAGTCACAAGCGGCGTTCGAACACCTCGGAGTCACGCGATTCGTCGGCCACGGTATCGACGCTGCACACCTCGTCGATGCGAACGGGCTTGCGTCAGTACAGGTGCCGCGTACCGACGACCCGGTTCTCACGACGAGTTCTGGAGACCACTTCAACGCCGGACTCGCACTGGGGCACATTCTCGGTTTGGACCCCCACGAGATGCTCGTTCTCGGGAACGCAGTCGCAGGACATTTCGTCAGAAATGGCACCCCGCCAACATATCTAGAAATTAGAAATTTTGTTTCGTCGTATTGCGACGCCTTCGCATGGTCTAATAAATAGTTTGTAATATAAAGCAGTAAAGACATCTAGTACATTTACATATATAAACTGTCGAGGCACGGGAGATTCGCTGTGTGAATGCAGAGAGTTGACAGTTGCCCCGACATTCACGTCCCACGAACACCCCGTTTGGCGTGATGGCGTACGAAGTGCGTTCGTTGCGTCGAACCGGTGTTCTACTAGTCGGACGATGAATTTTCACCCAGTTCCTCATCAACCACGTCGTCGACGAGAGACTGGACCATTCGGCGGGTCGCCCGTCGGAGTCGCTGGGAGAGTGCCTGTTCTGAGATATCGAAATTAGCGGCCAGCTTGGTGAGTGTCGTCTCCGTCGGCGTCTCGAAATAGCCCTGTTCGTAGGCGAGTCGAACTGCTTCTAATTGCTTTGTCGAAAGCCCTCGATTGGGGCTAGAGTTGCCATCGAGGTCACCGCGCTGGACGCGAAGAATTTCGATGTCGTGGTCGCGGTCTCGACACCGCTCGTAAAATCCAGTCGCCAACTCGTGAGTCGCGAAGAAGATAGACGTGGTCCACCCTTCTGTGGTCCCCCGCATCTTTCGGACGATGCCGTCACAGTCACGCACAGTCGATACCAACCCGTCTTGCGTCGGGGTCCACGAACACTGATAGAGTCGCTCTTTCGGACGTTCAGACAGGAGTTCGAAGTTCGAAATCTGGTCGTGAGAGTCGAGTAGGTCGTCCACTTCGCTTACGTCCGGCCCGCGGACGTAGAAATATGGAATCGGGATTGGAGCGACTGGAACGCTTTGAACGAGTGTAATCTCGACATCTAAGTTATGGAGTATCTGACCCAGATAGACGCTCTCTACCGGACAACGCAGTTCGACTTCATACCCCGTTCGTTCCTCGCTATTCATTCCTCTTGAAAATTGGATTGGCGATGGCCATCCTGTATGTCACACATATATCGCTCACCGGTTAACGAACATCCAAAAAGTAGGAGGACAGACGCATATTATTTTCTAATCTACGGCCTTTCACCATGAAGCCATTTAAATTCAGGAATTGGCATGGGTGTGGTTGAACGCGTGAGGTACCGCCGTGGGGTGGGTCGCCCAATTCGACTCGAGAGCGTCTGAACTGCCGCCTTTTGAACCCCCCTACTTCGAGTCGAAATCACACCATTCCAACTATCCGAGTCGAATCGGCGACGTACTCGGGGCAATCGACAGTTCGAGTTCGTCACCGACGACGAACTCGTGGTCTGGGCAGACGACTTTCGCGCCGAACTCGATTTGTGATGCGAATAGCGAAATCCCGGTGACGCGTTCACCGTTTGCCAGCACGTCGATATCTGCCCACGGAATATCACCGTCGGAGACGGTCCCGACAGGTGTCCCAAAGAGCGACAAGTCTGTGCCGTCAGCAACCGCAGAGAGCGTACCACCTGCAGCGTAGTGTGCGAGTCCGCCGTCGAGAACAGCGCCTTCGTCGCTGGCGATGCCGACGAACCCTGAACCCGACCGGTCGATGGGTTCGTCGAGGACGACGTACGTCTCACCGGTTTCGACAACTGTGCCTCGGCCATCCCACGAGAGCGGAGTCACGTCGTTCTCGACAGCGAGTGGGAGCGACCCCCGGGCGCGATGATGGTTCGCGTCTGCTCCACGAAAGCCGAGGTGGATGTGGTTTGCGACCCACGGGGCGAAGAACCCGGACCTGACCAGACGCCCCAGTGGGTCGCCAACGTCGAGTTCGTCACCCGATTCGACGGTCGGTTCGACGTGGAGTATCCGAGCGACGAGTCCGCTGAGGCCGTCGTCCGGTCCGTCCTCGCCGTCGTCAGTGTCCGCTCGGCCCCACTCCAATCCCGTCGCTTCGGTATCGACGTCGATGAGGATCAGATACTCGTCGTCGTGTGCGTAGGATTTGTTCGGGGCGCGAACCGTCCGCGTCTCGCGGACGACACCGGCGACGGGTGAGAACGCGAGGGGGTCGTCGAGATAGAGGTCGATTGCACAGCGGTGGTCGTGTGCGGGATACGGCGAGTTGTAGAGCGAAAATCGCTCGTAGCGCGAGATGAGGGCCGCAGGGAGGCCTATCATGAGTGGGCGAACGGGACGGGTGCGCTTAGATACATCGAGCGTCTTCGATGTGATATGCGTGTCATCCGCGGCCGCGGACCCGACCCGACGACCGACCGCGAGGTCACCGCAGCGATGCTCAGCGAGACGGCAGAGACAGGTGAACCCGCGTTTCGGGCGTGGACTCCTCACCGGCAAATCGCCTTCGGCCGCCGTGATACCCGAGCAGAAGGGTACGACGAGGCCGCCGCTGTGGCCGAGTCGCGTGGGTTCCCGGCCATCGAGCGCTCTGTCGGCGGCCGCGCCGTCGCCTACACCGGAACCACTGTCGCGTTCGCACACGCTATCCCGCTCGAAGACGCACGAGCGGGCTTAGAAGACCGCTACGAGGCGGGGGCGACGGCCGTGATTCGCTCGCTCCGAACGCTCGGTGTTCCCGCTCGACGAGGCGAACCGCCCGAATCGTACTGTCCGGGTGACCACTCAGTCCAAGCGGGCGGGAAGATTTCGGGACTCGCCCAACGAATCGTCAAATCCGCCGCGCTCGTCTCGGGGGTCGTCATCGTCAGCGACCGCGACGAAATCGCCGCCGTCCTCGACCCGATATACGACGCACTTGGCGTTCCGTTCGACCCGGAATCAGTGGGGAGCGTCGCGGATGCTGGCGGCCCCGGTGACCCCGATGCCGTCTGCGAGGCACTCGAACAGGTGTTCGTCGGCGAGGCAGAGACCGTCGTCGTCGATGCCGAGACACGCTGAGAGACAACCGCCGGACTTAGGATGCGACACGTCACACCCGCAGGTATGCGAATCGAGAACGCGACGCTCGCGGACGGGCGCGTGGTGGACGTACGCGTCGAAGACGGCGAAATCGCTGCCGTCGGCGACGTCGATGCAGTCGAGGGTGAGACGGTCATCGACGCCGACGGCAACCTGTTGCTGCCGGGGGCAATCGACGTACACGTCCACTTCCGCGAACCGGGATTCGAACACAAAGAGACGTGGGCAACCGGTTCGAAGAGTGCCGCCGCAGGCGGCGTGACGACGGTCGTCGACCAGCCAAACACGACGCCAACGACGACCACCGGCGAGGGGTTCGACGCCAAAGCCGAACGTGCCGAGACGTCGATTATCGACTACGGCATCAACGGCGGCGTGACGCCCGACTGGAACCCCGAGAGCCTCTTCGAGCGACCACTGTTCGCCCTCGGCGAGGTCTTCCTCGCTGATTCGACCGGCGACATGGGCATCGAAGCCGACCTCTTCGCAGACGCCGCCGCCCGCGCTGCCGATGCGGGTATCCCGGTGACGGTCCACGCCGAAGACGCCGACCTGTTCGACGAATCGGCTATCGAAGGCGGCCTCGGCGGTGTCGGCCGCGACGCAGATGCAGATTCGTGGAGCGCCTACCGCAGTGCCGAAGCCGAAGCAGTCGCCGTCGAACGCGCCGCTCGCGTCGGTGCCGAGGCGGGCGCACAGATTCACATCGCCCACACGAGTACGCCCGAAGGTGTCGATGCCGCCCGCGACGGCGACGCAACCTGTGAGGTCACGCCGCACCATCTCTTTCTTTCGCGCGACGACCTCAGCGAGTTGGGAACCTACGGGCGGATGAACCCGCCACTCCGCTCCGAAGCGCGCCGTGAAGCCATGTTCGAGCGCCTCGCCGATGGCCGAATCGACATGGTTGCGACCGACCACGCACCCCACACGGTCGAAGAGAAAGAACAGTCACTTTTGGACGCCCCGAGCGGCGTCCCCGGCGTCGAGACGATGGTTCCGCTCCTCCTCGGTGCCGCAGTGGACGACAAACTCAGCCTCGAACGCGTCCGCGACGTGGTTGCGACGAATCCCGCAGACGTGTTCGACCTCCCGAAGAAAGGGAAAATCGAAGCAGGCGCAGACGCCGACTTCGCGCTCTACGACCTCGACGCGCCCCGCGAGATTCGTGGCGACGACTTGCACTCGAAGTGCGAATGGACGCCGTTCGAAGGCTTTTCTGGGGTGTTCCCCGAGTGGACGATGGTCCGCGGAGAGATGGTCTGGGACGGCGAGGAGTTCGGCGACGTTGCGGGCGAGAACGTCCGAAAATAGCCGGTTCTCGAACGGATGGGCCACTCCATCGATTCGGCTGTCGGAAAGAGAATATTCACCTCTTCTGTCACTTGTGGCCGAAGACAAGCGAATCCTTTTCACTTCAGACCGTCCGAGTCATCCACACGCATGACCGACGAGCCAACGCCGCCGCGAACTCCCGCGCCGAACGCGGGCGAGCGCCACCCGCTTGAAAACATGGTTGACCGCTGGGAAGACGTGGTCGAAGATGCCGAAGCGATGGCCGCCGAGTACGCCGAAGATGGCTGGGAGACACTCGTACTCCACCCCGGCGACGTGACGCCGATGCCGCCCGCGAACCTGCCCGATGCGACCGACCGCGTCGGCTTCGACGTACTCGTTCCCGGGAGCGAGTTCGACGCGCTCTCGGAGTGGGTTTCGGATGCAGACTTCGACCGCTACGACGTGTATCGCGCCAAAGAGAAGGGCACCATCTTCGCCGTCTCGGCCGTCGAAGCCCCGGAGTCAGAACAAGTCGTCCTCGTGCCGCTGTACTACGGTGTGGAGAAAGTGACAAAGACCGCCGAGAAGGCGCGAGAACAGGGAGAACTGCGGTTGTACGTCCGGCCGCTCGAATACGAAGAACACGTCGAACTCGTCCAGTCCGAACCGAGCGCGCTGTTTCCTTAGTCGTCGTCGGTTGCAAGTTCGTCGGCGCGGAGGTCTTCGCTCGCTTCGCGGACTTCACGCATCACGCTCGAAATCCGCTCTTCTGCTTCTAACTCCTCTTCGACCGAGAGGTCAACGCCCTCGACTTCGAGCAGGAACTTCGCAATCTCGGTGACCTCGTACATCATCTCGTCCAACTCTTCGGCAGTGAAGAAGCCGGACATCGCGCCGTAGAGGAACGTCGCACCCGACTTTCGAACCTTATCGCGGAAGGCAGAGCGGGCTTGATTGACTGCCTGTGGCGTGTAGGTGTCGGTCATGAAGGGAACGAGTTCGGGCAGGTTGTTCCCGATTTTCGTCATCTCGACACCCGTCTCGGTTCGGAAGTCGGCACAGAGGCGGGCGATAGCCCACTCGCGGGCGGTGACGTAGGTTCGGTCCCGAAGGAAGTCGTTGACCCGGTCGTACTGCGCGCCATCGACTTTCTTGAAGCGAGCGTACTTCTGCACATCTTTGGGAACGCTCGGTTCGTCGGTGTCGGACTCGTCGGACGTGGATTCTTCGGAAGGAGCGTCGTCAACGTTGTCGGTGGTGTCAGCATCACCCTCGTCGCCAGCAACGTCGTGGTCTTCATCGGCGGCGTCAACGACGGGTTCTGCGTCGTCGCCATCTGTGTCGAAGGCGGCGGTCTCTACTGATTCGGATTCAGAAGTTGGCTCCGCGTCACCCTCAGGTTCGACATCAGCGGTATCGAACCGGTTGGCGTCGTCAGTCATACCGCGGGCTACCACACCACGGCCGAAAAGCGTTCCGCGTGGGTGTCGCGGGTCTCATTTCGGGCAAGGGTTTTCTAACCGGGCCACGACAGTGGCACTCATGAAGGTACTGCTCGGAATCGGTGGCAGTGACGATTCCATCCGGGCACTCGAAGAGACAGCAGAACGGGCGGCGAAAGCAGGGGACGACCTCAGCATCGCAATCGTCGATAACCCCGCGTCTGAGCGTTCGAAAGAGTCCATCGAACAGACCGTCAACGACGTCCTCTCGGAAGCAGGCATCGACGCCCAAATCGTCCACCTAAAGGGCGACCCGGGGAGCGAACTCGTCGATATGGCCGAGAGCGAGGGCTACGACCAACTCGTCCTCGGCGGCGGGCAGACGAGTCCGATGGGCAAAATACAAATTGGGGGTATCGCGGAGTTCGTCCTCCTCAACTCCCACATCACAGTCACCTTAGTCCGATGAGTACACGCATCTACCCAGACAGTATCGCCTCGCCGTTCGACCCACCACCACAGTCGTTTTCCGACCGTGAGGAGCGAACCATCGAACTCCGAGGCTACGACGGGTTAGACGAAGAGTTAGAAGCACTGGTCGAGATGTACGACTCGTTCGACCCGGCGGACCGCGCACAGGGGATTCCGCCGGGGCGCGAAGACCGCATCCGCGAATGGCTCGAGAACATCCTCGGCGAAGACTGTCACAACGTCATCGCCTGGGACGGCGACGAGGTTGCAGGCCATGCGACGCTCGTCCCCGACGGCGACGCCTACGAACTCGCCATCTTCGTCCACCAGACCTACCAGCGCGCAGGTATCGGGACGAAACTCATCAAATCACTGCTCGGCTACGGTCGCGAAAACGGTGTCGAGAAGGTGTGGCTCACCGTCGAACGCTGGAACCGCGCCGCCGTCGGCCTCTACCAGAGTGTCGGGTTCGAGACGAGCGACTCCGAAAGCTTCGAACTCGAAATGACGATTCGCCTGGCCGAGTCGGCTTAAACAGAGAGAACGGGCTGGCTGGCGTACAAGAGGACGTATTCGGCGGCTTTTGCGAGAATCTCGCCGGGGTCGCTCGTGACGGGTTCGCGCGGGACGACGATGAAATCCGAGTCTAATTCTTCGGCAGTGTCGAGGACGACGCTCCCGGGGTGGAGGAGTTTACTCGTCGTCGAAAAGCCGTAGGCGACCGAGGTGGTGATGGTGACGCCCGCTTCGTTCGCAATCTCGGTGACCGTGTCGGTGACGACTTTTCCTTCTGCGGCGACGGCATTCTCGTCGACGACACCCTGTTCGATTGCGCGAACGACGTCCTCACCGAGGACGTGGATGGCGTGAACTTTGGCCCCGTATTCGGCGGCGATAGCGACGGCGTATTCGGCCGCACGAATCGCTTCGTCGCTTTGGTCGACCGGGACGAGAATCAGGTCGAGAGAAAGCGGGCGTGCTGACATAACCCCACGTCGGTCGGGCGACGACAAAAAATCTCCCCCACCGGGCGGGTTTTATACCACCGCGAAGCAAAGTCGGGAACATGTTCGACACCATCGTCATCGCCACCGATGGTTCGGCGAGCGTTCGCCGGGCAGTCACAGTCGCGCTCGACCTCGCCGAACGGTTCGATGCCGACGTTCACGCGCTCTACGTTATCGACGCCGGAGATGTCGATACGGCGCCCGAACGACTCCGAAGCGAGATGCGCGAGGCGTTGACTGAACGCGGCGAAGAGGCGCTCGCCGACGTGCGGGCCGAAACTGAACGCGAGGTGACAATCGCCGTCCGCGAAGGCCGACCCGCCGGAGAAATTTCGACTTACGCGCGCGAGGTTGACGCGGACATCGTTGCGATGGGAACTCGTGGCCGCCACGGTGAAAACCGGTTCCTCATCGGGAGTGTCGCCGAGCGCGTCGTCCGAACGTGTCCGGTGCCAGTTCTGACGGTTCGGCAACTCGAATCGGGAACGGTTGACCCGCTTCTCGACGAGACGACCTAGGAATCCTGAAAGAGAATCGGGGGGAGTTTTCCCCGTCGCGCGCAACCTGACGATATGGAAGACGAACTCATCGACAGTTCTCGGCTCTCGCTTCCGCGAAAATCTGTCTTGCCGGGTGCTGGATTTTTCTACCCCGATTCGTTCGACGAAGAGCGCGCCGAAGAGCGTTCGAAAGCCAAACTCGAAGGTGCTGACGTCGCCATCGTCACCGACACGGACGCCGACGGACTCGGCTGTGTCGCACTCATCCGCGAGATGTACGACGCCGCCCTCGACGTGGCCGACTTCGAAGAGCGAATCGCCGAGCGATTGGCTGACGACGACGAAGAAGAAGAGGAGGACGTTGACGCCGACGACGAAGAAGAACGGACGTATCCGCCCGTCGCACTCGTCGGGTCGAGTCCTTACTCGCTCGAAGACGACCTGCTTCGTGTCGCCGAGTACGCCCCTGAAGGTATCGACGTGTACGTCTGCGACCTCTGTCCTGACAAGTACGAATACGTCGAAGAAGAACTCGAAGCACTCGCCGAGATGGCTGGCGAAATTCACTGGTACGACCACCACCAGTGGAAACCTGAAGTTGCTGAACAGGTCCGAGCAGCAGGCGTAGACCTCGTCGTCGGCGAGTCCGACGAAGAGTGTTCGACCGACGTGACGCTTCGCGAACTCGACTACGAGTTCGACGGACACTTCACCGAACTCGCAGCCGTGACCCGTGACCACGACCTGTGGCTGAACGAAGACCCACGAAGCAAGGATCTCGCGGATTACGCCTACTGGACCTCGAAAGAGGAGTACGTCGCTATCGTCGGTGCCTACGGCGCAGACCTCCCCGCAGTAGTCGAGGAGTACATCGCCGAGCGACGAATCGAGAAAGAGGCGCTCATCGAGGCGGCCGTGAGCCGCGCCGACTTCAAGTCCATCGGCGAGTGGACCGTCGGCATCACTTACGGTCGTTGTTCGCAGAACGAAGTCGCCGACGCACTGCGAGAAGAGGGTGCCGACGCCGCCGTCATCGTCAAGCCTGCCGGAAGCGCCAGCATCCGTGGCTCAGAGGACTTCGAACGCTGTCACGAAGTCGCCGACCTCGTCAACGGCGGCGGCCACCCGAAAGCCGCTGGCTGTAAACCCGATATCTACGACGACATGCTCGACTACGCGCACCACTGGACGACAGAAGGCGCGACGACCAAGCGCGTCATCCTCAACGCGTTCGAGCGCGTGGCCGAAATCCCAGCCGAGGACGACGAATCAGAGACGGAAGAATAGATTACTCGACGACCCAGCGTTCGGAGTAGGCCGTCCCACAGGTACACTTCGCGTAGGCGTGAATCACGTCGCCGTCTTCGTACAGTCCGCCGACCTCTTCGTTCTCTTCTTCGGCGAACGCGAAGATGAACTTCGCCTCGTGATTCTCGTCGGTCTCCGTATCGGGGCAGACGCCGTCGCCGAGGTTGCGGTCGATTTCGCTCTTCTCACCCATCGCACTCTGTGCGAACTTCATCGCGTCCATGCCGGTTCCGGCGGCGAAGGCGCGACGGCCCTCGTCACCGGGGACGACGAGGACGTAGCCGTTTTCGACGGCTTCGCCCATGTTCGGGAGTTTACCCTGGCTGTCGAGATACTCCTGAGTCAAAAAGAGAGCAACGTCGTCGAGTCGCTCACCCGCGAGGAATTCCTCCAGTTTGCTCATACACCCGTGTGGGGTTTCACGGTGTAAAAGCGGCGGGTTTCTGTATTTGCTACTCGTCCGAACGCCCGAACTTCTCTGCGATATTGGCGAGTGAGTCGTTCGGGCGTTTGGTGATTCGGTAGACGGTTCGAACACCGGGGACGCGAAGCCCAAAGTGGTAGCCACCGTCGAGTTCGTCGAGTTCGACGGCCTCGCCCGGGCCGCGGTCGTTATCTCGACACCATTCGACGAGACGGTTCTCGCCATCGCCGGGCATGCGAGCGAGGCGCTTGTTGTCGTACGCGCCGCGAATCACGAGTCCAGAGGCATCTGTGGAGATGCGTGCGTGGTACGCGGTTCCGTCGAGATGGAGGCGAACGAAGTCGCCGTCGGTTGCCGAGACGCCGTCGGGGACTCGCAGACAGGGGCGGCGAGTGCCACCGCTGCGGGCGAGTTTCGCGCGGAACGTCTGGACTGACGGGTGGTCGGAAGGGAGTTGTTCGGGCACGGAAACGGGAGAAGTGAAAGTTAGTTACTCTTCGTCTGCTTCGTCGTCGTCACCAGCGAGCGCGTCGGCGACGCTGCCGTCTCCGGAGACGACTTTCGCGTTGATCTGGACGGTTTCTTCGTTGATTTCGCGGCCACGGACGGTCACGCGCTTGCGCTCGCCCGGACGGGATTCCTTGAAGCCGATGTCGACGTCCTCTGCGAGGATTTCCTTGAGGTTGCCGCCGGGAACCTTCGGGTGCATTGGGCGGCCTGCCTTGTCGGAGCCACCGGTCAGTTCGAGGGTGAAGCCGTCGAGACCGACTGCTGCGCCGTCGACTTCGTCGCCGAGGTCTCGGCCAAGGAATCGGTTTGCGTCCTGTCCTTCAACGTCGAATTGGTGGGAGTCGCCAGCCTCGGGGTCAGCGACGACGACCATGAATTCTGCCATGCGCGGATGAAAACGGTCGCAGATAAAAAGTACGTCGAAAACAGGTCTTGAGTCCGGTTGGCTCGAAATGGCCTGAGATGCCAGAATACAAGACTTTCGGCTCTGAAAATGCATGTGTCAAAAGTTAACGTTTGGCAGTGCGTATCCCCTTCTATGACAGCCGATACCAAGAAGAGAGAATCGACCGAATTGGTCGAAGCAGAGACCAGAGAACTCGTCGAACGACCGACCGAAGCCCTCGTCGAACGCGCGTGGTACGAATGTGTCTCGTGTGGCTACCGCTCGGGTCACGGAGTCCACGAACGACTCTGCCCACGGTGCGGTGGGACACTCAAAAACATCGGTGTGGCCCAGGAGTAGTGGGGCGTTGCAGGACTAGTAGACGATTTCGCTTTCGCCTTCTTCCTCTGCTTCTGCTTCCTCGATAGACTCCCAAATGACACACCAGTCGTCCGCCGCGATGTAGCCTTCGACTTTCGCACAGGCTCCGAAGCCATCGCCGTTCTTGTCGGGGATGAACTCTGCGCAGTTCTCACAGCTACTTCCCTCGACGGAGAGGCCTGCTTCGGCGGCGTCGGACGCTTCTTGGAACTGTACGTCTTCTTTCGGGACTAGTTCCTCGACGACCCGCGCTTCTCCCGCTTGGGAGGTGGCAGTTTGGTACTCCTCAGGAACCGGACCGTGTTCGAACTCTTCTTTCGAAACGCCTTCTGGTGGTTGTTCGTGGTCGCGTTCTTCTTGGCCTTCTTGTTCTTCGCGTTCCGTTGTACTCTCAGTGGTGGTCGTCTCGGTCTCCTGTGCGCCGCCATCTCCACCACCCAAACAGCCAGCGATGCTGACGACTGCTCCACTTCCAGCCAGTTGGAGGAATCGTCGCCGTGTCCGCCCAATTCGAGCCATAGTATAACATACCATGGCAGGTCGGATTGGTAGGCGGTTACTTACTAAATCAAAGGTTAGCGATTATGCTCTAGTTTTCGAATCCGTCTTCCCAACGGAACGTCCCATTCCGCTGGATGACCTCGCCGTCGATTTCGATGAACGAGTCCTCGCTCATATCGGTAATCATGTCCTTGTGGACGGCAGACTGGTTGCCTTCTTCGCCGTCTGGGAGACACGAGTCGTAGGCACGGCCAACCGCGAGGTGGATGGTGTCGCCCATCTTCTCGTCGAAGAGGGTGCTGTTCGTAAAGCGGTCGATGCCGCGGTTCATACCGATACCGAGTTCGCCGAGTCGGCGCGCTCCCTCGTCGGTCTCTAAGATACTCTCCAATGCGTCTTCGCCCGCGCCAGCGGAGAAGTCGATGACTTCGCCATCTTCGAATGTGAGATGCACGTTCTCGACGCGAGTTCCGTCAATCGTCATGGGCACGTCGAAGAACACCTCGCCCTCGACGCTCGTCTCGACAGGGGCAGTAAAGACCTCACCCGACGGGAGGTTGTGCGAGTCGTAGGCGACGGAGGCTGCGGAGTTGACGGCAGTTCGACCCTCGATAGACATCGTGAGGTCGGTGTTCTCCTTGACGATGTGAACTTCCGAGCCAGCGTCGAGCGCGTCTTTCATGTTCGCCATCTCGTTGGCGAGTTCCTCCCAATCGCGGAGGATAGCGTTGTAGACGAAGTCGGTGTACTCCTCGTAGGACATGCCCGCCTGCTGGGCGAGTGCGCGCGTCGGGTGAACAGTAGAGACCCAGTCGGTGTCCATACGAGCCTCGCGGAGTTCCATCATCGCGCGGCCGTAAGCTTGCTGCGTCTCCGAGGGGATGTCAGCGGTTGCGGTCGTGTTCCGGGGGGCACTGAGGAACAGTACCGAGTCCGCGTTTTCGAGCAGTGCGAGTTCGTGTTCCGGGAGTTCGAACTCGTCATCGTGTGCGAGAAGGTAGGCTCGTTGGACCTCTTCGGAGGCGTAGGTCGTGGCTACGTTCGCACCGCGCTCGCCCAGCGCGGCCGCGACGGCGACTGCAAGGTCGTGTGCGCCCTCGCCGACCGAGACGACGACGTTGTCACCGGCCTCGATTCGCGCGCTCCACTCGACGAGCACCTCGGCGTGCTCGGAGATTCGTTCGTCCATACGCGCCCGTCGGGTGGGAGCCTAAAAACCTCCGCGACAACGGGGCGAACGACGACGCCGGACCGAAATCTTATCCTTTCGGTCACGCATCGTCCGCGTCGTGACACCTACTATCGCACTCGCCACTGCTGCCCACTTCCCGACACTCGTTGACGACGACGAATCGTTCGTTGCCGCCCTCGAAGCACGGGGGGTGAACGTCGAGCCGACGGTCTGGTCCGACGAATCGGTAGAGTGGGACGACTTCGATGCGATTGTAATTCGGTCGACGTGGGGCTACTACAAGCACGCCGAAGCGTTCACCGCGTGGATAGAGTCGCTGAGCTCGGTGTCCTGTCCGGTGTGGAACCATCCCGAGATGCTCCGATGGAATACCCACAAGTTCTACCTCCGTGACCTCGCCGAACAGGGCATTGCGACGCTTCCGACCGAATACGTCGAGCAAGGGGAGGGTGTATCCCTCGAAGCCGTCTTCGACGAGCGAGAGTGGGACGAACTCATCGTCAAACCCGCGGTGAGTGCGGGCGCATTCGAGACGAAGCGAATCGCACGCAACGAGAGCGAGCGCGAACAGTCGTGGGTCGAGTCACTCAACCGTTCTCACGATTTGTTAATTCAGGAATTCGCACGCGAAATCACGGGGGGCGAGTGGTCCATCATCTTCTTCGGCGACGAGTACAGCCACAGCGTCGTCAAGCAACCCGGCGAGGGCGACTTTCGCGTCCAAGAGAAACACGGCGGGCGCGTCCTCGTCGAAGAACCCGATGAGTCGCTACAATCGCAAGCCAGTGAGGTACTCGATGCGGTCGAAGCCGAGATTGGGGAACGACCGCTCTACGCCCGCATCGACGGCGTGGAGCGCGACGGCGAGTTCTGCCTCCTCGAAGCCGAACTCATCGAACCGGAGCTGTTCTTCAGGGTCGATTCGAGTGCAGGCGAGCAGTTCGCCGACGTGATTCTCGCCGAGTTGTAACTGACGCGGTAAACCATAACCACTACCTCCCCCGCAAGCCGAGTCGCTCGCATGCAACTAGGCGTCATCGGACTCGGACGGATGGGCCAAATCGTCGTGAACCGCGTACTCGATGCGGGCCACGAAGTCGTCGCGTTCGACCTCTCTCCTGAAGCAGTCGCTACGGCCGCTGACTTGGGTGCCGAACCCGCAGACAGCGTCGAAGACCTCGCCGACAAACTCGGCGACGACAAACGAATTTGGCTGATGGTCCCCGCAGGGAACGCAGTGGACGCAACCCTGAACGACCTCGACCCACACCTCGACGCGGACGACGTGGTCGTCGATGGCGGTAACTCGCACTTCGAAGCCTCCGTCCGCCGCGCCGAAGCGTGTTCTGCGGCCTATCTCGACTGCGGAACCTCTGGTGGCCCTGCCGGTGCTGAACTCGGCTTCTCGCTCATGATTGGCGGACCCGAGTGGGCCTACAGCGAGATGACGCCCGTCTTCGACGCCGTC
Source organism: Haloferax sp. DFSO60 (assembly GCF_046557615.1). Taxonomy (NCBI): domain Archaea; kingdom Methanobacteriati; phylum Methanobacteriota; class Halobacteria; order Halobacteriales; family Haloferacaceae; genus Haloferax; species Haloferax sp. DFSO60. The sequence continues at coordinate 76,707 of NZ_JBKIII010000002.1, read as the reverse complement.
GCAACCGGTCCCGCAGGCCACGACCGAATGGGTCCTGTTGGCTCCGGACACTACGTGAAGATGGTCCACAACGGCGTCGAGTACGTCCTGATGCAGGCCTACGGCGAAGGCTTCGAACTCCTCGCGGAGGGTCGCTACGACCTGGATTTAGAGGCCGTCGCCCGCACGTGGAACAACGGTGCTGTGATTCGGTCGTGGCTCCTCGAACTCTGTGAAGAGGCGTTCCACGAGGAAGGCTCCGACCTCGGCGACGTGGACGACCACATCGCTGGCGGTTCGACGGGCACGTGGACGGTCCAAGAGGCACTCGAACAGGAAGTGCCGGTGCCACTCATCTACCAGTCGCTCGCAGAGCGATTCGGTTCGCGCGCCGACGACCGCTTCTCGCGCCGTCTTGCGAATCGACTTCGCTACGGCTTCGGCCGCCACGAAGTCGCCCGAAAAGACGAATAACGCCGTCAGTGCGGCGAATATAGTGCGTGTGCGGTGAATCGGATGGGCGACGGTGCCCGCCGACATAATCACAATTTCCTTAACCCCTCACTCCAAATCTGCGACTATGTCGTACATCAGCTTGGTGGGTGTCGGGGCTGGAGTGACCCTGACGCTTCTCGCCGTCGCCCTGCACCTCTCGAAAGGGACCGGCTGGGAGTCGACCGCCGACATTTCGCAGGAGGTCCTCGAGCGACGCGCGGCGACCGTTCCGGCAACTGACTTCCCCGAACCGATGAATCGCTCTATCGGCGGGGGTGCCGTCGCTGGCGCAGTTGCGGGCGGCGCAGAAGGCGCAGAACTCGAAGAGGGCGAAGCCGAGGAAGAAGAAGAAAGCCCGGCAGACATGCCCGAAGACGAAATCGAGTACTTCGAAGTCGAATTCGTCAAACAAGGGACGACCATCGAACTCGCGAGCAACGAGACCATCCTCGACCAGGGTGAAGAAGAAGGAATGGACCTCCCCTACGCGTGCCGCCAGGGACAGTGTGTTTCGTGTTCCGCGAAGATTACCGACGGCCCCGCCGAGGAGTACGTCACCCACTTCAAGCAAGAGACACTCTCCGGCGACGAGATGGAGAAAGGATACACGCTCACGTGTGTGGCCTACCCGAAATCCGACTTCTCCATCGAGACCGGCGAAGCACCGTAACGACGCGAACCCACCGCTCGTTTTTCTCTTTCCCACTGGCTGAGTCGCCACACACTCCACTTCTGAATGCCAGGTCTGAACGCTGGGCCGAGTCTGAACGCCGGGATTCGAATTTCACTCGCTACTCGGCGGCCACACTCTCTCCAAATCCCCCGACTGCACGCTGAATTCTGACGACCACTATCGACGCTTTCAAACGGTCGCCGCGTGTTTCACATCGTCAGTGTCTGTCCCCGAAGGAGGTTCGCTGACCGAAGGCGACCTCAAACGTCCGATGTTCGCACTGGCGTGGCCGATTATCGTCACTGAACTCCTCCAGGTGGCGTACAACCTCGCCGACACCGTCTGGCTCGGTCGCCTCTCGACCGACGCCGTCGCCGCGATTAGCCTCGCATTTCCCCTCATCTTTCTGCTCATCTCCGTCGGCGGTGGCTTCACCGTCGCTGGAAGCACACTCGTCGCCCAGTACACTGGCGCAAAAAGCGAAGGCTCGGCGGGAACGGTCGCCGGGCAAACGCTCACGTTCATCACGCTGATTGCGATTACCGTTGGTATCATCGGCTTCTTCGCAACCGACGCGATGCTTGGTGTCCTCCCGAGTTCACCCGCGACCGCAGGTCAAGTCATCCCACTCGCCGGAGACTACATGCGCGTGTTCTTCCTCGGGATGCCCTTCCTCTTCGGCTTCTTCGTCTTCTCGTCGTTGATGCGAGGCTACGGCAACACCCGTGCGCCGATGATTGTGATGTTCATCAGCGTCCTCATCAACGTCGTTATCGACCCGATTTTCATCTTCGGCTTCGACGCCAACCCACTCTTCGAGATGCTCGGCGCACAGGGCCTCGAAGCGAGTTTGTTCGCCGCGACGGGCTTTACTGGCTACGAGGTCGCTGGCGCGGCCTACGCGACGGTCCTCTCCCGTGCAGTCGCCACCTTCATCGGCATCTACATCATCTTCGGAACCTCCGCTGGCCCCGATGTGTCGCTCGCGGACTTCCGCCCGCAACTCGAATTCATCAAGAAAATCATCGACATCGGCGTCCCGAGCGCCATCGAGCAGTCTGCAACGGCACTCGGATTCATCACGCTCACCGCGATGGTCGTTACCTTCGCCCCCGAAGTCGTCGCGGCCTTCGGCCTCGGCAACCGACTCACCTCGCTCGTCTTCCTCCCCGCACTCGGCCTCGGACGCGCGACGAACACGATTGTCGGCCAAAACCTCGGCGCACAGAAACCCGAACGCGCAGAGAGCGCCGTCTGGCTCGCCGCCAAGGTCGGCGCGAGCGTCATGGTCGTGACGGGCGTCCTCGCGTACATCTTCGCCGAGCCGGTCGTCGCCTTCTTCATCTCGACTGGGACGGCCTCCGCGGCGGAGACGATTGACCTCGGCGTGCAGTACGTCCGCATCCGCGCCTTCGAGTTCGGCTTTATCGGCGTGTTGCAGGTGGTCCTCGGTGCATACCGTGGAGCCGGAAATACGAAGACCGCACTCGGGTTCTCGCTCTTCGCGCTCTGGCTCGGGCGTATTCCAATCGTCTACCTGCTCTCGTTCCAGTTCGGCTTCGCCGAAACCGGGATTTGGCTCGGAATGGCCATCGGGCAGATTATCGGTGCGATTGCGGCCACCCTGTGGTTCACCCGCGGGACGTGGAAACAGAGCGTCATCGAGAGCGAACCGAGTACTGCCTAATCGACCGGCGACGGTACGTTTTTACGTCGGTGTCGTGTATCACGTTTCGCTGAGGGCCCGTAGCTCAGTGGACAGAGTGTTTGGTTCCGGACCAAGATGTCGCGGGTTCAAATCCCGTCGGGTCCGTATACTTCTGGAACAGTTTAGAACCAAAGAGAGAGCGCTGTAGCCCTCGAATCGACGGGGTTCCCCACCGGTCGGTTTCGTCACGGAGCATGACGAACTCACTGCAGCCAGAGCGTGGAGATATCGTCCGGATTCAGACCCGTTCAAACTCGGCGACGACCGTGGCTCGTCGTCAACAACGACTCTCATCGGTTCGGCGACCAGCAATACATTGCAGTCGCCATCTCGACGACGGAGTACAGTGACACGACTCCCACTGAAATATGATGGCTGCTATCCTCGTGGAGAACTACATCTGAGTATGTCACGTGGCTTCCTTCGAGAGTGACTCAAAAACCGATTCGTACGCCGCTCGGCGCATTCTGGAGCGAGTATATGATACGATTCGAGAGGAGTCTTCGAGCGGGCGGGAGGACTCAGATGAAACAAGCGAACCCCTCGAGACATTCAAAACGCTCCGAGATGCAGCGAAACGTCCAAGAGTAGGCACGTTGACCATTACCTACGAACAATACGACGACTTCGAGAACTGATCTCGCAGAACACCCGTCACCGAGAGCCGATAAGTCTCAGTCGGCAATCCGCCAACGCCCCCCAAGTTCCTCACGTTCATAATCGCCATATCCGGTGTTGCGTACACCGCCGCTACCGACACACCCACCATTCGTAGACGTTGTACAAACACTCATTCGCCTTGCACTCCTTCTAAAACTATGGCTGAGTTTCCAGATGAGAGACAGCTCGTCCTCCGAGCTCGTTCCCACTTAGAAGAATGGACCAATACGGCTCGAACACAGGCGTACGCTGAACTGTTCGAAAGCGACGACTCAATCCTCACCGAAGAGGAGATTCGCCTCCTCGACGCACTCGATTCTGAACTGGAGCGGCAAGGTGGCGATGGGGTGTGGGGAACTGATCAGTATGGAATCCACACGGCGGGGACCTCAAGTTCGGCTATCTCACTCGGCGTCGTCTGTGTGTACCATCCACAGATCACCAAAGACTCCGTCCTTCGTGGAGCCGACGAACTCGACGATGAGGCCGAAGAGCGACTCAACGCAGCACTCTGGCGATATAGTGAACGGATTGCGACGCTCATCGAAGAGAAGCTCCACGAGTTCATCCGTCAAACACAGAGCTGACGATTCGTCTCGCCACTGTTACCAGACCGCTATCGGTGTACAACTACCGTTTGGTTCGCTCGTGCCCGGGTGCGAGATTTAAATATACGTCTTCCTCGGCTCCACACTCCGGATAGGTGTGCACGAAGTGGAGACTGTCCTCATCGCACTTTTCAATCCGTCACTCCGACTGGGCGCGGGCTTCGCTTCCACACGTTGGACAGCGTTTGGGATGGTCTTGGAGGTATGTACTCATGAAATCGATGAACGACTTCGTTCCATGATGGTATGACCCCATTGTCTGTTGGGTACGACGGCCTCGCTATTAGTTTCCACCTCCTGATTGGTCGTTTGGTCACGGAAGCACGGTCGATCAGCGTTGTTGAACACCTCGAATAGAACTCGATATCGCTTCCTCGGTATCACCGAGTTATTCGCCGAGATTCGTGGTATGGACGTATCTCGATGAATTTCTGTTTAGGAGTGGGGACATTGTGTCCGTCCTGTGAAAACGGACGACAGGGTAAACCGTCTCCCCGGCGTATGTCACGTGGTAGCCGTATGGCCGAATCGGTGACGGCGTTCGTCGATGCAGTCTGTGTCAGCTAGACGGAAGTGGACCACCCGATTGACCGGACGTCAGGTCGACCCACCCTCTGCTCGCTGTGCCCGGTACGCCAGAACCACTAATCATGACTGAGCATGCAAAGAAAACGATAGAAACGCGAACGATCGACGGCGTCGAAGCACTGGTCAACGTAGATCCGGAAGAGATCTTTATCGATCTCCCGGCGTCGAATCCACGGTATATCCGTGTTCAGGAAGGCGATCGCATCCAGGAAGGTGACGTCGGTACTCAGTCAACCGCTGAGATGGCCGGGCCGCTACTCACCCATTGGGTCGTCGAATCGATAACCGAAGAATCCGTGATAGGAAGGGATACCGAGACCAACGAGACACGGGAGTGGGATCGCGAACAGCTGGTTCAGCACCTTGGGCTCGGTGGACTCAGTGCAGAGCTTTCGACGTTCGACCGAGTGAGCATCACCGAACTCGAAGAGTGGCGCGGGAGGCACACCTCCGAAGGTTCTGAGGAGGTCAAGCCGTATGTGGTCGTCATTGCGTACGGTAACAATGGGGGAAAGTTCACACAACTGTATGCGGCAACCGAAGCCGGTGACTGGGGTTCGTTAGAAGTAGTACAGCAGGATTCACACGTCAAGGCGTTCAGTGACGAGCTACGGACACACTTCGACGACGCCGTCCGCGAGGCACTCGAGGTCGAACAGCGGTATCACTAGATTCGCCATTGGTGCAATCAGTCTCTCACAGACTACCTGGAAACCGAGGTACACTGGTCGTCTCTCGATCGACTTCTTGCACCCTTCTCTGTGGGGGAATGGAGTCCGTTACCTACCGAGCCACCAACCGTAGAGGTGCTCTTGCGTCTCAGCGTCGGATTGTTTCTTCGATTGGCCGTACGTCTTCCCCTTGAGGAGTTGGCGTTCGATTGCGTTTGCGGCAAGACGCAGTGCGTGCGTGGCGCCGTAGCCTTCGCCATCGGCCGTGAAGTAGCCGCGGTCGGTGACCAGTCGAATCCGTGCCAACACGAGTGATACGCCCCGACTCTGTTCCTTATGCTCCTGGAGTTCGATACTGGCCTTGATGACGCTCATGTCGCCGTACTTCGAGGTTACACTCTCGATCAACGCGGAGACGTCGTCGTAGTCCATTTCTCCGAGCAGGTCGGGACCGAATACCTGCACAGCGTTCCGGTCTTCACGCTCCCAGGTCAGTGCCTCGATGATATCTGTCTTTGTGATGATACCGACTGGGTCGCCTGTTTCGTCGGCTGTGACGACGAGCGAAGAGATTTCACGTTCGAACATCGTTTCGACGACCTCGTCGAGCGGGGCGCTTCGACTGACCGTCACAACTGCATCGGACATCAGATTGTCCACCGGAAGGTCGAGCATCCGGTCGGAGTCGCCCTCACGGGCACCGAATCCACCGTGGCTTCCCCCAGAGCGTCCGCGGCCACCGAACCTCCCCGGCGATCCACCCTGGCTCTTGCTCCCGCCTCGCGTCGTAAACTCGATAACGTCGTACAGGCTTACCATCCCCACGAGGTCGTCTCCGTCGATAACAGGGAGGTGGGCGATACCGGATTCCCGAAGCATGTTGAGGGCTTTTCCAATTGTCGTCTCGGGGCTCGCGCTGACCAGCTTTGACGAATACGCGTCTTCGACGGCCACAGCATCGAGGAAGGGGCGGACGGACTCAAGGACAGCATCTGCGGTCACCACACCGACGAGCCGGTCGTCATCGAGTACGGGAAGCGTTTTGGCGTCGCTGCCGATCATGAGTCGAGCGACCTCCCGAACGTCCTCTGTGCGTTCGACGGTTGGGACGTGTTGGACCTGTGAGCCGACCTTTGCGGATGGCTGATTGGACGAGGAAGCTAACTGCCGACGGCTGACGACACCACGATACTCGTCACCGTCAGTCACTACGACGCCATCGAGTCCTTGGTTCTCGAATGCGCCGGCAACCTTCGAGAGCGGAGTTCCGATGTCAAACTCGGTGAACTCCGTCGAAAGAATCTCTGAAATATTCATGGGTAACTCTCTGGTGAGAGGGGTGCAGGACGGTTATGCCTGTCCCACCACTGATTATTGAGGTAGAGACGTACAGAGTGCCGTTTTCGTGATAAACGATACTGCGTCGACCGTATGCATTGAGACGACCAGTCTCAACTATTGGTTCGCTATCGCTCGTGGGGTGCCGATCTCACTGGTTCAACACCGGCGACCAGATTGGGACGTTACAGAGTAAACCAGCAGACAACACCCCGATTAAAACAGATTCGTCACACGCGATGACGCATTCCCGTCGGGTCCGTTCGCTTCGCTCACTCCCCCGACGACTTCCCACTCACTAGCGTTCGTGGGAATCCCGTCGGTCCGTCATTTTCTAATCGACAGACAGCATCGACTCGGATTTCTCTATGACGAACCCACGTAGATTTCGTTCGTTTCCAACCCACTAGATTGGAAATATGAATGAGGCAAAGGACAGCGTTCGTCTGACGAACGAAATGAAACCAACCACGAACGGTCGACACTGGTCGTAGAGAGAACCTTGGAATCAGTGTCTCGACATCCCTTGAGGCCAAGTTCACACGATGAAGATGACCGACCTGCACCTCTTCGACGAGTGAATGTGGATCCTCGTCTGTGACTTGTTCACGCGGTCACCCCCCAGAAGAACGCGATTCCGAGGACAGTAACGACCGAGAGCAGCATCTGTAGTGGGGCGCCGACGCGGATGAAATCGGAGAATTTGTACCCGCCGGGTCCGTAGACGAAGAGGTTCGTCTGGTATCCAACCGGCGTCATGAACGCCGTCGAGGCAGCGAACGTCACGGCGATAACGAACGCGAACGCGTTCGCACCAATCGATTGGGCAGCGCTGGCAGCGACGGGAATCATCAACACGACACTCGCGTTGTTGCTGATGACGCTCGTCAACAGACCAGTTGCGACGTAGAACACCCAGAGAACACCGATTACTGGCAAGAACGACGCCGTCGAGGCGACGGCGTCTCCGAGAAGCGCTGCCGCCCCCGTCTGCTGAAGTGCGATACCGAGTGGGATGACGCCTGCGAGGAGGAAGATAACATTCCACTCGACCGACGAATAGAGTTCTGTCGGCTTGAGGACGCCGGAGAAGACCATCGCGACGACGCCGGCGAGCGCCGAGGCGACGATTGGCAGGATGTTCAAGGCAGGCAGTGCGATGACGCCAGCGATGATAGCGACCGCAAACGGAATCTTCTCGCTGCGATAGGTCACCTCGTCGAACTCGTGGGCGACGATGAAGTCCTCGTTCTCGACGAGTCGAGAGAGACTATCCGGAGGTGCCTGCACCAAGAGCGTGTCACCGACACGAATACGGATGTCTTCGAATCGGTCTCGGACGACGTCGCCTCGCGTTCGAAAGGCGAGGACGTTCGCATCGTAGCGCTGTCGGAACGTCGAACTTGCGAGGGTTTCACCGACGAGAAACGACCCCGATGGGATGACGACCTCGACGAGGACTGGTTCTTCCTCACCCGGATGCAGGTCGCCTTCGGTCCGAGGGCCGCCCGATAATTTGACGCCTTCGGCGTCCATGATCTGTTCGAGCGTCTCCCGGTTCGTCCTGAGTCGGAGTGTGTCGTTCTCGCGAATCTCCTTTCGAGCGAGGGGTTCGGAGAAGCGCTCACCGTATCGGATCAGCTGTAAGACGTCGATGTCGAGTTCGTCGTCTCCCAGTGCCTCCTCGACCGTCTGCCCAATCAACGACGAGTTCGCGGGAACGACGACATCGGCGAGGTACTCCTGAAGGGCGTACTCCTCCACGAGGTCCTCGTCGGCCGGGATTCGTTCGGGCAGCAATCGGACGCCGACCGTCATCAGATAGATGGCACCGACCGCGAAGACGAGTACACCGAGTTTGGTGAACTCGAACATCCCGAACGCGTGGAGTCCAAGCCCGGGAGATTCTGCACCGATCTGCGCCGCGATATCGCTCGCGAGGATGTTCGTCGAGGTCCCGATGAGCGTGAGTGTCCCCCCGAGCATCGACGCGAACGACAGCGGCATCAGTAGCTTCGACGGTGAGGTCTTGCCGTTGTGTGCGAGGTCGTTGATGACTGGGACCAGAATCGCGACGACTGGCGTGTTGTTGATGAACCCCGAGACGGGGCCGGTGATGCCGATGGTTGCAGCGAGTTGCTTGCGCCGGTCGGTTCCGGCGAACGACGCCATCTTCCGGCCGATGAGTTGGACGATTCCGGTTCGGTTGATTCCGGTACTGAGGATGAGCATCGCTAGAACGGTGATCGTAGCCGGGTTGGCGAATCCTGAGATGCCCTCCCGCGGAGATATCTGTGTCCACGGTTCCAAAATAATCAGCAACACCATCACCAGAATCGCAGTCACGTCGATGGGAAACCACTCAGTGGCGAACAACACGAGTGCGAGCAGAATAATTGCAAAAACGACGAGCATATCTCCCGTCACGGACGGTGAATCGAGGCTCTGGACCACCAACGAAACTATCGAGAAGGACACGCTAAATAGAGACAGTGGCGCGGGAAAAGCACTGGTATGTACACCGATGGGTTATCGAACATACCAACGCGTGGAAAAAGATGCGACTAGCACTTCGCGAGATCCGACAGAAGTGTTAGACGCTCCGAAGGTCGTTAGTGGTCGGGGACTTCGTTCGGACTCGGAACCGCTCCGTGAGAGACGTACGCCGTCAGGTCCGTTGTCGTGATAACACCGATGACGTCTCCGTTATCGAGAACCGGAACGTGATGGAAGCCGTGTTCGAGCATCAGATCCGCGACGCGACGAATGGGTTCGTTCGCAGTCGTCGTGGTAACGTCCGTACTCATCGACACACCGACAGTCGCATTCGGGTCTGGGGCTCCGTCCGCGATGATGCGAACGAAATCAGTTGCAGTGAGAATCCCTTCGAGTTGCTCTTGGTCGTCGACAACGATAACCGAGCCAATACCGTGTTCGAGCATCAGCCGTCCGGCAGTCCGGAGTGACGTGTCGGTATCCACTGTGTAGACTGGCGAAGACATGAGGCTCCCGACGAAAACATCGTCCATTCAGAGGTAGAACGGGCGTCGGGGTATAAGAGTTCGCACCGCAGGACAGAGCTTGGAGCGGGGTGTGGATTTTTTCGGGGTTGGCGCAGCGGTTTCGATTCAGTAGACCGTCTCTGTTTCGAAGAAGCGCAGAAACGATTCGTTCCCGGAGTGCGGGGCCGACTCCATCGTTTCAATGGCAACAGAGGAGTGATTCTATAACGACATCAACAGGGACACCTACACGACGAGACGCTCACTCATCCCACTACCCCCGACAGACGGGGGAACGTCAATCAAGGACAGAGACGAGCGCAAAACAGGAAGTACGACTTCGTCGGAAGGCTCGGCTCGTTCTGTCGAGGCGGGCGACTATGCTTCCTAGAACCGCCCATACACCCAAATATACAAATTTTTCCCAGGTTAATAGATATTCGTCCAAATAAATCACCTATAATAATATATTTTCGGAAGCCTTAACCGGGTGTTCGGTCTGTCTTTAGTCGTAATGGCAAACGGTAAAGTTGATTTCTTCAACGACTCTGGCGGCTACGGTTTCATCTCGACGGGCGATTCGGACGACGACGTGTTCTTCCACATGGAAGACATCGGCGGCGAAGACCTGACGGAAGGGACGGAAATCGAATTCGACATCGAACAGGCCCCCAAGGGCCCCCGTGCGACCAACGTCGTTCGGAATTAAACGCTGTTCACGCCGTCGCTTGACAGGCGACACTGTGTAACAAGTTTCTCTCACACTCACTCTTCTTCGAGAGCAGCGGCTTTCACAGCGGAGTGTTACTCGAGACACTCTGTGTACAAGGATTCAACTTCGGAGCAGAGGCCCCACAAAGGACTTCTTCAATTTAACAAACGGACTGTCCGTGGTTTCATTCGATACGTCAAACGTGAGTCGGGTCGGTTACTCGAACACGTCGAACACTTCGACCGCTTTGTACTCTTGACCCCACTCTGCACCAGTCACTTCCTCGATGAGGCCAGCGTCTTCGAGATTGTCGATGACGTTGTACGCCGTCCCACGCGATACGTCCAGTTCTCGAATGATGTCTTTCGCTGTGAAGTACGGAACTTCGAGCAATTTGCGGGCGAACCTGTCTGTCGACGTGTTCCCAGCATAGTCCGCCTCGTACTTCGTCTGCAGTTCTTTGAGTGCCCACGTCCGGTCGTACGACTCCTCGGCCTGCGAGCGGAGTGCTTCGAGGAAGAAGTCGATCCACTCGACCCACTCGCCCTGCTCACTCACGGCGCGCATCTTCTCGACGTACTCGACCTTGTGCCGGTTGAAGTAGGCACTCGGGTAGATGTATGGACTCTCGATGTAGCCTTGATCGACCAAGTAGAGGATGATGACGAGTCGGCCGAGACGGCCGTTCCCGTCTGAAAACGGGTGAACCGTCTCGAAGAAATAGTGGATGATTGCGGCATCGATGAGTGGGTGGTACTCGCCGTCCATCCCGACGTACTCGACGAGCGAAGACATGAGACGGTCGAGCGACGACGCTGACGGAGGAATGAACGGGTCGTTGGCTGGATTTGGACTATTGAGCCGGACCATGTGGTCACGGAACTCCCCGACGACGTCGCCTTCGTTACGCACACCGTCGAGGAGCATCTCGTGAAGGTGTTTGAGAAGATTGAGTGTGATTTTCCCACCGCCTTCGACGTGGCCGATACCGTGCAGGAGCGCGTCCTCGTAGTTCAGGGCCTCCCGCAAATCCTTGCTTTGCGGCTCGGCGTCAGCGCTGTCTTCGTGTTTCGTGTGGAACGCGGCGACGTCTTGATAATCGACCTCTGCACCCTCGATTCGAGCCGACTCGACTGCCTCGATTCGGATGAGCGTCGTGTAGAGGACGGCAGCAAAATCGACTGTCGAACTGATGCCATCGACACGACCAATCTGGTAGGCAGCGTCGGCGACGAGGTCGTGTGTCTCGTCAGGAAGTTCGATTTTTGGCTCTGGCGGAAGCGAATCTGGTGAGTAATACGGACGTGGATGATACTCGACGTACTTCCCCGGTGCCTCCTTCGGGAGCTTCTTCGTCCGCATTTTCATGGGATACAATACGATAGCATGTATAATTACTCATATACCAATTGAACAAGCCCGCAAAACGAAGCGCAGCATGTGTAGAGCAACTCCGAGAATTTGAAAAGCGGTCATCGAGGCAAACGTTTGTTAAATGCAGTTTTAAAGGACTGGACAAGTAGTGGTGTTCAACTCACCGCTGTCCACTAGCAGGGAAGACATTTGATAACGAACCGTTCTGTCCGGGAGGCAAATGCTAACGTTCAGATTCCGAACGAACTGAGTGCAAAAATACAGTCTACCGGCCTCATTGAAAATGCGCCATACGGCACCTCAATCGACTGAAGTATAGACCCCATTCGTCCTCCAAACGAAAGCCCGTCGGGTCCGTTCGGCCTTCGGCCTCACTCCCCCGACGACTTCCCACTCGCTTCGCTTGCGGGAATCCCGTCGGATCGGTCATTTTCCGTGACGCTTAGGAACCAACAGACAACGGAAGGCCTCAGACATATTCGGTGTGCTTCAGTCCAGTGATTCGGTCACGTCACGTGACACGGATCGTCGATATCACGCGACCGCCTCTTCAGGAACGACGCGACGAACGACGACAATGACTCCGATGTAGAACATGGGAGAGAAAAGAGTAGATATAATGTCACCTCGAACTGATTGTTCGAATTAACCATCGACAAATAGTCAGTAAAATTTGATAGTGACAGGGCTAGTCGCGTACCGACCCATTACCTGCCCTAGTTCGACGTCAGTCGGGACGTGTTTCTCTATTTCGTTCAACTTGTAGTCGTACCAGTGGACTTCGAAGTCGAAATCGCTGTACTCAGGAGTCCTTCGAACCTCAGCATAGTCTGCATCAGTATCGCTCTCGAGACGAATCACCGCGTCGGTGTCGTTGGTTCGGATGGGGTCCAGTTTGAACTCGGTCACGTAGTACACCTTCGCCTCGCCGACGTGTTGGTGCCGAATGTAGTCGTGTTCAGCGGCGACGATATCGACGTTGTCGAGTACCGCTTGCCTCGACAGAGGCACTCGATTTGTGATATCTTCCACCGTGGCGAACTGATTACCCTCACAGATAGACCGGATGGCTATCTCTATTTTCTGTTGCTCGGCGGTGAGTGCCATGTTGGATGGTGTACCTCCCAATCGTTATCTGTGTTGTTGCACCAGTCGAGGTTTGTCGAGACCAGTGCTGTCGCCAAATCGCGACCACTGGCTCCTGATACGCCGCGAGTTCACCGGCCTCCACGAGCGCTATCACGCCAAGTGGGACACTGCATGGACCCTGCTCAGCTGAGTAACAGCGGTCAAGGTGTTTACTCGACCGGTTACTGACCGCCGTCAGTTTCCATCGCCTGCTTTGAGTTCTCAGCAGACTCCATCTCTCGTGCCTCTTCGTAGAGTCTGTCGAGGTCGACGGTTTCGTCGAAGTGAGAGGTCGAGGTTAAATCAGGGAATGGGTAGGTAAACAGGATATTCTCGTGTCCATTCTCGTCGGTTCCCATCGTCCTATCCGTGGTTGGTGTGCGAATCTCGTACCGCCATCGACGAAGTTGTTGGAACGCATCTACGATCTCGACCGGCGGGCAGCCGACACGCTTGGTCAGCCTCGGAAGCGTCCACTCAGTATTGCTGTTCTCTGCATCGCTCACGAACTCGAGGGTCCGAACGAGTTCTTCCGACTCCGCTACGTCGGTAACAGTGATCGTAGACGAGTAGTCGTCTTTCGTCGTCGAGTAGTGCCCGACGATGTCCACGAGCTTCTCGTATCGCGTCCTGGCAAGGACATCCTGTTTGAGAATATACCAGAGCGGGAACACCTCCTCGAGATTCACACCATCTGCAGCAAGTTCGATACGATTCACACCAAGTGATGCGAGCAGCGAACCGTGGTTTCGCCAGAGAGCCAGTTCGATTCGTCCTTCGGCTTCGTCGGAACCCTCCACTTCGATAGCCAGTGTTTGGCCGTTGATTTTGCTCTCTACGGTGTACGTCTGCGGGTATTCGCTAACACCCTCTGCAGTCTCTGCGGACTCGCTATCGAAATGCGAGTCCGCTGAGAACCCCCAGTGAACCGTTCGATGGTCTTTTTCACCACCATCCGAGTCGCCGTCACCGGTGAAGTTCTCCAAGCCTTTCTGTCCCGCCTCGCGAGCGTTTGCTGGCTCCCACAGACCCAGTTTTTCGAGCTGCATTCGAGCCATCTGCTTGTACTCCTCAGAGCTGGTACGCTTGCGGGATCGGAAGTTCAGCTCGTAACTATCAGGCATCGGTTCGATGCGCGGGGTGCCGTCGAATACCTCGGTATCGAAGAGTTGCGTTGCCTCCTCTTCGTCGAGTTCGTACCCGAACAGTTGATTTCCGATTGCAGTTGCAAGAACGCACGCGATTCGCGGTGGCACCGAGTTTCCAATCTGCTTGACGACGTGTCCGTATCCACCTTCGAGAACGTAATCGTCTGGGAACGATTGCAGTCGCTTGAGTTCGGCCTCGGTGAACTTACGGTTCTCCCAGTGGAACGGACCGGAAGCCGCACCGGGCTGAGCTTTCAGCGTCCGGACTGGCGATTCGGGGTCCGCCTTGTAGAGGTAATCAGAGAACCGAGAGCGCCATCCGAACACGGGGTCGGGATGACCCAACTTCTCGGTGTAAAACGCGTAGTTCAGGCCGGGAGGGATGTCATCGAGCAACGGCGCGTGCTTCGAGGTAATTCGGTAGGTGTCGTCTTCGTTTGCCCCGTTCGAATCGACCTTCTCGAGTGCCTCTCCGGCGGATATCAGATCTGGGCCATCTTCGGAGTCCGGGCCGTGAGTTGGTTTTGGAAACCTGAACGCCGCGGTTGCAGTCTCCTTGTCCTCGTGAACGCCGACGATGAACGTGCGCTCGCGATGCTGCGGGACACCGTAATCTGCGGCATCCAAAGTTCGAGCAGTTCGCGGCTTCTCCACCTCGTAGCCAGCGCCCTGAAACGCCTCGACGATAGGTTCCCAGTCCTCTTCGTTCGAGGTGACACCGTAGACGTTCTCGAAGAGGAACCCTTTCGGCTGCCAGATGTCCAGAAGGTCGACGTAGGCCATGAAGAGTTGTCCCTCTTCGCTGTCAGTGCCAACAGTTCCGCCCGCGCGCCGAGCGGCCGCCGAGAACGGCTGACAGGGCGGTCCACCGATAACGAAGTCAATCTCGTCGGCGAGACTCGAATCGAGTCCGTACTTCTCGTAGTTCCCTTGCTCTAAATCCGCCGCAAATTCGGTCACGTCCTCGTTGAGGATAACCGAACTGGCGTCGACGTACGTTCCTTTGTTCGCATTCAGCGTCTCGATCGCGGTATCGTAAACGTCGAGGTGGAGAACGACCTCGAACGCTGGATGTTCACTGAACCCGATATCGAGCCCTCCCGCTCCCGAGAAGAGGCTGGCAACCTTGATTGGTTCAGACATCGTGGCCACCATTCGGCATTGTCATACGGACTGTGTTCCCCGGACTTATCTCTGTCTTTTGTTCAGGTGTCTAGGAGACAACTAGGAGACATATGCATGCGAAATCGGTGACGGTTATTCGGAGAAGGGGACACGCGAGCGTCCCTATACTATCCAATCGTTGTAGAGTACACCATTATTTAAATACTATTTTGTCTACAGTGTACTGAGATTTATAACCAAAGAGTCAAACAGTGTACTGTAGATGGTTCAGAGAAACGCTGCCGACCCAGACCCACGGATGATAGTTCACGACGACCGTGTCGTCATCGTCGACGACGACGGAAACCGGACCAAATTCAACGAGGGCACGCAGTCCAACGCTGCCCGAGACCGTTACCAGCGCATTCACGACACCCTCGACGATGGCTACCTTGAAGACCTGGTTAAGCAGGTAGCTACGACGGGGCACGAACTGGACGTGTTCCCCGACGAAGACGTTCAGCAACTACTCGACGATATTGTCGCTGCCATCACCAGCGAGCGTGGCCGTGGGCTCGCTGGGCTTGCTGTCGGTCAACTCGCCATCAAGAGTATCACACCCGAGCAGAGCATTCGCCTGCACAAGGGCAGTCGCCGCTCGAATCACTTCGGCTGGGAGGAAGGAATCTCGATGCGTACCATCGACAGCACGTACATCGCCCCAACCCTCCGAGAGTTCGACCTCCTGCGGGTCAACAAGGACGGCGTCATGATGACGCGTACGTTGGCGGAGAACTACCCATATGGGCGGTTCTACAAGGCCAACCTCCGCGGCGCTCAGGATGCATGGGGCGAACTTGTAGAGGAACTCGAACGCGAAGGAAGCACAGTCGATCCAGCGGTGGCTCTTCGATACCTCATCCTGGCGCTGGCCAACCGTGGTGACGAAGCGGAGGCCCGAAACCAAGCGCTCCTCGACCAAGTGAGTACGCTGCGTGGGGAGGGAGTCACCGTCGACGGGGTTTTCGAGATTATCCAGTCGCACCTTCGACACTCACCACACTCAGCACGAATCTTCGAGGTCGCCCTGCACGCGCTGTACCAGGTGCTTGAAGACCACGAGATGCTGGGCGAGGTGAGCCCCACTGGCGGGCGGTTGAAGCCGCTGACGCAGATGCGGTCGGCAGACAAGAAACACGGCAACGTTGCGGACATCGAAGTCGTTCACCCCAGCGATGAGTTCCACATCTACACCGCCTGGGACGCCAAATGGGGGAAGCCGTATCTCGCCGAAGAGCTGCGAGAACTCGACGACAAGCTCGAGAGTCACCCTGAGACCGAACGTGTCGGTTTCATCGTCAACGAAGTACCCGAGTTCGATTCGACCGTCGAGGAGCGACTAGCCAACCTCGAGGCCGCTCACAATGTCGAGGTTGTTATCATCACGTTCGAAGAGTTCTGCCGGACTCAGCTCGAAGAACTGCTCGAGGCTGGCATCGACTACTCCGAATGGCTCATCGCCTACGCTGAGACGTTGACCCATCGGCGACGCGAGCGGGCACCAATCAACGAACCCACTCGCGAGTGGGTCGATGAGTTGAACGAAGTAATCGAAGCGCGAAGAGAGTAGCCGCTCGGTGGTTGAACAAGGAATCACCGTGGAACAGGTAGTGAGATGGGGCCAGTGATTTTCTTCAAACAGTCGGTGAGGAACTGGTGAAACACACTCCCGCAAATCGCCCATACAAAGGTTACTGACTCCGCCAATCGCTGTTTACAATCGTCGTTGGTACATCACCGACTCAGGAAGTCGTCGAATCCGTAGACTGGGTTCAACAGGGAGACTACAACACCATCTGGGCCAAAGACACCTAGTAATTAGCAACAAGTACGAGAGACAATCGAATAGATAGCCATCAATCACGAGATACGGGTCTGCGAAGCGTTCATGTAATGCAATCGAGTGTGTGTTGGCATGGACCGCGAGGCGCTCACACAAGCATTAGAGTATGCGGACCTCACGTCGTACCAAGCTGACGCCTATCTGACCCTCTTGGAGATGGGCGTCTCCCCAGCAATCGACGTTGGTCGTGAGAGTTCCGTTCCCGTCTCGCAAGTGTACGACGTCCTCAGAAGTTTGGAGTCCAAAGGCTACGTCGAGACAATCGAGCGAGAGAAACTCTACGTGCGGCCGTGCGACCCAGAGGCGGCGATGGCAGACTTGGAGACACGGGGAGAACTCCTCAACGACGCCGCCGAAGCGGTACGCGAACGGTACCGAACCCCGGCACGAATGGACGCACGAATCGGTGTCACGAAACGTGTCGAAACGGCGGTCGAAAACGCCCAATCCCTTATCGGTGAGGCAAAGACAGTCATCGAAGTCGCGGGGTCGTTCGAGCAGCTGCAGGTACTCTTTCCAGCACTCCGTGAGGCCCGGGAGCGTGGGGTCGTCGTCCGTGCCTCGGTCTACGCTGGTGAGAGTCAACAACCGCCGTCAACGTTCGACCCAACCGGTGTGTTCTCGGAACTTCGAATGTGTACTATTCCGGGGCCGTTTCTCGTCGTTATCGACCGCCACCGAACGTGTTTCGCGCCGAATACGCGCTCAGACGAAGACTACGGCGTGCTGGTCTACGACCGCATCCTCCCGTTCGTGTTCCATTGGTACTACCTCACGTGTCTGTGGAACCTCTATCCGACAGTCTATATCGACGAACGGGACCAGTTCACCTACGTCACGATGGAGGAACTGGTGAGAGACTGCGTGCCGCTATGGCAAGCGGGGTACGAACTCAGAGTAACGGTCGAAGGAGTTGACCTTGCAAGCGAGTCCGAAACCTCTGTGGAGGGAACCGTCGGTGACATCTCGTTCCTCGGAGACGACCACCAGCCATCGCGGTTGGCGCTCTCGGACCTCGGGTCGTACAAAAACGTCACACTCGAGACGGACGATGGAACCGTCCTCATCGGTGGATGGGGCGCGGTGTACGAAGATATTGAGATGCGAACGATTTCGCTCGTCGATATCGACTATGATGAGAAACCGTCCGAAGAAAGATAGCGAAACGGAGGGTTAGTGTTAGAGGTTCAGTGTTCGACTGCTTCTACTGACGCATCGAGCGACTCACAGCGAAGTGACAGCGTCCCAGGTTCGAACCGGCTCGTGCCGTCCGGATGAACCACGTCGAACGCGTCCGTTGGAACGTCGAACTCGACAGTCGTCTCTTCACCGGATGCAAGCGAGATGCGTGTGAAATCGATGAGTTCCTCGACGGGCGTCACGACAGAGGAATACTCGCGGCCACCGAAGAGTTGGACGACTTCCTCGCCCGCTCGATTACCCGTGTTTTCGACAGTGACCGAGACCGAAATTTCGCTGTCTTCGACGACCGATTCAGCAGACACAGAGAGGTCGAGGTACTCGAACGTCGTGTACGAGAGGCCGTGACCGAACGCCCACAGCGGGTCGTACGACGGAAGGTGTTCGTCGGGGCCGATTGGGTGCGGGTGTGGGAGATAGTTGTGTCGAACAGGGAGGTGTCCTTCCGACCGCGGAACAGATATCGGAAGTTTCCCGCTCGGGTTGTGTTCGCCGAAGAGCGTCTCGGCGACTGCACGTCCACCGTCTGCGCCGGGGTAGTACGCCTGTACGATTGCATCGACGTGTTCGGCGGCCCACGAAACCGCGAGCGGGCGACCGGAGACGAGAACGAGCGCCGTCGGCGTGCCAGTCTCGATAATTGCTTCGAGGAGTTCCTGCTGAGCCTCCGGCAGGGTCAGTTGGGCGCGATTTGGGAAGCGTTCGGTCGGACCGTTCACGTCCTGTGGACCGAATTCGTGGAGATACCAGTTCTCACCGAGGACGACGACGGCGGCGTCGGCATCTTCTGCGGCCGAAACCGCCGCGTCGAGGTCGTCCGATTCGTCGATTCCGGCTCCGCGTTCGTAGGTAACTGCGGTGTCTGCGGAGACGACCGACTCGATACCCTCTCGAATCGTCGTCCCGTCGAGTTCGTCGGCTTCTTTGAGACTCCACCCGCCGACTTGGTGCGTGAGTTCGTCGGCGTTCGGTCCGGTGACGAGCAATTCGTCGAGTTCGGGGTCGAACGGCAGTCGGCCTTCGTCGTTCTTCAGGAGCGTCATCGACTTCCGTGCTGCATCGAGGGCGACGGTTCGGTTGTCGTCAGTCCCGAGCGTCTCGGCAGACTCCGCGGCATCGACGTAGGGGTCGTCGAACAGACCGACGTCGGTCTTGAGTTGGAGGACGCGGCGGACAGCCGTATCGACCACAGATTCGTCGAGGTCGCCGGATTCGACCAGCGAGACGATGTGGTCGATGTGGTCGGTTTCGCCCAGTGAGTGGACATCGACGCCAGCGGTGAACGACCGGAAGACGGACTCTCGCTGGGTTCGGGTAACTCGGTGATTCTGGTGAAGCATGTTGATGCCGTTCCAGTCGGAAGCGACGTAACCGTCGAACCCGAGTTCGTCGCGGAGAATTTGTGAGAGCCAATAGTTCGACCCGTGAGATGGCTCGCCGTTGATGGAGTTGTAGCTGGGCATGATACCCTCGATACCTTCGGCGACGACCTTCTCGAACGGCGGCAGGAAGTCACGATAGAGCGACGAGAGCGACTTGTCCACGGGCGAGGCATCCTCGCCGCGCTCGGGCTCGCCGTAGGCAGGGAAGTGTTTCGCCATAGCCGCGACATCGACCGGTGCGCGATGAATACCGCGAGCCTTCGCGGCAGCGAGTTCGCCGCAGAGATACGGCGATTCGCCGAAGGTCTCGAAGGTGCGGCCCCATCGGGGGTCGCGGACGACATCGCACGTCGGGCCGTAGGTGAGACTCGACCCAGTAGCGGCGACTTCGGTCGCCGTGACGGCCCCAATCTGCTCGACGAGGTCGCGGTCACGGGCCGCCGCGACACCGAGGTTGTGGGGGAACACCGTCGTCTCTTCGACGTAGGCGTTGCCGTGGATAGCGTCCACAGGAATGAGAATCGGGATGCCGAGACGCGTCTCTTCGGTCGCAATTCGCTGGAGTTCATTCGCTATTTCGACGACTTCCGCCGAGTCTCGGTGGGGTGACGCACCGTATCCGAACGGCGTCACGAAGCCGATGCCGTCCTCACGGACCATCTCCTCGGCGTCGTCGAGGGTTCGGGTCTCTTCGAGCGTGCCGACGTACGTGCCCGCGAGTTGACCTGCCTTCTCACGGAGCGTCATCTCGTCGAGAAGTGTCTCGACGTGGTCGTCCGTCTCGTCAATCTGCGTCATCTGTGTTTCGTGAGTTGTCATAGAGATGTAGTTTTACTGGTTGATTGGCCGGCAACGTCGGTCACCGTCAGAGAGACTGACGACGGACTGCTCTTCGACCGAACGTTCGTCGAACCCGAGGCGGAGCCACCGGAGACAGAGATGGCTTGTGCGTCAAGCACCGTGCCAGAACCGTCGAGCAGTTCGATGGTCACAGACTGAAGGTCACCGTCGGCGTCGGAGACGGCCCAATCGATGGTAGCGTTGTTCCACGGTCCGCTAGCGTACGCATTCACCGACATCGAGTCGATGGTAGGCGCGGACGAGCCACCGGTGCCACCCGACCCGGAGTCGCTTCCACCTTTCGTCGCCAGAGAGTTCGCCGAAACCGAGAGCGACGTTCCGTCAGAGAAACTCACGGTCGTCTCCGTGTCGGCGGCGTTGTAGGCGACGTAGGTCTTCGCGGACCCATCGTCGAAGACGGCGGCGAGTGGTGTGTCAGCCGAGACACTGGTATCGACCGCGCCGAGGCCGTCGAAGGCCGTCAGCCACCGGTAGGTGTGGGCTTTCGACTCGCCGAATTCGACCGCATAGCTCGACGCATCTGCCTCGAACAGGCTCAGCGCGTCGGCTGGGTCGCTGAATGCGCGGTACTCCCAGAGGATGTCGGGCCAGTAGTCGAAGTCGTCGCTGCCGTTCGCCGCGACGAGTTCGTCGTAGGTCGCCGAAGCAGCAGCGCGATTGCGGCCAAGCGAGAGCGAGTGGCCGCCGACCGGAAGCGCGTTAATACCGTGAATCGCCTCCACGTCGTCGGTCCACCACGTATCGTACTTGTAGCCCGCACCCCACACAATCGCGGCGTAGCTGTAGTCCCACGACGAGGGGTGGTTCTCCTCATCCACGTCGTACCAGTACTCGTCCACGGCGGCCGTCTCGTGGGCGACAAGGTACGCGCCGAGGTCACGAAGTTCCGTGTCGCCGGTGAACTCGCCGTACATGAGAATTGCGGCGTACGCGTTGACCGACTCAGACGACGATTCCTGATTGTTACCGAGTTCGTATCCCGCGTTACCGGAGGCCCACGAGTGACCGGCGTAGGGACCGAAGTTCCGCAAGAACGGATACATCGAGTCCGTCCGCGAGGGGTTCGCGTAGTCGCGGATGATGTGGTCCATCATGCCACCCCAGTTGGCCGCGTCGGCCCACGCCGGGTTTCGCCGTGCGATTTCGGCGGCCCCTTTGACGTAGTAGCCGTAGTGGAAGTGGTGGTCGTTGAGGTCCGCCCCGGAGCCGAACGAGTCGTTGTAGCCGACGAGTGTTCCCCACGTATCGTCGTAGTAGAACACGTCCTCGGAGTCGGTCGAACCCGAGGCGGTCGCATCGAGCCACGTTTCGAGGTCGTTTCGGAGCGCCGTGACGAACGTATCTGCCGCCGCCGAGTCGCCGACCTGTTCGGCGATGGGACGCAACTGCGCTAACCGCTCGTAGTTCTTCCCCGTCCAATAGGTCCCGTCGCCGGGCGTGTCCGGACCGACGCGAACGAGCGGTGACTCGGCTTCTACGTCGTCAACGTATCCGGCGAGGCGAGTCTGCTCAACAGACCCTACATCGGGCATGTACGGCAGGAGTGGTGGGAGCGAAAGCACCGTCTCGAACGACGTTCCCGTCGTCGTCTGCATGGTGCCGCGCGGCGAGACGAACGTATCGCCGTCGAGTGTGGTGGTGGTATTCTTGTGCTGGTGCGGATAGAGACCGGCGATGGTTCCCGTCGCCGACGATTCGGCGCGGGCGTTCGTCTGGAACGTGTGGGTCGTCCGGACCTCACGAGCCGCCTCGTCGTAGGTCCACGAGACAGTCGTTCCGGTAATCTGGTTGTAGGCGTACGACTCGTAGCGCGCGAGCGCCGTCGTCGTCGCTTCAGGGAGGACTGCGAGCGTGAAGTAACCCGACCCGCCGAGCGCGCTGGTGAGCGTCGCGGAGCCGAGACCGCTCCAGGTGGCACCGCTAGGCGCGAAGATACCGTAGTGGTGGCCGTTGACCGAGACGCCGAGGACGTTGCCCTGGTCGGCCCAGACGGTGGGTGTCGCAGCGAACGTGAGTTCGGCGTCTGCACCCGCGATTTCGGCGAAGGCGAACGGCGACCCCTGCGTGAGTGTCACGTCGAGCGTTGGCGTCGTAGAGTCACCAGCACCCCAGCGGACGACGGTGTGCCAATCGCCGTATCCTGCACACTGCGTGTCGAGGAACGACCCACCGGTCGTCGAGAGGGTGACGTCGGTGGTCGCGTCCATCTCGGCGATGTTGTCGCGGTTCGCGTCTCCATTCTGGTTCGAGAACAGCCACTCGGTGGGGTGAGACAGGTCGAGTCCGTCGCTCGTCGGCATCGCGGCGAGCGGGTGTGCCCACAGCGGCGAGCCGTACTGTTCGAAGAGGATGCTACTCCACCAGTCGTTCGTCGGATACGGTGCGGAGATGTCGCCCGTCGCGTAGACCTGGCTGGGCGGCGACCCCTCTCCCGAGGGAAGCGTCGTGGTGTAACTGCCCGCGCCGACACTGACGACGCCCGAAGCGGCTTGGACGGCTTCGGTCGTCGTGTCGTCTGAAAGTTGGTTCGTCGTCGTCGCTGTCGTCTCGGGCTCCTCGGAAGCACTCGCACAGCCGGTGAGGCCAGCGGTGCCGAGGATACCGAGACCAGCGAGATACCGGCGTCTGGAGAACGTGCGGTTCGTCTGTGTGGAGTTGTCGTTAGTCATGGAGAGTCATCTCATCGGAATCGAGTGTTGCACCGTCGAGCGGGGAACTGTTCCAGTAGGCGTCGTCGTCGGCCGAGCGATAGCAGGCGACCTGATGGCGACCGTCGTCGCTGACGGCGGTTGCCAAAGGGGTGGCAGTTCGGCACTGCTCGGTCGCGTGCGGGCACCGCGTGTGGAATCGGCAACCAGAGGGCGGGTTCACCGGGTCGGGAATGTCGATGTCGCGGATGGGTGGCCCACTCGGTCCCTCGTCGACGCCGAGTTCTGGCGTCGCCCACTTCAGAACCTTCGTGTAGGGGTGCTGTGGGTTCTGGAGAACTTCGTCAGCGGGGCCGAGTTCGACCAACTCACCGAGGTACATCACGCCGAGACGCCCGCCTGCGTGTTCGGCGATGTACCGGGCGTTCGAGAGGTCGTGGCTGATAAAGAGAAAGGAGGTGTCGAACTGCGATTGCAGTTCGAGCATCAGATCCATCATCTCGACGCGCAGGCTCACGTCCAGTGCACTCACGGCCTCGTCGGCGAGGATGACATCCGGATTCATCAAGAGGGCGCGGACGAGTGCGACGCGCTGTTTTTCCCCACCAGAGAGTTGGTGTGGGTAGCGATGGGCGTAGTCTTCTGGGGGAGACATCCCGACGCGCTCGATGAAGTGGAGGATGCGTGCTTCGCGGTCCTCCGAATCGAGGTCAGGGTTCCATCGCTTCAGCGGGGCAGCAAGCGACGAGAGAACCGTCCGGTTCGGGTTCAACGCCGCGCCGGGGTCTTGGTGAATTATCTGGAGCGAGCGACGAATCTCGTCGAACGGAATCGACGGGTTCGACCGCCACTTCTTGGCTTCCCAGATGTCTTGGCCGCGGAACGAGATGCTCCCGCCGGTCGGTTTTTGCAGACCGACTGCGGTCTTTCCGAGCGTCGTCTTTCCGCTGCCCGATTCGCCGACGATGGCGACCACGTCGTTGCTCCCGATATCGAGCGAAACACCGTCGACAGCGCGGACCGTCGGGCGGTCGGCGAAGGGGTTCAACCCGCCGCCGTCTTTGGTAAAGTGTACATTCACGTCCGAAAGCGAGAGGACCGGTTGGTCGGAACTCATCGCTCTACCCCCGTCGAGAGAGGGATTTCGTCGTCCACGTCGGACCAATGGTGACAGGCCACTTCGTGCGAGTTCGATACCGCCTCCATCGGCGGTTTCACGTCCGCACACTCTGGGGTCGCCATCGGGCACCGTTCGTGGTACGGACACCCAGTCGGCACGGCGACGGGGTCGGGTGCCGAGCCAGCGATTGGGCGCATTTCGGAGAGCGGTGCGTCGAGGTTTGGTGTCGCGTTGAGTAAGGCACGGGTGTAGGGGTGCTTCGGGTCGTTGACCATCTCGGTCGTCTCACCAACCTCGGCGAATTCGAATGCGTAGAGGACGCCGATGCGGTCTGCCAGTTTCGTGATGAGCGGCAGGTCGTGCGTGATAAAGACCATCGTGAGGTCGTACTTGTCGCGGAGGTCCGACAGGAGGCTGATGATAGACCGCTGCATGAGCAAGTCCAGCGCCGCCGTCGGTTCGTCCATGACGAGTACCTCGGGTTCGAGTACGAGCGAGAGCGCGATGAGCGCCCGCTGTTTCATCCCGCCGGAGAGTTCGTGCGGGTACGAGTCGAGGACGCGCTCGGGGTCGAGATAGAGGTCCGCGAGGAGTTCTTTCGCCCGACGCATGCCGTCGCCCACGTGGTAGTCGTGGGCTTCGAGGGTCTCCACGAAATGTTCGCGGAAGTCCATCGTCGGGTTGAACGAACTCATCGCCCCCTGGAACACCATGGAGATGTCCTCCCAGCGAAGGTTCCGAAGTGGTCCCTTGTCGAGTTCGAGGACGTCGATTGGCGACCCGTCGCGCGGGTTGTAGGTGACAGAGCCTTCTGTGATTCCGGGGTTGACAACGGCGTTCAGGAGTGCAGAGGCAAACATCGACTTGCCACTACCGGATTCGCCGACGATACCGATGATTTCGCCGCGTCGGATGTCGATGTCCACGTCGTGGAGGACGCGCGAGGTGCCGCGGTCCATGTCGAACGAGACCGAGAGGTTCCGACACTCGAGGACGATATCCCGCTGTTTCGAGTCTATCGTCTCGTCGTGGGTCGGGGTCGTTTGACTCATTGGCCCCCCCCTGCGTTCGTCCATCTGCTCGCCGATTTGATGGACTCGTCGTCCAGCGAATCGGCAGAATCGGCGGTCGTCTTCGAGTGTCGCGCACGGACTCGCGGGTTGAACACGCGGTCCATCCCCTGTGCGAACAGGATGAGTCCCATCGACAGCAGGATGATAGTGACCATCGGCGTGATGAGCCAGTGGGCAGCATCGAGTGTGAGCAACCCGCCGTTCGAGTAGGCGAGTTGGAGCATGACGCCCCAATTGACGACGGACCTGTAAGGCAGCAATCCGAGGAAGTACAGGCCGACGGAGGCGAAGATGACCCCGCGCATGGCGTTGACCATGTTAATCATCACGAAGGGCATGATGTTGGGGACGACTTCTTTCGCGACGATAGCTGGCGTGGACAAGCCCATCGCGCGAGCCGCCTCGACGTAGGACGTCGAGCGAATCGTCAGTACCTGCGAGCGGATGGCGCGGGCCATTCCCGCCCACCCTTGTAACGAGAGGACGATACCGAGGACGATGGGGTTCTTCGGTTCGAGGAGTGCGACCAAGATGAGCAACAGCGGCAGTCCCGGCAGCGTCAACACGATATCGATGACCGTCGAGAGCGCCCGGTCGAGGCGGCCCCCGGCGTACCCTGCGAGCGCGCCAACGCTCGTTCCGAGAACGGTGACGAACACACCAGCGCTCGCAATCATCAGCAGCATCCCGGGTGTCGCGTGAACGACCTGTTCGAGGATGCCACGACCGACGTTGTCGGTTCCGAGCGGCCAGTGGAACGCCACCCAGGGGACAGACAGTCCAAAGACCGACGTACTCGCGAGTTCGTACCAACTGCCGCCGACGATGCCACCTTGGAAGGGGCCGACGAGGAGCGGTGCTTGGCCGAGCCGTGGCTCGACCACGACTGCGGGGCCGAGGAGTCCCATCAAGACGAATCCAACGACCAGAACCGTCCCGATACGGGCGCGGATGTCGTCCCAGACGACTCGCATCGGGGCGACGACCCAGAGGTCGAGAACGCGTTGAGACCGTTCAGTTCGGCTCAGCGACGACTCTGCGACGGTTCCGAAGCCGCCTGCAGAGGCAGACGTCGTCTGATTTTCTTGGCTCATGCGTTACCTCCAGTGGAAACACGCGGGTCCACGAGGCCGTAGGTCAGGTCGGCGATGAACGCACCGACGACGACGGCGAGCGTGATGAGGATGAAGCCACCCATCATCAGCGGGTAGTCGCGGGCGTCGACGGCCGTGACGATGTAGTAGCCGAGTCCCGGGTAGGTGAACACCTGTTCAAGAATCGCCGACCCGCCGATGATAGCACCGAAGGCGAGCAAGAGACCCGTGTACATCGGGAGAATCGCGTTGCGGGCGACGTATCGGAGTGCGATACGGGAGTCCGAGAGGCCACGAAGTCGGGCGACTCGAAGGTAGTCCTCACCGAGTACCTGGATACTGTTGCCACGCATCGCGAGGGCGACGCCACCGAAGCCGGTGATGACGACGGATGCGATGAGGAGGCTCGCGTGGTAGGTCGCATTCGCGACGAAGTCGTACGTGGCGACCGGTTGGAGTGGGTCGACGACCGGTGTCACCTGTGAAGAGATGTGGCCGCTCGTCGGGAACCACCCGAGAGTGAAGCCGAACACGTAGAGGAACAACAGCGCCGTCACGTAGTTTGGCGTCGAGTTGAGGACGATGCCGACGCCCGTGAAACTGACGTCGAATCGGCTGCCTTCCCAGTAGGCCATGAGCGCGCCGAGGGCGATACCGACGCCGAACATCAGCAAGATGGCGATAGAGAACGCGAAAATCGTCCACGGGAGCGCCTGGCCGAGAATCTCAGAGACGGGTGCGTTCTGACTAATCGACCGGCCGAAGTCACCCTGAAGGATTCCCGAGACGTACGAGAGGTACTGCTCGTGGAGCGGTGCCGAGAAGTCGATATTGATGTAGTTTGCAACCCGGCGGTTGATCTCCTGTTGTGAGAGGTCAGGGTTGTTCCGGATGAGTTGCCCGCGGAGTTGGTCGGCGGGATTGCCCGGCATGAGGCGAACGAGTGCGAACGAGAGCGACACCACGACGAAGGCCGTGAACAGTGCCTGTCCGGTTCGCTTGACGAAGTACTCGTACATCACTTACTCCGACTTGGCGGTCAGTTTGCCCTCTCGCGGCAGGTAGTACTGTGGCCAATCGACGATTGCATCTTCGTCGTCTTCCGTGACGGTGTTCCACTCGTCGGTGGTGAGCCACGCCTGGTCGATTTTCTCCATCAGCGGGGCCATCGGCAGATGCTGGTTGATGATCCACGCCAACTCCTGGGTCTTCTGTTTGGCCTCCTCGCCCGTGAGTCCGGCCAGTTCCTCTAACTCGGGTTCGAGTTCGACCGTTCGCGTCTCGCCGTCGGGTTCACCAATCGGCGTCACTTCGACTTCGCGCGGGAACTTGAGAATCGTCCGCGAGCGGGTTCCGTTGAGGAGTTTGTTGAGCGAGAAGTACGGGTAGAGCTTTCCGTCCGGCCAGCCGAGTCCGGCGACGACGTAGTCCTGACTGCCGTAGATGTCCCCCCAGTACGACTGACTCGGGTTGAGCGAGGCATCGATGCCGAAGTCGTTGAGGTCCTGCACGATGGACTGGCCGCCTGCGGTCCAGTCGTTCCACCCGGCGGGAATCTTGTACGGGAACGCCAGCGGCTTGCCGTTCTCGTCGGTCCACGTCCCATCGGTCTTCGAGAAGCCTGCTTCTTGGAGGAGTTGGGCGGCTTTCTCGGTGTTCGGTTCGTACGCATCGAAGTCAGAGAGCGAGTCGCCGAGCCAGTCTTTGTAACTGCCGTCGAAGTTTCCGGGGAGACCACACGGCACCTCGACGGGGACGTGCATCTTCCGACCCGCTGACTGAGCGAGTTTCTCGCGGTCGATGACGTACTGGATAGCCTGTTTGACCTTCTGTTGGCTGTAGTGTTCGTGTTCGTGGTTGAACATGATTCCCATGCCCCAGTTGGCTGGCATTGGAATCTCTCGGACGTGGTCCCCGTAGGACTGCGCGATGTTGTCGGGCGTGAACACGTTGTCGATGCCGTCGACGTTGTCAGTTCGGAGTGCCTGCCACTGTTTCTGATTCGTCTCGAGGTAGTCCCAGCGGAAGCGTGCGAAGTTGATATGTTCGGCGTCGGGGTGGTCCTCGAATCGGTCGGCGACGAGTTCCTGATTTCGCGCGTGGACGAATTTGAACGGGCCAGTTCCGTTCGGTTCGTCGAGCGTCATCTCGGCGAGTCCGGGTGCTTCACCGTCGCTCTCGTAGGCATCGAGGAACTCTTGGAACTCCGACCGAGGCGTATCGAGCGCGATGGGCTTCAGCGAGTAGAGGAACACTTCGTCTGCGACGGCACGTTGCAGTCCGAGTTCGATAGTCGAGTCATCGACCACCGTCACGTCTTCGGCTTCGACGATGTTTCCGATGGGTGCCCCGTTGTGGATTTCGAGTTTGAATTTGAACGCCACGTCCTCGGCCGTGACTGCTTCGCCGCTGTGCCAGTGGAATCCGTCCCGGACCGAGAGCGTCACCACCTCGTCACCGATGTCCCACGATTCGAGGACGCCCGGCATGAACGTACTCGTCGCTTCGTTAACGTAGAGCAAATTCTCGAAGATGGCGAGCGCCG
Organism: Haloferax sp. DFSO60; assembly: GCF_046557615.1. Classification (NCBI taxonomy): domain Archaea; kingdom Methanobacteriati; phylum Methanobacteriota; class Halobacteria; order Halobacteriales; family Haloferacaceae; genus Haloferax; species Haloferax sp. DFSO60. Next base: position 47,693 of record NZ_JBKIII010000002.1, on the reverse strand, counting down.
CGCGGTCCGGGTACTGCTGCCCGTACGGGTTGAACTGCATATCTTTCGGGACGTTCGTGGTCGCCGTGACGAACGTTTGGTCGGTCATCTCGACCGATTCGCCCTCACCTGTGGTCGAAGTGTCATCTTCAGAATCGTCGCTCGTGGTCTGCGTATTCGAAGACGAACTGTCCCCACCACCGGTACACCCTGCGAGTGCTGCAGCCCCAACCGCACCGGCTGCCTGCATAAATCGCCGCCGTGTTCGTCGTTCTGCGCGTGCCACGTCTTCCCTGGTATCGGTAGACATACTCACCCAAATACCAGCAAGATATGTATGTATTTTTGATGATAGTTTTGATGTAGGGAGCCAATAAATAATTTATCTGATATTTTTTGGCAAACGTGACGGGGCGCTCGCACCGGCGATGAACAGCCTTAGACGTCGAACATCGAGACTCTGCGGCGGGCGGCGACGACGATACCGACCATCGTCAAGAGAATAATGCCGAGTGAGACCTGGAGTATCGCGTGTGCGGCCGTCCCCGGTTGCGCGAACTGGAAGGCGACGACGAGAAGGACGAGGAGTGTCGCGTCCAGTGCGAACAGGACCGAGAGGAGACGCTCAGACATACCAGAGTCGGCGGTGGCGACGGTGAAGAACGTTCCGCCGTAGACAGGTGTCGTGACCAAGGTTGGCTATCGGCCAAGAAAAGAAACGCACGACTCAGTTGCAACGCAAGGGTGGGGATTGTGGTGGGAGCAAAGCGGCCGTCCACAGCTAACCCAGCGTTGCGACACTGCGGTTATTCGAGGTCGAAACGGTCGAGGGTCATCACTTTGTGCCACGTCTCGACGAAGTCCTCGACGAACTTCTCCTCTGCGTCGTCGGTTCCGTAGACTTCCGAGAGGGCGCGAAGTCGAGAGTGCGAACCGAAGATGAGGTCCACGCGGGTGGCCTTCGCGTCGAGTTCGCCCGTCTCACGGTCGTAGCCTTCGAGTACGTTGTCGGATTCGTCGGACGGTTTCCACTCCGTGTCCATGCTGAGCAGGTTCACGAAGAAGTCGTTGTTCAGCGTCTCGGGTTCGTCGGTGAAGACACCAAGGTCCGACTGCTGGTAGTTCGCGTCGAGTGCGCGCATCCCGCCGACGAGTACCGTCATCTCGGGTGCCGTCAGGTCGAGCAGGTGTGCCTTGTCGACCAGCATCTCCTCGGGCGACATCTCGGTTTCGAGGTCGTCTGCGAGGTAGTTACGGAAGCCGTCTGCATCGGGCTTGAGCGCCTCGAACGACTCCACGTCGGTGTGTTCTTCGGTGGCATCGACACGTCCAGGTTCGAATGGAATCTCCACGTCGTAGCCAGCGTCTGCTGCGGCCTGTTCGACGGCTGCGTAGCCACCGAGAACGATGAGGTCGGCGAGCGAGACGTTCGTCCCGTCGTCCTGCGAGCTGTTGAAGTCTTCTTGGATGCCTTCGAGCGTCTCCAGCACTGTTGCCAGTTTCTCAGGCTCGTTGACTTCCCAGTTCGCCTGCGGTTCGAGGCGGATGCGTGCGCCGTTCACGCCACCGCGCTTGTCGCTGTCGCGGTACGTCGATGCCGCCGCCCACGCAGTCGAGACGAGGTCGGAGACAGAGAGGTCCGAAGCGAGGATTTCGTCTTTGAGTTCGGCGACGTCGTCCTCGTCGACGAGGTCGTAGTCGGCTTCGGGAAGTGGGTCCTGCCACAGCATCGCTTCGTCTGGAACCTCGGGACCGAGGAACCGGGACGGTGGGCCCATGTCGCGGTGGGTCAGTTTGTACCACGCCTTCATGAAGGCGTCTTTGAGTTCTGCAGGGTTCTCGTGGAACCGCTCTGCAATCTCGCGGTAGTCGGGGTCGCGGATGAGCGCGATGTCCGTCGTGAGCATCATCGGGGTCTGCTCTTTCGACGAGTCGTGCGCGTCAGGTGCCTTGTCGATGGCGTCTGCGTCTGCACCCTTCGGCTTCCACTGCCACGCGCCACCGGGGCCTTTGTGCGGTTCCCACTCGTACTCGAACAGGTTGCTGAGGTAGCCCATGTCCCACTGAATCGGCGAAGAGGTCCACGGACCTTCGATTCCACTGGTGATGGTGTCGGGACCCATGCCGGAGCCGTGTTCGTTCTCCCAGCCGAGGCCCTGCTGTTCGATGGGTGCCGCTTCAGGTTCTGGGCCGAGGTTCTCACCGGAGTCAGCACCGTGGACTTTCCCGAAGGTGTGTCCACCGGCGATGAGTGCGAGCGTCTCTTCGTCGTTCATCGCCATGCGGTCGAACGTCTGGCGGATGTTCTTCGCCGACGCGAGCGGGTCAGGCTGACCGTCCGGTCCTTCTGGATTCACGTAGATGAGACCCATGACGGAGGCACCGAGCGGGTTTTCGAGTTCGCCGTCTTCGTCGAAGCGGTCGGAGGCTTCCATCTCGTTCTCCGGACCCCAGTAGACGGACTCGTCGGGTTCGAAGGCGTCTTCGCGGCCACCAGCGAAGCCGAACGTGTCGAAGCCCATCGATTCGAGCGCGACGTTTCCGGTCAGAATCATCAGGTCGGCCCACGAGAGTTTCTTGCCGTACTTCTGCTTGACGGGCCAAAGCAGTCGGCGTGCCTTGTCGAGGTTCGCGTTGTCGGGCCAACTGTTGAGCGGTGCAAAGCGCTGCATGCCGCCAGCCGCGCCACCGCGACCGTCACTGGTGCGGTACGTCCCGGCGCTGTGCCACGCCATCCGAATAAAGAGTGGACCATAGTGACCATAGTCGGCTGGCCACCAGTCCTGCGACGACGTCATGACCTCCTCGATATCTGCCTTCACGGCGTCGAGGTCGAGACTCTCGAACTCTTCGGCGTAGTCGAATTCCTCGCCCATCGGATCGACATCACGAGCGTTCTGGTCGAGGATATTCAATTTCAACTGATTCGGCCACCAGTCTTGGTTGGACCCTTGCATCAATCCATGATTGATTCTTCTGCATGTAAAGATTGTCTAATTCGCCAACGAAGTTTTGCTTCGGTGAGGAAGTCTTTGCACCAGCCCAAGTAATCTATCGGATTCGAAAATTTTTGTGGGCGAATGAGATTTCTTGCGGGTATCAGAGCTTCGAAAGTGGACATCCGCGAACGGTTCGAAGCGGCCCGCATCTTCGACTTCCATCGAATGATTCAAAAGTCGCTGACGAAACACCGCAAGAGGAGTCCACCAGCGCCCGCAGACACGAGACAACCGAGCGCCAATGCGAGACCCGGAATCGGCGGTCCGGCCCGAGGCCACTCGCCCCGTGTCTCTTCGAACGCCTCGTTCTCGTACACGGTGAGTTCTGCGCCATCGAACGCGACCGAAAAGTCGGAGTGCGAGCCAAGAGATTCGTATCGCTCGTAGTCGGCTTCGTGGGCGAGGACGACGTACTGGATACCGACCGACGCGAGTTGGTCACCGAACGCCGGGTCAGTCGGCGATTCGAGCGCCTCGCGGACGCGAGTGTGGCTCGGGTCAGTCGCGTGCGTCTCGATACCCCCGACTTCGATGTTCCGCCCCTCGATGACCTGCCGGTCGAAATATAGCTCGGCGGGTGTTGCAATCCGTCGGTCGGTCCACGAGAACGTCAGGTACTGGTGCCACGGGAGAAAGAGCGCCCGCCCCGAGCCTTCGGTTCCCATCTGGTCGTTGGCTTCTGACCACGAATCGGGATAGGTCGTCGTGTCGAGTTGGCCGTCGAGTCCCGCGAACATCGGCGCGGTGTAGGCGAGCGGTGCCAACACGAGAAGTGCGACGAGGGCGAAGCGAATGGCGTTCGAGGTATCGTGTGCGGCCATGAGACCCTGACTTCGGCGTGGAACGAGCGCATCGACTCCAAGACCACCGAGGAAGGCATACGCCAGTACGAGTACACCCGCGAACTTCTGTGTATCTCGCATTCCGCGGAGGAACGGAATAGCCTCGAAGAGCGTGCGAACGAACGGTTCTGACACTGCTGTACTCACACCCAAACTCAGCACGAACCCGAACACAGCGGCGAGGACGATGCCGCGAACTGTCGAATCTGTCGAGTGCTGGAGAACCCCAGAGATTGCACAGTAGACCACAGCAGCGAACAGCACTCCGACGACCCACATTGGAAAGATATCGAAGGTAGTCGTCGCTCCGCCTCGCCAGAATCCGTACAGCATCGCAACCGAGAGCGGGACGTTGCCCGCGACGGTGCCACTGGCGCTGAACACCGTCAAATCGGCACCGGAGATAGACGAGAGAGACGTTCCACCACTGACCGTGGAAGTGGCCGCTGGAAGAAGCCAATAGGCGTTGACCGCGGCGGCGACGAGAGAGAAGGTAGCAAGCCGACGCACGTCGCCTCGCAGGACCACATCTGTAGTGATATCGGAGGCCTCCAGCGCCGCTGGAATGACTCGAACGGCCCACAGACAACACCCGAGAAGGGCGACCAGTACCGTCGCGTGCGGGTCGAACACGCTGACGAGCGTCGTCCATCCAACCGCGCGAACGAGCGCACGGTTCGTCTCGGAATCGACGTACTCGTCGAAGGCGACGACGGCCAGCGGGACGAATGCGTATCCCAAGAGGAAGTACCAGTGACCGGCGAGCAGGCGCACGTAGACGAACGGGTTGATGGCGTACACTGTCCCGGCGAACAGCGGGGCGACACGCGTGCGCGTGCGCGACTCGCACGCGACGTACATCGATAGGCCACAGAGAAGTGGAATCGACACGAGAACGAGTTTCTGAATCACCCAATCGTCGAGAACCACTGCAAGCGCATCGAGAGCGAGGAGGAAAGGGAGTCTCCCGTAGTACAGCGGCCCTTTCGTGTGGAGACCGAACTGGAGGTACTCGGCGTTCGGTGCGAAAATCATGTCCAACGTGAGGACGAACCCCGGTTTCAACAGCGGGTAGAAGACGAGGAGACTGAGTATCGTGAAGTACGCCACGAGGAGTGCGTAGGTGGACGAACGGCCCCGTAGCCGAGTGGCGAACTCGGTGGCGAGGTCAGTCTGTCTCCTCATAGACGCGACCGATTTTGTCGCTCAGCCCGACGACGGCGTTTTCGGACGTTGATGACCCCGAGTGCGCCGAGCGTGAGAATCCAACTTCCGGCCCACGCGTTGACGACCCACGTCCGGACGGTTCCACCAGTCCAGTTGATTTCGGAAGGAGCGGCGTTGATGTAGCCGTTGGCCCATCCGTACGCCCGGAAGTGCGTCGCGTTGGCTGGACCCTCCCAACGTTCGTCGTAGGAGGTGTAGAGTACCGTCACCGGTCGGTCGTCGAACTCGCCGACGACCCAGTAATCGAGGACGGTTCCGTCCGGGTGGTCGAAGGTGACCGCGCGCGCATCGTCGGGGACGTACTCGTCAACGTCGTCGTCGGAAACCAACACGCCGACACCCTGTCGGTAGTCCTCGTCGTAGACGAGTTCGCCATCGAGGACCGTCTCGGCGTCGCGGATGCGAACGTCGGGCGCTACTGCGGCCGTCTCGCTCTCGTTGAGGTTGACGCCGACAGCGACGCCGACGGTCTCGTTCGACTGCCTTCCGTCGATGACGACACCCGGAACGTCGTCGGTGTTGGCGGCGAAGCCGACGTCTCGTGGGTACGTCGTCTCTTGGAGCGAGACGCTGTCGATTTGGACCCACGAAGAGTTCGGCCTGATGCGAATCGAGAGGGTCGAGCCGTGTGAGACGACTGTTTGTGGCGTGTCGTTGAGCGCGTAGCTCTCACGTTCGACCAGGTTGTCCGGAGAACGCGTCCCGTTGTACCAGTACAGGTAGATGTTCCCCGAGCCTTCGGCATCGAGCGTGAGTTTGTAGGGCTGACCCTGTTCGACGTCTGCTTCTTGGGCGATGGGGTAGAGGTCACCCGATTCGGTCTCCATCACCACTGCGCGACCCTCGGACGTGTTGATGACAGTCGTTTGTGTGCCGTTCTCTCCGTCCCACGACCACCACTCTTCGAGTCCATCGTCGAACTCGCCGTTGGCGACGAGGTTCGGACCCTCGGGCACGATATCGTCGGTGGCGTTGGGGTAGTAAAGGCGGTGGACGCCCTGCGACTCTTCGATTCGCTCGCGGTCGGTCGCGTCCACAACGCGGTAGACGGTGTACTCACCCGAGGTGTAAGCGTACTCGTAGCCACTGCTCTCGTCGAGCGCCGTGTTGTAATCCTCTGGTGACCCCCAGAGCCACGGCGCACCCCAGCGTTCGACGACGCGGGGCGGGCCGTAGGTGATGTCCTCCGGTGGGTCCGACTCGACGACGATATACTTCACGCCCTGTCGTGCGAGTTGGCCGTGGACGGAGTCGGGATTATCGACGAACTGGTAATAGATGTCAGAGACGTACTCGGTGTTCTGAATACCGTGAAGGACGCCGCCGCTCTTGATGCCGAGGTGGTCGGGATAGGCGTACCGCAAGCGAAGTTGCGTGGTGTAGCCGTACGGAACCCACAACACCGTCCCATCCAAGTCGTCGGTGAGTTCGGTCTGTTCCTGGGGGACGTAGTAGCCGTCGCCACGAACCTCTTGAAGACCCAGCGCACCTGAAGCGGGGGCGGCGTACGCCAGTAGCGCGAGGATGACGAGTGCGACGACCAGAGCGTTACTCCCTCGTTCGACACCGCCGTCGGTGAGTGCGAATCCCGAACGAGCACGTTTGGTCTTCAGCAACCCGGTCGGCTCGCGGGGGTCGCCGAGGACGGTTTCGAGGCCCGCACCGAACAAGATGCTCAGACAGACCAACAGCGGGTACTGGAGTTTCACCGGGTTTCGAAGCGACCACACGGGCGGGAGCGTCTCGAACAGGACGGTCGTAAGCCCGTATTTGGTCAGCACCATGAACGCGATGATGGACCCGGCGATGGCGTAGTAGACGTGAAGACGGCGCTGTCGAATTGCGAGGAGGGCGACGCCCGGAATGACCAGACCGATGAGCATCGCGGGGTCGGTGTTGTACCCCAGTTTGTTCATCGCCATCACGCCGTGGTTACCCGCGAGGCGAGCGACTGCGAAGAGACTTGCTTCGGTGTAATTCCACGCGAGCGTCGTCTCCAAGACGCTTTGCCCAGAATCGAATCCGAGCGCCCGCTGAAGCATGTGATGAACGCTCGGCAGCGAGAGAATGACACCAAGGACACCCGAGACACAGAGTTTCAGGATTGTCTTCGGTCCCTCGCGTACGCGATAGACCAGATACGCGGCGAAGGGCGCGACCATCCAGAAGCCGAGCCACGGACTGACTGTCGTCGCCCCGAATACGGCTCCCGTCTTGAGGGTAGCTTCCCACCCGTCGGTATCGACGATATCGTACATGTAGTGCAGGAGAAGTGGGAGCGCCGCGTAGCCGATGAGTGCGGCCATCCCACCGTTGACGAACTCACCGATGGTCAGCGGGTTGATGGCGTAGACGAACGCCGCGAGGTGTCGAACTGGAATTGACTCGATGAACCGCTCGCCGAAGACCACGAAGGTGAGATACCCAATCGGCAGGAACGACAGGAAGAGGAGGTTCTGTGCGAGGACGCCGCCGATGAGCGTGAGTACGCCCATGTAGAGCGGGAGGACGTGGTAGATGTACGAGAATCCCAGTCCTTGGTTGACCCACACGTCGGTGAACTTCTCGATACCACCCATGCCGTAGAAGGGGGGAAAGTCACCGAAGGTGTACAGTCGTCCGATGGTGATGCCTCGGAGGAGGTACGCGTAGACGATGAGGAACACCACGAAACACACTGCATGGACGAGTCTTGGGGTGACACTCGGATGTTCGCGCAGGTCATCGAAGCGTGGAGTCATCTACAGGTAGCCGAGGTTCTTGAGTTTCTCTTCGACGGCGGCGTCGTGTTCGACGACGCGCTCGACGTTGCGCTCGACGGGAAGTGGCCGACGTTGGCTGTTCGAGCCGAGGAATCCGAGGCTCTGCCCGCGCATGTCTTGCGGGATGTCGATGCCGAAGCCGTCGAGAATCGTCGGCGTGAGGTCGTACAACCGCGGCGTGTCGAACTCGATATCCTCCACGTCGGGGCCGCGAGCGGTGAGAATGCCGTTGCGGCGGTGGTGAGCGGTCTTGTGGTGTCGCCAGTCGCCGTCGTACTCGAACAAGACACCCGGTTTCACGATGTCGCTGATACCGTACTCGGTGTGCTTGATGACGAGGTCTGGAACACGCACGTCGGCGTCGGGGTAGATGTCCTCGCCGTAGTACACCTCGTCGATGATGTAATCGCCGTACTTGTCGGTGACTTCGAGGAGTTTGCTCCGAATCTCGTCGGCCACCGCTTTGTTTCGCGTATAGATGAGCGGCGCGAGCGCGACGGCGTCGGCGTTCCAGTCGATTTTGTCCTCTAAGCCCTCCAATTTCCGGTTTCCGGGCATCTGACGAGCGACTTTGCGGAGGAAGCTCTCGGGGAGTGTTTCGAGGACGAGACCCGAGACGCGAAGTTTCTGCATGAGTGCGAGCGCCCGGTCGTAGTCGAGACCGACGAGGCCGAACAGGTCGCCGAAGTCGAATCCGGAGTCGTCGATGTGGATGTAGCCCTCCTGTTCGAGCCACGTGTTGAGGTAGAACCGACCCTTCGTGTAGCCGAACCCGTGGTCCGACATGAGAACGACGTTCCACTCGTCGTCGAGTTCGTCGAGGAACCACGCGAGTTTCTCGTCGACGGACTCCCAGAACGACTTACAGACTGGCGAGTCCCACTCGGTGTGCTGGACCGTATCGGTGAGATACAGCGTCGTGTGGACGAAATCCGCCGTCTCGGTGAATCCGAGCGCAGTCTGGAGTTTCGTCTCGACCGAATCGACCGCTTCGTCGATGTCGTCAGGGTCGCGCGAGAGGTAGTACTCTGGGAGGATAGTGTACCCGTTACGGTCGAGGGTTCGACCGAGTTCTTCGGGGCGAGTGTAGTCTTCCTGTTTGCCCGAGAAGGGACCGCTGATTTGCCATCCGTCGATATCGCGCGGAGGGTAGGTCGTCGGCATGTTGACGACGGCGCTCTTGTGGTCGTGTTCGCCGAGGTAGTCCCAGATTTCTCGCGTCGTAAAGGACTCGTTCGTGACGGTCTTGAACTGCTCTTCTTCGAAGTCGGGTTCGACGAAGGTGAAGACGCCGAGGTCACCGGGGTTCATTCCGGTGGAGTAGACCTTCCACGCGGGCATCGACAGCGGTGGAATACAGCTATCGAGTGTCGCCCGGCGCTCGTCGGCGAACGATTTGATGGTCGGCAAGTCGTCGAGCCACGGGTCCAAGAGGTCCCACGTGGCACCATCGAGGCCGATGACGCAGACTTTCATCTGCGCACCTCCGAGGTGAGCGTGTTCGTCGTGCGATTCGTGGTCGTCGTCGTGTGTTGGTGTTGCATTGGGTGTGCGAGATTAGACATAACCGAGGTCCTCTAGTCGTTGTTGGGCCATTCCTGAGACGCGAACGTCGGCTCGTTCGCCGTCTGGCCACGCGGGGAGGGCGTCTGTCAGTTGGCGTTCGATATCCGCTGGAAGGTCGGTCGGTTCTTCGTCGGGGAGGCAGAAGCCGACCGATTCGTCGTCGCTTCGTGAGACGATGAGTTTCCACTCGTCGAGGTACGCCGCTTTCTTCTCGTAGCCGTATCGCGCGCTCTCGACGAGCGGAATTCGGTCAGCGGGGACGCCATCACGGAGCGAGAGTCCGGTCGAAGATAGTGCGCCATCGAGACCAGTCACGTCGAGGAGGGTCGGCGCGAGGTCGATAAGTGAGGCGAGACCGTCAGAGTTGGTCGCAGGGCCGAAGTCGAGACCATCGACCGCGAGCGGGACGCGAGCCAGCGATTCGTAGGGCGTCCCGCCGTGGTCGACGCAGTAGGCGGGTCGGGAATCGACGAAGTGGTTCGCGTCGAATCCGGTGTGTTCCCAGAACGCCTCGCCGTGGTCGCCCGTCACGACGAAGGCAACGTTGCCGTCGAGTTTGCTGTCGAGGACGTACTGAAGGCGTTCGAGTCGGTCATCGACGTAGGCGAGTGCGGCCCGGTAGAGTCGCTTGCGGTGGTCACGATAGCGTTCACCTTCGGGACCGGGGTCGGCGGCATCGGTGTAATCCCACGTCGTGAGGTTGGGGATCGAGCGGTCGAGTTCGTACCGCCCCCAGTAGGATGCGGGCGGGTCAACCGGTTCGTGGAGGTCGCCGATGTGAAGATACGAGAACGTCTTCTCGCGGTCGGTCTCGGTGAGCCAGTCGCGGAAGTCGCCGAAGACGGTCCCGGCCGTGGCCTTGTCGTAAACGGCGTGGGTTCGGAACCGCCCGCCGATAGCGAAAAACGGCATGTGGAACGAGAATCCGCCGTAGGTATCGTAGCCTGCACTGCCGAGGACATCAGGGAGTGTCTCACGGTCGGAGGGGAGTTTCGGCGGGATGACGAGGTCCGTCGAACCGGTGTTGGATTCGTCGGACTGTCGGACTGCGCCGTGTTCGTGGGGGTACGCACCGGTGACAAGCGAGGACACAGCGGGGAACGTCCACGGGGCCGGTGTCACGAGGTCACGTTGCAGTCGAGCGTGCAGGAAGGGGCTATCCTCTGGAGTGATTGCATCGGCACGGAGCGCATCGACGACGACACAGACGATGTGGTCCGGTGCGTCGTCGGCAGGCGTCCGCGACGGAAGCGTTCGTTGGCGACTTCGATACTCTCGGTTCGCCTTGACGGTCAGCACGCGGTTGTACGGGCCGACGAGTCGGCGCTTCAGGCTATCGGGGAGGGACTCCATGAGTCGGCGTTTAGCCGTATCGACACCGTCGGCGACCACAGCAGTCGGCGGTCGGTGGTCGCGGTCCGTCACGACCGACCACCGATTCCATGGACACTCATGCGGTCACCTGCTCTCTGAGAAGCGAGACCATTCGGGCGGCGGTGTCGCTGATGGTGTAGGACGAGGCCGCTTCGGAGTTCTCGTGAGCGAGTCGCTGGAGGCGCTCGCGGTCGGATTCGAGGGCGAGGAGTTCGTTTGCGAGGGAGTCTGCATCGCCGCCTGCGTAGAATGCGGCGTCACCGCCGGTCTCGACCGTCGAAGTTTGCATTCCTTCGACGTCTGCGCTGACGACCGCCGTCCCATACGATTTGGCGAGTTGGAAGACGCCGCTGACGCCGGTACAGGTCTTGTACGGCATCACGACGACAGACGCGTTCTGCCACGTGGCGTCCATCTCGTCGTCTTCGACGTAGCCCGTGAACTCGACACCCGGTCGGTCGCCGTACTTCGCTTCGAGCATCTCGCGGTGGTTCGGAAAGCCCGGATGCGACCCACCGGCGATGACGAGTTCGGCATCGGGAACCGCCGAGCGAACCTGTGCGAACGCTTCGACGACCGTCTCGACGTCTTTGGTCGGGCTGAGGTGGCCGAACACCATGACGCGGAACTGGTCGGGGATGTGTGGCAACCCACCGTCAGCGTAGGCGAACGTGCCGTGAGGGACGTGGTGGACGTTCGAAGCGTAGTAGCGCTGGTCCACGATTTCTTTGTACTCTTCGGAGGTGACAGTCGAGGCATCACCCATGAAAGCGAGTTGTGTCGCAAGGCGGGCACCGGCCTGTTGGACGAAACTGAAGTCTTCGTCCACGGCGTCCTCTTCGACCACTTCCATCAGGTCGTGCATCGTCGTCAACACGGGGATGTCGTAGACGTTTGTGAGAAGCGCCGGAAGGACGAGACCGAGGAATCGATGGACGTTCTCGTCGCCGAAGTAGGTCATGTGGATGTTGAACTGGACGGCGTCGTAGTCGCCCGCCAGAAGTTCGTCGAGGAGGGCGCGGGCACCGTCGAACGAGTCACGGTCCCAGACGCGCCGAACCTCGTAGCCACGACGGAATTCGACGGGGGGTGCCGAATCGCTCCGTTGTGCGAGGACGGTCACGTCGATGTCGTCGCGGCGGCCGTAGGCCCGGGCGAGTTCTTCGCCATACTCGGCGAGGTGGCCGCGAGTTGGGGGGTGTGACGTGACGAGTGCAACACTGGGGGTGTCGCCGTCGGAAGAACGGGGGACTGACGGTCCGCGAATCGACTTCCGGATGCGGTAGAGCGACCGGAGCATGTCGGGAACGTCACGCGTCGGTGAGACGCTGCTGTCGCCGGGGTCGTCCCAGTCGATGGAGAGTTCCTCCACTTCGTAGCCGTTGTGGTGGACGCGAGCGACGAGTTCGGTGTCGAAGGCGAACCCGGTTTCGCTCATCTGGTCGGTAACTCTGTCCCAGACTTCCGAGCGGAACGCTTTCGCGCCGCACTGGAAGTCTTCGAGAGGGGCGTTCGTGACGCGCCGCGCCAGCGACCGGTAACCAACGGCAAGACACTGCCGGATGGCAGTCTGTGTTGCCCGGCAGTCGCCTTCGATGTCGCGAGAGCCGACGGCGACGGCCGCCGACCCGGATTCGACCGCTTCGTAGAGACGGTTGAGTTCGGCGACCGGGATGGCCCTGTCGGCATCGACGTAGCCGACGATGTCACCGGAAGCAACGTTGAGGCCGTCGATGAGCGCACCACCCTTGCCGCGGCGGGCGTCGCTCACGCTGATGGACGTTCCGGAGTCGGTCTCCAACGAGTCGAGCGTCGCTCGCATCGCTTCGTCGGGAGTGTCCGCACAGACGACCACCTGATGCCACCCAGCATCGTGAAGGTCGTCGACGAGCGAGACGACGGTCGCAGGAGATTCTGCGTAGACCGGTATTACGACTGACCGAGTAAAGTGGTCAGACGGCGTTTCAAACTGAGTCGAGGAGTGTGTCGTGTGTAAACTCATGAGTACACCTCAATGATTCCGAGGACAACGAGCGCAGTGTTGCCCAGAAGGAGGATGTGCAAGAACTGGAGAGGAGACGCGTGGAAGAGTCCCATGAGGGCAATTTCCACCACCGAAATAAGGGTAAATACGTAGACGAACCGGTTCCGTGACCGAGCCAGTTCGAAGTTGAGAATGACGCTAGCAAGCGCGAAGACGAGAATCGAGATGCCGTACCACTGAAGCAACGGCACCGCATCAGCGTACGCGGCACCGTAGAACGTCGTGAGGACGAACTCGGGGAGTACCCAGTAGGTAGCCGTCCCGAGACCGGCGATAACAGCAGTGTAGAACATCGCTCGGGTGAGCAGTTCGCTCGTCGCTGACTCGTCGGCTTGCTGCGTCGAAACCTTCGGGAACAGCGCGGTGCTGATGCCCATCGGAAGGAAGACGAGAATCTTCCCAAGCACCGAGGCGGCGACGTAGAGTCCCGCCAGTCGGGATGGGAAGAAGTGTTTTGCGAGGATGACATCGACCGTCGTCGGGACAGTAAGGCAAAACCCGGTGAGTATCGCTGGAAGCGTGTAACGGTAGGCCCGACTGAAATCGAACGTCGATGCGGAAGGAAGGGGGGCCTGCAACCGGCGACGCAGGTGGATGGTCGTCGTGCCGTAGACGACAACTGACGCGAGTATCAGTGCGGCGAACGCACCGAAGACGCCGTAGCCGAGGACGACGAGCGCAACACCCGCTGCGAGTTTTACGCCAGCGAGCAGGACTTTGTAGCCGCCGAGTGGGGTGAACCACTGGACTCCTTGGAACGTACCGAAGTTCACGGTGAGCGCCAAACCGAACGGCGCAGTGCCCGCGATAGCGACCACAAGCAACGTCGTGGAAACGTCGAGGAAGTCGCTGAGGAGTGGGGCGGCGGCGACGAGTGCAACGAAGATACCGATGCTGAACAGCATCGACTGTCGCAGGAACTTCCGATGGAAGGAAGCCAGTGCGGGGCCGTTACCGACGAGTTCTGCGGTGAACCGAGACGCGCTGAACCGAAGTCCGCGGCCGAACACGTTGACGATGTAGAACAGCGCGAATAACGCGCCGAACACGCCGTACTGTTCGGGACCGAGGGCACGGCCCATGAACACCTGAAAGGCGTAGTTGAGCGCCCCACTGGCCACTGTTGCGATGGCGATGATACTTCCGTGTTGCAGGAGGTCATCGCCAAGGACGTGTTGACGGACGACAGTGACCGGGGACGTAGCGAACTGTCGAATGCCGAGTTCATCGGTATCCTGAGACATTATCTAGCGAACAATGCCTCCATCAGACCCACCCACCAGTTGGACGCGTTGGTTAACCAACCGAACCCGAAGCTCGGTGGCCCCGGGGAGCGGTCGTTAGAGCGTCCATTCCGGTCGGCGTTTCCACCACGGTCTGCGTCGTCATCGTCTCCGTTACGGTCATCCCAATCGTCGTGACGGTCGTTCGAATCGCCTTCGTGGCGGTCGTCCGAGTCGTCGTCATCACGGTCGTCTGCGTCGTCACCGTCACGGCCGTCCCACTCACCGCGGTCATCCCAGTCGTCACCGTCCTGACGTCGGTCGTCGTTGGATGGGCGGACGACTTCGAACTGGAACACCTCGGAGCTGAAGGACGTTTCCTCACCGGTGTCGATGCTCAGTTGACCGTTGAACGATTCGCGGTCGAGCGACGTTGCGTCGAACGATATCTCGTATTTCAGCTCGGATTGTTCGCCGTAACCGTAGCCGAATCCGTAGCCGTAGCCGTAGCCGTACTGACGAGTGACGCCTGCTTGCTCATCGTAGCCAGCTCTGTACCCGTAACCGTACGATGCGCTGTTTTCAACCGGCGTAATCGTGAGCGACTGTGTGAACTGTTCGATTCGAATGTCGCCACGATTGATGGTGCCTCTTTCGGGCGTCACTTCGAGGACAGTCCCGTTCGGTGCAAACGTCACCGTGAGCGGTTCGTCGATGTCGGCGTCAGTCGGTGAAAGCGTGAACTGGAACGCTTCGATTGGGACGCGTTCACCGTCTTCGAGGTCGATAGTTGCAGTGACCGTCATCCGGTCGTTGCGGTCAACCTCGTCCGGCCCGGATAACGTCGTCTCGACAGCACTCGATGGAACTGCGGCCGCAGCGAGCGAGCCGAGCAGAATCACAGTGAGTGCGAGGCTCAGGAGTGGCCGTCGGTAGTCGGAGAGTACTGATTCGAGTGTGTTTCGCCTCATCCTCTCACCACCACTGGCTCACGTCCAGCGAGACATCGTTGCTCACACCGTATGTTCGAGTCTGTCGAGAGACTGGAGTGGGTATACCAGGAATCCGCCCGGCGCGTTGGCTGTTGATTCTAGTTCTCTCTCGCATGGTTATCGTATCACCATCAATTGAGGAATCTTGTTACGACGCCTTATTATTAATTCACTTACTAAAGAAAAATCCCTGATTAGATGAACAATGCGTGCATTAATTCTGTTAGCATGAACATACGTTTGCTCACTGAATCAATTGCCAGTTGATAGACGCTATTTCACGCCGTGAACAACGTATCTGTAACCGTACGAACCATCGGCTCAAAGTCGACGCTAATCGACAGACTCGGTTTCGAAACGCCAGTTATGAACAGAGATAGTGAACGTCAGTACTCGAAGAGAGTCACAGGTCGGGTTGCTTCGCACGCTCTCTGTACTCGTCGTACAGGTCGCGGCCCCACGCCACAGCATCCGGATTATCGTTTTGAATGACTCCCCGAAGGGTTCCATTGTCGTCGACGATGACACACACTGCCTCGTCCGGTTCCTCTGCGATGAGAAGTCCGAAGGGGAGGGGGTCGTCCACCACGAGATAGTCGAGTCCCGCAGCAATCGCCTCGTCGAGTTGGTCTCGCCATTGGACAGAGGTGTAGTCCAGTACTGGTTGTGAGGTGAGAATCTCTGCATCGAGCGACCGCGAGGTCACTTGGTCGTGAAACAGCATCGCGTATCGCTCCACGATAAACGGCGTAAAGCCACGGACAGTCGTCGCCCCACGGACGAACGACTCGACCTCTGAAATCGGCTTCTCAGGCGCAAATGGGACCGATTTCGTGTACGTGGCTCCTTCGAGTAGTGAATCACAAATCAAAGAGGCGTCCTGCAACCCCATCAGTAACTCCCGGTTCGCTTCGATGTCACTGAACTCCGAGAGAAACGACTGGTAGCGTTCGAAGAGGAGTTCACCGTACGACGTTACGACGTACCCATCTGCGGTCTCGGCGACGAGATGGTGTTCTTGTAATTCCTTGAGGCTACGATGAACGGTCGGGCGTGAAACAGCAACTGCATCCGTCAAACTGCGAATATCAATCGGGCCATCTCGAATTTGGGTGACGACCTCGTCACGGCGAAGAAGGAGCCTGAGAAGAGATTTGGTCTCGGTCACACTAATTAACTTCTTCAAAAGCCCAAAACTATTTTGGCTATTGTTAAACCCATTGGCCAATCGTCAGACAATAGTATCAGTTTTGTCAAAAAACGACCGAGCTTCTCACGAGTCGTGTAGTTATCTCTTCGACAATATCATGACTGGTCTCTTTCCAATCAATTTTTGGCCAAATGCTATTTATACAATTAGTTCTCGAAATGAAATGTATGCATAACCGGAAAATATTGGTGACCGGTGGAACGGGGTTCATCGGTTCGAATCTCGCGAACACTCTCGCGGAAGACAACGACGTAATCGCCCTCGACAACGGTTACCTCGGGACGCCGAAAAATCTCGACGATGCCGTCGAATACGTCGATGCGAGCGTCCTCGACGACGACCTTCCGACCGACGTGGACGTGGTCTTCCACCTCGCTGCACTGTCCTCCTACGCGATGCACGAAGATGACCCGACGAAAGGCGTTCGCGTCAACGTCGAAGGGTTCGTCAACACGGTCGAACAGGCACGAAACGACGGCTGTGACACCGTCGTCTACGCGACGACGTCGTCCATCTACGGCAACCGAACCGAACCATCTCCCGAGACGATGGACGTGACTGCAAACACTGGCTACGAAGCGTCGAAACTCGCCCGTGAACGCTACGCCCAGTACTTCCACAACCACTACGACATGTCGATGGCCGGGATGCGGTTTTTCTCTGTCTACCAGGGGTACGGTGGTGCAGAGGCCCACAAAGGAGAGTACGCGAACCTCATCGCACAGTTCGCAGACGATATCGCCAGCGGCGATGCGCCCGTCATCTACGGTGATGGGACGCAGACGAGAGACTTCACCCACGTCGATGACGTCGTTCGCGGACTCATCGCCGCCGCCGAGAATCAGCTACAGGGCATCTACAACCTCGGAACCGGTGAGAGCTACGACCTGAACACGCTCGTCGAGAAACTGAACGCGGAACTCGGAAGCGACATCGAACCGGAGTACATCGAGAACCCGATTCCCGAATCCATCTACGTGAAAGATACGATGGCAGATACGACGAAGATGTACGAGGCAACCGGGTGGGAACCGGAGATTTCCTTCGAAGACGGACTCCAGCGAGTCTGTGCGCAGTATCAGTCGTCCTCGGCGTCTCACTGAGAAGGCTACTGCATTGGTTCGGTCTTCTCGATGAGCGGGTGCTGAAGGTAGTCGTTGATATCCACGTCTGCCAGCGACTCGAGTCCACCGAGCCGAGCCATCTTGCGGAGGCCTAACTCTCCAACTTCGTCCGGTGAAACCGTGAGGACGTGAGCGAGCATTCGGTCGATACCGAGTTGTCGAGCGGCCAGCGCACGGTGGTGGCCATCGACGAGCAACGTCTCTGCCCCGTAGGAGATGACGATGAGTGGCTCTGCGAGTCCGTTTTGGAGTTCGTACTTGCGGCCTTCGAGTTCGTCACCGTAGACCTCACGTTGCGTCGGAATCAACGACGGGACATCGATTTCTCGTTCGCTGACGCTGATGGAGATACCGTGGGTTCGTTCGAGCATCTCACGGGTACTCTGGACCTTCGAGGGCGTCGTTCGCTCGATTTGACTCCTGACGGCGTCGCCGTTCGAAAAGAGACCGAGAAGCGTTCGTTCGTCGTCCACGACCGGGAGGAACTGGTGGCCGGTCCGGAAGATGACGCGGGCCGCATTTTTCACGGTCATCTCCGGGCGGACGACGACGAGGTCGCGACTCATCACTGATTCTACGCGCTCGCTTCCGTGGACTTCCAAGAGGTCGATAGCGCCGACGAAGCCGAGGAGATGCTCCCCTTCGTCCACGACCGGGAGGCCGCCGTACTGCGGCCCTGATTTGAGTCGGTCGACGACATCGGTCACCCACGTCTCGGGGTGAACTGTCTCGACACCGGTCGTCATGTATGCATCGACGCGGACGTCGTCGAGTTCCATCGGCGTCATGGGTGAAAGCCTCGCATTTCGGGTGTGTTGGGCACCTTCTGTCCCCATGTGCCTAAGCGTATCTCCAAAATAGCGGGTCAGACTGGGTGGTGTCCCAGTTGTTCGTTACTTCGCGTCTATCTTTCCGGCGAACGTCTGTGTGGTGATAACCCCGTCTTCGACGACGAACGTGTCCGTACAGAACTCGTAGACGTTGTCCGGCGTCTCGCCGTGCCACGTGATATAGGCGATATCGCCTTCGACCTTCTGGAGGTCGATACTCGCTTCGGCACCTTCCTGTGCGAAGTCGGCGAAGAGTCCCTCGAAGAAGTTGGGAATTTCGTCCATTCCACGATACGTCTCGTCGGGTGTGATGATAACCGACGTATCGTCGTAATCGGCCAGTATCTCGTCCATATCGCCACCACCGAACGCGGTCAGATGGTGCTCGAGCACCGCTTGTGTAGTTGTCATTGAAACCACCACCCATTATTTGTGCTAATCAATCATCAAGTTACGCGAAGAGTTAGACCCCCGGCTCTGCCTCTGGAATCGGGGCGGGTTTTCGCGTCGTCAACGCGGCGACCACCGCGACTCCCCCGACGAACACGGCCGCGACAGCCATCAGCGGTTCGTATCCCACAGCAGTCGCGGCGGCAGCGAACACCAGGGGGCCGGTTGCTCGCCCGAGGAACGTCGTACTATTGCGGAGTCCGAACAAGCTTGCGCGGAACTGGGTAGTCACGCGATTACTGACCGCGGCATCGACCGCAGGCATACTGAGCCCGAGCCCAACACCGAAGACGACCACCGACAGGGCGACGAATATCGTCGATGGAGCGACGTACAGACCCGCGAGCGAGACTGCATAACAGCCGAATCCGAGTGTGATCAGTCGTCCGTTGGTGAAGAGACGCGCCAATCGACCGTTGGAACTCGCTGCGACGACGGCCCCCGCCTCTGCGGCCATCAACACCAGTCCGATGTAGAACGGACTCAACCCGTAATTCGCAGTGAGCAAGAACGGAAGGACGGTCACGAGTGCTCCGAAGAGGATGAACTCCGTCAGGAATGCGACCGTGAGCAACGACGCGACACCGAGCGAAAGTGCCGAAATCGCCCCGCTGAGGTATGCACGAATGTCCGTGGCGTCTGGATTTCGACTCGTCTGCTCGGCGGGAGTGGGTTTCGTCTCGTCGAGTGCGACGTACGCAAACAGCGCGACCGGGAACCCGAATGCGTAGGCGAGAAACGGCGTATTCCACGCGACGGTCGCAAGTGCCCCGCCGAGGACGGGAAATATCGCGGCCCCAAACGAGAGGACAGCGACGTTCGCCCCGAGGACCGCGTTGCGCTGGACGCCCTCGAACGCGTCGCTGATGAGCGTCACTGTCGTCACGAAGAGCGCGGCGGCCGCCGTCCCCTGAATCGCTCGAAGCCCGAGTAGGATTGCATAATTCGGCGCGAAGAAGCTACTGAGTCCGGCGATGCTGAACACGAACAACGCAGGGACGAGAATGCGTTTTCGGCCAAACCGGTCGGCGAGCATGCCGACGAACGGAGAGACGACGATGCCGACGATGAAGTAGGCGCTGACCAGTAGACTGGCCGCCGCATCGGTCAATCCGAAGGTGTCGCGGACGAGTGGAAGTGCCGGTGCGACGAGTGGCACACCCAACGGTGCGAGGAGCGTGCTTGCGAGAACGACCTGCACGGTACGGTTTCGCCACGGGACATCACCCGTTTGGGATTGCTCTCTGGCGGACGCTTCTGCCGTCATAGCAGTTCACCGGTGATGTGGAGGCGGTGCGCGGTCATGGTGTGCTAGACGACAGCACAGAGAATAAGCACATCTTTGCTAATTTCGTGAATACACCTGCTCTCTGTACCCTGTACCCGGTTGTTGGATTTCGAAATGTGGGCAAGTACGTCGCTGACAACCTCCCACGCGTCAGTCAAAGAAGAAATTGACCCGAAAAGAGACGGGGAAAACGGCGTTAATTGGGCAGAAATCGGCCCAATACGGGGTGACGAAGTTCTCGACTAAAGTGAGACCAACCGCAGCGATGTGACGAATGAAACTCGAACGTATCGCACTCGTTGGCGTCGCTGCGGTGACAGTGTTGACCGCAGTTGCGACGGTCGTGCCGTGGCTCTCACCGGGGTTCGTCGATTGGCTCGCAGTATTCGAACTCCTGCTCGTCGGGACGACAGCCCTGTTCGCCGGAACCGCACTCATCTGGGTCGTCCTCACGTACGTCGTCGGAGCGGGATACGACTCTCCGAAACCAGTCCACGGTGGTGACGACATTCAGGTTCGAATCCTCACCGTCGATGCCGCCAGTGTCGTACAGGAGACTGTCGATTCGCTCCCCACAGAACTCGACGACGTTCACGTCATCGCTGAGCGTGACATCGAAATCGACGGTGCCGTCGTCCACGCCGTTCCCGACGACTTCGAGTGTTCGGCGGTTAGAAAGGGACGTGCTATCGAGTGGGCACGGCAGCATTTGGCGTGTGGCCGCGAGTTCGTCCTCTATCTCGACGAAGACAGCCTCGTCGAATCGTTCGACGGACTCCCAGATGCCGACGTCGTTCAACTCCGTGAACGGCCACGTCGGACCGGGTCGGTCTTTTCCTACCTCGCAGACGTGTACCGGATGGGTGTCCAAATCGAGCAACGTGCGTTCGCTCGACTGTCGATTCCGCTGTTCGCGTGGGGTGGCGGCATCGCCGTCCGGCAATCTGTCGAAGAAGAGGTGACGTGGGACCGCGAAACGCTCGTCGAAGATACTGCGTTCGTCTGGGCGGCCGCCCAGCAACTCGATAGTTTCTCGTTCGAACTCGCGACCGCAACCTGTGCCAACGAGGCACCCCCATCGCTGAAAGAGATTCTCGAACAGCGTCGGCGGTGGGCAGCAGGCAACCTGCAATCCTCTGCCGAGTTGCCGTTCGTGTATCAACTGCTGACCCGTGTTCGCAACTACGCGTGGGCACTCTCGCCAGTCGTGACGCTCGTCGTCGTCCCGTTGTCGGTACTCGGAATCGGCGTCGCCGCAACTGGCTTTTTCACACTCGTCTCGATAGGGATGGGCGTTCTCACGCTGTATTGGTACCTCCGTGGCGTGGTGTACTACGGCGGCGAAACGCTCGCGTGGGCACTGGCGATGCCGCTCGCTCCAATCGTCACGCTCGTCCACTCGATGGGAACGATCGTCGGCATCCTCAACCCACCAAAGGAGTTCCGAGTGACGAAAAAAGTCGGCAATCGCTGATTACGAGACCTAAGCGGTTATCTAACCCAGCATTCGAGTACCGTGCATGGACATCTTCCAGAACACGAGGCAACCAGATTGGGACTGGTGGGGAAGACTGTGGCCGACACCGGGTGAGACGCTTCGGCAGTTGGGCCTGACCTCCGACTGTACGGTTGCCGAAATCGCCTGCGGGAATGGCTACTTTGCACTCCCTGCGGCTCGAATCGTCGAGCCAAACCCAGTCTATGCACTCGATATCGACGAGTCTGTACTCCGCGAACTCGAACATCTCGCCGAACAGCAAGCTATCGAGAATATCGTCGCGCTTCACGGAGATGCGAGAGAACTTGATGCACACCTTACAGAGCGTGTTGACGTCGTCTTGCTGGCGAACACACTCCACGGTGTCGAGGATAAAACGAAACTCATCCAGCAAGCGTTCGACACTCTTCGAGACGGCGGTCAACTCGTCGTCGTCAACTGGCACGACCACCCGCGAGAGACGACCACTGTCGGCGGAAAACCACGAGGCCCGCCAACCGAGTTACGGATGTCGCCCGAAGAGACGAACACAGCCGTACAGGACGCTGTGGACGTGAGGTCAACAACGTCCATCGAACTCCCGCCGTATCACTACGCGATTCGATTCGAGCGATAACACGCGATACGACGGTCGCAATTCAGGAGTTGTGCTGCCATCGTTGTCGTGCTGAGAATTGCACGTGAGAATCGTGGGAGCAAGGACCAATCGTGTATCATACAAACACAATTGGTGGGCAAACGAGGAGGCCTGAACGACGATAACAGAATAGTCGTCCGCTACGGGTAGTGAGTGAGTTGAGTGGAGTGCCGATGCACGCTTCGTTCGGGATTTCACTGTCGCTTCGCAGCAGTCAGAAATCGCATCACCGTTTAATTTCAAAATTGATTAACAAATATTAGCGAGGCTTTGACATAGATCTGGAGAGGAACCTCAGTGTTGGTATTTGAACCCCTTTACCACACAACTAGGTAATATCATATCTGATATGTGAGGGAGAACTGATTTTACCTGTAACACGAATGTGGCTTCCATGAGAACAGCTGGAGAAGAAGTGAACATTCGTCAAAAGCGAGCGCAGGTATTGAAAAGGAAGATTCTGGACACACTCAAATACATTCCAAAAGGCGATTCTATTCCAGATGTAGCGTGGAAACGACGCCATCGAAATATCGTTCTTCTCTTGGCTGCCCACGCACCGTTCTTGTTCCTCCTCGGGAGTTTCTCGGGGACCGACCCGTATCTCACCGGGGCGACGTTCACTGCAGTTCCGTTCGAACACCTCGTCGCGGGTGTCGGGCTCGTCGTTGGCTTCGTGTTAGTCGCAAGTCTTCCGTGGTTACCTCGGCGGGCGCGGAGTGCCATCGCGTCGATGGGGTTGATGACGGCTTCTGCCGTTCTGGTGTACTACTCGGGAGGATTCATCGAAGCGCACTTCCACTTTTTCGTGGTCGTGGGAGTCATCGCCGTGTACGAAGACTGGCTTCCGTTCATCGTCGGGATTCTGTACGTCGCCGGTGAACACGCACTCTTCGGGATGACGTATCCGGAAGTGGTGTACAACCACCCCGATGCGGTTGCCAATCCGATGGGCTGGGCAGTCGTACACGCACTGTTCATTATCGGACTCTCGACGGCGCTCGTCACGAACTGGTTCTCTATCGAGCGCTCTCGCGAAGAGACCAGAAAGCAACTCGTGAACGTCGAAGACAGCGAAAAAGCGAAGGCCAAAGTCGAACGCCTCAACGAGCAACTCCTGGTTCAAGCCGACGAACTCGCCGCCGCGATGGACGCAGTCTCGAACGGTGATTTCACCGCGAACCCGCCGCAGGGGTCCGGTATCAAAGCTATCGAAGCAATCAGCGATGCGTTCGTCCAGATGAAAGGGGAACTCTCGACGACCATCGTGGACCTACGCGAGTTCGCACGGACCGTCGAACAGACGACGCGCTCCGTTCACGACGATGCCGAAGCACTCGAGCAGAGTCAACAACAACTCGCAACCGATATTCGGGAGTTCGCAACAGCGGTACGCGAACAGGCACGAAATCTCGAATCGACCACCGACGAACTGAGTAGCCTCTCGGCGGCTATCGAAGAGATTGCCGCGAACGCCGACCAAGTCTCCGAAGAAGCAGGAACCGCCGCAGAGGCGGCGGCCGTCGGCAGTGGAACCGCAACTGAGGCAATCGAAGCAATCGAAACTATCGAAGAGAGCGTCGGCGAACTCGCCGAACTCGTCGAATCGCTCGATACCCGAATGGACGACGTCTCCCAGAGTACAGATCTCATCGAAGGGATTGCCAAGCAGACGAACACGTTGGCACTGAACGCCAACATCGAGGCGGCACGCGCAGACAACGGGAGCGAAGGGTTCGCCGTCGTCGCTGACGAAGTTAAAACGCTCGCCGACCAGACGCAGAGCCACTCGTCCGCAATCGAGGAGACGGTCAGCGAGACGATCGAGGACGTCAATCGCGTTCAAGCAGAGATGGCTCACACGAAGGCACAACTCCAGACTGGAAAAGAGACCACGACCGAAGCGGGTGACTCCTTTACACAACTCGCAAAGACCGTCGATGGCGTCGATACCTCGGTCAACGAGGTTGCGGCCGCGACCGACGATGGGGCTCGAACGACCGAACAGGTGGTCGATGCGATTATCAGAGTCGCCGAGCGCTCGCGTGCTGTCGCCGACCAGAGCGAGACGCTCGCAGACCGAACCGAGTCCAGAACACACCGGATTTCGGAGATTCGAAGCCAACTCGATGCCCTAACCGAACAGACTGGCACCCTGCAACGCCAACTCGATACGTTCCAGTGCGAGACGGCGAGCGAACCACGACCATTGAAACAGATTCAATAATCGGTTTTTCGCTCAGTTTTTCGTCGATAAATCGACTCCCCTGAGCCGTCTCGCGTTGATGGCGACGATAATCGTCGAGAGCGACATGAACACCGCACCAAGCGCAGGAGAGAGCAGTATCCCGATGGGGGCGAGAATGCCCGCCGCGAGTGGAAGAGCAAAGACGTTGTATCCCGTCGCCCAGACGAGGTTCTCCTGCATCTTCCGGTAGCTAGCCTTCGAGAGTCGAATCAGTCGAACCACGTCGAGCGGGTTGTTGTCCACGAGGATGATATCGCCCGACTCGATAGCCACGTCCGTCCCCGACCCGATGGCGATACCGACATCCGCCCGTGCAAGCGCAGGAGCGTCGTTCACACCGTCGCCGACCATCGCAACCAACTTGCCTTCGGACTGGAGTCGTGCGACTTTCGTGTCTTTCTCCTCGGGAAGCACCTCGGCGAAGTACTGGTCGATACCAAGTTCGTCGGCGACGGCCCTCGCAACGTCGTCCGAGTCGCCGGTCAGCATCGCGACTTCGATACCCATCGCGTGGAGCGCGTCGATAGCCTGTCTGCTCTCCTCACGGATGACGTCGGCGAGGGCGAACGCCGCACCGACCTCCGACTCTTCGCGGATGAGGTAGATGACGGTCTGGGCGTTTTCTCCCGCGTCGTCTGCGAATGCCCTGACGTTCGCCGGGCGGTCGATGCCGAGTTTTTCGACGAGGTTGGGGCCGCCAAGGTGGACTGTCTCGTTTCCGACGGTCGCTTTGACGCCGAGTCCACGCAGGTTCTCGAAGTGAGAGACGCTCGCGCGTTCGATGCCGCGTTCTTCGGCGGCGGTTCGAATCGCCCGCGCAATCATGTGTTCGGAGTCACCTTCGACGCCCGCGGCAACCTCGAAGGCTCGCTGTTCGTCCCAGTCACCCGTCGTTTCGACCGCGACGACGCCCTGTTCGCCCTTGGTGAGCGTCCCCGTCTTGTCGAACATCACCGTGTCCAGATTTCGGGCTTCTTCCATGGCGATTCGGTCGCGGATGAGCATCCCGTTCTGTGCCGCAGTCGAGGTGTTGATGGCGACGACGAGCGGAACCGCGAGGCCGAGAGCGTGTGGACAGGCGATGACGAGGACCGTGACGACGCGCTCGAGGACCGCGATGTTGAACCCGGTCGCGAGAACCCACGCGACGGCCGTAACTCCGGCCACCGCGAGTGCGACGTAGAACAGCCATCCCGCGGCTCGGTCGGCCAACAACTGGGTTCGGGATTTGGATTGCTGTGCTTCTTCGACGAGGCGCATGATGCCCGCGAGTGCGGTTTCGTCGCCTGTTTTCGTCACTCGAACTCGCAAGCTACCGTCCTGATTGACCGTGCCTGCGATGACCTCCGCGCCGGGTGTTTTTTCGACTGACCGCGATTCGCCTGTAATCATCGACTCGTCCACTGAGGAGTCGCCCACAACGACTTCGCCGTCGGCCGGAACGCTCGCCCCCGGTCGAACGAGGACGACATCACCCTCCGAGAGGTCTGAAACTGAGACTTCTTCGGTGTCACCGCTCTCGGTCACTCGCTCTGCGGTGTCGGGCATGAGTTTCGCCAACTCGTCCAGCGCACCGGAAGCCTGCCGGACAGAGCGCATCTCCATCCAGTGACCCAACAGCATGATGTCGATAAGCGTGACGAGTTCCCAGAAGAACGGCGTCGTCCCCGGAATGAACAGGCTCGCGATGGAGTAGCCGAACGCGACAGTGATAGCGAGCGAGATGAGCATCATCATCCCCGGTTCGCGGTTCTGCAACTCGGTGCGGGCCATCGAGAGGAACGGGAGGCCACCGTAGGCGAAGATGACGACAGAGAGGACGGGCGTAATCAGGAAACTCCCCGGGAACACCGGCGCAGTGTAGCCGAAGACGCCCTGGATGAACTCACTAAAGAAGATGACCGGAATCGAGAGGACGAGCGACACCCAGAACCGACGGCGAAACATCTGTTCGTGGCCCGTGTGGTCGGTGTGGGCTTTGTGACCTGTGCGTTCGTGGTGCTGGTCACTGTCGTCGTGTGGGCTGGCGTCCACAGCGCCACGGTCGTGTTCGTCGGAGGGTGCGTGCGCGTGCTGGTCGTGCGAGGCGTGCGCATCTGAGTGGTCGTGGTGGGGTTCAGTCATGGGTCATCACTGCATGTCAGTACGCGACGCGCTCCGAGTGTGGCGTCGAATGACAACACATAACACAACATACGAGCGCCAGACTTATTCGGATTCTTGCTTCGATTCGGTGGGTTAGGCGTCTACGTTCCTTCGAAAACAAAGCCGAGCAACGAACTGAGCCCCGAGTAACCACAGCATCGACACGGAACGAGTACCTCCCACTGTCTCGCTGGCAGTGCTGGCTGTCGTCGCCCTCCACAGAACTCACACCCTCACAGAACAGCTACGCTCGTCTTCCACGCCGTTCGAGATATCGGACTCACCGTGTTCGGTTTCGTGGTGACGTTCGTCGTTCTTCGACTCGTCGAGTAAGTAAGTCGAGGGCGGGCGAACGCGATATCGTCTTATTGGTCGTCTTCTGCGAGCGCCT
This sequence comes from Haloferax sp. DFSO60, assembly GCF_046557615.1. Classification (NCBI taxonomy): domain Archaea; kingdom Methanobacteriati; phylum Methanobacteriota; class Halobacteria; order Halobacteriales; family Haloferacaceae; genus Haloferax; species Haloferax sp. DFSO60. The sequence continues at coordinate 20,864 of NZ_JBKIII010000002.1, read as the reverse complement.
TCCTCGTCATCTCGTTCAACTCGGCCAGTTTCCGCTTGATTGGTTCGGACTTGTCTGCGGGAATCTCGCGGAGTGCCACCTGCTCGTCCGGGTCGGGATAGCCAACGATGACGGTGGCAATCATCTCAAGGGCTTCGTGCGGGATGCAGTAGTAGTGATACACACCCTCGACATCGAACGTGTGTTCGAAGGTCGCAGCGCGTTCGGTCAGGATGCCACTGTCCCACGATGCTGCGCCATCCGGAACGAGTTGTGGCTGGCCGTTATCCGGATGGTACGCCGTCGTCGAGTGCGTTCCGCTTTCGTTGACGAAGGTTACCGTCCCACCCGTGTTGACGCGCACGACGTGGGGTTCGAAGTGGAATCCCGCCGAGGTGGTTCGCATCGCAACTTCGGCGCGGTCTGTCGGCGGGCCGATTGGTTCGGTGTGGTCGTCGTCGGAATCTGTCGCGCCGTCGTCGTCACCACCACGGTGGCCGTGACCCATCTGGTCGTCGTGGTGGGTAGTCATTCCCCCCTCGTCGTGGTGGTCCGCTGGTGTGTGGACGCCCGTTTGCGGAGGAGTTCGTTGCGTGTTAGTCGGGACGCCGACACAGCCAGCGAGTCCGACTATGGTGGCACCGCCGGTCAACTGAAGGATTCGGCGGCGACTAAGTGAATTGTCAGTCATGGTCTCTGTCTGAAAATTGGTTTCCTGTGGATATAGGGTGGAAGTTGATTTCTTGAGTCTGAGAATCGACAACGACGTTACGTTCACGAGTCAGTAGATAGGCCGAGATTCGACGACCAGACTCGTTCGAGTGACCTCCTGCACGGTTCGGGAGTTGGTCCCGCACTCTCTTTCGATGTGTAGGAATATTGTATTCGAGACTTTGGATTGCGAAGAGAAGCAGGCAAAGACGATGGTAACGTATCTTTCAGTATGCAAGCCGCGCTCGTCGATGGAATCCTCGAATCGTTACGAATCGGTGTCGGCTTCCTCTGGACGGCCGCGTGGGCGATTATTATGGGACTCGTCATCACGAGCCTCGTCCAACTGTACGTCTCGAAAGAGCGAATGGCACGGGTGTTGGGAAATGACGACCTCGGTGGCCTCACGAAGGCGACGCTGTTTGGCGCTGCGAGCAGTGGGTGTAGTTTCGGAGCCGTCGCAATCGGGAGGGGGCTGTTCAAGAAGGGCGCACACGCAGTGAACGTTCTCGCGTTCATGTTCGCTTCGACGAACCTCATCGTCGAACTCGGGTTGATGATACTCATCCTCCTCGGCTGGGAGTTTCTGGTCGCCGAACTGCTGGGTGGCGTCATCCTTATCGCCGTGATGGCACTCATCGTCCACGTGACGCTCCCGAAGAACCTCTTCGACGAGGTTCGGGCGGAGTTGAATCTCCACGACCGCGAACAGGGCATCACCGAAGACCCAACCTGTGGGATGCTGGGCAAAGACGAGTACGCAGTGCAGACAGATGGCGGCGAGGTTCTGAAATTCTGCTCTGCGGGATGTCTGGAAACGTACCAGCAGGAAGTTTCGAGTCGCGGTAACTGGCGCGAGGAACTGCTGTCGTGGGGCGGGTGGTACAAACTCGGCAACCAGTACCGCAAGGAGTGGTCGATGATTTGGAAGGACGTGGTCGCCGGGTTCCTCATCTCGGGATTCGTCATCGTCTTCGTGCCACAGTGGGTGTGGAACGCACTCTTCCTGCAAGGAGATAGCATACTCGTGAGCGCCGAGAACGCAATCATGGGCGTCGCTATCGCCGTCATTAGTTTCGTCGGCAGCATGGGAAACGTCCCGTTCGCAGTCGCACTCTGGGGTGGGGGAATTAGTTTCGCGGGAGTCATCGCATTCGTCTATGCCGACCTCATCACGATTCCCGTGTTGAACGTCTATCGGAAATACTACGGCTGGAAGGTGATGCTGTACATTCTCGCCGTGTTCTTCGTGACGATGGCGTTTACTGGCTTCCTCATGGAGGAGTTGTTCGCCACCCTCGGAATTGTTCCCAATCTTGCTGGTGGGCAGACAGCGACCGAACAGACGTACTTCGAACTCGACTACACGTTCTATCTCAACGTGGTTGCGTTCGCACTCTCGGGGTTCTTGCTGTACGTCTACCGGCGTGGACTCGGTGCCCCGGGTCCGTACCGTGACCCAGTCTGTGGAATGCGGACCGACGATGACAGGCCGTCTGCGACCTACGATGGCGAGACGTTCTACTTCTGTTCGACGCGGTGTAAAGAAGCGTTCAAGCAGGAGCCAACCACGTTCTTACCGGACCAGCAACACGTCGTCGAAGGAGGTGACATGAGTGGACACGAACACCACTAGTGAGAATTAACAAATGACACTTCCACTACCATTATCGGGAACTATACCACCTCGAGTGACGACTGGCACGATATGTCACACGACAGGGAGACAGTGGTTCGAACCCGCAGTGAGCGAGTCGAGTCTACTCCCTCTCATCTCTCTTTTCGGGTCGCCTCGGACAGGTTTCGTTCGCTGACGAGGGGGACACATGAGTAACGAGCGCCGAGTCGGGGTCGATATCGGCGGTACGTTCACCGATATCGTCACCATCCACGACGGCGCGGTGAGCGTCTCGAAGACGCCATCGACCCCCGACAACCCCGACGAAGCCGTCATCAGTGGTCTCGAAGCCGTCAGCGAACGGGAGGGCTTCGCACTCGAAGCTATCGAGTTTCTCGCCCACGGGACCACCGTCGCGACCAACGCCGTCCTCGAAGGCGAGTGGGCCGACACTGCGCTCGTCACGACCGAAGGCTTCCGCGACGTCCTCGAAATCGGGCGACAAGCCCGGCCAGACCTCTACGACTTTCAGGTCGAAAAGCCCACGCCAGTCGTCGAGCGTGACCGCCGCTACGAAGTCCGAGAGCGACTCGACGAACGCGGGAACGTCCTCACCGAACTCGACGAAGACGGCGTTCGCACACTCGCGACCGAACTCATCGACGCCGACGTGGACAGCGTCGCAATCTGTCTGCTCTACGCGTTCGAAGACGACAGCCACGAACGACGCGTCCACGACATACTCGCCGACGAAGGGCTGGACACCTCGTACTCACTCTCCAGTGTCGTCCTCCCCGAAATCCGCGAGTACGAACGAAGCCTCACCACCGCGCTCAATGGCGCGCTCAAACCAGTGATGGACCGCTACATCGGTTCTCTCGAATCCCGTGTCGAGGCACACGGTGTCGGCGCAGAGCTGAAAATCATGCAGTCGAACGGCGGCATCATCACCGCCGACATCGCCCGCGAGCGCCCCGTCAACACTCTGTTGTCCGGTCCTGCGGGCGGCGTCCAAGGTGCGACCTACGTTGCTGGACTCTCGGGCGAGCGCAACCTCATCACGATGGACATGGGTGGCACCTCGTGCGACGTCTCGCTCGTCGAAGACGGGACGCCGCTCGTTTCGACCGATACCGAAGTCGGCGACTATCCCATCGCAGTGCCGACGATAGACATCCACACCGTCGGCGCAGGCGGGGGGTCGGTTGCGTGGATCGACGCCGGGGGCGCACTGCGCGTCGGCCCAAAGTCTGCCGGTGCCGACCCCGGCCCGATTTGCTACGGACGGGGTGGCGAGCGCCCGACGATTACTGACGCGAACCTCCTGTTAGGAAGAATCGACCCACACGCATTCCTCTCGGGCGAACTCGGTGTTAAAATTGAAGACGTCCGCCGCCACTTCACCGAAGAAATCGCCGACCCGCTCGACATGTCGGTCACGGAGGCCGCACAAGGCGTCCTCGACGTTGCCAACGCGAACATGGCGCGGGCACTGCGTGTCGTCTCCGTCGAACGAGGCTACGACCCCCGCGAGTTCGGCCTCGTCGCGTTCGGCGGTGCAGGCCCCCTCCACGCCTGCAAACTTGCCGACGAACTCGATATTCCGACGGTCATCGTTCCCCGCACCGCAGGCGTCCTCTCGGCGCTCGGTCTGCTCATCAGCGACATCCTCTACGATTACAGTACGTCGCGGGTGCGACCGTGGGACGCTGTTTCTCCCGACGACCTACAATCGCAGTTCGACGAATTCGCCGACGAAGGGCGTGAACGACTCGCCGCCGAGCGGCTGGAAGCAGACGCGATGCAGTTCGAGCGCACCCTCGACCTACGCTATGCAGGCCAAGCGTTCGAACTCTCTGTTCCGGTCCCCGATGGCGACCTTTCGGACGACACGATGACGACTCTCGCCGACCGATTCCACGAACGCCACCGCCAGCGGTACGGCCACGCCTACCCGGACGAACCGCTCGAACTCGTCACCATCCGCCATCGGGCACGTGGCCTGGTCGAAACACCCGAACTCCAACCGACAGACACCGGTGAATCGGTCGAATCTGCCGTCATCGACACCCGCGAAGTCGTCTACGACGGGAACCCGGTGGAGACCTCGATTTACGACCGCGACGCACTCCCGGTCGGCGCGTCGTTCGAAGGACCGGCAGTCGTCAGCGGGGTCGAAAGTACCGTCGTCATCCACCCCGGCCAGCGAGTATCGGTTGACGACTTCGGCAGCCTCCACGTGGAGGTCAGTCCATGAGCGTTGATTCGGTCACGCTCGAAGTCATCAGAAACGCCTGTATCGCCATCGCAGAGGAGATGAACGCGAATCTGATTCGCACGGGTTACTCGCCGAACATCAAAGAACGGCGCGACTGCTCGTGTGCGATGTTCGATGCCGAGGCCGAACTCATCAGTCAAGCCGAGAACATGCCCGTCCACCTCGGGGCGATGCCGTTCTCGGTCGCGGCGGCTATCGACCGATTCCCGCCCGAAACACTCAGCGACGGTGACGCAATCATCCTCAACGACCCGTTCCGCGGGGGTGCCCACCTGCCGGACCTGACGCTCGTCACACCCGTCTTCGTCGATGGCGACATCGTGGCCTACGCCGCGAATCGTGCGCATCACGCCGATATCGGTGGGGCCCGCGCGGGGAGTGTCGCGGCCGATTCGACCGAAATCTACCAAGAGGGTCTCCGAATCCCACCGGTGAAACTGTTCGTCGCAGGTGAGGTGAACGAGGCAGTGATGGACCTCATTCTCTCGAACGTCCGCACGCCGGACGAACGGCGGGGTGACTTGCGCGCACAAGAGGCCGCGAACCAGACCGGGAAACGACGGTTCGTCGAACTGGTCGAAAAGTACGGGATAGAGACGCTCTCAGAGGCAATCTCCGAAATCAAAGATTACTCTGAGCGCCGAATGCGTGCAGAAATCTCGTCGCTTCCAGATGGCACCTACTCGTTCGAAGACGTCCTCGACGACGACGGTGCGGGCAACGAGAACCTACCCGTCGTCGTGGAGGTGACAGTACAGGGAGATTCAGTGTCCGTCGATTTCGAGGGGACAGCGCCACAGACCGATGGCCCGGTCAACGCCGTCTTCGCGGTGACGGCGAGTGCGACCTACTATGCAGTTCGCTGTGTGACCGACCCGGACATCCCACCGAATCACGGCTGTTACCGGCCAATCAGCATCCACGCGCCCGAAGGAACCATCGTCAACCCGACGCTCCCGGCGGCCGTCGTCGGCGGCAATCTCGAGACTTCCCAGCGCGTCACGGACGTGGTGTTGGGCGCGTTCGGGCGCGAGGTTCCCGAGCGCGTCGTCGCCGCCTGCCAAGGGACGATGAACAACATCACCTTCGGCGGCATCGACCCGCGAGGTGGCACCGCGAGCAGGGCAGACGAAGGCTCTCCGGACTCGTCCGGTGGTGGGTCACCCTACGCCTTTTACGAGACGCAGGGCGGTGGATTTGGTGGTCGTGCAGGCAAAGACGGCATGGACGGCGTCCACGTCCACATGTCGAACACGATGAACACGCCGATCGAGGTACTCGAAACCGCGTATCCGCTTCGAGTGACGCGCTACGAACTCCGGCAAGACTCGGGTGGTGCAGGCGAGTTCCGTGGGGGACTCGGCCTTCGACGAGACATTCAGGTGCGCGGCCATCGCGCTACGTTTAGCCTCCTCGCCGACCGCCACGTGAGCGCACCCTATGGGCTCGCCGGTGGCGAATCAGGCGGCAACGGCGCGGCCTATCTCATCGACGGCGACGAAGAGAAACTCCCACAGAAATCGACACGCACGCTCGAATCAGGGGAGACAGTGAGTATTCGAACACCCGGCGCAGGTGGATACGGTGACCCTGCCGACCGCGACCGAGTAGCTATCGCCCGTGACCTACGTCTCGAGAAGATATCGCCCGAATTTGCTCGCGAACACTATGGCGACGACGAAGAGCGTTCGAAAAAACAGCGAGTGGGTTCCGACCACCGCTGAGCTGTACCGTAATTCTGGTTGGCGAGCCAGCCTAGAGGGCGTCACGCACCGAATCGAATGCGTCTTCGACCTTCGGGAGCGCAGCACTGACGTCTTCGATGGTCGAATCGAACGTCACGAGTTGTTGGCCCGGGTCGTAGGTGAGTAATCCAGCACTATCGAGTTCCGGCAGGTCGATGTGATGGAGCGTTACCATCACTTCTTCATCGATGAGACCGTCGTTCGACTCTGAGAGATTCGCCGCGAGGGTGAAAAGCGTCACAGGACTACTACGCGAACTCAACTCTGCGATGAGGTCACGGCGGCGTTGTTGGCCGAGGAGGTCGAACAGTTCATCGAGCGCAACTGGCAGGCGTTCGGCTGACCCCTTTGTGCTCATACCCGTGTTAACGAACCTCAAGTAAATAAACGTCTATTGAGACTTCGGCTGAAACAACAGGAAAATAATTAGTATAGACCAGAAGATTTTCAACTTTTTCGACCATTTGGCCCGTATTTTTACACAGCCCCCAGGAACGCTGATTAGTGTATATACCGTATCTTTCGTATGGTCTCGTTCGACCGCGAGCGAGTAGAAGACAGAGCAATCGAGCTATTGACAGAGCTCTCGTTGAGCGATTACGAGGCTCGAACGCTCGTCGGACTACTCCGACTAGGAAGAGGAAGTGCGCGGGAGGTGAGCGATATCGTTGAAGTCCCTCGGTCACGGGTGTACGACGCGGTCGAATCGCTTCACGAGATGGGACTGGTTGATATCCGCTATGGGACACCGAAAGAGTTCATTCCCGTCTCCCAGGAGACGACGATTCGGAAGTTCGCCGTGAAGTACGAGGACCTCATCGAAGAACTCTCCAGTACGCTCGAACGGTTGAGTCCAACAGAACTCCGAACCGAACAGATTGGCGTGTGGACGGTCACTGGCTCACAGAATGTCAATCGGCGGGTTATCGAGTTCATCAACGACGCCCAAGAAGAAGTCGTCTTCATGAGTGAGGAGGAACTGTTGACCGACGAAATAGTCGATGCGCTTTCGAGAGCAGAAGCCAGAGGAATCGAAATCTACCTCGCTAGCGCCGACGACGAGGTGCAGAATATCGACACCGTTCTTCCAAATTCGACCGTCGTGGACACGCTGTGGGAGTGGTCTGGGTCGCACATCTCACGGTTGTTACTCGTCAACGACGAGGTGACACTCGTGAGCGTCGAGCGGTCGGTCGGGAATAACGAATCTACCGAGGTTGCAATCTGGGGCCGCGGAACCAAAAACAATCTCGTGGTCGTCCTTCGGACCATTTTTGCCGTCCAGTTCGGTGAGGACCGCGAAGAGTTCGACACGGACTCAGAAGACACCGAAAGGATGACCAAAGAGGACGCGGATAGTGGCATGAACGACGAGATGGGCTAATCGAGTGAGTGACGCCCGATCTGTTCGAACTCCGCGACCCTACTCGTCCGTTGGAACGACCCGAAGCAGTCGGTCGTCGGTCTGTTTTGGATACGATTCGCCTTCGATTTCAGTTCGACCGTCTCGGTTACTCGTTGCGACGAGAAGCGACCCATCGGGGGCTTGGGTCACGTCTCGGATGCGACCAACTTCGTCTTCGAACAGCGTGTGTGCGACTGCGACGTATCTCTCATCCATCCAGGATGCATCGAAGACGGTGCCGCTGTCTGTCCCGGGGAGTCTCTCGCCTCGCGGTGCGAGTGTGACCACGTTCAACCGCTGTGAGCGAAGGCCGCCGATGATGAGGCGGTTCTGTAATCCGGAGACTGAGCCGGTATAGAATACACATCCCGGTGGTGCCCACGTTCTCTTGCCTGTGTTGACGAGCGGGCGCTCGAAAGTAGAGTCGGTGTAGCCAGTTTTGCCACGCTCGGTCGGGTCGATAGTTCCCCATCCGTAATCACCGCCTGCAACGAGGCGGTTGACCTCGTCTGCACCACCCGGCCCGTGTTCGGTTACGAGCGGCGTTCCGTCGGGGAGCCACGTGATTCCCTGCGGATTTCTGTGTCCAATCGTGTAGAGACGAGAGTCCGCATCGGGGCCAAAATCCGGGTTGTCGGACGGAGCAGAACCATCTGGTTCGAGTCGGAGAACAGAGCCGTTCAGGGTCGTCACGTCGGCCGCGTTCGACTCCTCGGCGGCGTCGCCAATCGTCACCCAAAGGTAGTTTTCGGGACCGAACGCGACTCGACTCCCGTTGTGAACGTTCGCTCCCAGAACGTCGTCGATGAGAATCGTCTCGGTCGCCGCAGGTGCGTCCGCAGAGACGTCGAAACACGAGAGTCGATTTCGCTTGCCGTCCTCGGTGTCGTAGGTGTAAAAGGCGTACACGACCGGCACGTCTGGGTAGTTCGGGTGGACAGCGAGACCCATCAACCCACCTTCGCTTCCAGCGGCCCACCAGCCACCTTCTTCCCCGGCGACAACCGGACTTGCATCGACGACGTCGGTCGTCTCGAACGCGGTTTCGAGTTGGCTATCGCGGTAGTGGAGAATCCGACCGGGGCGTTCCGAGACGAACAGGTCGCCGTTGGGGGCGAACGTCACGTCCCACGGAATTTCGAGTCCTTCGACGACTGGTTCGACGGTGAGAGACGTCGGTGGCGCAGTCGTTGGAACCTCCCACGAGGCGTCGGTCGAGACGGGAGCGTGGGTGACCGAGAGGTCGTATTCGTCAGTTACTGCTGGGGTCGCCCCGATGTACTGACCGAGGCTATTCGTCGTTGCCTGGCTGAGACAACCGGAGAGAGAACCGAGACAAAGTCCTGCGAGGAGTGACCGACGAGAGAAACTCCGCTGTGACATACTAACTTGAGCAACCCGACACCAACTGATAAGTTATTCTATTTTTAGGCCAGCCAAAAGCGCCAGAATAGTTGACATAGAAACAGTTTTGCGGCGGGTTTCGAAATTTGTCAGATACGGGTGTGGTGGCCGCACATCGCTTGTGCAACGTTCACACCCACCCGAGACTCAGTTAAGATTGGACAGCAATAGTATATAAACAAATGTCACCACATCCGACGCGACGAAAGTTCCTCCAAGTCGCTAGCGTCGGCAGCGTCGCCCTCGCCGGATGCCTCGGTGGGAGCGACTCACCGCAATCGACGACCGACTCCGGTGGCGACCAAACACAACCCACAGACTCGGCGACCGGTGAGTCAGGGGGTTCGAATATCGACAGCGCGTGGTTCACGTCAGAACTCACCGACGTCAACTCGGGTGAGACGTTTACGGTCGAAGGCCTCCTCGACCGACCGATTCTGTTAGAGACGTTCGCCGTCTGGTGTTCGAACTGCCTCCGTCAGCAGAAGGAACTCATCACGTTCCACGAGATGCTGGGTGACGAGGTGACGACCGTTGCACTCGATATCGACCCCAACGAAGACGCGCAGTTGGTCCGCGAACACACCGAAAAACACGGCTTCGACTGGCGCTATGCGATTTCTCCGGGGTCTGTCACCCAGAGTCTCGTCGACGAGTTCGGGTCGTCGATGGCGAGTCCCCCCGTCGTTCCGATGCTCCTCATCTGCCCTGATGGCTCTGTGACCCGCCTGAAAGACGGGCACAAGACGACTGGCTTCCTCCGCGAGTACATCTCTCAGTGTTGATGACGCTGGCACCGAAGCTTCTCGAACTGTTCGTCCTCGGTGTGGGAACCCCGTTGACGGCGGCGTGTGCGCTCCCGCTCTATCCGGGTTTTCTCGCGTATCTCGCTCGACAAAGTAGCCGAAGCGAAGCGACAGATGGGGGCACGACAGAGAAGACTGGGCTTCCAATCTCCGTTCTCGGCCTGCTCGTGACGCTCGGTGCGGTGTCGTTCATGCTCCTCGTCGGCGTCCTCTTCTCGCTTCTGCTCGAAGTGTCGCTGACTGCCGTCGTCCAAGTCGTCTCACCGCTCGCGTTCGGCGTGTTGTTCGTCGTCAGTCTTGCACTCCTCTCGGACACCAAAATTTTCACACGGGTTCCGACGATACAACCGCCGGAGACGAAGCACCCCGCACTCTCGGCGTTCGCCTACGGATTTTTCTTCGGCGCGATTATCCTCCCCTGCAACCCGGGGTTTATCGCGCTGTTCTTCGCCCGCGTTCCGGTCCTGTTCAACACCACCGCCGAGAGCCTGCTCGGGTTCTTCGCGTTTGGCCTCGGCATCGGCGCACCACTGCTCGTGTTCGCACTCGTCTCCGAACAGTACAGCAGACAGGTCACACGCTGGTTCGCCCGCCACACCACGGCTATCAATCGCGTCACGGGCACGGTGATGCTCGTCGTCAGCGTCTACTACCTACTCGTGGTCTTCGACGTACTCGGCATCGCCGGACCGGTGAGTGCCGCGTTCGATTTCGTCTTCGGGCTCGTTGGATAGCCGACTTTATTTTCTCGCTCGACTGAGGCACAAGCATGCCCATCGAACTCGGCGACCGAGTGGCGATTCAGTATGTGGGCCGCTTCGAAGACGGAAGTGTGTTCAACACCTCCCAGTACGAGGTTGCTGTCGAACACGGACTGGCCGCTGCACAAGAACGAGACGAGTCCGAATATCGGCCACTCTCGTTCGTCGTCGGTGCCGGAGAGATAATCGAAGGGCTCGACGAAGCCGTCCTCGGCATGGCCGTCGGCGACGAATCGACAGTCACCGTTCCCCCGGAGGAAGGCTACGGTGCGTTCGACGCAGACCGTGTACGCGAGTACGACCCCGACGTGTTCGAGTCGATGGTCGGTGAACCTCCCGAGGTCGGTGTTCACGTCCACGCAGAGAATGGCCTTCACGGCGACGTCACCGCGGTCACCGAAGACGTGGTCGAAGTCGATTTCAATCACGAACTCGCCGGGAAAACGCTCGTCTTCGATATCGAAATCGTCGCCGTCGAGTGAGACGTCGTTATTCGGGGTCGATAACCTGTGGCCTGTCCTCGCCGTGGTCGAGTTCGACAGAGTGCGTCGTGTGGCGAGCGTGCGTTCTCGCCCAGCGGCGTGCCGAGTGTTCCGTGAGGAATTGGTCGCCGTCGGGACACTGACGGCAGGTGACGACCCACGGTGACACGTCGTCGGGGAAGTGGCCAGTGTGGCGGCGATGGTCGAGGGCGAACTGCTCGATGGACTGATTGCCGAGTTGTAACTCGTCGAGTTCGTAGGCGAGGTCCCACGTATTATCACAGCGAGAACACGAAACGGTGGGTGTGTCGTCGACCGGGGCACTCGGAAGCGGCGTCTCGAAATCGTCGTCGGTGGGAGCAGTCACACCCGTGGTTCGATGTACCCGCTTGTAACAGTTGCCCAGGTGCCCACTTGCCTCGGCTCTGACTCAGGCGCTCGCGTCGTAGCCAGCGTCCTCGACCGCCGCGATGAGGTCTTCGAGCGAAGCCTCGCCGTCGATGGTCGCTAACTCGCGCTCGCGGTCAGCAGTGGCCGCCGTGACCCCTGAAACCTCGCTCAGTGCGTCTGCGACGCGCGCTTCACAGTGTTCACAGCTCATTCCAGTGACGGTGAGCGTCGTACTCATTACACTGGTCTAAGAGAGACACAGTTTAGTGAATTTCCCTTTTGTGGATTCAGGTTTTCCAGGAACATACCTTAGAATCCAAAGCCAATTCGACCAAAGACCTACTACTTCTGCGTGTCAAGAGGAGAGTATGCGTGACCTCGACGAGACAGACGTACACATTCTCCAACTCCTGAGCGACGATGCGAGACGCCCCTTCAGCGACATCTCGGAGGCAGTCGGCCTCTCGGCCCCTGCCGTCTCCGACCGCATCGACCGCCTCCGAGAAGAGGGAATCATCCGCCGCTTTACCCTCGACCTCGACCAGTCGAAACTCGCCGGTGGAACCCCGGTACTGGTTCGCCTCCACGTCGTCCCCGAACACGTCGATACAGTTCGTAACTCGCTTCGAGAAGCCGATGCGGTCGAACACCTCTTCGTCTCCGTCGATGGCGAAGTGACGTTCCACGCGCGGTTCGACGATGGGACCATTCGACACGCACTCGACGAATTCGTCGATTTCTCTCTCGTCCGCGAGTACGACGTGCAACTGGTCGAATCTGCCGAGTGGACGCCCACAGTCAACGGTACCGAGTTCGCACTCGAATGTGCCGAGTGTGGTAATTCGGTGACGAGCGAAGGTGAAAGCGCCCGTATCGGCGGGACGCTCTACCACTTCTGTTGTTCGTCGTGTCTCGGGCGATTCGAAGACCGATACGACCGCCTCGAAGCGGGTGCGAACACCGTAGATAGCTAAACCAGTATCGAATGCTCGCTTTCGAATCGAAACTTCACGCCCGCTTTTAGACACGCTTTCGAAGTCACAATTCAGGTAAGAGAGTAGTCCGTATGTAGAAGTATCATGAGTTCACGGACAGTCCATCTCGACATCCGCGGGATGAGTTGTGCAAACTGCTCGCAGGCAGTCGGGGAGTCACTCGAAGCCCTCGACGGCGTGACGGCGGCGACCGTCAACTACGCCACCGACGAGGCGTCGGTCGAGTTCGACCCAGAGGCCGTCTCACTCGGGCAGTTGTACGACGCCGTCTCGGATGCGGGATACGAGGCGATTTCCCAACATCGGACCGTTGGCATCTCGGGTATGAGTTGTGCCAACTGTGCCGACGCGAACCGCACTTCGCTCGAATCGGTGCCGGGCGTCCTCGACGCAGAGGTCAACTTCGCCACCGACGAAGCGAACGTCACCTACAACCCCGCCGAGGTCACGCTCGATGACCTCTACCGGGCAATCGAAGAGGCCGGATACGACCCGATTCGTGAGGACGACGAGAGCGAAGACGACGCCCGCGACGTTGCACGGCGCGACGAGATTCGCAAACAAAAACGCCTCACGCTCTTCGGTGCCGCTCTCTCGGTACCCCTCCTTCTCATGCTCGCCGTCGAGTTGTTCACCGCGGCGGGGCTTCCGGAGACGATTCCGGGCACCGGCCTCCCGATAGGGCTGATTGGGTTCGCACTCGCAACACCCGTACAAGTCGTCCTCGGCCGCGAGTTCTACGAGAACTCCTACACGGCACTCGTGAAGAACCGACGGGCGAACATGGACGTCCTCATCGCCATGGGGTCTTCGACGGCGTACTTCTACTCCGTGTTCGTCCTCCTCGGCCTCCTCGCCGGGAGTCTCTACTTCGACACCGCCGCGCTCATCTTGGTCTTTATCACCCTCGGTAACTACCTCGAAGCCCGGTCGAAAGGCAACACCTCCGAAGCACTCAGAACGCTCCTCGAACTCGAAGCCGAAACCGCCGTCCTCGTCGAAGACGGCGACGAGCGCGAAGTGCCACTCGAAGATGTACAAGTTGGCGACCGGATGAAAGTCCGCCCCGGCGAGAAGATTCCAACCGATGGCGTGGTGGTCGATGGCGACTCGGCCGTCGATGAATCCATGGTCACCGGCGAATCGGTGCCCGTCTCGAAAGGCCCCGGCGACGACGTCGTCGGTTCGACCGTGAATCAGAACGGCGCGCTCATCGTCGAAGCCACCAAGGTTGGTTCCGAGACCGCGATTCAGCAAATCGTCGCACTCGTCAGAGAGGCACAGGGCCGCCAGCCCGAGATTCAGAAACTCGCAGACCGTATCTCGGCGTACTTCGTCCCCGCAGTCATCGCTAATGCGCTCTTCTGGGGGACTGTCTGGTTCCTCTTTCCCGAGACGCTCGCAGGGGTCGTCCAATCACTCCCACTGTGGGGTCTCGTCGCGGGCGGACCCACTATCGCTGGTGGGGCGATTTCGACCTTCGAATTTGCGATTGTGGTCTTCGCGTCGGCAGTCCTCATCGCCTGCCCCTGTGCGCTCGGCCTCGCAACCCCCGCCGCGACGATGGTCGGGACGGCAATCGGCGCGCGAAACGGCGTCCTGTTCAAAGGCGGAGATATCCTCGAACGCGTCAAAGACGTCGAAGCAGTGGTCTTCGATAAGACCGGGACGCTCACGAAAGGCGAGATGACGCTGACCGATGTGGTCGCTGTCGGCCCAACCGCAGACGGCTCGGGCGTCGTCGCCAGCGACGAAACACTCGGTGAGTCTGCGGTACTCCGATACGCCGCCGCCGCCGAGCGCAACAGCGAACACCCGCTCGCACAGGCAATCGTTGACGGGGCGAAATCCCGCGACATCGACCTCCCCGAAGCGGACGACTTCGAAAACGTCCCCGGCCACGGTGTTCGCGCGACCGTCGAAGGAAAGCCCGTCTTGGTCGGCACGCGAAGCCTCCTGTCGGATGCTGGAATCGACCCATCGCCGGTCGAAGACACGTTGCAGTCACTCGAAAATGACGGCAAGACCGCCATGCTCGTCGCCGTCGATGACGAACTCGTCGGTATCGTCGCCGACGCAGACGAAATCAAGCCCTCGGCCGCCGATGCCGTCGCCGCACTCCGCGAGCGCGGTGTCGCGGTCCACATGATTACCGGCGACAACGAGCGAACCGCTCGTGCCGTCGCCGAAACCGTCGGTATCGACCCGGAAAACGTTCGAGCGGGTGTCCTTCCAGAGGACAAAGCCGATGCCATCGAATCACTCCAAGCCGACGGGACGAAGGTGATGATGGTCGGTGACGGGGTGAACGATGCACCTGCACTCGCTGTTGCGTTCGTCGGGACGGCACTCGGTTCGGGAACGGACGTCGCTATCGAGGCGGCCGACGTGACGCTCATGCGCGACGACCCGCTCGACGTGATGAAGGCGATTCGCATCTCCGAAGCGACGCTCACGAAGATTAAACAGAACCTCTTCTGGGCGCTCGGCTACAACACCGCGATGATTCCGCTCGCCTCGCTCGGCCTGCTCCAACCCGTATTTGCGGCCGCCGCGATGGCCTTCTCGTCGGTGTCGGTACTCGCAAACAGTCTCGCGTTCAGAAACTACACGCCCGACCACGACTACCGACTCGTGGACTTCCTTCGAGGCGAACGCTAGCCCCTCTATTTCCGCTCGAACAATGACTCCGAGGCGGTGAGCTTTCTTTCGATTCGCCACCCTGAGACGCATTTCGTTTTTCTCCTCAGAGAGAGATATCATACGCATGGAACGACGTGTAGTCAGGACGGATACCAGCGAGTTGCTCTTGCTCGCAGTCGGCGTGTTCTTGGTCCTCGTCGGGATTGCAACTCTCGTCGGGATGCCGTGGCGCTACAACGGCGGTGGAATCGGCCTCGGTGCCCTGCAAATATTCGGTGCCGTGGCGACGATTGCACTGGGCGGCGCGCTCGCATGGCTCGGGAACAGTGGGCGTCGTAAATAGAAGAAGTCCCGTGACAGACGGGAGCGTTTAGTACCGAGACGGGAGGAACGCCATGCCGAGCAGGAGTGCGACCGTCGTCAAGGAGACGATTGCGATGCCCCACAGGCCATTTTCGAGGTGGTGGAACTGCTCGATATCAGCCGTCTGCTGTTCGTAGGATTCGTAATCTTGGGTGAGAACCATCGTCTCGTTGTTCGGGAAGTACGCGAGGTACTGTTCGCTCCCGACAGTGACGTTGGCTCGGTCACCCACGGAGATAGTGTTCTCCTGAGATGCCGTCCATTCGAGCGTGACACTCGACTGTTCGATAGCGGCGACGGTGGTCTGCTGGTCGTTGTAGGCGAGCGAGTCACCTTCAGCGATGGTTCGCGTCTCGTTTGCCGGGAAGTACTCCTCGGCGGAGACGAGCGTCGAATCGTTGATGACGACGTACTGCTCGCCGTCACGCGTGACCGTCTGGTTGTCCGCATTCGGGTCGTTCTGCAAGATTGCGGTGTTGTTGCGAATCTCGACGAGCGTTGCCTCTGCCGGGTCGGAGGTGTTCGGAACCTCGACGCGGTAGTCGGTGCCATCGAGCGTGACCGTACTGCCGTTGTCCCACGTTTCGGTGAACCGAGCCGATTGGTTCACGTACGCGATTTCACCGGAGCGAACGAGCGAACTCCCACCACCGTGGCCGCCCGACTCCACTTCCGCAGAGATCGAGGACACGGTGTAGGTCTGGTCGTTGCCAGCGACGGTGAACTCGTCACCCTGTGCCAGCGAATACTCGGGGTTCTCGAAACTGACCGTCGGCGTGGACGCAGTTGCGATGAGCGAGTATGCACCGACACCGATGACCAGGAAGAACACGACGGAGATAGCCGCGGCGCGTCGTTGCATGGTTGCGGCAAGGGCCACACGGCGTATAATGATTACTAACCTGCGCGGAGGGATTCGAGAAGGGAACCAGTCCGTTCTCGAAAGAGGAGGTTCCGTGGCTGAACGTCGAATCGGAAGCCAACTCCTGGATTCTCTCGACGACGGAGTTCCGCGGACGAGCAAGCGTTTTACCATCATCCCGCAAATAGCATTTTAGAATCATTACCGGCCGAAAGTCACAGGAAGGCCGGGGGAGAATCGCAGATGACAGCGGGCATTGACGAAACGGCGTACCTAGAACTCATCGCAGACCGGTTCGAGTTTTTACTCGCGCTCGACGGTGACCACTTCGACAAACGCGAACTGACCGAGAGGCTTCCCTACTCGCGGTCAACCGTCAATCGGGCGATTCGAGACCTTTCGGCGGCGGGACTCGTCCTCAGTACCCCGGAAGGCTACACGGTTTCGCTCAAAGGACAGTATCTCTCGGCGCTGTTCGATACCTATCGGCGCGACGTGCGCAACGTACTCGAAGTCGATGCGGCAATCTCGGCCAAAGTCGGGGACTACCCCCTGCCGAGTGTCGCACTCCTCGATGCAGACGTTGCAGTCGCAAGCGAGGGTCGTCCACACCGCCCGCTCCAACACCTCACTGACACGTTCGGGCGTGCGGATTACGGTACGTTCGTCATGCCGCAACTCCCGAAGAACTCGTTCGCAAAACGCCTGACTACGTGGCTCTCGACCGACCACGCCTGCCGACTCGTCGCACCCGAGTCTGTCGTCACCGCACTCTGGAGAGAGTATCCCGAACTCCTCGACGGGATTCAGACCGCACCCGACTGCACGCTTCGTGTGGGTGCGGTTCCACCGTACGGGCTCGCCTACACCGTCGTCGATGGAGAGCCATCTTCGACGGTCATCATGTACGAAGACAGGCGAGTCCAGAGCGTCATCACCAACACGTCGAACGAGGCGGTGGCGTGGGCGCAATCGTACACGCAATCACTCTGGGAAGACGCCAACCCGTTCGACCTCACCGGCCACCTCGATTGGATACCCAGAGAGACAGCACGCGACGAGACCGAACCAGACTCCGAGGCAGGCCTCACGAATGGTGACGAGTGGGCGACCACCAGCGCGGCACGTACACAACCAACCACGCACACCGGGAGACCCCTCCCAACGACGTTGCAGTCCCAAGGATTCGTCCGTCTCGCACCAGACTACTTCGACCGCGTCGGTGTGTCGCCACCACTGGCCTGTTGGCGTGCCGGATTCGACCTCGCCGAGGTAAACACCGGGTACGCCCTCGACCGGGAGCGACCAACCGACGACGGTCGCGAAAACGTGACCAGCGAACTGTTCGAACGTCTCTGTCAGGCGACCGACCACGTCGTCGTCGGTCCGCCCGGTGCCGGAAAGAGTACGGTCTGCATGTCGGTCGCCTGCCGCTGGTACGACCGCCAACGCGGGCCAGTTATCTATCGGAAGAGTGGCCACCGCGATGCGTTTGCTGCCACGGCACGTCTCGCATCTTATCTCACCTCGGCCCCCGGACACACGCTCGTCGTTATCGAAGATGCAACGCGTGCCGAAGCCAACGCCGTATTCGAACTCGTCAGGGACTTCGCCGACGACGACCGCGTGACGTTCCTCCTCGATAGCCGCGAAAACGAGTGGCAAACCGACAATCTCGTCGGTGCCGCGCAACTCGAATCGCACCGAACCCACGCGATACGAGAGTACACTGTCCCGCCCGTCGATGCCCGCGAGCGCGAGCGTCTCATCGAACACTTCGAATCGACGGTCAACGAACGGGTCGATATCGCCGCGGAGCAAATCTCGGTTGGCACACCAGACCGACACAGTGGAGACGACTCCGGTGACTTCCGCACCGGCAACGAAGCCACCACACCGGGTGAGATGTATCTCTTTGTCCACCGCCTCGCCCGGCACGTCGAACCAACGCCCACCAGCCGCGCGCCTCCAACCAGCCTCCTCGACGATATCGACAGCGTCTACGAAGAGTTGCGCGACGTGGGCGACCTCGCTATCGACGTTGGCGTACTCGTCAACCTCCTGAACGCCGCCGGTGTCCACGTCGATATTCCACTCGCCTACGCACTCGCTACGGACCGGTCCGACGAGTCCGTCATCGAAACCGCACTCGACAAACTCGAACGGTCGGTGTTGTACTCCGCACTCGAGAGTGAGGGGGACGAACCGGTCAGGACCGTTCACGAGACGTGGTCCGCACAGTTCCTTCACAGACTGTGCGGACTCGAATCAGAACGCCACGCTCGCCGTCGATTCGAGCGATGTCTCACTGCACTCTGTTCGCTCGTGGACGACGAACAGGCGCGAATGGCCGTCCAGTCTATCTTCGGTGGCACGGCTGACGTGATTCGGACGATAGAAGCCGACCCTTCGGCGTGGGGAAGCAATCTCGTCAAAAACGTGTTCGAACTCGGAGTGAACAATCCGGCACTCTCGTCGCTGTTCGCAGAGTCGGACTACACCAACGTCGATGTGCCACAGGCGTGCGACTCCTCGCTCTCACTCGACACCCGCCGATGGCGCGCTCGTATGTTCGTCAACGCCGGTGACCTCGACCGAGCGATGCGCGAGTTCGAGTCGCTTTCGACGGTGGACCGAGCATCAGTCAATTCCCGAGCGATTCCGTCGGACGCACTCGTCGGTGCTAGAGCAGACGGGTTAGCGGGGGTGTCTGAAGTCCTGCAAAAGCGTGGGGCGTACGACGAGGCCAGAGGCTCTGCCGAATCTGCGCTCGCTCTGTTCGAGCAACTCGACGACGACCTCGGACGCAGTGACGTACTGAATTCACTCGGGGCAATCGAATCTCGGTGCGGGAACTTCGAACAGTCGAGACAGTACTACGAATCTGCGCTCCAACTGCGTCGAGACGCTGGCGATGCGACGAGAATCGCGAGTACGCTTTCGAATCTCGCCGGAGCAGAGCGGTCGCTCGGCGAGTACGACGCAGCACTCGACCACGCGAGAGAGAGCCTCGAAATCCGCCGAGAAATCGGCTATCCGTGGGGGGAGGCGGTCAGTCTCGAAATACTTGGGATTATCGAGATGGAGACCGAACGCCTCGACAAGGCAGAGCAATACATCTGTTCATCACTCAGTATCCGCCGAGAGATTGGTGATACGTTGGGGACGAAAGCATCGCTCAATAACCTCGGACGGATAGAGTTCGAGCAGGGTCGAATCGAAGACGCCTACGCTCGTTACACCGCGCTCGTCGACCAGGTGAAAGACGAAGACGTTGGCTGGGTTCGTGGCAACGCACACTACGGTCTCGCCGAGGTGTCACTCGAACGTGGGGACGCCGATGCCGCATTCGAACACGCCGAGAGAGCGAGGAAAATCGTCGAAGACGAGTTCAAACAGGCTGAGTTGCAGTCGCTTCAGGCGTTGGCGAAACTCGACAGTGGTGACCTCGATGCGGCGACCGAACTTGCAACGGACGTCTTCGAGACGGCACAATCGCTCGATGGCGAACAACAAGTGTACGCCGGGATTGCATTCGGTCGAACACTCGCTACCGACGGTTCTGCGTCGCGGGCGCTGGAAGTACTCACACAGACGGTCGAGGCCGCACCGAACAACCTGCTCAAAGGACGGGCCCTAGTCAACCTCGGTGAAGTGTACCAGTCGCTCGGTGAATTGCAGGATGCACTGGACGCATTTGACGATGCTGCAGCGTGTTTCTCGGCCGTCGAATCCAGGGGTCGCGTCCGCAAGACGGTGACGCAGGCACTCGAAGTTGCCAATCAGATAGACGATGACGACCTCCACATGTCGCTCGGAGAATACATCGATGGCTGAGTTTTCAAGCTTCTGAATCTGCAGTCGTGTCCATCGTCGTGATGCGACTGGTTCTCTGTAAGCTCAACAACCAGTCCGAAGTCCAAACCAGAGACTCGTCGCTCGACGTGTGAATCAAAGAGAAGAGCCACGGGTCAGATTTGAACCGAAGCGAGACGTGTTCACTCGTTTACCCTTACTCGCATGGTTCAAACCCACGTGATGCCTCTCGGAGTTCACGTGGTTCACTCAGAAGAGCCAAGGGTCGGATTTGAACCGACGGGGGTTCCGCTCTGCAGGCGGATGCGTTGGGCCGAACTCTGCCACCTTGGCAACGGTTAATCCTATCGCTGTCTCGCGCTTAAGCCTGACGATGTGCGGGTTCGTCTTCGGTGGAAGACGGATACACCGGCTATGTGTGCTGTCTGGAGCACCTCGCAGTTCACGGTTCTCGTGAGAGCTATCGTCGAACCTGAGACATCACAGTCGTCGAAGGTGACACCTACTGCGGTGACTCTTCGAGTGTATTGCTCGGCAGACTCGCACGCTCGATGCCAAGCCTGCGGCTCTCTGTATAAATGAAAAAAGCCCAGCAGGCAACGCCTG